>NZ_AP022586.1:2789755-4184632 GCF_010731695.1 Mycolicibacterium litorale
TCCGAGCGGTGCGGCCAGTACCGGGTCGAGGTCGTCGATGGCGACGGTGTTGCGCTGTCGCGCAACGGCGTAGGTGGCGAGACTGGACTGCCCGAAGAAGCCGCCGCCGATCGGGGTGCCGGCGAGACGCAGGGCGCTCGACTCCCCCGCCCCGTCGCCACGCATGTTGCGATCGGTGGAGTGCGCGCAGTAGGCGGGTCGGTGGGCGGCGCAGTACTCGCACCGGCCACAGCTGGCGAAGGTGAGCACCACCGGTTGGCCGGTGCGCAGATCGGCCTGCGGTCCGGTCGCCACGACGGTGCCGGCCCCTTCGTGACCGAACACCATGGGCAGGCGTTTGGCCGGCCAGCGGGCGGCGATGCTGATGTCGGTGTGGCAGATCCCCACCGCGTCGATGCGCACCAGCACCTCGTCGCCGATGGGCGGCCGGACGGCGATGTCGGTCAGGCTGGGGTCTGCGCCGGCTTCCAACAGCACCGCGGCACGGGCGTCGATCACCCCGGGATGTTAAATGGTTGCCGACGACGGAAGGAAGGCGACCATGCGCGCGGTTCAGATTGCCCGGCTGGACGGTCCCGACTCGGTGCAGGTCGTCGAAGTCCCAGAACCACGCGGCGACGAACCCGACGCCGCCGACCAGGTGCTGATCGAGGTGCACGCGGCGGGTGTGGCGTTCCCCGACGCGTTGCTCACCCGCGGGCTCTACCAGTACAAGCCGGAGCTTCCGTTCACGCCGGGCGCCGAGATCGCCGGCGTGGTGCGCAGCGCCCCCACCGGTTCGGGCATCTCGACCGGCGACCGGGTCGCCGGATTGACGATGCTGTCCGGCGGGATGGCCGAAGTCGTTGCGCTGCCGCCCGATCGGGTGTTCCCCCTGCCCGATGCGGTGTCGTTCGAGGCCGGTGCGGGTCTGCTGTTCAACGATCTGACCGTGCACTGCGCACTGCGCACCCGCGGGCACCTGGCGCCGGGTCAGACCGTGTTGGTGCACGGCGCGGCGGGGGGCATCGGCACCTCGACGCTGCGGTTGGCTCCGGCGTTCGGAGCCGGGCGCACGATCGCGGTGGTCAGCACCGAGGAGAAGATCGCGGTGGCCCGGGCGGCCGGAGCCGACGAGGTGGTGCTGGCGGACGGATTCAAGGACGCGGTCAAGGAGTTGACGGGTGGCCGCGGTGTCGACATCGTCGTCGACCCCGTCGGCGGCGACCGGTTCACCGACTCACTGCGCTCTTTGGCACCGGGCGGACGGCTGCTGGTGATCGGCTTCACCGGTGGCGACATCCCCACGGTGAAGGTGAACCGGCTGCTGCTCAACAACGTCGACGTCGTCGGAGTGGGCTGGGGCGCTTGGACATTCGCCCATCCCGGCTACGTGCGCGAACAGTGGGCCGAACTCGAACCGCTACTGGCCTCCGGTGCGGTGTCGGCGCCGCAACCCGACATCTATCCGCTGGAGCGGGCGGCCGAAGCCATCGCGGCCCTCGAGAACCGCACGGCGAAAGGCAAAGTCGTCATCGCGATGCGGTGACCGCTCAGGGTGCGGCGATGTAGTCCATCGGCGGACCGTCCGGCCCGACGGCCGACTGGTCGGCGACTGCGGTGGCCACGTGCTGGCCGGCCTGCACGGTCGCGAAGACCGCCACCCGGTCGTCGACCGCGAATGATGCGGCGGGGCTCGCGGGCTGCTGGCGGTCGGCCGTCACGGCGGTGGTGTCCGGAGTGATCCGGTAGGTCTGGATGAGGCCGTCGTCGCTGCGCGTGGTCACCGAATCGGCGGTCACCGCGACCACCGTGCCGTGCTGGGTGGTGGGTGCGGTGCTCGACGCCTGCGGGGCAGCCGGAGCAGCCGGTTCCGGTGAGGAGAAGTGCACGATCGCGCCGGCCAGGACACCCGCCGAGGCCACGGCGAACGACAGCGAACCACCCACGACCACGGGCCATTGCGTCGTCCGACGTCGGGTCATCGGTTCCGGTGACCGGTGTTTTCCACTCATACCTCTGCGCTCCACGAAGTTGTGCGTTCGACGGGTTTTTACCCATGCACTCCTTCGTGCAAACCGCGTTTACCCTGCAAAACCTTCCCGCACCCCCGCTGAGCTGCGCAGATGCGCGCGTCAATTCGCGTTCATCTCTCGCGGAATCGGCACTCAGCGCATCCGTTCCGGAAACAGAACACTCGAAGAATCCGCACCCCTGGCACCATCGCTTGGGCACCGTGTCCCTGCCGCCGGAAGATCGGGAGCGCCGCGCCGATTCCGCCGCTGGCGCCCGTGATGGCGGCGACTTTCGAGGTGTTCGACGACATGGGGGACACTCTCTTCGGTTAAAGTGGACACGTGTCCCCTTACCGCTTCGCCGTACCGGACTCACGTCCGCTTGGCCGGGGCGCCGGGTGGTGAAGCGTCGCAGCGATGCCGAGGAGAACCGGGCGCGAATCGTCGCGGTGGCACGCGAGCGTTTGGTCGCGTCCGACGACGTGAAGATGAATGAGATCGCCCGGGCGGCCGGCGTCGGCCAGGGCACGCTGTACCGCCACTTCCCCACCCGTGAGGCGTTGCTGGCGGAGGTCTACCGCGACGACGTCGACGCGCTCGTCGGCGCTGCGCCGGACCTGCTGGCGCAGCATCCGCCGATCGAGGCGATGACCCTCTGGTTCGGCAGGGTCGCGGAGTACGCCCGGGTGAAACGGGGGGTGTTCGCTGCCGCAACCGATACCGCGCAGCGGGAACTCGACGGCCACAGTGCGGGGCCGATCGACAAGGCCGTGACCGCGCTACTGCAGGCCGGACAGGCCGCCGGCCAGATCCGCCCGGACGTCGACGCCCGGGACATGATTCTGTTGATGGGTTTCCTGACCCGTCTCGACGATGCGGAATGGGACAGCCGAGCGCATCGCGTACTCGACGTGATCCTGGCGGGAGTGGAGGTGAGGGCTCGATGACCGACTGCGTGGGGGAACTCGCGGCCATGGGTATCGACGTGGACACCTCGACCCGGCGGCGGGCCGAGTACTCCTTCGACGCGTCCAACTACCGTCTCCCGCCGCTCGGGGTGATCTTCCCGCGGTCGGTCGACGAGGTGGTGCACACGGTCCGGGTGTGCGCCGCACACGGTGTGTCGGTGACGAGCCGAGGTGGCGGAACCTCGTTGGCAGGCAACGCGATCGGCCGGGGTCTGGTACTCGACTTCTCCCGGCACATGAATGCCGTGACGTCTGTCGACGAGTCGGCACGCACCGCGTGTGTACAGCCCGGCATCGTCCTCACCGAACTGCAGCGGCACATCCAGAGCGCGACCGCCGGGCGGCTCACGTTCGCCCCTGATCCGTCGAGTAAATCCAGGGCCACCGTCGGTGGCGCGATCGGGAACGACGCGTGCGGGAACCACTCCGTGCGCTACGGCCGCACGTCCGACCACGTCGTCGCGCTCGACGTGGTCACTGCGGCCGGCCACCGCCTCACCGCCACCGGCGACGGGGTGCACGCCACCGATCCGACCGACGGGTCCGCGGTCGCCGCCGCCGCGCAGATCACCGCTGATCTCCGCGCGCTGACCGGCGAACACCTCGCCGAGTTCCGGCTGGAACTGGCGCGCTTTCCCCGGCAGGTGTCGGGATACCACCTCGCAAATCTCCTACCCGAGAACGGTTTCCGGGTGGCGAGAGCGCTGGTCGGCACCGAGGGCACCTGCGCGGTCATCGTCGGCGCCACGGTGTCCCTCGTGCCGGTCGCGCCGTCGGCCATGCTGTTGTGCCTCGGCTACGCCGATCTGGTCGACGCCGCCCGGGACAACTCGCTCATATTGCGCTACTCCCCCGCCGCGATCGAAGGCATCGACTCGTTGATCGTCGACACGGTGCGGCATCTGCGGGGGCCCGATTCCGTGGTTGGGCTCCCGGCCGGGAACGCCTGGCTCTACGTCGACATCGACGGCGAGGACCGAGCCGAAGTCGAAGCGCGCGGCGCGGACCTCGTGGCTGACTTGCAGCGTGCCGGACGGCTTGTCGAGGCCCGCGTGGTGGCCGACCCGACCGAACGTGCCTCGCTGTGGCGGGTCCGCGAAGACGGCGCCGGCTTGTCGGCCCGCCTGGTCGACGGCGGCGAATCCTGGACCGGCTGGGAGGATTCGGCGGTCGCCCCCGATCAGCTCGCCGACTACCTGGTCGCCATCAAGGCGCTGCTCGCAGAGTTCGGGCTCACCGGCGTGATGTACGGGCACTTCGGCGCGGGGTGCATGCACATCCGCATCGACTTCGATCAACGGACCGAACAGGGGCGCGAGATCATGTCGCGCTTCATCCGTCGCGCGGCCGAACTGTGCGTGCGGTTCGGCGGCTCGATGTCCGGTGAACACGGCGACGGCCGTGCGCGCTCGGAACTGCTGTCGCTGATGTACAGCCCCGCCATCATGGCGGCCTTCTCCCGGTTCAAGCGGATCTGGGATCCGTTGGGCATCCTGAACCCCGGATCGATCGTCGACCCGGAACCGCTGTTGGACAACCTTTCCCTGGCCGGTGTGGACGGGCGCGACTGGCCGACCTCGTTCGACCTCACGCCCAGCCACCATGTTCCGGTGGCCCCGTTCGTCCACGCGGTACAGGGCTGCATCGGGGTGGGCCGCTGCCGCGCGCCGAGCGGCGGAGTCATGTGTCCGAGCTTCCGCGCCACCGGCGACGAGAAGGACTCCACCCGCGGACGGGCGCGGGCTCTCCAGGAGATGGCACGCAACTCGCCGACCGTCGCCGACGGCTGGCGCTCCGACGACGTCATGGAATCGCTCGACCTGTGTCTGTCGTGCCGGGCGTGCTCCACCGACTGCCCGGTCGGCGTCGACATGGCGACCTACAAATCCGAGTTCCTCGACCACTACTACAGCGGCCGCCGCAGGCCGTTGTCGCACTATTCGCTCGGGTGGCTGCCGACGTGGCTCGAATTGATCACCCGGGCAGCGCCGCTGGTCAATCTGCTCACCCGGGGCCGGATGGGTCGGGTGGCGGCACGGATGGGCGGCCTCACCCCGCACCGAACGATGCCGGAATTCGCCTCGGCCGGACGGATTCGTCGGGAACTCTCGGCCGCAGGCACCGACGGTGACGTCGTCCTGCTGGCCGACACCTTCACCCGTGGGTTCCGTCCGGAGGTGGCCGGCGCCGCCGCCCGCGTGCTGGCAGACGCCGGGATGTCCACTGAGTGCCGCACCGACGCCTGCTGTGGCCTGACCTGGATATCGACGGGCCAGCTGTCAAAGGCCAAGCAGCGCTTGGCGAAAGCTGCCGAGGTGCTCGACGACGGTACCGACCGGCCGATCGTCGTCCTCGAACCCAGTTGCGCCGCAGCCTTGCGTAAGGATCTGCCCGAGCTCATTCACACCGAGGCCGCCCGTCGCGTCGCCCGTCGGATCCGTACCTTCGCGCAGATGGTCACCGAATGCGCCGAGAACGGCTGGCGGCCGCACCATCGGCTGCCCGATGAGGTGACCGTCCAGACCCACTGTCACGAGTACTCCGTGTTCGGCGCGGCCACACAACGGCGAGCTCTCGAGGCTCTCGGGGTCGCCGAGGTACGTGAGGCGACCGGTTGCTGCGGTGTGGCAGGCAATTTCGGATTCGAACCGGATCACTACGACGTCAGCATGAAGGTGGCCGAACAGGGCCTCGTACCCGCTCTCCGCGACACCTCCGCCGACGCTCCCGTCCTCACCGACGGGTTCAGTTGCCACATGCAGGTGCGGCAGTTGGACGCTGACCGCTCGTCGCAGCACCTCGCGCAACTCCTGGACCGCTCAGCCGACGGCTGAGATCGTGGCGCTTTGCGCGTGCCCGCCGGGATCCTCCATATCGGCCGCGATCGACACCACCAGTCCCCCGATTATGAACGCGGCGATCGCCGCGACCAGGGTGCCCGTGCTGAACGAGGGAATGAATCGCCGTGCGCCGCTGGGCGTTTGAGCGCCGTGGTGATATTCGTGTGTCAGCGCGTGGCCTTTCCCCCTTCGCAGCAGGGCGCGGTTGACCGGATAGGCGGCGAGAAACGCCGCGCCCAGAGCGATCATCATGCCGACCCAGAAGACGGCGTTGACCAGGCCGGCATCCATGGCGCCGGGGATCACGGCCATGACGGCGTTGTCGACGATCTCCATGGTCAGAATCGACAGCGTGTCGGCGGCCAGCACGACGCTCAGCGCCGTGCCCAGGGCAAGGCCGGCCTTCAACAGCGGCAGCGTCGAGAGGGTGTATCCGAACACGAAGGCCAAGGCGACCGCGAGACCGATGGTCGCCACATTGCTCAAGCCGATCGCGGTGCCGATCATCAAACCCGCGATCTCCCCGATCGCGCACCCGGTGAGGCAGTGCAGCGTCGCACTGACGGCCATGGCATTGACGTTGTCGCCGTGACCCTGGTGTGCGTGGTCCTGGTGTTCCCCGCCTGGGTGTTCGTGGCCGGTGTGGGAGTGGTCCATGCCGTCATGGTCGTGGGTGTGCACGGTCACCGTCTGCTCCTTCGCTCGAATCGGGTACCCCCTGGGGGTATCCAGACATTACCCCCCGGGGGTATAGATCGCAAGAGGAACAGGTCGCCAAAGCAGCCCGCAGTGGCCTCCGGTGCTGCACGCTGAGGGGATGACGGCGGCCACGGACCTCCTCGATGCGGTGGCTGCTCTCCGCGCGGCGCTCGAACGCACCTCGTTCCCGCTTCCCGCGCCGTCGGCCTGGCCCGCGGATCGGGATCGACGCGAGCTGACCGGACAACTCACCGACTACCTCATCCCACGGTTACGCAGCATCGACGCACCGCTGTTGGCGGTCGTCGGGGGTTCGACCGGAGCGGGCAAGTCGACCTTGATCAACTCACTCGTCGGCGACGAGGTGAGCCAGTCGGGCGTGCTGCGCCCGACCACCCGCGGCCCGGTGATCGTCTGCCATCCGACGGATCTGCAGTGGTTCACCAACGACCGCATCCTGCCGCAGCTGCCGCGCTCAGCCGGTCCGGACGGACTGCGGTTGTCCCCCCATCCGGGGATCGGGCCCGGCCTCGCGCTGCTCGACGCCCCCGACATCGACAGCGTCGTGAGCACCAACCGTGAGCTCGCGGCCACCTTGCTGGCCGCCGCGGACCTGTGGATCTTCCTCACCACCGCGGCGCGCTACGCCGACGCCGTGCCGTGGCACATGCTGCACACCGCCCGCGACCGCGGCACCGCGATCGCCGTCGTGCTGGACCGCTGCCCGCCGGAGGCCGTCCACGACGTCGCGGGACACCTGTCGGACATGCTGGCGGCAGGCGGGCTCAACGGAGCTCCGCTGTTCGTGATCGTCGAACAGTCCCTGCGCAACGGGCGGTTGAAGGAGAAGTCGATCGCGCCGATCCGCGCCTGGCTCGGCGGGCTCACCGCGGACGCGGAGCAGCGGGCGTCGGTGGTGCGCTACACCCTCGACGGTGCGCTGCGCAGCCTGCCGCCACGCACGTACGCCCTGGCCGGCGCCGCAGACGAACAAGCCGAGGTCCGCGGCCAACTGGAGTCGTGCGTACGGTCGTCCTACGACGACGCACTGGCACGGGTCGACGAGGCCATCCGCGACGGCGCCATGCTGCGCGGAGAGGTGCTGGCGCGCTGGCAGGACGTGGTGGGCACCGGTGAGCTGCTGCGCCGGCTGGAATCCCGCGTCGGCCGAATCCGTGACCGCATGGTCTCGGCGGTCACCGGACGCTCGACCCCGGTGGAGGAGCTCGGTTCGGCGCTGGAGAGCGGAATCGCCACGGTCGTGCGGGCAGCGGTCGAGGACGCCGCCGAGTCGGCCTACGGATGCTGGGCCCGCCATCAGGCCGGCGCGCTGCTGCTCACCGACGAATTGGCGCGCCCCGCACCGGGATTGCCCGAGGCCGTCGAACGTCTGGTCCGCGACTGGGAAGGGTTCGTGCTCGAGCTCGTCCGCACCGAGGGCGCCTCGAAACGATCTGGCGCACGGCTGGCGTCCTACGGGGTCAACGGCGCCGGCCTGGTCGTCATGCTCGCCGTGTTCAGTCAGACGGCCGGGTTGACCGGCGCCGAGATCGCGGTCGCGGGCGGAACGACGGTGGCCAGCCAGAAGGTGCTCGAGGCGATCTTCGGCGAGCAGGCCGTGCGCGGCCTGGCCCGCCAGGCCCGCGATGAACTCCTGACCCGGGTGGGCCAGTTACTGGACGAGGACGCCGGCCGGTACCGCCAGGCGCTCGGGTCGGCGTCGTCTGCGGTGAGCGGCGACGAACTGCGGGCCGCCGCGAATCGTGTTGCGGCGGTGCTGCAATGACGATCGCCGACCGGCTCGCGGCGTTGACGTCGGTGGCGGACCTGGGTGTGGGCCGGCTGCCCGAGGATGTGCTCGCCGACGTGCGCAGCCTCGACGCCCGGGCCGGGACGCGGCTGCGGTTGTCCGGTGAGCACACCGTCGTGGCGCTCGCGGGTGCGACCGGAAGCGGAAAATCCTCGCTGTTCAATGCGATCGCCGGGGCGCCGCTGGCGCAGGTCGGGATCCGCCGGCCGACCACCTCGGCCACCCAGGCCGTCGTGTTCGGCCCCACCCCCGCCGGCGAACTGCTCGACTGGCTGGAGATCCGCAACCGCCAGGCCGGGGACCCGTCAGCCCAGCAACTGTCCGGGCTGCTGCTGCTCGACCTGCCCGACCATGACTCGATCGAGGCGGCGCACCGTGCCGAGGTCGACCGGTTGATCCGCCTCGTCGACGCGTTCGTGTGGGTGCTCGATCCGCAGAAGTACGCCGATGCCGTTCTGCACGAGCAGTATCTGCGTCCGCTGGCGCCCCACCGCGAGGTGATGGTCGTCGTCCTCAACCAGGCCGACCGGCTGTCCCTGCCGGACGTGGCCGCCTGTATGCACGACCTGCACCGGCTGCTGTCCGAAGACGGGCTGACCGGGGTGCCCGTGTTGGCCACCTCCGCGGTCAAGCCGGACGGGGCGGCCGAACTGCACGAGTTCCTGGTGGCGACCGTCGCGGACCACCGGGCGCGCACGGCGCGGGTCAGTGCCGATCTGGACGCGATGGCCGCCAGGCTGGCTCCGCTGGCGCCCGCGCGGCGATCAGAGCCGGCGCTGCGCGATGCCGAGCGGCACCTGCGCGGTTCGCTCGCCGGCGCAGCCGCCGTCCCGACGGTCGTCGACGCCGTCGGGCGGGCCTACACCCGCCGCGGTCTGGCCGCGACAGGCTGGCCGCCGGTGCGCTGGATCCCCAAACTCCGGCCGGATCCGCTGCGCCGTCTCGGGCTCGGCGCCTCCGACACGCAGGGCGAAATCCTGCGGCGAACGTCGATGCCGTCGGGTTCGGCGGCGTCGCGGGCCGGGGTGGACAGCGCGGTGCGCGCGCTGGCCGACACCGCGTCCGACGGGTTGCCCGCGCCGTGGCCCCGAATCATGCGTGAGGCGGCCCGGTCCCGCTCGGATGCCGTGCCTGATGCGCTGGACAGGGCGGTGGGCGGAGCCGATCTCGGGATGGCCCGGCAGCCGCGGTGGTGGCGCCTGATCGGGCTGCTGCAGTGGCTGCTGGTCGCCGTCGCCGTGGCAGGCGGGGTGTGGCTGGGGGTGCTCGCGGTACTGGCCTACCTGCAGATCGACCTCGACGCCCCCTCGCTCGGCCCGTTCGCGCTGCCGACCGTCCTGCTCATCGGCGGCCTCGCGCTCGGGCTACTGCTGCGAATCGTGGTGCGCCCCTTCGTGGCACTGGGCGCCGCGCGGCGGCGTCGACGGGTAGCCGCCGAGTTGAATCGACGCATCGACGGGGTGGCCGAGGAGTTCGTGCTGGCGCCGCTGCGCCAAGAGTTGTCGCGGTACGGGCAGCTGTCGGCGGCGGTGCACGGCGTCAGCCGCTGACCTCACCCGTGCCGCAGCACCAGCATCTCGCCGGTGACCTCGCCCTCGCCGAGCAGATCTGCGATCCGCTTGCTCTGCTTTTCGGCGAGTTCCCAGGCACGCGACGTACCGTGCCGATCGGCGAGAGCTGCGTCGACCGCGTCCACCCGATCGGTCCATTCCCGCGGTATGGCGGGCAGATCGGCTGTGCTGCGCCACTTCTGGATCGCCAGCCCCGCATCGGCGATGAGTTCGATGAGGTGTTCACGCGTCGGGAAGTGGTTGCCTTCGGGCTGTTTGGTGAGCAGGGGTTCGCGCGCCACGAACGCGAGCAGCGCGATGCGACCGGGTGCCCGCACCGTCCGTCGCATCTCGGTGAGCAGTTCGAGCTGGTGGGGCGTGGTGCACAACACGCCCAACGACCATGCCGCGTCGACGCAGGCGTCCGCCAACGGCAGCGCCGACCCGAGGGCCTGCACGACGGGGAACCCGAACAGTCTGCGGGCGGCGCGGCAAGCGCCTGCCTCCGGTTCGACGAGCACCGGTGCGAGCGAAACCGCATGTGCGGCATAGGCGGCCGGTCCCCCGACGCCCGCGCCGCAGTCGAGCAGCGAATCCTCGGACGTCAGCCTTAACTGCTCGATCAACCAGTCCAGGGCCGCGGGACTGCCGCTACCCCGGCACCCGGCGGGGATGTGGTAGTCCGGACCGAGGTCGGCGGCCACCTGCGCGGTCCACTCCGCCACGGTGTCGAACTCCGCGCCCATCGCTTCGGTCATGCGGCCTCCTGCGCCTTGATGAGCCGGCCGACTTCGGCCTTGATCTCCGCGCCCACCCGGGTGCCGGAGGCGGATGCCAGTCCGGAGACGTTGACTCCGTCGACGCCGTCGATCGCCAGTAATGCCCGCGCTTCGGCGACCGCGGCCGCGATCCCCGCCGACACCGGATCCGCGGCGCCGAGCACCTCCTCGACCACCCGCTGATCGAGTTCGAGGCCGGGCAGCCCTTGCAGGACGGCCGCGGAGACGAGGTCGGTGAACACGGCGACCGCGGCGACGACCGGAATCGTCAACCCGGCCGTCCGCGCGGATGCCATGAAGTCGGCGACGGTGCCCGGGAACGGGACGTGGTTGAGGACGGCGAGACTCGCTCCGGCGCGCTGCTTCTCGACCAGACGCGCCGGGCGGGCACGCACCGGCGGCGCGGTGGGGGTCTCCGGGACCGCCGCGACCATGCCGACCGACGCGGCCAGCGACACCAGGCGCGGACCGTCGAGATCGAAGGTCTGCGTGACATCCGGGCGGACGTCGTACCCACGGCCGTCACCGGTCACGCACAGCACGGTGCCGACACCGAGTGTGCGCAACCCGCGCAGTTCCTGCTCGAGGACGACGCGGTTGCGGTCGCGGCAGGACAGCGTGATCCAGGGCGACATACCGGACTCGAGCAGCAGGCGGCCCATCAGCGTGGGCGGGAAATCCGGCCGGTTCTGATGCTCACCGACGAGGACCGCGTCGCACGAGTGGGCCAGGATGCCTGCGGTCGCCGCGACGTCGGCCTCGTCGAACGGTGCGCAGCTGAAGTCGGTGAGCACGAGCGGCGCCGACGCCGGACGTGGCGCGGGTTCGACACCCGTCCACGGCACGACGTCGGGGAAGACGCAGGGGCCGGTGCGCATTTCGCACTGTCCGTCGGGGCGGACGCCGCCACAGGGCCCGAACTGCATCCGCTTGGGACATTGCAGGTCCGTCGCCAACGCCACCCTCCACAGTCGTCCGTTCGCAGCCATGTACCCGGGGGACCGGGCTCCCAAGCGGAGCGGCCACGGGCCGAACCAATGTGATCTGCGTCACAGATACGTGACACCACCTGAAACCCTCCGGTTGCGTCACCGTAGGTTACGGTTGCGTACGTTTTCCCAGATCACGGACACTTGACCTCATCTCGCAAGATGGGGGACGCCCATGGGCCACTACATCGCGAATGTGCGCGACATCGCGTTCAACCTCTTCGAGGTTCTGCGCCTCGGGGCGGTCCTCGACGCCGGTGACTACGGCGACCTCGATGCCGACACGGCCCGAATGATGCTCGATGAGGTGGCCCGCCTTGCGGAGGGCCCGCTCGCCGACTCGTTCGCCGACGCCGACCGCAACCCCCCGGTTCTCGACCCGGCGAACCACACGCTCTCGGTACACCCCTCGTTGGTCGCGTCGGTGCATGCGGTCAAGGCGGCCGAATGGTGGCGCATCGGCATCGCCGAGGAAATCGGGGGCATCCCTGCTCCGGCCCCGCTCGCATGGGCGATACAGGAGATGCTGGTGTGCGCGAATCCGTCGGCGGCGTTCTTCTGGGCTCTGGGTCCTACCATGGCGCAGGCACTCGCGATGGTGGGCACTGATCAGCAAAAACGTTGGGCGGCAGGTGGACTCGAACGCGGATGGGCCGGGACCATGGTGCTGACCGAGCCGGACGCCGGCTCTGACGTCGGCGCCGGTCGTGCGCGGGCGAGCGCTCAGCCGGACGGTACCTGGCACATCGAGGGCATCAAGAGGTTCATCTCCGGCGGCGACGTCGGACCGTGCGCCGAGAACATCTTCCACCTCGTACTGGCGCGGCCGGACGGTGCTGGGCCGGGCACAAAGGGTCTGAGTCTGTTCTACGTGCCGAAGTACCTGTTCGACCCCGACACACTCGAACTCGGACCGCGCAACGGCGTTTTCGCGACCGGCTTGGAGCACAAGATGGGTTTGAGGTCCTCCCCCACGTGCGAACTGACCTTCGGCGCTCACGGCATACCGGCGGTCGGCTACCTCGTCGGCGACGTGCACAACGGCATCGCGCAGATGTTCACGGTGATCGAACACGCCCGGATGACCATCGGGGTCAAGTCGGCGGGCACGCTTTCCACCGGCTATCTCAACGCACTCGCATACGCCAAAGTAAGAGTGCAGGGCGCCGACATGACGCAGCTGACCGACAAGACCGCGCCGCGAGTCACCATCATGAAACATCCCGATGTACGGCGCAGTCTGATGACGCAGAAGGCGTATGCCGAGGGGTTGCGGGCACTGTACCTGTACGCCGCCGCGCACCAGAACGCCGATGTGGCGCAGCACGTGTCGGGTGCAGATCCGGCGATGGCCCACCGCGTCGCCGATCTATTGCTGCCGATCGTCAAGGGTGCCGGCTCGGAACGGGCATACGGCATCCTGACCGAGTCCCTCCAAACGCTCGGCGGGTCCGGCTACCTGCAGGACTATCCGATCGAGCAGTACATCCGCGACGCCAGGATCGACTCACTGTACGAGGGCACGACCGCGATTCAGGCACTCGACTTCTTCTTCCGCAAGGTCGTCCGCGATGGCGGCGCGGCGCTGGCGCATCTCTCATCTCAGATCAGCCACACCGTCGAGACGTCCGACGCCGGCTTGAAGAAGCAGGCCGAAAGAGTGCGCACCGCACTGGAAGACGTGCAGGCGATGACTGGCGCCCTCACGGAGTACCTGCTGTCCGCTTCAGAGCAGCCGGCACAGATCTACAAGATCGGGATGCAGTCAGTGCCATACCTGCTTGCCGTAGGTGACCTGTTCATCGGCTGGAGGCTGCTCGCGCAGGCCAACGCGGCCCAGGAGGCGCTGGTGAAGAACTCGTCGGCCCACGCCTTCTACCGAGGCAAGATCGCCACGGCAGCGTTCTTCACAGCGAACGTCCTTCCCCAGCTCAGCGCCCTGCGGGGCGTCATCGAATCGGTTGACCTGGGTCTCATGGAGGTACCCGAAGCGGCATTTTGACGGAACCGGCCGTCACGCAGACGTCCGGCGCCGCCCGACAGATAGTGGGCCAGCACCGGCTGCAGCCCGTCGATGAGGGTCTCGTCGTCCATGCCGGCCAACGGCGGCAACGCGAGGATGTTCCGGGCGACCGCGACCCCGATCAGCTGCGAACCGACCAGGGCCGCCCGTTCGGCGCTGCGGTCGGGCGTGAGGGCCGAAAGCGCGGGGGCCCGACGAGGTGCCCGCCGACCGCGCCTGGAAGATCGCCGCCGTCCTGGCCGGCGCCGACGACGCGAGCTGCTGCGAACACCGCGCTCGTACTCGTCCGTGAGCGCGGCGCGCCAGACATCGAGGCGTTCGACGGCGGGCAGGCCGAGCGCGGCGACGAGGGGCCAGCCGTGCTGGTCCGGCCCGACGGGTACATCGCGTGGGCGGGAAAGTCCGCGGATCGCCCGGCATGGGCAGCGGCGTTGCCGGTGAGGGCAGACGCTAGTGAATGTGGCTGCCCCCGTTGATGTCCACCGTGGTGCCGGTCAGATAGCTGGCGTCCTCACTGGACAGGAACGTGATGACCGCGGCCACCTCGTCGGTGGTGGCGGTGCGGCCGACGGGGATGTCGGCGGCCAGCTTCGCTTCCTGCTCGTCGGTGGAGCCGACCCGGATATTGGTGTCGACGGCACCGGGAGTCACGGCGTTGACGGTCACACCGGTGTGGGCGATCTCGCGTGCCAGCGACTTGGTGAACCCCAGAATCGCGGCCTTGGCCGAGGAGTACGGCACCTTGCCGAACACTCCGCCACCGCGCTGCGCGGATACCGACGACATGTTGACGATGCGGCCCCAGCCCTGGTCGATCATGTCAGGCAGGAACGCCTTCGAGACGAGGTAGGTGCCGGTGGCGTTGACGGCCATCACCTTGTTCCACTGCTCGAGGGTGGTCTCGAGGAACGGGACGGGCGAGGTGATGCCGGCGATGTTGGCCAGTGCACCGACCGGAGGCAGGTTCCCCGAGGCGACCTCGGCGGCCACGGCGGCGTGCGCGGCGCCGACGGAGTCCTCGGAGGTGACGTCGACGGCGTGGCCGAAGGCGGGCACCGCGTACTGGTTGCCGATCTCCGCGGCGACCTTCGCCGACTTCTCGCCGTCGAGGTCGAGCACGACGACGGCCCAGCCCTCACGGGCGTAGCGCTCGGCCACGGCCATGCCGATGCCCTTGTCGGAGGTGGCGCCGGTGATGACGGCGGTCTTGTTCTGCATGGGTTCTCCTCAGATCAGTTCGGAAATCAGTTGCCCGGCGCGCACTGCCGCCGCCGGGCGTTCGTCGTGGGTGATGTCGCGGGTCTCGAGTTCCAGCGAGAAATGGCCGTGGTAGCCGGCGTCTGCGAGCGCCTTGAGGCCCCGGCCGAAGTCGACCGCGCCGTTGCCGACCGAAAGATTGATGTCGCCGGGCGCCGCGTCGCGGATGTGGACGTGAGCGATGCGGGGCCCGAACCGGCAGACGAAGTCGACGGGGTCGCCACCTGAGGCCACGATGTGGCTGAAGTCCATCACGATGCCCACCTCCGGTCCGAACCGGCTGGTGAGCGCCTGCGCCCGGTCGATGTCGCAGCACAGGCGGTGGAAGTGCAGCGATTCGGTCCACAGCTCGACGCGGCCGGCCGCGGCCACGTGTGCGGCCGCGACGAGTTCGTCGGCGACGCGATCGAGGTCCTCGTCCAGTGAGCGCAGGGGGTGGTGACTCAGCGCACCGCAGGGCAGCACGAGCGCGCGAGCGCCGGTCGCCGCGGCGAGCGCGACGAGCATGTCGAGATGGCGAACCCGGGCCCGCTCCTCGGCGCCGGTCAACGACGCGTTGAGGTCTCCGATGTCGCCGTTGATGGACCGCACCCGCAGCCCGGAGGCCGCGACGTCGGCGGCGACCTCAGCGACCGCCGACTCGTCGAGGACGTACGGGACGTGGTCGCACACGCCGGGCAGGGCGCCCAGGTCGATCTCTTCGAAGCCCAGGGCGGCGATGGTCTGCAGCGCCTGCGGCAGCGGCTGGTGCCGGAAGCTGATCGTCGAGCAGCCGAGGCGGCTGTGGAGTGTCGGGGTCATGTCACCTCCTGTGATGACCACCACAGTATCCACGTTGACTGTCAACAGTCAACTCCCGACAGGCGATTTGTGTTGACTGTTGACAGTGGGATGTGCGCGTGGTCACACTGAGAGGCGTACCGCACTGTTGACCGTCGACAGTGACCTGGATCGCCGGTTGGAAGACCAGCAAGAGCAGCGTTTGAAAGGATGACCACCATGAGCGATGACGCTCTGAAGATGCGGGGCCCGGTGCACGGCACACCGGACGCCAAGCGGGTCGCGATCGGTTCCGGTGTCGGCGCAGTGATCGAGACCTACGACTTCATCGGGTTCGGCACGGCGGCCGCCCTTTACTTCGGCACCGCCTTCTTTCCCAACTCCAGCCCGGTCGCCGGTACGCTCGCGGCCTTCGCGACGCTGGGCGTCGGATTCGCCGCCCGCCCGCTCGGCGGCATCATCGGTGGTCACCTGGGCGACAAGGTCGGCCGCAAGCCGGTGCTGGTCGCCTCGCTCATCGTCATGGGCCTCGCGACGTTCGCCATCGGCCTGCTGCCGACCTACGCCGCAGTCGGTGTCCTGGCCCCGATCCTGCTGGTGACCGTCCGCATCATCCAGGGCCTCGCGTTCGGCGCCGAATGGGGCGGCGCGATCCTGATGAGCTACGAACACGCACCGTGGAAGCAGAAGGGCCGCTACACCGGCATCGTCCAGGCCGGCTTCCCCGTCGGACTGCTGCTGGCGAACCTCGTCTTCCTGGTGAGCGTCCACCTGGGCGGTGACTGGGCGTGGCGGGTGCCGTTCCTCGCCAGCATCGTGCTGGTCATGGTCGGCCTGGTGATCCGCGCCAAGGTGCCCGAGTCGCCGGTCTTCGAAGACGTCAAGAACGAGGGCAAGGTCGTCAAGGCCCCGATCGTCGAGGTCGTCAAGAAGGACTGGCGCAACATCGTTCGCGGTATCGGCCTGCGCATCGCGGAGACCGCCGGGTACGCGGTCTCGATCACCTACATGATCAGCTACCTCAAGAGCACCGGGGTCGCCACCGCGACCGAAACCCTTGTCGCGCTGTGCATCGCATCCTTCCTCGGGATCTTCGCGACGATGGGGTGGGCACGCCTGACCGACCGGATCGGGCGCCGCCCGGTGTACATCGGCGTATGCGCGTTCGCGATCCCCTTCGGCGTGCTGATGTTCCTTCTGGTCAACACCGGTTTGATGTGGCTGATCATCGCGACCTTCGTCATCTCCTACGGCGTCTGCCAGAACGCGCTGGCCGGCGCCCAGGGCGCCTGGTTCCCCGAGCTGTTCACCGCCAACACCCGGGCATCCGGTGCGTCCCTGGCCTACCAGATCTCGGCAATGGTCTCCGGTTTCACACCGTTCATCACCACCCTGCTGTACGAGGGGTTCGGCTGGGTGGGTCCGGCACTGCTCTTCTCCGGCTACGCCGCGATCGGCCTGTGGGCCGCCCTGGCGACACGGGAGACATGGGGTCCCGCCGAGCGCAAGGCCGCCGAGAAGGCCGCCGCCGAGTCCCACGCGCTGGCCGCGTGATGCGGGCCCAGCGAGTGGTCGACGCTGCCTACCGGATGCGTCACCACGCCCTCAACATGGGTGAGGCCCAGGGCCAGGGCTATGTCGGTCAGGCTCTGGGAGCCGCCGACATGCTCGCCACCGTCTATGTCGATCAGCTCAACTACCGCGCCGACGACCCGCACTGGGAGGGCCGCGACCGGTTTCTGCTGTCGACCGGGCACTACGCCATCGGCCTCTACGCGGCCCTGGCCGAAGCCGGCATCATCGACGTCGAGGAACTGGAGAGCTACGGATCCGACGACTCCCGGCTGCCCATGTCCGGAATGGCCAGCTACACACCGGGAATGGAGATCTCGGGCGGATCGCTGGGCCACGGCCTGACGGTGGCGGTCGGGATGGCCCTGGGGTTACGCCACCAGGGGTCACCGGCGCGGGTGATCAACTTCCTTTCCGACGGCGAACTCGACGAGGGTTCGACCTGGGAGGCCGCGATGGGTGCCGCGCACCACCGGCTGGGCAACCTGATCGCCATGGTCGACATCAACGCGCTGCAGGCCGACGGCCCCACCGCGGGCGTGCTTCGCACCGAACCCGTCGTCGACAAATGGGCGGCGTGCGGCTGGGACGCCGCCCGCATCGACGGCAACGACGTCGAGCAGTTGCTCGACGCCTTCGACCGCATCGGCGACTCCGGAGGCGACCGCCCGTCGGTCATCCTGTGCGACACCAGGATCGGACGCGGCGTACCGCTGCTGGAGAACAGAGAAAAAGCGCACTTCATGCGCATCGACGCTGACGAATGGCAGATCTGCCGCGATCAGCTGACCGAAGGTTTCCGAGGAGTATCCGCATGACATCCGTTGCGCCACAGAAGCTCAAGACCTCGGCGATGATCGCCTCGTTCGCCGACCCGGGCCAGAAGACCGCGCCGGCACCGTTCGGTCATGCGCTGGTCCGCGCCGCCCAGGAGAACGACAGGATCGTCGGTCTGACAGCCGATCTGGGCAAGTACACCGATATGCACATCTTCGCCAAGGCGTTCCCGGAGCGGTTCTTCCAGATGGGGATGGCCGAGCAGCTGCTGTACGGCGCGGCGGCGGGAATGGCCGAGACCGGCCTGGTGCCGTTCGCGTCGACCTACTCGGTGTTCGCCGCCCGCCGCGCGTACGACTTCATCTGCCTCGACATCGCCGAACCGAACCTCAACGTCAACGTCGTTGGCGGATTGCCCGGCCTCACCACCGGATACGGTCCGTCGCACCAGGCGACCGAGGACATCGCGATCTTCCGGGGGATGCCGAACCTGACGATCGTCGACCCCTGCGATTCGGTCGACATCGAACAAGCCGTCCCCCAATTGGCAGAACACCCCGGCCCGACCTATCTGCGGTTGCTGCGCGGCAACGTGCCGACGGTGCTCGACGAGTACGACTACCGCTTCGAACTCGGGAAGGCCAAAGTCCTGCGCGACGGCACCGACGTGGTGCTGATCTCCTCGGGTCTGATGACGATGCGGGCACTGCAGGCGGCGGAACGGCTGGCGAATGACAACGTCGACGTCGCCGTGGTGCACACCCCGACAATCAAACCGTTCGACACCGAAACCGTTCTGGCGCAGGTCGACACCGACCGTCTGGTGCTGACGTGCGAGAACCACACCGTGGTCGGCGGGCTGTTCGAGACGGTCGCGTCGGCGGCGGTACGGCGTGGAATCGGCAAGCAGGTCACCCCGGTGGCACTGCCCGACGAGTTCTTGGCGGCCGGCGCGCTGCCGACGCTGCACGATCGCTACGGCCTGTCGACGGCGCAGATCATCGCCACCGTGCGCGCCCGGCTGTAGACTCAGATGTCGACAGCTGAATGTTGACAGTCAGGGAGCACCTCATGTCCGTCGATGGGACGTCGCTGCTGCGTCTGGAGAAGACCAGTCTGCGCGAGCAGGCGCTCACGGCGTTGCGGCGGGCCATCACCACCGGACAGTTGACCCCCGGAACCCACCTGGTGGAGACCGACCTGTCCGAGGCGCTGCAGATCAGCCGCGGCACCCTGCGGGAGGCGATGCGCCAACTCCAGCAGGAGGGCCTCATCTCGGCCGGTGCGCGCGGGCGGCTCTCGGTGCGTCACCTCGACGCCAAGGAGATCAGGGACATCTTCGAGGTCCGCGCCGCGCTGGAGTCGGTGGCGGCCAGGACCCTGGCGTCCCGACCCGACCGGACCGAGGCGGTCGCCGCCCTGCGGCACGCCGTCGAGGAGATGGACCGGTGGGCCGCCTCCAACCTCGAGGACCGAATCGAGGCCGATCTGCGGTTCCACCGAACCATGTGCCACCTGTCGGGGAACGAGACGCTGCTGCACTCGTGGTCATCGCTGGAGGGCAGCATCCGGATGTCGATCATGTTCGCCGGTGTCGACCGCGCGCTCAAGAACATGGACGCCAGAAGGCATCTGGCGATCGTCGAGGCGATCGAAGCCGGTGACGGCGACACCGCGGCGGCCACCGTTCGCGAACACATGGCCGGCGCGGCGTCTGTCCTGATCGGCGCCTGAGCAGCGGGCCTAACCGCGGTACTGTTCGACCATCGCGGCGAATTCGTCGAGTTTCTTCAGCGATTCGTCGAGCGGCCGAGTGGGCAGCAGTAATGCCAGCTGCTCGAATCCGAGATCCTCGGCGGCCCGCCAGTAATCCGGCTTCGCCGGTGTGCCGAACATGGCCAGCGGGACATCGTGGCCGGCGCCGTCGCGCAGCTGCCCGATGCGCTTGGTCAGCTGCTCGGTGGGAAGCGGATTGGAGATCCACCCGGCGCCGTGCCGGATGACGCGTTTGACGGTGGCATCGGAGTTCCCGCCGATGTAGATGGGCGGGTGCGGCTTCTGCACCGGTTTCGGACGGCTGTACGAGGGCGCGAAATCGACGTACTTGCCGTGGTACTCGGCCGGTTCGTCGGTCCACAGGGCCTTGATCGCCTCGATGCGTTCGTCGAGCAGTGCACCGCGGGTCTTCGGATCGGTGCCGTGATGGCGCAGCTCCTCGATGTTCCAGCCGGCGCCGACCCCGAACACGAACCGGCCCCCGGAGATCAGGTCGATGCTCGCCGCCTCCTTGGCGGTGATGATCGGGTCTCGCTGGATGAGCAGCGCAATACCGGTGAACAGTTCGATCTGCGAGGTCACCGCGGCCGCAGCGGCCAGCGTGACGAACGGGTCGAGCGTGCGGTAGTAGACCGACGGCAGGTCACCGCCCTCGGGGTAGGGCGACTCACGGCTGGCCGGAATGTGGGTGTGCTCGGCGATGACGAGGGAGGCGAAGCCCCGCTCCTCGACCGCCCGCGCGAGCGAGACCGGGTCGATGCTGTCGTCGTTGACGAAGGTCGAGATCCCGAACTTCATGCGTCGTCTCCTTTCGCCGAGTCCATCGGCACCGGATACCCGTTTCCACCGCCCGCAGGCATCAGCTGCGCCAGCCACTGCACGAGCGCGCGGCACGCAGGCCACGTGTCCGAGTCGCGCACCGCCAGCAGCGAGAGCGGATTGTCGAGCGCCTGGCGTAACCCGGCCCGGGCGTTGGAGACGTCGACCTCGGCGAAGGACACGTCGGGGTCGGTGTTGTTCGCTTGTGCGACGGCGAGAACGGCATCGATCGAGTCGGGGACGAAGAACGCGTCGCCGACTCGCGGCGACTCCGAGTGGTCGATGTACACCACGCACGTCATCTCCTGCCCGTCGGTGAACCGGGCGCCGACGAGCAGTTCGTGGCCCTCGCCGAGTCCGAACGTCATCCGCACCGCACGATGAACGGTGGTGCGGTTCAGGTCGGCCAGCCAGTCCGGCAGGGAGTCTTGACGTTCGTCGGCCGCCCGCCGGCACTGCGCGCGCAGCCCGTTGTCCTCGATCAGCATGTCCCCGAGCACGGCCAGCAGCGCCGTCGTCTCCGCACCCTGCAGGTCGATGAGGGCGGCGACCAGTTCGCCGGTCGTCGGCGGTTGCTCCTCGGAAGGCTGCAACGGCTGGGCGGTGGTACCCAGGATCAGAGTGCTGACCAGGTTGAGGATCTTCAGCGGGTGGCCACCGTCGAGCGCCTGCCCCACCTCGCCGATCAGCGACACCTCTTCCGCGGTGTCGGGCGGTTGCGCGCGCGACTGCCTGCGTTTGGCGTCGCGCCGAGCCTGTTTGGCATCCCTGCGCCTGCGTCCGTCGGCCATGGCCGAACCGTACTCGGACGCGCGGACGGCTCGCGCGCGGCGGATCCGGGATGATCGTCGCGTGAACGTCACGCTCTGGACGGTCGTGCTGATCGAGTTCGCCGGCCTCGTCACGCTCGGCATCTTGCTGCTCCGGTCGCGGCGGGCGCTGGCGCAGAGCCGCCGCCGGGAACTCACACGGCGCAGGGCGAGCGACGAACCGCGCCCACCGCGGCGGCGCAAACCGATGGGCATCGCACCGCGACTGGGTGAAGCTCCTGGATCGACATGAGCAGCTGATCCGGCGGCACGTCGCCGACCACAGGGGCTTCGTCGTCAAGAACCAGGGCGACGGTTTCATGATCGCGTTCCCGGATCCCGCGGGAGCTGTTCGGTGCTGTATCGCGGTGCAGCAGGCGCTCGGTGCCGACGGTGGCGGGTCAGACGGCATCCGCGTGCGGATGGGCGCGCACGTCGGCACGTCGGTCCGGCGGGGCGACGATCTGTTCGGGCTCGACGTCGCGATGGCGGCCCGGGTGGCCGATCTCGCCAACGGCGGCGAGATCCTCGTCAGCGATGCGCTGCGCCTGGCGATCGGCGACGCCGACGACTTCGGCTTCGGTGCGCCGCGCGCCGTCGATCTGAAGGGCGTGCCGGAGACGCAGACGGTGCATGCCGTCGAATTTTCCGATGTGCGTTGAGGTTTCAGTCTCCCGCGGCCACCAGCGAGCGCAGCCGCACCTCGGGAAAATCCCGCTCGACGTTCTCGAGGCGCCACTTGGTGGTGAACACCGCGATGACGGCGCCGTCGGTACGGGTGAACACCTCGACCGAGGCCTGCTTGCCCAGCAGTTCGGCGTCGTCCGGGTCGGCGACGCGCGCGACCGTGTAGGGCAGGGGTTCGAGCGAGATGGGCGCGTTGAACTCGCCGGCCATGCGGTGGCTGGCCACCTCGAACTGCATGGGCCCGACGGCGGCGAACACCGGAGCCTGGTCGCCGCGCCGGTCCGAGCGCAGCACCTGGATCACGCCTTCCTGGTCCAACTGCTCGATCCCTTTACGAAACTGCTTGTGCTTACTCGGGTCGGATCCGCGCGCGACGGCGAAGTGTTCCGGCGAGAAGGTCGGGATCGGCGGGTACTGCACCGGGACGTCGCGGTACAGGGTGTCCCCCGGGCGCAGCGCGGCAGCGTTGGCGAGTCCGATGACGTCGCCCGGCCATGCGGTGTCCAGCGTGGAGCGCTGCTGGCCGAAGACCGACTGCGCGTACTTGGTCACGAACGGTTTGCCGGTGGCGGCGTGGGTGAGGACCTCGCCGCGCTCGAAGGTGCCCGAGCAGACCCGGGCGTAGGCGATGCGGTCGCGGTGCGCGGAGTCCATACCCGCCTGCACCTTGAACACGAACGCACTGAACGGCGCGGTGGGTTCGCGGCGGTTGCCGTCGACGTCGAGCTGGCCGCGCGGCGGCGGCGCGAGTTGGGCCAGCACATCGAGGAGCTGGTTGACACCGAAATTGAGGATGGCCGAGGTGAACAGGACCGGCGTGGACGTACAGCGGAGGAACGAGTCGCGGTCGAAGTCGGCGCCGTCGGCGCTCAACAGTTCGGACTCTTCCACCGCGGTGTCCCAGTCGTCGCCCGCGGCGTCGTGGGCGTTCGCGGCGTCGATGTGCTCCTCAGGGGCGGCGGTGGCACCGCCTGCGGTGCGGGTGTACTTGATGTATTTACCGGTACGCCGGTCAAGCACACCTTTGAAGTCCCCGGCGATGCCCACCGGCCAGGTCAACGGGGTGGTCTGCAGCTGGATGCGCTCGTGGATCTCGTCCATCAACTCCAGCGCGTGGCGACCCGGCCGGTCCCATTTGTTGACCACCGTGATGATCGGGATGCCCCGATGGCGGCAGACCTGGAAGAGTTTGAGCGTCTGCGGTTCCAGACCCTTCGCGGCGTCGATGAGCATCACCGCGCAGTCGACGGCGGTCAGCACGCGGTACGTGTCTTCGGAGAAGTCGGCGTGGCCGGGGGTGTCGAGCAGGTTGATGATGCAGGTGTCCCCACCCTGGGTGCGATACGGGAACTGCAGCGCCGTGGAGGTGATGGAGATACCGCGGGCCTTCTCCATCTCCATCCAGTCCGACACCGTGGCGCGCCGGCCCGCCTT
Organism: Mycolicibacterium litorale; assembly: GCF_010731695.1. Taxonomy (NCBI): domain Bacteria; kingdom Bacillati; phylum Actinomycetota; class Actinomycetes; order Mycobacteriales; family Mycobacteriaceae; genus Mycobacterium; species Mycolicibacterium litorale. The sequence continues at coordinate 2,813,319 of NZ_AP022586.1, forward strand.
GCCGTGGATGGCGCCCGCCTCGGTGATCGCCTTGGCATGGAGCACCAGGGCCTCGGTCAGCGTGGACTTCCCGGCGTCGGGATGGCTGATCACGGCGAAGGTCCTGCGGCGGCGAGCTTCGGAGGAGATGCGGTCTGCCTGTGGCCCGGTGGCCGTCGACACACCTGAGGCGGTATCGGTCATTGCGGCTCCGATTCTATTTGCCGCGGCGCTGAAACGATAATCGCGGCAATCCGGCGAACGAGTACCTGCTGGCGTGCCCAGCCCTTGGGTGCTGGCGCCGATGGCAGAGCCCATATCGAGAGCGATCCTTGGGCTGAGCGGCCCTGGCGGGCCGCAACGAAGGAGAAGCGTGACCATGAAGACGCCGACCAACTACGTCGCAATCCTGGTTGTGGGGGCAGGTGCCGCCGCGATCGCACTTGCTCCCGTCGCCGCGGCGGCCCCCACCGGCCCCAGCTGCGTGAAACTGACCCGCTCAGCCACTCAGTGCGAGCCGATCGGCGATGCGCACCACCGGTCCATCCGACCGGAGACCAGCCGTGAGACGCAGCACCCTTTCGACGGCTCCTTCGGTCCGTTCGGCGTCATGCGCGACCACCGCGACCACCGCTGAGCCCGGTTGCGACCCTATGGCGGTTGCGGCGTGCGCTCGTCGAACGGAATCCTCGCGACCAACGTTGTTCCGCAACCTGACCGGCTGCAGATGTCCAGCCGGCCACCGACGGCCTCGACACGGTCCTTGAGCCCGATCAGTCCGGAACCACCGCCGACGGCGGCGCCGCCGATTCCGTCGTCGGTGATCGTCAGCTGCAGTTCGTCACCCGTGTCGGCGGCGCTGACCGTCACCTGCGATGCGTGGGCGTGTTTCGCGGCGTTCGTCAGCGCCTCCGCCACGACGTAGTACGCCGCGACCTCCACATGCTGGGGCAACCTCGCGTGAACGTCCAGGTCGAGCGTCACGGGCACGGGTGAGCGGCGGCCCAGTGCCTTGATGGCCGGACCGAGTCCGCCCCTGGAGAGGATGGCCGGGTGTATCCCCCGGGAGAGCTCCCGAAGGATCTCCGCGATCTCGGTGAGCCCGGAGATCACCTGGGAGATCTGGTCGTTGAGCGCCGGCTGGTCAGGGGGTACGGACGCCTGGACACCGCGCAGTTGCAGTCCGAGTGACACGACGCGCTGCTGCGCACCGTCGTGGAGGTCGCGTTCGAATTGACGCCGGGCCTGATCGGCGGCGGTGACGATCCGGGCGCGCGACGCGGTGAGTTCGGCGCGCGTTTCGGCGTTGGCGATGGCTGTGGCGACGAGATCGGCGAAGTCGCCGATCCGCTGTTCGGTTCCGGCCGGAAGTGGTTCGCACAGCGCTGATCCCACGATCACCGCGCCCCACACCCTGCCGTCGACGATGATCGGTGCCCCCACCGCGGACCGCAGCCCGAGTCGTCTCACGCGTTCAGCGGTCGATCCGGCTGCATCGTCGAGACAGTCGATCCGAGCGGGTCGGCCCTCCCGCCGGATGAGGGCCGCGACGTTGTCGCCCTCCAGCGAAAGGTGTTCTCCCTGCAGCATCATCGGGTTGCCGCGTTCGTCGCGGCTACCGACCACGACCGTGGCGCCGCCGGGCGTATAGCGCAACAGGACGGCGTTGTGGATCCCCAGACCTCGGGACAGTTCGGCGACGGCCGCCGGGTATACCTCGGCGGGTGCCACGCCGCGGGCGACGAGCGTCGCCACACGGCGCAGCGCAGACTGCTGCTCGGCGAGCGCACCGGCGAGTGACGCCGCGACCTCGGCCTCGCGACGGCGCTGTTCGGCTTCGCTGGCTCGCAGCCGGGCGTGCCTGCCGAGCAGGTTGGCCGACAACGCGACCGGCAGGAACACCAGGACCGCGACGAAGTCCTGGATTCCCTCGGCGACGACGGAGCCACCCTGCTCGGTGTGGAAGTAGAAGTACACCACCGCGCTGACCAGCGACGTCGCGACCGACAACGCGAGACCCCAGCCGGCGGACACCACCAGCACCCCGAGCAGGAACAGTGCCCCGTAGGCGTGCACCGACGACATCTGCTTGAGCCAGTAGACCAGAAGCGTCTCGACGGCGATGAAACCCGCGGCGACCACGATGCCCACGGCGATCGGCGCCGGTGTCGGCCGCAGGACCAGGCTCAGCGGTCCTTGCCGGGACGCCGAGGCTGGTGACACCGCCGGATGCGGTGCCGCCGGGTTCTGCGGAGTGTGCACAAGTCGACCTCGCCTTCACGCGGTCAAACGCACCGTCGACGCCGGAAAGTCCCGGTGTGTCAGGCGTCGTCCCCGCGCACGGCGGCGGCCATGTGCAGTGCCCGCACCACACTGTGACGGCCGAGGTCTATCTTGAACGCATTCTGCGGCAACGGTTCGGCCCCGTCCATCGCCCGGGCGGCGGCTGCGTGGAACGCTTCCTCACCGGGGGGCCGCCCGACCAGGATGCGTTCGGCCTCGTACAGCCGCCACGGTTTGGCAGCCACTCCGCCGAGCGCGAGGCCGGCCGATGCGATCACTCCGTCCACCACCCGGAGTCCCGCCGCAACGGATACCAGCGCGAAGGCATAGCTGTGCCGATCACGCACCTTCAGGTACCACGAGTGGTCCGCCAGATCCGATGGCGGCAGCTCGATGCCGAGGATCAGTTCGCCGTCGCGCAGGGTGTTGTCGACATCGGGGGTGGTGCCCGGCAGGGCGAAGAAGCCGTCGATGGGGATGGCGCGCCGACCGTCGGGGCCTTGGACGTGCACGACGGCGTCGAGGATCGCCAGTGCGACCGCCATGTCCGACGGGTGGACCGCCACGCAGGCGTCACTGGCTCCGAATACGGCGTGCTCGCGGTGGAATCCGTGCCGCGCCGCACAGCCACTGCCCGGGACGCGCTTGTTGCACGACGAGAACGCCGTCTGCATGAAGTACGGACACCGGGTGCGCTGCAACAGGTTTCCGCCGGCGGTCGCCATGTTGCGCAACTGTGTGGTCGCCCCGCTGAGGATGGCGTGCGACACCACCGGGTACTGGGCGCGGATCAACGGGTGGTTGGCGATCGCGCTGTTGGTCACGCCCGCCTCGATGAACGCACCACCCTCTGCGGTCGGGGCGATCGTCGTCAGTGCGAGCCGCCGCAGGTCGACCAGCGCCTCGGGTTGCTCGACCCCACCCTTCATCAGGTCGAGGAGGTTGGTGCCGCCGGCGAGGTACCTGGCGCCCGGTGCGTTTCCGGACGCGATCGCATCCTCCACGGTGGTGGCGTGCCGGAACTCGAACGTCTTCACCCGGTGCGCCCCTTGACGGCCACGGCCTCGATGGCGGCGACGATATTGGCGTAGGCGCCGCAGCGACAGATGTTGCCTGCCATGCGTTCCCGGATCTCCGCGGCCGTCAGACGGGGGCACCCGTTCACCACATCGGCGCGGGATCCGTCGAACGACACCGTGCTCAGATCGCCGCGGGCGTGCTCGGCGAGCATCGCGTGCGCCGACGAGATCTGCCCGGGTGTGCAGAACCCGCACTGAAACCCGTCGCACTCGACGAACGCGCGCTGCAGCGGGTGCAGCTCGTCACCGTCGGCGATCCCCTCGATGGTGAGGACGTCCGAGCCGTCGATCGACACCGCCAGCGTCAGGCAGCTCACCACCCGTTCGCCGTCGACGGCCACGGTGCATGCGCCGCAGAGGCCGTGGTCACACCCCTTCTTGGTGCCGGTCAGGTGCAACCGCTCGCGCAGCAGGTCGAGCAGTGTGGTGCGGACGTCGGTCTCGATGCGGTGGGTCTCGCCGTTGATGCGCAGTTCCACGACGTGGTCTGGGCTCATCCCACCTCCTCGGCCACGGGTGGGTGGTACGGAACCATCAGGTCCTCCAGGGTGATCGGCAACTCTCGCAACCGCTTTCCGGTGGCGTGGAAGATGGCGTTGGCGATGGCGGCGGGCACCCCGCACGTGCCGATCTCGCCGATCCCGCGCACACCGATGGGATCCAGCCCGAAGTCGTCGCTCTCGACGAAGGTGACGTCGAATTCGGGGCGGTCGGCGTGCGTGGGCAGGTAGTACTCGCCGATCATCTGCGCGGTGTCGGCGTCGTAGGGCACCTGTTCGAGCAGGGCCATGCCCAGACCGAAGGTGATGCCGCCCATCACCTGGCTGCGGGCGAGCTTGGGATTGAGCACCCGTCCGCAGTCCATCACCGCGACCCACCGGGTGACGCTCACCCGGCCGATCTGCTCGTCCACCTCGACCTCGCAGAAGTGGGCGCCGAAGGACTGAGACGCCTGGCCGCTCTGATCGCCGGCATCGCTTCGGGCGGTGAAGGTGAGCTGGTCGTGATGCGTTCCTGCCAACGCGGCGAGGTCGACACCCTGGGCGTTGTCACCGGCCAGCGAAAGGAGTCGCCGCTTCCACTCGGTGGCCGCGGCGTGCACGGCCGACCCGACCGTCGCGGTGGTCTGCGACGCCCCGCTGTACGGAGCGGCCGGGAAGTCCGAGTCGCCGGATTCGAACGTGACGCGGGACAGAGGCAACCCGGTGACGTCGGCGGCGACCTGGGTCATGACGGTGCGCACGCCGTTGCCGATCTCATGTGTGGCCGAGGCGAATCGGACCGTCCCGTCCGGAGCGGTCACCACGCGGCAGCCGGCCGGCATGCGACGTCCCGGGTACGTCGCCGTCGCCATGCCCCAACCGACCTGGACGCCGTCGCGCCGCAGGGCGCGAGGCGCCAGCGGTCGATCCTGCCAGCCGAACCTCTGCGCTCCGGTGTGGTAGCACTCCAGCAGGTGCTTGCCCGACCAGGGCTTTCCACTGGCCTGATCGATGTCGGCGTGATTGCGCAGCCGCAGCGCCAGCGGATCGAGCCCCGTCTGGTGTGCGAGCTCGTCGATCGCCACTTCGAGCGCGAAGAGGCCGGGCGCCTCGCCGGGCCCGCGCATGAAGCACGGGGTGGGCTTATTGAGCCGCGCGGTGCGGTGCGATACCTCGAGGTGCGGGGATTCGTAGAGGAACCGGGTCGACAGGCCCACCGGCTCGCAGAAGTGCGCGACGGTGGAGGTCTCGGTGAGCGTGTGGTGTTCGGTGCTGAGGATGTGCCCGTCGTCGTCGGCGAGGAGGACGAGGTCCTGTTCGGTCCGCGGCCGGTGCCCCGTGGACGAGAACATCTGGTCGCGGGTGAGCACCAGCTTCACCGGCCGCCCGGTCTCCCGCGCGGCGACCGCACACAGCACCACGTGCATCCACAGGAAACTCTTGGAGCCGAACGCGCCACCGACCAATGGCGACAGGACCCGGACGCGGCCCTCGGGGATCCCGAGGTACGCGGCCAGTGCCGCGCGTTCACCGGCGATCCAGCGGGTGCTGTCGTGGACGGTCAACTGGTCCCCGGACCATGCGGCGATGGTGGCGGACAACTCGATCGGGTAGTGCGCATTGAGCGGTGTGGTGAAGCGCGCGGCCACCCGGTGCGCGGCGTCGACGGGCGGTTCGCCGCGGCGGTCCTGCAGCTTCTCCTCCGAGAGTTTGACGAAGTGGTCGGGTTGGTAGCTGCCGTGCCGGACCGGCCCGTCCTGCCCGTCGCGAGCCGGCGGCACCTCGCGAGCGTCGAGCTGCGCCGGAAGTCGCTCGTACGACAGCTCGAACAGTGCGGCCGCCGCGGCCGCGTTCTCGGCCGTGTCGGCCACCACCAGTGCCATGTGCTGGCCGACGTGCTGCACGGTCATGTCCGACAGCGGAGGGCGGCGCTCGAGCGGCAGGTCCCAGGTCAGTTCCTCGGGCAGCACGCCGAGCGGCGGGCAGTTGAGCGGCGTCAGCACATGCAGCACCCCGGGGGCGGCCGAGGCGCGCTCGGCGCCGGCCCGCATCGACTCCTCGGTGACCAGCCCGTGCGGGATCTCGGACTGGACGAGTGCGGCGTACACCTGGCCGGGCAGTGTCAGGTCGGCGGTGTAGCGGGCGGCGCCGGTCACCTTCTGGTCGCCTTCGACGCGGTCGACCGATCGGCCCGTCCGATCGACGGTCCCCGTCATGTCGTGGTGTCCTTTCGTCCGGTGCGCCACCAGCGTGGTGCAGCCGTGCCGGTACGTCCACTCGGGCGCCGCCCAGTCGCGATCACCCCCCGAGCGGCAACGGCGTGTTGGCCGAGTCGAGGTGCTCGACCGTGGTGAACACCAGTTCGGTGTCGCCGGCGTTCTCGATGTCGTGCAGCAGGAACTCCCCCGCGGCGAAGGTGAAGTGCCGCGTCTCTCCCGCGGCGTAGGACACCTCGCGGGTGGTGCCGTCGGCGGTGTGCTGGCGGCTGCGTCCGGCGACGACCGCGGTCCAGAAGTAGTCGAGAACGTGCCGGTGGGCGTGGAACCGCTCGCCCGGCGCGAGGCGGATCTCCCACACCCGCACTCGGCTGTTCTCACTGAGCAGCCGCGAGCCCACGTGCCCGTCGTGGGCGTGGTCGGCGAACTCGGCGCGCAGCGCGTCGGTCCAGCCGTCGAAGTCGGTGCCGACGAGTGTGCCGGCAAGGGGTGCATCGGTGAGGAATTCAGGTGTCGTGGTCATCTCGATCTCCTTTTATCGTCCGGGGCCGTACAGGCCGAAACGGTTGTCGGGGTCACCGGGCACCCACGTGCAGTGGAACTGCGAGCGGGCACCCATCTCCTTGACGCGGTGCATCAGTCGCTGCCCGAGTTCGAGTTGGCCGGGCTCCCACTTCGCCAGTGCCTCGGCGATGTCACCGCTGTCCGACAGCGCGTCATAGAGTGCCCACGCGTTCGCGGCGGCCTTCGCGGTGCCCGCCGCCGCGTGCGGACGGGCCGCGCTGGCCGCGTCACCGACGAGGGCCACCCGGCCCGACGCCATGCGGTGGGCGACCACGTCGTACACCGCCTGCAGGTAGGGCTGTTCGGTGCGCCGCACCACCTCCGCGGCGGCCGGAGCGAGCACTTCACCTGCGACTGCGCGCATTTCGTCGACGAATCGGTCCTGCACGCCTCCCGGATGCAGTGACACGCCCGCGAGGAAGCCGCGTTTGTCGGTCATCAGCTCGTCGAGTTCATGCCCCTCCGGCACGTTGCGGTACCAGACGTAGTTCAGTAGTCGCTCGCCGACCGTGAGGCCGCCGTCGGCCGACGGGATCGGGTAGACGTTGATGTGCGTGTGCGGTGCGACGCTGTAGGTGATCGAGTCGTGCAGCAGCGCGAAGGTCTCCGGGGACACCTCGCGCTCGGGCACGGTGCCGCGCCAGCCGACGTACCCGGAGTACTCCAGCCTGCTGTCCGGTGAGATGCGGCGCCTGCTGGGCGAGCCGATACCGTCGGCGAACACCACGAGGTCGCCGCGTTCCCGGCGGCCGGACGTGAAGCGCACCTCGACCCCGTCGGCGTCCTGGTCGAAGCCGGCCGCATACTCACCGAGGTGGTAGTCGTCGGTACCGAAATCGGCCAGCAGCGCCCGGTAGAACGTGCCCCACGACGTGTAGCTCCACGGCGCCTCCTCGCGGTGCACGACGGCGTTCCCCGGCCCGAGGTACTGCACGAAATGAGTTGAGGTACTGACCTGTTCGGGGTGTTGATCGCTGCACTCGACGAACCAGCGAAGGGTGTCGGGTTGCAGCACGATGCCGCCGCCACGGCCGTCGAGGTTGGTGGGTGTCCGCTCGAACACCGACACGTCGAAGCCCAACCGGCGCAACAGCAACGCCGTCGTGAGTCCGCCGATGGAGCCACCGATCACCAGCGCGCGGTGCCCACTCCAGTCCTGGCGGGAGGCGCTGAGACGCTCAGACACGATTCTCTCCTTCGGTGAGCCCGAGGAAGCGTCGGGCGTTGTGTTCCAGGGCGGCGTCGTCGATGCCCACGGCGTGCGGCAGGTCCAGTGGGCGCTCCACGCCCATGTCAAACGGGTAGTCGCTGCCGCACATCAGGTGCGCCGGATCGGCGTGCGCCCGCAGCAGTTCCAGGGCGGGCCCGTCATGGGTCAGGGTGTCGAACCACAGATCCGTGAAACCTTCACGCGGTGAGCGGGTTTGCGCGCTGCGCACGTCGCCGCGCTGATTCCAGCCGTGCTGCCAGCGGCCCACCAGCGCCGGTGCGCAGCCGCCGCCGTGCAGCAGGCAGATCCGCAGCGCCGGCAGCTCCTCGAGGACGCCGCCCAGCACCAGTGCGGCTGCTGCCGTGGCGGTCTCGACGGGGTTGCCGATGAGGTTGGTCAGGTAATACGACGACCACTCGGGGCGGGGCAGCTGCATGGGATGCACGAGCACGGCCGCGTCGTTCTCGGCGGCGATCGCCAGCACGTCGCGCATTGGCGCCACGTCGAAGGAGGTGTGGCCGAGCAGGGGCGGCACCGCGATACCGCGGACGACGCCCGTCGCGGCGATGGCCTCGATCTGCTTGCGTGCTTCGTCGGGATCGTGCAGCGACACCAGACCGAGGCCGAGCAGCCGGCCGCCGCTGTCACGGCACACCCTGGTGAGTTCTTCGTTGAACGCGCCCACGTAGTCGTCGACGCCCGGCGCATCCGACACGGGAAAAGCGAACGGCGGTGCGGAGATCACACGTGCGCCGAGCCCTGCCGCCTCGGTGTCGGCCAGCACGCGGGCGGCGTCGCTCATCGCGGCGGTTTCGATGGACAGCGGCAGGTCGCCGAGGTGTAGTTGGCCGTCACGACCGTTGAGCGGTGGCACCGGCGAGCCCGGGGGCAGGCGGAACAGGTCCTCCGGGAGCCAGTGGGCGTGGACGTCGACCGGCCCGGGTCGGAGCGTCATGCCGGACTTCCCGCGGTGGCCGCCTCGAGCGCCTCGAAGCGGGCCAGGATCTCGGCCTGCAGGACCGCGACGGCGGGGTCGGAGGCCTTGCGCGGCCTGGGCAGGTCGACGTCGATGACCTCGTGCACGCGTCCGCCGGGGGCGAGCACGACGATCCGGTCGGACAGCTGCACCGCCTCGGTCACGTCGTGCGTCACGAACATCACGGTGCGGCGCGACTCCAGCCAGATCCGCTCCAGGTGTTCGCGCAGCGTCCGCGACGTCATCGCGTCGAGGTGGCTGAACGGCTCGTCCATGAGCAGGATGTCGGGTTCGACGGCGAAGGCGCGGGCGATACCGATTCGCTGCTGCTGACCGCCGGACAGCTGGGCCGGGAACCGGTCGGCGCAATGGCTGAGCCCGACCAGATCCAGGTAGTGCCGGGCGCGGTCCTCCCAGCCTGGGCGTTCGTGCTGGACGAAGCCGAGATTGGCCATCACGGTGCGCCACGGCAGCAGCCGTGGGTCCTGGAACACGTAGCCGACGCGGGCGTCGTGCCCGCCTGAGGTCAGGTCGACCGTGCCGGAGGTGTGCGACTCGATGCCGGAGACGATGTTGAGCAGCGTGGTCTTGCCGCTGCCCGACGGCCCGACGATCGACACGAACGTCTCACCGGAGATGGTCAGGTCGATACCGTCGATGACGCGGGTGCGGTGACCGCTGCGGTCGTGGAAGTCCTTGACCAGGTTGCGGATCTCGATGGAAGCCATAGGTTTCTCGCTTTCGTCAGTTGTTGCGCCAGCGGGTGACGCGGCGTTCGATTGGGCCGAGGACGAGCAGGTCGGCGACGACCAGCACGACGATGAACACCAGGACCCAGGCGAAGAAGCCGTCGAGCTGGTTGGCGTCGTACCAGTACCGCGATCGCCAGCCGACACCTGAGGTGGCGCCGAACCACTCGGCGAGCAGCAGCCCGTTCCACGCGCTCATGATCGCGAAGCGCACGGCAGCCACCGTCGAGCCGGCCACCGCCGGAGCGACGATGTGGCGCAGGACATTACGTCGCGGCACCCCGAACGCCCTGGCCATCAGGACCAGGTCGGCGGGAACCGCGCGGGTGGCCTTGGCGATGTTGACGATCACGAACGGCAGCCCGGACAGGAACACCGTCACCACCGGGGTCAGCCAGCCGAATCCGAACCACATCGTGGTCAGCAGCGCCCAGATCACCGCGGGGATCGCGAGTGCGGCGGCGTTCAGATCGGAGAACGCCAGGTCGGCCCATCGGGACAGACCCATCCAGACGCCCACCGCCGCACCGACGACCAACGCCAGCACCAGGCCGAGGGCGAAGCGGTTCATGCTGATCGCCAGGTTGTGCCACAGTTCGCCGAGGGCGGCCTCGGAGACCAGGCTGTCCGCGGTCTGGGCGGGCGACGGGATGCGGTTGCCGATGACGACGGCCAGCTGCCACGCCCCCAGGATCGTGAGCAGGGCGGCGACGATGGCGACGGCCGAGGAGGTCTGCCCGCGCAGTTGGCGGCGCCACACGGGCGCGGTGGCCGAGAGTGCGTCGGTGGTCATGCGATTTCCTTCCGCCAGGCGAAGAAACGGTTCTCCAGGTAGGCCAGGCCACGCTCGATGAGGACCATCGCGACGATGAACAGCGTGGTCCACGCCAACATGTCGGCCACCTGGAATTCCTGATAGGCCTTGCGGATCATGAACCCGACGCCGTCGCTGGCGCCGAAGACCTCGGTGAGCGCCTCGACCTTCCACGCCATCGCGAAGCCGTAGCGCACGCCGGCGAAGACGAACGTCACCAACGCCGGCAGGTAGAGGTGCCGCAGCACGTCGCGCCGGTTGCGTTCGAACGCGCGGCACATCGCCAGCAGGTTCCCGTCCACCGAGCGGACACCCTCGGCCACGTTCATCGCGATGAACGGCAGTGCGACGAGCGCCGAGACGACGACGGGGCCGCCCGCGCCGACACCGAAGATCAGCAACCCGAACACCGCGTAGGTCAGGCCGGGCATGTTGCCGAGTACGAACAGCGGCAGCGAGAAGTACGACGACATGAATCTCGAACGCCCCATGGCGAACCCGATCACCAGACCGCCTGCCATCGCGATCGCGAAGCCCGCCGCGATCTTGCCGATGCTGGACGCGAAGTTGGTGAACGCCTCGCCTGATGCGGTGATCGCCACCACCCGCTCGAACACGTCGAGCGGCCTCGGGAGGATCGGGTCGTTCACCCAGGCGGCGACGAGGGCCCACGCGGCCACCGCGGCGACGAGCGCGATACCCGACACCAGCCATCTGCGCGGGCCGGGGCCGCCTGTCCACTTCCGGCGCGGGCGCGGGGCCGGATCCCGCTGCGCCGGATCAGCGTCCGGCGGCGTGATGGTCTGGGTCACTGGTGGACTCCTCGGGTGGGCAGGAATTGGGGATCGGTGACGTCGTCACCGATGACACCGGTCTCACGCATCAGGTCGAAGATCGAGGACTCGTCCTCGGCCCACTTCTGATCGAAGCGGACGTCGTCGACCACCCAGTCATGTTGGGCCACATAGTCCTTCATGAACGCGATGTCCTCGGGCGTCTCGACGGCGAAGTGCTGTGGATATCGCTCGATCATGTCGTCTCGGTGCCGCTGCCATTCACCGAGACCGCGCTCCCACAGGTCGAGGAACGCCGACACCTCGCCGGGATGCCCGTCGACCCAGTCTTTTCGGGCGACGAACACATTGCCCATCGGGCCGTCGTGACCCGGGGCGTCGAGTTCGGCGAACAGCTCCGCCGACGACTTCCCGTCGTAGAGGGGGCGGACGCTGCCCTCGCGCAGATCGCCGGCCGACAGGTCGGGGTAGCAGATGCACGCGTCGATCTCCCCGCGCGCCAACAGGTTCGAGAGGTTCTGGATGTCGGCGACGATCACCTGATAGTCGTCGGCGAGGTTCACGTCGTGCATCTGCTTGAGCAGCGCGCTCCACACGAGCGTGCCTGACACGGTGGTGAAGACACCGAGCCGCTTGCCCTTCAGGTCGGCGAGGGTCTGAGCGGGGTCGTCGGCGCGCACGAGGATGCGGCTGCGCTCGGCGTTGTAGCGGCCGATGATCACCGTCTCGCGTTGTGTCTGCTCCTCGAGGCCAGGGACCTCGAACGACGCCGTGGAGATGATGTCGGCGTGTCCGCCGGCGAACAGGCCGAACTCGTCCCACGTCGCGCTGGTCTCGATGTGGTACCCGCTTTCGCGCTGCCACTCGTCGACGATGCCCGTCTCGTTCATGTAATCCCAGATCGGGTCTGGGGCGAACGTGAACCGGATGACGCCGTCGCGCGCTGCGCGCGATGATGCCGGGCCGCCGAGGCCGGCCGAGCACCCCGCGGTCAGCGTCACCATCGCCGCAGCGGCGACGGCGACCGCGGCACGAATCGTCCGAGTGCTTCGTCGCACGGGAACCTCCTGCATGTCATGTGACGGCTGTCACCGTCCGCACCAGACTGATGGAGTCGACCCAACCCGGGCAATGTCTTGACGTACACACTTATGCTTCGAAACATGTCGTCGGCGACACTGAAGCCCGATCTGGCGCGATGGCTCGACGCGCTGGCCGGTATCGGCGAGGCGGTGGGCGGTGACGAGCCGGTCATCGATCTCGTCGACCGGGTCGCCCGTACGGCGTGCGACCTGCTGGGTTACGACTTCTGCGCGGTGTTCCTGCCGACCGCGGACCGCCGAGCGCTCACGATCGTCGGCTCGCACGGCCTCTCCCCCGACTACGTGGCGCAGGTCAACGCCGATCGACCGATCCTGCTCGACGTCCGCGGCGCCGAAGAAGCCCCGACCAGCGTCGCGTTCCGCACCGGGGAGGTCGTGACGCTCGAGGACATCGAGACGACGCCCGGCATCGGCCCGTGGGGCGGTGTGGCCCAGGAGCAGGGATACCGGGCACTGGTGTCGGTGCCGCTGCGCCGGGCGGGGGTGGTCGTCGGGGCACTCAACGGGTACCGCACCGCGCCACACCGGTTCGACGCCGTCGAGATCGGCCTGGTGACGACGCTCGCCTCGCAGGTCGCCGTCGCACTCGGCACCGCGCAGCTGCGGTCGCGGGAACAGGACACCATCCGGGAACTGCGCCGGGCCGAGGAGGTGCACGCGCTGCTCACGGCCACCGCGCTGCGCGGCGAGGGGGTGTCGGGGGTGGCGACCGCGCTGGCCGAGCTGTTGGCCAGGCCTGTGCTGATCGACGATGTCTACGGCGCCGCGCTGGCCGAGGCCCGGTGGCCCTCGGACGGAGCTGTCGGGGAGGGGGTCGCCGCCGACGTGACCCTGGGCGGCGAGGTGGTCGCCCGCGTCCGGGTCACCGCCACCGAAGACGACCTGTCTCCTCTCGACATGCGCGCCGTCGAACACGCGACCGTCGTCACGGCGCTGGAACTGATGCGCGCCCGCACCGCGGCCGAGGTGGAGCAGCGGCTCCGCGGATCGCTGGTCGCCGATCTGCTGAGCACCGACGGCGCCGACATGGCGGCGTTGCTCGACCGTGCGCGGCGGCTGGGCTGGGATCTGTCCGGCGAGCAGACCCTGATCGCGGTGCGATCTGCGGACCCGCAGGCTGCGGACGACCGAACCGCCACCGAGCGGCTGCTGGCCGGTGCGGACAGGTTTGCGGCGACGGTCACGCCCCGTCCGCTGGCGGCCGTGTACCGGGGCGATCTGGTGCTCATCGCGGCGCCGTTCGCGACGGCGCCCGGCCGGATCCGGGGGGCGGCCGCGGTGGCCCGTCGCCTGGTCGACCATCTCACGGACACCGGGGTGATCGGTCGCGCGGTGGCCGGGGTGACCCCCGCGGCGGCCGCGGTCGAACTACCCGGTCTGCTCCGAACGCTGCGTGGCGCAATGGATCTCGCGGCAGACACCACCTCGGATGCGACGACGACGGTGATCGATCTGCGCGACGTCGCGATCGACCACCTACTGTTGCAGCTCGACGACCCGCAGCGGCTGCGCGACTACGCCACGACGGTGCTGGGGCCGGCCCTCGAGTACGACCGCGAGCACGGCAGCGAGCTGCTGCGCACGGCACGGGTGCTGCTGGAGCGCGACCTGGATCGCCGGGCGGCGGCCGAGGCGCTGCACCTGCACCCGAACACCGTGGCTCAGCGGATGCGTCGGCTCGAGGCGCTGACAGGCCTGCGCCCGACCCGGCCCCGCGATCTGCTGCAGCTCAGCTCGGCGCTGACCGTGGCACGGATCGCCGGCCTCGGATGACGGGCGCTACCCGGCAGCCGTCGCGCTCAGCGATACTCCTGTCCTATTATCTGCGTATGAATGCAGATAGTCAGCGATGCGCTCGGCGGCTGCCCGACGATCAGGTGGACCTCGTCGTCGAGGTGTTCCGGATGCTCGCCGATGCCACCCGGGTGCAGATCCTCTGGGCACTGGTGAGCCGTGAGATGTCGGTAAATGATCTTGCCGCTCATGTGAACAAGCCCGCGCCCTCGGTCTCGCAACACCTGGCGAAGCTGCGGATGGCCCGGTTGGTCCAGACCCGCCGAGACGGCACCAGCGTCATCTACAGCGTCGACAACGAGCACATCAAGCAGCTCGTCACCGATGCGGTGTACAACGCCGAACACGCCGGTCCGGGTGTTCCCGGCCATCACCGGGAGGCCGCGGATCTGGCGACCCTGCACGACGGCTCGGCCGCCAGAGGCGCGCGCGGGCAGGGACGCGGCGCATGAGCCGCGAGGCGGGCCACGGGCATCCTCACCACCACCACCATCACCATCACACTTCGACGGGTGGGGGCCGGATTCGTGGGGCGGTCAGAGAGGTGTTCGCACCTCACAGCCACGACGCGTCGGACAGCATCGACGGCGCGCTCGAGTCAAGTGCCGCGGGCATCCGGGCGGTGAAGACCAGCCTCGTCATCCTGGGCGCCACCACGGTGGTGCAGATCGCGATCGTGATGCTCTCGGGATCGGTTGCGCTGCTTGCCGATACGGTACACAACTTCTCCGATGCGATGACGGCGATTCCGTTGTGGATCGCGTTCGCACTCGGAACGAGAACCGCCACTCGGCGCTACACCTACGGGTACGGACGGGCAGAAGACATCGCGGGGCTCTTCGTGGTCGCGATGATCGCGCTGTCCGCGATCGTTGCCGGCGTCGAGTCGATTCGCCGCCTCATCGCCCCTGCGCCGATCGAACACGTCGGTTGGGTGGCCGCGGCGGGTCTGGTCGGATTCCTCGGTAACGAGTTGGTCGCCGTCTACCGAATCCGTGTCGGACGCCGTATCGGCTCGGCGGCACTCGTGGCCGACGGCCTGCACGCCCGCACAGACGGATTCACCTCGCTCGCAGTGGTTCTCGGTGCCGCGGGGGTCGCGCTGGGCTTCCCGCTGGCCGATCCCGTCATCGGGTTGCTCATCACCGTGGCGATTCTCGCGGTCTTGCGGACCGCCGCGCGTGACGTGTTCCGGCGCCTCATGGACGGAGTCGATCCGGCACTGATCGAGACGGCGGAGACCGCGCTCGCGGCCGAGCCGGGGGTCACTGACGTGGGGAGCGTCAAGATGCGTTGGATCGGCCACCGACTCCACGCGGAAGCCGAGCTGGACATCGATTCCGGTATCACCCTCGCGGAGGCACATCGCATCGCGCACAGCGCCGAACACACCCTCACCCATGCGGTGCCGAAGCTATCGACCGCACTGGTGCACGCGTATCCGGCGCGCGTCGAGAGCCGGTGACTCCCGCTCACCTCATACCGGCGAGAGGTCGTACGGCGGCTCCCCCACGCCGCTGACCATGAGCTGGCCGGACGGTATCCTCTCGACCAATCGCACTGGGGAGCTGCGCTTCCCGATCCACAGGTGGGCCGGCTTGCCCGCCTGGAGCTCGTCGGGAGCGCCGTAGGCCAGGCCCTGCCAGTGGTATCGCCCGTCGATCGGGTTCAGGTGACCGGCCAGGCGTACTCGGACCGGACACCGCGTGCCTGCCACATCCAGTTCGGCGTCCCCGTCGAATACGCCGCTCTCGTCGACGCTCACAGGAAGTTGCTGCGCTTCCACATCCGCCGGCCGATCCGGCTCATGAGCCCGACCTCTTCGAGGAACGTCGCCAGCGGAGCGAATCCGGCTCGCATCGTCTCGTGGAAGTGCGGGTTGGCACGGGCCTGTCGACGCGCCTCGCGGGCGTCGAGCCCGGCCCGGCGATACACCGCCGGGTTGGTGAACAGGTAGCGGTAGAACGGCCCACCGGCACCGTGGATCGTGCCGAGGAGGTACCGGTTGATCGGCCGCATCGCGGGGACGTCGCGGCGCGCGCCGTCGCGGGCGAACTGGATGTGGCGTGCCTCCTCGGTGACGTGGATCCGCATGACCCGGCTCACGATCGGCTGCAGTTCCGGATCGTCGAGGATCTGCCGCTGCAGCGCATCGAAGATCTCCTCACCGACCAGCGCGGCGATCCACAGGACCGTCTTCTGGAACACCAACGGCAGCGTGTTGATGATCATCCGCTGGAACCGCTTCGGCTGGAAGGGTTTGCCGCCGACGGCCTCGATCGTTCGGCCGAACATGACCATGTGGCGGGTCTCGTCGCCGAGTTCGGTCAGTGAGTAGTGGGTGGAGGGTGACGTGCAGTCGGCGTGCATCAGGCCGCGCAGCAGCGCCTGATTGAGGATGTTCTCGAACCAGACGCCGGCCGACAGCAGGTTGATGAACTCCTGGCGCGACAGCTCGATCTGCTGTTCGCGGGTCATCTCGGCCCACATCGGTGTGCCGTACAGCGACACCACCCGCGGCGGCAGAAAGAACTTGTCGGGAACGACCGGCGTGTCCCAGTCGATGTCGACGACGGGGGCGTACGACTTCTTGGCCGATCCCCGCAACAGCCGCTCTGAGAAGTCGTCCCGACTGGGCGATGTGCCGGTTGACGGAGCCTGGTCGATGGTGCCGGCCATGGGGGCCTCCTGCTGGTCGGGTGCGTTCGGACACTGGCGTTCGACCCAACGAGCGCCATCAGTACGAAAGATACATTCTTCGTTCGTTTGTATCAATCGTCTGTGTGCAGGCTTTAGACTGCGTGAGCACCGTCGTCCCCAGAGCGGCCCATGTCGAGGAGATCCGATGAAGTACAGCGGCCTGCTCGCCAAGGCGGTACAGCGATTCGGGTCGCCGACGGCGGAGGGAAACGCCGAACGGATCCTCGACGCGGCGCTCAAGCAGTTCGAGCTGTTCGGGATCCGCCGCTCGACGGTGGAGGACATCACCCGTCGTTCCGGATTGGCGCGGGTCACGCTGTACCGGAACTTCGCGAACAAGGACGCCATCGTCGAAGCGGTGCTCTTGCGGGAACTCGAGCGGTTTCTCTCCGACCTCGCCGCCGAGGCCGGCGGTTACGCCGAAGCCGAGGACAAGCTGGTCGAGGGGTTCGTCTTCACGCTGACCACGTTGCGTGACCATGCGCTGCTGCAGCGGTTGCTCGCCACGGAGCCGGAAACCGTGTTGCCGTTCCTCACCGTCGAGGGCGACAGCGTCGTCCGGACGGCCTCGTCGTTCCTGGCCCATCAGCTCGCGGTGGCCCTGCCCGACGACCATCGCACGCAGCTCGAGCTGCTCGAGGTCGCCGAGGTCACCGTCCGGGTCATCGTGTCGTTCGTGCTGACACCGTCGCAGAACGTCGCGCTCGGCGACGACGATGCCGCCCGGTCGTTCGCGCGCCGCTACCTCGTCCCGCCGCTGTTGGGGTTGGCCCGCTAACGGCGCGGTTCGTACCGCATCGCGACAGCGCCCGAGGCGAACTCACGCCGGCCGACGAGTTCGAGGTCGATGGGCTTGGACAGGCCCGCGAACAACGTCGGCCCGTGGCCCACGATCCTCGGCTGCACGACGAACTCGTACTCGTCGATCAGCCCCAGCTCCGCCAACGCGAGCGGAAGCTGCAGGCCCCCGACGTACAGGCCCTCCCCGGGCTCGCGTTTGAGCTGTTCGACAGCGTCTCTCAGATCGCCGCGCAGGAGTTCGGCGTTCCAGTCGACCCGGTCGAGGGTGCTCGACACGACATACTTCTTGGCCGCGTCGATGGTCCGCGCGAAAGGTCGTGTCCACTCAGGCATGTCGTCTGCCGGCGACCGCCACGCGGACTCCATCATCTGGTAGATCACCCGACCGAAGATGAGGGCGTCCGCGCGGCCGATGGTCTCGGCGGCGTAGCGATGCAGTTCCTCGTCCGGGATCCCGGCGCGGTGGTCGCAGCAGCCGTCGAGGGTCACGTTGATCGAGTAGCGGAGGGGACGCACCCCGTAAGGATGCACGAGGGGCGGCGCGCCGGTTGCGGTTCCGTGGAAGACCTAGTGCACCGGTGTGGCGGCTGCGGTCGCCGGTCGGCGTCCCGTGAAAAGCCCCACGATGACGACGACCACGCCGATCACCGCGGCGACGGTGAAAGCAGCACGCACACCGGGTAGGTCGGGCGCCCCGCCCGACACCGACGCCTTGGTCATGACGGTGATGAACAACGCCGTACCCGCAGCGCCGGCGACCTGTTGCAGCGTTGTGAGGATCGCGCTTCCGTGCGTGTACAGCGATTCGGGCAGAGCCCCCAACGCGTCGGTCATCAGCGGTGTGAACATCATCGACAGACCCACCATCATGACCGTCTGCAAGCCGATGATCTCCCACATCGGTGAGGTCGCCGACAGCGTCGCGAACCCCCACAGCGACGCGCAGAGCATGAGCGAGCCCGGGATGACGAGCAACCGAGCGCCCAGCCGGTCGTAGATGCGCCCCACCAGTGGGCCTGCCACTCCCATCAAGATGCCGCCGGGCAGGCTCACCAGGCCTGCTGCTAACGCGCTCTGCCCCAGCACATCCTGCACGTAGAGCGGCAGCATGATGATCGCGCCGAACAGCGCCATGAACCCGAGGATCACCAGCGACAGCGATAGTGAGAAACGTCGATAGGCAAAGGGGCGCAGGTCCAGAAACGCCCGCTCGCGCCGCTGCAGCTGCACCTGCCGGATACCGAAGACCACCAATGCCGTTGCGCCGACGGCGATCGGTACCCATGCGGGCGCAGCCTGCCGTCCACTTCCGGATTCACCGATGAGCGAGAGACCGAACACCAGACCGGCGAAGCCGACGGCGGAAAGTGGTATGGACGCGGGATCGATCGGCGTCGGGCGCTGCCGTTCGTCGGCCACGCGCAGCCGTGCGACGCCCGCCGCCAACGCGAGCGCCCCGATTGGCAGCACGATCCAGAACATCCACCGCCAGCTCAGTGAGCCGAGGATGATGCCCGACAGTGTCGGACCGATTGCGGGGGCCACCGCGATGACGATCGAGATGGTTCCCATTGTCCGTCCGCGCCGCTCAGGCGGGATCAGGGTCATCACCATCGTCATCAGCAGCGGCACCATGACCGCGGTGCCGCACGCCTGCACGATCCGGCCGGCCAGCAGGACCGCGAAGCCGGGTGCCACGGCTGATATCACGGTGCCCGCGCAGAACAACGCCATCGATGTCAGGTAGACGCCTCGCACCGGGAACCGCTGCAGCAGCGACCCGCACATCGGGATGACGACCGCCATGGTCAGAAGGAACCCACTGGTCAGCCACTGTGCGGTGCTGGCCGTGATGTCCAGATCGACGATCAAGGCGGGCAGAGCGACGCTCATGATCGTCTCGTTGAGGATCATGACGAACGCCGACCCGACGAGTATGGCGATGATCGCGTTGGCGCTGGATGGCAGGCGCTCGCGGGTCGAGGGCTCCTGTGCCTCGGTGGTCATGTACCTCCCTGATTGTTCGTTCGGCTAACCAGAATAGGCGAGTCGCTTCACCCAGCAGTCGACGCCGAGACGACCTACCGGATCCGGCCTCTCCTGGCACGTCGAGGGTCGTGAAACTGGCACCCCAAGAACTGCAGCCGTACCGTTTGGCATGGAGACAACTGACGCTCGCGGACATGGCGATATGCCCGACGACCCTGTCGACGTGACGAGTGTGACTCTTGAGGCGAAGGCAGCGCTCGGAAGCGGTCAGTCTTTCTGGCGCACGAAGGCCGTGGGCGGGCTGCCCGCCGTGGTGCTCACCGACGGCCCCCACGGTGTGCGCGCTCAGGCCGACGCAGCGGACAATTTCGGTGTCGCCGGTAGCGCTCCGGCGACGTGCTTTCCACCGGCCGCCGGCCTTGCGCAGAGTTGGGATCGCGGGCTCGTCGAGCGTGTGGGCGCCGCACTCGCCGACGAGGCTCGATCCCTCGGTGTGAATGTCCTGCTCGGCCCCGGCGTGAACATCAAGCGTGACCCGCGCTGCGGACGCAATTTCGAGTACTTGTCGGAAGATCCGATTCTCAGCGGCATGCTGGGCGCGTCGTGGGTGAACGGACTGCAAGGCGGTGGGGTCGGCGCGTCCGTCAAGCATTTGGCGGCCAACAACGCCGAGAGCGACAGGATGCGATCAGACTCTCGCGTCGAGCCGCGCGCGCTGCGGGAGATCTACCTGAAGAGTTTCGAGCGTGTGGTCACCGAATCTCAACCGTGGACGGTGATGTGCTCGTACAACAAGATCAACGGCGTCTACGCGTCGGAGAACCGATGGCTGCTGACCGATGTGTTACGGCACCAATGGGGCTTCACCGGTGCCGTGGTCAGTGATTGGGGGGCAGTCAACGACCGTGTCGCGGCAATGGCTGCCGGCCTTGATCTCGCGATGCCCGGCGGCGACCCGTCGCTCGACGACGAGGTGATCGCCGCTGTCGCGGCTGGAGATCTCGACGAGGCGACAGTGGACGAAACCGCGGGCCGCGTCATAGGTCTCCTGCGGCGCGCCGCCGACAACTCAGGCCCCGTCGAGGCCGTGGACCTCGACGCCCATCATGCTCTTGCCCGCGAGGCGGCCAGCCGTAGCGTCGCGCTGCTCAAGAATGCCGGTGGCGTCCTGCCGCTGGCGCCGGACCGCAGGCTGGCGGTCATCGGTCGCTTCGCCACCGAACCGCACTATCAGGGCGGTGGAAGTTCCCGTGTCAACGCCGCCCGCGTCGACATCCCCCTCGACGAAATCCGTAGTCGCACTGCGGCGGACGTCACTTGCACCGCCGGGTTCGGCGCGGAGGGGGACCCGGCGCACGCCCGCGCCGACGCGGTGGCGGCGGCTCGCGCGGCCGACGTCGCCGTCGTGTTCTTGGGATTGTCCGATCTCGACGAGTCCGAGGGCTACGACCGTGACGACATCGATCTGCCGGAGGAGCAGTTGCACCTGCTGGCCGCCGTAGCGGAGGTCCAACCGCACACTGTCGCCGTTCTGTCCCACGGCGGCGTGGTGCGCCTGGACGACGTGGATCGGCGTGCAGCAGCTGTCCTCGACGGGGGCCTGCTCGGGCAGGGCGGCGGCGCGGCGGTGGCCGACGTGCTGTTCGGAGTCGTCAATCCGTCGGGGCGCCTCGCCGAAACGGTGCCCGTACGTCTGGAAGATGTTCCGTCCTTCCTGAACTTCCCGGGTGAACACTCCCATGTCCTCTACGGCGAAGGAATCCATGTGGGGTATCGGTGGTACGACGCCCGCGCGTTCGAGGTGACGTATCCCTTCGGACATGGGCTGTCCTACACGACATTCGGGTACGGCAGTGTCGAGGCCCGGACCGAAGACGGCGCCATCCGCGTGGCGCTACCGGTGAGCAATACCGGTCCCCGCGATGGCCGTGAAGTGGTGCAGGTGTACGTATCCAAGGCCGCGTCCGACGTGCAGCGACCACCGCAGGAATTGAAGGGATTCCAGGTCGTCGATCTGCCCCGCGGATCCACCTCGATGGTGGTCATTCGTATTGCCCTGGAGGATTTGGCGTACTGGGACGACCGCGTCGACGACTGGGTCCTCGAGGGCGGTGACTACACCATTCGGGTCGGCAGTTCGAGCCGGGATATCCGCTGTACGACGGACGTTCGGCTCGAGGGCGACGGACCGCGCATCGCGTTGTCCGAGAATTCGACGATTGCCGAGGTGCTGGCGCACCCCGTCGCCGGACCGCTGTTCACCGCGATGGCGCGACAGGCCATGCCCGCGATGCCCGACGCGTTGAGCAGCGATGGCGAGCTGGTCAAGATGGTCGGATCAATCCCCCTCCATCGCATCCGGCGCTTCGCCGGCGGCATCGGTCAGACCGCGATCGATCGGCTTCTGCAACAGGCGAATCAGCCACTGGACGGGCAGCAGTAAAACGCGGAATCTCGCTGGGTCTCCTGCGTCGTGGGTTCCAGTTGGTTATGCTCCGACTGGTCAGAGCATTTCGGTGCCAGACTCAACCAAGAGGTGCCGTTCGATGGATGAGTTTCCGCAGGACTACAAGCTCTTCGACCTCGGCGACGTGACGCTGCAGCATGGTGCCACGCTGCGCGGCGCGAAGCTCGCGTACAAGACGTACGGTGAGTTGAACGCCGACAAGACGAACGCGGTCGTGTTCCCGACGTGGTATTCCGGCCGCCATTGGGACAACGAGTGGTTGATCGGCGACGGAATGGCCCTGGACCCTGCGAAGTACTTCGTCATCGTCCCGAACATGCTGGGCAACGGCCTGTCGACCTCGCCGTCGAACACACCACCCCCGTACGATGCCGCGCGCTTCCCGCATGTCACCTTCTACGATCAGGTCGAACAGCAACACAAGCTCGTCGAGTCGTTCGGGATCGAGACACTTGCGCTGGTGACCGGCTGGTCGATGGGTGCCGGGCAGACCTACCAGTGGGCCGTCAGCTATCCGGATATGGTGCAGCGCGCCATGCCATTCTGCGGTTCCTCAAAGACCAGCGAGCACAACATCGTGTTCCTCGAAGGCGTGAAGGCCGCACTGACGGCGGACGCAGCGTTCAAGGAGGGTTGGTACACCGACAAGCCCGTCAAGGGACTGCGTGCGGCCGCCCGGGTCTATGCCGGGTGGGGTTTCTCGCAGGCGTTCTATTGGCAGCAGGAGTACAAGAAGATGGGGTATTCCTCGCTCGAGGACTTCCTCGTCGGCTTCTGGGAGGGCTTCTTCCTCGACCGCCGAGACGCCAACAATCTGTTGGCCATGCTGTGGACCTGGCAGAACGGCAACGTCGGGGCAACGCCCGGCCGAGGGTTCGACGGCGACCAGGTCGCGGCGTTGAAGACCATCAAAGCCAAGATGATCGTGCTGCCGGCCGAGAAGGATCTCTACTTTCCGCCCGAGGACGAGGAGTTCGCGGTCAGCCACATCCCGAACGCCGAGTTACGGGTCATCCCAGGCATATACGGTCACTTCGCGGGCGGCGACGCGAACCCCGAGGACAACAAGTTCATCGACGACGTCCTCAAGGAACTGTTGGCCGACTGAGTCGGCGGACCACTTCCTGCCCCTTTCACACATCGGGCAACTGAACCGTTGCGTATCGAGAGGGTGGTGTGGTTGACTACAGGCAACTAGGAGGTTGCTCATGTCATCGACCGACCGCATTGAGAAGTTCACCGTCCTCAACGCCCCGCTGGAGCGGGTGTGGAATGCCATCAGCGACTCGGAGAGCTTCGGCACCTGGTTCGGAATGCGCGTCGACGGACCGTTCGTGGAGGGAAGCACTGTTTCGGGTGTGATCGCCGTGACCGAGGTCGACGACGAGGTCGCCGAACGGCAGCGCCCCTACGCCGGCGAGCCGGTCACCCTCGACATCGTCGCCGTCGAGCCGCAGCGCCGGTTCGCCTTCCGATGGAACCCGTTGCCCGGATCGGATCTGACGACTCTGGTGGAGTTCACGCTCACCGACACCGCGGACGGCGTGCAGTTCCGCGTCGTCGAGTCGGGCTTCGAGGCGCTGCCCGCCGAGCACCGGCGCTCCATCTTCGACGGCAACAGCGAGGGCTGGGCGTTGCAGATGAGGCTCATCGCCGCGTTCCTGGCACAGCCCGTCCAGCGATGACGGCAGGCGTGTCGCAGGCGCGGGCGGCAAAGGTCTTCGACGCGCTCGGCGAGCCGCACCGGCTGCGCATCGTCACCGGGCTGTGTCGGACGGGTCCGAGGTCCACTTTGCAGGTGGCGCAGTCACTTACGATGAGCCGCCAGGCCACGACCAAGCACCTCGAACTCCTGCAGGCGGCCGGCGTCGTCAGCAGCGCCAAGTCCGGTCGCGAGCGCATCTGGACCGTCGAACCGCAACCGCTGAGCGCGGCCGGCGACTACCTCGCCGCGCTGTCCGCCCGTTGGGACGGCGCGCTGGCGCGGCTACAGGCGTTCGTCGACGACGGTGAACCGCCCAACGGTGACCACCGGTAGTGCCGCGATCAGGTGCGTCACGTTCAGGGGTGGGCAAGATCCTTCTCGGGTGGCGTGGCGCCGCTGATCTGCTGCGAGATGAAACTGTGCGTGGTCAGTGGGCCCCCGAACTGCTGCAACAACCCGCCCTGGTCATTGCGTCCCAGATCGATCGGCTCGAAGCCGAACTGGTCGATCAGTTGGGCGATCTGATCGTTGGCGTCAGGGTGGTTGCCCGACAAGAACAGAACCCGCCTTCCGCCGT
This sequence comes from Mycolicibacterium litorale, assembly GCF_010731695.1. Taxonomy (NCBI): domain Bacteria; kingdom Bacillati; phylum Actinomycetota; class Actinomycetes; order Mycobacteriales; family Mycobacteriaceae; genus Mycobacterium; species Mycolicibacterium litorale. Next base: position 2,837,601 of record NZ_AP022586.1, read on the forward strand.
GCCCGTCGCTGGGGTCGCGGGCCAAGACCTTGGCCCAGGTGTGGCCGAAAGCTTTGACGACCCGCGCACCGTTGGCCCAGCCCGCCACGACATCCGAGGACGCCCGGCCACCCAGGTCGGCGGCTGAGAAGTCCGTGTAGTCGATGGCGTTCGTAGCGTCGACGATGATGCGCTGGTTCCAGTCGGGTACCTGCTCAACCAGCCCTTGCACGGCTTCGAACGGCACGGCCAGGATGACCACATCGGCCAGCAGGGCGTCAGACACCTCGGCAGCGCTGATCCGCGGCCCCAGCGTGTCGGCCAGAGGTTTGACGGCGTGAGCGCCGCGTGAGGCGGCTACGGCCACATCGATCCCACTGCGGGCGAACTGGGCTGCCACCGCCGAACCGATATTGCCCGAGCCGATGATCGAATACGTCGTCATGATCGTCTCTTCTCTCGTTGCAGCGATCACCCGGTTGCGGTCGCATCGGGCACGCCTACATAAGCGTCCGAACGGGCCGGCTATTCCGTGCTCGACGCCGGCGCTGCAGGCACCCCCACCACCGCCACCTCATTGGTCGTCTCGCTTCAGACGCGCGGCCGGAACAAGTGACCGCTACGTTTGTCCGGGAACCAGTTGAAAGGAGTCGGTCATGAGTACGCCGACACGCGCCACCTTCCGCACGATGGCCGAAGGCACCGCCGGAGACTACGCGCTGATCGGTCGCGCCGAAGAGGCGAACAATGCCGGCCTGGTACCCCGCGTCCTGTCACTGGTGGAAGTCCTCGCTGACGGCGAGCAGGCTTATCCGATCAGTCGGCTGGACCACTCACTGCAGTCGGCGACCCGGGCCTTCGACGACGGACGGTCCGTCGACTACGTGGTTGCGGCGCTTCTGCATGACATCGGTGACACGTACGCGCCTCATGCCCACGGCGCGTTCGCCTCAGCAGTCCTCGCGCCCTACGTGTCGGAACGTCTGGCTTGGATTGTGAAGGTGCACCCCGAATTCCAGAAGTATTACTACGCCCCGCACATGGGTGGCATCCGAGACGCTCGGGAAGAATACCGCGGACACCAATGGTTCGACGACTGCGTGGAGTTCTGCGAGAAGTACGACCAGAACTGTTTCGACTCGCAGTTCGAGCATCGTCCGCTCGAGTTCTTCCGCCCGATGGTCGAGCAGGTCTTCGCCCGCGAGCCGTGGGCCGCGCACTGATCCCGCGCCCTGCCAGCCGATGGCAGTCAGTTCTCCAGTCCTGCGCCTGAACATCAGTCCTTGGGCCGGTCGTGTCGCCCGAAGATCACGGGGCGATGCACCGACCATGGACGAACGTTCTCCAATTCGAAGGCAAGCGCGAGCAGGAGATCCTCGCGGCCGTGAGCGGCCATGAAGTGGGTTCCGATGGGGAGGGCGTCAGCGTTCCAGTACAGCGGCACGGACATGGCGGGCGAACCGACGGCGTTGGCGTACCAGGTGAATGGCGAGTACTCAGCGTCACGATCCAGCAGTTCCAGAGGATCCGTTGGATCTGCTGTGAAGAAGCCGAGCGGAGGTGGCGGCGCTGCCAGCGTCGGAGTCAGGAACACATCGAACTCGGCCCAGAACGCCGAAATCTGGTGTTCGGCTCGTTCGAGAGTCGCAATGGCACCGCGTATGGCGGCAGGTGAGAAACTGCGACCATGCGCGACAACAGCGTCGGTGTAGGGTTCGAGGTCGCCGGGACGCGGGGGGTATCCGAGGACAGCGATCCAATGGTCAAGCCACGCTGCGGCTCCCGCGGTGTAGAGGATCAAGAAGGCGCGCTCGAGCTCCGCGAAGTCGCCCGGCAGCTTGGTCTCGGCGACGGTGTGACCCAGGCGCGCGCAGAGTTGGACCGCGTCGTCAACCGCTTCTTCGCAATCACTGTCAACCGGGGTCCCGAGTGGCGGTGTTGTGGCGTAACCAATTCGGAGTGCCGGCTTTGGTGAGGAGCTCAGGGTGAAACGGTCGCCGCCGCCCGCTGAACCGACGGCGCGGGCGTGGAGGACTGCGGCACTATCACGCACTGTTCGTGTCAAGACGTGCTCAGACCAGATCCCGGACGCAGGGCTACCAGACAACAGCTCAGGGATCAGCGCGCGGTGCCTGCTCGGTTTGAGTCCGAAAAGCCCGCAGGCCGATGCGGGAATTCGGATAGAACCGGCCGCATCGTTGCCGTGGGCGATGGGGACGACACCGGCCGCCACCGCTGCCGCCGCGCCGCCGCTCGATCCTCCTGTGGTGCGGGTGGGGTCCCACGGATTGCGGCAAGGCCCGTGCGCCGCAGAGTCGGCGGTTGACAGTAGCGCGAATTCACACGTCGCCGAGGTACCAATGGGGATCAGGCCGGCCGCGCGGTATTGGCGGACGATCTGGCTGTCGACGGTGGCGACGAAGTCACGCAGGTATCGCGAGCCTGAGGTGTGCCGTATGCCGGCCTGCAACGCCAGGTGGTCCTTGATCAAGCAAGGTACACCGGCCAGCGGCGCATCGACGTCGACCGTAGCGGCGTGGGCGCGCGCCGTCTCCACCATGCTCGTCACCTGGAACCCGAGAAGCGCGTTCAGAGATTCCGCCCGGGCGATGGCGCTCTCGACCACCTCTTCGGCCGAAATCATCCCAGCCCGGATGGACTCGGCGATGGCTATCCCGTCGCTGGCTGCCAACTCGTCTTCGTTCATACCTGCGTCCCCGCTCTATTCATGAACCATGTTCACAGGCAGTCTGTTTCGCTACGGCTGCGGACTCGCAGCACTACTGTGTGCGGGAGGGCATACTCGCCGTGATGCGTTCACACCCGTCGGCCGTGACGATAACGTTCTCCGCGTGGTTCCGCTGAGGATGTGTGACCGAAGGCCTAGATTGAGCGCACATGGCAGCTGAACGCGGCAGAGGCAGGGTTACCTTGCGTGACGTGGCACTCGCCGCGAACGTTTCCACCACGACTGTGTCGGATTCGTTGAACGGCAGCGGCTCGCTGCCCGTGACGACCCGACAGCGGGTGCGCAAGATCGCTGCCGAGTTGGGATACCGTCCCAGCGTCGCCGCGCGGTCTCTGCGCAACGGACGGACCGGAACCCTGGTGATCACGATGTTGCCGAGCGAGGTTGACGCCGAATCGCTCTGGCATGTCGACTATTTCATGCGGGTGATGGCCGGAGCCGCGATCGAGGCGAACCAACGCGGCTTTCTCCTCGCGGTTGCGCCGGCACACATGCAGCTGGATGCCGCGCACGACGGGCTCATCGCCGTCGACCCCTCCAAAGAGGATGACCTGGTCGAGTCCGCGCGCCTCCGCGGTACCCCGGCGAGCACGGTGGGACGCACCGACTCCACCGCGGCGAGTTGGGTCGACAACGACTGGGCCGGCGTCGTCGCCGACGTCCTCGATCATCTCGAACGGGGTGGTTCGCGTCGGCCGATGCTGATCACCCCGGACTCCCCTGCGTCGTACATCCATTCCGTCGAGCACGAGTTCACGTCCTGGTGCGCCCGGCGAGGTTTCGCCGACCGCAGATCCCGAATCCCGGGCGCCTTCAATCCGGCGGCGGCTCGCGCCGCCGTGCGGGACATCCTCGACGATCCCGACCCCCCGGACGCGCTCTTCGTCGGCCTGGATCAGCTCGCGCTGGCCGCGGAACTGGCCGCGATGGACGTGGGGCTGCGCGTCCCGCAGGACCTCATGCTGGTGAACATCGGTGACGGTGCCGCGGTCGCGCTTGCGCCCGTGCCGATCTCGGTGGTCGAACTGCATGCTGAGGAGATGGGCCGGACCGCGGTGCGCATGCTGGTCGACCAGATCGAACAGAACGCCGAACCCGGCCGCGAGGTGGTGTCCGCGCATCTCGTCGTCCGCGCCAGTTCTCAGCGGTAGGGCGCCGGAGCACGTCACCAAGCCGTAGCGCGCGGTAACAGGAACGTTACTGTTGCAGCCGCCCAGCGACACATGACGCCCCTAACTTTCAGCACAGAAACGTTCCTGCGCCCCCGCGGGAGCCTTGCTGAAGGAGCGCCCGTGGACGACATCGCGACTGGTACGACTGCGGTTCCGCCCACCGCCGCCGCACCGATGCGACGCGAATTCTCCATGTGGTCGGCAGCCATGCTCGGCTTCGTCTTCGTCTCGCCGATCGTGGCCATGTACATGGTGTTCGGGCTCGGTCTGGCCGCGGCCGGGCCCGGTTTCTGGTGGGCCCTGGTGGTTGTGCTGATCGGCCAGGTGCTCATCGGCGTGACGTTCGGTGTGCTGGCGTCGCGGTGGCCGATGGCAGGCGGGGTGTACCAGTGGTCGCGACGCTTGCTCGGCCCGGCCTACGGGTGGTTCGCCGGATGGGCCTACATGTGGACGCTGATGATCACCCTGACCGCGGTGTCCTACGGTGGTGCGTTGTTCGCAGCCGCCGCATTCGATCTCGACGCGGACAACCAGACGCTGATGACGCTCGTCGGGATGGTCATCCTCGCCGGCGCGGTGCTTGTCAACGTGCTGGGCCGTGCGGCGGTCCGCATCGTCGGCTTCCTGTGCCTGATCGCCGAGGTGGTCGGCTCGGTGGGTATCGCGTTGTGGCTGTTGTTTTTTCACAAGGTCAACAGTGTCGCGACGCTCGGCAGCGCGATCACCTGGCCGTCGGACACCGCCTTCATGGCAACACCGTTCGTGTTGGCGGTCATGTTCGCAGGATGGTCCTTCCTCGGCTTCGAGAGCGCCAGCACCCTCGCCGAGGAGGTCGGTGAACCCAAACGCGACATCCCCAGGGCGATCGTCGGATCACTGGTCGGCGTCGGACTCGTCGTGCTGTTCACGTGCTTCGCCTTCCTGATGGCCATGCCTGAGAGCGCCGCTGCCGAAGCCGATCCCGTCGCGGCCACGCTCACCGCGTACCTCCCGGCTCCTGCCTTCAAGGCCGTCATGATCCTGTTCGTCATCGCCTACTTCGCTACCGTGGTCGCGATCAGTTCAGCGGTGTCGCGCATCGTGTGGTCTTACGGTCGCAACGGAGAACTGCCGATGAGCCACCAGCTCGGCAGACTGCACCGGCGCATCAACACTCCGACTGTCGCGACCGTGGTCACCGGCACGATCGGCATCGTGCTGTACCTGCCGTTCCAAAGCGAACAGATCTACACGCTGCTGGTCACTTTCGTCACCGCGGGCTTCTTCCTGTCGTTCGGATTCCCCATCGTCGGGCTCGCGATCAGCAAGGTCCGGGGCACGTGGGACCGCTCCGAATCGACGTTCCTCGGCCGCGCCGGGCACATCGCGGGGTGGCTCGCGCTGGTATGGGTGATCGTCGAGACCGTCAACGTGCTGTGGCCTCGCACCGGTGACCCGCTGGTCGATTGGGCGCCGTTCGTCGTCACCGCAGCTCTGTTCGTCATCGGCCTCGCCATCCGGGCAAGTCTGGGGCTCAGAGCCGTTCAGGACGCCACGAGTACGGAACTCCAGCCGCAGATCTGACCGTCGAAAAGTACAACTATCGAGAAAGTAGTGATTCTCCGGTGAAAGACAAGAAGTTCCATCTCGGTTGGTTCATGAACTTTACCTCGGACATGTGGACGGGGCCGTTCGAACAGACCGGCGGTACGCCGTGGGACGGGCAGTTCTACGTCGAGATGGCCAAGAACCTCGAACGCGCAGGCTTCGACTTCATCATGATGGAGGACAAGCTCGCCGTGTCCGAAGCTTTCGGCGGCACCAAAGAGGCGGTCCTCAAGCACGCGTTCGGCATGGTACCCAAGCACGACCCGGCGCCTTTGGCGACGTTGATGAGCGCCGCCACAAGGCATCTCGGTGTGGTGGCCACGCTGTCGACGCTGGGATATCCGCCATTCCTGCTGGCGCGGCTGTGCTCGACCATCGACCACATTTCGAACGGCCGGTTCGGCTGGAACATCGTGACCAGCGCCGAGAACGCCGCCGCGCAGAACTTCGGCCTCGACGAGTTGCCACCGCGGGAAGACCGCTACGCGATGGCCGACGAGTACATGGATCTCGTTTACCAGCTGTGGGATTCGTGGGAGCCGGACGCGGTCGTCGTCGACCGCGAACGCGGTGTGCACACCGACTTCACGAAGGTCCACGAGATCAACTTCCACGGCAAGTACTACAAGTGCCGCGGCCCGCTCAACACCGCGCCGTCCCCGCAGGGCCGGCCGACGTTCCTGCAGGCCGGCGGGTCGCCGCGGGGACGGGACTTCGCGGCAAAGCACGCCGATGCGATCATCACCCTCGCCGAAGGCGTCGACGGGATGCGGGCGTATCGCGAGGACATCCGTGGCCGGGCGGCCGCCCAGGGTCGCAATCCCGACGAGGTCAAGGTCATGTACCTCGTGATCCCGACGCTGGGCGAGACCACCGAGGAGGCGATGGCGCGGCGCGAGCGAATGGTCACCTCGCAGGCATTCGCCGAACAGTCACTGTCGCTGCTCTCGTCGATCACCGATATCGACTTCGCCCAGTTCGACCTCGACTCGCCGCTGCCGCATCTCACCACCAACGGCGAGCAGGGCTCGCTGGATAAGTTCCAGCAATCCGGGTCGGGCAAGACCCTGCGGGAACTCGTCTACGAGTCCGCCGAGTTCTCGTCGTCCTATCCGCTGATCGGTACGCCGTCGGCCGTGGCCGATGAGATGGAATGGCTGATGGACGAGGTCGGCGGCGACGGTTTCCTCATCACACTGCACAACCAAGGCGTGAGCCGCAGACACGTCATCGAGGTCACCGACGGCCTGGTGCCCGAACTGCAGCGGCGCGGCGTCGTGCGCACGGAGTACACGCAGACGACTCTGCGTGACACGCTTCGGGAGTTCTGAAGCTGCCGAGGTTTGCGGCCTCAGGTCGCCAGTTCGGCCTCGCGTTGAGACTGCGTCAGTGCAGACGACATGCCGGAGAGCGACGCCGTCAGCGCAGCCGGAATGTCGGTGTCCGGGCGCGACGCGTCACCGCCGGCCGAGCTCTCGCCCTGCGCCTGCGGCGTCGACCGTTCCAGGAAGCGAAGCAGTTCGACGGGGAAGGGCAGCACCAGGGTCGAGTTCTTCTCCGCCGCCACCTCCACGACGGTCTGCAGAAGCCGCAGTTGCAGTGCCGCGGGTTGCTCGGACATCACCCCGGCCGCGGCGGCCAGCTTCTGGGAGGCCTGCAGTTCGCCGTCTGCGGTGATGACCCTGGCCCGTCGCTCCCGCTCGGCCTCGGCCTGGCGGGCGATCGACCGCTTCATGGAGTCGGGCAGGATCACGTCCTTGATTTCGACGCGGTCGATGTGGATTCCCCAGCCCAGCGCCGGGCTGTCGATCATCAACTCCAGGCCCTGGTTGAGGTGCTCCCGATTGGACAACAGGTCATCGAGGTTGCTCTTGCCGATGATCGACCGTAGCGACGTCTGCGCGACCTGCCCGATGGCCGATTTGTAGTCCTGCACGTCGACGGCCGCCCGCACAGGATCGGCCACCTTGAAGTAGATGACCGCATCCACCCGTACGGTCACGTTGTCGCGCGTGATGCCGTCCTGGGCGGGTACCGGCATCGTGATGATCTGCATGTTCACCTTCTGCAGTCGATCAGCGACTGGGACAAGCAGCGTGAGCCCGGGCTCGCGCACCCGGGATTGCACCTGCCCGAACCGGTACACCACGCCGCGTTCGAACTGTTGGATCACGCGCAGGCTGGACCCGAGACAGAGCAGTGTCAGCGCCACGACGCCGGCCACCGCGTAGAGGGTGGTCATGATGCCTCCCTGGTTGGTCGCTCATCGGGCGGAAGCCGACGGAATACGCGGCACGTCGCTGTCAGCGTGTCGAGGTCAGAGCGGAGTCCAACCGGTTCCCGGCCCCGCGGGCCCGAATCCATACATCGATTGTGGCACCAGCGGGTGCCGGGCTCAACGACACCGATGGACTGCTGCAATCCGCTGTCAGGTCCCGTGAACCGTCCTAAGCTGGCGCTATGCGCGACCAGCGCCGGGCAAAGCGGGAAACCCTCGCCAGGCTGGCGGGCTGCTGCCTCGCCGCCGGGCTGCTCGCGGCGGCGTTGATGTTCCCGTTCGTCGGCGGTGCCGGGACGGCGTTCATGCGCGTAACCGACTCGGCCACTGAGGAATTCACACAACTGCTCGAGGGGGCGGCGCCGACCGTCTCCACCATGGTGGACGAAGCAGGGAACCCCATCGCATGGCTGTACGAGCAGCGCCGCTGGGCGATTCCCAGCAATCAGATCGCCAACTCGATGAAACTGGCGATCATCTCGATCGAGGACAAGCGTTTCAGTGAGCACAACGGCGTCGACTGGCAGGGCACCCTGACCGGCCTGGCGGGTTATCTCCAGGGCGCCGAAACCACCCGGGGTGGGTCGACGGTCGAGCAGCAGTACGTCAAGAACTTCAACCTCCTGGTGAAGGCGCAGACCAGTGCGGACCGGCGCACGGCGGTAGAGAACACCCCGGCACGCAAACTCCGCGAGATCCGGGCGGCCCTGGCCATGGACGCCGCGCTCCCCAAGGCGGAGATCCTCGCCCGCTACCTGAACCTGGTGTCGTTCGGCAACGGTGCGTTCGGTGTTCAGGACGCCGCGAAGACCTACTTCGGCATCGATGCCCGCGACCTCAACTGGCAGCAGGCTGCGCTGTTGGCCGGGATGGTCCGCTCCCCCAGCTCGCTGGATCCGTACATCTATCCCGATGCCGCGTTGGAACGGCGCAATGTCGTGCTCAACACCATGATCGAGAACCTGCCTGACAAAGCCGACGAACTCCGCGCCGCCAAGTCCGCACCGCTGGGCATACTGCCGCAACCCGCGGCGCTGCCGCAGGGTTGCATCGCCGCCGGTGATCGCGCGTTCTTCTGCGAGTACGCGCTGCAGTACCTGGCCAGGGCGGGTCTGAGGGTGGAGGACGTGGCCCGCAACGGCTACCTGATCCGCACCACCCTCGACCCGAAGGTCCAGGAAAGCGTCAAGAACGCCGTCGACGAATTCGCCGACCCCGCCGCCGTCGGCGTCGCCAGCGTGATGAGCGTGATCAGGCCCGGCAAGGACGCGCACCGCCTCCTCGCGATGGCCGACAGTCGCAGCTACGGGCTGGACGCCAACGCCGGCCAGACGGTGCAGCCGCAGCCGTTCTCTCTCGTCGGCGACGGTGCCGGCTCGATCTTCAAGATCTTCACCACGGCCGCCGCGCTGGAGATGGGGATGGGCATCAACGCCACCCTCGATGTGCCGCAGACGTTCCGGGCCACCGGCCTGGGCGACACCACCGAACCTGGATGCCCGCCAAAGACGTGGTGTGTGAGGAACGTGTCCCAGTACGCCGGCCAGATGAACGTGACTGATGCGCTGGCAAAATCACCCAATACCGCGTTCGCCAAACTGATCTCCCAGATCGGCGTGCCCCGAGCGATCGACATGGCGGTCCGGCTCGGGCTGCGATCCTACGCCGAGCCGGGCACCGCCCGCGTGTACGAGCCCGAGACCAACGACAGCATCGCCGATTGGGTCAAGCGGCAGAACCTAGGATCGTTCACACTCGGCCCGCTGGAGCTCAATGCGCTCGAATTGTCCAACGTGGCAGCGACGTTGGCCTCGGGAGGAGTGTGGTGCCCGCCCAGCCCGATCGACAAGATCTTCGACCGCAGCGGCCACGAGGTGGCCCTCGCGGCGGCGCCATGCGAGCAGGTTGTTCCCGAGGGGCTCGCCAACACGATGGCCAATGCGTTGGGGAAGGACCACATCGGCGGAACCGCCACCGGCGCGGCGGGTTCTGTCGGATGGGATCTGCCGATGTCGGGCAAGACCGGTACCACCGAGTCACACCGGTCCTCGGCATTCCTCGGGTTCACCAATCAGTACGCCGCCGCGAATTACATCTTCGACGACTCCCCGACTCCGTCCGGTCTGTGCTCGAGCCCGCTGCGCGAGTGCAGTGACGGAGACCTGTACGGCGGAACCGAACCGGCCCGCACTTGGTTCACGGCGATGAAGCCGATCGCCACCGACTTCGGCCCGATCGCCATGCCCCCCACCGATCCGCGCTACGTCGACGGTGGCCCCGGCGGCGCGGTACCCAATGTGGCCGGGCTTAAGCTCGATGAGGCACGAAAGAAGTTGACCGAGGCAGGCTTTCAGGTCGCAGACCAACCGACTGCGGTCTACAGCTCCGCCGCGAAGGGCAGCGTCGTCGGCACGACTCCGAAGGGCACAACAATTCCCGGTACGATCATCACGATCAACACCAGCACCGGGTACGTCCCCGCGCCGGTGTACCAGCCGCCTCCTCGGAGTGCCCCTGCCGCTCCGAGCGCGCCGCCGTCAGGGGAGGCACCGCCCCCGCCACCCCCGAACATCGTCGAAATCCCGGGACTGCCGCCGATAGTGCTGCCGTGGCTGGCGCCACCGCCGCCACCCCCGCCACCTCCGGCTCCACCGCCGTGACAGCGCGTGATCCGGCCGCTCAACTCAGCTCGTCGAGGCTGACCACCTTGCCGCGGTTGATCGATACCCAGTCTCTGGCCTCGAGGTACGGGCGGAACGTCGTAGCGATCGCCTGCTGGTCAGCCGAGGTCTTCGGACGCTGCAGCTCATAGAGGTGCGGGAACTCCGTCCACGCCACGACGGCATCCCACAACCGTAACGCGGCCACGCCGACCGGCGGATCGATCAGCACCGGCCCGAACAGGCACTGGCCGTCCGGAAAGAACAATGTCGGCACTCCGTAGCCGCCCGCGTCGACGACGCGATTGTGGTCGGCCAGCACCTCGTCGCTCGTCGTCCGGTCCGCAATCGCTTCATCGACCAATCCCGGGTCGAATCCCAGCTCCCTCAAAAGGTGCCGGGCGACGGTCTTCTCGTGCGGCTTGTGCCCTTCGACGTGCAGCGCCCGCGCCGCCCGCTCGTACCAGGCGTCGACGTCGGCCATCGACTGCCGGCGCAGCAACGCGCCGATGCGCATCATCGACCAGCCGTAGGACCATTCTCGCTCCCACGGATGCTTCTTGCCCTCCTGCCTGTTGATCTCCTCGAGACTGAAGAAGCGCCAGTTCACCTCGAGGCCGGTCTGGTCGCGCACGGAGCGGATCCACCGCGACGTCTGGTACGCGAACGGACACATGACGTCGAAGTGGAAGTCAACGGAGACAGGGCAATTGGTCACATCGTAAACCTCAGGTTGCGGGCGGCGCGGTCGCCGAGCTCGTCGTCACCCGTCCAGCTGATCGCACCGGAGTCGATCTGCTCCTGCGGGTCGATGCGTCCACAGGCGAGCTGGATGAACGTCGTGGAGTCGGTTGTCACGGTGACGTCGGGGTCGTCGAGGTGGTCGACACGCGCGGCCCGTCCGTCGACGGCGACGTGGATTTTCCGGGTGAGCGGGCCGGTGAGGTCGAACGTGAGGCTCTTGCCGTCGGGCAAGCCGACCCTCTTGCCGACGATGTAGCCGATCGAGTTCTCCACCTGTTGCAGTGCGATCTCCGCCGCGACGCCGCCGTCGTCGGTCTGGCGGCCTAGCGGCGTGGTGATGTCGCGCTCGTGCACCCAGAAGTCGAAGACTCTGATCGCCAGGAAGCGACCGTACGTGCCTGGGCCGACGGGCATCCAGGACGGGCGGGCCAGATCCTTGTCCGTCAAGGCGGCTAGATCACGACGCCGACGGTCGTAGACGCCATGCACCTTGTCGACGTACGGAGTCTCGTCAGCGAGGAACTCGCCGGCCCGCTCGAACGGCGGTGGTGTCTGGTCGTCCTCGGGCAACCACCCGGCCATGACGGCTTCGATGCTGGTGACGTGGTCGACGACGCCGCGCACGCTCCAGTCCGGGCACAGTGACTGGACCTGCCACTCGTCATCGCTGAGGTCGGTGCACAGCACGCCGAATGCGTCGTAGCAGTGCTCCAGCGCGCCGCGGATCTCGTCGAGGCTTCGAGTTTTCACGCTCGCATCATCTATCCGCAGGCGGCTACGCACCGGTCTTTTGGCGACGGTGACTGTCGTGAGGCATCGCTGTGCCGTCGCGGCGGCCGGTCGGGTGGAACCTCGCGTTTCAGGCGGCCACCACAAGCAGCCCTGGCTCACACGCGATGTCAGTGACCGCCGCATAGCATCACTTAACTTCTCAAGTGATGCTATCCTTGGGGGGTGGCATCAGCCAGTGGGGGCACCGCGCTCACGTACGAGACCCTGACGTGGGACGCACCGGTCGAAGCAGGCTACGGACTCGCGGACCTGCGGGCAGCGCAGCGACAAGCCGGAGACTACGAAGCCGCCGTCCCCGCTTCCATCGCCGAACTCACCGTTTCGCTTCCCGCGGCTGTCCTGGCCGATGCGGAAGAAGCAAGCAATGAGATCACACGTTTCGACGCAGAACTCGGCGACGAGATCGCGCCTTTCGCGTCGGTCCTGCTGCGCTCCGAGTCCGCGGCGAGTTCGAACATCGAAAATCTAACCGCCTCCGCCCGAGCGATCGCCGAAGCCGAAGCGCTCGGCGACACCAGCCGGCGCAATGCGGCCCTGATCGTGAGCAATACCGAAGCCATGAAGGCTGCGGTCGCGCTGGCCGACCGACTCGACGACAAAGCGATCCTCGCGATGCACGCCGCCCTGATGCACCACAGCGATCCCGTCTCAGCTGGACACTGGCGCACCGAGCAAGTTTGGATCGGCGGTGGAAGCTTCGGCCCCCGCGGCGCCGACTACATCGCACCGCACCACACTCGCGTCCCCGGCGCCATCGAGGATCTGCTCGCCTTCACCAATCGCGCCGATGTGCCCAGCCTTCCCCAGATCGCCATCGCTCACGCACAATTCGAGACCATCCATCCCTTCACCGACGGCAACGGCCGGACGGGCCGCGCACTGATCCAAGCGATGCTGCGGCACAAGCGACTCACCCGCCAGATCACCGTCCCGGTTTCGGCCGGGCTCCTCACCGACACCGATGCCTACTTCGGCGCCCTGGGCTCCTATCGCGACGGTGATCCCGCCCCCATGGTCGAGCGGCTTTCGGAAGCGTCGCTGCTCGCGGTCGCGAACGGACGCCGACTGGTCACCGACCTCAGATCAATTCGTGAAGAGTGGGATGCAAGGATCGCTGCGCGGCGGGACTCAGCTGTTCATCGGGTCGCCGACCTGCTCATCCAGCATCCGGTCTTCAATGCGCGGCTGCTTCAGCGTGAACTTGGCATAACGACCGGGAATGCCCGCCGATATGTCGACCCGTTGACCGCCGCCGGAATAATCATCGAGTTCACCGACCGCGCCCGCAACAGAGCATGGCGCGCACCAGAAGTCCTCAGCGCGCTCGATGCGTTCGCCACGCGGGCTGGGCGGCGCAGACGGACCGGATAGACCGGCACGCCAGACCGGGATCGTGTCCAGGTTGACGGTGACCGACGTGTGGCCATGCGGTTAGGTGTCGCCGCGGCGATGCACCGGCTGCGCCCTCACCCGAGCTGTCGGTGGGCACTCGTAACGTCGGCACCAACCGCGTAGGAGGTCGGAAAATGAAGATTCTGGTGGCGACAGAACTCACCCAGGGCACCCGCAGCAACGACTACAACTACTGCGTCCCAGGCGAACTCGTGTGGGTCCAGGAACCGTGCGACCGAGACCGGCGTAACCCTGACGGCGGCTGCGGATGCGGCCGTGGCTTCGCCGGTGTGGCGTCCCACCGCGCGACCACAACGGCGGAGGTCGTCGAAGTCGGTTTCAGTCGCGACGAACTGATCATCGCGATGCGTACAAGCCTGGCCGACGGCGGGTGGCCACAGGACTGGGCCTCAGACGTCGTCGACGACAACCTGACGATCGCTTCGGCGTTCCCAGCCGGGACGGTCATCGAGCGGCGACTGGAGGAGTTCCAAGCCCGGACTGCCTGAATGCCGGTACTACAGGGTGCCGACATCGGAGGCACGAGACCAAGATGTCGAAACGGCTCCCGGAGTGATTTCCGGGGGCCGTTTACCTGGTAGCGGGGACAGGAATCGAGCCTGCGACCTCTGGGTTATGAGCTGGCTTACGGGGATTTCTGGAGTGTCGCTAAGTCTCATATGCGCAGGTCAGAGGGGGTATGTGGTTCAGCCCGTATTGCCTCGTTGCACCGATTTCGGGGGGTTTCGTAGAGTTTTGTTCCCAAATCCGTTCCCAAATCGCGTTTGCTGGGGCGGTGTCGAGCCAGCAAACAAGTCGTCGCGGATGGTGGGGAAAGCGGGTCGGCAGAGCGTGACCGCGGCGGACAGGCTGAGACGTCGGCGCCGACCAGGTCTCACCGCGCAGCGCCTACGGAAATCGACGAATACGCCGCCATCACCACGCGGCTAGCGGCCTAGGGAACTCCGGGCTGCCGTGCGACCGGGACTCCGGAATTACTCACCGGTTGGTGGGACCGCATAGGACAATCCAGCGTTGAGGTCGCTCAGTTGCGGAGCCAGCCAGCTAGCCGAAGTACGGCACTGCGCGAACCCCCGACCGATCGATTCGGAACTGTGAGCTCAGACGTGTTCCGGAGACTGCTTGTTCTTGCTGCTCGCTGGTGGTATGAGCTCCGGGCTGATTCGTCCTCGGACTGGCCGGATCCGGTCGATTCTTGGTCTTGATCGCCGAACAAACGGAGACCGCGTCTGCGCTTCGGGCTGGTGTAGGCGACGCTAGGCGCTAGCCTCGGAACCGTCGCCAGATTCGCGCCCACCGATTGAGTCGCGCATTCTGAGTTGCCGCCCGCTGCGCCGCGGTTGCTCGTTGATCGGCCGATTGCGCTCGGGCGGTCTGAGTGGCGTCGAGCTTCTTGTGCCACTCGACTTGCCCCCGAGTGATGAAGTAGTGAGATTTGCACGGCAGCCCCGTGGCTGCGATCGACGGCTTCAGTGACACCTCTCCGTCAAAAATGATCTTGTATCGGGCAGGGGACAGCTTGGTGACCACCTCCCGACCGCAGCCGCAGGGACATATGTGCCCAGCGGTCGAATAGGCGGTCGAGATGTAGAGAACCCCCGGAGCCATCGACGCCGGGAAGGAGTCAACGAAGTGCGCAGTGTAATGATCGATAAGCCTCATTCGATGTCTTCATTACGCAGCTCGTTGAGGAACAACTTGTACACGCTCTGGTTATATGGCGTGTGCGTCGCGTAGAAGCCGATGTAACGCTTCCACCGGATGACCGCGAGTGTTGCGTTCAGCGCGTTAAGCTCGGCGACTTGGATGTTGCTGTTGTAGTCATCCTCGCCTGGCGGAAGCGCAGGCTTCGTCGGCAGTGTCATCTCGTCGCCCGGCAGGTATGCGGTGACCTTGGCCATGCCCGTAAGACCGCCCTCGCCTTCGCGAACGCTCATCCCGACGTCGATGAACGGTATTCCCCGGTCTCGGAGCGAGCGCATGATCTCCGGTCTCGCCTCAGCGTCGGCAGCGGCAAGAAATACGAAGGTTGCACCTTCGAGGAGGTTCAGGTTGTCGGCTGTCAGTGCGACGGGGTGGGCCGTGATCCCCGCGTGCATCCGGGAATATTCACGTGCGAAGTATTCAGCCTTGTTGTGTTTAGCCTCAAGTTCGTCATGCGCTACAGCGCCGGGGGCGCGGAACGCGTTGTGCGTCTCGAGTTGGTCACCGTCGATCAGGATGATCCGGTCGACCCAGGTCTTCGCGACGTGATCCAGGATGTAGCTCCCAGTGCCGCCGACACCCACGATGGCAATCGTGTGGCCCCGGAAGAGGTTGCTGAAATTCGCTAACCCTGCGCGGGTCGTGTTGGTATCCGCGTAGACCAGAGGCAGATCATCCGGCACGACTTGAAACGAGCCGCACGGTTTAGCGCGGACCGAAGCGTCGATCTGTCGGGCCGCATTAAGCAGGATGTGCGCGTAGTGCTGAATCTTTGCGTGTAGGTCGGTATAGGCGCCGCTGGGGGGCTTGAACGACAACATGTAGTCAGCCGCCTCGCCATTCCCGAAACCGCGCCCTTGGCCTCCACTTCCGAGCGGCTGACCTAGCCCGTCGCGCGGTTCCTCGCCGGCGAACCATATCCGGTGATCACCACTCGCATCGTTGACCACGCCGCCGGAGTAGGTCACCGGCAGAACGAGGCGGCCGTCCTTGCGGAGCCCGGAGGGTGCGGCGTACGGCAACTGGCGCACGACGAGGTGGCCGCTTGCGAGCACCATGTCGTAGCCGTCGGCCACCAACCGAGCGACCTGCTCGTCAGGAGCGGTTGGCGGGTTCGACATCGAAGACCATGCCCTCCTTGACCTCAACGTTCTTCCCCGGGCGCAGTGAGTGGTCTGGCCCGTGGCCGCGGCTGTACTCGACGAGCGTTCCCGCCGGGTCATAGGGCTGACCAGGGAAGGCGAGTTCAACAACCTGCTCGAAGCTGATCTTCTTCTCGGTCCACGACACCTCCCTGGTGTTGACGATGATCTTGAAGATCTTCGGTTTGTTCGCAACCGCGTCCGCAGCAGTCATGGTCTTCATCCAATCTCCGGGCACTCCGGGTCGGTGTTGTCTCAGATTCGCAACGCTGTTTCGACTGTAGGACACTGCGCGTCAACTTTCAAGCAGTGCACCGACAATGCAACACTTGCATAGGTCAGGGACAATTCGAGCGCGAGAGGACCGCATGGCGAGAACAAAGATAGACACGGCAGGGCTCTACGCAGCCCTCGATGCCGAGCGCATTGCGCGGGGCTGGTCTTGGCGCCAACTAGCGAAGGAGATCGGCACCAGCCCGTCCTTACTGTCGCGCATCGGCAACGAGCAGCGCCCCGACGCCGACGGCTTCGCAACGCTGGTGCGCTGGCTCAAGATGCCCGCCGAGACCTTCATGATCGATGCAGATAGGCCGACCAGCAGTCAGTCCGAGCCAGATCTTGTTACCCAGCTTGCGCCGCTGTTGCGGGCGCGCCAGGACCTAGACGCGAAGGACGTGGCTTACCTTGAAGAGGTCATTCGAGCGACCGTGAAGCACATGCATGCATCCCGGGAGGATCCGGCGTGACCGGCAAGCGCACCATCAATAAGGCAGCCTGCAAACGGCTGGCCGGTGAAGTACGCACCGAACTGGGGCTAGACACCATGCAGGCGCTCGATCCATGGCAACTGGCGGAGCTCTACGGTGTGCGAGTTCTTGCCCTTGGGTCGCTGCCGCTCGACCAGGCAGTCCGGGATCACTTTCACAACGTTCGCCCGCACGCATTCTCGGGCGCCCTGCTCCCGCACCGCAACGGTGCGATTATCATCGAGAACGACGCACACCCCCTCGCGCGCCGACGCTCGACGATGAGCCATGAGATGGCGCACGTCATCGGCGAACACAAGTTCGACACCAGCCTGGTGAACGAGCGCGGCTGCCGTACGGCGGACAGGCTTCAGGAGGACGAGGCTGCCGAAATCTCGGCCGAACTTTTGGTTCCCTCAGACGCGGCCCGCCGGCTCGCGCGCCAGAAGGCGTCCGACGACGAGGTGGCGCTGCGCTTCGGTGTTTCCATCGAGCTCGCTCGTTGGCGCATGAATGCTACCGGCGCCCGCATCATCGCGCGGCGAGCGGCCAATTATCGTCGCGCATCCGGTAGTTGATGTCTCGTGGTCGTAGCGAGACTCACGGCGAACGTGACCACCAGGCAGCTCCCGGACATGGGTCACGCCGAAGAACCCGCCCAGATCGCAAAACTATTAGTTCGGCGCCGATAACCGCAGCGAGTTAGAAAACGGCTGGTCTGTACCCATAAACCCTGCGGCACAATGCCTTCCGGGCATTCGACGCGTACCTAGGAGGATTACCCCAACCTGTCGATTCCGGCTCATTCTGGGTGCGTGAATGGCAAGTGAAATTCGCTCGTCCAACACTACTGGCGACGGCTGCTGCGTAACCGTCAACGCGGGCAAGCGCGTCGGCCCGCCACCTCACGAGGTCTTGGCGAGCCGACCTTTGCTCACGTATGAGGCGGGGCGGCGCAGTGCCAACGACTCCCCAGCTCGTCGGCCTTTTAGCTTGTTTGGGCGCGGCGACCCATAGTTTGGTTCGCGCGGGCAGCGGAAATCCGTCCAACACTGCATTACAGAGCACCGGTAGTAGGACCTGCCATCGCTGGCGGCGGGGTGTTCGGAGCCGCGCCTTACTAGGCGCACCGTCGCAGGAGCCGAGTTCGCTGCCGGGCAGGTTTCGTGGGCCGAGGAAAACGACACTCTGCAATTAGAGTTCGATACCCTGCTCAGGACGGAGGCCGCGGGAACGCAGGTGGAAGCGCGCGCGGGACATCGTTGCGGTCATCTGGTCAGCGAGCCGCGTCCAAACCACGTGAGCCTCTCGCAACCCCGCGATTGCAGCGCTGTGCTTGTCCATCATCTGTGCGGCGACCATTGGCAGTGCGCTCGGTTGAGTAGCCGAAGCCACTTGGTGAGCTGTGAGCGGCCGGTCGTCGCAGGCGAGAATCTCACCAACGAGTCCTGCTGCCTCCTGGCGTGAACCCTGCACCGGTAGATGCCCACGTTCTCCGGTGCGTGACCTACCTTCCGCGGTACGCCGTTCGTAGAGGTAGGCGTTGTTGTCGCAGCGGCCACGCGTCATCGCGACGTACAGCAAGTTGCGAGTAGCGCCGTCGCTAAGCACGGCGTGTGTCGTGTCAGCAGTGACACCTTGAGCGGAGTGGACAGTTACCGCGTAGCCCAGGCTGACATGCTCACGCAAATACTCAGATTCGAAGACCGCTCGCGCACCGTCGTCCAGCCGCTGGGCGGCCAACCGGTTCGTGGTGGGGTCGACCCCTGCGACACGCCAGCGCTGGCCGTTACGTACGGCGTCGAGGCTCGGCCGGTCGGGATTGGCGGCGCGCAGGGCGATTGTCGGATCGTTACGGCGGGTCAATATCAGATCGCCGACGGCGATGCGCTGCGCACGTACACCTACCACGGTGGAAGTCTCAGCGTCGCGGTGTTCGCGGTGCAGCCGCTGGTTGAGGGCGTCGGCCATCTCGATGGTGTCGCACACCAGCAGCGCATCTTTGCCGTCGGCGATATCGCGACGGTAAGCCGCGAGGGCGTCGGCGGCCATGGTGATCGGATCCCCGGTGTGAAGCCGACGGTGGTCGCAGTACCAGTCCACCGCGCGCCGGGCAGCGTCGGAGTCTCCGTCGCGCAGTGCCAGCGATGCTTGTCGTTCCTCTGGGTCGCGCATCCGCCACACCTCGGACAGCTCCTGCGTCCAGGGCAGGTCTTGGCAAAGTTGGGCGAACATCCCCCCACGGGCTTTCACTGGCGCCAGCTGGTGAGCGTCACCCACCAGGACAGTCTTGGCGCCCGCGGCGGTGGTGGCGGTCAGCAGTTGGCGCAGGTCGTCGGTGCCCACCATCCCGGCCTCGTCCACGATGACGAGCGTCGACGGGGCGAGTTCTAATTCGTTGCGCTGCAACATTAGTAACCCTTTGGCGATCGTGTAACCCGTGTCGCCGGCACCTTCACGCACGGCGACGTCGACGGCCTTGCCCGTCGGTGCGAGCACCACCACCGTCCCGCCGTGGCGCCGCTTCACCGCCGCGTTGAGGGAGCGCAGCGACGTCGTCTTACCAGCCCCGGCCGGCGCCGACAACGGTTGAACAAGCCAGGGCGAGCGACCAATGTTCTCCACCGCCCGCTTCTGGTCCGGGGAAAGTCCGGCAGTGTCTTCCTCTTTGACCCACAACAGTGCGCGGTCATTGCGGGCGTCGACCAGATCGAGGACGGCCCGTTCTTCGGCGAGGATCCGATCGAGGGTGAACCGTTCGTGACCTTCACGCTGATGCGCCGCCCTAGGGGCGGTCAACCGGATTCCCACCTTGTCGACCGCGGCCTCCAACAATTCGCGCGGCGACTGCTCGGTGTCGACAGGGAGCTGGGCGCCGACGATCTCCACCAGATCGGCCCGGGTGAACGCCGCCTTCTGGATCTTCTCCGCAGCATCGGCCAGGCGCGCACGGTCGAACGGGGTGCGCGCGGCCGCACGCCGCGCCGCGCGCGCCGCCTCGAACGCTGCGCGGTCCAGTTGCAGGCCGCGCGCATCGGCGCGCCACTGCTCCACCAGCTGTCCCCAGGCCAGTTCTTCGGGCTTGGTGGGCCGGGTGGCTTTCTGCGCGGCGGCGAGTTGCGCCGCCGACAAGGGCCTGTCGGCGACCTTGAGGTTGCCGGCGGCCCACTCCCGCAATGCGGTGGATCGCCGCGACCACGCGGTGATGGTGTCGCGGTCGACGCCGGCCAGCTCCGCCATCCCCGTGGATGGGTCGACCGGAGACCACTCGAACACCATGGATCGGTTGAGTTCCCGACGCAGGGTGGCTTGGTAGATGACCCCGGCGGCGCGGGCTTCGTGATACAGCGAGGTTCCGTCGATCGACACCAGCTGCCCGTCGGCGCGGGCTTGCCGGTTGGGGACGATGACGTGGGTGTGCAGATGCGGGTCCCCGCACCGGGACGTCTCGTGCTGGTAGGCCACCGCCACCAGACCGGGCAGCCGCACCAGATCCTTCTCCCCGGTCCGTGGGTTATGCACCCGCGTGTAGCCCGCGTGCGCGGCCAGATACTCCAGCGCCTCCCGTAGCGCGGTGTCATGCGCATCGGCGATCGCCTTCATCACGACGTCATCGACGCGCAATGCCCGCACCAACGACACACTTTTCGGTGCGCAGAACGTCAGATCGAAACCGTGCACCCCGCGCTCCCCGAACGCCCGACCGCGCGCACCGCTCGGGGCGAGCCCGTCATCGAGCCAGCGCGCCACGACCCCCGCGTCAGCCTCCCCGGCCGCGCGCTGGGCGTCTGTCAACCCGACCAACGTCGCTGCGGCGCGGGCGTCGCCCGCGCACAGCCACACCGGAGTGCGGGTCTCGTGTTCGGAGTAGTACTCCCCCAGCCCGCCGCCCGACCGGTTGCGATCTGTGGACGCGCGCTCGGCCGCCTGGGCGGTGTCGATGTAGTAGTTGATCGACCACCGCTTCAACTTGGCGATCGTCAACATGGTCTCGCCCCTCCAGCTGGCGCCTGGGGCACGTGCTGCGCCACAGCCATTCTCGCACCGTTGTGCAAATGTGCCATGCAGAAAGTGGGGGTGTCGGGGATGTGAGACGAAATGGAGAACCTGGGATAAGGGTAAGGGAGGCAGCGTGTTTGGAGACGCAACGGTATGCATGTGGATGCGTTTGACTGGAAAGGGAGGCGAAGGCGGCAGAGGGGAGATAGTGTGGCGTTAAATCCGGAGGTGTGAAACAGGTTGCGACATAGCGCACTCCGCGACTCATCGCGAGGCGATGCGCGAAAACTGTGCACAAACCTGTCGGTACCGCGAATTACAGTGATGTTGGGTGCGCGATGAACCTCAGCGCAGCCGAGCAGAACAGTCCGCGACGTGCCGTCGCGGCGACAATTCCACACACGCGCTGCAGCACGTCGCACGAGCCGTAGCCCACACAACTCCAGTGGAGGGTGGTGATCAAAATGGAAGACAACCCGTTCAAGGGACTCCCCCTCCTGCTCTCCGTGCCGCACGCCGCGCAGCTGCTGGGGATCAGCCGAGCAGCGGCGTATCGCCTCGTGAACTCCGGCGAGCTGCCGGTTCGCCGGCTGGGCGGCCGCGTCTATGTCGTGACCTCAGGTCTCCGTGAGCTCGCGTCATGAAGGGATCGGTGTATCACCGGGGAGCGAAGTGGTACTACAAGTTCCGCTCACCACAACGTGATCCCGCCACCGGCACCTATCCGTGGATCACCAAGGGCGGCTTCGACACCGAGCGAGAGGCGTGGAAGGCCTGCCGTGACGCGATGCGTGACGCGGACCGCGGTCGCATCGTCAAACCCTCCACCCGCACCGTCGGCGAGTTCCTCACCGAGTGGCTCACCGCGGTCGAACCGACACTCGACGCCACCACCTGGCGCAGCTGGAGCGACTACGCGCGGTGGTACGTCATCCCGCACATCGGCGGCGAGCGCCTCCAACGGCTCGACGAACCCACCCTGTTGAAGCTCTACGCGAAGCTGCTCGCCGAGGGACGCATCAAACGCGACAACGACTCGGTGATGTACGCGTACTGGTCGAAGCGGGCCGCGCGCGGTGCCGAGCCGACGCCGCGTGCGGTGTCCGAGGCGTGCGGGACCTCGATTCACGCCGCCCGCGCCGCGGTGCGCCGATACCGCTCCGGGATCGTGCCGGAACCGACGCCGCGAGGGCTCGCACCCAAGACGGTCCGCAACGTACACGCGTTCCTGCATCGCGCCCTGGTCGACGCGGTCGCGTGGAAGTTTCTCACCGACAACCCCGCAAGCAATGTGAAGCCTCCCCGTCGGCCGCGCACCCGCCGCCAGGTGTGGCGGCCGGAGGAGATCCAGACGTTCCTCGCGTCAGTGCGGCATGACCGGTTCGGCGCGCTCTTTCTGCTGGAGCTCACGACGGGGATCCGGCGCGGCCAGATCTGCGGGCTGCGGTGGTCGGCCGTCGACCTCGACGCCGGCCACATCGCGGTCCATGACAACCGGGTGGTGGTCGGTGGGCAGGCCCGCGACAAAGCGGGCGGCAAGACGCGCAACGCCGACAAGACCATCTCGATCGACCGCGCCACCGTGGCCGCACTGCGCCGTTGGCGTGAGGTCCAGGACGGCGAGCGCGCGTTCTTCGGGCCCGACTATCACCCCGGCGGCTATGTGTTCACCTACGAGGACGGCCGGCCGTTGCATCCGGATTCGATCCGGCAGCGGTTCGACCGTCTGTCGGCCGCAGCGGGCCTGTCGCGCATCACCTTTCACGACCTGCGTCACTCGTATGCCACCGGCGCCTTGCGGGCCGGGGTCAATCCGAAGGTGATCAGCGAGCGCATCGGCCACGCCAACGTCGGCTTCTTCCTCGAGACGTATGCCCACGTGTTGGAGAACGACGACCGGGAGGCGGCCGAGCAGGCGGCGGGGTTCCTGATCGGTGACGCGTGGGCCGACGACGACGAGGACGCCGACCCGACAGACCTCGACTGACCAAGCCCGACCGATATAACTCTGGGGTTATACTGATGGCGTGGGTAGTGCTCCTGCTGGAGGAGGTCGAGCGGTGGTACTTCACGCTGGACGACGACACGATGACGGCGGTGACCGGCGCCATCGACCTATTGGAGGCGGAGGGGCCCGCCTTGGGCCGGCCGACGGTGGACCGGGTGAACGGCTCGAAGTTCCACAACATGAAGGAGCTGCGTCCCGCCGGTACAAGTGTCCGCATCCTGTTCATCTTCGATCCGCAGCGCCAGGCGATCCTGTTGCTCGGCGGAGACAAGGCCAGGAACTGGCGAAGCTGGTACGACGAGAACATCCCGGTCGCCGACGAGCGTTACGCCAGATGGCTGGCGACCGGTGACGGAGGTGATTAGGCATGGCGCGCAATTGGCGTGGAATTCGGGCCGAGGCGGTGGAACAGGGTCGCGTCGACTCAGCGCGTGCGGACTCGGCCCGCAAGGAGATGCACGAAGCGGTCCAGGCGTACCGTCTCGCCGAGATCCGTAAGGCGCACGGTCACGCCCGTCAGGCCGACGTCGCGGCACTCATGGGGGTCTCGCAGGCGCGGGTCTCGCAACTGGAGAGCGGCGACCTGGCGCATACGGAACTGGGCACGCTGCAGTCTTACGTCGCCGCACTCGGCGGGCACTTGCGGATCGTTGCCGACTTCGGGGAGGACAGCGTCGAACTGACAGCCTGACGCGATCAGACTCGCGCATACGCGTACAGCAACTCACCTATCGAGCAGGACCCGGCCCGTCGTGGAGAGCTACCAGTAGATCCTGCTGAACTTTGCGAGCGCGGACGTCGTCTTTGCGGAGCGACCTGCCTTGGGCAGTCACGTCCGCGAAATACTTACCCACAATCGACACGCAACTTTCGATACTTTCTTCAATCTTTTCCTTCCAATTGCCAGTCGACCCCTTTTGCGCCACCGCATTCATCGCCTTCTGATCTCGATAATTGGCATGAATCTTCTCGACCTCAGGGAAGCACTTGGCAGCCACTAACATCGCGATATGATATTTCGCCGCCTTAAGGGCCTGAAGCTCGAAATTATCGCGGTACCGACGGAAGTAACTTTCTATGCGATAAACAATCCATGCTGACAGATAGTAGAGAGGCACTGGATATCCACCCCACACGTAAGAATCCTGTGCGGTTAGCTCATTCGGGGAGCCAATCGCACGCCATGACTCCCCAAAGATGCATGATGCAACCGACCGGTTCAGATCGGTGGTGGTCACCACCCTCAATCGAGTGAAACCAACGGGGTCTTCCGTGACCCCGCTTTGCCGCGCGTAGCGCAATCCATCTTGCCCAGATTGCTCGAAATACTGCTCGACATTCTTCGCATCTTGAGTGCTGCCTTGTATATCAGCTTGCGCTATTGAAGTTTGCAAATTCGTCGCAATCGTCACCTCCGAAACTATGTCGGAATCCGACGTCTCTATCAATTTCACCGGAATCCACACAGATGTCAGCAGGCTATCCTCCCCCGACTTCTGATCGGCGTCCAGGCTTTGGAACCACCGCACTAGTTGGTGGCTGGTTTGGCCGCCATTTACTATCTGATAGCCAGACATAGAAAATCGATCCGCTACATTAGTTAAGCTGCGTGCAACGATCGTCACCCCATTGTTGAGAAATGGGAACATATTTCGATTCTCAGAAGTGAGCGTCGAGTAAATGCGTTGGTTAACTCGATTTTCATTACCCTGGTTAAGGCGCACGTTGTCATCGAAAATGCCGGATCTCATCCCCTCCCCGTCCCATAAAATCTTGATCAACTCACTGGCTTGCAGGACGCCTGTATACGCTTGGTTAATCCCATCAACCTCTGGTATTGATTGCTTTCTCGGAAACCGGAACTCGATGTTCTGAGGGCCCTTGCGCTCCTTTTCCTTCGCGGAGATCTCGTTCCTACCGTGCAGTTTAAGTATCAGGTCATCACTGTAAACATCGAGATCTCTAAGCCGGTTGATAGCACAAACCACCTGGGTCTCACTCGCAGCTTCTTCGCTAGGCTGCTTCGCCGTGGTCACAAAATACATTTCGGCCGGTATTCTTGTTGTTCTGAATCGGTCGATGTTTTCAATGACTGCCTCCAAAATGGCTACAGTCTGAGAAAGCCCGGAATCGAGCGGGATTCTCGAACGCTTCGCCGCGGCGTTTGTGCACAGTTCCACACCGTGCAGAAACTTCGCGATGAGTTTTGTGTCAAATTTTTCGCTCGTCTTAGCCTGTATAAAAATAGCCCGGACATCGTTATCATCGCGGTCTTCAAGCGCTCCGGTTACGTCACCCGGATCAAGAATTATCTCACCGTTGATCACTATGGCCGCAACGTCAACGCCCTCATCGTCTCCGCCGCCAATCACAACGTCGTCGAGCAACTTAACATCACCACCGAGGTATCGCTGGAGATACACGCTGGCGACATAGAGTTCGAATAGGTACGACGATTCGCCGGAGAACCCGTTTCGCTCACTGAACGAACGCATTTTGCTCTCTGTAAGAATATCCATTGAGTCCTCTATCTGGTATATGGCGGAGCGGACGGGTTCACGGACCCAACGAGTATTCAACTTCCTGAACAGCACGTGTCAGGTGGGGCACCGCGCGTTGTCGCTAGGCGAACTACCCGCAGCAAGGCGAGCAACCTGACAGGCCTCGCATTGACACAGACGCTCGAACAACGACGATATCCCTGCGCATATGCCCCCCGTTCCGGTTCTAAGGTAGCTGAACGGTCGACGGGGTTCGAAGGACTCCCGTCGGCAACGACGCATCGTCACGTCTGACACTGGGGCTGCCCCGCCGCCTTGAAGTACCGCTAGGCCCACTAACGCGCCAGAGCGACGGCGCGCTGACTGGAACGACGCCGGCGGCGTCACCCAGGTGGCGCGCCGCGCAGAGTTTCGCGACGAGAGCTCACACGTTCCCAATCTGTTCCCAACAAGGTCTTTGCGTTGGAAATGTTCCCAAAAGTGTTCCCATCGGGCATGAAAACGGCCCCCGGAGTGGTCTCCGGGGGCCGTTTTACCTGGTAGCGGGGACAGGATTCGAACCTGCGACCTCTGGGTTATGAGCCCAGCGAGCTACCGAGCTGCTCCACCCCGCGTTGGTGAACATGAGGTTACCCAAGCACGGCTTGGTATTCCAAATCGGGCGTCTACCAGCACTTTGAGCGCCCTCATTCCGACGCGACCGTGCGCAACTGCGGACCGCGAGCGGCGCGTCGCGGAGCAGACGCGCACGCTCGCGGAAAGGGGTTGGGTGCGGAAAGGGGTTCGGTGCGGAAAGGGGTTAGGTGCGGACGACCTGGCCGGTGCGGAACACCCGCGCCGGGTCGTAGCGCTCCGCGAGCGCGGCCAGCCAGTGGCGGGCGTCCTCGGTGTAGACCCGCGCCGCGCGCCCCGGATCCATCGACGGCGCGAAGTTCGGCAGCTGCCCGCCCGTCGACCACCGTCCGAGCGCCCCGAGCACAGCGGCCGCATGAACCGGCACCACCTCGGCGATCGGCGGCATCAGCGCGCCGATCGTCGTCAGCGCGAACGCCGCGTCCCGATGGCACAGCGCGCTGCGGTGCCGCGGCTCCCGCGCCAGCGCCCCGCCGAGATGGCGCACCTCCACGATCACCTGCACCGACTCCGCACCCGGGCCAGCCACCGCCAGCAGCGCCTCGGCGGCCGCGGGATCGAAGCTGTGCAGCAGCGTGTGGTCCTCGTGCACCGGCATCGGATCGACCGGATCGGCGTGCACCGCCCCGATCGCCGCGTACGGCAGCACGCCGACGGTGTCCATGACCGGCGGCGCCACCGACCGCATCGGCGCCAGGATGCGTTCGGCTTCGGCGACGTCGCCGAGCGCCGCGTAGCGCACCGCCACGGTCAACCGACCGGCCAGTGGTTCGGGCACGCCGGGCAGCGGCGGAAGCTGTTGCAGCGCAATCGAGGTGTTCACCGTCTCCGGCAGGCCACCACACCAGTCGGCCCACGCCCGCAGCACCGCCGGCGCGTCCCCGCCGTCGAAGTAGACGGCGCCGCCGAAGAACTCCGGGATCGGCAGCAGGTCGAACTCGACCGACGCCACGATGCCCAGCGTCGCCTTACCGCCGCGCAGCCCCCAGAACAGGTCGGCGTGCTCATCGGGTGTCACCCGCAGCACCGCCCCTGTGCCCGTAACCAATTCGAACGCCCGCACGTGGTCCGACGACGCGCCCACCGTGCGCACCAGCGGACCGATACCGCCGCCGGTCAGGAACCCGACCACTCCGACCCCCGGCGCCGACCCGACGACCGGCGCCAGACCGTACGGGCAGGCCGCGTCGAGCACCTGCTGCCACCGCACTCCCGCTCCGACCCGCGCGGTGCGGTTCAGCGCGTCCACAGTGCAGGCGGTCATCCCGGAGGTGACGATCAGGATCGTGGCCTCGTCCACTCCCGTCGCGCCGTGCCCGGTGGACTGCACGGTCACCTGAAGGCCGCGGGCGGCGGCGAACCGGACGGTGTCGGCAATGTCGTGCGCCGAGGTGGCCAGGACCACCGCGGCGGGGCGCACCGCGGCGGCGACGTTCCACGGCGCGCACCGCTCGTAGCCCGCCTCCCCCGGCATCGCCACCGGGGCGGACACGTGGTCACGAATGGCGGCCACGGGGTCGGCGAGGTCGTCGCGGGCGACGTCGGTGATGGTCATCGATGGTCCTTTCACAGCGCTGTGCTCGAAGTCGGTGCACAGCGTGCGGCACCGCCCTTGGCGTCGGCTTGGCCCGCCGCGCCAAGGAACCTCCAAGCGCGGCTCATGCCAGCTTGCGGGCCAGGTCGGCCACCCCTCGCATGCCCAACGCGTCGGCGTCCACCGCCAGCGCCCGTGCCGCCGCCTGTCGCTTCGGACCCGACGGAGTGAGTTCGCAGCGCAGCAGCCGGCACCGCAGCAGGCTGGGGACCGCACCGGTGCGCGTGGCGATGTCCTCGGCCGTGGCGAGATCGGCCAGCGCGCGGTCGTCGTCACCCATCAGGGCGTACAACCGTGCCGTTGCCAACGCGACGGGCCCGACCACGCCGACCTGCCCGATCTCGGAGATGCGGTCGGCGAACGGCGTGAGCCGCTCCAACAGCTCCGGCGCGAACTCCGCGAAACCGTAGTCACACGCCAGATGGGCCAGCAGGGTCGCGTGCCCGAGCGTGGTCCACACGTGCGCCCGGTGCGGCGCGTCCCTCCACTCCTGCAGGCGCGCTAAGGCGTGCGCGCGAGCTTCGTCACCGCTGTCTACGGTGAGAAGCGCGGTGTGCACCAGGCCGACCATGCCCTGTCCCCCGCTCTCGGCATCGGCGCGCAGGCCGGGCCAATCCGGCGCCACCGGGCCGCCCTTCTCGCGGATCAGCGTCACCGCTGCCACCAGTCCGCTTCCCGCTTCGTACAATTCAGTCTGCTCGTGGACGTCGGCCGCGATCTGGTGGTGCCGTTCGGCCTCCGCGAAGTCCCCCCGCCACACCGCCAGCACGGCCTCCATCCAGCGCAGCTGGGCCCGCAGCACCGGCAGCTTGAGCTCCTCGCTACCCGAAATGCCTTCCCGCAGATGCTGTTCGGTGAGGTCGACGTGGGTCAGGTTCATCGCCGCCATCGTGGCCACCGAATGCGCGATGACCCGATCTTCGCGCAATCGGCTGTGGTCCAACGCCATCAGCTGTGTCACCCACTCCAGCATCCGGTGGCTGTAGGCGGCCACCCCCGAGTAGGTGATCAGCCGGCCCATCAGCACGTCGGCCACGATCTCGCGGTCACCGGTGGCGTCGGCCAACTGCGCGGCCCGCTCCAGGTACCCGGCCGACACCGCGGCGTCGGGGTGGTAGCAGTGCCCGACGGCCAGCGCGGCCAGCACCCGCGCGCCTGCGGCCGGTTCGGCGTCGGCCACCACCGCCGCCCGTTCCAGCAGCGACAGCAGCACACCCGGGTCGTGGCCCGGCGCCAGCCACGGCCACCCGCCGCTGGCCCGCAGCAGCGCGCTGGCCAGGCGCCCCGCCGTCGCGGCACGCCCGCTGCGAACGGCATCGCCAAGCTGTTCGGCCACGGTGTCGAGCACCAACCGGCCGCGCCCGGCACGCGAATGCGCCTCCAGCAACGACACGGTCAGCGCGTCACGCTCCTCTTCCGAGCGCGACGCCGCGGGCAGCCGGTCGTAGGCGTCCAGCGCCGCCTGCCACCATCGTGCCGCGATGTCCGAACTCCACCGGGCCGTAGCGTCTTCGGCCGCCAGCCGGCAGGCCGCCACCACCGCGTCAGCCGCTACGAGCGGCTGTGCGGCGATGAGGTGCTGGGCCCGGCGCGTCAACGCGTCCTCGGCGGTGCTGGCCTCCAACACGTCAGCGATCTTGGCATGCAGGCGTTGCCGGCGGGGCGCGGGCATCCCGGCGATGAGGTGTTCGCGCAGCAGCCCGTGGGCGAACGCGTATCCGTCACCGGTGTGCGCGGAGACCACGATGCGCTCGTCGGCCGCGTCGTCGAGATAGTCGGCCAGGGTGTCCACGTCCATCTCGGTAGCGCGGGCCAGCACCGGCACAGCGTCGGAATCGAGGGTGTCGCCGATGATCGCGGCGGTGCGCAGCACCTGCACCGCCGCCGGGTCGAGGCCGGCCAGCCGCCGGTCGAGCACAGACTTCACCGCAACCGGGATCTCGCTGCCCTCGCGGTCGGCGCGGGGCAGTCGCGCGTACTCGGACACGAAGAACGGGTTGCCCCCGGTCCGGTCGGCCAGGATCGCCGCCTCCGCGTCGGTGACCGCCTCGTCGGCCACCTCATTGGCCAGGGCCGCAACATCTTCGGTCGACAGCGCCGGCACCGCGACGTGACGGTTGCGATCCCCCCGCGCCACCGTGGTCACCAGGCGGGACACTTCCGCGCTGTGCTCGCCGTCGCGCACGGTGAGGATCATCGCCACCGGGTGATCGCGCAGCGCCCCGGCGATGTAGGCCAGGCACGCCGCCGAGGTGGTGTCCGCCCACTGCACATCGTCGATCACCACCGCCAGCGCGCGCGGCGCCGACTCGAGAAGGGCCTGAATGCGCTCGTAGACATGGAATCTCGCGGTATCGGGATCGGCGTCCGCCGGCACCTCCAGGACGTCGTCGGGGTCGGCCCCCAGCGCGCGGACCAACTGCCGCATCGGCCACCAGGGCGGGGTGGCCCGTTCGTCGGGACAGCTCACCCACACCATGTCGCCGCCGTCGTCGACCACACGCGCCGCGACTTCCTCGGCGAGCCGGGTCTTGCCGATGCCCGCCGGCCCCGACAGCACCAACCACCGTGCCGACCCGGCCGCCACATCGGCGAGGAGATTTGCGGCCACGGACACTTCGCGACCCCGCCCGATCAGCGCACCGCGGCGCGGCCCCACCGGCGCCGCCCCCTGCTCGACGGGGTGCGTGGCCGGGGTGACCACTTCACCCGCCCCCGTCCACTCGGGGGACCGCGGCCACGCCGCCAGCTCCGGCGCCTGCCGCAGGATCGCGGTCTGCAACTCACGGAGCTCCCGACCGGGCTGCACGCCGAGCTCGTCGTCGAGCAGCGCGGCGTGCCGGGTGTAGACGTCGAGCGCGTCGGTCACCCGGCCGGCCCGGTACAGCGTGAGCATGTGCAGCCAGCAGCCCCGGTCGGCCAGCGGTGCGGCAGCGCGCAATTCGGCCACCGCGGTCAGCGCCTGCGGCACCCGGCCCAGCGCCAGCAGCGCGGTGATCCGCGCGTCCAGACAGTCGATGCGCAACTGCTCGGCCTTGGCCGCCTCGTCGGCCGCCCACGACTCATCGGACAGGTCGGCCAGCAGCGGCCCGCGCCACAACGCCAGCGCCTCGTCGGCCGACGCCAGCGCCTCGTCCCACGCCCCGCTCTCGACGGCGGCGGCCGCCTTGGCGCAGCAGCCGGCGAATACGGCGAGGTCGAGCTGACCCGGTTCGACGTCCAGGTAGTACCCGGGTGGCTGCCGCACGATCGGGGAGGCCACCTGCGACTGACTGCCGTCCCGCAGCGCGCGGCGCAGATTCGAGATGTAGGCCTGCAGGCCGGCCGTCGCGCTCCCGGGGGCGTCGTCACCCCAGACGGCGTCGATCAGCCGGTCGACCGACACCACCCGCCCCGCCGCGAGCAGCAGGACGGCGAGCACCGCACGCTGCTTCGGCGGGCCGATGTCGACCGGGCAGTCCGCGTGCACCACCTGCAGCGGCCCGAGCAAGCGAAACTGCACCCGACGAGCTTAAGGGCAGTCCCGCGTTCGCTCAGCGCGTCTGCGAGTACTTGTTCATCGCGTCGTCCAGCCGCTGCAGCGCCTCGCCGAACTGGGCGAAGTCACCGTTGCGCTGGGCGTCCTGCAGACCGCTCATCGCCTCCTGGACGTCCTGCAGCGCCTCGGCTTTCGCCTGCGACAGCTGCTGCGGTCCCGTCGGCCCCGGCACGGCGGCCGCGGGCGGGGACGCGGGAGCCTGCCCGGCCTGGTTGGCCGGAGGCTGCGCCGCCGGCTGCTGGCCGTCGGCCGGGGGCCGCGCGGCGGGCTGCTGACCGTCGGGCAGGTTGGCCGGTGCGGGACCGGTCGCCGTGGCGTCGGCGCCCGGACCGAACAGGTCGGTGAGCGCGTCCCGCACCGTCGGGCCGTAGCCGACCTGATCGTTGTAGAACATGGCCACCCGGATGAGGCGCGGGTACGTCGACGCCGCGTCACTGGTGCCCGGCGAGGCGTACACCGGCGCCACGTACAGCAGACCGCCCGGACCGACCGGCAGCGTCAGCAGGTTGCCCCACCGGATGCGGTTCTGGTTGTCGCGGCCGATCACACCGAGGTCCTGTGACACCGCGGTGTCGGTGCTGATCGCGTTGAACGCCAGCTTCGGACCGTTCACCTGACCCGGGATGGTCAGCACCGTGATCCGCCCGTAGTTCTCCGGATCGGAGCTGGCGCTCATGTACGCGGCGAGGAAGTCACGGCGGAACCGGTTCATCGCGCTGGTCAGCTGGAACGCGGCCGAAGTGTTGTTCTCCGCGAGGTCTTTGGCCACGATGTAGTACGGCGGCTGGAAGCTGCTGGCCGTCGGGTTCGGGTCCAGCGGGACGTCCCAGAAGTCCGACGTCGAGAAGAACGTCACCGGATCGTCGACGTGGTACTTCGCCAGCAGCGCGCGCTGCACCTTGAACAGATCCTCGGGGTAGCGCAGGTGCTCCTGCAGCTCCTGGGAGATCTCGCTCTTCGGCTTGATCGTGTCCGGGAACACCTTCATCCACGCCTGCAGCACGGGATCGCTCTCGTCCTGGGCGTACAGCGTCACCGTGCCGTCGTAGGCGTCGACGGTGGCCTTCACCGAGTTGCGGATGTAGGACACCTGCTTGTTGAGCGCCAACCGGTTGACGGCGACCTCGTTGGAGTCCGCGGTGGCCGACGACAGCGACGTCAGCTCCGAGTACGGGTAGTTGTCCAGCGTGGTGTAGCCGTCGACGATCCACACGATCTTCTTGTTGACGATCGCCGGGTAGACGGTGGTGTCGGTGGTCAACCAGGGGGCGACGGCCTCCACCCGGTCGGCCGGATCGCGGTTGAACAGGATCTTGCTGTTCTCGCCGATGACGTTGGAGAACAGGAAGTTGCGCTCGGCGAACTTCGCGGCGAACAGGCTTCGGGTCAGCCAGTTGCCGATCGGCACGCCACCGGAGCCGGTGTAGGTGTAGTTGCGGGTCTCGACGTTGTTCTCGTAGTCGTACTCCCGCGGGCCGCCGTTCTCACCGACGATCGCGTAGTCCGATGCGGTGTTGGCGATGACCGGGCCGAAGTAGATGCGGGGCTGATCCAGCGGCGCGGGACCTGGTGAGGAGACGTTGCCGTTGGCGCCCACCACGCTGGCGAGGAACTCGGGGTAGCCGCCGTTCTGGTTCGGGTCGTTGGCGATCCCGCGCACGGTGTTCGCCGGGGAGGCGATGAACCCGTTGCCGTGGGTGTAGACGGTGTGCCGGTTGATCCAGTCCCGCTGGTTGTCGATCAACCGGTCCGGGTTGAGCTCGCGGGCGGCGACGACGTAGTCGCGCAGGTTCCCGTCGGCGTCGCGGTAGCGGTCCATCGCCAACTGGTCGGGGAAGAAGTAGAAGTTCTTGCCCTGCTGGAACTGGGTGAACGCGGGGCTGACGATGTTGGGGTCCAGCACCCGGATGTTCGATGTCGTCGCCCGGTCGGCGGCGACCTGCTGCGCGGTCGCGGGCGCGTTGCCCGGATAGTCGCGGTAGGTCACCGTCTCATCGGTGAGCCCGTAGGCCTGCCGCGTGGCGGTGATACTGCGCGCGATGTATTCGCTTTCCTTCTGCGCGGCGTTGGGTTTGACGCTGAACTGCTCGACGACCAGCGGCCAGCCGGCGCCGACGACCATCGACGACAGCAGCAGCAGCACCACGCCGATCGCCGGGATGCGCAGATCGCGCAGCACGATCGCGGAGAACACGGCCACCGCGCAGATCACCGCGATCGCCAGCAGGATCAGCTTGGCCGGCAGCACGGCGTTGATGTCGGTGTAGCCGGCGCCGGTGAACGGTTTGCCGCCGCGGGTGTGGCTGAGCAGCTCGTAACGGTCCAGCCAGTACGCGAACGCCTTGAGCAGCACCAGCGTTCCGACCAGCGAAACCAGCTGGATGCGCGCCGAGCGGCTGAGCGCACCGGTGCGGCCGGTCAGCCTGATACCGCCGAACAGGTAGTGGCCGAGCAGGTTCGCGACGAAGGCCAGGAACGTCGCGACGAACAGGTAGCTCAACACCAGCCGGTAGAACGGCAACTCGAACGCGTAGAACCCGAGATCGAGCCCGAACTGCGGGTCGGTGACGCCGAATTCGCCGCCGTGCAGGAACAGCTGGATGCGCACCCAGTAGCTCTGCGCGACGATGCCGGACAGGATGCCGATGAACGCGGGGATGCCGATGCCGAACAGGCGCAGCCGCGACATCACGGTGGTGCGGTAGCGGGCGATCGGATCGTTGGGGCCGACGGTCGGAACGAACACCGGTCGCGTCCGATACGCCAGCGCGAGGCCGGCGAAGACGATCGCGCCGATCACCAGGCAGACGATCAGGAACACGCTGACGCGGGTGAACAGCACCGTGGTGAACACCGAGCGGTACCCGAGTTCGCCGAACCACAGCCAGTTCACGTACGCGTCGATGAACCGCGGTCCGATCAGCAGCAGCAGCACCACTGCCAAGGCGATGCCGATCAGGATCCGGCTTCGTCGGGTCAGCTTCGGCATCCTCGCCGCGGGCCGCATACCCACTTGATGTCTCCAGTTTCGCTCACGGGAAAGGGGACGTCGTCACCGACGTGCCCCAACTCTACGCATTGACCGCGCAGCGTTTGATCAGCAGCGGGGTGGTTCGCCACCAGCGGAAATCGTATTGAGCGCGTCGACGGCTTCGGTGAGTGTGCCCACCTTCACCAGTTCCAGCCCGTCCTGCGGGTCCGACTTGGCTTCGGCGCAGTTGTCGGCGGGCACGAGGAACACCGTGGCGCCCGCGTCGCGGGCCGCCAGCATCTTGTGGGTGATGCCGCCGATCGAACCGACCTCCCCGTCGCCGGTGATGGTGCCGGTGCCCGCGACGAACTTGCCGTCGTTGAGGTCGCCCGAGGTCAACTTGTCGATCACCGCCAGGCTGAACATCAGGCCCGCCGAGGGACCACCGATATTGGCCAGATTGAAGTCGATGTCGAACGACGCCCACGGTGCGTCGATGACCCCGATCCCGAGGTAGCCGTAATCGCGGTCGGGATTGGTGCCGAGTGTGACGGTGGCGGTGCCGATCGGGTTCTTCTCGTCCTTGCGCCGGAAGTCGAGAACCACCTCGTCGCCGGGCTTGGTCGCCTTCAGCAGCGCCTGGAACTCGTCGACGTTGGCGACCGGTCTGCCGTTGACCGCGTCGATCGCGTCCCCGTCCTCCAGCTTGCCCACCGACGGACCGGGGTCGGTCACGTTCTCGACGGTCACCGCACGCGGGTACTTCAGAAACGACAGCGCGGCGTACGCGGCGTTGTCCTCGGAGTTGCGGAAGTCGGCGGAGTTGGCCTGATCGATCTCGTCCTTGCTCTTGTCGGGCGGGTAGACGAGTTCGCGCGGCACCAACTGTTCCCGGCCCGACATCCACAGCGCCAGCGCCTGGGCCAATGTGAGCCCGTCGCGCTGCGACACCGTCGTCATGTTCAGATGCCCCGAGGTCGGCTTGACCTCGGTGCCGGTGATGTCGACGACCTGCTTGCCGTCGACCTCGCCGAGGGTGTCGAAGGTCGGTCCGGGACCCAGCGAGACGAACGGGACCGTCACCGCAGAGAGCAGCACGCCGAAGGCCACGACCGGGACGAGCGCGATCAGCAGCGTCAAAATCCGCCTGTTCACGCCGCCCACAGTAAGGGAGCGCCCGACCCGTTCACTGAAAGCGTGACCCGGCGCACCGCACCACCGCGCACCGGTGAGTACCGTTGACGGCATGGCTGACCTGCCCTTCGGCTTCTCCTCGGGTGACGACCCGGAGCGAGACAAACGCAAGAAGGACCCCGACGGGGGGTCCGGCCAGGGCGGTTCGCCGTCGGATCCGTTCGGCTCGATGTTCGGGCAGGGCGGGGCCGGGTTCGACATGTCCGACCTGGGCCAGATCTTCACCAAACTCGGTGAGATGTTCAGCGGCGCAGGCAATGTCACCGCCGGCGGACCCCAGTCCGGACCGGTGAACTACGACCTCGCCCGACAGCTCGCCTCGAGTGCCATCGGGTTCGTGGCACCGGTGCCCGAACAGACCGCGTCGGCGATCGCCGACGCGGTGCGCCTGGCCGAAACCTGGCTCGACGGCGTCACCCCGCTGCCCGCGGGCACCAGCCGCGCGGTGGCCTGGACGCCCAGCGACTGGATCGACAACACCTTGGACACCTGGAAGCGGCTGTGCGACCCGGTGGCCGAGCAGATCTCGACGGTGTGGGCCTCGGCGCTGCCCGAGGAAGCCCGCGCGATGGCCGGACCGCTGCTGGCGATGATGTCGCAGATGGGCGGGATGGCGTTCGGTTCCCAGCTCGGCCAGGCGCTCGGCACGCTCTCCAAGGAAGTCCTGACGTCGACCGACATCGGGCTGCCGCTCGGCCCCAAGGGCGTGGCGGCGCTGCTGCCCGAGGCGGTCGAGGCGTTCTCCGAGGGGCTCGAGCAGCCGCGCAGCGAGGTCCTGACATTTCTCGCCGCGCGCGAGGCCGCACACCATCGGCTCTTCAGTCACGTGCCGTGGCTGGCGAGTCAGCTGCTGTCGGCGGTCGAGGCGTTCGCGCGTGGCATGAAGGTCGACATGAGCGGGATCGAAGACCTCGCCCAGGGCATCAACCCGGCCGCGCTCACCGACCCGACCCAGATGGAGCAGCTGCTCAACCAGGGCATCTTCGAACCCAAGGCCACCCCCGAGCAGGTCGCGGCGCTGGAACGGCTCGAGACGCTGCTCGCCCTCATCGAGGGCTGGGTGCAGACCGTCGTCACCGCCGCACTCGGTGACCGCATCCCCGGCACCGGCGCGCTGTCCGAGACGCTACGGCGCCGGCGGGCCACCGGCGGGCCGGCCGAGCAGACGTTCGCCACCCTGGTCGGCCTGGAACTGCGTCCCCGCAAGCTGCGCGAGGCCGCGGTGCTGTGGGAGCGGCTCACCGAGGCGGTCGGCGCCGACGCCCGTGACGGCGTGTGGCAACACCCCGATCTGCTCCCGTCGTCCGACGACCTCGACGAACCGGCCGCGTTCATCGACCGGATCGTCGGCGGCGACACCAGCGGGATGGACAGCGCGATCGAGGCGGCCTTCAGCGACCTCGAAGCCGACCTCGAAGCCGACCCCGACGTCGACCAGGACAAGGGCCGCGACGCGGATCCCGACCACGGTCCTGGAGACGCGAAGAACTAGTTATCCACAGCCCTGTGGATGAGCGCGGGGCGCGATGGCTGCCCCGTGGCAGAGTCCTTCCATGTCTCCTGCCGCGATGCCCCGCTACGTGCTCAACACCGCACTGCCGGTGCTGTCGCGGCCCGACGGTGCGGTTCAGGTGGGTTGGGATCCGCGCCGCGCGATGCTCGTGCGCCCGCCCGCCGGGCTGAGCGCCGCTGCACTGGCCGACCTGCTGCGGGCGCTGCAGTCCGGCATGACGATGGCCGACCTCTACGCCGAGGCGAGCCGGTGCGGAACCGCCGACCCCGCGGACCTCGCCGAGCTGGTCGCCGGACTCGTCGACGCCGGCGTCGTGACGGTCGCTCCGGTCGGCTGCGCCCGCACGCCGAGTGTCCGCATCCACGGCCGCGGACCGCTGTCGGACCTGCTGGTGGCAAGCCTGCGCTGTTCGGGGGCCCGCGTGGCGCACTCCCGGTCCCCGAAGGCGCCCGCCCCGCCGGACGCCACCGACCTGGTGGTGCTGACCGACTACCTGGTGGCCGAACCGCGGGTGGTGCGCGATCTGCACACCGCGCGCCTGGCGCACCTTCCCGTCCGGATGCGCGACGGCTCGGGGCTGGTCGGCCCGCTCGTGTTTCCCGGTCGCACCAGCTGTCTGGCCTGCGCCGATCTGCACCGCAGCGACCGCGATGCGGCGTGGCCGGCCGTCGCGGCGCAACTGCGCGGCACCGTCGGCAGCGCCGACCGGGCAACGGTGCTGGCCACCGCGGGGGTCGCGCTCGACCAGATCCACCGGGTACTGCGGGCGATCCGTGACACCGGCGACGCGGCGGGTGCGGCCGAAGTCGCCGTCACGGACACCACCTGGGAATTCGACGTCGGCACCCGCACCACCGTGGTGCGACGGTGGTCCCGGCATCCCCGCTGCACCTGCTGAAACCGGCTGCGGCCTGTTCATTCCAGTCCGCCGCGCGGCGTCGTGGATGATGGACTGGTGGCTGACGACATCAGACGCGGGCGTGCTGCCCGCAACGCGAAGCTGGCGAGCCTTCCGGTCGGCATGGCCGGGCGCGCGGCGTTGGGCTTCGGCAAACGGCTGACCGGCAAGTCCCGCGACGAGGTCAACGCCGAATTGATGGACAAGGCGGCGCAGCAGCTGTTCACCGTGCTCGGTGAGCTCAAGGGCGGCGCGATGAAGGTCGGCCAGGCCCTGTCGGTGATGGAAGCCGCCATCCCGGAGCAGTACGGCAAGCCGTACCGGGAGGCCCTGACCAAACTGCAGAAGGACGCGCCACCGCTGCCCGCCGCCAAGGTGCACCGCGTCCTGGACGCGCAACTCGGCACCAAGTGGCGGGAACGGTTCGCCTCCTTCGACGACAAGCCGATCGCCTCGGCCAGCATCGGCCAGGTGCACAAGGCCGTGTGGTCCGACGGCCGCGAGGTCGCGGTCAAGATCCAGTACCCGGGTGCCGACGAAGCGCTCCGCGCCGACCTGAAGACCATGCAGCGCATGGTCAGCGTGCTCAAACAGCTCTCCCCCGGCGCCGACGTGGAGGGCGTGGTCGACGAGCTCATCGAGCGCACCGAGATGGAACTGGATTACCGGCTCGAAGCCGACAACCAGCGGGCGTTCGCCAAGGCCTACCGCGACCACCCGCACTTCGTGGTGCCCGCGGTCGTCGCCAGCGCGCCGAAGGTGGTGATCGCCGAGTGGATCGACGGCATCCCGATGTCGCACATCATCCGCGACGGCACGCAGGAGCAACGCGACCTGATGGGGACGCGGCTGTTCGAGCTGACCTACGACGCGCCGCGCCGGCTGGAGATGATGCACGGCGACGCGCACCCCGGGAACTTCATGTTGATGCCCGGCGGGAAGATGGGCGTCATCGACTTCGGCGCGGTGGCACCGCTGCCGGGCGGCATCCCCGTCGAACTGGGCATGGCGGTGCGGTACGCGCTGGCCAAGGATTACGACAGGCTGCTGCCGACCCTGGAGAAGATCGGCTTCATCCAGCGCGGTGAACAGGTCTCCGCCCAGGACGTCGACGACATGCTGCGCCAGTACGTCGAACCCCTCGAGGTCGAGGTGTTCCACTACACCCGTAAGTGGCTGCAGAAGATGGCGGCGGTCAACATGGACCGCTCGGTGCAGCAGATCAAGACGGTGCGTCAGATGGACGTTCCGGCCAAGCTGGCGATCCCGATGCGGGTGATCGCGTCGAACGTCGCGATCTCCTGTCAGCTTGACGCCTACATCCCCACGAAAGCGCTTGCCACGGAACTGATTCCGGGTTTTGCGGAGGACGCGGCCTGACCGGGTGAACCCGGCGGCGGCTAGGCCGCCGCCGGATTCCGTTCGGCGTTCTTGCGCGGGCGGCCACGTGGCCGCTTACGCGCGACGATGTTGCCTCGGTCGAAGATCTCGCCACCCCAGACACCCCACGGTTCCTGGCGCTCGAGGGCGGCCGCCAGGCACTCCCGGCGGATCGGGCAATCCGCGCACAGCGTCTTGGCGCGTTCGAGATCGGCAGGGCTCTCGGCGAACCACAGGTCGGGGTCTCCGACGTGGCATGGCAGTTCCGGTAGCACCCTCTCGAGGCATGTCTCCACAGACATGAACTTCCTGCTTCCTGGTCGTTGTTTCCTCGGCCATCTGTCTTGGCTGGATCTGCGGACCAGGTCTTCGAGGAGAAAGTCCCCTGAAAAGACTGTGGCCACGGATCCGGCGACTGCGGGTCCGTGGCCTATCGGCTTGGTGGGGGCTTACCTAGATAAGACCCCGCTCCACGGACGTGCGGGTCGCGGCGGTAGCGGCACGGCGCTTGCGCTGCGCGGGAATGGCAGCGGCGGGCATCGCTGGAATACGGGCCGGGATGCCAGCCGACGCGTGCGCCGGAGCGTGCGCGGAATGCGCGGCAACGGAGTGCGGAGCGACGGCTCGAAGGGTGCGCCACATGCCGGCAACGGCTACGCCACCGAACTCGAAATTGCTGTCCATGATCCGGGCACCCTCCTCTCTTCTCTCCGCCCAACGTGTGATCTTGAGGCTAGAGCTTAGCAGCCGAACCGCACAAGTTATTTTCTACCAGCGGTTTTGGCGGAATCTTTGCGTTGCGTGGCAGCCTCAGCCGCGGGCGTTGACCAACGCGAGCACATCGGCGCCGTACTGTTCGAGCTTGCGCGCGCCGATCCCCGGGATGGCGACCAGCGCCGCCTCATCGGTGGGCAGCGACTCGGCGATCGCGATCAGCGTGTTGTCGGTGAACACGACGAAGGCCGGGACGCCGAGCTCCTTCGACGTCTTGAGCCGCCACTCTTTGAGCGCGCCGAGCAGCTGCTCGTCGATGTCCGACGAGCAGGTCTCGCAGCGGCGCAACATGATCGACGCGGGCGTGGTCAGCTGCTCGTTGCACACACGGCAGCGCGGAGTCGCGCCCCGCGCGCGGCGCGGTTTGTTCGGGGATGACTCGGCGGCCGTGTTGGGCGCCACGCCGTTGAGGAACCGCGACGGCCGCCGACCCTGGCGACCTCCGGGTGCGCGGGCCAGCGCCCAGCTCAGCGTGAGATGCACTCGCGCCCTGGTGATCCCGACGTAGAGAAGCCGGCGTTCCTCCTCCACCGGCTCACTGTCGGCGCCGTGGGTCAGCGCGTGCGAGATCGGCAGGGTGCCGTCGGCCAGACCGACGAGGTAGACCGCATCCCACTCCAGACCCTTGGCGGCGTGCAGCGACGCCAGCGTGACGCCCTGAACCACCGGTGGGTGCCGGGAGTCGGCCCGCTGACGCAGTTCGGTGACCAGCCCGCGCAGGTCCCGACCCGGACGCAGGGCGACTTCCTCGTCGACCAGGTCGGCCAGCGCGGTCAGCGCCTCCCAGCGTTCCCTGGCGCGGGTGCCGGCCGGCGCTTCGGCGGTGAGCCCGAGCGGTTCGAGCACCGCCCGCACGACAACGGCGACCTCGCCTTCGACGTCGCGTTCGGCGGCGCGCTGCAGGGCGACCAGCGCCTGGCGGATCTCCTGGCGGCTGAAGAACCCCTCACCACCGCGCACCTGGAACGCGATGCCGGCCTCGGTGAGCGCCTCCTCGTAGACCTCCGACTGGGCGTTGATGCGGTAGAGCACCGCGATCTCGGCGGCCGGAGTGCCTGCGGCGAGCAGCCGCTTGATGTCCTTCGCGACGGCAGCCGCCTCGGCGACCTCGTCGGGATGTTCGGCGAACGCCGGCGCGGGACCGGGCGGGCGCTGCCCGACGAGGTGCAGCTTGCTGCCCGCCATGCGCCCGCGTGCCGCCGCGATCACCCGGTTGGCCAGCGACACGACCTGGGGTGTCGAGCGATAGTCCCGTTCCAGCCGGATCACCGCGGCCTCGGGGAACCGGCGGGAGAAGTCCAGCAGGTAGCGCGGGGTGGCCCCGGTGAACGAGTAGATGGTCTGGTTGGCGTCGCCGACGACGGTCAGGTCGTCACGCGGGCCGAGCCACGCGTCGAGCACCCGCTGCTGCAGCGGCGTGACGTCCTGGTATTCGTCGACGACGAAGCAGCGGTACCGGTCGCGGAACTCCGCGGCGACGGCGGCGTCGTTCTCGATCGCGGCGGCGGTGTGCAGCAGCAGGTCGTCGAAGTCGAGGAGCGCCGTGCCGTCGTGGCGGGCCTTGAGCGCTTCATAGCCGGCGTAGACGGCGGCCACCTTCGCGGCGTCCATCGGGATGTCGCGGCCCGCCTTCGCCACGGCGGCGCCGTAGGCCTCCGGGCTGATCAGCGACGCCTTCGCCCATTCGATCTCCCCGGCCAGGTCCCGCACGTCGTCGGTGGCGGCCTGCACGCGGGCGCGGTTGGCGGCCTGGGCGACCACCGAGAACTTGCTGTCGAGCAGCTCCCACGAGGTGTTGCCGACGACGCGGGGCCAGAAGTAGCGCAGCTGGCGACGGGCCGCGGCGTGGAACGTCATCGCCTGCACCGCACCCGTGCCGACCCCGCCGGCCTCCTGGTCGAGGGCACGCAACCGGGCGCGCATCTCCCCCGCGGCACGCGAGGTGAACGTCACGGCCAGCACCTGCCCGGGCGCGACGTGGCCCGCCGCGACGAGGTGGGCGATGCGGCGGGTGATGGTGCGGGTCTTCCCGGTACCGGCGCCGGCCAGCACGCACACCGGGCCCCGAGGCGCCAGGACGGCCTCGCGCTGCTCCTCGTCGAGGTCGGCGAGCAGCCGTTCCCGCGACGAGGTGGGGACCTCGACGGACATGGGACCCATCTTGGCAGGGTGCACCGACAACCGCCCGGTCCGTGTCGGGCATGTCGTGGGCATCGGATACGTTGCATGACTTATGAGCGCTGACACCGCACAACTGACCATGTACACCACCACCTGGTGCGGCTACTGCGTCCGGCTCAAGAAGGCGCTGCAGGCCGAGGGCATCTCCTGGACCGAGGTCGACATCGAACGCGACCCCGCCGCCGCGGACTTCGTGATGTCGGTCAACGGCGGGAACCAGACGGTGCCCACCGTCAAGTTTCCCGACGGTTCGGCGCTGACCAACCCGAGCATCAAGGACGTCAAGGCCAAACTCGCGGGGTAGGTCCGCGCAGTCGGGTCAGTCCAGCGCCGCCCAGGACTCGATGATCTCGCGGGCGATCGAGATGGATCCGGGCAGCAACAGCCGCGACGACGACGTGCCGTTCGTGGCGGCGTTCCAGTCCCCCTCCGCCAGGGCGGTGCGGATCTCGGCGCGAGTGAACCACCCCGCCTCGGCGATCTCGCCGTCGTTGAACGAGAACGGCTGCTCGGGGTCGCCGATCGCGTGGAAGCCGACCATCAGCGACCGCGGAAACGGCCACGGCTGGCTGCCGAGGTACCGCACATCGGTCACGGTCAGCCCGACCTCTTCGGCGATCTCCCGGGCCACGCAGGTCTCGAAGGACTCCCCGGCCTCGACGAAGCCGGCGAGGATCGAGAACAACCGCTCGGGCCAAACCGCCTGGCGGGCGAGCACCGCCCGGTCGTGGCCGTCGTGCACGAGGCAGATCACCGCGGGGTCGATGCGGGGGAAGTGCTCCTGGCCGGTGAGCGGGTTCACCCGCGCCCAGCCTGCCCTGGCCACCTTGGTCGGCGTGCCGTCGACCGGGCTGAACCGCGCCTGATCGTGCCAGTTGAGCAGCGCGGTCGCGGTGGCCACCAACTGCGCGCTGGTGTCGT
Source organism: Mycolicibacterium litorale (assembly GCF_010731695.1). Lineage (NCBI taxonomy): Bacteria > Bacillati > Actinomycetota > Actinomycetes > Mycobacteriales > Mycobacteriaceae > Mycobacterium > Mycolicibacterium litorale. The sequence goes on from NZ_AP022586.1 coordinate 2,880,672, forward strand.
CGAAGATCTCGCCGGCCCGCCGCAGGTCGAGCACCTGGGCGTCGGATCCGTCCTCCGGCGGCTCCAGCGGCGCCCGGACACCCCACACGTGGCGGCCGTCGCGCAGCCGGCCGAGGAAGACGGCGTGCTCGGGCGGGGCATCGCCGAGCGCGCTCGCCGGCCCCAGCACGACCTGCCCGCCGGCGATCATCACCTGGTTGCGGCGGTCCACCCGCAGCAGCAGCGCATCGGGCCATCCGGCCGCGGCCGCCTCCACGTCGGTGCGGAGCAGGTCGGCGCGGTCGGCGCCGACCCGCGACAACAGGGGAATGTTGCGCAGCGCGTCGAAACCGCTCATCGCTCCCCGTCGGCGCTGCGGATGTAGAGCAGCCGGTCGCCGGTCTCGAGCGCGTCCACTTCGGGCGCGTCGACGCGGACCAGTCCGCCGTTGCGCACCACCCCGAGCACGATGTCGTGCAGATGGCGCGGCGAGCCGCCCACCTCTTTGGGGGTGACCTCGCGTTCGGCGATCGCGAATCCGGCGTCGGGGGTGAGCAGGTCCTCCATCATCTCGACCACGCTCGGGGTCTGGGTGGCGATGCCCAGCAGGCGGCCGGCCGTCTCCGACGACACCACGGTGGAGTCGGCGCCCGACTGGCGCAGCAGGTGCTGGTTCTCCGCCTCACGGGCCGCGGCGATGATCTTCGCGTTGGGCGCGAGTTCGCGGGCGGTGAGGGTGACGAGCACCGCGCTCGCGTCGTTGTCGGTGGCGACGATGATCGACTTCGCGTGCTGCGCACTGGCCAGCCGCAGCACTTCGGCCTTGGTCGCGTCGCCGTGCACGGTGACCAGACCGGCGCTCTTCGCCCGTTCCAGCGCGGTCGAGTTCTCGTCCACGACGACGATGTCGGCCGGCGCGACCTCGTCACCGACCATCGCGGCGACCGCCGTTCGGCCCTTGGTGCCGTAGCCGATCACCACGGTGTGATTGCGCACTCTGCTCCTCCATCGCTGGATCTTCAACGCCTGGCGCGACTGGCTGGTCAGTGTCTCCACCGTCGTACCGATCAGCACGATCAGGAAGGCCACCCGCAACGGCGTGATCACCAGGACGTTGATCAGCCGGGCCGATTCGGTCACCGGTGTGATGTCGCCGTAGCCGGTGGTCGACAGCGACACCGTCGCGTAGTACACGCAGTCGAGGAATGACAGCGGATCGCTCGCCTCCGGTGAGCTCTCGATGTCGCGGTAGCCGTGCCGATCGAGGTAGACGATGATCACCGCGGCGAACAGGGCGCCGGCCGCGTAGATGATGCGCCGGATGATGCGCTGGGTCGGGCTGATGAACGGCTCGGGGATCCGCAGGATATCCACCAGTGCCGCATCCGGCTGGCTCGTCAAATCTTGCTCGATGGCGGCGAGGCGTCGCCGCAGTCGTCCCTTAGCCACGAGGGTCCGTCACCGGTTGGGGCTCCCGCACCAGCACAATGTAATCATGACCTCTCCCTCAGCCGTACTGCAGCGCGACGCCGGGTCCAAACTGGCCAAGCGCATGGCGGCGATGCTGGTCGGCATCGGCACCCTGCACTTCGTCACACCCAAGCCCTTCGACGGCATCATCCCGGCGGAGTTGCCCGGCAGCCCGCGGTTCTACACCTACGCGTCGGGAGTGGCAGAACTCGGTGTCGCCGCGGCGCTCGCGGCGCCGCAGACCCGCAAGGCCGGCGCGCTGGCCGCGATCGCGCTGTACGTCGGAGTGTTCCCCGGCAACGTCAACATGGTCCGGTTGTGGTGGGACAAGCCGTGGCCGATGCGGATCGTGGCGCTCGCACGGCTGCCGCTGCAGGTTCCGATGATCACCCAGGCGCTGAAGATCTACCGCGCTTCCTGACCCGCCGGCTGCGGCCCGCGCAGCAGTGCCGCGAGGTGGTCGACGTCGGGCAGATCCGCTGGGCGCACCGTCCGGCCTGAGCGGACGTAGTGGAACGCCGCCCGCACCCGCTCCACCGGGCAGCCACTGAGCGCGGCCCACGCGAGCCGGTAGACGGCGAGCTGGATCGCGGCGTGCTGCGCGGCGGCCGGGTTGTCCGGCGGTGCCCCGGTCTTCCAGTCGACGACCGTGGCGCCGCCGTCGTCGTCGGCGAACACCGCGTCGATGCGGCCCCGCACCATGGTCTCGCCGATGACCATGTCGAACGGCACCTCCACGTCGAGCGGTGTACGAGCGGCCCACGGGGACACCATGAACGACGTCTGCAGTTCGGTGAGCTGTTCGGCTTCGACGCGCCGGGTGTCGCTGTCGACCGCGCCGGGCAGATCGTCGAGGTCGAACAACCGCTCCGCGCCGAAGTAGCGCTGCACCCAGTCGTGGAACGCCGTCCCCAGCGAGGCGTGGGGATCGGGGCGCGCGGGCACCCGCCGGTTCAACCGCGACAGCACAGCGTCGGGATCGGTGCTCAGATCCACCAGCGTGCTGACCGACACCTCATTCGGCAGTGTCAGCGGCGTCTTCTGGGCTGCGCGCTCACGTTCGGCGAGCAGCGCGTCCACGTCGGCTGCCCAGCCGTCCACATCCTCGGCGGTCACGGTCGGGTCCGCCATCGCGCGGGCCACCAGTTCGGCGCCCCGGTCCACCACCGCCCGCCGGTCACCGGCCGGGTCGGCCGGCCAGAGCACCTCTTTGACGTTGTCGCGCAACGGGTTTCTCTCGCCGTCCGGCGGTGGCGGTGCCCACTGTTCGACGACCCCGCACGGCTGACCGTCCTGATCAGCCTGCTCGATGATGCCCTTGAGTTCCTCGAGGAATTCCGACGGGCCGCGCGGCTTGCCCTCCGTACCGCCCCAGTGGTGTCCCGAGAGGAGCAGCGTGTCCTCGGCGCGCGTCAGCGCCACGTACAGCAGCCGCCGTTCCTCATCGACGCGGCGCTGCTCGAGGTGACGTTTGTGATCGTTGATCCTGTCGCCCAGCATCTTTCGATCGTTGACGTCGGAACTGTCGAGCACGGGCACGCCGTGGTCGGTGGTGGTCGCACGGTCGCCGCGCAGCAGCGGGGGCAGCTCGGCCGGGTCGGACAGCCACGTGCGGGTCTGCGCGGTCGACGGGAAGATACGACCGCTCAGGTGCGGCACCGCCACGACCTGCCACTCCAACCCCTTGGCGGCGTGCACGGTCAAAATCTGCACCCGCTCCGTCGAGACCGCGAGCTCCGCTGGCGCCAGGCCGTTCTCGACCTCCACCGCCGCATCGAGATAGGCGAGCAACCCGTCGATCGTGGCGCCCGGGCGGCTCGCGTAGTCCGCGACGACGTCGACGAACGCGTCGAGGTGCTCGGTGCCCGACCAGCCCGCGGCTACCGGCATCCCCGCGCGGGCCTCGGCATCGACACCGAGCACCCGGCGCACCTCCGCGACGAGATCGGGCAGCGGCAAGCCGAGATGGCCGCGCAACGAGGTCAATTCGCGGCCCAGGGCGACGATGCGGCGATACCCCTCCGCCGAATACCGTTCGGCGGGTCCGGGATCGCAGATCGCATCGGCCAGGCACGCGGCGTCGGCATCCGGTGCGGCCCGCGCCACGATCTGCGCCGCGGTGGCATCCGGACCCGCGCTCCCGGCGCCGTCGATGTCGACGGCGCGCCGCCACAGCGCCGCGATGTCGCGGCCGCCGAGCCGCCACCGCGGACCGGTCACGGTGCGCACCGCCGCCGCCCCCGCGGTGGGATCGGCGACCAGGCGCAGCATCGCCACCACGTCGGCGACCTCGGTGATCCCGAGCAGGCCGGCCAGTCCGACCACCTCGACGGGAACACCGCGGGCGGTGAGCGCATCGGCCATCGGTGCCGCATCGGCGTTGCGGCGCAGCAGCACCGCCGCCGTGGGTGGCGGCTGCCCTTCGGCGCGCGCGGCGTGGTAGCGATCCGCGACCGCATCGGCCACCCAATCGCGCTCCAGTGCAACGTCGTTGAGCAGGGCGAGCCGGATGGTCCCGGGTTCGGCACCGGGACGGGGCCGTAACGACCGGACCGCCACCGACCGCTGCCGCGCCTCGGCGGACACCGCGTTGGCCAGGTGCAGTGTGCTCGGCGGATTCCGCCAACTGGTGCGCAGTTCCAGCGTGGGCGCGGGGCTGCCGTCGGAGCGCGGAAAGTCGGTGGCGAAGCGGGGCAGGTTCGTCGCGGACGCGCCCCGCCAGCCGTAGATGGACTGGATCGGATCGCCGACCGCGGTGAGGGCCAGAGCGTCGTCGACACCGCCGCCGAACAGCGCCGACAACGCCACGCGCTGCGCGTGTCCGGTGTCCTGGTATTCGTCGAGCAGCACCACGCGGTACCGCTCCCGCAGTTGCACGCCGACCTGCGGGAAGGCGGCGGCGAGCCGGGCGGCGGCGGCCATCTGCATCCCGAAGTCCATCACCTTCTCGTCCTGCATACGACGGTGCAGCGCGTCGATCAGCGGGATGAGCTCGGTGCGCTCGGTCTGGGTGGCGAGCATGCGCAGCAACCACTGGCTGGGCCCCCGGTCCCGCTGATGGGGGCCGGCGGGCAACGTGTGCACCAGGCGCTCGAGTTCGACGTGGGTGTCGCGCAACTCGTCGGTGTCGACGAGGTGTTCGGCGAGTTGACCGGCGAGGCGCAGCACCATCGAGGTGACCACCGCCGGAGTCTTGTCGATCTCGAGCGGGCCGGGATGCTCGCAGACGACCCGGTGGGCCAGCTGCCACATCTCGGTCGCCGTGATCAGGCGGGTTTCCGGTTCGATCGGCAGCAGCAGCCCGTGTTCGCGCAACAGTGTCCCGGCGAACGCGTGATACGTGCTGACCGTCGGCGGGTCGTCGACGGCGTCCGACCCGGCCGCGCCCGCGGGCACCAACCCCGCCCCGGCGAGCCGCGCCAGTCGCGTGCGCACGCGGCGCAGCAACTGACCGGCGGCCTTGCGGGTGAAGGTCAGCCCGAGGACCTGCCCCGGCGTCGCGTATCCGTTGGCGACCAGCCACACCACCCGTGCGGCCATGGTCTCGGTCTTTCCCGCCCCGGCACCGGCGATCACCACGACCGGCCCCGGCGGCGCGGCGATCACCGCCGCCTGCTCGTCGGTCGGGGCGAAAAGGCCGAGCGCAGAAGCCAACTCGGCGGGACTGTACCGGTCGGTCATGCGCGCTCTCCGGCAGCCTGGGCGGGGCAGCTGCTGCGCACCGGGCAGTGCGAGCAGCTGTCGTTGACCCGCGCGGCGAACGAGGGTCCCCGCGTGGCCGCGGCCGCCGCGCCGACATCCCTGCGCCACTGCTCGGCGGTGTCGGCGGTCAACGCGTCCTGCTCCCGCTCGGTCGGGCCTGCCGCGCCGCACTTGCCCAGATAGACCAGCTTGCCGCCGCCGGGCACCTCACCGTCGGCGAGCAGTCCCGCCGCGACGGCCAGCTGGTACATCGCCAACTGGGCGTGCCGCTGGGCGTCGTCCTTGGTGACCGGGCTCTTCCCGGTCTTCATGTCGACGACCACCAGCCGGCCGGCACTGTCGCGCTCCAACCGGTCGAGGCGGCCGCGCACGCGGACGGCGGGCACACCGTCCGCGGATTCGCAGATGACGCCGTCGACGTCGATCTCCGTGCCCACCTCGGTCAACTCACGGCGGGTCTGGGCACGCCACTGCTCGAACGCCGACAGCATCGCCTGGTGGCGCGTCAGCTCGTTGGCGGCGAACCACTGCGCCTCGAACGGCAGATCGTCCCAAACCCTTTCGAGGTCGTTGAGCAGCTGGCTCTCGGTCCTGCCCGATTCGGACACCAGCGCGTGCAGCAGCGACCCCACCGCCGACCGCACGTCGCGGCCGTCGCGCCCGCCGTGGCGCTCGAGCAGCCAGCGCAGGGGACAGTCGGCGAGCGTCTGCAGCGTCGACGGCGACAACGTGACGACCTGCTGATCGTCGCCCCACAGCGGCTCCTCGGTGGACAGCGCCGTCATCGCGTGCCACTGGCCGGGATCGGCGCCGGGCACACCGGCGGCCGCCAACCGGGCCAGCTGCGCCGCCGCGCATTCGCGGGCCGCATCCTCGACGGCGCCGTCAGGCGCGCACACCACCGCCCGCAACCGGCCCACCAGCGCGGACGGTGCGAGCACCCGCGGCGCCCGGACGGGAACCGCCGGACCGTCGCCCGGATCGGTGGCCAGCGCCGTCAGCTCCTGACAGAACGGCGACGGCAGCATCGCCTCGTCACCGCAGTCGCTGTCGACCGCGGTCACCAGGACGCGACGGCGGGCCCGCCCAAGGGCCGCGATCAGCAACCGGCGTTCCTCGGCGAGCAGCGGTGCGCGGGTGGACACCGCCCGGTCGGCGGAATCGATCACCCCGTCCAGCACGTCGACAAGGCGCTGGGTGCCCAGGACCCCGCCGCGGGGAATGGTGTTGGGCCACAATCCTTCTTGGAGCCCCGCGATCACGACGACCTCCCATTCGCCGGCCAGTGCGGCATGTGCACTGAGCACGGCGACGGCCTGCGGGGTGCGCTGCTCGCCGCGGCGCGCGGGCGGCAGCCCGAGCGTGTGCACGTGATCGAGGAGACCGCGCAGCGAGGCGCCCGTGGTACGGGTGACGTACTGGTCGGCGACGTCGAACAGCGCGGTGACCGCGTCCAGGTCCCGGTCGGCCTGTGCGCCCGCGGCGCCGCCGCGCTCGCTCGCCGCGAGCCACCGCCGCTGCAGCCCGCTGCGATGCCACGCCTGCCACAGCGTGTGCCGCGGGTCGAGCCCGTCCTCGACGCTGCGGCGGGCGGCCGACAGCACAGACCGCACCCTGCGCAGTGGTCGCTGCAGTTCCGCCGAGACCTCCGGCGGCGGACCGGTCAGCGCGGCGACGAGCAGGTCGGCGAACTCCCGCGGTGGCCGGCTGCCGTCGGCGCGGCGCAGCGCACGACGGAGCTGACGCATGGTGACCGGATCGACTCGGCCGATCGGACCGGCCAGCAGCGCCTCCGCGTGGGCGCCGGTCACCCCGTCGGCGGTGGCCTCGAGCACCGTCAGCAGCGCACGTACGGCCGGCTCGTCGGCCAATGGCGCGGCGGCGGGCAGATCGACGGGCACCCCCGCCGCGGTGAGCGCACGCGCCAGCGAGGCACCGGCACGGGGCAGCGAGCGCACGACGACGGCCATCTGTGACCATGGGACGCCGTCGACCAGGTGCGCGCGGCGCAGCGCATCGGCGATCAGCGCCGATTCGGCATGGGCGGTGGCGGCGATCCGCACCGCGACCGAACCGTCCTCGGGTCCCGAGCCCACGAGCTCGGCACGCTGACCGGGCAGCCGCTTGGCGATACCGGTGATCGCCCGGGCCACCGCGGGTGCGCAACGGTGGGACCGCGTCAGCGTGACCGCGAGTCCGTCGTCGGCGCGCAGGAGGGCCGGATCGGCACCGCGGTAACCGAACACCGACTGGTCGGGGTCGCCGGCGAGCACCGTGAGATCGGCGCCCGCGGCCAGTACCCGCACCAGCAGCGCGGCCTGCGGATCGAGGTGCTGGGCGTCGTCGACCAGCAGCAGGCCGATGCGGGTCCGCTCGGCGGCGAGCAGGTCGGCATCCGTCGCCAATGCCTCCAACGCGGCGCCGACCAGTTCGGCGGCCCCGAGGGCCGGTGTGGTCGCCTGGGGTGCGGCCATGCCGACCGCCGAGCGCAACAGCATGATCTGCTCGTAGGCCTGGGCGAACCGGCCCGCCGCCGCCCACTCCGGGCGACGCGACGACCGCCCGAGCCGTTGCAGTGCAACGGGATCCACACCGCGTTCGGTGCACCGGGCCATCAGATCGCGCAGTTCGGTCGCGAAACCCGCGGTGGCGAGCGCCGGGCGCAGCGCGGCCGGCCACGCGACCGGCGATCGGTCACCGTCCTCGAGGTCACCGGCGAGCAGTTCGCGGATGATGCCGTCCTGTTCGGCGCTGGTGATCAGCCGCGGCGGCGCATCACCGTTGCGCTGGGCGGCGAGCCGCAGCACCGCGAACGCGTACGAGTGGATGGTGCGGACGAGTGGTTCACGGACCACCTGGCGGGCGCCGCCCTCGAGCAGTCTGCGGGTCACCGCGGCGCGTGCCGCCGACCGCAGGGACGCCGAACCGGTCAGGAGCAGAACCGATTCCGGATCGGCGCCGGCGGCGATGTGCGCGGCGGCGGCGTCGACGAGCAGCGTCGACTTTCCGGTCCCCGGACCCCCGAGGACCCGCACCACACCGCGCTGCCCGGGCCCCAGCAGCGTGCGGGGATCGGTGCGGTCGGTGACGGGCGACTCGACGTCCGGTGCGGTCATGAGGGCATGACATCACGGGGGTCCGACAAGTCCCCGTCGGTGCCGGCTGGCACCATCGTCGAGGTGAGCCTGCATGTGCACCGCTACGGTCCCTCCGCACCCGCGCAGCTGCTGGCCGTGCACGGTTTGACCGGCCATGGTCAGCGCTGGCAGACGCTGGCGGAGCGGTACCTGCCCGAGTTCGCCGTGGCCGCACCGGACTTGATCGGCCACGGCAGGTCGACGTGGGCGGCGCCGTGGACGCTGGACGCCAACACCGAGGCGCTCGCCGCCCTGCTCGACGCCGACGGAGGCGGGCCGGTCGTGGTGGCCGGCCACTCCTTCGGTGGCGCGGTCGCCCTGGCCCTGGCGGCCGCGCGTCCGGACCTGGTGTCGGGGCTGGTGCTGCTCGACCCGGCGGTGGGCCTCGACGGTGAGTGGATGCGCGAGATCGCCGACGAGATGTTCGCCTCCCCCGACTACACCGACCGGGCCGAGGCGCGGGCGGAGAAGGTGTCCGGGTCGTGGGGGGAGGTCGATGCGGCCGAAGTGGACCGCGAACTCGACGAGCACCTGATCTCGCTGCCGAACGGCCGCAGCGGATGGCGGATCAGCATGCCGGCGATGATGTCGTACTGGAGTGAGCTGGCCCGGCCGGTCACGCTGCCGCGCGACGGGACGCCCACGACGCTGATCCGCGCGACGCGCACCGACCCGCCGTACGCCACCGATGAGCTGCTCACCGCGCTCGATGCCGCACTCGGACCGGATCTGACTGTGCTGCAATGGGATTGCGACCACATGGTGGGTCAGGCGAAACCGGCGGAGACGGCCGCGGTGATCCGCGAGCACCTCGAACGGCGCTGACCGTGGCGGCCATCACCGACGAACAGGTGGAGGCCGTGCGCGCGCTGGTGGCCCGGATCCCACCGGGACGGGTCGCGACCTACGGCGACATCGCCGACGCCGCCGAGTTGTCGAGCCCGCGCATCGTCGGCTGGATCATGCGCACCGACTCGTCGGACCTGCCGTGGCACCGGGTGATCGGCGCGAGCGGGCGGCCCGCGCCGCACCTGGCCACCCGCCAACTCGAACTGCTGCGCGCCGAAGGGGTGCTCGCCGTCGACGGCCGGGTGCCGTTGCGCGAGGTGCGCCACACCTTCTGATTAGAGCACCAGCCGCACCAGCGCCGCGGTCCGCGCCAGACCGGGGAACGCCGCGGCCGTCGACCGCGGGTGCAGGGCATGGACGGCGAGCCGGAATATCAACGCGCGCAACAGCATCTGCGGCCACTCCGGCAGCGACGCCCAGCGCTCGATCAGGCCGTCGTCGGCTTCACCCCACGACAACGCGTCGACGACCACCACGCCCGCCGCCCACGATGCCGGCCGCCAGTACGGCGTGATGTCGGTGATCCCCGGCGCGGCGGCACCGGCGAACAGCACCGTCCCGTAGAGATCGCCGTGCACCAGCTGGCTCGGGCTCTTGGTGACCCGCCGCAGGGTGGCGAGCTGATTGATCAGTTCGATCGAGCGTTGCCCGTCGGACGAGCCAGGTGCCACCCGCGCACCCGGCGGCAGGGAGTGCAGCGGACGCTCCTCCCAGGCCGCGCGGTCCGCGGCGATGAACACGTCGACGTCGGCCCACGGCGCCACGGGCGGCTGGGTGAGGAACCGCGGCCGCTCGAGTTTCGCGGTGGCCTCGTGCAGCCGCACCGCCGCGGACACCACCTCGTCATGCCGGGGTTCCGGAGTGCCGGCGACGAACGTGTCGGCCCGCCAACCGGCCACGACATAACGCCCGTCGGTGGATCGCACGGGCCGCGCCAGCCGCACCCCGTCGACGAACAGCGTCTCGCGCACCTTCGCCGACCAGGCGGCCCGGGCGTGGTCGGCGATCATCGACAACACGACCTCGCCGCAGCGCCAGCCGCCCTCCCAGCTCGATCCGAGCGGTACCGGGCGCACGCCGACGAGTCCGAACGCGGCCAGGACGTGGTCGGGCGGGCGCTCGGTGCTCACAGCGTCAGGTTACCGGTGACAGTGCCGACAATTGACGCGCTGACCTGCTGTGTCGCCGAGCCGTTGCCGGGCTGAGATCAAACGCCGATCAGTACATCACCATGTCGGGCTCGAGTTGCCGGGCCCACGCCACGATGCCGCCCTGCAGGTGCAGCGCATCGGAGAACCCGGCCCGCTTCACCGCGGCCAGCGCCTCCGCGGAGCGGACCCCGGTCTTGCAGTACAGCACCGGGATCCGGTCGTGCGGCAGCTTCGCGAGCCCGTCGCCCGCCTCGATCGCCGACTTCGGGATCAGCTCGGCGCCCTCGATGTGGTTGATGTCCCACTCGACCGGCTCGCGCACGTCGATCAGCGCCACCGGCTTACCCGCGTCGATCAGCTCGCGCAGTTCCCGCGGGGTGACGGTGGAGTCGGCGGCGGCCTCGGCGGCCGCCTCGGAAACCACGCCGCAGAAGGCCTCGTAGTCGATCAGTTCGGTGATCTTCGGCGTCGCGGGATCCTTGCGGATCTTGATCGTGCGGTACGTCATGTCCAGCGCGTCGTACACCATCAGGCGGCCGAGCAGCGGTTCGCCGATGCCGGTGATCAGCTTGATGGCCTCCGTGCCCATCACCGACGCGATCGACGCGCACAGGATGCCCAGCACGCCACCTTCGGCGCAGGACGGCACCATGCCCGGGGGCGGCGGTTCGGGGTAGAGGTCGCGGTAGTTGAGGCCCCGCTCGTTGCCGTCCTCGTCGGCCGGCGCGTCCTCCCAGAACACCGACACCTGGCCTTCGAACCGGTAGATCGAACCCCAGACGTAGGGCTTACCGGCCAGCACCGCGGCGTCGTTGACCAGGTAGCGGGTGGCGAAGTTGTCGGTGCCATCGAGGATGAGGTCGTACTGCGAGAACAGTTCGACGGCGTTGTCGGGCTCCAGCCGCACCTCGTGCAGCCGCACCTCCACCAGCGGGTTGATCTCGAGCACCGAATCGCGCGCGCTCTGGGCCTTGGACCGCCCGATGTCGGACTGGCCGTGGATGATCTGGCGCTGCAGGTTGGATTCGTCGACGACGTCGAATTCGACGATGCCGATGGTGCCCACCCCGGCCGCGGCCAGGTACAGCAGCGTCGGCGAGCCCAGGCCGCCGGCGCCGATCACGAGCACCTTGGCGTTCTTGAGCCGCTTCTGTCCGTCGACACCGAGGTCGGGAATGATCAGGTGACGGCTGTAGCGTGCGACCTCTTCGCGGGTCAGTTCGCCCGCCGGCTCCACCAGCGGAGGCAATCCCACATTCCCGGACACCGGTATCTCCCTCAGAATCTGCGGTGCGTCGACCACAGCGGTCGAGTCACCTTCACAATAGGCACCTGGCACAACACCGGAGATGCCCGCAGGCTTCCCGTCAGGCGATCGGATACGGCCAGGGATTGAAGCGGCACGTCAGCCCGTCGGCGCGCACGGTCTCCGGGTCGAACCGCGCGGCGTCGTCGTTGGCGGTGGAGAACGTCTGCTGCATCATGATCGGCGCCAGCGCCCCGTTCTCGAGGCAGGATTCGTGGCGCTGGTAGCCGATCGCGTGACCGACCTCGTGGTTGATGACGTACTGCCGGTAGGACCCGATGTCACCCTGGAACGGCACCGCGCCCCGCACCCAGCGCGCCTCGTTGATGAACACCCGGGGCTGGTCGCCGAGATAAGCCGGGTTGTAGCAGGACGCCTCGAGCGGGATGTCGTAGCCGCAGCCCTCGCGGATGGTCAGCGGTGAGGTCAGCGACACCCGGAAGTCGGGCACCCCGGCGTCGATCCGGGTGAACGCGAACTGAGGGTTGTGGGTCCAGCTCTTCGGATTGGCCAGCGTCTGGTCGACCATCCGAGCGAAACCCTCGTCACCGCCGAACCCGGTCGTGTCGAGTCCGTCCTCCACCTCGACGGTGTAGGTGAAGTTCTTGGTGGTCCCCTGCCCGACCTGCGGCGAGGTGCCGGGAACGATGTGCCAGGTCCGGGCGCCGGCCTCGGTGAACGGCCCGCCGGCGGGCAGGATCCCGGTCGGCAGGTTGGCGTCGAACTGGGTGAGCCCGCGGGGCGGCGCGCCGACGATCGCGGTGCTGGCCACGCCGATCGTCGGGGGGCCCTGGACCGGGCCCTCCTCATCGGCGGCCTGCTGCGGCACGCTGGTGCCGGTGACGGTCTGATAGATGACGACGACGGTGAGCACCGCGAGCACCGGCAGCGCGTACGCCCGCCACCCGTACGTCGAGACGAACCGGCCGACCCACGTCTGTTTGCGCCAGTGTCTGCGCTCGTCGCGGTTGGACCGGGCGCGCCCGCTGTCCTCGGTCAGCGGGTCGCGCTGAGCGCGCAGCGGATCGCGGTGGGCGCGCCGCGGATCCTGCCACTCCGTGCGCACCGCCGGGACCCGGCCGTCCCCGCGACGCTCAGGACCCGTGGGTCCGCCACGCGCCCGGGGGTCGTAGGTCACGAAAACAGGATGGCACAGACCCGTGGACTTGAGTTTCCGGCGCGCCACCGCCTGCACGGCAGGTGTGGTGACGCGCAGCTCGGACCATCGGTAGTAGTGTCGAAACGATGCGCGCCTGGGCTGAGCACCACCAAGCGTGCCAGCCGAATCCAGATTGAGGACTTGATGAGCGATCTCGCCAACACCGCTGAGAGGAGAGGCGACAAGCCCGCCAACGGCACCGGGCCCAAGGGCACCACCGGCAACAACCGGCGCGGCAATCGACTTCCTCGCGACGAGCGCCGCGGGCAGTTACTGATCGCTGCGAGCGAGGTTTTCGTCGACCGGGGCTACCACGCCGCAGGCATGGACGAGATCGCCGACCGCGCCGGAGTGAGCAAACCGGTTCTCTATCAACACTTCTCGTCGAAGCTCGAGCTGTACCTCGCGGTTCTGCAGCGCCATGTCGACAACATGGTCTCCGGTGTGCGCCAGGCGCTGCGAACCACGACCGACAACCGGCAGCGGCTGCGCGCGGCCGTTCAGGCCTTCTTCGATTTCATCGAGCACGACAGCCAGGGCTACCGGCTGATCTTCGAGAACGACTACACCACCGAGCCGCAGGTGGCCGCTCAGGTGAAAGTGGCCACCGAGGCCTGCACCGACGCCGTGTTCGACCTGATCAGCCGCGACTCGGGGCTGGAGGCGCACCGGGCCCGGATGATCGCGGTGGGCCTGGTGGCCATCAGCGTGGACTGTGCCCGCTACTGGCTCGATGCCGAACGACCGATCTCGAAAGACGATGCGGTCGACGGCACCGTGCACTTCGCGTGGGGCGGGCTGTCCCACGTGCCGCTCACCCGTTCTTGATGGCCTCCGCGCCGACCACACCGAACCCGACCCGCCGCACGTCGGCGGCGCCGATCTCCACATAGGCGATCCGGGTCGTCTGCACCAGGTACCGCCGGCCCTTCTCGTCGGATAGAGCCAGCACGCCGCCCGCACCCCCCGAGAGTGCGTCGGTCACCAGTTTCTCGACCTCACTGGGCGTCTGTGCGCTGTTGAGGACGAGCTCGCGTGGGCTGTCCGAGACACCGATCTTGACCTCCACGCTTGAACCCTTTCGTCGTACCGTCGCTGACTGCTTCGCTATCCGGAAAGGCTAGTGGACGGCCTCCGCCCTGCGCCGCCCTGGTGATTACGCGCTGCGCGAAGCCGTGCCGCGCACCACCCGGCGGCTGTTTCGCGACGGTCACAGGCGGCGACCGAACCGACGCCGGACCGTGACCGAATCGGATGCTCTGCGACCTCATCTGTCACTTTCGCCCCGCTAGCATCGGACGCAGAGCCGCTGAACGCTACCGGAAAGCCATCATGACCAGGCAATATTCGCCTCACACGCCGTATTCGCGCACGCGCACCGAACGTCTGGACCGTGCGCGCGCCGATTACCGGGGCTACGGCGAACCACCGAGCCACGAGCCCTACGACGGCTCCGAGCACCCGGGCTACCGCCAGTACGCCGAGTCGGCGATCGGGTCCGACACGTACCGCGCGCGCGAAAGTCACGGCGGCTACACCGGCTACACCGGCTACTCGGGCTACCCGGGTTACGGCGACTACCGGCCGCCCGGCGACCGAACCTCCGCGGAGCCCGCGGACCTCGAGGACGACACCGAGGATTACGAGGACTACGAGGCGTACGTCACCGCCATCGACAGCCGCTGGAAGTGGATCGCCGGAGCCTCGGGCGCGATCCTGCTCGTGGCGGTGATCTGCACGGTGGTGATCCTCGGCGGCGGCGACAGTGGATCGGTGTCCGCGACCGTCGCGCCTCCCGCGCCGAGCCGTCCGCCGGCCACCGCGGCACCGCAGGACACGGCGGCCCCGCTGCCCCCGCCGGTCGCGTCGCTGGCGCCCGAAACCGTCACCACCGTGACACCGACACCGCCGCCTGCGCCGTCCGAGAGCGTCGCACCGGAGCCGGTGCCCACCGCGGTCGCTCCCCCGCCGCCCCCGGCGGCCAACTCCCGCACGATCACCTACACCGTGACGGGCAACCGCCAGATCATCGATCTGGTGACGGTGATCTACACCGACCAGCAGGGCGCCCTGCAGACCGACGTCAACGTGGCGCTGCCGTGGTCCAAGACCGTGGTGCTCGACCCCGGTGTCGAACTGAAGTCGGTCACCGCGACCAGTGTCGGCGGTCAGCTCAACTGCGCGATCACCGACGCCGCGGGCACGGCGCTGGTGGCGCAGAACAACAACTCGATGATCGCCACCTGCACGCAGTAGCCGCTCAGGCCAGGCCGAGCTCCTGCATCCGGGCGTGATGGGTCTGCTGCAACCGATCGAAGAACCCCGCCATCTGGGTCAGCCCCTCACCGCCGGCCATCACCAGATCGACGAGTTCGTCGTGATCGGCGAGCACGTACTGCGCCTGGGTGATCGCCTCACCGAGCAGCCGGCGTGACCACAGCGCCAACCGGTGCCGCTGGCGTTCACTGGCGCTGACCGCGGCCTGCACCTCGGCGACCACGAACTGCGAATGCCCGGTCTCGGCCAGCACACCGCGCACCACCGAAGCCACCTCGTCGGGCAGGGCGCCGGTGATCTCGGCGTAGAAATCCGCGGCCAGCGCATCGCCGATGTAGGTCTTGACCAGCGCTTCGAGCCAGGTGCTCGGGGTTGTCAGCCGGTGGTAGTTCTCCAGCGCCGATGCGTACTTCGTCATCGCCGGCACCACGTCGACGCCGCGGCGCTCCATGGCGTCGCGCAGCAACTCGTAGTGGTTCATCTCGGCGGCCGCCATGCTCGCCATGTTGATGCGCCCGCGTAGGTTCGGCGCCATCCGCGCCTCCTCGGTCAGCCGGTAGAACGCGGCCACCTCACCGTAGGCGAGCAGCGCGAACAGTTCGTCGACGCCGGGATGGTCGGCCGACACACCTGCCGTCTCAGCAGTGACCGTCTGCTCTCCCGCGGCTGCAGGTTGCGTCGAATTCATGGCCCAACTGTAATGGCCGCCGAGCGCCGCGCAGCGCCGGCAAAGCCATCCAGGGTATGATGACCGCAGGCAGCGGCTCCCATGAGACCGGCCGCTTCCGAAAGAAATGTGCGTACACGCGTTGGCCCGCCTCCGAAAGCGCAGGGCCCAGCGGATCGGCACCGCCCGTGACGGGCGACGAGGCCGCTTCATCGTCAGACTCGTGTGCGCGTGGAAAACCACGAAGCCGACCACGAGGTCGACTATGAAAGGCCACGTTCACCCGCATGACTCCATTGACAACACCTGTTGACATGACATTCGCCAGCCTTGGCGTCCGCGACGAAATCGTCCGCGCACTCGCCGAGGAAGGCATCCACCAACCGTTCGCCATCCAGGAACTGACGCTGCCCATGGCGTTGGCCGGCGACGACCTCATCGGCCAGGCCCGGACCGGCATGGGCAAGACCTATGCCTTCGGCGTCCCGCTGCTGCAGCGCGTCACGACCGACCCCGAGAAGGAGCTGAGCGGGATACCCCGCGCCCTGATCGTGGTGCCCACCCGCGAGCTGTGCCTCCAGGTCCACAGCGACCTGTCGCTGGCCGCCAAGTACCTCACCGCAGGTGACCGCAAGCTCTCGGTCGTCTCCATCTACGGCGGACGGCCGTACGAGCCGCAGATCGAGGCGTTGCGCCGCGGCGCCGACGTCGTCGTCGGCACCCCGGGCCGCCTGCTCGACCTGGCTCAGCAGGGCCATCTGCAGCTCGGCGGCCTGTCGGTGCTGGTGCTCGACGAGGCCGACGAGATGCTCGACCTGGGCTTCCTGCCCGATATCGAGCGCATCCTGCGTCAGACCCCCGACACCCGTCAGGCAATGCTGTTCTCCGCCACGATGCCGGACCCGATCATCACGCTGGCTCGCACGTTCATGAACCAGCCCACGCACATCCGCGCCGAGTCCCCGCAGTCCTCGGCCACGCACGACACCACCGCACAGTTCGCCTACCGCGCCCACGCGCTGGACAAGGTCGAGATGGTCAGCCGGATCCTGCAGGCCGAGGGCCGCGGGGCGACGATGATCTTCACCCGGACCAAGCGCACCGCGCAGAAGGTGGCCGACGAACTCGCCGAACGCGGATTCAAGGTCGGCGCCGTCCACGGCGACCTCGGGCAGGGCGCGCGCGAGAAGGCGCTCAAGAGCTTCCGCACCGGCGATGTCGACGTACTGGTCGCCACGGACGTGGCGGCCCGCGGTATCGACATCGACGACATCACCCACGTCATCAACTTCCAGATCCCCGAGGACGAGCAGGCCTACGTGCACCGCATCGGCCGCACGGGGCGCGCGGGCAAGACCGGCGTCGCGGTCACCCTGGTCGACTGGGACGAGCTGCCCCGCTGGTCGATGATCGACAAGGCGCTGGGCCTCAACACTCCGGATCCCGCCGAAACCTATTCCAGCTCACCGCATCTCTACGAAGAGCTTGGCATCCCGGCCGACGCCGGCGGCTCGGTGGGCCAGTCGCGTTCGAAGGCTCCGGCCAAGCGCGCCGACCGCGGCGAACGCGCCGAGCGCCCCGAGCGCGACGGTGAGGACAAGCCGGCGCGCAGCCGCTCACGCAGCCGTCGCCGCACCCGCGCAGGCAAACCCGTCACCGGACACGTCGAGGCGTCGGCCGAGCAGGACTCGCCTGAGGTGCCGGCCGTCGAGGACGGTGGCAGCGGAGACGCCGAGGCCGGCGGTGAGGCCGACCACGCCGGGCGCCGGCGCCGCCGTCGGCGTCCGCGCAAGGCCGCGTCCACCACCAACTGACCGGCACGGTCAGCGTCATCCGTGGTCAAACCGGAGCGCCGCACCCGCGGTGACGTGATGGCCGCCGTGGCGATCGCCGCTGTGATCGCGGTCGTCGCGGCCCTGGTCTGGTGGACCAGCGACGCCAGGGCCACCATCAGTGAGCCGGCTTCGGCGGCGATACCCGATCCCGAACCGGCGACCCAGGTGCCGGCGTCGCTGCGGGAGCTGTGGAGCGCGGCGAGCCCGAAGACCCGGCTCCCCGTCGTCGTCGGCGGCAGTGTGGTCACCGGCGAGGGTTCGACCGTGCTGGGCCGCGACCCTGCCACCGGCGACACGGTGTGGACCTACGCGCGCGGAGTCGAGTTGTGCGGTGTCACATCGGTGTACCACTACGCGGTGGCCGTCTACCCCGACACCCGCGGCTGCGGGCAGGTCAGCACCATCAACGGCCGAACGGGCAAGCGCGGCAACGCACGTACCGGTTACGCCGACCGCGAGGTGATGCTGAGTACGGACGGCACGACCGTGCTGTCGGCCGGTGAGACCCGACTCGAGGTGTGGCGTTCGGACATGGTCCGCATGCTCAGTTACGGCGCGCTGGACGCGCGGATCAAACCCGACGTGCCCGCGGCGCCGCTGTGCCGCTTCACGTCGGCCGCCGCCAGTTCGTCGGCCGTGTCGGTGCTCGAGGCGTGCCCCGGCGAACCCACGCTGCGGCTGACCCTGCTGCGGCCGTCCGACGAAGAGGACACCCCGGACGTCAAGTTCGTCGAGCTGTCCGACGTGCCCGCCGACTCCGACGCCCGGGTCATCGCGGTGTCGGACACCACGACGGCCGTCTATCTCCCCACACCTCAGCCGACCGTCAACATCGTCGACGAAACCGGGACGACCGTCGCCAGCACGCTAATGACCGCACCGGCCTCACCGCACGCGGTCGCGACGCGCGCCGGCGACCTGATCACCTGGTGGACCGGCGATTCAGTGATGGTGTTCGATTCGTCCGGCCTGCGCTACAAGTACACGGTCACCCCCTCGGGCGGGAACGTGCCGCTGGGCCCGGCGGCCGAGATGGCCGACCGGTTGCTGGTGCCCGTCACCGACGGCTACGACGTCTTCGCGCCCGGTACGGGCGCCGGCGAACGCCACATCGCGCTCTCCCGCCCTGCCGTCGACGGCGCGGTCATCCCCGCGGTCAGCGGCGACCACGTCGTGGAACTGCGCGGCGGCGAACTCGTCGGGCTCGGCTGAGCGCGAAGAACCTCCCCACCTCGCTGGATCGCGGTCCTAGACTTCCCCCAGAGGTCTTTTGGAGGTGCGGTATGGACGGCATCGCCGACATGGGCGGCACCGAAGGATGGGGCCGCGCGCAGCGACCACAACCCGATGAGCCGGTGTTCCCGGAACCGTGGCACGGCCGGGCGTTCGCGCTGAGCCTGCTGGCGAACCGGTTGGCCGGCGGCAACCTCGACTCGTTCCGGCACGCGTTGGAGCGGCTGGACCGCGGCGCCTATCTGGACGACGGCTACTTCGGGAGATGGCTGAACGGGGCCGAGCGGATCCTCA
Source organism: Mycolicibacterium litorale (assembly GCF_010731695.1). Classification (NCBI taxonomy): domain Bacteria; kingdom Bacillati; phylum Actinomycetota; class Actinomycetes; order Mycobacteriales; family Mycobacteriaceae; genus Mycobacterium; species Mycolicibacterium litorale. The sequence continues at coordinate 2,899,731 of NZ_AP022586.1, forward strand.
CCGAGAACGACCTGCTGGCGTCGTCGGCGGTCGACGCGCGCGCCCGCACACTGCGCGGCGAGCGGGTCGAGGAGCCGCCGAGCCCCCAACCGGCCGCCCGCGAGGCACGTTCCGCCGCCCCCGGCTCACGCCGCGAAGTGCAATCCGCGCCCGCGTTCGCCGTCGGTCAGCGGGTGCGGGCCAAGAACCTCTCCCCGGCCGGGCACACCCGGTTGCCACGCTACGTCCGCGGCCACACCGGGGTCGTCACGCTGGTCGAGCCGGCCTTCGTGTTCCCCGACACCAACGCCCACTTCCGGGGCGAGGATCCGCAGTACGTGTACACGGTCGCGTTCGACTCGCGGGAACTGTGGGGCGAGGACACCGAGCCGTTCACCCTGACGATCGAGATGTTCGAGAGCTACCTCGAGGAGGCCGGATGACCGCCAGCCAGTCGGACCGCGACGTCCCGCCGGCGTTGCGCACCGAGGCGCTCGAGCAGTTGCTCACCGAACGCGGCCTGATCGATCCCGCCGCGTTGGAGGGGATCATCACGACCTATCAGAGGCACGTCGGACCGCTCAACGGCGCCACGGTCGTCGCCAGGGCGTGGACCGATCCGCAGTTCCGGCGCAGGCTGCTCGACGACGGCACCGCAGCGATCGACGAGATGGGCTTCCTCGGACCCCAGACCGAACACGTCATCGCCGTGGAGAACACCCCCGCCGACCATCACGTGGTGGTGTGCACCATGTGCTCGTGCTACCCCTGGCAGCTGCTCGGCCTGCCGCCCAGCTGGTACAAGGATCCGGCCTACCGGTCGCGAGTCGTCCGGGAACCCCGCCGGGTGCTGGCGGAGATGGGCCTCGACCTGCCGCCAGAGGTCCGCATCACCGTGCACGACTCGAGCAGCGAGGTGCGCTGGCTGGTGGTGCCGCAGCGGCCGCCGGGCACCGAACACCTGACCCAGGAACAGCTCGTCCCGCTGGTCACCCGGGAGGCCATGGTCGGCGTCGCGCAGGTGCAGGCGCCGTGACGATCGCCGACCTCGACACCGAAGGGCCGGCCGCGCCACCGCGCGCCAACGGCGAGCTCGTGTTCGAAGAGCCCTGGGAGAGCCGGGCTTTCGGCATGGCGGTGCTGCTGTCGGAGGCGGGCGTGTTCACCTGGCCGCAGTTCCGCGACGCCCTGGTGGCGCGCATCGACCGCTGGGAATCCAGTCATGACGGGGGTGGCTGGCACTACTACCGGCACTGGCTGGGCGCGCTGGAGGACGTGCTCAGCGCACACGGCACCGTCGCGACCGACCGCGTCACCGTCCGGGCCCGCGCGCTGGCCCTGCGCCCCGATGGCCACGACCACCGGCACTGACCCCCGCCCCGCCGCCGAGCACCCGGTGGCCGGGTTGGACCTGCATCTGGACCGGCCCGACGGGCGGGTCCGCGACAGCCTCATGGAAGCGTTGCGCGACGCGATCCGGTCAGGGCGGCTCGCACCGGGCACCCGGCTTCCGTCGAGCCGGACGCTGGCCGCCGATCTGGGCGTGGCCCGCAACACGGTCGCGCGGGCGTATTCCGGCCTGGTCGCCGAGGGCTGGCTGGCCTCGCAGCACGGGTCCGGGACCACGGTGTCGCCGCGAGCTGCCGGAGTGCGCCGCGTCCAGACCGCGCGACGCCGGCCACCGCCCCCGCGCCAGCCGGACCACGACCTGCGGCCGGGCCACCCCGACCTGTCGTCGTTCCCCCGCTACGAGTGGAGCCGCGCGGTGAAGCGGGCGCTGCAGGCCGCCCCCACCGAGGCGTTCGGTTATGCCGATCCACGCGGCAGGCCGGAGCTGCGTGAGTCGCTCGCCGAGTACCTGGCCCGAGCGCGCGGCGTCCGGTCGGACCCCGACGACATCGTCGTGTGTTCCGGCGCCGCCCAGGGCCTGGACCTGCTGGCCGCGGCACTGGCCGACACAGGCGTGGAGGCGGTCGCGGTCGAGGAGTTCGGCCTGCCGACCCAGCGCCGGTCGCTGGCCCGGGCGGGACTGCGGTGCCCGCCGTTGGCGGTCGACGCCGATGGCGCCGACGTGCATGCGCTCGAGGCCATGCCCGGTGTGGGCGCCGTCGTCCTCACGCCGGCGCATCAGTTCCCGCTCGGCGTCCCCCTGCACGCCGACCGGCGCGCCGCGGTCGTCGACTGGGCCCGCCGGACCGGCGGCGTGATCGTCGAAGACGACTACGACGGTGAATTCCGCTACGACCGCAAACCCGTCGGCGCACTGCACGGCGACGATCCCGAGCGGGTCGTCTACCTCGGCACCGCGAGCAAATCGCTGGCCCCCGGACTGCGGCTCGGGTGGCTCCTCCTGCCCCGCCGGCTCGTCGAGGCGGTCGCCCGTCAGAAGGGGGAGACCGAAGAGACCTGCGGGTTCGTCGAACAGACGGCGATGGCCGAGTTCATCCGGTCCGGATCCTACGACCGACACATCCGCACCATGCGTGCGCAGTACCGGCGACGGCGTGAACAGCTCGTCACGGCCGTCGCCCACACGTCGCCGGGCACTGCGGTCACCGGTCTGCCCGCCGGCCTGCACGCGGTCCTGACGTTGCCGGGCGGCGGTGAGAGCGCGCTGGCAACCCGTCCGTCGTGGCGACGTCTGGCCGTCGAAGGACTCGACCTCTACCGCCACCCTGAGACCCGTTCCGACCGCGACGGCGTGGTGGTCGGGTTCGCCGCCCCGGCGCCGAGCGCATGGTCGGCCGCACTGGCGGCACTGGTCGCCCAGCTGCCCTGACCGTCACTGGACCCCGTTCATCGCGCAGAAGTGGCCCACGAACGGGCGGACGACGGCGCTAGCGTCGAAGACAGTCGGCGGGTGAGAGGTGGACGATGACGAGAACCGTTGCGGGAATCGAGATCCCGGACTCGGCGATGGCGCGGGAAGTCACGGAACTGGTCCGCGACGCCGCCGACGACCTGCTGTTCGGCCACTCACTGCGGTCGTATCTGTGGGGCATGTTGCACGGCCGCCACCGCGGCCTGGCACCGGACCCCGAAATGCTCTATGCCGCAGCGATGTTCCACGATCTGGGTCTGACGCCCCGATACCGCAGGGTCGATCAGCGGTTCGAACTCGACGGCGCCGATGCGGCGCGCGACTTCCTCGTCGACCACGGTTGTTCGCACGCCGCGGCCCGCACCGTCTGGCTCGCGGTCGCGCTGCACACGACGCCGGAGATCCCCGACCGTCTGGAACCGGAGGTCGCGCTGCTCATCGCCGGCGTGTCGACCGACGTGGTCGGGGCCGGGGCCGATGCCCTGACACCGGAGGAGATCGCCGAGGTGTGTGCCGCACAGCCGCGGACGAATTTCGCCGACGGGATCCTGCACGCCTTCCACGCCGGGATGAAGGATCGGCCGCAGACGACCTTCGGCACGATGAACGTCGACGTGCTGGCGCATTTCGACCCCGAGTTCACCCGCGTCGACCTCGTCGACCTGGTCGTGAAGAACCCACTGCCCCAGTGAGCACGCATCCGACGAGCCAGGGGCTCCCGTCACTGGTGCTCGTGCACGGCGCCTGGCACCGCCCGGAGCACCTGCAGCCGCTGGTGGCGGAGCTGCGTGGGATCGACACCCACACCGTGGCGCTTCCCAGCACCGGACACGATCCGGCGACCCTGGGCGACATGTACGCCGACGCCGACGTGATCGCCGCGGCCGTCGCCGCCGTCGGCGGCCCGACCGTCGTCCTCGCGCACTCCTACGGCGGCGTTCCCACCACCCAGGCGTTGCGCGACGCGGGCAACGTCCGGCGGATCGTCTACCTCGCCGCCTTCCAGCTGGACGCCGGTGAGTCCCTGTTCTCCGTCAGCGGCGGCTCGCCGATGACGTGGTCATCGGTGCACCGGTCGGCGGCCGGCGACTACGTCGACGTCAGAACTCCCGTCGACGTGTTCTACGACGATGTCGACCCCGTCACCGCCGACCGCGCGGTCAGCCAGCTCGGCTACCTGTCGTACGCGGCCGGGGAACAGGTGGTGACCGAGGTGGCGTGGAAAGAGGTGCCCAGCACCTACGTCGTCTGCACCGCGGACAAGGCCCTTCCGCCCGCGGTGCAGGAGCGGTTCGCCCGGCGGGCCGACGAGGTGCGACGGATCAACGCCTCGCACTCCCCGTTCCTGTCGCAACCCGCGCAGCTGGCCCGGCTCATCACGGACGTGCTGGCACGCGCCTGAAGGTCAGATCTCGGGGGTGTAGGTCGGCATGTCCTTGCCGTTCTTCCAGTGCTTGAGCAGCGCGGCCGCCAACTCGCGGTAGGCCAGCGCACCCTTGTTCTTGCGCCCGGCCAGCACCGACGAGCCCGACGCGCTGGCCTCGGCGAACCGCACCGTGCGCGGGATCGGCGGCGCCAGCACGGGCAGCTGGTAGCGGTCGACGACGTCGAACAACACGTCCCGGCTGTGCGTGGTGCGGGAGTCGTACAGCGTGGGCAGTGCGCCGAGCAGCTGCAGGTCGGGATTGGTGATGGCCTGCACGTCGGACACCGTGCGCAGGAACTGGCCCACCCCGCGGTGCGCCAGCGTCTCACACTGCAGCGGCACGATGACCTCATCGGCGGCGGTCAGCCCGTTGAGGGTGAGCACGCCCAGCGACGGTGGACAGTCGATCAGCACCACGTCGTAGGTGCCGGACAGCTTCGCCAGCGCACGTTTGAGCGCGTGCTCGCGACCGGCGCGCATGAGCAGCATCGCCTCGGCGCCCGCTAGGTCGATGTTGGCGGGCAGCAGGGACATCCCCTCCGGCGTGTCGACCAGCGCTGCGTCGGGCTCCACCTCCCCCAGCAGCACCTCGTGCACCGACACCGGCAACTTGTCCGGATCGTGGCCCAGCGAGAACGTCAGCGAACCCTGTGGATCCAGGTCGACGAGCAAGACCCGTTTGCCACTTTCGGCCATCGCTGCGCCCAGCGACGCCACCGTCGTCGTTTTGGCGACCCCACCCTTTTGATTGGCGACCGCAAGTACCCGCGTCACCCGGCCATCCTGACACGCGCACCGCCTACACACACGGACGTGCGGCAGAATCGGCGGGTGTGGGCCTCACCGACCATCGACTGCTGCTGATTCGCCACGGCGAGACGGAATGGTCCCGCGCTGGGCGGCACACCAGCCGCACCGACCTGGAACTGACGGAGACCGGCCGCGAACAGGCGGGGCGGACCGCCGAGGCCCTCGACCGGCTCACCCTCGACAACCCGCTGGTGATCAGCAGTCCACGTCGCCGGGCGCGCGACACCGCCGCGCTCGCCGGCCTGACCGTCGACGAGGTCTCCGACGTCCTCGTCGAATGGGACTACGGCGACTACGAGGGCCGCACCACCGCCGAGATCCGCGAATGCGACCCCGAGTGGCTGGTGTGGACGCACGGCTGCCCCGGCGGCGAGAGTGTCGAGGCCGTCAGCGAGCGTGCCGACCGCGCGGTCGAGTTGGCGTTGAGCCACCTCGAATCCCGTGACGTCATCTTCGTCGGCCACGGCCACTTCTCCCGCGCCGTGATCACCCGGTGGGCGGAACTGCCGCTGCCCGAAGGCATCCGGTTCGCGATGGTGGCCGCGTCGATCGCGGTCTGCGGCTGGGAGCACGGAGTGCGCCAGATCAGTGCGCTGGCACTGACCGGATATCCGCATCCGTGCCTGCCGACGTGACCACCCCGGCGCCGGCCGAAGCCGAGCCGACGTTCGTTCTGACCGGTGCGCAGGGCGTCGTCGTCGCCGACGGTGTGCACACCACCTATCCCGCGCTCCAGACCGCACGCGCCGCCCTGGCAGCCGGCAGCACGCCAATCATGGTGGGAGCGTTGCCTTTCGATCTGTCGGCGCCGACCGCGCTGTTCCGGCCGCAGTCGGTCCGATTCGTCGACGCGCTGCCGGACTGGTCCGCGACGACCATGCCGGCCGTGCGGGTCGCGGACTTCCTTCCCGCGCCACAGGACCACCGGGCGCGGGTGGCCGCTGCGGTACGCGCCCTCAACCATCCGGACACCGGGTTGCAGAAGGTCGTGCTGGCGCGGGCGCTGCACCTGACCGCCGACGCACCCATCGACGCGCGGACCGTGCTGCGGCGACTGAACTCCGACGACGCGAGCGCGAACGCGTATCTGGCGGACCTGAGCGCGGCGGGCGGCGCTTACCGCGGCGCGGCACTGATCGGCGCCAGTCCTGAACTGCTGGTGGCCCGGCGCGGTGAGGTGGTGACATGCCAGCCGTTCGCCGGTTCGGCGCCCCGATTCGCCGACCCCGAGGCGGACCGGGCCAGCGGTGAAGCACTCGCCGCATCGGCCAAGAACCGCCACGAGCACGCCATCGTCATCGACGAGGTCCGCAAGGCCCTCGACCCGTTCTGCGCCGACCTGCAGATCGCGCCGGCGCCGCACCTCAGCGCCACCGCCGCCGTCTGGCATCTGAGCACACAGATCACCGGCCGGCTGCGCGAAACATCAACCACGGCGTTGGATCTCGCCGTCGCGCTGCATCCGACCCCGGCGGTCGGCGGCGTGCCCACCGACGCGGCCGCCGCGCTGATCAAGCAGATCGAAGGCGACCGCGGCTTCTACGCCGGTGCGGTGGGATGGTGCGACGCCGCGGGTGACGGCCGCTGGGTGGTCTCCATCCGCTGCGCCCAGCTCGCGGCCGACCGGCGCAGCGCCACCGCCCACTCCGGCGGCGGGATCGTCGCCGAATCCGATCCGGACGACGAAGTGGCCGAGACCACAACGAAATTCACCACGATCCTGTCCGCACTGGGAGTTGCGCAATGACTGTGAACATCCGCCGGGTCGAACCCGGCGACGAGGTGGACCTCACCGCGATGGTGCACGAACTGGCCGCGTTCGAGCGGGCGTCGGCCGAATGCACGGTCACCGAAACGCAGATGCGCGACGCGCTGTTCGGAGCCCAACCCCGGGTGTACGGCCACATCGTCGAGATCGACGGCGAACCCGCGGCCGGTGCGCTGTGGTTCTACAACTTCTCCACATGGGACGGCGTCGCGGGCATCTACCTCGAGGACCTCTTCGTCCGCCCGCAGTACCGCCGCCGCGGACTTGCCCGCACGCTGCTGTCGACGCTGGCCCGCGAATGCGTCGACAACGGCTACAGCAGGCTGTCGTGGGCGGTGCTCGACTGGAACGAGAACGCGATCGCGCTCTACGACGCGGTCGGCGGAAAACCGCAGACGGACTGGATCACCTACCGGGTGTCGGGTCCTGAGCTCTCCGCGCTGGCGGGGTCCTGAGCGCCCAGCCACTGCAACGCCGACGGACTGAACAACAACAGCAGCGCGGTCAGCGCGACCAGGGCGACCGGGATGCCGTAGAACCACTGGTGCGAGCCGACCGCGACGTACCAGGTCACCGGTAACAGCAGCAGCTGCGCCATCACCGCGATGCCGCGGCCCCACCGTCGCCCGGTCCACAGCGCCCACGCCGCTGCGAGCACGGCACCGCCGACGAGTGCGAACCAGACCGCCGTACCGAATTTGTTGAGTCCGGCCTCCTCGGCGCCGGAGAAACCGCTGACGAGATAGACCAGCGCAGCCACCACACCGGCGGCACCCTCGAGGGCCACCAGCACGGCGGCCTGACGCACGGTCGACGGCGCGGGAACGGTCACGACGTCGAGCCTAGATGCTCGCGGTTAGGCTCATGCCTCGTGCGTGCCGTGCTGATCGTCAACCCGAACGCCACGTCGACCACCGCGGCAGGCCGAGACCTCCTCGCCCATGCGCTGGAGAGCCGTGTCGACCTGACGGTCGCCCACACCGACCACCGCGGCCATGCCATCGAGATCGCCCGCGACGCGGCCGCCGACGGGGTCGACGTGCTCATCGTGCACGGCGGAGACGGCACGGTGAACGAGGTCGTCAACGGCGTCCTCAGCGGCGGCCGGCGCGCCGGCGCCCCGGCCGTCGGCGTCGTGCCCGGCGGCTCGGCCAATGTGTTCGCCCGGGCACTGGGCATCAGCCCGGACCCCATCGAGGCCACCAACCAGCTCGTCGACCTGCTGGGCGACCACCGCCGCAGCGGCGTGTGGCGGCGGATCGGCCTGATGGACTGCGGGGAGCGCTGGGCGGTGTTCACCGCGGGAATGGGTGTCGACGGCGACGTGGTGGCGGCCGTGGAGGCGCAGCGGGCCAAGGGCCGAAAGGTCACCGCCTCGCGGTACATCCGCGTGGCGGTGCGTGAGCTGCTGGCCAGCGTGCGCAAAGAGCCGACGCTCACGCTGCACAGGCCCGGCCGTGAACCGGACGCCGGAGTGCATTTCGCGTTCGTGTCGAACTCCAGCCCGTGGACCTACGCCAACACGAGGCCGATCTGGACCAACCCCGGTACCACCTTCGAGACCGGCCTGGGCGTGTTCGCCACCACCAGCATGAACGCGTGGGCGAACCTGCGGTTGGCCCGGAAGATGTTCGCCCGCGAACCCGACCCGGTGGCCCGCCACCTCATCCGGGACGACGACCTGCCGTGGGTGCGGATCACCTCGGCGATGCCGGTGGCCTGCCAGATCGACGGAGATTACGTAGGCCTGCGCGAAACCATGACCTTCACGTCGGTTCCGGATGCCCTCGCAGTGATTGCGCCACCGCCGCCGACCCTGTGAGCTGCGCCGACAGGTTCGTGGAAGAAATTTTGGGCGCGAGTGTGTTGATTCTAGTACAACGGGGTAAGCGCTCGGCTAACGCGGTCACCTAGTGACGTTGCACACGTGTTAACGCGCTTCCCTTGACATCCGTCGAGCCTGTGAAAGCATCGGATGCAACAGTGCAGAAACAAATTGTGTGCACGCGTTAACAGCCGAAAAAAAGCTCGTGCGCTCTGCTGCGCACATAGTGAGGAGTCAAAAGAATGGATTGGCGCCATAAGGCCGTCTGTCGCGACGAGGATCCGGAGCTGTTCTTCCCGGTCGGGAACAGCGGGCCGGCCCTTGCGCAGATCGCCGACGCGAAGCTCGTGTGCAACCGTTGCCCCGTCACCACCGAGTGCCTGAGCTGGGCATTGGAGTCCGGCCAGGACGCCGGCGTGTGGGGTGGCATGAGTGAGGACGAGCGCCGCGCTCTCAAGCGCCGCAACGCCCGCACCAAGGCGCGCACCGGAGTCTGATCGCTTCACAGCAACAGTGAAGGCCCCGACTTGGTCGGGGCCTTCACTGTGTTCTACGCCATTATCGGGTGGCAAATGTATTGCAGATCGCTTGCGGTGAATTTCGTCTCGTGTCCTACTGCGCGGCTCGGCCCGGTGTCCTACTGCGCGGCTCGGCCGCGGTGTCCTACTGCGCGGCTCGGCCGCGGCGCCCCAGCGGGACCCTCAGCACCACATCCGTCCCCCCACTCGACACGTCATGCATCCCCAGTGACCCGTCCAGCTCGGCCGACACCAGCGTCCGCACGATCTGCAGCCCCAGCCGATCGGACTTCTCCAGGCTGAACCCGGCCGGCAGGCCCTTGCCGTCGTCGTGCACCACCACGTCCAGCCACCGCGCCGAGCGCTCGGCGCGGATCGTGACACTGCCCTGGGCGGTGTCGGCGTCGAAGGCGTGCTCGATCGCGTTCTGCACCAACTCGGTGATCACCATGATCAGCGCCGTGGCGCGGTCGGCGTCGAGCACGCCGAGATCGCCCTCGCGCTTGATCCGGATCGGCGGGCCGACGCTGGCCACGTCGTTCATGATCGGCAGGATGCGGTCCACCACCTCGTCGAGGTTGACCTCTTCGTCCACCGACATCGACAGCGCGTCGTGCACCTGGGCGATCGACGACACCCGCCGGACCGACTCCATCAGCGCCTCGCGGCCCTCGGCGTTGTTGGTGCGCCGCGCCTGCAGGCGCAACAGCGCCGCTACCGTCTGCAGGTTGTTCTTCACCCGGTGATGGATCTCACGGATCGTCGCGTCCTTCGACAGCAGTGCGCGGTCGCGCCGCTTCACCTCGGTGACGTCCCGGATCAGCACGGCCGCGCCGACCGCCGCCCCGTGCACCACCAGCGGCAGCGTCCGCAACAGCACCGCCGCGCCGCCCGCGTCGACCTCCATGCGCATACTCGATCCGCCGGCGAGCGAATCCCGCACGTGGTTGGCCAGTTCCTGGGCCTCGAAGGGATCGGAGATCAGCGGCCGGGTCACGGTCACCAGGTTGTGGCCCTCGAGGTCGGCGGCCAGCCCCATGCGGTGGTATGCCGAGATCGCGTTGGGGCTGGCGAACACCACGTTGCCCGCGCCGTCGAGCCGGATGAATCCGTCGCCCACTCGCGGGCTCGACCGGGACATGGCCAGGTCGCCCACGTTGGGGAACGTGCCCTCCGACAGCATCAGCAGCAGGTCCCCTGCGCAGTCCAGATAGGCGACCTCGAGCGGGCTCGCCGTGCGCCGCGCCGCCAGCGCGGTCTGGTGGGTGAGCACCGCGACGACGTCGTCGCGGTAGCGCACCGGAACCGCTTCGACGTTCAGCCCGGGCGAATCAGTCTGCGGCGCAGGCCCTTCCCGGCCGATGGTGCCGGACTCGAAAGTCGCGGTGACCAACGGCATGGTCTCGGGGATCGCGGTGGTGCCGACCGCGTCGGCCAGCAGCACGGTCGGCGCGGTGTTGGGCCGCACCTGCGCCACGCACACCAGCACGCCGTCGTCGCGGCGGACCCACATCAGGTAGTCGGCGAAGGACAGGTCGGCGAGCAACTGCCACTCACCGACCAGGACGTGCAGATGATCGACGGCGTTGCCGGGCAGCACGGTGTGCTCGGCGAGCAGATCACCGAGTGTCGACATGTCGCTCTACCGGTGGTGCCGGGAGGGGCTAACTGATCACCGCGATGAGGTCACCGGCCTGGATGACGTCGCCTTCGGCCACGTTGACCTTGGTCACCGTGCCGGCGACCTCGGCGAGCACCGGGATCTCCATCTTCATGGATTCGAGCAGCACCAGGGTGTCACCCTCGCCGATCTGATCGCCTTCGTGAACCACGACCTCCAGCACACTGGCCACGATCTCCGCGCGAACGTCCTCGGCCATCTTCACCCCACTCATCCTCGGCTGCTGCCTGCCGGTCTATCGAACCACAACACCGCGTCGCCAGAGCATTCGCCGGGCCATGAGACAATGGTGCGAAGCCGCCTGCGGTACGCGGGCCGGGCGAACTTTGACCAGACGGAGGAACATCATGGCCAAGCGTGGCCGCAAGAAGCGCGACCGTAAGCACTCGAAGGCCAACCACGGCAAGCGGCCCAACGCCGGTTCGAAGTCGGTGCGCTGACCGTACGTACACACGAAACTACGGTTGTTCAGGGAATTCGGCCGAAATCCCTCAACAACCGTAGTTTCGTCGTTTGTACCGTCAGCTGCGGTAGATCGTCGTGCGGCTGATCTCGATCCGCAGCCGTTCGCGGAGCCGGTCCGGCGCCTTCTCCCCACCGCATTTGGCGGCGATCAACCGCTTGACGCGTTCCTCGACGCCGTAGTGGCGCAGGCACGCGGGGCACTCCTCGAGGTGATGTTTGAGTTTGTCGCGGGTCTCCGGTGTGCACTCGCCGTCGAGCAGCGTCCACACCTCGGCGATGACCGCCGCGCACTCGGGATGCTCGGGGTCGACCGGGCCTACCGGCGGTGTCCACCGCTCTTCGTCACTCACGACGACACCTCCTCGGGCGCTTGCGCACCGCGGACGAACCCGCGGTCTCGCGCGACATCGGCCAGCAGCTCACGCAGCTGCTTGCGGCCGCGGTGCAACCGGGACATCACGGTCCCGATGGGCGTATCCATGATCTCCGCGATCTCCTTGTACGGGAACCCTTCGACGTCGGCGTAGTACACCGCCATCCGGAACTCCTCCGGCAATGCCTGCAACGCCGCCTTGATCTCGGTGTCGGGCAGCAGTTCCAGCGCCTCCACCTCGGCTGACCGCAGACCCGTCGACGAATGCTCGGCGTTGGCGGCGAGCTGCCAGTCGGTGATCTCCTCGGTCGGGTACTCCGACGGCTGGCGCTGTTTCTTGCGGTAGCTGTTGATGTAGGTGTTGGTCAGGATGCGGTACAGCCACGCCTTGAGGTTGGTGCCCTCGCGGAACGAGCGGAACCCGGCGTAGGCCTTGACCATGGTTTCCTGCAGCAGATCCTCGGCGTCGGCGGGGTTGCGCGTCATCCGCAGCGCACCGCCGTAAAGCTGGTCGAGCAGCGGAATCGCGTCGCGCTCGAAGCGTGCGGTCAGTTCGGCGTCGGATTCGTCTCGTTCGACCGCCGATCCGTCGATGTCGGTCATCGTGGTCGACACCGTCCCTTCTGTCGCGGCGCCGTCGAACAGGCCCGGCAAATCCACCGGACGGTCCAGGCAGGCCAATGGCACCAGAGTCCTCCCTTGATCCTAGAGGTAATGACCGACGTGTTCCCGGCTGCGTGTGCTGCCGAAGTCCTTCCGATCAACAGCACAACCTCGCACCGTTGTTCCCGGCCACATCGGAGCCGCCTCTAAGCTGATCCGCGTGCGCGCAGCGACGCCGGCGATCGCGGCCCTCCTCTCCGCCGGAGTGGACCACGAGGTCCTGCAGTACCGGCACGATCCGCGGGCCGGGTCCTACGGCGAGGAAGCCGTCGAGGAACTGGCCGACACCGGTATGGAGGCCACACAGGTCTTCAAGACGCTCGTGATCGCGATACCCAGAGGGCTCGCGGTGGCGGTGCTGCCGGTCCCGGCCAGACTCTCGCTCAAGGCCGCGGCCGCCGCGCTCGGCGTCCCGAAGGCCGCGATGGCCGAACGCGCCGCCGCCGAACGGTCGACGGGCTACGTGCTCGGCGGCATCTCTCCGCTCGGGCAGCGCAAGCGGCTGCCGACGGTGGTCGACGCCTCCGCGCTGCAGTGGGACCGGGTGCTGTGCAGCGCCGGTAAGCGGGGCCTGGAGATCGCGGTCGCACCGCAGGACCTCGTCCGGTTGACCGACGCGGTGACCGCCGACATCCGCGCGTCATAGGCTCACACCCATGACACAGACGTCAGGCACCCCGCTGGCCGGCAAGACCATGTTCATCTCCGGCGCGAGCCGCGGCATCGGGCTGGCCATCGCCAAACGCGTCGCCGCCGACGGCGCCAACATCGCGCTCGTCGCCAAGACGGCCGAACCGCATCCGAAACTGCCCGGCACCATCTACACCGCCGCCAAGGAGATCGAAGACGCCGGCGGCCAGGCGCTGCCGATCGTCGGCGACATCCGCGACGGCGACTCGGTCACCGCCGCGGTGGCCAAGACCGTCGAACAGTTCGGCGGCATCGACATGTGCGTGAACAACGCGTCGGCGATCAACCTGGGCTCGGTCGAGGAGGTGCCGCTCAAGCGTTTCGACCTGATGAACGGCATCCAGGTCCGCGGCACCTACGCCGTCACCCAGGCCTGCATCCCCCACATGAAGGGCCGGGACAACCCCCACATCCTCACGCTGTCACCGCCGATCCGGCTGGAGTCGCAATGGCTCACCCCGACGGCCTACATGATGGCCAAGTTCGGGATGACGTTGTGCGCGTTGGGGATCGCCGAGGAGATGCGTGACGCCGGCATCGCGTCGAACACGCTGTGGCCGCGCACCATGGTCGCGACGGCCGCGGTGCAGAACCTGCTTGGCGGCGACGAGGCGATGGCGCGGGCCCGCAAACCCGAGGTGTACGCCGACGCGGCCTATGCGGTGCTCACCCGGCCGTCCCGCGAATACACCGGCCAGGCACTGCTGTGCGAGGACGTGCTGCTCGACTCCGGCGTGACGGACCTGTCGGTCTACGACTGCATCCCCGGCTCCGAACTCGGCGTCGACCTGTGGGTGGACAGCCCGAATCCTCCTGGCTACCAACAGGGTTAGTCCGCCTGGTAGACGATCCCCCGCCCGATCGCCTCCCGCACCACCGGCAGCGCCGCGGTGGCCAGCGCGCCGGCGTCGACGCCGTGGTGCGCGGCGAGCAGGTCGATCAGCGTGCCCAGCGGCACCTCACCGCGGCAGCCGGCCAGCAGCGCCCGCGACACCTCGTCGACGCCGATGACGGCGCCCGGCCCACCCGGCCGGCGCACCGCGGCGCCGACGACCTGCCAGCCGTCCGGCCCGGGCAGCGACTGTTCATCGAGGAACACCGGTGCGGTGGACAGCCGCGCGGCCAGGAGCGCCTCGTCGGTGGTGTGGTGCAGGTATTCGCGGCGGGCGAAGAACGCCTGCACTTCCGGACCGGTGACCACCTCGTCGGCCGCGGTGATCTCTTCGAGGACGTGGTCGGGTGGGCGCTGCTCACCCGCGCGCGGGGCGCGCAGCGCGATCATGCCCATGCCGATCGCGGTGATGCCCTCGGCGGCGAACCAGTCCAGCCACTCCCCTCCCCGCCGGGCCGCCTGCTCCGGCGCCTCGCCCGCATCGGAAGTCCACAACGAGACGTAACTGACCGGATCGGCGAGTTCACGCTGCACCACCCAGGCATGCAGGCCGGTACCGGCCAGCCACCCGCTCACCCGCTCACGCCAATCGTCGCCCGCGCGCACGATCCAGTTCGCCATGACGTGGGCGGTCCCGCCTGGCTGCAGATGCGCGCCGACCTGTTCGATCAGGCTGCGGCACAGGCCATCTCCGACGACGCCGGAATCCCGGTAGATGTAGTCGCGGGCACCGGCGCCGACCACGAACGGCGGATTGGACACGATCAGGTCGAAACGCTCACCGGCGACCGGCTCGAACAGGCTGCCGCAGCGCAGATCCCACGACATCCCGTTGAGCCGGGCGGTCGCCGCCGCCAGCGCCAGCGCCCTCACGTTCGTGTCGGTGGCGACGATGTCGGCGCAGTGGGCGTCGAGATGCAGCGCCTGGATCCCGCAGCCGGTGCCGAGGTCGAGCGCACGCCCGACCGGCTCGCGCACCACGGCGCGGGCCAGCGACACCGACGCACCGCCGATGCCCAGGACGTGGTCGCGCCGGACGGCGCCGTCGCGCAGCGCGGAGTCCAGATCGGACACTACGAGAAAGTCTCGGTGCCCGTCGCCATGCGGGCGGATATCCAGGGCCGCCCGGAACGTCCCCCGCGGGGTCGTCGCGAGCACCCCGTTGGCCACCAACCCGTCGGCCCCCGCGGCCGGGAACGCCGCGTCGACGCGTTCCCGCGGTTCTTCTGCGCCGAGCAGGAACAATCGCGCGACGACGGCAAGGGCCGTTCGGTCGCCGGAGGCCCGCTCGGTGGCGCGCAGCGCCGGCCACCACACTCCCCGCGCGAACGCGGCGTCGGCGTCGGCGCCGAGCAGACTCGACACCCCGTCGGTGGTGAACTCCGCGGCCCGCAGGTCAGCGCCGAGTGCGTCCAGGACGGCGGCGTCGTGCAGCGGGCCGGACGATTCCGGCGGCCGGGTCAAAGCAGGGTGGCCTGTTCGGGTTCCGGTTCGGCGGGCGCGATGAGCTCCGGACCGTTGTTGCGGACGCTGTTGACCAGCCGGGACACCTCACGGACTTCGATGCGGTCGAGATCGCCGTGCCCACGCAGCAGCCCCTCGTCGATCGGTGCGTCGGGGTCGAGCCAGCGATCCCAGTCGTCGGCGCTGATGGTCAGCGGCATGCGGTCGTGAATCTCCGCGAGCGGCCCTGCGGCGTCGGTGGTGATGATCGTGCAGCTCAGCAGCGGCGGCGCCTCCTTCGGCGCACCCTTGGGCCGCCAGGTGGTCCACAGCCCGGCCATGAACAGCGGTTCGCCGTCGGCCCCGTACATGAAGAACGGAGTCTTCGCCGCCTTCTTGCCCGACCCGCCGTCCGCCGGGTTCGGCCGCCATTCATACCAGCCGTCCATCGGCACCAGACAGCGCTTGGTCTTGGCGGAGCTGCGGAACGCCGGCGAGGTGGTGACCTTGTCGGCGCGTGCGTTGATCAGCAGCGGGCCCTTGTTGTCGGGTGTGCCGTCCTCGCCGCTCTTGACCCACGGCGGGATCAATCCCCACCGCATGGACCGCAGCCGGCGCGTCGACTCGTCGTCGGGTTCGCTGTGCCGTTTGACCACCGTGCTGATCGTGGTGGTCGGTGCGACGTTGTAGTTCGGGCCGGTGTCGTTCGGTGCGGTGTTGGTCTCGTCGATCGCCTTGATCTTCTCGGCCAGCAGGGCCGGGTCGGTGGTCACTGCGAAACGTCCACACATACCTCCGATAGTGGCACGCGCAGCCGACAAGGCAGGATGGGAACCGTGAACAACTGGCCGGCCCCCTCCACGCCGACCCCCGTCCACGCGACGCTGACGATTCCGGGTTCGAAGTCCCAGACCAACCGCGCCCTTGTGCTGGCGGCGCTGGCCACCCCTGCGGGGGCGTCGACGATCAGCGGTGCGCTGCGCAGCCGCGACACCGACCTGATGATCGGCGCGCTGCAGACGCTCGGCTACGAGGTCGAGTGCGTGGACACCGTCGCATGCGAACTCGTGGTCAGCGGCGCCCTCGCACCGGCTGCCGAAGCCCGAGTCGACTGCGGGCTGGCCGGTACGGTGCTGCGCTTCCTGCCGCCGGTGGCCGCGCTGAGCACCGAGACCGTCGCGTTCGACGGCGACGAACAGGCCCGCGCCCGCCCGATCTCCCCGCTGCTGGCCGGTCTGCGCGCCCTCGGTGTGCACATCGACGGCGACGGTCTGCCCTTCTGCGTACGAGGCGAGGGTGCGGTGGCCGGTGGCACCGTCGAGATCGACGCCTCGGCGTCCTCACAGTTCGTCTCCGGGCTGATGCTCTCGGGAGCGGCGTTCCGCGACGGGCTGACCATCGTGCACACCGGAGAGTCGGTCCCGTCGGCGCCACACGTCGCGATGACCGTCAGCATGCTGCGGGACGCGGGTGTCGAGGTCGACGACAGCCGGGCCAACCGGTGGACGGTGCATCCCGGACCCGTCGCCGCCCGGCAGTGGACCATCGAACCGGACCTGTCCAACGCGGTGCCGTTCCTGGCCGCCGGCGTGGTCAGCGGCGGCGCGGTGCGGGTGACCGGCTGGCCCGCCGCGAGCACCCAGCCCGCCGACGCGATCCTCGCCATCCTCGAAAAGCTCGGTGCGGTGGTACGCCAGACCGAGTCGTACCTGGAGGTGCAGGGCAGCCGGCACTACGACGGATTCGACGCCGATCTGCACGACGTCGGTGAACTCACCCCGGCGGTGGCCGCGCTCGCCGCGGTCGCCGCACCCGGCGCGGTGTCGCGGCTGCGCGGGGTGGCGCATCTGCGCGGTCACGAGACCGACCGGCTCGCCGCGCTGCGTGCCGAGATCAACGGACTGGGCGGGCAGTGCGAGGAGACCGACGACGGACTGGTGATCACCGCCACCCCGCTGCACGGTGGCGTCTGGCACTCCTACGCCGACCACCGGATGGCGATGGCCGGCGCGATCGTCGGATTGCGCACCCCCGGCGTCGAGATCGAGGACATCGCCACCACCGCCAAGACGCTGCCCGAGTTCCCGCAGCTGTGGACCGACATGCTCGCCGGGCAGACCGGAGCGGACCCCGAGGCAGGCGCTTGAGCCCTCGCGAGTACGACGAGTCCGACGTCCGGGTCCGGCCGGGTCGGGGCTCCCGACCGCGAACGAAGACCCGTCCGGACCATGCCGACGCGCGCAGTGCCATGGTCGTGACCGTCGACCGCGGCCGCTGGGGCTGCGCACTCGACCGCGATCCGCAGCGGGTGGTGACCGCGATGCGGGCGCGCGAGCTCGGCCGCACCCCGATCGTCGTCGGCGACGACGTGGAAGTGGTCGGCGACCTGACCGGGCGGCCGGACACGCTGGCGCGCATCGTGCGGCGCGGCGAACGCCGAAGTGTGTTGCGCCGCACCGCCGATGACACCGATCCGACGGAGCGGGTGGTGGTCGCCAACGCCGACCAACTGCTCATCGTCGTCGCGCTGGCCGATCCGCCACCGCGGACCGGCTTCGTCGAACGCGCCCTGATCGCGGCGTACGCCGGTGGCCTGACCCCGATCCTGTGCCTGACCAAGAGCGACCTCGCCCCCGCCGAGCCGTTCGCCGCCCAGTTCAGCGACCTGGACCTCACCGTCATCACCGCGGGCCGCGACGATGCGCTCGACCGGGTCGTCCCGCTGCTGACCGGACAGGTGACCGTGCTACTCGGCCACTCCGGTGTCGGAAAGTCGACTCTGGTCAATCGTCTTGTGCCGCAGGCTGATCGGGCGATCGGCGCGGTGAGCGGCGTCGGCAAGGGGCGGCACACGTCGACGCAGTCGGTGGCGCTGCCGCTGGCCGACGACGGCTGGGTGATCGACACCCCGGGCATCCGCTCGTTCGGATTGGCCCACATCGCGCCCGAAGACGTGTTGCTGGCGTTCTCCGATCTGGCCGAGGCGATCGCCGACTGTCCACGCGGCTGCGGGCACATGGGTCCGCCTGCCGACCCGGAGTGCGCACTCGACGAGCTCACCGGCGCCGCGGCGGGCCGGGTGGCCGCCGCCCGTCACCTGCTCGGAGCGCTCAACGACGCATGAGCGGCGGATATCTCGACGACACCCGCGCCCCTTACGACGCGACGGCGGCTGCATACGCCGAACGCTTCCACCACTGGCTCGACCGCAAGCCGCTCGAGCTCGCGGTGCTGCAGGCGTTCGCCGGGCTGACCGGACCCGGCGGACCCATCCTCGACGTCGGCTGCGGGACCGGGGCGACCACCGCGATCCTCGCGGGCCACGGCGCTGCGGTGACCGGAATCGACCTGTCCCCCAACATGATCGGTGAAGCGCGAAAGTTCAACCCGGAGCTGGACTTCCGCATCGGCTCGATGACCGCACTCGACGTCGACGACGCATCCGTCACCGGCGTGTGCGCGTGGTATTCGGTGATCCACATCCCCGACGAAGGCCTCGGCGCCGTCTTCGCCGAATTCCGCCGGGTGTTGCGGCCCGGCGGGTTTCTGCTGCTCGCGTTCCAGGTCGGCGACCGACCACGCATCCTCGACGAGGCGTTCGGCCGGACGGTGTCCCTGGTCTTCCACCGTCGCACCCCGGCGCAGGTCGTCGCGGCGTGCCTGTCGCACGGATTCACCCCCTACGTCGAGATGGTGCGTGAACCCGACGACGACGGGCTGGAGTCGACACCGCAGGGCTTCGTGATCGTGCGCAAACCCACAGCACCCTGACAGCACGACACGGAAAGCCGCGCGGCGTGTGCGGGGTTGCACGAACGGGCACACAGAACACGTCGATGCCACTATTTCAGAAGGAGAATCGACCTTGAGCAACGCTCCCACCATCACCCTGAACGACGGTGCGCAGATCCCACAGCTGGGATTCGGCGTCTACCAGATCAAACCCGACGAGACGGCCAAAGCGGTCAAGACGGCACTCGACATCGGCTACCGCCACATCGACACCGCCGAGATGTACCGCAACGAGCGCGGCGTCGGCCAGGGCATCCGAGACGCCGGAGTCGAACGCTCCGAGGTGTTCATCACCAGCAAGCTCAACAACGGGTTCCACCGGCCCGACGACGCGCGTCGCGCCTTCGACCAGACGTTGAGCGAGTTGGGTTTCGACGGTGCGGACGGGTATGTCGACCTGTTCCTGATCCACTGGCCGCTTCCGACGCTCTACGACGGCGACTTCGTGTCGACGTGGCAGACCCTCGAGGAGTTCAAGAAGGACGGCCGCGCCCGCAGCATCGGCGTCTCGAACTTCCAGGTCGACCATCTGGAACGGCTCGCCCGTGAGACGGAGACGGTGCCCGCGGTCAACCAGATCGAGGTGCACCCGTACTTCACCAACGAGGCGGTGCGCGCCTACGGCGCCGAGCACGGAATCGCGACCGAGGCGTGGTCCCCGATCGCGCAGGGCCAGGTCCTCGACGACGCCGTCGTCACCCGCATCGCCGAGGCGACCGGGAAGACCCCGGCCCAGGTGGTGCTGCGCTGGCACATCCAGCGCGGCGACATCGTGTTCCCCAAATCGGTGACGCCCCAGCGGATCGAGGAGAACTTCGCACTGTTCGACTTCGAACTGGGCGATGACGACGTCCAGGCGTTGGCCGGCCTCGACAAGGGTGAGCCAGGCCGCACCGGGCCCAACCCGGACACGTTCGACTACATCCCCGACTGACCCCGGAAACGCCGAGACTGCGGGGAGATCGCCGATTCCGATGGAATCGCGATCTCCCCGCAGTCTCGATGCGTCTAAGCGGCGAGCGCCGCGCGCGCCTCGCGCTTCTCGCGACGACGTGCCCGCACCGCGGCGATCGACGACTTGAGGCCGCGCCGCTGAGTCGGCTCGAGCTCGGCGAACATCCGCTCGCTGCGGGTCTCGGGCGCGTTGTCGGCGGTGTCGCGCAGGTACTTGTCCGGCAGCGACAGCTTGGCGATGGTCCGCCAGCTCTTGCCGTACTGCACCAGGAACGACCCGGTGGTGTAGGGCAGGTCGTACTTGTCGCACACCTGCTGCACCCGCAGGGAGATTTCGTGCAACCGGTTGCTCGGCAGGTCCGGGAACAGGTGGTGCTCGATCTGGTGGCACAGGTTGCCGCTCATGAAGCGCAGCAGCCAGCCGCCGGTGAAGTTGGCGCTGCCCAGCATCTGACGCAGGTACCACTGCCCCTTGGACTCACCGACCATGTCGGTCTTGGTGAACTTCTCGGCGCCGTCGGGGAAGTGGCCGCAGAAGATCACCGCGTTGGCCCAGACGTTGCGGATGACGTTGGCCACCGCGTTGGCGGTCAGCGTCGACCGGTACGTCGCGTGCGGCGACAGCGCCGTCACGGCGGGCCACGCCACGTAGTCCTTGGCCAGCTGCGCACCCGCCTTGGCGGCGAATTCGCGTGCCCGGATCTTGCTTTCGTCCCGGTTGTCGCGGCCCTTGAAGATCTTGCCGAGCTCGACGTGCTGCAGTCCGACACCCCACTCGAACCCGATGGCGAGGATGGTGTTGTAGAGCAGGTTGCCGAGGTTGAACGGCTTCCACTTCACGTCGCGGGTGACGCGGATGAGGCCGTAGCCCACATCGTCGTCCATGCCGAGGATGTTGGTGTACTTGTGATGCATGAAGTTGTGGGTGAACCGCCAGTGCTTGGAGGCTCCGCCCATGTCCCACTCCCACGACGACGAGTGGATCTCCGGATCGTTCATCCAGTCCCACTGGCCGTGCATGACGTTGTGGCCGATCTCCATGTTCTCGATGATCTTGGCCACGCCCAGGGTCGCGGTGCCGGCCCACCAGGCCGAACGACGGGAGCTGGCGGCCAGCAGGAGCCGGCCGGTCACTTCGAGTGCCCGCTGCGCCGCGATGGTGCGACGGATATAGCGCGAATCGCGCTCACCGAGGGAGTCTTCGATGTCTTGCCTGATCGTGTCGAGTTCGACACCCAGGCTCTCGATGTCGGCGTCGGTGAGATGTGCGAATTCGGGTACGTCTGTGATTGCCATCCTGGCGCCTCCTTCCTCTACCTACGGTAGCGTAACCTACGAAGCCGTAGGTTACCAGTGGGTAACCGCTGAACGGCCACTACTAAACGTCGAGCACACAATCGCCGGAAGCGGCGGAGACGCAGGTCTGGATCCGGTTACCCGGTTCGTGTTCCACGCCGGTGCGCAGGTCGCGGACGTGGCCCTCGACCAGGCCGACGACACACGACTGGCAGATGCCCATGCGGCAGCCGAACGGCATCTGGATGCCGACCTTCTCCCCGGCGTCCATCAGCGAGGTGGCCGCATCGGCTTCGACGGTCTTGCCGCTGCGCGCGAACTGCACCGTTCCGCCCTGCCCGTGCGGCGCGGCCTTGGTCACCGCGAACCGCTCCAGGTACAGCCGGTCAGCGATGCCGGCCCGTTCCCACACCTTCTCGCCGTCGTTGAGCATGCCTTCGGGGCCACACGCCCAGGTGTGCCGCTCCCGCCAGTCGGGCACGATCTCGTCGAGCCGGGACAGGTCGAGACGGCCCTGGGTCCGGGTGGTCCGCAGGTGCAGGCGGTAACCGTCGTGGCTGCCCTCCAGAGCGGCCAACTCCGAGGCGAACATCACGTCGGACTCGGTCGGCGCCGAGTGGACATGGACCACATCGGTGATCTGGTCCCGGCGCGCCAGCGTGCGCAGCATCGACATCACCGGGGTGATCCCGGACCCACCGGTCAGAAACAGCACCGAGGCCGGCGCCGGATCGGGCATGACGAAATTGCCCTGCGGCGCGGCCAACCGCACGATCGTGCCGGGCGCCACGCCGCCGACCAGGTGAGTCGACAGGAACCCCTCGGGCATGGCCTTCACCGTGATCGTGATGGTCCGGCCCCCGCTGCGCGGGCTCGAGGTCAGCGAGTAGCTCCGCCAGCGCCACCGGCCGTCGATCAGCAATCCGATCCCGATGTACTGGCCTGGTTGGTAGTCGAACGTGAAGCCCCAGCCGGGTTTGATCACCAGGGTCGCGGAGTCCTCGGTCTCCCGTCGGACGTCGATGACGCGACCACGCAACTCGCGGGCCGACCACAACGGATTCGCCAACTGCAGATAGTCGTCGGGCAGCAACGGCGTGGTGATCTTGGCCGCGATCTTGCGCAGCGCATGGATCGCGGGATGCTTCGCGGGAACGTCGGGGCGCACCGTGTCGGCCACTTTGGCCGAGACTTTGACGTGACTCTTGGCCATGAACCTACGGTACCGTAACTTACGGTTCCGTATCCAGCCCTAGAGCAGGTCGAGCAGGAATGGCAGCTCCTGCGGGGCGTACCAGGCGAGGTCGTGATCTTGCGCGTCGCCGACCGTCAGTTCGGCGTCCTCGTCGCCGAAGTCCGCGATGTCCACGGCGTTGATCGCGAGCCGGACCGCGCTCTCGGCATCCGCGTTGTCGACGTAGGCGGCGATCACGTCGGAGTAGGCGACGGGGCTCGTCAGGCGCACCACCGCCTCGTCCAGATCGGGCCGGGCCGCCGCGTCCTCGACGTCGACGACCAGGACCGCCCGCCGCGGCGGCAGGCTCGCACCTTCGTCGGCGGCCAGCAGCCGCAGCGAGGCGAGCGCGGCGTCCCGCAGTGCCACTTCGGCCAGTTCGTCGTCGTCACCCTCGGCGTACGACTCGCGCAACGCCGGCGTGACCGCGAACGCCGTCCCGTTCACCGCGTGCAGCGACCGGTCGGCGACGAGCTGGCTGAGCATGGCGAGGGTCGCCGGGATGTAGACGCGCATCCCGCGAGACTAACTACTTGGCGTCGGGATCCTTCTCCACCGAGATCATGAAGTCGTCGCCGTGTTCGATGACACCGTGGATCACCGCGCTGTCCACCGCCTCGGCGGCATACCGCTTCCGCACCATCATCGGGTCGTTGCGCAGATCCTTCACCAGCGCGACGGCCAGCCCCACCATCACCAGTACGAACGGCAGCGCGGCGATGATCGTGATCGTCTGCAGTCCGGTCAGCGCGTCGGCGCCGCCGACCAGCAGCATCACCAGGGCCACCGCACCGGTCGTCACACCCCAGAAGATCACCACTCCGCGGGTGGGTTTGATCGTGCCGCGCTCGGACAGCGAGCCCATCACGATCGATGCGGCGTCGGCGCCGGAGACGAAGAAGATGGCCACCAGCACCATCACCAGGATGCTGGCGATGGTGGCGATCGGATACTGATCGAGCAGGGTGAACAGCTGCTCTTCGTTGCTGCCCTCACCCGCCAGGTCGACGCCCCCCTCCTGGGTGTTGATCGCCGCGCCGCCGAGGATGCAGAACCACACCAGCGACACCAGGCTGGGCACGAGAAGCACCCCGGTCACGAACTGCCGAATGGTGCGGCCGCGCGAGATGCGGGCGATGAACATGCCGACGAACGGTGTCCACGAGATCCACCACGCCCAGTAGAAGACGGTCCACGACTGCAGCCAGGTGTCGACCTCGGCGCCTTCGGCGCCGGTGCGGGCCGACATCACCGGCAGTTCGGCGAGGTAGCTGCCGAGCGAGGTCGGCAACAGGTTCAGGATGAACACCGTCGGGCCGACCACGAACACGAAGACGGCCAGCAGCAACGCCAGCACCATGTTGATGTTCGACAGCCACTGGATGCCGCGCGCCACACCGGACACCGCCGAGAGCACGAAGGCGATGGTGAGGCCGGTGATGATCACGATCAGCACGGTGTTCCCGGCTTCCCCGATGCCGGCGACGATCTGCAGGCCGCTGCGAATCTGCAACGCGCCCAAGCCGAGTGAGGCAGCCGAACCGAACAGCGTGGCGAAGATCGCCAGCATGTCGATGACCTTGCCCCACGATCCGTTGGCTCGCGAGCCCAGCAGCGGTTCGAACGCAGCGCTGATCAGCTGCAGCCGGCCCTTGCGGTAGACGCCGTAGGCGATGGCCAGGCCGACGACGGCGTAGATCGCCCACGGATGCAGCGTCCAGTGGAACAACGTGGTGGCCATCGCGGCCTGCACGGCATCGGAGTTGCCCTCCGGTCCGGTGCCCGGCGGCGGCGTGGTGAAGTGCGTCAGCGGTTCGGCCACACCGAAAAACATCAGGCCGATGCCCATGCCCGCGCTGAACATCATCGCGACCCACGACACGCTGCGGAACTCGGGTTCCTCGTCGTCGCGGCCGAGCGGGATGTTGCCGTAGCGACCGAGCGCGAGCCACAGCACGAAGACCACGAACCCCGACGCGGTGAGCACGAACAGCCAGCCGGTGTTGTTCATCACCCAGCTCAGCGCGTTACCGGATGCGGTCGCCAGTGACTCGGTGCTGACGAAGCCCCAGACGAGGAACGCGACGGCGATGACGGCGGTCACGCCGAACACCACCCAGTCGAGGCCTCGCGAGCCGGTGTAGGCCTCGTGCTCGATCGGGGTGTCGAGCGCCGGGTGCGGGATGGCCTCGTCGGTGGGCGATTTGAGCGCCGAGTCCACCGTGTGTCGCCGCAGCCGGTGTTTGTCCTTCTCTTTGCTGACCGTCATGGTCTGACCATGAGACCCCTGCGAAGCGGTTCCGTCAATCCGCAGAAGGTAACCGTCGTGTCACCGGGCGGCCTCCAGCAGTTCGTCCAGTGACTCCGCCAGCAGGCCGGGCAGCACGTCGACGTCGCTCATCGCGTCACGGTCGGCGTTGATGCCGAAATAGAGCTCTCCGTTGTACGACGTGACACCGATCGCGAGCACCTGGTTGTGCAGCAGCGGCGGCACGGCATAGGTCTCCAGCAGCTTCGTGCCCGCGACGAACATCTGTTTCTGCGCGCCGGGGACGTTGGTGATGAGCAGGTTGAACTGCCGCGGCGGGAAATTGGTGGCGACGCGAATACCCATGGCGTGCAACGTCGGTGGCGCGAAGCCGGACAGGGTGACGATGGTGCGGGCGTCGACGAGGCTGCCCGCCGTCGGGTGCGATTCGGTGGCGTGGGCGATCTGCGACAGCCGCACCACGGCGTTGCTCTCCCCGACCGGCAGGTCGACCAGGAACGGCGACACCTGGCTGATCGCCTGCCCGGGTCCGGTGGAGTCGAGGTCGGCGTCGGGGTAGATCGACATCGGCGCCATCGCCCGGACGGTGGCCGTCGGCGTGACCGGCTCTCCGCGGGAGAGCAGCCAGTTGCGCAGCGCCCCGGCGACGACGGCGAGCACCACGTCGTTGATGTCGCAGTCGTAGCGCGCCCGCACCGTGCGGTAGTCCTCGAGGCGGTGTCCGGCCACCGTGAAACGCCGGTTGCGTGACACGGTGGTGTTCAGCGGGCTGCTAGGCGCGGTGCCCCGGGTGAGGTTGCGCGCCATGTCGGTGACCTGGCGGGCCGCCGCGACGAGCTGTTCGGCGTTGGTCAGGTCGGTCACCGCGGCACGCACCGCGGCGAGCTGTTCGGCCGGCCGGGTGATCCACTCGCCGACGGCGCCCAGCAGCAGCGCGCGGTCGCTGGGCTCGCGCGCGGGGATCCAGATGTCCTCCCCGAATTGGGGCGGCTTCTGGGTGCGGTCGGCGATGACGTGGCCGATCTCGAGCGCGGTCATCCCGTTGACCAGCGCCTGGTGGCTCTTGGTGTAGATCGCGACGCGGTTCTTCGCCAGCCCCTCGACCAGGTACATCTCCCACAGTGGCCGCGACCTGTCGAGCGGCCGGGAGCCGAGGCGGGCGACCAGGTCGTGCAGCTGGGCGTCGCTGCCCGGAGACGGCAGCGCCGAGCGCCGGATGTGGTAGGTGATGTCGAAGTCGCGGTCGTCGATCCAGACCGGCCGCGCCAGGCCCATCGTCACTTCCCGGACCTTCTGCCGGTAGCGCGGGATCTGGGGTAGGCGTTGTTCGACGGTGTGCAGCAACGTCTCGTAGCTCAACCCGCTGCGGGGTTTGCGCAGGATCGACAGCGTGCCGACGTACATCGGCGTCGAGGTGTTCTCGAGGTGGTAGAACTCCGCGTCCGACGCCGACAGCCGGCTCACCATCCGACGCCACCCCTTTCGTCGACCGCCGATCCCCCGCCACGGTAGCGGCCCCATCTGTGCACCCGCATCACGGGTGCTCCCGACCTGCGCGCAACCGTGCGACGATGAAGGCGTCTGTTCCTCTCCAGCAGACGGCCGTGTCGTGTCCTGCCGAGCATGGAGAGTGCCGTGACCCCATCTTCGCCGTCATCGCCGTCATCGCCGTCGCACGCCGAGCGCCCGTCGTCCATCTCGCCGGTCGTGGACTACGAACCCGCGCCCCTGGGCGTTGCGGGTACCGCATGTCCCCCGCCGTCGCCCGCGGCGCTGCACCGGCGGACCCCGCGGATGCTGCGCCCGGCCCCGCGGCCGGACACCGAACCGGCGGTACCGCGGGCGGCGGCGGTGTTCACCGACGTGGCGCTGCGCCGGGTTCTCGAGGTCCTCGACCGCCGACGGCCCCCGGCGCACCTCAAGCCGATGCTGGCGCCACCGCTGCTCGACACCGTCGGCACGCTGTGCCGCATCCGCTACGGCAACCCGGCCAGGCTGCGCCGCGTGCGGTTACGCAGTGTCGGCCCCTCCGCAGCGGAGGTGTCCGCGAGCTACACCCGTGGTGACCGTGTCCGCGCGATCGCGGCGCGGGTCGAACTCACCGGCGACGGCCGCTGGCAAGTGGTCGCCCTCCAGATCGGCTGATCAGCCGCGCCGCTGCGTCCGCGAGGGCTTGGCCTTGGCCTGCTTGCGGGCCGCCTCCCTGCGCTCCCGGCGGGTGGTGCCTGTCGTGGCCGCGTGGCGCGGGCCGCCGTTGGAGCGCTGCACCTCGGCGCTGCCGTCCTCGCCGGGGCCGACGTAGGTCAGCGGCGGGGCGTCATCGTTGTTGATGCCCTTGGCGCGCAGAGTCGGCGCCGGAGTCTCGCGCTCCTTGGTGGCCACACCGCCCTGGCTGGTCTGCTCCTGGGCCTGCGCCGCGGCCGCCGCGAACTCCGACAGTCCCGGCGGTGCGGCGACCGGTGCCACGCGGGTCGACGGTGCGGCGGGCGCCGCCTCGACGGTCACGTTGAACAGGAAGCCGACCGACTCCTCCTTGAGCGCTTCGAGCATGCCGACGAACATGTCGTAACCCTCGCGCTGGTACTCCACGAGCGGGTCGCGCTGCGCCATGGCGCGCAGGCCGATGCCCTCCTTGAGGTAGTCCATCTCGTAGAGGTGCTCGCGCCACTTGCGGTCGATGACGTTGAGGAGCACGTTGCGCTCGAGCTGGCGCATCGCGCCTTCGCCGGCCAGCTCCTCGAGCTCCCGCTCCCGCTCGGCGTAGGCCCGCTCCGCATCCTTGATCAGCAGGTCGAGGAGTTCCTCGCGGGTCAGCTCGCCGGCTTCGCCGACCGCATCGGAGTCCACGAGGTCGTGGTAGTCGACGCCCACCGGGTAGAGCTGCTTGAGCGCGGTCCACAGCTGCTCGAGGTCCCAGTCCTCCGAGTAGCCCTCGGCGGTGGCGCCGTCGACGTAAGCGGTGATGACATCGACCAGCATCTTGTGGGCCTGCTCGGCGAGATCCTCGCCCTCGAGGATCCGGCGGCGCTCCTTGTAGATGACCTTGCGCTGCTGGTTCATCACCTCGTCGTACTTGAGGACGTTCTTGCGGACCTCGAAGTTCTGCTGCTCGACCTGGGTCTGCGCGCTCTTGATCGCGCGGGTGACCATCTTGGCCTCGATCGGCACGTCGTCGGGCAGATTCAGCCGGGTCAGCAGCGCTTCGAGCGTGGCGCCGTTGAAGCGCCGCATGAGCTCGTCACCGAGCGACAGGTAGAACCGGGACTCGCCGGGGTCGCCCTGACGGCCCGAGCGGCCGCGCAGCTGGTTGTCGATTCGGCGCGACTCGTGGCGTTCGGTGCCCAGCACGTAGAGCCCGCCGACCGCCCGGACGTCCTCGGCCTCTTCGCTGGCCTCGGCCTTGATCTGGTTGAGGGTGGCCTCCCAGGCGGCCTCGTACTCGTCGGGGGTCTCCACCGGGTCGAGCCCCTGCTCGCGCAGACGCCGGTCGGCGAGGAAGTCGACGTTGCCGCCGAGCACGATGTCGGTACCGCGACCGGCCATGTTGGTGGCGACGGTGATCGCGCCGAGGCGGCCGGCCTCGGCGATGATGTTCGCCTCCTGCTCGTGGTACTTCGCGTTGAGGACGTTGTGCGGAATCTTGCGCTTGGTGAACTGCTTGGACAGGTACTCGGAGCGTTCGACGCTCGTGGTGCCGATGAGGACCGGCTGCCCCTTCTCGTACCGCTCGTAGACGTCGTCGACGACCGCGATGAACTTCGCCTCTTCGGTCTTGTAGATGAGGTCGGTCTGGTCCTGACGGATCATGTCGCGGTTGGTCGGGATCGGCACGACACCGAGCTTGTAGATCTCGTGCAGCTCGGCCGCCTCGGTCTGGGCGGTACCGGTCATGCCGGCGAGCTTGTCGTAGAGCCGGAAGTAGTTCTGCAGCGTGATCGTGGCCAGCGTCTGGTTCTCGGCCTTGATCTCGACGTGCTCCTTGGCCTCGATGGCCTGGTGCATACCTTCGTTGTAGCGGCGGCCCAGCAGCACGCGGCCGGTGAACTCGTCGACGATGAGGACCTCGCCGTTGCGGACGATGTAGTCCTTGTCGCGCTGGAACAGCTCCTTGGCCTTCAGCGCGTTGTTGAGATAGCTGACCAGCGGCGAGTTGGCGGCCTCGTAGAGGTTCTCGATCCCGAGCTGGTCCTCGACGAACTCGACGCCGATCTCGTGGACGCCGACGGTGCGCTTGCGGATGTCCACCTCGTAGTGGACGTCCTTTTCCATCATCGGCGCCAGCCGGGCGAACTCGCTGTACCAGCTGGAGGCGGCGTCGGCGGGGCCCGAGATGATCAGCGGCGTACGGGCCTCGTCGATGAGGATGGAGTCGACCTCGTCGACGACGGCGTAGTTGTGGCCGCGCTGCACGAGGTCTTCGAGCCGGTGCGCCATGTTGTCGCGCAGGTAGTCGAAGCCGAACTCGTTGTTGGTGCCGTAGGTGATGTCGGCGGCGTAGGCCTCGCGCCGCTCGTCGGGGGTGAGCCCGGACAAAATGACGCCGACGGACAGGCCGAGGAAGCGGTGCACGCGGCCCATCCACTCGCTGTCGCGTTTGGCCAGGTAGTCGTTGACCGTGACGACGTGCACGCCCTTGCCGGACAGCGCGTTGAGGTAGGCAGGCAGCACACAGGTGAGCGTCTTGCCCTCACCGGTCTTCATCTCGGCGACGTTGCCGAAGTGCAGGGCCGCACCGCCCATCACCTGGACGTCGAAGTGGCGCTGGCTGAGCACCCGCCAGGCGGCCTCGCGGGCGACGGCGAACGCCTCGGGCAGCAGGTCGTCGAGGTCTTCACCCTCGGCGATGCGCTTGCGGAACTCGTCGGTTTTGGCGCGAAGTTCGGCGTCAGACAGCTTCTCGACGTCGTCGGACAAGGTATTGACATAGTCAGCCACCTTCTTGAGGCGCTTGACCATGCGGCCTTCACCGAGACGGAGCAACTTATCGAGCACGCTTTTTCCCCTGTGGGTTGAGGTATCAGACGTGTCCCATGGTAGAGGTCGCGCCTGGGAACTCCGTCTTCCTGGCAGTCCCGGCTGCGTGTTCGCACGACGAACCCCGCGACGGGGTGGCGTCGCGGGGCCGTGGTCAGCAGGTCAGGCGGGCGGGATCACGCCAGCCGGATCAACCCGTAGTCGTAGGCGTGGCGGCGGTACACCACGGTGGCCCGGTCGGTCTCCTTGTCGTGAAAGAGGAAGAAGTCGTGGCCGACGAGTTCCATCTGCGACAGGGCGTCGTCGACCGTCATCGGCGTGGCCGGATGCTCCTTGACGCGGACGATGCGTCCCGGCTCGTGCTCGTCCTGCGGGGCGCCGAACAGGTTGGCGTCCTCGGCGGGCGCCGGCTTCTCGTCCTCGATCGCCGCTGTTGCGGCCGTCGCCTCCGCGACCGACACGGGCCGCTTGTCCCCGTAGTGGATCTTGCGGCGGTCTTTGCTGCGGCGCAGCCGGTTCTCGAGTTTGCTGACGGCCGCCTCGAAGGCGCCGTAGAAGCTGTCCGCACACGCCTCGCCCCGGACCACGGGTCCACGTCCGCGCGCGGTGATCTCCACATGCTGACAGTTCTTGCGCTGGCGGCGGTTCTTCTCGTGGTCCAGTTCGACGTCGAAGAGGTAGATGCTGCGGTCGAACCGCTCGAGACGCGTGAGCTTCTCGGCGACGTAGGTTCGGAAGTGATCGGGAATCTCGACGTTGCGGCCCTTGACGACGACCTCGGCCTTCGGCGCCTCGACCGGCGCTTCGTCCTCGATCACCATCGTGCGGTCAGTTTCGACGGAATACGTTGACATACTTGGCAACTCGTTTCTCTTTCGCGTCGCACGCAGAGCGCGTGCCGGGATTGTCACGGAACGCGCCGACGGGAGTTGAGTGTCGCATGGATTTGCCGCAGCCCACCGGCGCAAGGTGTCGACTGTCACCTCCTACCGTTGTGCGGTGAAGTGGCGCCTCGTTCTGAGCGCCGCCGTGAATTCACGGGTGGTTAAGGCCGACGGTAGTCGTTGTTCACCGGGTCGGCCAGTGGTTCCCGAGACTGTTTCAAGTTCTTCACGGCGGTTTCATCCGACGGTGATCGCTGATCATGCGCGTCATGCATGAGCGAGGGTGACCACAGCAACCACCCGGGCGCCGGTCGTTTGCAGCACACGGACCGATTCGGTGGCCGTGGCGCCCGTGGTGATGACGTCGTCGACGAGCACGACGGCGCCGTCAACCGGCCGGATGAGCCTGATCCGGTTGGCGACATTGCGCTGCCGATCGGGCACGGACAGGCCGACCGAGTCCCGCGTCAGCGCGCGCGAGCGCAGGGCCGAGACGACCTCGAGTGAGGCGGCGCGGGCGATTCGGGTCACCGGGTCACCGCCGCGGCGCCGGGCCGCGAATCGGCGGGTGGGCGCCGGCACGAAGGCGACGGAGGGTTCGACGATTCCCCACGACCCCAGGTGCTCGACACCCTCGCGCAGCGCGCCGGCGAGCGGCGCGATGAGATCGGCGCGGCCGCGTTCTTTGAGCGCGAGAATCGCGTGTCGCCGCGGACCGGCGTATCTGCCCAGCGCGAAGACGGGAACGCCGGGATCGAGGCGCGGGCTGACCAGGTGCGGTTCGTCGGGCCGCACGATTAGCGTCGCGGCACAGTGTTCGCACCACCGCGTGGCCGGCCGGCCACAACCGCCGCATTCGAGCGGGAGGATCAGGTCGAGCATGGCTGCAGTGTGGCCGGAGGGGGCGACAGCTCCGCGAAGCGGCGACTTGTCGGTGGTTCGAACTAGTGTTCGAGTCATGGGTTTCAGCGTCGGATGCCACCCGCCCACCTCGACACCGGCCAACCCCGCACCAACAACCACTTCCACCCGCAGCGCTACCTCACCGACCACACCGGCGAGGACGACGAACCCGAATAGCGCTGGCGGCGTGAGGTTCCGGAGCCGAGGGCTATCCCGGGAGGACCGGCACCGTGCCGGCGACCATCAGCGGGCGCACCTCGGTCCACGTGGGGTCGCCTTCGGCAGTCGACGGCGACAGCTGGACCACGCCCCGCGCGTCGGCGACGTACACCGTCGACGGGTTGGCCGCCACGGTGGTGACCGGCATGGCGAGGTTGCGGCTCGGCCCGTCGGAGTTCACGCCGTCGAGGTTGACGTAGGACACCGGATGCTGCGGATCCTTGCGACTGACCACGATGTCGTCGCCGGTGCGCCAGGACAGCGACACCACCGTCTCCCCCAGGCCGAACCCGAGACGCCGCGGATAGGTCAGCGCGAACTGCCCGCCCTGGGTCTGCTCCACCGAGGCGAGGATGACCTGCCCGCCGATGACCATGGCCGCCCGGGTGCCGTCGCGGGACAGCTGCAGTTCGGCGATCGGGCCGGGGAACTTCAATGCCACCGGACCGGCGTCGACGGGGATCCGCGCCGGCTGGCCGGACGCGTCCTGGATCACCCGCACCACGTTCGCGCCGTCGACCACGACCCACACGGCGTCGTCGAGTGACCAACTCGGCCGCGACAGGCTCCGGCCCTCCAGCGCCTGATTCGCGCGTCCGCCGAGCGGACCGATCCACAGCGTCGACTGCATGTCGGGCGCGCCGGGCCGCAAGACCACCACCGAGGCGGCGTCCTGACCGTTACGCGACACCGCGGCAGACGCCTGGTTGGGTGCCTGCCCGAACGAGCCCGGCACCCGCGGCGCGCGCTGCGCG
Source organism: Mycolicibacterium litorale (assembly GCF_010731695.1). Taxonomy (NCBI): domain Bacteria; kingdom Bacillati; phylum Actinomycetota; class Actinomycetes; order Mycobacteriales; family Mycobacteriaceae; genus Mycobacterium; species Mycolicibacterium litorale. The sequence continues at coordinate 2,932,365 of NZ_AP022586.1, forward strand.
TCCAACGACACCAGCGATCCGCCCATCAGCGCGTGCAACCCAGCCGCCGCACCCGCGAACGCGCCGGGGTCGGTGGCCGCGACGTCGGAGGTCTCCCAGCCGTCGGCGAAGCGGTCGTCGAGCGGGGCGCCGTCGGCGTTGATCACGTACGGCCCGTTGATGCCTGCTCGGTTGAGGGTCCAGATGATCTGGGCGGCGAGCAGCTGCCTGCTGTGCGGATCGGTGGTCGACAGGTTCTCCAGATCGACCCGCGCGCCGCCGTATCCGCGGCCCACCCCGGTCTTCCCGCCGTCGGCCCGCGTCACCGGTCCGCGCAGCGTCAGCGGCGACCCCAGTAGGTTCCGTACGGTGTTGGCCATCTCGGGCCGTGCCCCGGCGATCAGTTTCGACACCAGCTCGGTGGCCAGTTGGTCGGGATCGGACACCGCGACGTATCGCGGATCGGGTACGACGGTGGTGCCGGTCGGGTCGACGAAATAGAGCGTGTTGCGCTTGTAGGTCGACTGGAACTGCTGCCAGTCGAGGAACACCCCGTTGGGCAGCCGGTCGATGCGCCAGCCGTCCGAGGTCTTGACCAGCTCGATCGGCCCGGGGTCCGGCAGCGCACCCTCCCCCGTCTCGAAAACGCCCATATCCGAGATCGAGCCCAGGATGTCGGCGCGCATGGTCACCGAAACGCGTTCGGGCTCACGGGTTTCGACGAACACCACGCGGTCGATGAGCAACGCGCTGCCTGCGTCGTCCCAGGATTGTGACGCCGACTCCGTCAGGAACTGGCGCGCCGCCAGATGCCGGTTCGCGGGATCGGCGGTGGCCTTGAGGAATTCGCGCAGCAGCACGTCGGGATCCATGCCCGGTGTCGGCTTCGGAAGGCTCGGCGGTGCGGGGCGCTCGACGGTTCCGATCGCCTGCGGTGCCGACGAGTTCGGCACCCCGGCGCAGCCGGACGCGGCCAGCGCGAACGCGAGCAACCACACCACCGCCCCGAGACGTCTCACACCGTCTCCCCTGCCGGTTGGCGTTCGCGGCCACCACGTCGCGGCGCCTTCTCGGGCGAAATGGGTTTCAGCGGCAGCGGGCTGGTCGTCACCTTGTGGCCGCGCACCAGCGGCAGGGTCAGCCGGAAGCAGGCGCCCTTGCCGGGTTCGCCCCACGCCTCGAGCCGGCCCTGGTGCAACCGGGCGTCCTCGATACTGATCGCCAGCCCCAGCCCCGTCCCGCCGGAGCGGCGCACGCGTGACGGATCCGACCGCCAGAACCGACTGAACACCAACTTCTCCTCGCCCGGCCGCAGACCGACCCCGTAGTCCCGCACGGTGACGGCGACGGTGTCCTCGTCGGCGGCCATCCGGATGCGCACCGGCTTGTGCTCGGCGTGGTCGATCGCGTTGGCGATCAGGTTGCGCAGAATCCGTTCCACGCGGCGCGGATCCACCTCGGCGATGACCTCCTCGGCGGGTTGGTCGACGATCAACTCGATGTCGGCCTCCTGCGCGAGGTGGCCGACGTTATCCAGCGCGCTCTGCACCGTCGAACGCAGATCCACCGACTCGACCGACAGTTCGGCGACGCCGGCGTCGTGGCGGGAGATCTCGAGCAGGTCGCTGAGCAGCGTCTCGAACCGGTCGAGTTCGCTGACCATCAGCTCGGTCGACCGGCGCAGCGCCGGGTCGAGGTCGTCGGCATGGTCGTGGATCAGGTCGGCGGCCATGCGCACCGTCGTCAACGGCGTCCGCAATTCGTGGGACACGTCAGAGGTGAAGCGGCGCTGCAGGTTCCCGAATTCTTCGAGCTGGGTGATCTGACGCTGCAGGCTTTCGGCCATATCGTTGAACGACACCGCCAGCCGGGCCATATCGTCCTCGCCGCGCACCGGCATCCGTTCCGACAGATGCCCTTCGGCGAACCGCTCCGCGATGCGCGACGCCGAGCGCACCGGCAGCACGATCTGGCGGGCCACCAGCAGCGCGATCGCGGCGAGCAGGCCCAGCAGCACGATGCCGCCGGTGGCCATGGTGCCGCGCACCAGCGCGATCGTGGACTCCTCGTTGTTCAACGGGAAGATCAGGTACAGCTCGAGGTTGGTGACCTCCGAGGACGTCGGGCTGCCGACGATCAGCGCGGGCCCGGAGAAGCCGTCGGCGGTCACGGTCGCGTACTGGTAGCTGACCTGGCCCGCCTTGACGAAGTCGCGCAGCGCGTCGGGCACCTGGCCGACAGGTCCTGCGGCGGTCGCGGCGCGGGGTCCGTCACCGGGCACGACGAGCACTGCGTCGTAGGCACCGGCGAGTCCGCTGCCGGCGTCCGCTTTGCGGTCGATCAGCGTGTTCCTCGCCAGCTGCAGACTGCTGTCGAGGGAGCGGGTCTCCTCACCGCCCACGATGCCGCCCACGGTGTTGCGGGCCTGTTCGATCTCCTCGATCGCCGCCTTGACCTTGACCTCGAGGATGCGGTCGGTGATCTGGCTGGTCAGCACGAAGCCGAGCACCAGGATGACGGCGAGCGACAGCCCGAGGGTCAGGCTGACGACACGCAACTGCAGCGAGCGGCGCCACACCAGGCTCAACGCCCGTCCCAGCGCGCCGAGTCCGCGAATCAGCGGTCCCGACCGCCAGAAACCTCCCCGGATGCGCCGTCTCGCGCCCCAGATCATGGAGGTCCGGCCTTGTATCCCACTCCTCGAACGGTCAACACCACCTGCGGATTCTCCGGGTCTTTCTCGACCTTGGCCCGCAACCGCTGGACGTGCACGTTCACCAAACGGGTGTCAGCGGGGTGACGGTATCCCCACACCTGTTCGAGCAGCACATCTCGAGTAAACACCTGGCGCGGTTTGCGTGCCAGCGCCACCAACAGGTCGAACTCCAGCGGGGTCAGCGAGATCTGCTCGCCCTGCCGGGTGACCTTGTGGGCGGGAACGTCGATCTCCACATCGCCGATCGACAGCAACTCCGCCGGCTCGTCCTCGTTGCGGCGCAACCGGGCGCGAACGCGTGCGACGAGTTCCTTGGGTTTGAACGGTTTCATGACGTAGTCGTCGGCACCGGATTCCAGGCCGAGCACGACGTCGACGGTGTCCGTCTTCGCGGTGAGCATGACGATCGGCACACCGGAATCGGCCCGCAGTACGCGGCAGACGTCGATGCCGTTCATGCCGGGCAGCATCAGATCCAGCAGCACCAGATCCGGGCGGAGCTCCCGGACTGCGGTCAGCGCCTGGGTGCCGTCGCCGATGACGGCGGTGTCGAATCCTTCCCCGCGCAGGACGATGGTGAGCATCTCGGCCAGCGATGGGTCGTCGTCGACAACCAGAATCCTTTGCCTCATGGTGTCCATGGTGTCACCAGATCGCGATAAAACCCTGCTGCCACACGGGGCGTTTCGCCTGTTGACCTCAGGAAGCGGTGAGCCGCTCGGCCAGTGCCGCCCCGTCGGCGTCGGGCCCGGCCACCATCCAGCGGCCACACCAGTCCATTGCGGCCAGCGCCGTGTAGACGTCTCCAGTGCGCCGCTGCAGCCCGCCGTCGCGCTCGTAGGCGTCGCGGGCACGGTCGGCTTCCTGTTCGGCCCGGCGCTCGGCGCGCTCGGCGGCCACCTCCGTGGGCACGTCGAGGAGGATCTGCCAGTCGACGGCAGGCAGATCCAACCGGTCGTACTCCAGCGTCCGCACCCACTCGACGACCTCGCCGTCGGCGGCCTGGTGCAGGCGCGCGGCGCTGTAGGCGGCGTTGGAGGCGACGTAGCGGTCGAGGATCACCACGTCGTAGGCCGCGGTGAGGTGCCCGATCTCCTCGCGGGCGTCGGCGCGGTCGAGGGCGAACAGCACCGCCATTGCGTACACCGATCCGGCGAGGTCGCCGTGACCGCCGTGCAGCGCCTCGGCGGCCAGGTCGGCGGTCACCGACCGGTGGTAGCGCGGGAACGCCAGCGTCGCCACCGAGCGGCCGACCCCTTCGAAGGCGGCACGCACACCGTTGGTCAACGTCCGTTTGCCGGCGCCGTCGACACCTTCGATCGCGATCAGCACCCGCCGAGCGTAGCGGGGTGCCGGTCGGTCGTGGGGTCAGCCGGCGGGGGTCAGCCAGGTCATCGCCGCCACCACCAGCGCCTGGGTGGCGGTGTCGAGGGTCGGCTGGATGACCGGTGCGAAGTTCGGCGAGTGGTTGACCGGAATGTCCTGCTCCACCCGCCCGGCTTCGGCGGCTCTGCGGAACGCCGCCGGATCGACACCGCCGACACCCCAGTACGTGTACGGCACCCCGAGCGCCGTCGGGATCTCGCTGAAGTCCTCGCTGGCCGCGCCCTGCGGCATCTCCCAGCATTTGTCGCCGAAGAACGACGCGAACGCGTCGTGCACGCGCGTCGTGGTCTCGGCGTCGTTGTCGGTCAGCGGGAAGCGGTCGAACAACTCGAACTCCGGGTCCTTCGGCGATCCGGAGGCCTCGCATTCGGCCGTGACGATCCGGCGGACCGTGTCGAGGATCGTGGTGCGCGTCTGCTCGCTGAATGTGCGGATGTTGAGTTGCAGCACCGCTCGATCCGGGATGACGTTGCTCTTGCTGCCCGATTGGATGCTGCCGACGGTGAGAACAGCGGGTTCTGACGGAGCGACCTCACGCGAGACGACGGTCTGCAACCGCAGCACGATCATCGCGGCCAGCACCACCGGATCGACCGACGACTGTGGCATGGATCCGTGCGAACCGCGGCCGTGCACGGTGATCCGCATGCTGTCCGCGGCGGCCAGGAACGGACCGGCGTGCGTGCCCACCATGCCAGCGGGAAGCGGCAGGACGTGCTGTCCGAGTGCGACGTCGACCGCGGGCAGCACGTCCGCCAGGCCGTCGTCGACCATGGCGCGGGCGCCGTCGGCCGTTTCTTCGGCCGGCTGGAACAGGGCGACGGCCGTACCGTGCCATTCGTCGGTGCCCTCGGCGAGCAGTTGCGCCGCGCCGAGCAGGGCGGTCACGTGGACGTCATGCCCGCAGGCGTGCATGACCGGGACCTCGTGGCCGTCACGATCGGTGCTGTGGACGGTGCTGGCGTAGTCCAGTCCGGTGGCCTCGGCCACCGGCAGCGCGTCCATGTCGGCGCGCAGCAGCACGGTGGGTCCGGGCCCGTTCGCGAGCACGCCGACCACACCGGTGCCGCCGATACCGTCGTGCACCTGGTATCCGAGGCCGCCGAGCCGGTCGGCGATCTTACGGGCCGTGCCGAACTCCTGGTGTGACAGTTCGGGGTTCCGGTGCAGATCTCGGTAGCAGTCCTGCTGCCAGTCGCGGATCCCGGCCAGGCCGGCCAGGACGGTGTCGGTGGCGCTCATGTGTGCCCTCCTCCGCAGTCGCAGACACGACTGCCTCCCGGAGTACCTCGTGCGCTACGGCGGAAACACCCACGGCGCCGCGTTGGACGCGACTCGATGCCGGTCGGTTCCGTCGGGCGCACAACTGGTGCATCCGACCTCCCCCAACCGCCGATAAGCTCCTAATCGCCGGCCGGGGAGTTTGCTGTTGGTTGATGGAGCCCCAACCGGCGTCAGCGCACCATGCACGTTTCATCGATTTCGACGTCGAAGCCGACCGCCTAGGTTCTGGAGGTTCGCCGAATGGGGCAATCAGTGGAAGTTGTCGTCTCCGAGCTGGACTCGGCGGCGGCGCGGCTGGCAGACGCCGGACAGCGCCTCCAGGACGGCCTCTCCGGCGTGGATCTGGAAGTCGGGCAGCTACTCGGGTCCGGATGGAAGGGCGGGGCGGCGTCGGCCTTCGGCACGGAATGGGACAAGTGGCATTCCGGGGCGGGCCAGGTGGTGCGCGGTTTGCAGACGATGTCGCAGTGGTTGACGGTCGCGGCCAAGGAGTACGCGAAGACCGACGAGCAGGCTGCCGGGGCGGTCGACTCGGCGATGCAGCAATCGGGCGGTCCAGGTGCGTCCACGGGCGGGGGCAGCACGGGTGGAGGCCCCGCCGGCGGGCACGCCACATGGCAGACCGCCGGCGGGACCGCGCGCGGCCAGGGCGGTGGTGCCGACTTGGCTCAGCAGATGAACCTGTCGGGGCCGGCCACCTCGCCGGCAGCGCAGTTCGGTCAATTCGTCCCGACGGCCGCGCAAGCCGTACAGGGGGCCGCGGGACAGTCCGCCCAGGCGGCGGGCGGGCTGGCACAGCAGGCCGCCGCGCTGGCGCAGCAGATCGTCGAGCTGGCACAGCAAGCCGGTGACGACGAGAAAGACTCGGAAGACGCACCGCTCGGCGATTCGGCGGAGCCAGGGAACGTCACCGGGTCCCCCGTGCCCCTCGACTCGCTCGAGCCGGCCGTCGAGGCCGTGCCTGTTGTGGGAGACCAGCTGCGATGACCCAGTTGGTGGTGAGCTTCTCGCAACTGCAGTCGGCCATCGACCACATGCGCGAGTTCGAGCGTGACGTCGCGGAGGTCCTGGAGGACGTCGACCAGACCATGGTGGCCCTGCGCGCGACGTGGCACGGCGAGGCTTCGGACGCCCAGGCGCGGTCGCAGCAGCAGTGGGAGGACGGCGCCGAACAGATGAAAGAGGCGCTGTCGCAACTGCAGAAGATCGCCGAGATGGCGCGCAGGAACTACGCCGATGCGGTGGAGAAGAACGGGCGGATGTGGGCGTAGCAGCCTCCGGCCTGCTGATCGAGGTCGATCCGGACGCGCTGATCGCTGCGGGCAAGCAGATGGGCTCGCTCGGCACGCAGTTGGGCATGCTGTCGGATGCGTTGGGCCAGCTGGTGTCCGGCGGCATCGCCTCGGGCACCGATCCGGCCGGGTTGAACTTCGGGTTGAAATACGGCGACCAGGCGCAGGAGTTCGCCGATGGGCTGGCCGACGGGGCGAATTCGTTCAAATCCGTGGGCTACATGATCGAGGCGACCGGCTACAACTACAAGAACGCCGACGCGGTGTCGACCGTCGGCGGATCGGGGCCGACGGGAGGGCTGGGCGCTGAGCCGAGTCCGACCGCGGCCGGGGACGCGGCGACGGGCCCGAACGGGGTCATGATTCCCCCACCGAGCAAATGGCATCTCGTCGTGCCGTTTCTGAACGTGATCCCCGGCGGCATGTTCGCGGGCGCCGCGCTGACGTGGCCGACCGGCAATTCCGCGATGATGCGGCTGACCGCCACGCAGTGGCACAACCTCGCCACCGGATTGTCGGTGTTCGAGCAGGAGATGGCGACAGTGAAAAGCACTGTGGCCGCGCAGAACATCCCCGAAGGCGAGAAGATCGGGGAAGTTCTCACCAAGCTGGGACAGTTCACGACGGGACTCGCGGATTCGGCGTCGACACTCGGAACGTCGATCGACGATTTCGCCGCCGGCGTGCAGGAGACCCAGGACGCCATCCGCCGCCTGCTCGACCGCATCTCCCTGGACGGCCTGTGGGACACGGTGAAGGGCATCTTCACCGGCGAGGCCGACGACATCCTGCGCGAGGTCGCCCGCGATATCGGCACCGTGCTGGAGAACTTCCAGGACCAGGTCAAAGGAGTCGTCGGACTACTCGAGGAACTCGCCGCAGCCCTCGGCGACGCGGTGACGAGCATTCAGCAATGGGTGCGCCCCAAGCTGGAGACGCTGCTCGGCGACGAGGTGGGTGGCGCTCTCGCCGACGCGTTCACGCTGTACACCGACTTCCAGGTCGGGCTGACGACGGGGTTGATCAACACCGTGGCGGGCACCGTGTCGATGGCCGACCCCGACACCTGGAAGGGGATGGCGGAGGTCGCGATGTCGGTGGCGCAGGACCCGTCGAAGCTGCCCGGCGTCCTGGCCGACATGGGTGCGGAGTTCATCGCGTTGGACAAGTGGTCCGGCGACCACCCGGGCCGGGCTGCCGGTGAGGCCGCGTTCAACATCGGCTCCCTGTTCGTCCCCGGGGGGGCGCTGTCGAAGACGGGCACCGTGGCCAAGGGGCTGCGGGCCACCCGCGGACTGCTGGAAGACGGGCGGATACCGGGGCTGCGCGGCCTCGGCTCGGGAAGCGGCACACCGAACCTCGACAATGTTCCCGACCTCGAGGGAGTGGGGTCGAGGGTTCCGGATATCCCGGAGGTCCGCCCGCCGGCGATCCCGGAGTCCCTGATCAACCCGACGGCACCCGGCGGCGTCGACGCCCCGTCCAGCCCGCGCGGCTTGGAAGGTCCGGCGGGCCCGCCGAACCCGCCGGGGCCGGCCGCCGCCCCGGGCGGTGGCGAGAGTCGCGGCGTCGGCGGCGGAGGCGACGGTCCGCCACCTGGTCCCCCTGGAACCGCCAGCGGCCCACCGGATTCCGGCCCGGTGCGAACGGACGGACCGTCACCGCAGCCGCCGTCACCGGCATCGCCGGGGCCGAGCCAGCCTGTTGACGCGCCGAGCCAGGTACCGACCGCCGGCGATTCTGCGCCGCCTGCCACCAATCACGCACCAGAGTCGTCGAGTCCCTCGACGTCCCCCGACGCCGGCCGGCCGGCGTCGGAGCCCAGCCACTCGCCCACGACCCAGGAACCCCCGAGGTCCGAGACGGCGCCGTCCCACAACGGCCCGATCCACCCGGATGCCGGCACGTCCCCGTCGCCAGACCAGCACGCCGGCGGCTACCCGCCGAGCGAAACACATTCGAACGCAGTCGAACCCAACGGACAATCGGCCGACCGTACGCACACACCGGTGGATCAGCCCGCTGCTCCCCCGCCCGCGGCGGAGCATCATGCCGGACACGATCGCACTACCGCCGCGGCCAATTCGCCTGACCAACACGCACATACGCCGAGCGAGGGGCGTCAGGACTCGGCCGCCGCGACGCCGCCGGTCGGGATGGCCGGCATCGGGCCGATGGCCTCGCACGCTCCGGGGACGACCCACAGCGCGAGCCCGACGCCCACACCGGATGCGCGGACCCCCGAGGCGCGGACACCGGATTCGCGGACATCGGATGCGCGGACGCCGCACGCGGGGTCGACTGAAGTTCCACGCACACAACAGCCGTCGGCAACTGGCCCGGCGCCGGGTCATACGCCCACGGCACCGGTGAATCCGGCGAAAGAGCCTCCGTCGAGCTCCGCGAATCAGCAATCTCCCACAGGATTGGACACGCCCAGCGCCCGGGGCGCGGAGGCCTCACCTCCTCCCGCGGAACGCCCGGCAGACCACAGACAACCCGATCTGCCGAACAACCCCCCACACACCGGATTACACGACCCGCCGGCCAACCACGGCATCCCCGGCGAGCGACTGCCCGATCTTAGCGACATCAACAGGGAATACCGCCTGCCGGACGGATCGGTCGACCCGGACCGGTTCGACGACTGGGCGAGCGCTGTCGCCGATGCGTATCCCAGGATCACCCAGGACGGCGTCGCCGGTGTGTACGACTACACGACTGAGAACTACCAAGGCATGAACCCTTATCTCCGGGATATCGATCCGCTGTCACCACAACAGCAGTCGGCCCTCGGGGCAGATTCGATCGAATCGATGACCGATGCTCAGCGCGCATCGTGGGAAGAGAGGATCTCAGACACTGACGATGGGCTGGCGGCGCTGCCACCGTACAGAGCCGACGCAGCCGACTCGGTGTCGTCCACCTGGCGAGGGCTGCATGCCTCTGACGAGTTACTTGCGCAATTGGAGATGGGCGACATCTTCACCGATGCTGCGTACTTCAGTACCTCGCTCGACTCGAACGTCGCCCGACACTTCGCGGTCAGCGCGGCCCCAGACAAGACTCCCACGTTGCTGCGTGTGGAGGGCCACAATGGAGTGGATGTGTCACAGCTCTCCCGCTATACCGACGAAGCCGAGATTCTGTTTCCGCGTGGTTCGCAGTTCGAAGTGGTATCCCGCACTCTCGGAGCCGACGGCGTCGTAGAGATCACCCTGAAGCAGGTCCAACCATGAGTCCGCAGCCATTCACCCCAGCTGACATCACCGATGCGCTTGTCTCGCGAAGACGGAAAGGCCATGGCCTTTCGGTCCCGTATGCGCGCAAGTGGGAAGTCGGCGGATGCCAGGCGGTTCACTCGCTGCACGACTACCCGTACAACGGAATCGACGTGTTGAGTGAAGGCCTTGTGAGGCTCGGTCGACCGTTGTTCCCCACCGAGTACGGGGTGGCCGTGGGAGAAGGCACAACGGCACTGTGGGTCGCCATCAACCGGAGCACACGAGGCGAAGGCCCCCCTGACGCCTACTTGCTGGGGCGGCACAACGAAGAGACCGCTCAATACACGGGGAACACCCCCGAGGTGGTGATCAAGCTCCTCGAACAGACGGCGCAACCCGTGGTCGCGATGCCGATGGCGGAAGAATTGCAAGTAGGGTTTCCCGGTCTCCCCGACCGCGGGGTGACCTATGTTGGAAGTTGGCAATGGGACGTGCACGGTGAGGCACGCGGTGACGAGTTCGTCCTACGCGCCGCCGTGGCGACGTTGGCCGCCATAGAGTCCAAGAGAGCAACAGATGCCCACTGATCCAGTAAGCGCGCTATCCCAGCTTCCCGCGACCGCTGCGATCACATACAGAGGCATGTCGGGACCTCCCCCGAATGCGGCGTTCACTTTGGGCGACATCCTTCCCACGTCAGCCGATCCACGAGTGGCCAGCGAGAATTTCACCTCGGAACGTGTCGCGGCCATCGTGACCATGACCGGCCGTTCCATCGCGCCGATGTCGCGGCACCCCGAGGAGTTGGAGATTGCGATTCTTCCGGGAACGCTGCTGCTGCCGGCTGGGGCGATCGCTGTTCCCGGCCTCACCAACCCCGTCGTTCTCCTGACTGAGAAGGGTTGGGCGCCTGAACTCCCAGAGTCGAGAGCCGAACTGGAGCGGACAGTCATCGAGCACGTCACCCATGCTATGGCCCAGCCCGCGGTACCCATATTCTCTCCCGGAAGGTTCACGCCACCGCGGCGCTCAGCCGGTCAATGAACCCCGGTCCAGTCCCACCTCACCACAGCCGCTCGCCGGTCACCGCTCCGACGATCACGACCACAGGCAGAGGCAGCACCAGCACAGACGCCGCCACTGCGGGCACCGTCATCGCGCCGATCGCGGCGGTCAACGCACCCAGCACCACTGCCGCGACCAGCTGCAGTATCCGTACCGCGAGCATCTGCCGTTGTCGCGCAACCGATTTGAGCTGCCTGCCCGGCATATCGCGCATCACGCGCGCGTACATCACGACCAGCGCCAGTGCACCGACACCCGCCACAATGCGCAGGATCACGGTGGGGTGGCCGTCCTCGCCCAGCGTGTACGTCAGGATCACCGCGAACCCCACGATCAACACCACCCACGCCGACCGGCGCAGCACACCACCGACAATGACACCGAGGTTCTGGCGCAGGCAACTATGGTGGACATACAGTTCCGACGGCCGAGCTGTCATCGAAGGTTCACATGCGACCGTGGTGGTCTACCCGGAGAATGCGGCTGAACCTGCTTGGTGGCACCCGCAGATGCGGACCATGTCTGACCATCCACCGGCCGCGATGATCGACCGGAGTGCGTCGCTGTGGGCGACGCCAGTTTCCCCCAGTGAAGGAGTACGCGGAAATGCAACTGGAGACGCGGGAACAGGCACTGGCGTATCTGGCACAGATACAACCGAGCGTGACGTTCGAGGTGCAGCCCTTCGAGAGCGGATGGATCTGCAAGCAGAACCTTCCCCCGCAGGAGAACCTGGGGCGTGGTCTGGGGATGGCGAGTCTGATCATCGACAAGGAGACCGGGGTGGTGACGGTTCAGTCGAGCCTCCCGAGGGACCTGATAGCCCAGCAGTACGCGGAGGCGAAGAGGACGGGCGAACCGCTTCCTGGTCGCCAGATCTATCCGCACCAGTGGCGCATCACGATTCGCCGGATCCGGGAGGACAGGCAGCGGATCGAGTACCAGATGGCAGCGGAGTCGTTGACCGATCCGCCGGAGCCGACGCAGCAGCATCCCCTGACGATCGACAAACAGACATACCTTCACGATCCGACGGATTGGCTGTCGAGCGTGGCGATGTCGCACGCGGAGTGGATGAGCCGGCAGAACCAGGGGGCGTGGCCGGAAGTGGACACGACCGAGGTGTAGGCAACGCCGACCGACTACCGGACGATCTGCCGCCGGTCGCTTCGCCGCAAGTGGATGGGCGGGACACCACCGCGCTACCTGACTACGACTGGACTACACCGACACACCCTTCGCCCCACACGACGCGGAAACTCATCTCATCCGGTTCCAGGCGACCCGGAATCAACCGGTCAGTACGACGTCCCACGCAACTCCGACATGGGCGGTAGCGGAGAGTACGACGCATGGGACGATCGTTCACGGGGAATGGCTTCACCAAAGCGGGCGACGACGTCGTTCCGGAGTACATCGCCAAAGACTTCACGATGCGGAAAGGTGCCGAGATGTGGGAGGTTCTCGATGACGGGACTCAACCTTTGGTGCCGGTGCTCAGGGGCGGGTCGTGGATTCCACAGGGCAACTGATGGATGAGGTACCGGTGACGGGTGCGGTGGCCGAGTACCACGGGCATCGTTATCCGATCGCGTTCAGCGGCGACGAGTGGGTGGCGCTACGAGCCGACCCCGCCGACGTCCCCGACGGCTTCGAGTCCGGTGAGTCGTCGGTAGGACAGCGCCGCTATCAGGCCTGGGTGAAGGTACCGAGGTCTGAACTGGATGGATTGATCCATGTCCGAGCGCGCGGCAAGCTTGCCGGTCACTCCGTCTCTCTCCAGGAGCGGTTGCCCGACGGCCGGATAGGGATCGAATTCGTCGGTCCGCCCGGCGTAGCTATCGAACTCGGCTTGAATGGTGATCAGTACACGGGTTGGACTGGCGTCGTCGCTCCAGAGGACCTGACAGACGTCACCGTGGAGGAGGTTCGTCGTGTCTGAACCGCTGGTCCTTCAGAAACTGCTCACGGCCAACCTCGCTGCGGCCATCGTCGAACACGGACTGGACCACCATGACGAGCCGAGGTGCTTCTACTCTCCGATGACCCAGCCGACGCTGAACGAGTCACTGCGGAACTTGTAGAGCCCGCGGTGTATGAAGTTGCCGTCGACGCCAGTCGCCTGGCGAATGTCCGGGGAGTAGAGAACCAGCGCAGTCCGACAAGCCAGGGAGACGACGAATCAGTCGCATCGCGTGGATTTCGACCATCATCAGGTAGTCGAGAGACTTCGCTGTGAATCGAACCGAGCTCGCACGAGCGCTCGAAGCCATAGGGATAGCTCCCGAAGTTCTCGCCCTAGGGGACATGCCGATTATTCGTGGTGTCTCGAGCAGTCATCGGATGGCATGTGGGAGGTGTACTGGTCTGAGCGAGGTGGCTGCCTGCCCGGGGGAAAACTCCCCGAAGGAGACTTCGAGGCCGTGGTGCACACGGATGGGATGCCGAATGGGCGGGACTACACCGTGAGAGGCATGAAGACAGGAGAAATCATCTGATGCAATTGAGTAAGATCGCCATGAGCCCATGGGATTTCACGCTCTACGCGACTGAGAATGGATCGAGGGTTTTGAAAGTCATGTTCAGCGATGGCGACTACAAGGTGGACATCGGCCGCTTTTTCCTGATCGATTCGCTCGCCTGGGGCGCTGACGATATCGAACAACTCAAGAACCTGGCCGCCCAAATCCGTGCCGACTATCCGGATGTTTCCTTTCCCGTTCTGGACAAGGCGGACCTGGAGATCCTCAAGTGAGGGTTCGATCCGTGCACGCCGGCAGTGTGTCCGCCGAAAGTCGGCCTCTATGGCGGCCCTGACGGCTCGCAGGGGGTCCAGATGATCGGCGCACAATCACAGATCATGTGAGGGTTGCGCTATGAATCAGACTGAGTAGGAGCGCGGAACAAGAACAACCTCGTCCCCTTGCGCGCTGTAACCGATGCGTGCTTCCAGCTGCTCGGTCGCAGACCTACAGCCAGCTCCTGGCAGGTGACATCGCCCTCAATAGTCAGACCCAGCGGCCACCTCACCACAGCCGCTCGCCGGTCAACGCTCCGACGATCACGACCACCGGTAGCGAGAGCACCAGCACAGACGCCGCCACTGCGGGCACCGTCATCGCGCCGATCGCGGCGGTCAACGCACCCAGCACCACTGCAGCGACCAGCTGCAGTATCCGTAAAGCGAGCATCTGCCGTTGTCGGACAACCGATTTGAGCTGCCCGCCCGGCATATCGCGCATCACGCGCGCGTACATCGCGACCAGCGCCAGTGCACCGACACCCGCCACAACGCGCGGGATCACGGTGGGGTGGCCGTCTTCGCCCAGCGTGTACGTCAGGATCACCGCGAACCCCACGATCAACACCACCCACGCCGACCGACGCAGCACACCACCGACGATGACACCGAGGTTCTGGCGCACCACATCCCGGTACGACGGATCCGCGCGTTCCGCCTCGACGAAGCCCCGCATCGCACTGCGCCGCCTGCCGCGGGCGTTCTCGAGTACCGCGAGACTGTGGATGGCGTCGGCGTGCTGAGGGTTCAGCTGTAATGCCTGCCGGTAATCGGCCTCAGCCCATTGGTATTGCCCGAGCGCGCTGAACATGTCCCCACGCAAGATCAAAGAGTCGACGTCTGCCGGGTTGAGCCGCAACGCCTCGTTGACCGCCGCCATCGCCTCGCCCATGCGACCCGTTGCCTTCAACAGTCGCGCATGGCCGTACTGCGCCTGGTAGCTCGACGGATGCGCCGAGGCCGTCCGCCAAGCCATCGACAGCGCCTCGTCCCTCCGGCCCAGCATCTCCAGCGCGCGCGTGTAGACACGCATCGTGTGCTCGTTGTCCGGTTCGGCGGACAGTGCCGCGTGCGCGCTGGCCGCGGCGGCCGACCAGTCCGACTGCCCCAGCTTCGCGCGCGCAAACGCCGTCAACAAGCGCGGATTGTGCGGGTCCGCTGCCAACGCCGCCCGAATCGCCTCCTCGGCGCGTATGTGATCGCCTGCGGCGAAGTGGTTCTCGACCACCTGCAGGACCCGGCCGGCGTCACCGGCCGCGGTCACCGCGCACTCCCACCCCAGGTGCCGTCATCGAGAACAAACTCTACGACACCTACACAGCCAATGGGCTGTCTACACCGCCTCGGCGGTGGAGGCGCTCTGCCCCGCGGCAACGTCGTGCACCGCATCGACGAGCATCGGCATCACCGCATTGTCGTACCAGCGCAGCCATTGTGCGCAGGAATCGGCGTGCCCGTGCAACATCTCGACCGCGAACGGGTCGATGCGGGGCCGCGGCGAGTCGAACATGACCGTCACGGCTCCCCAGTTGCGTCCATCCTCGTCGCACATCGGCACCGCGAGCTCGGCCTGAATCCCGGACTGCGCCAGCACTTCCATGTCGATGAGGTTGTACAGCGAAGAGATCGCGACATCGTCGACGCGCACGACCTCACAGTGCCCGGTGGCGTACCCGGCCGCCGAACCGTCCAGCTCCACATAGCTGAAGTGATGCCGGAATTGCTCCGACAGACCGGTATGGCTTTCGATGCACAGTCCGCCATGCATGGCGTCGCGCAGCTGCACCGCACCCGCCGGTGCGGAGAAGAGGTCGACCGCGGTGGTCAACAGGTCGGCGAGCACGTCCGCCCGCTTCGGCGCATCGCCGCGGCCGCGCAGCGAGAACGACAGGGCCGGCGCCGGCCCGCTCGTGGTCGACCGGGTGGCCGCCTCTGTGTTGACGACCGCCGCCGACAAGTGCCGCAGCTTGACGTCGTAGCGCTGCGAAATCGTCAGCAGCGCACGGAAAGCCGTATCGGGATCGGTGAGTCGATGGTCGTCCTGCAGCCGGGCGACCGCGTTGCGCACCGTGGCGTGCGAGATGAGATTGACCGGCGCCACCAGCATCGACAACTCGTCACGGACCTGCTCGTCACCGATGTGGACCTCGGCCATCCCATGCCCTCTCGTCAAGTGATTGTGAGCTCTCAATACCCCAGGGCCCACAGCACGAAACGGTGGTCACCGACACGTAAGATCCATGCCGGCCTCGCGGAAACCGGTGTCAGAACCGCCCGCAGTTGGGCGCCGTCGGCACGCCCTTGAACCGGTCGGTGATCCACTGCATCGCCGGTTCGCCGTCGACGAGCATCGGCAACGCATGGTTGATCACCGCCTTGTTCAGGAACGGCGGTTGTTCGTTGGTCCGCGCTTCCACATCGGCGCCCTGCGCGCACCAGTCCCGACCCAGTTGCATCGCCGGCGCCCACGGCACCAGCGGGTCGAATCTGTTGGCGTTGATCAACACTGGCGCATTCGGCGTGGACCGTCCCAGCTTCTGCTCGTCGAACAGAGCCTTGAACGGCTCCTGCTCGACGAGTTGGTGGATGTCCTGATTGAAGTACGGCTGCAGGTGCCGGAACATGAACTTGCTGATCGTCTCGGCGACGCACTGGTCCTGCACCTTGAACAGCATGTCCGTGCCGCGCGGGGTGAGCGTCGCCCGGATCGCCGCCTCGTGCTCCGGGTAGGCGGTCATCACCGAGTTGAGCGCGTAACCGACGACGCCGACGAGCATGCTTCCGTCGGCGAACGGGAACAACGCCTTCAGGTCGGCCGGCGGTGCGCCCGCATAGGTCCCGACGATGCCGAGCTCGGGCGCGTACTGCTGGGCCATCTCGGCTGCCGACGCCGCGGCCCCACCGCCCTGGGAGTATCCCCAGAACGCCACCGGCCCATCGGATTTCAGCGACGTCCCGGGTAACCGCTTGGCGGCCCTGGCGGCATCGAGCATGGCGTGACCCTGGGAGACGCGGCTGACGTAGGTGTGCAGGCCCGGCGTTCCGAGCCCTTCGTAATCGGTCATCACGATCGCGAAGCCGCGGGCGACCATCGTCGCGACGAACAACTCCTCGTAATTGAAGGCGATGTCCAGATACGGCGCCCAGTGGATGCCCTGGTTGAACTGGCGCGACGGGGCGCACTGGTCGCCCTGCCCCTGTGTTCCGGGTCCGTAGACGATCAGCGGGCGCGGTCCGGGATGCGGCCACGGGTTGTGCGGTTCGAAGTAGGTGCCGGTGACGGCCACGGGTTTGCCGCGAGCATCGTTGCTGCGGTACATGATTCGCGTGCCGTTCGCCATGATCATGCCGAGTGCGCCGGACGGTTCGAGCACCAGTCGCGACGGCTCCGTCCGGATCAGGTCCCCCGGCGCACCCGGCGGCAACGGTTCCGGCGGGGTGTAGAAGGCCTGGTACTCGTCTTCGTTGAAGTACGGGTGATGGTCGTCGATCGTCGGATCGTCGGCGGCGGCGATGCCGGATACCGAGACCGCGATGACGAGAATGCTGACAACGGCGAAGAGAACCCGAATCCCCCGACCCATCCGCGAAGGTTAACAAATCGGCTCGTGTCCGTAACGGCCACCCTCGCGAAGCCCGCCCAATGAACCGAAGAGCCCCGGCACACACCAGGTGCCGGGGCTCTTTCGTGCGGGCTGTCAGTACCGGTAGTGCTCCGGCTTGTACGGGCCCTCGACGTCGACGTTGATGTACTCCGCCTGCTCCTTGGTGAGCTTGGTCAGCGTGCCACCGAGCGCCTCGACGTGGATGCGGGCGACCTTCTCATCGAGGTGCTTGGCCAGCCGGTACACCGCGTTGTCGTACTCGTCGTTCTTCGTCCACAGCTCGATCTGCGCGATCACCTGGTTGGAGAAGCTGTTGCTCATCACGAACGACGGGTGGCCGGTCGCGTTGCCCAGGTTCAGCAGTCGGCCCTCGCTCAGCACGATGATCGACTTGCCGTCCTCGAACGTCCACTGGTCGACCTGCGGCTTGATGTTGAGCCGGTGGGCGCCCGAACGCTCCAGCGCCGCCATGTCGATCTCGTTGTCGAAGTGGCCGATGTTGCCCAGGATCGCCTGGTCCTTCATCGCCTTCATGTGGTCGAGGGTGATGATGTCCTTGTTGCCGGTCGAGGTGATGACGATGTCGGCCTGGGAGATCGCCTGCTCGACGGTCACGACGTCGAAGCCGTCCATCAGCGCCTGCAGGGCGTTGATCGGATCGATCTCGGTGACCTGGACGCGGGCGCCCTGGCCCGCCAGCGATTCCGCGCAGCCCTTGCCGACGTCGCCGTAACCGCAGATCAGCACCTTCTTGCCACCGATCAGCACGTCGGTGCCGCGGTTGATGCCGTCGATCAGCGAGTGCCGCGTGCCGTACTTGTTGTCGAACTTGCTCTTGGTGACCGAGTCGTTGACGTTGATGGCCGGGAACGGCAGCTCGCCGGCGGCCTCGAACTGGTACAGCCGCAGCACGCCGGTGGTGGTCTCCTCGGTCACGCCCTGGACCGACTCGGCGATCTTCGTCCACTTGGTCTTGTCGGTCTCGAACCGCTCACGCAGCAGGTTCAGGAAGACCTTGTACTCGGCGGAGTCGTCGTCCTCGGCGGGGGGCACCACGCCGGCCTTCTCGAACTGCGCACCGCGCAGCACCAGCATCGTGGCGTCACCGCCGTCGTCGAGGATCATGTTGGCCGGCTCGTTCGGCCAGGTCAGCATCTGCTCGGCGGCCCACCAGTACTCCTCCAGCGTCTCGCCCTTCCAGGCGAACACCGGGATGCCCTGCGGCTCTTCCGGGGTGCCGTTGGGGCCGACGACGATCGCGGCGGCGGCATGGTCCTGGGTGGAGAAGATGTTGCACGACGCCCAGCGCACCTCGGCGCCGAGCGCGGCGAGGGTCTCGATGAGCACCGCGGTCTGCACGGTCATGTGCAGCGAACCCGAGATGCGGGCGCCCTTGAGCGGCTGCACGTCGTGGTACTCGCGGCGCAACGCCATCAGGCCCGGCATCTCGTGCTCGGCCAGGCGGATCTCCTTGCGGCCGAATTCGGCCAGGGACAGGTCGGCGACCTTGAAGTCGATGCCGTTGCGGACATCGACTGTCAGCCGCTGCTCAGTCGTGGTCATGTGTGTTTCCTTCTCGTGCGCGCGTCGCATTATTTAGCTAAGTTACATATTAGCCATCGGGGCGGTGCGTCTTCGCCAACCGCGGATCCTGCTCGATAACACCGTAGCGCTCCGCGAAGGGCGTCATGAGCCGGGCCAGGTCACCGGCCACGTCGTGGTCGGCTTCCGGCGGCATGGAGACGTAGCTCATCGCCAGGCGCACGATGGCCCTGGCGAGGATTCCGGCGTCCTCGTCACTGGCCTTGACCCAGCTGTGCTGGAACGTCGAGGTCAGCCGGTCCGAGCACCGGCTGATGATCGGACCGCTGTCGGTGGTGATGATCTGCAGCAGATCCGGTTTGGTGTCCCCCGACAACAGCGAGATCACCAGCGGGTCGGCGGCCGATTCGGTGAAGAACGCGCGGAAGCCTTCGAGGAACGCGGCGTACACCTGGCCGACGTTGCCCTCGATCGCGTCGTCGACCGCGTCGACGAGGCGGTCCGCCAGGCGCAGCGCGTACCCCTGGGCCAGCCCCTGGCGGGAACCGAACTCGTTGTAGATGGTCTGGCGGCTGATGCCGGCGGCCTTCGCGACGTCGGTCAGCGTGATCGACGACCAGTCGCGGGTGTGCAGCAGTTCGCGCATCCCGTCGAGGATCGAATCGCGCAGCAGCACCCTCGACGCCTCGGCGTAGGGGACGCGGCGGTCGCGCGGGCTGGTCACACGCGCGACCTTAGCGGTCATCCCCGGGCGACCTCCACCATCTCGAAGTCCGATTTGGCCGCGCCGCAGTCCGGGCAGCTCCAGTCGTCGGGGATGTCGTCCCACCGGGTGCCCGGGGCGATGCCGTCCTCCGGCCACCCCTTGGCCTCGTCGTACTCGAAACCACACTGCACGCAGACGAACAGCTTGTAGTCCTCGCTCATGGTCGAGCTCCGATCTTTTCGAAATCGACTTTCTCCCGCACCGCACAGTCCGGGCAGCACCAGTCGTCGGGCACGGCGTCCCAGCGGGTGCCCGCCGGGAACCCCTCGCGTGGCGCACCCTCGGCCTCGTCGTAGACGTACTCGCAGCCCGGGCAGCGGTAGGCGGTCATGCGGCGTACCTCGCCAGCACCTTGTCGCGCACCCGCGGATGGATGTTGACCCGGGTGATGTCGCCGCCGTAGTGCGCCAGCACCCGGTGGTCCATCACCTTGCGCCACAGCGGCGGGAAGTACGTCAGCGCGATCATCGACGCGTACCCGCTGGGCAGGTTCGGCGCGTCCGCCATGCTGCGCAGCGTCTGGTATCGCCGGGTGGGATTCGCGTGGTGATCGCTGTGCCGCTGCAGGTGGTAGAGGAACAGATTGGTCACGATGTGGTCGGAGTTCCAGCTGTGCACGGGTGCGCACCGCTCGTAGCGGCCGCTCTCGAGCTTCTGCCGGAGCAGCCCGTAGTGCTCCAGGTAATTCACCGTCTCGAGCAGCGTGAAGCCGAACACCGACGAGATGACGAGGTACGGGAGCAATCCCACTCCGAACGCCGCGATCAGCGCACCCCACAGCACCACCGACATCGCCCAGGCGTTGAGCACGTCGTTGGACCAGTGCCACGTGCTCTTGCCGGCGCGCTCGAGCCGCTTGGCCTCCAATTCCCACGCCGAGCGCAAGCTCCCCCAGACACTGCGGGGCAGGAACTCCCAGAACGTTTCACCGAACCGTGCCGAGGCGGGATCCTCCGGTGTGGCGACGCGGACGTGGTGGCCCCGGTTGTGCTCGATGTAGAAGTGGCCGTACCAGGTCTGCGCCAGCGTGATCTTGGACAGCCAGCGTTCCAGCGAGTCCTTCTTGTGGCCGAGTTCGTGCGCGGTGTTGATGCCCACGCCGCCCAGCACGCCCACCGACAGCGCGAGCCCGATCTTCGCCGGCCAGCCCAGACCGCCGTCGAAACCGAGCCAACCGAGGTCCGCCGCGGTGAACAGGTAGGCGCCGAAGATCACGCTGGCGTATTGGAACGGCAGGTAGATGTAGGTGCAGTAGCGGTAGTACCGGTCGTTCTCGAGCCGCTCCATCACCTCGTCGGGCGGATTCTGCCCGTCCGGCCCGAACCGCAGATCGAGTGCGGGCAGCAGGACGTAGAGCAGGATCGGGCCGATCCAGAACGGCACCTGGGCCGCGGCGTGCCAGCCGACTTCATTGAGCGCCCACACGATCGGCAGCATCACGAACAGCGCGGTCGGGGCGATCAGACCCATGAGCCACAGATGGCGCTTCTTGTCGCGCCACTCGATGACGTCGAGGGCTTGCGGATCAGCGGTCACTGCACCACCTCCATGTGAGCGTCAACACGAACTGAGTTGACTATAGAGGCAGTTTTGTCCGATGTCTAGACACGGGACGCCATTTTGTAAAACGGACTACTCGACGACTGCCTTCCGCTCGCGCCGACCCAGCACCGAATGGCGACGGCCGTAGAGGAAGTAGACGGCCACGCCGATCGCCATCCAGATCAGGAACCGCATCCAGGTCAGCCCGGTCAGGTTCAGCATCAGCCACACGCACGCGATGATCGAGGCGATCGGCAGCAGCGGCACCAACGGCGCCTTGAAGCCGCGCTTGAGGTCCGGCCGGCTGCGCCGCAACACGATCACACCGGCCGAGACCAGCACGAACGCGAACAGCGTCCCGATGTTGACCATCTCCTCGAGCTTCCCGATCGGGAACACCGTCGCTGCGATCGCGACGACCACGCCGACGATCACCGTGATCCGCACCGGCGTGCCGTGTTCACCGGTCTGGGCGAGCTTGCGCGGCAACAGACCGTCGCGCGACATCGCGAACAGCACCCGGGTCTGGCCCAGCATCAACACGATCACCACCGTGGTAAGGCCCGCCAGCGCACCGATCGAGATGACGGTGGCCGCCCAGTCCACCCCGTTGGCCTCGAACGCGGTCGCGAGGTTGGCACCGCTGCCCGCGTCGCGCAGCTGGGTGTAGGACACCATCCCGGACAGCACCACGGCCACGGCCACGTAGAGCACGGTGACGATCGCCAGCGAGGCGAGGATGCCGCGGGGTACGTCGCGCTGTGGGTTCTTGGTCTCCTCCGCCGTGGTGGCCACGATGTCGAAGCCGATGAAGGCGAAGAACACGATCGAGGCGCCGGCCAGCAGGCCGTACCAGCCGTAGTGGCTGCCCTCCGCGCCGGTGATCAGCGAGAACAGCGACTGTTCCGAACCCGAGCCGCCCCCGCCGGTCTCCGCGGGCGGGATGAACGGCGAGTAATTGGCCGCCTTGATGAAGAACGAACCCACGATCACCACCAACAGCACCACCGCCACCTTGATGACGGTGATGACCAGGCTGACCTCCGCCGAGAGCTTCGTCCCGCGGGCCAGCAACATCGTGACGATCGCGATGATCACCAGTGCGCCCCAGTCCACCTCGAACCCGCCGAAGTTCGCGATCCCGCCGCCGAATCCGAACACCGTGCCCAGATAACTCGACCAGCCCTTGGCGACCACCGCGGCCGCGACCGCGAACTCCAGGATCAGATCCCAGCCGATGATCCACGCGACGAACTCGCCGAAGGTCGCATAGGAGAACGTGTACGCGCTGCCCGCCACCGGCACGGTCGAGGCGAATTCGGCGTAGCACAGCGCCGCCAGCCCGCAGGCGACCGCGGCGATGATGAACGAGATCGAGATCGCCGGCCCGGTGAGGTTGCCCGCCGTCGACGCCGTGATGGTGAAGATCCCCGCGCCGATCACGACCGACACCCCGAACACCGTCAGATCCCACCAGCTCAGATCCTTGCGGAGCCGGGTCCCCGGTTCGTCGGTGTCGGCGATCGACTGCTCGACCGATTTCGTGCGCCATCTGCCGGCCATGACGTTTCCCTTTCGGATGGGTCCAGATGCGAGTTCGGGCCCGGATCTGGGGAATGTACCGAGTACTGTGACCCGATGGGGCGGAGTACTAAACACGCGGTCGTCATCGGCGGCAGCATCGCGGGAATGTGTGCGGCGCGCGTGCTGTCGGACGTTTACGACCGGGTGACCGTATACGAGCGAGACGAGCTGCCCGAACGCCCGGTCAACCGGGCGGCGGTACCGCAGGGCCGCCACGTCCACCTGCTGATGGCGCGCGGTGCGCAGGAGTTCGAGAGCCTCTACCCCGGCCTGCTCGACGACATGGTGGCCGAGGGCGTGCCGATCCTGGAGAACCGCCCCGACTGCATCCACTTCGGCGCCGCCGGCCATGTGCTGGGCACTCAGCACACCCTGCGCGACGAGTTCACCGCGTACGTCCCCAGCCGTCCGCAACTGGAATGGCAGATCCGGCGGCGCACCACCGCGATTCCCAACGTCACCGTCGAACGCCGGTCGGTCGACCAACCGGTCTTCGATCGCGCCGCGCAACGCGTCACCGGCGTGCTGCTCGACGCCGACGGCGAGCCGGAGACCGTCCACGCCGACCTCGTCGTCGACGCCACCGGCCGCGGCACCCGGCTGCCGGTGTGGTTGAGCCAGTGGGGTTTCGAACGGCCCCACGAGGACACCGTCGAGGTCGGCATCGCCTACGCCACCCAGCAGGTGCACATCCCCGAGGGCCTGCTCGCCGAGAAGGTGGTGGTGGCCGGCGCGTCGGCCGCGCAGCCGCTGGGTCTGGGCATGCTGTTCTACGAGGACGGCAACTGGAACGTCACGACGTTCGGCGTGGGCAAGGTGCCGCCACCGCAGGACTTCGCCGAGATCTGCGACCTGGCCGACAGGATCCTCCCCGCGCACGTCGCATCCGCGCTCCGCGCCGGAACGCCCCTGGGCGACATGGCTTTCCACAAGTACCCCACCAGCCGCTGGCGCCGCTACGACAAACTCGACCGATTCCCGGCGGGCATCGTGCCATTCGGCGACGCGGTGGTGAGCTTCAACCCGACCTTCGGGCAGGGCATGACGATGACGTCGCTGCAGGCCGGTCACCTGCGCCGCGCGCTGCAGCGTCCCGAGCGCGATCTGGCGCGCACACTGAGCAAGGCGACGGCGAAGACCACGTTCCCGGTGTGGCAGATGAACGCGATCGGCGATCTCACGCTGCACAACGCCAGCGGCCCCATGCCGAAGTGGTACGGCCCGGTGGGCAGCCTGTTCGACCAGTTCCTCGGCGCCGCGGAGACCGATCCGGTGCTGGCGGAGTGGTTCCTGCGGCGGTTCAGCCTGCTCGACAGCCTCTACATGGTTCCCTCACCCCGACTGGTGGGCCGCACCATCGGCCACAACATGCGGTTGTGGCTGGCGGAGAAACGCGCGTCGAAACGTACGGCCCCCGACCTGGTGGTGAGCGGCTAGATCCCGACGGTCACCCGGAACAGCTTCGTCGGCTCCGCCGCGAGCAACCGGATCGGCCCGTCGTCGGCGGTGACCCACGCCGCCGCGCCGCGCTGCAAGGTCAGCGTGCCGCCCTTGGCGTGCACCTCCACCGCGCCGTCGGTGCACACCAGCACCTGGGGGCCGTCGTGGCGCGACGGTGCGTCGACCTCGTGGCCGAGGCTGTCGCCGTCGAGATGCAGCACCGACACCGCGAACTCCGCCGCCGGGGTGAGGTAGTCGAGTTCGACTCCGTCCCTTCCGATTTCGGGACGCAGGACGAGGTCGGGAGTCGGCGTGAAATCGAGTACCCGCAGCAGTTCAGGCACGTCGACGTGCTTGGGTGTCAAGCCGCCGCGTAGGACGTTGTCCGAGTTGGCCATCACCTCGACACCCACACCGTGCAGATACGCGTGCAGGTTCCCTGCGGGCAGATAGATCCCCTCACCCGGGCTCAGTGTGATGCGGTTGAGCAGCATGGCGGCCAGCACGCCGGCGTCCCCCGGATAGCGTTCGCCGAGTTCGAGCACCGTCTTCACCTCGGCCGCGAACTCGGTCTGCCCGGCGCGGATGTAGTCGATCGCACCGTCGAGCACCGCGGGCACCAGCACGTCGAGATCGGGTTGCGGCGCGGTGATCCACGTGGTGAACAGGGCGCGCAGCCCGTCGGGTTCGGACTGCCCGTGCAGCAGATTGACGAACGGGTCGAGTTCGGGCACCCCGAGCGCCCGCATCAGGTCGACGGTGCGCGCGACCGGGCGGAACCCGGCGAGCGCCTCGAACCGGTCGAGCGCCACCAGCAGTTCGGGTTTGTGACTGCGGTCGCGGTAGTTGCGCATCGGCGCCGTCACCGGGATCCCGAGGCGCTCTTCACGATCGAATCCCTCGGCGGCCTGTATCGCACTCGGGTGGGCCTGCAGCGACAACGGCTCGTCGGCGGCCAGCACCTTCACCAGGAACGGCAGGGTCTCGCCGAACCGGCCGAGGACCGCTGCGCCCAGCTGGCCTTCGGGATCGGCGCGCAGCGCGTCGAGCAGCGAGACTTCACCGTCGTCGGCTTGCAGGTACGCCGGGTCGCCCGGATGCGCACCGAACCACAGCTCGGCCTCCGGATGCGCTGTCGGACTTGGCCTTCCGGTGAACTCGGCAATCGCGGTCCGCGAACCCCACGCATAGGTCCGCACCGCCCCCCTCAGCAGATGCACTCGCTCAACCCCGGACCAGTCGCAGGTAGACCGCGGTCATCTCCAACCGCACGGCCAGTTTCGCCAATTGCTGTTCGATCCCCCTGCCGGCGGACGCGACCGCGGTGGGTTCCGGTCCGTCGGGCACATCTTCGGCCGTGACCACGTCGACGTCGTCGTACCCACTGACCCGCGACGACACCGTCGGGCGCTCCGCGTCGGTGGTCAGGACGAAGGTACGCACGCGGCGCGGTAACGGCCCGTCGAGTTCCTCGTCGTGGAACAGCGAGCTCTCGTGGCCCCCCGCACCGGGGGCGCCGAAGCCGGCGCGCAGCGCGACCAGCACGTCACCGAGACCGACCGCCGCGACGGTCTCCTGCGCCACGCGCAGCAGCACCGCGGCACCGTGCCGGGCGAGCGCAAGCGTGGTCGCGTTGTCACCGGCGAAGACGACGTCGCGGCCCGAGATGCGCTCGGCCAGCGCCTTGGCCGGGTTGGTGAACAGATCCCGCCCCGCGCTGTTGCGCAGCGCCTCGGCGTCGAGTTCGTCGGCGAGTCCGCCCAGGTCCACCCGCAGCGCCGGGTCGATCACCTGCAGGATGGCAAGTCCCGACGCGAGATAGCGGGACAATCCGAAGTCGTCGGGCACCCACAGCCGTGGCGCCAGCACGACCGCCCGCCCCGCCGTCGCATCCCGGAGCGGCCCTTCGTAGGGCGCGACCACCACGACGCGGGCGCCGCGGCGCACCCCGGTGGCGGCCGCCGACACCAACGCGGGGTCCGCGGGGTCGTCCCCCGCCACGACCAGGACGTCGAGCGCGCCGATCCAGGGCGGCGCCTCGGAAACGGTGACGATCGGGGCCGCGACGCCGGCGCCGAACGCGGCGGCCAGCACCGCTCCAGCCGTCTCTGCTGCACCCCGGCCCGCCAGCCAGATCACGGTGCGCGGCGGCTGGCCGGACCGCAGCGGCTCGAGCAGACCCTCGTCGAGGGCGGCCGCCGTCGCGCGCACCTGCGCACCGGCCATCGCCGCGGCCCGCAGCAGCCCTTCGCGGTCGGCGGCCAGCAGACCGTCACCGTCGTCGAGGTCCACCACGGCAGCCGACGACCCGGCGCTCACGTCGATGCCCTGCCCTGTTCGGAGTTCGCGGCCTGGACCGTCTGCGAGACCTGCCCGACCACCTCGGCGACCTCTTCGACCGTGCGCGCTTCGACGTTGAGCCGCAGCAACGGTTCGGTGTTCGAGGTGCGCAGGTTGAACCACCGGCCGTCGCCGAGGTCGACGGTGACCCCGTCGAGGTGGTCGATGGAGTGGATCCGGGTGCCGAACGACTTGAGTACGGCCTCAACGCATACCGGCGCGTCGGCGACGGTGAAGTTGATCTCGCCGGACGCTTCGTAGCGCTGGTAGTCGGCCATGAAGTCCGACAGCGGCCGGTCCTGTTCGCCGAGGGCCGCGAGCACGTGGAGCGCGGCGAGCATGCCGGAGTCGGCACCCCAGAAGTCGCGGAAGTAGTAGTGCGCCGAGTGCTCGCCGCCGAAGATCGCGCCGGTCTCGGCCATCAGCGCCTTGATGTACGAGTGCCCGACGCGCGAACGGACCGCGGTCCCGCCGCGTTCGGCGACGAGTTCGGGCACCGCCCGCGAGGTGATGAGGTTGTGGATCACCGTCGCGCCGATCTCGCGGCCGAGTTCACGCGCGGCCACCAGCGCGGTCACCGCCGAGGGCGACACGGCCTGCCCCTTCTCGTCGACGACGAAGCAGCGGTCGGCGTCGCCGTCGAACGCCAATCCGATGTCCGCACCGGTCTCCAGCACGTAGGCCTGCAGGTCGATGAGGTTGGCCGGGTCCAGCGGATTGGCCTCGTGGTGGGGGAAGGTGCCGTCGAGTTCGAAGAACAGCGGCAGCAACCGCACCGCCTCGATCGGCCCGAGAACCGCGGGCGTCGTGTGGCCCGCCATACCGTTTCCGGCGTCGACCGCGACCTTCAGCGGACGCAGCCCCGAGATGTCCACCAGCGAACGCAGGAAATCCCCGTAGTCGGCCAGCACGTCACGGTCCGAGGCGCTGCCGCGGGGCCCGTCGTGGGCGGGCACCCCGGTGATGACCTGCTCGGCGATCTGGGCCAGTCCGGTGTCCTTGCCGACGGGTTTGGCGCCGGCGCGGCACAGCTTGATGCCGTTGTAGGCGGCCGGGTTGTGGCTTGCCGTGAACATCGCACCGGGGCAGTCGAGAAGCCCGGAGGCGAAGTACAGCTGATCGGTCGACGCGAGGCCGATCCGCACGACGTCGAGCCCCTGGGCCATCACCCCTTCGGCGAAGGCCTCCGACAGGGCGGGAGAGCTCGACCGCATGTCGTGACCGATGACGACCTGTCCCGCGGAGTCGGAGACCAGTCGCGCGAAGGCACCGCCGACGTCGGCCACGAAGGCCTCGTCGAGCTCCTCACCGACCAGGCCACGTACGTCATACGCCTTGATGACGCGATGAACCGTCGCAGCCGGCCGAGACATACTCCTCCTAGGAGACGGGGACGTTGCCGTCAGCCTATCCGCACCGGAGGCTTCGCTCCGCAGCTATGAGGCCCTACTCGGACGGGTCCGGCAGCACGCGCAGGTGCCCGCGCCGGCGTCCGGTCGTCTCCGGCCTGCGGACCGGCGGTGCCAGCAAAGCTCCGCCCTGGGCACCGCTGGTCGGATCGGAGAAGCCGGGGACGACGCCGCCTGCGGGCGCGACCGCCTCGCGACCCTCGCGGACCGCATCGGCCAGGGCGACGAGATCGTCGTCATCGGAGTGCGAGGGCAACGGTCCGGCGTGGCGGACCAGTTCCCACCCGCGCGGCGCGGTGATGCGTCCGGCGTGGCCCACACACAGATCCCACGAGTGCGGTTCGGACACGGTGGCCAGCGGGCCGACGACAGCGGTGGAGTCGGAGTAGACGAACGTCAGCGTCGCCACCGCATAGTGGGGGCACCCGGGCCGGCAGCAGCGACGGGGAACATTCACGAACGGAAGGCTATCGCGGGAGAAACGCCGCGTGGTGCCGGACACGCGCAGCGGCGGACCCGCCGATAGCCAACCGTTACGATCGGTGACCGTGGCCGAGGGCAACCGCTGGAGATCGCGCCGCGGTCGCGGGATGCGCGGCCCGCTCCTCCCGCCGACCGTGCCGGGGTGGCGCAGCCGTGCCGAGCGATTCGACATGGCGGTGCTCGAGGCTTACGAGCCGATCGAGCGGCGCTGGCAGGACCGGGTCTCCGGTCTGGACGTCGCGGTGGACGAGATCCCGCGGATGGCCCCGAAGGATCCGGGAAGTGTGCAGTGGCCGCCGGAGGTGGTGGCCGACGGGCCGGTGGCGCTGGCCCGGCTGATTCCCGCCGGGGTGGATGTCCGCGGTAACGCCACGCGGGCGCGAATTGTGTTGTTCAGGAGGCCGATCGAGCGCCGGGCCAAGGATTCCGACGAACTCGCCGAGCTGTTGCACGAGGTGCTGGTGGCTCAGGTGGCCACATATCTGGGGGTCGAGCCCTCCGTCATCGACCCGACGATCGACGACGACGACTGAGAGCGCCCCCGCAGGGGGAAATCCGGAGGGGTCAGATGATGCCGCGTTTGAGGCGACGGCGCTCGCGCTCGGAGAGCCCGCCCCAGATGCCGAACCGCTCGTCGTGGGCCAACGCGTAGTCGAGGCACTCGTCACGGACCTCGCAGCCCATGCAGATCCGCTTCGCCTCGCGCGTCGACCCGCCCTTTTCGGGGAAGAACGCCTCGGGATCCGTCTGAGCGCACAGCGCGCGCTCCTGCCACAGATCGTCGGCGTCCTCGGTCTCGGTGTCGATCTGTTCCGGAACCAGACTCAGTTGGGGCCGACCCATGGCCCCCATCGGTGCGGCTCCCGCGTCGGTGTGTGGTGCCCCGCCGACGGAGCCGAGTAGCCGGCTGTCGAACCGGACCACGCGATCGAATTCGCTTTGCTCAAAAGACATTTCCCGCCCCTCCTCACTCGGTGTCGTAGATCCACGTGGCCCCACTAGGTGCTGTACGGCCAACCCAATTCGAACAAGTGATCGAATCTCGGTCTGCGACACCGAAATCGGCTGGCCAACCGGGAAATGACACTGGTGTGATTACACACGCGTTGGCAGCTGGGGTCAAGCGCTGGAACAGGAATTCATATCACCTCGTGACAGTTCCGCGGCGCGTCGGAAATGTCGGCGTGTCCGATCCGTGACTTCGCCGGCCACGGCGAAGCGTCAGGAGCGGTGCAACCCGCCGGCGGACAAGCGCCTAGTCTCGTTCGATGTGAAGGTGACGGTACTGGTCGGCGGCGTAGGCGGGGCACGCTTCCTGCTCGGCGTACAGCGGCTGCTCGGGCTGGGACAGTTCGGCCCGGACACCGCGCAGGTCGAGACCGACCACGAGCTGACCGCGGTGGTCAACGTCGGGGACGACACGTGGATGTTCGGGGTGCGGATCTGCCCCGATCTCGACACGTGTATGTACACCCTCGGCGGCGGGATCGACCCCGAGCGCGGGTGGGGCCATCGCGACGAAACCTGGCATGCCAAAGAGGAACTCGCCGCCTACGGCGTGCAGCCCGACTGGTTCGGACTCGGCGACCGCGACCTGGCCACCCATCTGGTCCGCAGTCAGATGCTGCGCGCGGGCTATCCGCTGTCCCAGGTGACCGAGGCGCTGTGCGCCCGGTGGGCGCCGGGCGCGCGACTGCTGCCCGCCAGCGACGACCGCAGCGAGACCCACGTCGTCATCACCGACCCGGACACCGGGGAACGCCGCGCCATCCACTTCCAGGAGTGGTGGGTGCGCTACCGCGCGAAGGTGCCCACCCACAGCTTCGCGTTCGTCGGCGCCGAGAAGGCCACCGCCGCCCCCGGCGTCACCGACGCCATCGCCGAGGCGGACGTCGTGCTGCTCGCGCCGTCCAACCCGGTCGTCAGCATCGGCTCGATACTCGCCATCCCCGGCGTCCGCGGCGCGCTGCGGTCGACCACGGCGAAGGTCATCGGGTACTCCCCCATCGTCGCCGGAAAACCGTTGCGCGGCATGGCCGATGAGTGCCTGTCTGTGATCGGCGTCGCATCGACCTCCGAGGCGGTCGGACGCCACTACGGCGCCCGCGCGGGCACCGGCATCCTCGACGGGTGGCTGATCCACGAGGGCGACAGCGCACAGATCGACGGCGTGGCGGTCGAAGCGGTGCCGCTGCTGATGACGGATCCGGCGGCCACCGCCGAGATGGTCCGCGCCGGGATCCGGTTGGCCGGAGTGACGCTGTGACCGAAGACGGCTCCGCCGCGATGACCGAACACGGCTCCGCCGCGGCGATCGAACTGCTCCCGGTGCCGGGGCTGCCCGAGTTTCGGCCCGGTGACGACCTGGCCGCCGCGCTGGCCCGCGCCGCGCCGTGGCTGCGCGACGGTGACGTCGTCGTGGTCACCAGCAAGGTGGTGTCGAAGTGCGAGGGCCGCATCGTGACCGCGCCGCAGGATCCCGAGGAGCGGGACGCATTGCGGCGCAAGCTCATCGACGACGAGGCGGTGCGCGTCCTGGCCCGTAAGGGCCGCACGCTGATCACCGAGAACGCCATCGGGCTCATCCAGGCGGCCGCCGGGGTCGACGGCTCCAACGTCGACGCCGGCGAACTCGCACTTCTACCGGTCGACCCCGACGGCAGCGCCGCGCGTCTGCGGACCGGCCTCGCCGAGCGACTCGGCGTCACCGTCGGGATCGTCATCACCGACACCATGGGCCGCGCGTGGCGCAACGGCCAGATCGACGCGGCGATCGGCGCTGCGGGCCTGAGCGTGCTCTACGGATACGCCGGCGCGCACGACGCGCACGGCAACGAACTCCTGGTGACCGAAGTCGCCGTCGCCGACGAGATCGCCGCGGCCGCCGACCTGGTCAAGGGCAAGCTCACCGGGATCCCGGTGGCCGTCGTGCGCGGACTCTCGTTGCCGGACAACGGATCCACCGCACATGATCTGCTCCGGCCCGGTGCGGACGACCTGTTCTGGCTCGGCACCGAGGAGGCCATGGCGCTCGGCCGGGCACAAGCGCAGCTGCTGCGCCGGTCGGTGCGCCGCTTCAGCGCCGATCCGGTGCCGCCGGAGATCGTCGAGGACGCGGTCGCCGAAGCGCTCACCGCCCCGGCACCGCACCACACCCGGCCGGTCCGCTTCGTCTGGGTGACCGAGCAGGCGGCGCGCACCCGCCTGCTCGACCGGATGAAGGACCGCTGGCGTGCCGACCTGCGCGCCGACGGCCTGCCCGATGACGCCGTCGAGCGACGGCTCGCCCGGGGCCAAATCCTCTACGATGCACCGGAACTCGTGATCCCGTTCCTGGTGCCCGACGGTGCGCATCACTATCCGGACGCCGCCCGCACCGCCGCCGAGCACACCATGTTCACCGTCGCCGTCGGCGCCGCCGTCCAGGCGTTCCTGGTCGCGCTGGCGGTCCGCGAGGTGGGCAGCTGCTGGGTCGGGTCAACGATCTTCGCCGCCGACCTCGTGCGCGACGAACTGGACCTGCCCGCCGAATGGGAACCGCTGGGCGCCGTCGCGGTCGGCTACCCCGCCGACCCCTCGGGTCCCCGGGATCCCGTCGACCCGGGCGACCTGCTGGTGCGCCGGTGAGCCTGCACGGGTCCGCGGTCGAGCTGTTGACCGACTGGGCCGCCCCCGACCCGGCGCAGGACTCGTTGCGGCACGCCGTGCTCGCCTTCCTGGCGGCCCGCCCCGACGGCTGCCTGCGCGCCTGCGTACCCGGTCACGTCACCGCGTCGGCACTCGTGCTCGACCACACCGGCAGCCGGGCGGTGCTGACACTGCATCCCCGCTTCGGCCGCTGGCTGCAGGTGGGCGGACACTGCGAACCCGACGACCCCGACGTCGTGTCCGCCGCACTGCGGGAGGCGAGCGAGGAGTCCGGGATCGACGGGCTGGTCATCGACCCGCGTCTCGCGGCCGTGCACGTGCACCCGGTGACGTGTTCGCTGGGCGTGCCGACCCGCCACCTCGACCTGCAGTTCCTGGTGCGCGCGCCGCAGGGTGCGCGGCTCACCCGGTCGGACGAGTCACTCGACCTGCGGTGGTGGCCCCTGGACGCGCTGCCCGCCGACACCGATTTCGGGCTCGCTCAGCTCGCCGCGGCCGCCCGCAGGGGCTGAGCTCAGACGTCGGTCGAGTACCGGATGCCGCCGTCCGGGATCGTCACGCCGGGCCACACGCGCGCCCCGCGCAACAGTTCGCACCGGGCGCCGATGTCGGCGCCGTCACCGATCACCGCGTCACGGATCAGTGCCCGCGGACCGATGCGCGCACCGAACCCGATGATGGACCGCTCGATCACCGCACCCGCCCCGACGTCGGCTCCGTCGAAGATCACCGCACCGTCGAGGCGTGCCCCGGCCTTGATCTCCGCGCCGCGGCCCACCACGGTGCCGCCGATGAGCAGCACACCCGGCGCCACCGACGCGCCGTCGTGGACGAGCGACTCCCCGCGGCGACCGGGCAGTGCCGGCGACGGCGCGATCCCGCGCACCAGGTCCGCCGAACCGCGCACGAAGTCCTCAGGCGTCCCCATGTCCCGCCAGTACGTCGCGTCGACGTACCCGCACACCCGCAGGCCGTCCGACAGCAGGCCGGGGAACACCTCGCGCTCCACCGACACCGGACGGTCGCGCGGGATGCGGTTGATCACTTCCCGCTTGAAGACGTAGCAGCCGGCGTTGATCTGATCGGTCGGTGGATCCTGCGTCTTCTCCAGGAACGCGGTCACCACTCCGTCGTCGTCGGTCGGCACGCAGCCGAAGGCACGGGGGTCGCCGACCCGCACCAGGTGCAGGGTGACGTCGGCGTCCCGGCTCTCGTGACTGTCCAGCAGCGCGCGCAGATCGCAGCCCGAGAGCACGTCGCCGTTGAACACCATCGCGGTGTCGTAGCGCAGCTTGTCGCTGACGTTGGCGATCGCGCCGCCGGTGCCCATCGGCTCGTCCTCGAAGACGTAGTCGATCTGCAGGCCGAGTTTCGACCCGTCGCCGAACTCGGCCTCGAAGACGTCGGCCTTGTACGCCGTGCCGAGTACGACGTGCTCGATGCCCGCTTCGGCGATCCGGGAGAGCAGATGGGTCAGGAACGCCAGCCCGGCGGTCGGCAGCATGGGTTTCGGCGCCGACAGCGTCAGGGGCCGTAACCGCGTGCCCTGTCCGCCCACCAGGACGACGGCGTCCACCTGAGCCGGATTCACCATGACCTACCCCCCTTGGCCTGATTTCGACGCGCCTTGCGCACCACCAACCCGGCCCGCACGGCCAGCGCGCCCTTCATCGCCGCCCGCAGCGGCGCCTGCCACCGGCGCGGGTACCGATCAGACAAGAAAGTGTAGGTGCTGCGGTGATGGGCGGCCAGGTTGCGAGCCGGATCCCGCCCGGTCGAGTGCCCCTTGTCGTGCAGGATCTCCGCCGACGGCACGTACACGTTCAGCCACCCGGCCTGACCGAGCCGATCGCCGAGGTCGACGTCCTCCATGTACATGAAGTAGCGCTCGTCGAACCCGCCGATCTGCGCGAACGCCGCCCGCCGCAGCAGCAGGCAACTGCCCGACAGCCAACCCACCGGGCGTTCGCTGGGCTCCGCGCGGTCCTGGCGGTAGGCCGCGGTCCACGGGTTGGACCGCCAGAACGGGCCGACGACGGCGTGCATACCGCCGCGGACCAGGCTGGGCAGATGCCGTGCCGACGGATAGACCGAACCGTCGGGGTCGCGGATGAGCGGCCCGAGTGCGCCGGCCCGCGGCCACCTGGCCGCCGCCGCCAGCATGAGGTCGATGGATCCCGGGCCCCACTGCACGTCGGGGTTGGCGACGATCAGGAACTCCGGGTCACCGGCATCGGCGTCGATCGAGGCGACCGCGCGGTTGACCGCGGTGCCGTAGCCGAGGTTGCCGCCGGTGCGCATCAGCCTGGCGTTGGGATAGCGCTCGACCGCCCGCTCCGGTGCGCCGTCGGTGGACCCGTTGTCGGCCATGATGACCGTGACCGGCCGATCGGTGGCGTGCGCGAGGGTCGCCAGGAACCGGTCGAGGTGCGGCCCCGGTGAATACGTCACCGTGACGACGGTCAACTCGTCACTCACCTGGCGACCACCGATTCACGCCCCACACGGCGTAGAGGGTAGCGGCCGCTCACCGCTGCCCCCGAACGGCCGCGACGAGCGCCTCGCGCCACGGGCGCAGCGGCGTCAGCCCGCGCGCGGCGGACGCCGCACCCGACAGCGCCGAGTACACCGGCCGTCGCGCCGGCCGGGGAAACCGGTCACTGCCGACCGGGCGCACCCGCTCGGGATCGGCGCCGAGCGCTTCGAACACCGCGCGGGCCTGGTCGAATCGGCTGGCCTCGCCGCTGTTCGCCGCGTGCAGCACCGGGCCCCGCACCCGTCCGTCGGCGATCTCGAGCAGCGCGCCGACGAGGTCGTGGGCGCTGGTCGGCGATCCGGTCTGATCGGCGACCACGTCGACGGTCTCGCCGCCGAGCGCTTTGCGGCGCATCGCCGCGACGAAGTCAGACCCGTCGGCGCCCTCGTAGACCCACGCGGTGCGCACGACAGACGTCTCGGGAAGCGCGTCGAGCGCGGCCCGCTCACCGGCGAGCTTGCTGCGGCCGTAGACGCTCAGTGGCCTCGGCTCGTCGTCGATCTCGTACGGCCGCGGTGGCGCGCCGCCGAATTCGCCGCCGAAGACGTAGTCGGTGGAGATGTGGATCAGGCCCGCGCCGACCCGCGCGCAGACCGCGGCCAGATTCCCCGGCCCGGCGCCGTTGACCGCGTGCGCCCGCTCCGGGTCGGCTTCGGCGCCGTCGACGTCGGTGTAGGCCGCGCAGTTGACCACCACGTCGCCCGCGGTGACGTGGCGCGCGACCGCCGACGGGTCGGTGATGTCACACTCGGCGGAGGTGAGCGGCAGCGCATCGCGACCCTGCCGGCGCGCCTGAGCAGCGAGGATGCGCCCCACCATGCCGCCGGCACCGGTGATCACGAGACGTTGCGGCATGCGTGTGAGTTTGACACGCGTGCTGGCGCGCCGACGATCGCTACCCCGTCTGCGCCGCACTCGCCAGTAGCCTGAGCTGATGCCCGCTCGAGTCCTTCGTGCCGTCGCCGTGACGGTGACCCTCGCCGTGGTGCTCGGGACCGGTGTGGCCTGGAGCCGGATCCGGTCGTTCGAAGAGGGCATCAACCACATCAGCTCCCCGGCTCTCGGGGAGGGCGGCGAGGACGGTGCGATCGACGTCCTGCTGGTGGGCTCCGACAGCCGCACCGACGCGCACGGCAACCCGCTGTCGCAGGAGGAGCTGGCCACCCTGCGCGCCGGTGACGACGTGTCGACTAACACCGACACGATCATCCTGATCCGCATCCCGAACAACGGGCAGTCGGCGACCGCGATCTCGATCCCCCGCGACTCGTACGTCCAGGCGCCGGATCTGGGCAAGATGAAGATCAACGGTGTCTACGGGTCGGTGCACCTCGAGAAGCTCAAGGAGCTCGTCGAGGAACAGGGAATGGACCCGGCCGAGGCCGAACCGATCGCGGTGGAAGACGGCCGTGAGGCGTTGATCAAGACGGTCGCGAACCTGACCGGTGTGACCGTCGACCACTACGCCGAGATCGGGCTGCTGGGCTTCGCGCTGATCACCGATGCCCTGGGCGGCGTCGACGTCTGCCTGAAACAACCTGTCTACGAACCCCTTTCGGGTGCCGACTTCCCCGCCGGCTGGCAGAAGCTCAACGGGCCGCAGGCGCTGAGCTTCGTGCGCCAACGTCACGATCTGCCCCGTGGCGACCTCGACCGGGTCACCCGCCAGCAGGCCGTGATGGCCTCACTGGCGCACGAGGTGATCTCCGGCAGGACACTGTCCAGCCCGGCCACGCTGAGCCGGCTCGAAGCGGCCGTGCAGCGCTCGGTGGTGCTCTCCGACGGCTGGGACATCATGGATTTCGTCGACCAGCTGCAGAAGCTCGCCGCGGGCAACGTGGCCTTCTCCACCATCCCGGTGCTGCGCGAGGACGGCTGGAGCGACGACGGTATGCAGAGCGTGGTGCGCGTCGACCCCGCGGCCGTGCAGGAGTGGGTGACGAGCCTGCTCAACGAGCAGGACGAGGGCAAGACCGAGGAACTGGCGTACACACCGGACAAGACTACCGTCGAGGTCGTCAACGCCACCGACATCAACGGGCTGGCCGCCTCGGTGTCGGCGGTCCTGTCCCAGAAGGGGTTCACCCCCGGCCCGACCGGCAACTACGACAGCGGACCCGTCGACTCCAGCCAGGTGCAGGCCGCGAAGGTGGACGACTTGGGAGCGCAGGCGATTTCGCGAGACCTGGGCGGGCTCACGGTCGTGGAGGACAAGTCCGTGGCGCCGGGCACGGTCCGTGTGGTGCTCTCCGACGACTACACCGGACCCGGTTCCGGCCTCGACGGCACCGATCCGACGATGCTGACCGCCGACCCGGCCGGCACCACCGCCGTCGACCCGGCCGCACCGCCGCCGCCCCCGCAGATCATCACCGCCGGATCCGAGGACCCGGAGTGTGTGAACTGACCGTCACCGCCGCGCTGCTCGGGCCTCTGCTGGACTCGGCCCCCGCCGCGCCGAGCATCACCTACTACGACGACGCCACCGGCGAGCGCATCGAGGTGTCCGCCGTGACGCTGGCCAACTGGGCGGCCAAGACCGGAAACCTGCTGCGCGACGAACTGGGCGCGGGACCCGCGAGCCGGGTCGCGGTGCTGCTGCCCGCGCACTGGCAGACCGCGGCGGTGTTGTTCGGGCTGTGGTGGATCGGGGCCGAGGCACTCATGGGCGGCGGCGCCGACCACGACGGGGCCGACGTGGCACTGTGCACCGCCGACCGGATCGACGAGGCGGACGCAGCGGTCGGTGCCGGTGAGATCGCCGCCCTGTCTCTCGATCCGTTCGGCAGGCCGGTCGCCGATCTGCCGGTCGGGATCACCGATTACGCCACCGCCGTCCGCGTCCACGGCGACCAGATCGTGCCCGAGCGCGGGCCCGGTCCGGCGCTGAACGGCCGCTCGGTCGACGACGTACTCGCCGCGGCCGCGCGCGCCGCCGCCACCGCGGGCCTGCAACCGGGCGACCGGGTGCTGTCGACCGCCGACTGGGCGACGGCCGATGACGTCATCGGTCGTCTGCTCGCCGTCTACGCCGTCGGCGGTTCACTGGTGCAGGTCGCGCACCCGGACGCCGCTGCGCTGGACCGGCGGCGCGCGATGGAGAAGGTCACCCGCACCCTGGAATGAGCCGGTACCGCCGGTGTCAGCAACGGCTATCGACTGCAGAGCCATTTCCCGAGCTGGCGAAACACGGTTGCCCCCGCCGAGTGGTAAATTCAGCGGCGACACGGCGTGCCATCGAGTCGTCCGCCGTGAGAGCAGGGGTGGTTCCATGCACGGTCCGGTCACCGCGGTGGTCACGCTGCTGGCGCTTGGTTTGTGGCACCTGCACAACCGCCGCCATCCGGGCTGGCGGGTGAGCGCCGACGGCAGGTTCTTCGTGCTGTCCGGCTACCCCACCCTCGCGATCGCCGTGTACTGGCTGACCGCCGCGCCGAGCCACACCGCGTGGGAGTGGCTGCTGGGCAACGCGTGGACCGTCGTGTCCATGGTGTCGTTCGTCTACGGATTCAATGCGCTCAACACGGTGCCGAAGCGGCAGCGGTCGGCCTCCCGGGCCATCGAGACCCTGCCCGGGTGTTCTGCCCGGCTGAACTGACCCCGGTCGGAGGTCCGGTCAGAACCGGAATTCCGTCGGGACGGTGTCTGCGCGTCCGAGCATCCAGGAGATCGCCGCCGCGCACCGGTCGGCCGCCCGGCCATCCCCGAACGGGTTGCCCCTCGACACCATCGCCGCTCGCTCATCGGCGTCGTCGAGCAGCCGGCAGGCCTGCGCCAGGACCGCATCGCGATCGGTGCCCACGAGCACCGCGCACCCGGCGTCGACAGCCTCCATCCGCTCGGTGACCTCCCGCAGCACGATGACCGGGACGCCGAAGCTGGGAGCCTCCTCCTGGATTCCCCCGGAGTCCGACAGCACCAGGGTGGACGCCGCCAGCGTGGCCACGAGGATCGGGTATGCCAGCGGCTCGGTCACCAGCACGCGGGGATGGGCACCGAGCGCGGTCCGAACCTGCTGCGCCACCGCCGGATTCGGGTGCGCGGGCAGGACCACCTCGACGTCGGAGTACTTGTCGAGCAGCAGCAGCACCGCGTTCAGCACGCGGTCGAGCGGCTCACCCCAGGACTCACGCCGGTGGGCGGTCACCAGCAGCAGCCTGCTCCGGCCGGTACGGGCGCGCTCGACGAAAGCGGCGACCCGGGGGTCGGCGACCCGCCCGCCGCGGGCTGCGATGTCGAGCACCGCGTCGATCACGGTATTGCCCGTGACGACGATGTCTGCCGCCCGGGTGCCCTCCCGTTCGAGGTTCGCGCGTGCGTCGGCGGTGGGCGCGAGATGCAGCCGGCTGATCTGACCGACCAGCCTGCGATTGCCCTCCTCGGGGAAAGGCGCCGCCAGATCGTGTGACCGCAGCCCCGCTTCCACATGGGCGATCGGCAGTTTCGCCCAGAAGGCGACCATCGCCGCCGCCAACACCGTCGTGGTGTCGCCCTGGACCACCACCGCGTCGGGAGTTCGCTGTCCCCAGTGTTTTTCGAGCTGGGTCGTCAACGCGGCCATGAGTTCGGCCTGGCTGCCGCTGCCACGGTCGATGCTCAGCGTCACGTCGGGTTCCAGCCCGAACGCGTCGAGGGCCTGGTGAACCATCGTCGGGTGCTGGCCGCTGGCGACGAACACCGGCCTCATGCCGTGCGCCCGCAGAGCGGGCACCAGCGGCGCCAGCTTGATGGCCTCGGGACGGGTTCCTGCTACCAGATGGACTTCGGTCACCTCGCCCACTATGCCGGAAGCAGTGAAGTGTTGTAAATTCGCTTGGCAAAGTTACCTTGAAAGTTCCCGCCCATCGGCTCGACGATCAGAAACGGCAGTTCAACCCGGTGATAGCCGCTCTTATGCTCACTTCCTCGACGTTTTCGTACGCGATCGGGCTGATTCTGCAAAGCATTGCCGCTCGCCGTACCATCACCAGCAACAGCATTGAGCGCGGGTTGGTCATTCGGCTCGCGACCGACCGCTGCTACGCGTGGGGGCTGGCCGCCCAGGTCGCCGGCTTCCTGCTGGCCTTCTACGCGCGCGAAACGCTGCCGGTGTACCTGGTGCAGGCCGCGGCGTGCGCGGCAGTGGGCGTGGCCGCGGTCATGGGCGCGGTCGCCTTCGGCTGGCGGGTCACCCGCGCCGAGGCCGCCGTGCTCGCGGTGTTGACCGTGGCGCTCGTACTGCTGGCCGGGGCCGCCGAACCGTCCCGGGTCACCGCCGTGCCGCCGGCGACCGGGTGGGTGCTCACCGCGCTCCTGGCGTCCTGCCTCGCTCTGGCACCCGCGGCCTGGCGGGCCCGCGGCGCGGTGCCCCTGGCTGGTCTGGCGGGCGCGGCATTCGCCGTACTCGCCGTGGCCAGCCGTCCGCTGCCCGCCCTCGACGTGACGGCGTTGCCGCTGCAGCCGCTCGCCTGGCTGACGCTGGCGGCGGCCGCCGTCGGGCAGATCCTGCTGGCCGCCGCGCTGCAGCGCGGGTCGACGACATCTGCCGGGTCCGCGATGGACGCCGTGACCATGGTCGCCGCATCCGCGGCCGGGCTCGCCCTGGTCGGTGATCGCATCGCCGACGGCCGAACGGCGTGGCTGGTCGTGGGGCTGATCCTCGTCGTCGCCGGCGTACTCGCCATGGCCCGCGTCGGCACCGTCGTCGGCGAGCCGATCCGCCACACGGACAACGACGTCGCCGACCAACCGATCACCCAGGGGAACGCCCGATGACCGACCACCGTCCCGTCGCCAGCCTCTCGTTCGACCTCGACAACGTCTGGTCGTTCCTCAAGACCCACGGCGATCCCGAATGGGAGACGCGGCCCAGCTATCTCACCACCGCGACACCGCGGATCGTAGAGTTTCTCGGCGAATCGGGCCTACGGTCAACGGTTTTCGTGATCGGCGCGGACGCCGACCGCGACGACGGGGCCGAGGCGGTACGGGCGTTCGCCGCCGGGGGCCACGAGATCGGCAACCACTCCTACGAGCACGAGCCGTGGCTGCAGCGGTACAGCGCCGACCGGGTCGCCGCGGAGATCGACCGCACCCATGCGGCGATCGTCGCCGCAGGCGCACCGGCGCCCACCGGATTCCGCGGTCCCGGTTACAGCACCAGTGCCACGCTCGAACGGCTGCTGGTCGAGCGGGGATACGCCTACGACGCCAGCACGTTCCCGACCTGGATCGGCCCGCTCGCCCGCGCCCACCACTTCCGCACCGCCACGCTGACCGCCGAACAGCGTGCGGATCGCGGGCAACTGTTCGGCGGCGCGCACCAGGCGCTGCTTCCCCTGCGCCCGCACCGGTCCGCGAGCGGGATCGCCGAACTGCCGGTCACCACGATGCCGCTGCTGCGCATCCCGATACACGGGTCCTACCTCATGCAGCTGTATGCGGTCTCGCCGCGGGTGGCGCGGCTGTACTTCAGCACCGCCGTGCGGCTGTGCCGGGCGCGGGGCATCGGGATGACGATGTTGCTGCACCCCACCGATTTGCTCGACCGCCGCGACGCCCCCGCGCTCGACTTCTTCCCGGGAATGGGTGTGCCGGCGCGCGAGAAGTTCGCATTCATGCGGTGGGTGACGGCGGCGATGCAGCGTCATTTCACCGTGCTGGGAACGCGCGACCACGTCCTACACGCGCTCGAAGCGGAGAGCTCCTGTGCGCCCGTTCCGTGACCCCCGTCGACGCCGGCGGACATCGTTGGGATCCGTCGTGGCCGCGGTCCTGACCACGACGCTGGTGATCGCGCTGGCCGTCCACGGCGTCCAGGCCGCGCACAGCGCGCCGCCGGACGAAACAGTCTCGCTGCAAGCGCAATTCGACCAGTTGCGACCCGGTGACACCATCCGGCTGGAGCGGCGTACCTACTTCCACCACGGCGTCCTCCGGATCACGGTGCCCGGCGTCCGGATCGACGGCAACGGCGCGACCCTGGCCGCGACGAACGCCCCGACATCGGCGGTCCTCATCGACGCGCCGGGGGTGTCCGTGACCGACGTGACGCTGAGCGCGCCCACCGACGGGCCCCGGCGCACGGGACTCGAACAGCACAAACTCGTCGTCGGCGGCAACGGCGTCTCGCTGACCGACGTGACCGTCGACGGGTCGGCGGCCGCGGGCGTGTTCGTCGACGGCGTCAGCGGCTTCCACCTCACGCGCGTCACCGTTCGCGACTCCCTCGCCGACGGCATCCACATGACCGACGGCGCCACCAACGGCACACTCGAGAGCCCGCGCACCGAACGGACCGGCGACGACGGCGTGGCGGTGGTGTCCTACGGCACCGACAGACCGTGTGCCGGTATCACCATCACCGCACCGGTCGTCGAGGGAACCCGTTGGGGCCGTGGCATCTCCGTCGTCGGCGGCCGGGACGTCGCGATACGTGACATCACGGTGTCCGGTACCAGCGGCGCCGGGGTCTACATCGCGTCCGAGGGCGACCCGTACTTCACCGATTCCGTCGCCGGCATCCGGGTCACCGGCGGCACGATCGCCGGGGCGAACACCGATCCCGCCGTCGTGCACGGCGCGGTGCTGGTCTACTCCGGCCACGCCGGTCACTCCGTCAGCGGTGTCTCGGTCTCGGATCTGACGATCACCGCGACCCCGCCGACCGCGCAGCGCGGCATCGGCGTGATCGCCAAGCCCGGGACGGTCGACGCCATCGCGTTCCGGCAGATCCGGTTGCAGGACAACGGCGTTCGACCGCTGCTGGTGGACGCACCCGCCCCAGCCGTCGAGACCTCCGATTTCACCGTCAACGGCACACCGGTCGACGTCCGTTGACCAGCCGACCCGCAAGGAGCACCGTGACCACTGCCTTCACCGTCGTGCACGTCACCGAGTCGTTCGCCAGCGGCACCGCCGCGGCGATCCGCGACTTCGCGCGCAACTACCCGGCCGCCGACCACCACCTCGTCTACGCGCGCCGCACGGAGGCCGCGGTCGGCACAGCGGAATTCGCGGGATTCACCGCCACCGCCGAGTTGCCCGACGGGCATGCCGCCCGGCTGCGGTTCATCCGCCGCTACGTCACGGGGCTGGAGGGGCCGGTCGTGGTACACGCCCACTCCAGCAAGGGCGGGGTGTACGCCCGGCTCGCCGTGCGCCGGTCCGCGCGCCGCCCGATCGTCTACTCACCGCACTGCTACGCCTTCGAACGCCGCGACGTCGGTCCGGCGATACGGGCGGCGTTCCGGGCCGCCGAATGGCTGCTCTCGGTGAACACCAGCGCGTACGGCGTCTGCTCACCGCGCGAGGCGCGCCTGTCCCGCTGGCCGCTGAGCACACCGCGTGTCGTCACGGTGCCCAATGTCGCCGGACCGTGCACGGTGCCGGCGAACACCCGCACCACGCCTGAATCCGTTCTGCGGGTGGTCGGCAACGGCAGACTCGGCGCCCAGAAGGATCCGGTGTTCTTCGCCGACGCCGTCACCTGCGCCCGGCGCACGCACCCCGATCTGGAGGCGGTGTGGATCGGGGACGGCGACGCGGATTGCGCTCGGTACCTTGCCGATCGGCGCATCACGGTGACGGGCTGGCTGCCCCGGGCCGAGGCACTCGCCGAACTCGCCCGCGGCGACGTCTACCTGCACACCGCCCTGTGGGAAGGGCTCCCCATCTCGATTCTGGAGGCGAATGCGGCAGGCCTGCCGGTCGTCGCCCGCACCCGGCCGTATCTGGACGGGCAGCGTCTGCCGTTGACCTTCGCCGAACCCGCCGGCTTCGCCGACCTCCTCCCGGCGTTGGCCACCGCGCGCGATCGTGCCGCCGTCCGCGACGCCACTCGCATCGCGCTGGCCGACAACTGCGACGGCAGCCAGCAGGTGGCGCTCAAGGAGCTCTACGGCCCGTACGCCGGGGCGCGCTGATGGACCGGGTGCACGTCAACGGTAAGTGGCTGGCTCAGCCGCTGACCGGCACGCAGCGCTACGCCACCGAGATGGTGCGGTGCCTGGTCGGCGCGGAGGCGGTCGATCTGGTGCTGCACACGCCCAAGGGCGTCGAGGCGCCGGCGTGGGCATCGGCGCCGCACGTGGAGATCCGTCCGGCACCGGTGGGCGGAGTGCTGTTCGAGCAGCTGTACCTGCCCGCGGCCACCGCCGGCCGGATGCTGCTCAACTTCGCCGGTCCCGCACCGGTTCTCAAACGCAGGCAGCTGGTCACCATGCACGATGCGACGGCCTTCCGTCATCCGCACACCTTCCGCCGGGCCTTCGTCGCGTTCTACTGGGTGATGTACGTCGTGCTGTCGCGCACGGCCCGCCTGCTCCTCACCGTCTCCGATTTCAGCGCCGACGAACTCGCCTGCGTGCTGCGGGTCGACCGGGGACGGTTCCTGGTGGCGCCGTGCGCGGCCGACGGTCTGACCCAGCTCGATCCGGCGCGGCCCGACCTCGACGTCGACGGCGGGCAGTATCTGGTGGTCGGCACCCTCGCCCAGCACAAGAACCTCACCGGTGCGGTGGCCGCGCTCACCGCGTCAGGGCGCCGCGTGGTGGTGGTGGGAGCCGCCGGTCGCGACCAGGTCTTC
The DNA here is from genome assembly GCF_010731695.1 of Mycolicibacterium litorale. Classification (NCBI taxonomy): domain Bacteria; kingdom Bacillati; phylum Actinomycetota; class Actinomycetes; order Mycobacteriales; family Mycobacteriaceae; genus Mycobacterium; species Mycolicibacterium litorale. The sequence continues at coordinate 2,976,571 of NZ_AP022586.1, forward strand.
GCGGCCATAGCGGATCTGCGGACCGCGGCGACGGTGGCGGGCCGGCTCACCGACGCCGAACTGGTCTGGCTGTACCGCAATTCGCGCGCGTTGGTGTTCCCGTCGAAATACGAGGGCTTCGGCTTACCTGTCCTCGAGGCGCAGGTGCTGGGCTGCCCGGTCATCAGTTCGTCGGCGGCGTCCCTGCCGGAGGTCGGTGGTCGCGGCGCCCTCTACTTCGACCCCGACGACAGCCGCGATCTGCTCGCCCGGATCGAGGAGTTCGAACGCGACGCCGGGCTGGCGGCCGATCTCATCGAGCGCGGGCGGCTCAACGCCGAGCGGTACTCCTGGGAGCGTTCGGCGGCCACGGTGCTCACCGGGGCGCTGGGCGTCCCGCTGGCTCAGCTCAGTACGGCGACCGGTTCCTGAACGTCGTCACGACGGGTGGTGCGCCATCGGCGGTCGGCACGCGTGACGAGTAACGCGACGACACCCAGTGCCACCCACGACGGCAGCGAACGTCCCTGCGTCCAGTGCATGTAGCGCGGCAGTTCGATCAGGCCGACGAAGAACAGCGGGTACAGCAGGAGGCCGACCGGTGAGCCCTCGCGGAACGCCCGGTAGAGCAGTCCGGCGATCACGCCGGCGATCAGGAAGAAGAGCAGCCCGCCCGCCGTGCCGTAGTCGAGGTACGGGATCGAGAAGCCCGTCGCGTTGTTGAACTCCGGGTTGCCGTAGTGGGTGAGCATCGCGACGTAGTCGGCGTCGGTCACCACACCGTTTCGTCCCGGGAAGTTCCCGGCCAGCTGGTCGTACAGCCCGAGCTGGCGGACGCCGGGTGCGTCCCACAGGAATTCGAGAGTGGTCAGCGGTTCGCGCCCGGCCACGTTGAGGTGGTTCAGCTCCAGATAGCCGTTGTTGACCGCGGTGGCGTAGTAGCCGGCGACCCGTTCGAACGAGAACTGCCAGAAGCTGCGGCCGGTCCCGCGGTAGAACTCCCAACTGCGGAAGTATTCGAACACGGAGAAGATCACGATCACCGCGGGAAGCGCCACCACGGGGACGATCCGTACCAGTGACCGCATCCGGGGCGTCTCGGCCACCCGGTAGCAGGCGACCACGGCGATCGGGACGACGAGTTCGAGGACGGCCAGCCGTTCGGCGAAGATGAAGGCGCGCGGCACGGACATCCCGACGACTGCGACGATCTTGAGCAGTTCGGCCCGTGAATTCTGTTGTGCCAGGACGACGCTCGAGACGATGACCGCAGCGATGCCGAACTGGGTCATCGTCGTGACGCCGGGGATGGTGCCCACGACGGTTTTGATCGGGGCGGAACCGGAGTAACCGGAGGCGCCGGCGATCTGCGCCCAGCCGATGCCCGCTCGCGCCATGAGCAGTCCGAAACCGAGGTAGCCCAGCACGGTGAGGCCGACGAGGAGCGAACTGGCCCGGCACAGCAGGGCGATCGCCTCGGGGCGCAGGTTCGGCCACCGCTGGGCCGGGAGCCGCACCGGGCGCAGCGCCCCGACCGCGCTGGCGCCCACGGCCAGTGCCAGTGCCCCGCAGAACATCAGGACCAAGACATGGCCGGTCACCGATTTCGGGGTGTTCCACAGCGCGCGGAACCTGTCGTCGCTGATTGCCGCGGTGAGCAGGATCGACATGGTCGCCACCATCAGGATCACCGATGTCGGCGCCAACCACCAGACCCTGGCCCGGCGGGTGGTGGTGTCGGGCCTCATGGTGTGGTGGCCGCCGCCTCGACAGCGGGATCGGCCTCGCGGGCCGGTGCGTCCGCGGACCCGTCACGCTGTGTGGCGGGCGGCGTCTTCGTCCCGCGAGCGAACAGCGGCCAGTAGGTTACCGCAGCCCGCAGCGGAACCGGACTCGACGCGGTGGCGGCACGGACCGCGGACACCGCAGCGACCGAATCCACGTTCAGACGCGTCACCAGGACCAGATCCGTCGCGGCCGCGATCGCCTGGGTGGCCAGGGCCGAATCGCCGAGCGCCCCGATGTCGAGGATCAGCGTGTGGTCGTGTTTCGATCCGGCGGGCAGCGTCACCGAATCCTGGGCGAGCGTGACGAGGACGGTCGGACCCTGTTCGGCGGCGGCCGTCTCGAGCAGCGAAGCGACGCGGCCGGATCCCGAGGAACGCGATGCGCCGATGACGACGATCACCCGGTTGGGCGCCGTACCGGGGCACTGCGCGAAGAGCGTGCGCGCCAATTGGCGTTGTGCGGCATCGGAATCGGGACCGTGGCCACCACGCAGGCTGACCTCCGGGGTGAGGATGCGGTCGACCGCGTCGGCGATGTCGGTGACGGCAACGACCCGGCCGGAACGGCTCCGGTAGAGACCCATCGCGATCAGCGCGAACAGCCCGCCGAGCAGCCCGCCGAACAGCGCCCCCAGCGGCCACCGGTCGGAGCCGACCGACGGATCGGTCAGCGGTGAATTCAGCACCTGCATGCCGGTCGGCTGCGCGGCCTGCAGTTCGACGTTGGAGCGCAGCTGCTGTGCCTCGATGAGCCGCCCCACATCGCGGGTGGCCCTGATCGCCTTGATGCGTTCGTCGAGTGCGGCCAGGGCGCTGTCCAGCTGCCGGTCGGTGAGCTGACGCAGACGCTGGTCGTACAGGTTGAGCGCCGTGCGCACGGTCGCCATCGATTCCCGCGCCGTCGCCCCGGTCGACGAGATGGTCAGCACCTGCGACGTACCGTTCTGGGTGATGGTGAGGTGCGCGGGCCCAGGGCGTCCCAGTCGTTCGTTGACCGCTCTGGCGAAGCCCGCGCCGTCGAGGTAGGCGACCTCACCGGCGACGTAGTCGCTGATGTGGCTCTGCGTGAAGTCAATGGGCGCCCCGGTCACCATGGCGACCAGATCGACCGGCGGCGTCACCCGAATCTGCGCGCTCGACGTCGGGTCGGCGTTGCGGTTGAGGTAGAAGGCACCACCGGCCAACGCCCCGAGGGCGACGCCGATGAGTGTGCCCACGGCCAGCGCCACGAGCCACACCCGGGACGACCTTCGGGTGATCGCCGAGAGGACTGACGACTGAATCGGGGAAAGCTGGACGGCCACGGGTGCGTGCTCCTCCAAGATCGGCATGCGTCGACCCACGGTCGTCGGGTCATTGCTGGTTTGTCGCTCCGCATACTATGCCACCAGACGGTGGCTGGCTACACCGCACCCGGAAATGCCTGTTGTGCAGATGAAAACCGGCGTCGCGATCCGATGATCCGCACCGACAGATCATCACGGCGAAGGACGTAAACTTTGCCATGCGTGGACGACGTTCAGCCCGGCCCGCGGTGCTGCGCCGACGGCCGCACGGCTGGCCCGCCACTGAGCCACCGCGACCGCGGCCATGGCCGACGCGGAGGCCACCGCGAGCCACACCGGCCCGCCGGCCACCGCCGCCGTCACGGCGAACGGAACCGACACGGCCAGCGCGATGAGCGCCGTTCGCGCCGCCTCGGTGATGTGCCCGCTGACGATCATCAACGTGATGTTCACGCCCAACGCGGTCTTGGCGATCCCACCGGCGGCCATCACGACGAGCAGAACGGCGGCCTCGCGCATCGACGGACCGTAGGCGAACCCGAGCAGGTCGGCGCCGAAGGCGGCCAGCACCCCGACCGCGACGATCGTCACCGCGGTGCTCAGCGTGGCGACGGCCGACAGGACGCGCACCACCTGGTCACGTTCCCCGGCCGCCCACAGCCGGGCGGCGGCCGGTGTGACGGCGAGCGCGGCGAGGCTCTCGATGATCGTGACCTGCAGCGCCAACGTCGCCGCGGCGGAGTAGAGCGCCGCCGTGTCTGGCGGGAAGACGACATTGGCCAGCCACACCGTCCCGGGCAGACACAGGAACGCGGCGAGGTCCAGAGTGAAGAGCCGGGCCCCCGCGCCCAGTGCTCCCCGCAGCGTCGCCACACCGCCGCCCGCGCGGAACGCGATGTCGTGGCGGCCGACGACGAGCGCCGCGCACAACTGCAGGACCGATACGGCCGTGTAGCTCGCCATCACCTCCAGCAGTGTCGGATGCGCCACCGCCACGGCGATCGCACCCACCACCGGCAGCACGACCATGCTGCGGATGTGGTGAGTGGTGGCGACTGACGCCCCCACACGGCCTGCGGCGGCGAAGATGTCGCTGAGCGTCAGCCGCAGCGACTCCGCGACGATGCCGGCGGCGGTCAGGACGACCACGGGCAGGTGATGCGGTGAATCGCGCAGCGCCCAGGTCGCCAGCACCGCGATCACCGGCGCGCTGATCACCGACAGCGCCGCCGTGGCGCACAGGTGCGAGGAGGCGATCGCCCGGCGCCCGACTCGGGTCGGCTCAGCGGCGACCAACCGGATCACGTTCGGGCCCAGCCCGAGTCGGCCGACCAGGGGTCCGATGGACAGCGCGGCGAGGATCGCGAAGAACACGGCGGCGTCGCGGGCGTCGAGCATGCGGTAGACGACGACGGTCAACGACAGCGTGGACACCAGCCCCGCCGCGGCCGCTGCGGTGCGCAACCCGAAGCTGCGCCGCATCTCCGATGTGGCGACGCCGACGGCGGCGGTCACCCGGCGCCCAGCCACCCGGCGACCTGACCCCGGACGAAGGCCAGGTCGGCGCGGGCATGCACCTTCTGCCCACGGGCGGCCCGCAGGCCGGCGCCGGCGATCTTGCGCGCGGAGTAGTACGCCAGGCTGCTGACGGGCAGGTCGTGTCGGCGCCACAGGTACCCCTGCCCGACACCGTATTTGGCCATCTTGGCGATGTATGCGGGCGTCATCTGGTCGCGGTCGTCCTCCTGGAAGACCTTGATCTCGGGACGGTATTCGACGGTGTGCCCCGACGCGATCAGCCGCAGCAACAGATCGGACTCCTCGCCGGCACCGCGACGCCCGGGCGATCCGACGCCGACACCCTCGTCGAACGGAGTGCTGGACGGCAGCGCGTCGCGCCGCAGGAAGATCGTCGAGCTGACGGAGGTCCGGAGGAAGTTCCGCCGCGTCACCGTGGCCGGCTCGGGCAGCCACCGCAGCATCGACGGAGCTCCCGCCTCGGTCACCTGCATGCCGGTGACGCCGCTGAGTTCCGTTCGCCGGTCGAGGGTTTCGATCACCGCCCGGAAAATCTCCGGCGGGTACCAGCAGTTGTCGTCCGGATACGCCACGATCCGCCCCTGCGCCAGCGGTGTGCCCGCGTTGCGGCCGGTGGACACCCCCAGACCGCTGGTCGTCACCCGGTGGGGTCCCGGCAGCGCGAAGTCGGCGAGGACCGCCGCGCACGACTGCGCCGCGCTCTGGTCGACCAGGACGAACTCGACCCGGTCGGCGAGCGCACTGGCCGCCACCGAGGCCAGGAGTCTGCGGAGCGCCTCGGGCCTCCCGATGGTCGAACACACCAGCGAGATGAGTGCGTCCATCACCCTCCTTCCTCCGGACTGCCTCGAGCAAAATATCATTGGTAAGCTGTGCTCTGCCCGGGCACCGCTTATATCGCTGTTCACCGCCTACAGCGTGAGCGACGGGTTTTGCCGCTGACACAGGGAGCGAATAGCACCTCGGTGCCGCGCCCGCCCCGAAGACCGCCGCCGCGCACGCCGGCGCCCGAAGTGCGAAGGACCGCCGCAGTGCCCAACGTGCTCCGTCGCCCGTCACCGGGCGCGCTCGTCGCGCTTCTCGGTATCACGATGGCGAGCTCATTGACCATCTTCTACGCAGCCAAGCTGTGGACGGAACGGATCACGGCGATCACGCCCGCGCCCTGCCGTACGCCGGGATGCCTGGACGGGACACTGGTCGACTTCCGCGACACGGTGTGGCTGCCCACCCGCTGGCTGCTGTCCGGAAACGATCCGTACAACACCGCCCTCTACTCGGCGCACTTCCCCTACGCCCAGGACTATCCCACCTACGCCCCGGCTCATCTGGCGCTCTGGATGCCGTTCGGTCGGCTGCCCTGGGAGGCCGCCGCCGCGGCCGACGTCGTGCTCAACATCGTCGTCGTCGCCGCGGTGGGCGCGTGGGCAGGGATGCGGGCGGCGAGGTTGTGGACGGCACCCGGCACACCCGGCCGCACCGCGCTGGTGGGCGCAGGTTCCCTGGGGGTGGCACTCGTCTGGCTCGCCCGCACCGCCGCCGACGGAGCCAGCCACGGCCAGCCGTCGGTGGTGTACGCGCTGCTCGCCGCGCCGGCACTGTTGTCCCGGAGTCCCTGGGTGGCAACGCCTCTCGCCGCCGTCACCTGCCTCAAACCCCAGATCGGGATCTTCGTCGTGGTCCTCCTGCTGGCGCAGCGCAGGTGGCGGGTCGCCGGCTCGGCGGTACTGCTGGCCGGCGGCGTGTCGACGGTGACGGCACTGTTCCTCGCCGACGGTCGGCTGGGCGCGTGGCTGGAGACGCTGCTCTCCAACGCCAGCTCGGCCGAGGCGATCCGGACGGTCGACTACCTCGACGAGCGCGTCGACCTCACCGGGGCCCTGCTGGACGCCGGCCTGCCGGTGCCGGGCTGGACGTCGCCGGTGGTCCTGCTCGCCGGCCTGAGCGCCGCCTACCTACTGGCGCGCCGGCTGGACCGGCGGCTGCTGCCCCACACCGCGGTTCTCATCGGTCTGAGCATCGGACTGATGGCGTTCTACCACATCAGCTACGACGCGATGTGGATGCTCGCGCCGATCGCGCTGGCGGCCGCAGAGCTGTGGCGAAGCGGCGCACGACGGGCGCGGGCATGGTCGGCGCCTGGGCTCGTGGCGTTGGCGGTGGCGTGTTGGGCATCGCGCTGGCACCCGCTCGAGCTGCTGTTCGGAGACGGCTCCACCATCTGGATCATGCGGGCGCTCGTCGTCGTCGGTGTCGCGCTCCTGGTGGCCGGTACGTGGCGGCTCGACGGTGACCCCTCGTCTAGGCTCCTGCCATGGCCATCGAGTCCGCTCGTACGCCGCTCGACGCCGGACTGCTACGTGCCGATCTCCCGGCCGGATGGCGGACACTCGATGTCGTCGACGAGACGGGATCCACCAACGCCGACCTCCTCGCCCGGGCCGCAGCCGGAGGCGAGGTGGCGGGCAGCGTCCTGCTGACCGAGTTCCAGCACTCGGGACGCGGCAGGCACGGCCGCCAGTGGTCCGCCGCCCCGCGGTCGCAGGTCGCGATGTCGGTCGGTGTGGACGCCGGCGGCGTCACGCCCGACGCCTGGGGCTGGTTGCCGTTGCTCACCGGGGTGGCGGTGCGCGACGCCGTCGCGGAGGTCACGGGGGTGCAGGCAGGCCTCAAGTGGCCCAACGACGTTCTCGTCGGCGACGGGAAGTTGGCGGGCATCCTCGCCGAAGTCGCCGCCCCGCAGCCGGTGGTGGTCGTGGGCATCGGCCTGAACGTGTCGCTGAGCGCGGACGAGGCGCCCGATCCACGAGCCACGTCACTCGCGATGCTCGGCGCGTCAGATCTCGACCGCAATCCGCTCGTGAGCGCGATCCTGCGGTTCCTCGGCGAGCGCGTCTCCCGCTGGCGTGGCGCCGACGGGGCGGACCCGGCGCTCATCGCGGACTACCGCAGGCACAGCCTGACCCTGGGTCGCGGGGTCCGGGCCATCCTGCCCGGTGACCGCCGGCTGGAGGGAACCGCGACCGACATAGACGGTCTCGGCAGGCTGACCATCACCACGGGCTCCGAATCCGTGACGGTCGCGGCGGGTGACATCACCCACCTTCGTCCGGCGGGCCCGGCCGACGACGCCTGACCGCACCGGTATTCATTCAGCGTTTGCTGAATCTGCATGTTGACGTCACTTTTCCTGACAGCCAACCCCACCTGACGCCAGAGGCGGTGCTCCACGCCGCGGCGCATCGGCGGGGACCGCCGGCCCACGCGCCGCCATCCACAGCATCCGCTTCGAAAAGTGCTGGATCTGCACCGTGGTGCGCAGTACCACCGAGCGCCCGGGAATCCCTATCTACGCCGGCGTCAACACATGGCAATCGGCCGATGGTGGCCGTGTGACAGAAATAAACAGTTCACAGCTCCTTCTTGCTGCTGCGCCGCCTTCCCCCGCAAAAAGGTTTTATGACCTAGATGTGACCTGAATCTCACCATTGTGCGATGCCGCCGACTGTGGTGTATTTATTAGCTGTAGCTACATCAGCGAACGCAAAACGCTGGACCACGCCGGCCGTTGTCGATCGGAGCCATCGGCGGACGCGGGTTGACACCCCGCTCCATCAGGTGACGTCGACGCCGGCCGGGGAGCCCCCGGGTGACAACCGCGCACATTGCCATACGCGGATGCAACAGCCGGGAAGTTCACCGACACCGCGCCCGCCAGGACGCTCCCGACCATCAGCGCGTCTGTCCAGGCACAGCCTCGGGCGGTCGCGCCCAGCCGAAATCCATCCGTACCGCCACGGCGTCGCGTGGCGTCCCGAACACACCGAGGAACCCCCATGACCGAAACGCTCCTCCGCGAACACGTCGACACCAAGGTCCGGCTCGGGCAGGTGCACATCGTGCTCCCCGCGTACAACGAGGAGGGCTCGCTGCGCCCGCTCCTCGAGCGCATCGACCGACTGGCCACGACGCAGCCGCTCACGGTGTGGGTGATCAACGACGGGTCGGCGGACGGCACCGCCGCGGTCGCCACCAGCGGACCGCCGTCCCTGAAGGTCAATCTGGTGACCCATGAGGTGAATCTCGGCCTCGGACAGGCCATTCAAACCGGGTTGCGCTCGGTGCTCGCCGTCGCCGGCGACGACGACGTGCTCGTGGTGATGGACGCCGACGACACGCACGACCCGACACTGGTCGCCGCGCTGGTGCGTGAGATCGACAGGGGCGCCGACATCGCGATCTGCTCGCGGTTCACCGACGGCGGGGACGACGCCACGGCTCCGCCCCTGCGCAGGCTGATGTCACGGGGGGCCGCGCACATGTTCCGCGTCGTCGCCAAGGTCGACGGGGTCCGCGACTTCACCAGCGGTTACCGCGCCTACCGGGTCTCCCTGCTACGCCGCGCCGCGGGTCACTGGGGTGAGCGACTCGTCGTCGAGCAGGGTTTCGCCTGCATGGTGGAACTCCTGCTCAAACTGCGCCACCTCAACCCCAGCATCGCCGAGGTCCCGCTCGTCCTGCAGTACGACCGCAAACAGGGCGCGAGCAAGCTGAAACTGGCCCGTACGCTGCGGCAGTACTTCAAGCTGCTCGTCCGCGAGTCCTTCACGCCCGCGCCGTACCGGCAGATCTGATGCACACACCGATCGAGCCACGTCCCGTGGTGATCATCGGCGGCGGGATATCGGGACTGACGGCGGCCTACCGCCTGACCCGCGCCTCGATCCCCGTCCACCTCGTCGAGAGTTCCGATCAGCTGGGCGGATTGGGTATGGGCGGCGAGATCGGCGGTGTCGAGATCGAACGCTTCTACCACTGCGTGATGCCCACCGACGAACACCTGCTGCCGCTGCTCAACGAGCTCGGGCTGGCCGACACGATCCGGTGGCAGCAGACCACGATGGGCATGAACGTCGACGGGCGCCGCTTCCCGTTCAACAGTGCGATGGACCTGCTGCGCTTCACGCCGCTGCGATTCGCGCACCGGATCCGGTTCGGCGCGGTCTCGCTGCTGCTGCGCCGGCTGGGCCGCGGGCAAGACCTCGACAACACCAGGACCGAGGACTGGCTTCGCAGCGTGTACGGGCCGACGGTGTGGCAGCGCATGTTGAAACCCTTGTTCGGCGCCAAGTTCGGCGACGCGTTCGGCGAGGTGCCCGCCCGCTACCTCTACCAACGGCTCGGCCGCGAGAGCAACGTGGCCATCCGCGGATACCCGGAGGGCACGTACCGCGCGATCGTCGACCGGATGCGGACGGCCATCGAGACCGGAGGCGGCCGGATCCTCCGCGGTGTCTCGGTGCAACACGTGGCTCTCGACGGCGACGGCGCGCGGGTCCGGCTCGGAACCGGTGCCGAGATCGCCGCGCAATCGGTGATCTCCACGGTGCCGATCCCGCTGCTGCACAAGCTGGCCGATGAGCGGCTGCGGTCGGCGCTGCCCCGGGTGCAGCTCGACTACCAGGGTGTGGTGAACGCGGTCTTCCTCCTCGACCGGCCGCTCGACGGGCACTACTGGGCGCCGGTGATCAACTGCGACACCGAATTCGACGGCGTGGTGGAGATGTCGGCGCTCACCGGCACCGAGCGTTTCGGCGGCCGGTCGCTCGTCTACGTCATGCACTACTGCGGGCGGGATTCGGCCTTGTTCGCCGAGCCGGAAGCCGACATCGCGCATCGCTGGAAGGCCCAGCTGCGCTCGCTCTATCCCGATCGCTTGACCGACGCCGGGGCGGTCGAATACGTGAAGGTCTTCAAAGCGCCGTTCGTGGAACCGATTCCGACGCTGGGCTACCACGAGCGCATACCGGCCGTCCGCGTCGGGGACACGAACGTGTTCCTGGCCACCACGGCACAGATCTATCCCGACGTCACGAGCTGGAATTCGTCGGTGGGACTGGCCGACCGGGTGGTGCGTGAGGTGATCGACAACCGCGACTCGGCCCGCCGCCGGGTGGTCGCCCATGCTTGACAACAGCGCCAAGGTGCAGGCCGCCGAGATCCTCAGCGTCCTCGGCGGCACCGCCTTCGCGGTGGCGGTCAGCTCCGATGTCGCCGTCCACCACCACACCTGGGTGCGGGTGGTCTTCGGGGTAGGCATGGTGGCGGCCTGGGTGGTGCTGCTGGCCGCCCAGAAGTCCACCGACACGAAGATCCTGGGCCGCGGCTTCGAGGAGTTCAAGCGCGTGCTGCTGGCCACCGGCAAGCTCCTCGGCCTGGTCGCGATCGTGCTACTGGTCACCGGCAGTCCGCTGCCCCGCCAGACCCTGCTGATCGCGATCGCCTCAGGACTCGGCGGATGCCTGCTGGCGCACGTGCTGAGCACCGTCGTACTGGTCCGGCAGCGCACCCGGCCCGGCGGCCGGCGAACCCGGTTGCTGCTGGTGGGCACCCGCCCCGAGGCGGATCGTGTCGCGGCCGCGGTGTCCAGCGACGCCCGCGCCGGTTACGAGGTGAGCGCGTTCCACGCGCTGGCCGCTCGGTCGAACGAATTCGCCAGCGCCTCAGGCGGGTTGGATCTGTGTGACGACCGCCCCGAGGACCCCGTGGTCGACACCGCCGAGATCACCGAACTGGCCCGCGCCCACCAGGCACAGTCGGTGGTCATCACCTCGGCCGACCGGATCAGCGACGAATGCCTACGCGACCTGCGCTGGGCGCTGCACCCGCACGGGATCGACCTCATGGTGGTGCCCGGTGTGGCCGGGATCGCCCAGCCCAAGCTGAGTCTCGAACGGCTGAGCGGGCTTTCGCTGCTGCGGGTGGACGAACCGGGGTACTCCTCGCTGTCCGCCCTCGCCAAGGCGCTGTTCGACCGCGTCCTGTCCGTTGCGCTGCTCGCGCTGCTCTCACCGCTGTTCCTGGCCATCGCGGTCGCGGTCAAGGCCGAGGACGGCGGCCCCGTCTTCTACCGGCCTGCGCGCGTCGGCCGGCGCGGTGAACCGTTCCGGATGTGGAAGTTCCGATCCATGCACCCCGACGCCGAAGCCCGGCTGACCGAGGTGCGCGCGCTGTCCGGGAAGTCCGATGACGCGTTCTACAAGTGGGCGGGCGACCCGCGGATCACCCGGATCGGCAGGGTACTCCGACGCACCAGCCTCGACGAGCTGCCGCAGCTCATCAACGTCGCCGTCGGCGAGATGAGCCTGATCGGACCCCGACCCATGGTGGACGGCGAGGGCGCCGAGTTCCCCGGCTTCGTACAGCGCCGACTTCTGGTGAAACCGGGGATGACCGGGCTGTGGCAGGTGTCGGGCCGGTCGGACATCAGCGAACAGGACCGGGTCCGGCTCGACCTGTACTACGTGGAGAACTGGTCGATGGACCAGGATCTGCGGATCCTGGCCAGGACCGCGGTCACCGTGGCCCGCGGCCACGGCGCCTACTGATCTTGGTCAGCGCAGCAGTGCGCGCGACATCACCACGCGCTGAATCTGGTTCGTGCCCTCGTAGATCTGGGTGATCTTGGCGTCTCGCATCATCCGCTCGACCGGGAAGTCGATGGTGTAGCCGGCGCCGCCGAACAGCTGGACCGCGTCGGTGGTCACCTCCATCGCGACATCGGAGGCGAAGCACTTCGACGCCGCCGAGATGAAGCCGAGGTTGCCCTCGCCGCGTTCGGCGCGCGCCGCGGCCGAATAGACCATCAGCCGGGCGGCTTCCACCTTCATGGCCATGTCGGCGAGCATGAACTGGACGCCCTGGAAGTCGCTGATCGACTTCCCGAACTGCTTGCGGTCCTTGGTGTACGCGATCGCCGCATCCACCGCGCCCTGGGCGATACCGACGGCCTGTGCGCCGATGGTCGGGCGGGTGTGGTCCAGCGTCGCGAGTGCGGTCTTGAATCCGGTGCCGGGCTCACCGACGATCCGGTCGCCGGGGATGCGGCAGTTCTCGAAGTACAACTCGGTGGTCGGCGAACCCTTGATGCCGAGCTTGCGTTCCTTGGGCCCTACCGTGAAGCCCTCGTCGTCGATGTGCACCATGAACGCCGAGATGCCGTTGGCGCCCTTGTCGGGATCGGTCACCGCCATCACGGTGTACCAGGATGACTTGCCGCCGTTGGTGATCCAGGCCTTGGCGCCGTTGAGGATCCAGTCGTCGCCGTCGGCCTTGGCGCGGGTGCGCATCGAGGCCGCATCGCTGCCCGCCTCCCGCTCCGAGAGCGCGTAGGAGGCCAGTTGCCCCTCGACGAGGTCGGGCAGCACCTTGCCCTTGAGCTCCTCGGAGCCCCGCAGGATCAGGCCCATGGTCCCGAGCTTGTTCACCGCGGGGATCAGCGACGCCGACGCGTCGACCCGGGCGACCTCTTCGATGACGATGCACGCCGCCACCGAGTCGGCGCCCTGTCCGCCGTACTCCTCCGGTACGTGCACCGCGTTGAATCCCGACGCGTTGAGCGCGTCGAGCGCCTCCTGCGGGAACCGCATCTGCTCGTCGACGTCCGCCGCGTAGGGGGCGATCTCCTTCTCGGCGAGTGCGCGGATCGCCGCGCGCAGTTCCTGGTGCTCCTCGGGCAACTGGAACACGTCGAAGGACGGATTTCCGCTCCAACCAGCCATCGTGGCCTCCTTGCTACTCACCGGTAACTTTACCCGCGGTCACTGGCCGCCGAGTAGCCGGTCCCGCAGCGCGGCGTCCTTCTCGAGCACCATCTGTTCGAGGCCCTCCTGGAACGCGACCATCCGGGCGCGCAGCTTGGGGTCCGCGGCCGCGAGGATCCGCACCGCCAGCAGTCCGGCATTGCGCGCGCCCCCGATCGACACCGTGGCCACCGGCACCCCGGCCGGCATCTGCACGATCGAGAGCAGCGAATCGAGTCCGTCCAGCCGGGCCAGCGGCACCGGCACGCCGATCACCGGCAGCGGCGTGGCCGCGGCGACCATGCCCGGCAGGTGCGCCGCGCCGCCCGCGCCGGCGATGATCACCTCGATACCGCGATCGGCGGCGTTTCGCGCGTAGTCGAGCATGCGCCCGGGTGTGCGGTGAGCCGAGACCACACCGACCTCGAAGGGCACCTCGAACTCGGCCAACGCCTCTGCGGCGTCGGTCATCACCGACCAGTCGCTGTCGCTGCCCATGATCACCCCGACGCGTGGTGCGGGTGCGTTCACCTCGAGAGTCCTTCCCTGCCGTGGACCCCACGGACATCGGCACCGTGCGGATCCCATCCGTCGGTCCACTCGGCGTGGGACAACCAGTGCGCGGCCCGCTCGGCGCGCTCGCGCAGCACCTCGGGATCGTCACCGGTGATGTTGACGTGGCCGATCTTGCGCCCGGGCCGTTCCCCCTTGCCGTACAGGTGGACCTTGGCGTCGGGTATGCGGGCGAAGAGGTGGTGGACGCGTTCGTCCATCGTCATCGCCGGCGTCTGCGGGGCGCCGAGCACGTTGGCCATGACGGTGGCCGGAGTGAGCAGCGCCGTGTCGCCGAGCGGATAGTCCAGGACCGCGCGGACGTGTTGTTCGAACTGGCTGGTGACGGCGCCGTCCATGGTCCAGTGCCCGGAGTTGTGCGGGCGCATGGCGAGTTCGTTGACCAGCAGCCGACCGTCGACGGTCTCGAAGAGTTCGACCGCCAGCACGCCGACCACGCCGAGTTCGGCGGCCAGCCGCAGGGCCAGCTGCTGGGCACTCGCGCCCATCTCGTCGGACAGGTCGGGGGCCGGGGCGAGCACCGTCACGCAGATGCCGTCGCGCTGCACGGTCTCCACCACCGGCCAGGCCGCCCCCTGGCCGAACGGCGAGCGGGCCACCAGGGCGGCGAGTTCGCGACGCATCTGGACGCGCTCCTCGGCGAGCACCGGCACCCCGTCGGCGAGGTACCGGGCGGTGACCTCACGCGCCTCGTCGACGTCGGTGGCCAGCACCACACCACGACCGTCGTAGCCGCCGCGCACGGTCTTGATCACCACCGGTCCGCCGACCTCGGCCGAGAACGCCACGACGTCGTCGACCGTGTCGACGGCGGTGTAGCGCGGGATCGGCGCGCCCATGGCTTCGAGCCGGCGCCGCATCACGAGTTTGTCCTGGGCGTGCACCAGCGCCTCCGGCGGCGGCGCCACGTTGACTCCCTCGGCCACCAGCGTCTCGAGCGCCTCGGTGGGGACGTGCTCGTGGTCGAAGGTCAGCACGGTCGCACCGGCGGCGGCACGGCGCAACGCGTCGATGTCGGTGTGGGATCCGATGACCACGTCGGGGCTCACCAGCGCGGCGGGCTCCTGCGGGCCGGTCGCGAGCACGCGCAGGCTCTGGCCCAGCGCGATCGCCGCCTGATGGGTCATCCTGGCGAGCTGACCGCCGCCGATCATGGCCACCACGGGTGGCGAAGAAGGAGTACTCGGCACGACGCCTATCGTGTCATGGCCGCGACCGGGTTATTGACCAGGAAGGAAGCAGCGATACGACTGGGATACGACAGGGCTCGCCGGACTTACGTAGACTGCCTCCTTGTGTCCTTCGCCGATGCGACGATCAAGAGGCTGCCGCGGCCCATCCGGCCGTATGCCGAGCAGCATCATGAGCTGATCAAGTTCGCGATCGTCGGGGCGACCACGTTCGTCATCGATTCGGCGATCTTCTTCACGCTGAAACTGACGATCCTCGAGCCCAAACCGGTGACGGCGAAGATCATCGCCGGGATCGTCGCGGTCATCGCCTCCTACATCCTCAACAGGGAGTGGAGCTTCCGCGACCGCGGTGGACGTGAGCGACATCACGAGGCGTTGCTGTTCTTCGCGTTCAGCGGCGTCGGCGTGCTGCTGAGCATGCTCCCGCTGTACTTCTCGAGCTATGTGCTGGGCCTGCGGGTGCCCGAGGTCTCACTGACCATCGAGAACATCGCCGACTTCGTCTCCGCCTACATCCTCGGCAATCTGCTGCAGATGGCGTTCCGGTTCTGGGCGTTCCGGCGGTGGGTGTTCCCCGAGGAGTTCGGGCGCAATCCAGACAAGGCGCTGGAGTCGGCCCTCACCAGCGGCGGTATCGCCGAAGCGCTGGAAGACGCCGTCGAGAGCCATGCCGAACCGCGTGCCGAGGACGACCGCAAGACGGGCAACGTCACGCCGCTGCGACGGCCGGCACGGCGCCGGGACAAGCTCGATCAGCTCGGCGACTCTTCGGACCCCAGGGTGTCGAAGACTTCGTGATAGAGCAGTGAGTGCACGTGTTCCACCCGTGGAATGTCGTGGAACTCGAGCGGATCCTGCGCCGCTGACTCGATGATCAGCGTGCCGGTGCGCAGCATGCGGTCCAGCAGGCCGTGCCGAAACTCCACACTGTTGATCCGCGCCAGTGGGATGTCGATGCCCGACCGGGTGAGCAACCCGTGGCGGAACATCACCCGGCGGTCGGTGATCACGAAGTGCGTCGTCCACCAGGTGAGGAACGGCCACACCGACAGCCAGCCGACCAGCACGAGCCAGATCACGCCGATAACGAGGAAGATGACGTTCTTGGCGGTGGCGTCCCACCGCAGCGTGTTGACGTAACCCGCGACGAACGCGGCGGCGGCGCTGGCGAGCAGAAGCACCAGCACCGCACCGATCAACCGCTTCCAGTGCGGATGCCGGTGCAGGACCACCTGCTCGTCCCTGGCCAGCACGTTGTCCGGATAACCCACGGCAGCACTTTACTCAGACGCGAGGACGCCGCGGGTGCCGTTTCAGTAGGCGCCGGAATGACGCAACATCGCCTTGACGGTCTTGAACGCGATCTGGAGGTCGGAGATCATCGACCAGTTCTCGACGTAGAACAGGTCGAGCCGGACCGAGTCCTCCCAGGACAGGTCGGAGCGACCGCTGACCTGCCACAGGCCGGTGATGCCGGGCCGCACCAGCAGGCGGCGCTTCACGTGGTCGTCGTAGGTCTTGACCTCGCCGGCCAGCGGGGGCCGGGGGCCGACGACGCTCATATCGCGCTTGAGGACGTTGATGAACTGCGGCAGCTCGTCGATGCTGTACTTGCGCAGCAGCCGGCCGAGCGGGGTGACCCGGGGATCCTCGCGGATCTTGAACAGCACTCCCCCGTCGCTCTCGTTGAGGTCGGCCAGCTGGGGCAGCATCCTGTCCGCGCCGTCGACCATCGTGCGGAACTTGATCATCTCGAACGGGCGACCGTCGAGGCCGATACGTTCGGACCGGTAGAAGACCGGGCCCCGGCTCGTCAGCTTCACCGCGATCGCGACGGCGATCAGCACCGGCGAGCCGAGCAGCAGGACCGCGCTCGCGAAAGTCATGTCGAACAGCCGCTTCTGGAAGCGCTTGGCGCCGTTGTACTGCGGCTTCTCCACATGGATCAGCGGCAGTCCGGCAACCGGGCGCATGGTCAGGCGCGGACCGGCGACGTCGACGACACCCGGCGCGACCAGCAGGTCGATGTCGAGCTTCTCGAGTTCCCAGGACAGGTCGCGCATCCCGCGACCGTCGAGCCGCTCGGTGGCGGTCACGGCCACGGCCTGGCTCTTGGTCGCGGTCACCGCTCCGACGACGTTGGTCTCGTCACCGAAGGTGGGGATGGAGCCGACCCCGGGGACGTCCAGCTCGGTCTTCTCGAAGCCGCTGGGCACACAGGCACCGACCACGAGGTATTCCGAACCCGTCTCGCGCGCAAGCGATCTGGTGAGATCGCGGATGGCGTGGGGATTGCCGACGACGAGCAGCCGGGTGATGCAGCGGCCGTACTTCTCGCGCAACGAGGCGACGACCCGGCGAGCGATCCAGCGGAACAGCATGAGCGTCACCAGCCCGATCGGCAGTGCGATCATCAGGTAGCCGCGCGCGATGTTGAGCTTGAACAGCATGGACACGATCGCCACCCCGCCGAACACGGCCAAGGTGGCCAACCACACTCGCCGGTACTCCTCGGCCCCCGAGCCGATGACGCGGGGGGAGCGGGCGCGATTGATCGACATCGCCAGCATCCAGGCGACGGCGATGATCACGGACAGCACCGAATACGCGAGGTTCGGATAGGTGTCGGTCTCGCCGGGCAGGCTTCCGAACCGGAGCCACTGCGCGGCGCCGACGGCGGTCACGACCGCCACGAGGTCGACCACCACCAGACGGCGCGCATAGCCGCGCTGCCAGAGTGGCACCCTCCCCGACTCGGCTACCACCTTTGCTGTGAGATCAAGATCCTCATTCACCGCGGTCATGCGGTCCCCCCCGATGTTCAATTGCTCCCACCCGACTTTAACCGACCTCGCATGATCATCTCAAGACGATCACGATTTCGCTCGGCAGCCCGGCATTTATTTTGTGAATTCACGCATCAACGTCTACGGACACGCCCCGCCACTAGCCAGTGGCGTTCGGATCGGCCTACACGCTGCGACGATGCGATTGGAGCCGATAACGGTTGACTTACGCGGGCGTCAATGAGACAATTCCCCGAGTCCGCCCGCGACGTAGCCAGTCGCCCATTGCGCCATGCAATTCATTTTTTCGGCGGAGTCCGTGGATATTCACGAAAAGACGCCCGATTGCGCCCGCCCGCCGTACCCCCGGTATGGCCGCTGATGTGACGTAGAACACAGTCATTTCGTTTGCTGGACGACTTTCGGGCATCGCTTCGCCTCGCGCCCGCCGGACCAGACCTGAGCTCCGGATTCCTAAGGGCATCGTGAGGGCATCGTGCGATTTCTAAGGGCATCGTGAAAGCGCCGCGGGCAGGTGGATAGCATCAAGTCCCATGACGAGCGTGACTGATCCTTCTGCGCCCTCCGGCGCCCATGAGATCGACATTCACACCACGGCGGGCAAGCTGGCTGACCTGCGGAAGCGCACCGAAGAGGCACTGCACCCCGTCGGTGAGGCCGCCGTCGAGAAGGTGCACGCCAAGGGCAAGCTGACTGCCCGCGAGCGCATCCTGGCCCTGCTCGACGAGGACTCGTTCGTCGAACTCGACGCGCTGGCCAAACACCGCAGCACCAACTTCGGTCTGCAGGCCAACCGGCCGCCCGGCGACGGTGTGGTCACCGGCTACGGCACCATCGACGGCCGCGAGGTGTGCATCTTCAGCCAGGACGCCACCGTCTTCGGCGGCAGCCTCGGCGAGGTCTACGGCGAGAAGATCGTCAAGGTGCAGGAGCTGGCCATCAAGACGGGCCGGCCGCTCATCGGCATCAACGACGGCGCCGGCGCGCGCATCCAGGAGGGCGTCGTCTCGCTCGGCCTGTACAGCCGCATCTTCCACAACAACATCAAGGCCTCGGGCGTCATCCCGCAGATCTCACTGATCATGGGCGCCGCGGCGGGCGGTCACGTCTACTCCCCCGCGCTCACCGACTTCGTAATCATGGTCGACAAGACCAGCCAGATGTTCATCACCGGCCCCGACGTCATCAAGACGGTCACCGGTGAAGAGGTGACCATGGAAGAGCTGGGCGGCGGCCACACCCACATGGCGAAGTCAGGCCTGGCGCACTACGTCGCCTCCGGCGAGCAGGACGCGTTCGACTACGTCCGTGACCTGCTGTCCTACCTGCCGCCGAACAACTACGCCGATCCGCCGCGCTACCCGTCGCCGACGCCGGAGGGCCCGATCGAGGAGAACCTCACCGAAGAGGATCTCGAACTCGACACGCTGATCCCGGACTCCCCGAACCAGCCGTACGACATGCACGAGGTCATCACCCGCATCCTCGACGACGACGAGTTCCTGGAGATCCAGGCGGGCTACGCGTCGAACATCATCGTGGGCTTCGGCCGCATCGACGGCCGCCCGGTCGGCATCGTCGCCAACCAGCCGACCCAGTTCGCCGGCTGCCTGGACATCAACGCCTCGGAGAAGGCCGCGCGGTTCGTCCGCACCTGCGACTGCTTCAACATCCCGATCGTGATGCTCGTCGACGTCCCGGGCTTCCTGCCGGGCACCGAGCAGGAGTACAACGGCATCATCCGCCGCGGCGCCAAGCTGCTGTACGCCTACGGCGAGGCGACGGTCGCCAAGATCACCGTCATCACCCGCAAGGCCTACGGCGGCGCGTACTGCGTCATGGGCTCCAAGGACATGGGCTGCGACGTCAACGTCGCATGGCCGACGGCACAGATCGCGGTCATGGGCGCCTCCGGTGCGGTCGGCTTCGTCTACCGCCAGCAGCTCAAGGAAGCGGCAAAGCAGGGCCAGGACGTCGACGCCCTGCGTTTGCAGCTGCAGCAGGAGTACGAGGACACGCTGGTCAACCCGTACATCGCGGCCGAGCGCGGCTATGTGGACGCGGTGATCCCGCCGTCGCACACCCGCGGCTACATCGGCACCGCGTTGCGACTGCTGGAGCGCAAGATCACCCAGACGCCGCCGAAGAAGCACGGCAACATTCCGCTCTAGATCCCAGCTGCGAATCCCCTCCAGGAGACCCATGTCGCAGGACACCGACATCACCGAGGTCAGCGATCACCGTCAGCTGACCATCGATCTGCCCCCGGCCGCGGATCCCCACATCCAGATCGTCAAGGGAGATCCGTCCGACGAGGAGGTCGCGGCGCTGGCCGCGGTACTCGCCGGCGCCGGCGGCGGCCACACCGAACCGGGCCCACAGGAGTTCAACCCGTGGGGCCATCCGGTCGACAAGCTGCGCTACGACGTCACCAGTTGGCAGCGGGTGACGCTGCTGGAGCGGACCCACCTGCGGAGGTGACCCGGGTCGTCCTCGGTTCCGCCTCCTCGGGCCGCCTGAAAGTGTTGCGCCACGCCGGAATCGAGCCGCTGGTCGTCGTCTCCGGTGTCGACGAGGACGCGATCGTCGCGACGCTCGGCGCTGCGGCGCCACCGGATCAGGTGGTGTGCGCCCTGGCCGCGGCCAAGGCCGCCGGCGTGGCGGACGCGTTGACGCCCGACGTTTCCGCCGACTGCGTGGTCATCGGGTGCGACTCCATGCTGTGGTTCGACGGCCGCCTGACCGGTAAACCCGGTTCGGTGGCGGCCGCCCGGGCACAGTGGCAGCTGATGGCGGGCCGCAGCGGTGAGCTGTACACCGGGCACTGCCTGGTGCGGATCCGTGACGGTGTCGTGCAGGGGCGCGAACTGGAGGCGGCGAGCACCACGGTCCGGTTCGGCACACCATCGCCCGCCGATCTGGCGGGCTACCTCGACAGCGGCGAACCCCTCGGTGTCGCAGGCGGTTTCACGCTCGACGGGCTCGGCGGCTGGTTCCTCGACGGGATCGACGGGGATCCGTCCAACGTGATCGGGCTGAGCCTCCCGCTGGTGCGCGGCATGTTCGGCCGGCTCGGCCTGTCGGTCACCCAGCTGTGGGCGCACTGACCACAGGCCCATCGGGAGCCTGACCGGCGGTAGGCTCGTTTCCGTGCCGCTGCCTCCTGATTCCAGCCCCAAACTCGCCGACTACGCCCACCCCGAACGGCTGGTCACCGCCGACTGGCTGGCCAGCAATCTCGGCCGCCCGGGCCTGGCCATCGTGGAGTCCGATGAAGACGTCCTGCTCTACGACACCGGCCACATCCCGGGCGCGGTGAAGATCGACTGGCACGTCGACCTCAACGATCCCCATGTGCGCGACTACATCGACGGTGAGCAGTTCGCCGCGCTGATGGACCGCAAGGGCATCAGCCGTGACGACACCGTGGTGATCTACGGCGACAAGAGCAACTGGTGGGCGGCCTACGCACTATGGGTGTTCACGTTGTTCGGACACCCCGACGTGCGGCTGCTCGACGGCGGGCGCGACCTGTGGATCTCCGACGGACGCGACACCACCCTCGACGTGCCGTCCAAACAGACCAGCGGCTACCCCGTCGTCGAACGCGACGACGCCCCGATCCGCGCGTACCGCGAAGACGTCCTGGCCGTGCTCGGCAAGCAGCCGCTCATCGACGTCCGCTCACCCGCCGAGTACACCGGCGAGCGCACCCACATGCCCGACTATCCCGAAGAGGGCGCCCTGCGCGGCGGGCACATCCCTACCGCCCGGTCGATCCCGTGGAGCAAGGCGGCGCGGGACAACGGACAATTCCGCACCCGGGCCGAGCTCGAGGAGCTCTACGGCTTCCTCAAGCCCGACGACGAGACCGTGGTCTACTGCCGGATCGGCGAGCGTTCGAGCCACACGTGGTTCGTGCTGACGCACCTGCTGGGCCTGCCGGGTGTGCGCAACTACGACGGATCGTGGACGGAATGGGGCAATGCGGTGCGGGTCCCCGTCGCCGTGGGGCCCGATCCGGGTGAGGCGCCCGCGTCGTCATGACCATGACCCCCTCGCTCCCGGGGCCGCTCGCCGCAGTCGTCTCCGAGTTCCAGGAAGTACAGGGACAGGACAAGCTCCGGCTGCTGCTGGAGTTCGCCGACGACCTGCCCGCGCTGCCCGCCGAGCTCGAAGAGGCGGCGATGGAACCGGTGCCGGAATGTCAGTCGCCGCTGTTCCTCCACGTCGACGCCGGGGATCCCGAGCGGGTGCGGCTGTACTTCAGCGCACCCGCCGAAGCGCCGACCACGCGTGGTTTCGCGGCCATTCTCGCGACGGGGCTCGACGAACAGCCGGCCGGCGACATCCTGGCCGTGCCCGACGACTTCTACACCGAGCTGGGACTCGCGGCCCTGATCAGCCCGCTGCGGCTGCGCGGGATGTCGGCGATGCTGACCCGCATCAAACGCCGCCTACGCGACAGCTGACGCACCGGCCGGTTGCGGGGGCCGCGGGCGGCACGAGCCGGTCCGATCCATACCGCTCAATACCTAGGCGCGCAACGAAATTCGCGCTCGTCTCGCCGGCCCCCGGGTGGCGGAGCTTTTCTCGGCTCGCCGGCCTACGAGATGCCCTTCGGCGCGGCGGCCGTCAACGCACCACGGCCGGCCCGACCCCGGTGACGAGAATTGCCGGACCCACGTCACCAACCCTGTGGCGGGGTCCGATGGTGTCCGCGCAGCAGTTTTCGACGGCGTCGGGCGAACTTACCCGTGGGTAACCGACACCGCCTACCGACGGCCACAGGTGCGCCGCTTAAACTCCCCGATAAGTTTCTCAAGACGTTCTTAAGTAAGTGCCCGAAAGGCATACCAGCAGGAGGCGAAGTGGCCAGTCACGCCAGCTCGAAGATCTCCAAGGTGCTTGTCGCCAACCGAGGAGAGATTGCCGTCCGTGTCATCCGGGCGGCCAAGGATGCCGGGCTACAGAGCGTGGCCGTCTACGCCGAACCGGACGCCGACGCACCACACGTGCGGCTCGCCGACGAGGCGTTCGCACTGGGCGGGCAGACCTCGGCGGAGTCCTACCTGGTGTTCGAGAAGCTCCTCGACGCCGCGGCGAAGTCGGGCGCGAATGCGATCCACCCCGGCTACGGCTTCCTCAGCGAGAACGCCGACTTCGCCCAGGCCGTGCTGGACGCCGGCCTGATCTGGATCGGGCCCAGCCCGCAGTCGATCCGCGACCTCGGCGACAAGGTCACCGCCCGCCACATCGCCGCGCGCGCCCAGGCGCCGCTGGTGCCGGGCACCCCGGATCCGGTCAAGGACGCCGACGAGGTCGTCGCGTTCGCCGAGGAGTACGGCGTCCCGGTGGCGATCAAGGCCGCCTTCGGCGGCGGCGGCCGTGGCATGAAGGTCGCGCGCACGATCGCCGAGATCCCCGAACTGTTCGAGTCGGCCACCCGTGAAGCGGTCGCGGCGTTCGGCCGCGGCGAGTGCTTCGTGGAGCGCTACCTCGACAAGCCGCGCCACGTCGAGGCGCAGGTGATCGCCGACACGCACGGCAACGTGGTGGTTGCGGGCACCCGTGACTGCTCGTTGCAGCGCCGGTTCCAGAAGCTGGTCGAAGAAGCGCCGGCACCCTTCTTGACCGACGCGCAGCGCAAGGAGATCCACGAATCGGCCAAGCGGATCTGCAAGGAGGCCGGCTACTACGGTGCGGGCACCGTGGAGTACCTGGTCGGTCAGGACGGGCTGATCTCGTTCCTCGAGGTGAACACCCGCCTGCAGGTGGAGCATCCGGTGACCGAGGAGACCTCGGGGATCGATCTGGTGCGCCAGCAGTTCCGCATCGCCAACGGCGAACCGCTCGACATCACCGAAGACCCCACCCCGCGCGGGCATTCGATCGAGTTCCGCATCAACGGCGAGGACGCCGGGCGTGGCTTCCTGCCCGCCCCCGGGCCGGTGACCAAGTTCGAACCGCCCACGGGCCCGGGCGTGCGCCTGGACTCCGGTGTGGAGAGCGGCTCGGTGATCGGTGGCCAGTTCGACTCGATGCTGGCCAAGCTGATCGTCACCGGCGCCACCCGTGAAGAGGCGCTGGAGCGCTCACGGCGCGCGCTGGCCGAGTTCAACGTCGAGGGTCTGGCCACCGTCATCCCCTTCCACCGCGCGGTCGTCTCGGATCCGGCGTTCATCGGTGACGACAACGGCTTCACCGTCCACACCCGCTGGATCGAAACCGAGTGGGACAACACCATCGAACCGTTCACCGGCGGCGACCCGATCGACGAGGAAGACACGATCCCGCGTCAGACCGTCGTCGTGGAGGTCGGTGGCCGTCGCCTCGAGGTCTCGCTTCCCGGCGATCTGGTGCTCGGCAACGGCGGCGGCGCCGCGGCCCCGGGCGTGGTGCGCAAGAAGCCCAAGCCGCGTAAGCGTGGCGCGCAGGGCGGTGCGGCCGCTTCCGGCGACGCCGTGACCGCGCCCATGCAGGGCACCGTGGTCAAGGTGGCCGTCGAGGAAGGCCAGCAGGTCTCCGCGGGTGACCTCGTGGTGGTCCTGGAGGCCATGAAGATGGAGAACCCGGTGACGGCCCACAAGGACGGTACGGTCACCGGACTCGCGGTCGAGGCGGGCGCTGCGGTCACCCAGGGCACCGTGCTGGCCGAGATCAAGAGCGAAGGCGAGTAACTCCCCCGTTTCCCCTGCCGGCGCAGCCCGATCGACGCGAGTCGAGCGGGCTGCGCCGCAGTCGTTGTGCAGGGTTTTTCCGCGCCGGGCGCTGCCCTTCCACGGCGCATCGCTGCCCGCTTTTCGCCGTCCGTAGGCCACAGTCGCACGCCCCTACGACCACGTGATTTTGCTGCGAATCCCGCTCACACCCCGCCTTCGTCGACCCGGAGGAGCCTTCTTCGCGCTTTTACTGATGTCCGCTTGCACGATGTGCTCTTTACGCAAGCAAAGGTAAGTGGGACTACAAAAGATCACTTCTGGTGGACCACACCATGTCGTTGCCATCCGTCGATGGGGTGGCCACCACGCCGACGTGCGCGTGGGCGAACCATACACCGACGGGCCGACCGGGCAACGGCGGTTCGGCGTTCCGCCAGGGGTTTGACGTCGTCGTTCACCGCATGCCGTGGGTCGAGGGCGAAGATCTCGTCCCGGTCAGCGGCCGCCTCCTCGCCGAAATCGCCGCCCGTCCGAGCCATTGATCGTTTTGCCGACATGTGTCAAGGTAAGCCAGGTCATGCTGCTGCAGCGAATAACGAACCGGCACCGGAGAATTTGCCTTGACGTCAGCAGAGCGCATTAAGTTAATGCCGAATCTTCCCAATTGCCTCTAAGGTTCCGCTCAGGTACAGTTTGCTACGTGCCCGAACGGGGCCAGTGCAGGGAAATGGTCATTGGCGGCGGCGTTCCGTCGTCAGGCACCACATGACGAGGCGGGTAGAGGGACAATCGCCTCAACATTTCGAGGGGGAGCGGTCCCGCTTCTCCGGCGAGAGCCGGAGGAGCGGGGCGCCGCCACTACGGCGCCACCCCCGCACGAAGTATCCCGGGCGCCGTAGCGGTCAGGACCGAGGCGATGTCGTCGAGACCGACCGGTGCGGAAACCACCGAAGCCCACGGGTACGTGTCGCGAGTGCGCTCCAGGAACGCGATCGCCGCCGCCAGGTGCCGCGGCTCGTAGTTGTGGACGCCGCGGATCGTCCACCACCGGCGCACCACGCTCTCCGGGTCGAGCGCGAGCGCCGGACCGGGCATCACCGAACCGGCGAGGACGAGCACTCCCCCGATGTCCAACCGGGGCAGCGCCGCCTCGATCGCCGTGGTCGCGCCGGTGAAGTCGATGAGGACGTCCACCGGCCCACCTGCGTCCACCGCGGCGCCGAAACGACCGGCCACCCGCAGCCGCTCGGCGTCGCGGTCGGTGACCCGCACGTCGGCCCCGCCCTCCGCGCACGCCGCGGCGGCGGTCACACCCAGCATGCCGGCCCCGCAGATCAGCACCCGCCGGCCGGCCGGCGGGCCGGCGGCCTCCAGCGTCGCCATCACCGTGGCCGTCGCGCACGCCGCGGGGGCGGCGACCGGGTCGTCGAGGCCGTCGGGCACGCGCTGCACAGCCACACCGGCGGGCAGGGCGATGTATTGGGAGTAGGCGCCCGACAACGGCCAGTCCCCGGCGAACGGTTCATGCCCCACCTTGCGCACCACCGCGCATTTGGCGCTGCGGCCCGACCGGCAGCGTGGGCACCGCCCGCAGGTGGCGGTGACCGACCAGACCACCCGCTCGCCGACCGCCAGCCCCCGCCGCGGGTCGGGTCTCACGACGTCACCGACGGCTTCGTGGCCCAGCACGCTGGGGCATGGACCGCCCCTGCGGCCGGTGACGGTGTGCAGATCGCTCCCGCACACCGTGGCCAGGCGCACCCGCACGATCAGCGTGTCGTCGGCAGGCACGTCCACATCGCGGATCTCCACGCCGTGGGCGGTCCACACCGCGGCCCGGCTCACACGAGGCGCGACCGGATCCACCCCGACAGCCTCTCGATGGCGTAGACGACGGCGAAGATCACCAGCACGATCGCGCCGGCGACGTCGAAGTTCAGCGTGCGGATCGACTCGAACAGCAGGTACCCGATCCCGCCGGCACCGACGATCCCCAGCACCGTCGAGGTGCGGACGTTGACGTCCAGAAGGTAGAGGCTGGACCCGACCAACGCCGGCATCGCCTGGGGAACGACCGCGGCGAACAGCGTCTTCCACCAGCCGCCGCCCACCGAGCGCACCGCCTCCATCGGGCCGGGGTCGATCTCCTCGACCGCGTCGGCGACCAGTTTGGCGAGGAACCCGATGGATCCGAGCGCCAGCGCGCACGTCCCGGCCACCGGCCCGAGACCGAGCGCGGCGACGAACACCACCGCCAGGATCAACTCGGGCACCGCGCGGACGACCAGGATCCAGGCGCGGGCCGGCCAGTAGCACCAGCGATGCGGGGTGACGTTGCGTGCCGCGAGCAGACCCACCGGCACCGACAGCACCACACCGATCGCGGTCGACACCACGCCGATGGCGACGGTCTGCACGGCGGCGTCGAGCAGCCCGACGCCCATCGCGCCGAAGTTCGGCGGGATCATCCGCGCGAACACGTCGAACGACGGGCCGATCCAGGTCAGCAGCGACCACGGGTTGATCTTCAACTCGGTCAGCGCGGCCACGCTCACCGCGAACAGGATGCCGGACAGCGTGAATCGCCAGATGCGGTCCCTGCGGGGATTCGACGTCGCCGGGCGCAGCAGCGCTCGCCGCACCCCGATGGCCAGCACCTCCATCGCACCGATGATGGCCAGGATCACCAGGACGATCCCCAGGGCGCGCGGATAGATCAACCCACGCAGCGCGTCCTGAAGTGCGAAGCCGATACCTCCCGCGCCGACGAATCCGAGGACGACCGACATCCGCAAATTGATGTCGACGCGGTAGACGAAGGTGCCGATCCAGGACGGGACCACCTGAGGCAGAACGGCATTGACCATCTGCCTGAGGTATCCGGCGCCGGCGCTGCGGACCGCCTCGCGCGGGCCGGGATCGCTCTGTTCGATCGCGTCGGCGAACAGCTTGCCCAGCATCCCGATCGAATGCAGCGCCAGCGCCAGGATGCCGGGCAGTACGCCGATGCCCAGTGCGCGCACGAACAGCACGGCGAACAGTAGGTCGGGCATCGCCCGGCAGAACGTGATGACCGCCCGCGCCACGGCGTACACCGCCGGGTGCGGCGTGGTGTTGCGTGCGGCCAGAAAGGCCAGCGGCACCGACGCGACCGCGGCGAGCACCGTGCCGAGCACCGCCATGAGCAGTGTCTCGACCGCGAGCCCGCCGATCCGGCCAGGGTCGTCGAGGCGGGGCGGCATCATGCGATCCAGAAGCGCCGCGACCTCGTCGAGTCCGTCGATCAGCGCAGCGGGCGCGAAATCGATGTACCAGGCGGCGGCGATCGTCGCGACGAACGCGCAGAGCGCGACCAGCTGCACGGGACCCGGCGCCGGCAACCGGCCCGGACTCCGCGACGGCGTCCCGGTGGGGCGCGGGCGGGCCGGCAGTGACGTGCTCACGACCGCGCGGCCGGCCCCGCGACCGCCGGATCGACCCGCCGGTAGATGGCCAGCACGTCGTCGCGGTTCATGCCGACCGCAGGCCGGTCGAGTACCTTGCGGCCGTTACGCAGGCCGACGAGGCGATGGGCCCAGCCCAGCGCGAGATCGACCTGATGCAGGGTGCATACGACGGTGAGCTTCTCTTCGATGCAGACGCGGAAGAGCATGTCCATGACGACCCCGGCGTTCTCGGGGTCCAGGGAGGCGACGGGTTCGTCGGCGAGCAGCAGCGCCGGCCGCTGCATGAGGGTCCTGGCGATCGCCACCCGCTGCTGCTGCCCACCGGAGAGGGTGTCGGCGCGTCGTTCCGCGAAGTCGGCCAGACCGACCCGGTCGAGGTGGCCGAGCGCCTCCTCGCGCATCGCCCGCGGGTAGGTCAGTGCCCCGTAGCGCGGCAGGCTCAGCCTGCCGAGCCCGCCGATGAGAACGTTCTCCAGACAGCTGAGCCGGCCGACGAGGTTGAACTGCTGGAAGACGAACCCCACCCGGCGGCGCAGCCTGCGCAGCTCCGGCTCGGACGCCGTGTCGACGCGGGTCCCACCCACGTTGATCTGGCCCGAGGTGACCGGATGCAGGCCGTTGAGGCACCGCAGCAGCGTGGATTTGCCGGAGCCGGAAAGTCCGAGCAGCACCAGCATTTCGCTGCGGTGCACATCGAGCGAGACGTCGTCGAGCGCGAGGGTGTCGCCGAACCGCTTGGTGACGTTGCGGACGGCGACCACCACGTCATCGCCGGCGACCGAGTGGTCGGGGTCCACGCGTCAGGCCTTGCACTTCTCGGAGCCGGTGACCTCACAGACCTTGCGCACGCCGTCGTAGGCCGAGTCGTCCACGGGGACCACACCCCAGGCGCGTTCGTCGGTGATCAGGCAGTCGTCGGCCTCGCAGAACCCTTCGGCCGCCATGACCTTGGCGTTGGCCTTCTGGGTGAAGACGCTTTCGAGCTTGCCGATGGCGTCGGCGCCCAGCGCGTCGTTGGCCGCGAACACCGATCCGGCGATCATCTCGGACTTCCACACGGTCTTGAGGTCACCGGGTGCGAGATCACCCTTCTGCACCATGGTCTCGTCGACCATGCTGTCGAATGCGAACCCGGCATCGCAATCGCCGTTCTTGATCGACAGCGCCGACGCGTCGTGGCCGCCGGCGTAGATCGGGGTCATCGCCGCGGAGATGTCTGCCTCGGAGCCCGACTTGATCACCCCGGCCTCGATCAGTCCTGCGGTCGGGTACAGGAAGCCGGAGGTGGAGCCCGGGTCGACAAAGCACACCTTCTTACCCGCGAAATCGTTGAGGCCGTTGATCGCTGCGTTGTCGGCGCGGGCCAGGCCGTACGACTGGTAGCCGGGATCGGCGCCTTCGGACTCGATGACGGCGCCCAGCGGCGTGAGCTTCGCCCCGTTGAGTCCGGCGACGACGTAGGCGAACGGCCCGAAGAACGCGAGGTCGACGTTGCCGGCGATCATCCCCTCGACCACGCCGGCGTAGTCGGAGGCCTGCACGAACTCGACGGTGGAGCCGGTCTCCTTCTCCAGCAGCGCGATGAGCGGGTCGTAGCTGGCGCGCATGTCGGCGGAGTTCTCCGCGGGAACGGCGGCGAGTGTGATGGTGTCCGGGAAGCCGTTGTCGTTGGGGGCCTCGGACGCGGTGTCCGAACTCGAACACCCGGCGACCAGGAGGACCGCCGCCGCGGCGGCCGCGGTGGCGAGGCGAGTGAATCTGTGTGTCATGTGCAGCAGTCCTTTTCGAGTGGTTTCAGGCGGCGAGCAGGAGGTCGGGCAGCGCGGCGACGGAGTCGAGCACGTGGGAAGCGCCTGCGGCGCGCAGCGCGGGTTCGTCGTGGGCACCGGTCAGGACCCCGGCGACCGTCGCGGCGCCGGCCCGCAGGCCGCACACGATGTCGGTCGAGGTGTCCCCGACGACGGCGACCTTGCGCACGTCGTCGACGCCGGCGCGCATGAGCGCGGTGAGCACCAGGTCGGGATGAGGCCGGCCACGCACGCCCGGCCCGGGTGCGAGCACCACATCGGCGATGTCGCCCCAGCCCAGCGCGTCGAGGATGCGCTGCTGGGTCGCCGGGCTGAATCCGGTGGTCAGCGCCACCCGGACGCCCGCATCGCGTAACGCCGAAATCGCCTCCGCCGCGCCGGGAATGGGGCTCACGTCGCCGTCCACGAAATCTCCGTAGGCCTGCTCGAAGGCGGCGTTGGCTTCCCGGGCGCGCTCGTCGGTGCCGAACAGAGCACCGAAGACCTCGATCTTGGACTGGCCCATGGTGTCGAGCACGTACCGTCGGGCGCGGTCACGCTCGGGGCCGGCCTCGGGCAGTCCTACGGCGGTCGCAGCCTCGTCGAAGGCGCGGATCACCAGCCCGTCGTCGCGCACGGTGGTGCCTGCCATGTCGAGTACTGCGAGTTCTGTTTGCATGCGGATCACTCTCTGATGCGTTGTGTGCCTGGCGGTTCCGCGGGCCGGAACGCGGGGTTAACAGCTTCCGAAGAATCGGTCTATACCAATCGGAGGTCACAGGCCGATGAGGTCGGCGGTCTGCTCGGCGATCGCCGGGCCGAGCGTCATCCCGCGACCGCCCGGCCCCGTCACGATGTGGACAGCGGCGTCCGGCGACCGGCGGCAGACCAGTTCGCCCGGATCGATGCACTGGCTGTACACCCCCGCCCAGCGTCGTTCGACCGGCGGAAGTGGGCGCCCCAGCAGCTCTTCGACCAGCCCGGTGAGGTATGTGTACGGACCCTCGGACACGTCGAAGGTGAACGGTTCGGCGTACTCGTGGGTGTCGCCGATCGTCAGCCCGCCGTGCAGCCGCTGCACACACAGCAGTTGCATGTGATGGTGTTCGGCGACCACGTCCTGCGGCTGGGTACGCGCGAGATCGTCCGCGGCGGCACCCGCGAAACCCGGGTAGTAGCGCATGCTGTCGCCGTCGGCGATCGCGGTCGGGAACTGTTCGCCCAGCGGAGCCGTCTGCATCATCTGCAGCCGCACCCGGCGCACCGGCAGCTCGCCGGCGAGCTCGCGGACCAGCCCACCGTGGGCCGCGCCGGTACACACGACGACGAGGTCCCCGTCGTGCTGCGTGCCGTGGTCGTCGCGAACGCCGTGGCCCGACACCGCCCGCACTTCGGTCGCAGGCAGGAAGGTGTACCGGCCCGTCGCGGACAGATACGCGCGGATCGCCGGCAGGGCTTGGCGGGATTCCACGGCCGCGTCGCGCGAACAGTGCAGCGCGGCAACGAACTTGCCCCGCAGCGCGGGATTGAGCGTGCGTGCTTCGTCGGGGTCGAGGACGGTGAAGCCGCGCGCGGCGGCGTCGGATCGTCCGGCGACCTCCTCGGCCACCGCGAGCTCGGCCGGTGTGCGCAGCAGGGTCAGCGAGCCCGTCGGACGGAACCCGATGCCGGGCACCGCCGCACCGAGCCGCTCCCACAGTTCGCGGGCACGCAGGGCGGCGTCGAGTTCACCGCGGGTCCGGCCCGACACCCAGACGAGCCCGAAGTTGCGCACCGTGGCGCCGCGTGCTTCCGGTTCGCGTTCGAGGTGGACGACGTGGTGGCCGCGCCGGACCGCCTCCATGGCGTGTGCGGTGCCGAGGATCCCGCCACCGACGATGATGATGCGCATGGGCGCACCCTCCCGCCGCCCGGCGACCGGGCGCCGACGCCGAGGTGGGCGGCAGGCGAACGCCAGGTGAACCATTGGTATAGACCAATTGCTGTTACGCTGTGCCCGTGTCGATCCGGGAGCAGACGATCACCATGCTCGAGTCCCTGCGCGGGGTATGGGACGAACTGGCCGTCGATGAACTCGACCACGCGCTGCAGTCCGCAGCCCGCGCCCTCGACGACGGCGCCGACGACGAACTGGTCCTCGCGTCGGCGCTGCACGACATCGGCCACAGCTCGTTGCTCGCCTGCGGTTCGGTGCCGCACGACCGGGTGGCCCGTGACTGGCTCACACCCCGGTTCGGTGCCCGCGTGGGGTGGCTGGCCGGCGCCCACGTCGCCGCGAAGCGCTATCTCGCCGCGACCGAACCCGCCTACGCCCGGACCCTGTCCGACGTCTCGGTCGCCTCGCTGCACGCGCAGGGCGGCGCCGCGGTCGATCCGGCCTTCGTCGCGCACCCGTGGTGGCCGGACGCGTTGCGGCTGAGGCGTTTCGACGACGCGGCCAAGAACCCCACCGCACGCGGGACCGACATCGACACGGTGGCGGGGTTGGCCGAACGCGTCGCGGCCGCCGGGGCGGGGCCGGCGTGATGGCCGGCGCGATCAAGGTGTCCAAGACCCATCTGGTGCGAACCGAACTCGACAGCCTGCTGGCGGGACTGGACATCGGCGACGCCGTCCCCGCCGAGCGCGAACTGGCCGTTCGCTTCGGCGTGGCACGGGAAACGGTGCGCCAGGCCCTCCACGAGCTGCTCGTCGAGGGCCGCATCGAACGCCGCGGCCGCGGCACCGTCGTCGCGAAGCCCAAACTGGTGCAACCGCTGTCGCTGCGGTCCTACACCGAGGGCGCCGAGCGGATGGGCCGCACGCCGGGCCGCGTCCTGGTCTCCTGGGACGACGTTCGTGCCGACGCGGAGATGGCCACCGCTCTCGGTGTGCGGCGCGGGGCCAAGGTGATGCACCTCGAACGGGTCCTGCTGGCCGACGGCGACCGGATCGGACTGGAGAGCACCTACCTGACCGTGGCGCGGTTCGGCTGGTTGCGGGAGTCTTTCGATCCGGCCACCTCGCTCTATGCGGCGCTGCGCGCATCCGGCGTCGAGTTCGGCGCCGCGCTCGAGCGGATCGAGACCGCCCTGCCGTCACCGCGGGAGGCGGCACTGCTCGGCACCACCACCGCGATGCCGGTGCTCATGCTGAACCGGCGCACGGTCGACGTGGCCGACCACCCGATCGAGTTGGTGCGTGCGATCTACCGCGGCGATCGGGTGGCCTTCGAGACATTCCTCGCCGACCGGTGACGGTCAGGAGCGGATGAACTCCAGCAGATCGGCGTTGATCGTGTCCGCCTGTGTGGTGGGCATCCCGTGCGGGAAGCCGGCGTAGGTCTTGAGGGTGCCGTTGGCCAGCAGTTCGGCCGAGAGCGGCCCGGAGTCCGCGTACGGGACGATCTGATCGTCGTCGCCGTGCATCACCAGCACGGGGATCGTGATCTTGCGCAGGTCATCGGTGAAGTCGGTCTGCGAGAACGCGACGATCCCGTCGTAGTGCGCCTTGGCCCCGCCCATCATCCCCTGGCGCCACCA
This sequence comes from Mycolicibacterium litorale, assembly GCF_010731695.1. Lineage (NCBI taxonomy): Bacteria > Bacillati > Actinomycetota > Actinomycetes > Mycobacteriales > Mycobacteriaceae > Mycobacterium > Mycolicibacterium litorale. The sequence continues at coordinate 3,009,733 of NZ_AP022586.1, forward strand.
GTTCTGGATGATCGCCTCCGACGGTTCGGCGCCAGGCCGGTTGAAGCCGTAGAACGGTCCGGACGGCAACGCCCGGTAGAACTCGGAGCGGTTGGCCGCCAACTGCGCCTGCAGATCGTCGAAGACGGACTTGGGCAGGCCGCCCGGATTGCTCTCGGTCTGCACCATCAGTGGCGGCACGGCGCTGATCAGCGCCGCCTTGGCGGCGCGGCTCTCGCCGTGGCGGGCGAGGTAGTGCGCGACTTCCCCACCGCCGGTGGAGTGCCCGACGTGCACGGCGTCGTGCAGGTCCAGGTGTGCGACGACGGCGGCGAGATCGTCGGCGTAGTGGTCCATGTCGTGGCCGTCGGCGGTCTGCGTGGAACGGCCGTGGCCGCGGCGGTCGTGCGCGACCACGCGGTAGCCCCGGTGCAGGAAGAACAGCATCTGGGTGTCCCAGTCGTCCGACGACAAGGGCCAGCCGTGGCTGAACACGATGGGCTGACCCGAACCCCAGTCTTTGTAGAAGATCTCGACGCCGTCGTCGGTGGTGATGGTGGGCATGCTTTTCTCCTCGCTCGGGCAACGGCCGGGCCGTCGGTGTGCGCGTGTGCGCGTGTGCGTCCGCGGCAACGCTGCCGCCCCGGAAACGTAGTCCCTCCGTCGTTAGAGTTCACCCCGGGCGAGAAGAAGGAGGCCGAATCATGGAACCGGTCGAGATCAACGCGGGTGCGTGGTACCTACGGGCGCTGCGCGCCGACGCCCTGATGGACGACCGCCCGGCGCTGCGGGACCTCGGCGAGGCGGACCCGGACCACGTCGGCCGGGCCGCCGGCGACTGGACCGGCGATGTCCGCTACACCTGGGCGGTGTGCGAACCGACCACCGGCGAACTGCTGGCCGAGGTCGCGCTGCGGCCGGACACCGGCGACGTCTCCGCACGGACGCGCCCGGGACACGATGACGCCGCCGAGGCGGCGGTCGAGGCCGTCCGCCGGTTCGCCACCGCACTCGACCTCGGGAGCTGAGCGCCCGAACCGGAACCAGCGTCAGGGTTCGTCCACGTCCCTCCCGGTGGCGAGGTCCCCGCACTCCACCGCGACGACGTCGTCGCGGTGCCGGAGGAACCACCGCGCGCCCTCGTCGCCGTCGAGCGAGGCGAGCAGCGCCGGCCAGTGCCGCCGCGCGATCACCACCGGATGACCGGGCCTGCCGTGGTAGACGGCGCGCGCCACCCCGCCGGTGGCCGTGCGTGCCGCGTCGAGGACCCTGCGGATCACGTCGGCCCCCACGTCCGGAGTGTCCACCGTGTGCAGGACGGCCGCGTCGGCGGGGCCGATCGCCGCCACGCCCGCGCGCACCGATGCGCTGAGCCCCTCACTCCAGTCCGGGGCGACCACCGCCCGCGCCGCACCCGGTACGTCGACGACGGCCGCGCCCAGCACCACCACGACGTCGTCACACCCTCCGCCGAACAGCGCATCCACCCCGCTGCGCAACCAGAGGCCGTCGTGGGCAAGGACTTTCGGCATGCCGTACCGAGTGCCGGCGCCCGCCGCGAGCAGCACACCGGCCGCAGACCAGGTTTGCGACATACCCACCAGTGTCACCTGCCGGTGCGGGCGATCGACCGTCGCCCGCCGAGTCGACGAATCCGCAGGTGAAGCGTTGGTGAGAAAGTAGACGGCGAACTGTCTATCGCTCGACTATCGGCGTAGTGTCGGTTCAGGTTGACCGCACAGCCTGCCGCAAACGTCATCGACGAAGGCGCTGGGCCCGACCCGGGGTTCGGCGCCAGGTTTTGAGACAGCAGGGCCTATTTCCCTGACGTGAGCCACAGTACGAATCTTCGACTGATGGAGTCACCGATGTCCCTCCCCGAACAGCCGATCTCCCCCGAGGCGCCGACGATCTGCCGCACCGCCCGGTTCGAGGTCGCCGCGTCGCAGTCGTCGACGACGGTCGTCACCGCTCATGGCGAACTCGATGCCGCCAACGCGCAACACTTCGCCGACTTCGCATTGCGTCATGCGCAGAAGTCGCTGATCCTCGACCTCTCCTACGTAGAATTCTTCGGCACCGCAGGGTTTTCCGCGCTGCACACACTCAACGTCCGCTGTGCGGGATCCGACATCGACTGGGTCCTGGTGCCCAGCGCAGCGGTCAGCCGGTTGCTGCGGATCTGCGATCCGGACGCCACGCTGCCGTCGTCGGAGACCGTCGAGAAGGCGCTCGCGCTACTACAGGGCGAGCCGCGCCCGCTACTGCAACTGGTCGCGGAGCCGCGTTAGCGATTTGGCCAGCAGCCGCGACACGTGCATCTGTGAGATGCCCACGCGTTCGGCGATCTGCGTCTGGGTCAGGTTCTCGAAGAACCGCAGCAGCAGCACCATGCGCTCCCGCTCGGGAAGCGCCGCCAGCAGCGGCCGCAACGCCTCGCGGTTCTCGATCTGGTCGAGCCCCATGTCGAAATCGCCCAGCGTGTCGGCGATCGCGGGGGCGTCCTCGTTGCCGCTGTTCCCACCGCTGTCGATCGACAGGGTGTTGTAGGAACTGCCGGCCACCAGACCCTCGACCACCTCGTCGCGGTCCATCCCGAGTTCCTCGGCGAGCTCACTGGCCGTGGGCGCGCGGCCGAGGCGTTGGGACAGTTCGGCGGTCGCCGACCCCAACCGCAGGTGCAGTTCCTTGAGCCGCCGGGGCACCTTGACCGACCAGCTGTTGTCCCGGAAGTGGCGCCGGACCTCACCCATGATGGTCGGCACCGCGAACGACACGAAATCCGAACCGGCGTCGACGTCGAAGCGGATCACGGCGTTGACCAGGCCGACACGGGCGACCTGGACCAGGTCGTCGCGCGGTTCACCGCGACCATCGAATCGGCGCGCGATGTGGTCGGCCAGCGGCAGGCAGCGTTCGACGATGCGGTCGCGCTGGCGCTGGAACGTGGGCGTATCCGGGGTGAGCTGCTGGAGCTCCCGGAACATGGCGGCCACGTCCGAGTACTCAGAGTTCTGTCGTGGCGACGAACCCTGTGCCGACGATGGCGTCACCGCAACGAACTCGCTCGTCTCGTCGTCAGCGAGATGCCGAATACCTGACCGTCTTCGTGGCCCTGGCCGTTGGAGAAGGTGCGCACCTCATCGGTCAGCGAGCTGAGCACGTGCCAGCTGAAACTGCCGGGCGCCAGGATGTCGGTGTTCTGACACGTCGTCGACGCGTCGACCACGACCTCGGAGTCGTTGGGGTGCACCACGACCACGAGCGTCGACTTCGGGACCGCCGAGCGGATCAGCCGGGTGCAGGCTTCGTCGACCGCCAGGCGCAGGTCGGAGACGGCGTCGAAGTCGAGGTCCTCGAAGGTGCCGACGGCGGCGACGAGGGTACGCAGCACCGCGAGGTTCTCCAGCGTCGCTGCCACGCGCAGCTCCACCGAACGGTCGGCGTTGGCCTGCCCGTTGTGCTGATTGACGACCTCGGCCATCTGACCTCCCGGCAATATCGAAGCGAGACTACCCCAGCCCGTTCGACGGCTAGCCATCGGCACGAGCGGTAGTCGCAGGTACGTACGTGTGACTGCAGTTTTCACCGGGTAATACCCGGTCATGGAGCAGATCGACAGCGACGGCGGGTGGTCCCCCATCCTCATCGGGGCCGGGCTCGTGCCGGCCGCCGGATGATCGATTCAGCGCGCGCGCCAACCTCGTGCTCACCATGGTGTGCCTTCCATACCCCGGTTTCGGCCGGCGCCAAACACCCAACTCCCATCCCAGGTAGGTGTCGATGCGACTTCGGCGCAGCGTAGTCAACGGCCCCGGACTGCGCCGGGTCCGCCGCGGCAAGGGTTTCTCGTATCAGGACCACAACGGCGACCCCGTCACCGACTCGGCGACACTCGACCGGATCAACGCGCTGGTGATCCCGCCGGCGTGGAAGAAGGTGTGGATCTGCCCCTATCACAACGGGCACATCCAGGCGGTCGGCACGGACGCCGCGGGACGCCGCCAGTACCTCTATCACCAGCAGTGGCAGGAGGAACGCAACGAGGAGAAGTTCGACCGGGTGCTGCAGATGTCCGCGGCCCTGCCCGGGATGCGCCGGCAGCTCGCCGCGGATCTGGGCGGGCGTGGTCTGCAGCGCGACCGGGTGCTGGCGCTCGCGCTGCACCTGCTCGACCTCGGGTACTTCCGCGCCGGCGGCGAGCAGTACGCCGAGGAGAACAACTCGTTCGGCATCGCCACGCTGCTGTGCGAACACGTCAAACTCCAGCGGCAGGCGGTGGAGTTCGACTATCCCGCCAAGAGCGGGGTCCGGCGCACCCTGGTCATCGACGACCCCGAGGTGGTGAAGTCGGTGCGGGCACTGCTGCGCCATCCGGACCGGCCGGACCGGCTCTTCGCGTGCCGAAGTGACCAGGGCTGGGCCGAGATCCACTCCGACGATCTCAACACCCGGTTCAAGGAACTCGTCGGCGCGGAGTACTCGGTGAAGGACCTGCGCACCTGGCACGGCACCGTGCTGGCGGCCACGGCGTTCGTCGACGCCGACCCGCCGGCCAACAAGACCGTGATCAAACGCGTGGAATCGGCGGTGATGAAAGAGGTGTCCGAGGCGCTCGGGAACACCCCCGCCGTGGCGCGCGCCTCATACGTGGACCCGCGGGTGGTGACCGGTTACGAATCCGGGCTGACGATCGCCGCGGCCGCCCGCCGGGCCGAACGCGCCAAACGCCCCGACGAGCGCCAGGCCATACTCGAGCGGAGCACCGCGCGGTTGATCCGCAAGGTCGCGAAGAGTTGACGGTCGCGAAGAGTCAGAAGCCGGTGCCGTTGCCGAGGTAGGTCAGGCCGAGCTCGACGAGCATCACGGCGTCCAGCAGGTTGCGCGTGTCGACGACCACCGCGCCGGGCGCCTGGTCGGCGATGCGCGCCCAGTCCAGGTCACGGAACTGCGGCCATTCGGTGAGCAACACGATCGCGTCGGCGCCCTTCGTCGCGAGGTAGGGGTCGTCGACACCGACGATCGCCACCGCCCGCAGCATGTCGCCGTCGATCGCACCGAGCCGCGGGTCGTAGCCGGTGACCTGCGCGCCGCGGCCCACCAGCTCGGCGCAGACGGTGAGCGCGGGTGAGTCGCGCACATCGCTGGTGCCCGCCTTGAACGTGAGGCCCAGCGCCGTGACACGGGCCTGGTCGATCGGCGTGCCGATGGTGCGGCTGACCGCATCGGCGATGCACACCGGTTGCGCGGCGTTCGTGACGCGGGCGGATTCGACCTCCGGCAGGGCGACGCCGTACTCGCGTCCGGTGTGCAGCAGCGCGGCGGTGTCCTTCGGCAGACACGAGCCGCCCCACCCCGGGCCCGGTTGCAGGAAGTGCGCGCCGATGCGGATGTCGGCGCCCATACAGCGGGTGACGTCGGTGACGTCGGCGCCGACCTGTGCGCACAACCGGGCCAGCGAGTTCGTGTAGGAGATCTTCACCGCCAGGAACGCATTGCTCGCGTACTTGGCGACCTCGGCGCTCTCGGGGCTCATCCGCAGCACCCGACCCGGCGGATAGAGCGAGGCGACCGTGTCGGCCGGGGCGTCGTCGTCGGCGCCGATCAGGATCCGGTCGGGGTGGCGGAAGTCGCCGATGGCGTGGCTCTCACGCAGGAACTCGGGACTCGACACGGCGTGAATCCCGCTGTCGCGCAGCCGGTCTCCCACACGCCGGGTGGTGCCCACCGGTACCGTCGACTTGAGCGCCACCACCGCGCCGGGCCGCAGGACGGTCGCCAGATCGTCGACGGCGGCGTGGACCGCCCGCAGATCGGCCGATCCGTCGGGCATGCTCGGGGTGGACACGCAGACGAAGACGACGTCGCGGTCGGCCAGCGCACGGTACTGCGCGGTGAAGCGCAGGGTGTTCGTCCGTAGTCCCCGCTCGAGCAGTTCGGGGAGGTCGGGTTCGTCGATCGTCGCGACGCCGTCGTTGAGCAGGCGCACGCGCGCTTCGTCGACGTCGACGCACACGGTGTCGTGACCCCGCTCGGCCAGGCACACCGCGCTCGTGAGGCCGACGTAACCGGCACCGATCACGCCGACCCGCTGCGGGCTCACACCGGCTCCTTGCGCAACGCGTCCACCGCCCCGAGTACCGCGGACACGGTGAGCGCCAACAACCCTGGGTCGGGTGCGTCGCCGTGGGGATCGCCGTCGCGACCGGCCCACAGGACGGCGTGGGGGCCGGTGCCGCGGGGACCCCAGAGGCTCGGCGGCGTGGGTCCGAACAGCAGCACCGACGGTGTGCCGGTGGCGGTGGCGATGTGGCCCACGCCGGTGTCCCCGCAGACCAGCAGCCGGCAGTCGCTGATCAGGGCCACGAGATCGAGCAGGCCGAGGGTGCCGGCCAGGACCGCGCTGCCGGGCAGCCCGGCCTGCGCGGCGACCGTGCGCGCCAGGTCGACTTCGCCTGCGTCGCCGGTGATGACCACGTCGTGGCCGTCGGCGTACAGCGCGGCGGCCACGGCGGCGAACCGTTCGGGGGGCCACCGCCGGGCCGGGAACGCGGCGCCGGGGTGGATGACGGTGACGCCCGACCGGTCGGGACACCCGGGCGGTCTCGGGATGGTGAGATCGGCTCGCTCGCAGGGGATTCCGGCCCATTCGAGCAGCCCGCACCAGCGGTCGACCTCGTGGACGTCGGTCGGCCACGCCGGACCCTGCAGCTGCGGGAACGCGTCGTGGCGATGGGTGAGGATCGAGCGGGCACCGAGGCCGAGCAGGTCGCTGATGCTCTCGGGGCCGCTGCCGTGCAGATTGACCGCCAGCACGGGTGGGGTGTGCAGCGGCCGAAGCCGGCCCAGTCCGGCGGTGGGCTGGACCGCGTCGACCGCGCCGGTGAGCAACGCCAGTTCGCCGAACCGTTCGGGGGCGGCCAGCACGATGTGGGCGTCGGGGTGGGCCCGGCGCAGGCCCCGCAGCGCGGGCACCCCGGTGAGCAGATCCCCCAGCCCGAGCGCCCGTAACACCAGGATGGTGTCGGGCGCGGCGGTGTCGCTCAGGGCCATGACGACTCTGTCGAGGCGGCCACCACCAACTCCCGCACCTCGCATCCGGCCGGCTGGGTGAGCGCGAAGATGACTGTCTCCGCGACGTTCTCGGGCTGGTTGAGCTTGGCGTCCGGCGGCGGCTTGTACTGCTCGTCGCGGTTGTCGAAGAACGCGGTGTGCATTCCGCCGGGGATCAGCGTGGTCACGCCGACCTCACCGGCCAACTCGGCGGCCAGGGCGCGGGTGAAGCCGATGACCCCGAACTTCGACGCACAGTAGGCGGTCGCGTCGCTGACCGCCTTGATGCCCAACGTGGAGGCGCACGTGACGATGCGGCCATGAGTCGCCTTGAGATAGGGCAGCGCCGACCGCACCACCGCGGCGGTGCCGAGCAGGTTGACGTGGATGACCCGCTCCCAGTCCTTGACCGCGACGTCGTCGAGCTTTCCGCAGGCGTCGGTGCCCGCGGCGGTGAACACCCCGTCCACTCGACCGTCCACCCGCTCGGCCAGTTCACGCACCGCGGTGTCGACGGCGCCGGTGTCCGACAGGTCGCAGTGGACGAACGCGATGTCCTCACCGAGATCGGCGGGCAACGGGTTCACGTCGATCACGAGCGGTGTGCCGCCGTGCTGGAGTACGGCTTTCACGGTGGCGGCACCGAGTCCCGAAGCGCCGCCGGTGATCAGGATGTTGCCGAGGTTCTGGGTGGTCATGCAGGGTCCTTTCGGTTCACGACCGCACCGCGTGGGTCGAGCTGGCGGCAGCGATCAGATTGGAGGAGGAGTAGCCGGCGACGGTGGGCAGCAGCACCACCTCACCTCCGTGCCTTCGCACGACGCCTGCTTCCGGGAGGTCGGCCTCGGTGTAGTCGCCGCCCTTGACCCAGATGTCGGGCCGGAGCCGCTCGAGCGCCGCTTCGGGTGAGTTCTCGTCGAAGATCACGACCGCGTCGACGCATGCCAGCGCGGCGAGCACGCGCGCGCGGTCCTCGGCGGCCATCACGGGTCGGCTCGGGCCCTTGAGGGCCCGGACCGAGGTGTCGGAGTTCAGCAGGACCACCAGCGCGTCGCCGAGCTGGCGGGCCTGGTGCAGCAACCGCACATGGCCGGTGTGGAGGAGGTCGAAACACCCACCGGTGGCCACCAGCGTGCCACCGCGCCTGCGCAGCCGGTCCCGCACCTCGGTGATGTCGCCGGTCAGCGCGCTGGACTGGCTTGCCGCCCGGCGTCCGCCGACCGCGACAGCGCGCGACACCCCGACGGCGCCGCCGGTGGTCACGAATCGGCTCGCCGATTCGACGGCCGCGCTGACCGCGGCCGCGGCGTCGTCACCCGCGCCGAACGCCTGTGTCGCCGCGACCGCGAACCGGTCGCCGGCACCGCAGGTGTCACGGCGGCCGGTGGACACCCCCGCCGCCGCGGGCACCGGGATGTGGACGCTGCCGGCCTCACTGGCCAGCACCGCTCCCCCGGCGCCGAGGGTGACGCACACCGCGTGGGCACGCCACCGCTGGCGCAGCCGTTCGGCCGAGTGCGCATCGCTGTCACCGCGTTCGGAGAACCGTTCGGCCTCAGCCTGATTCGGGGTCACCAGCCAGCAACCGGATATCGGGGCGGCTCCGCGTGGGTGCGGATCCCACACCACGGGGATGCGCTCGGCAACGTCGGTCAGCAGCTGTCGGACGCCGGGATGTGCGCAGACGCCACGGCCGTAGTCGGCCACACACACCGCGCGCGCGGCGTTGAGCACCACGGCCACCTCGTCGGGCAGGTCACCACCCGCCGCTGTGCCGTCGCCGTGGTCGAGGCGCAGCATCGACTGCCCCGCGGCACGGATTCTGGTCTTGCACACCGTGCTCCCGGTGAGCGGCAGCGCCACCACCCGCACCCCGGCCTCCTCGAGCAGCGAGGCCAGCGCGTGGCCGTCGGCGTCGTCGGCCAGCGCGGTGACCAGGACGACGTCCCGGTCCACCCGGGCGGCCAGTACCGCGGCCAGGCCGGCGCCGCCGGGGCGGTGCCAGGTGCGCTCGGCGTCGACGACGGGGACCGGCGCCTCGGGGCTCAACCGGGTGGCGCTGCCCTCGATGTCGACGTCGAGCATCGAGTCGCCGATGATGACGAGGGGTTCAGCCACGGGGCGCTCCCACCACGTCGTCGACGGCCATGCACAGCCCGTGCACCAGCAGCAGGTGGATCTCCTGCACGGTCGCACCGCTGGGAGCGTCGACGCAGATCGCGTCGTCACACATCGCCGCGAGCGGATTCGGCGCCGGACCGGTCAGCGCCCAGCACGTCAGCCCCATTTCGTGGCCGGCCTTCACCGCCGCCAGCACGTTGGGGCTGGTGCCGCTCGTGGACAGGGTGACCAGCACGTCGCCGGGCCTGCCATGGGCGCGCACCCCCCTGGCGAAGACCTCTTCGACGCCGTAGTCGTTGGCGATCGCGGTGAGTGCGGAGGTGTCCGCGTGCAAGGAGATGGCGGACAACGGTATTCGTTCACCCATGAACCGCCCGACGAGTTCGGCGGTCAGATGCTGTGCCTCGGCGGCGCTGCCACCGTTGCCGCAGGCCAGCAACCGGCCTCCGGAGGTCAGCACCCCGGCCAGGTGCCTGCCCCAGGCGTTCACCCGTGGCGTCTCGACGCCGATGCGGGTCAACGCCTCGGCGAGTGCGGAAATGTGCGTCTCGATCATGGTTCTCCTCCCAATCGATCGACCGCGGCGAGCAGTTCGCTGTCGCTGATGCCGTCCAGACACGGATGGCCGGGTACCGGACAGGTGCGGGCACGGGTGAGCCGGCACGGCGCCTCCTGGTCGCCCAGGCGAAGCACGGTGCGGCCGTAGGGACTCCACTGCGACGCCGGCACCACCGGCGCGAACAGTGAGACCACCGGCACGCCGACGGCGGCGGCCAGGTGTGCGGGGCCGGTGTTGGGCACGACCACCACCCGGGCCGCTGCGTACAGCGCGGCCAGTGTGGGCAGCGTCGTGCGGCCCCCGAGGTCGAGCGCCACGTCGGCGGCGACCTGACGGGTGAGGTCTTTCTCCGCAGCGTCACCGGTCACGACGACCCGGTGCCCGGCGGCCGTCAGCGCCGCAACCATCTCTTCGCTGCGGTGTGCGCTGGGCCGGCGGGCGGGTACCGCCGCTCCGGGGTGGAACACCACGTACGGTCCGGCGGCGGCGATCTCGGCGAGATCCCCGGTCAGCGGCGCCGGCGGACGCACCCGCAGCGCCCCGTCGTCGCCGTCGGGCAGCGCGCAGTCCCCTGCCCGGGCCAGTGACAGTGCGCGTTCCGGTTCCGGGATCCCCGGTTCGACATGGTGGCGCAGGTCGAGCAGTGTGCCCGGATAGTCCTCGCTGATCGCCCCCACCCACGGCACCGAGGCCATCCGCAGGATCAGCGCGAGGGGCAGCGGGGACTGGTGGAACGACGTGAAGACGAAGGCGCGGTCCGGCCGGATGTCCCGCAGTTGTTTGACCAGCGACTCGACGTGGCCTGCGGTCAGCTCCGGCGAGTCGAAATCCACCCAGGGCGCCTGCCATTCGACGATCTCGTCGACACCGGGCAGCAACTCGGCGGCCGCCCGCCCCCTGGGTCCGGAGAGGAACGTCACCGAATCGTGGTGCTCGGCGACCGCGCGGACGGCAGGTCCGGTGATCAACACGTCACCGGCACTGTCCAGGCGCGCCACCAGAGCCTTCGTCATCGCGTGTCCCGAAGGATCATCTCCACCGCATCCTCGATCGTCGCGGCCACCCGCGCCCTGGTGCTGGCGTCGGAGATCTCGTGGCGCAGCGTGCGTTCGGTGGGTACGAGCACCGCATCGGCGCGCGCCGAGAGGGCGGCGTTCACGTCGCCGCCGGTGTCGCCGATCATCACGCACCGCGCCGGGTCGACGCCGAGTGCCTCAGCCGCGGCCCGCACCATCCCAGGTGCCGGTTTGCGGCACGCACATCCGTCGTCGTTGTCGTGCACGCAGATCTGCCACGAGTCGAACGGCCCGAGTTCGGCGTCGACCCGGGCGTTGACCGCGGCGAGCTGCTCGTCGGTGATCAACCCCTTCGCGACCCCGGACTGGTTGGTCACCACGGCGAGCAGCAGGCCGCGGTCGCGTAACCGGCTCAGGGCGTCGACCGCACCGGGCATCGGCTTCACCCCGGCCGGGTCGTTCAGGTACGGCCCGTCCACGATGATGGTGTCGTCGCGGTCGAGCAGGACGGCCAGCGGCGGGTCGCGTCGCGCACCGCGGAACGCCCACTCGCCGCGTAGCCGGTGGTACATGGCCACCGGCGGGATCAGGGCGCTGGTGAGCAGCATCCGGGCCGCCTCGGGCGCGGTGCGCGGTCCCGCGAGGAACCGGCGCGCGGTGAACTCGAGCGTCAGCCCCAGCCATGTGGCGGCGGCCCCCGCGGCAGCGCGCCGTCGTCCTGCCAGCGCCGCCACCGTGGCGACGGCCGCGGCGGCGGTCGTCGCGGTGTGCGCGGGTAGCCGGCCGCGGCCCTCGCCGACCGCCGGTCGCCAGCGTCTGCCGAACTTGCGCCGCATCAATGCGTTGTCGCGGTTGCCGATCTGCGCACGCACGCTGCTCAACAGCGACGCCGGCGCGACCGGATGGGTGGAGCGCCGGGCACCCTGGGTGATCTCATTGCCCTGCAGCGTGATTCGCAGCGCGATGTCCGAGTCCTCCCGGTAGGCCCGCGGGAACCGCTCGTCGAAACCGCCGACCGCCACCAGCACGTCGCGCCGGTACGCCATGTCCGCGGTGATCCACCGGGCGTCGGCCAGGCGCTGGGTGCGCTTCTCGTCGTCGGTGGCGCGCCGGCCCTCGACGCTGGGCACCTCGATGACCGCCTGGGTGCCCGCGGCCCCGGTGGTGTCGGCGCCGCGCAGATCGGCGGCAAGGGCCGCCAGCCAGCCGGGTTGCGGGACGACGTCGTCGTCGACGAAGCACACCCAGCGGGTGCGCGTGGCCCGCCAGCCCGTGTTGCGCGCGGCTGCCGGTCCGCGACCGCCGCTGCGCAGCACCGTGACCGGGAGGCCGCTGTGCACGGTGAGCGCGGGCGCATCCCCGGGGCGATCGTCGACGATGACCACGGCTTCGGGCGGGGGCCCGCTTTCGGCTTCGAGCGCGGCGAGCAGCCGGTGCAGCGACTCCCGGCCGATCGTCGGGACGACGATCGAGAACGATGCGGTCTGCGCTGCCGTCACACGGCCCTCCGCACCAGGAAGGGCCCGATCGCGAGCACGTCGATGGGACTGCTGCCGAAGCATTCCAGCGCGTCGCGGGGACTGTCGACCATCGGGCGGCCCGCGGTGTTGAAGCTGGTGTTGACGACCACCGGCACCCCGGTGCGTTCGGCGAACCGGCTGATGGTGGCGTGCAGCAGCGGCTGGCTGTCGTCGACGGTCTGGATGCGGGCGGTGTTGTCGACGTGGGTGACCGCGGGGATCCGGGAGCGCCACTGCTCGGCGACCTCGTGCACGAACAGCATGTACCGGCTCGGAATCGGGCCGCCCGAGAAGATGTCGCCGGCCCGCTCGGCCAGCACCATGGGCGCCACCGGCCGGAACTGCTCGCGCCCCTTGACGGTGTTGAGCCGCTCCAGGTTCTCGATGCGGCGGGGGTCGGCGAGCAGCGACCGATTGCCCAGGGCACGGGGCCCGAACTCGGCCCGGCCCTGGAACCAGCCGATCAGCTTGTCATCGGCCAGCGCATCACCGACCGCGGCGGCGAAGTCGTCCGGGCGTTCGAACGGGACCGCCGCTTCGCGCAGCGTCGCCTCGATCTCGTCGTCGGTGAAACCGCGGCCCAGCGAGGCCGACGGCATCGGGCTGATCGGCTCGCCGGCCTCACCGGCCAGGGACAGCGCGGCCCCGAGCGCCGTGCCCGAATCGCCCGCCGCCGGCTGCACCCAGACGTTGTCGAAGCCACCGCGGGCGAAGATCTTCGAGTTGGCGACGCAGTTGAGCGCCACTCCTCCGGCCAGGCACAGGTTGTCGGAGTCGGTCCGTCCGCGCAGCCAGCCCACCAGGTCGAGCAGCAACTCCTCGACCACGTGCTGCACGCTGCACGCCAGGTCGGCGTGTTCGGGTTCCGGACGGTCCAGGGCATGACCTTTACCCGCGCCCGCCTTGCGTTTCGGGGTGAACGACTCCCAGTCGACCGGTTCGGTGCGGAAACCGCCGTCGCCGGTGGCGTACACGGAGTCCCGCAACCGGCCGGCGAATCTCGGCGTGCCGTAGGACGCCATGGCCATCACCTTGTACTCGTCGCTGGAGCGCGCGAACCCGAGGTGTTCGGTGAGCTCCTCGTAGAACAGCCCCAGTGAGTGCGGAAGTGACTGTGTGGCAAGCACATCGATCTTCTGATCGCGGTAGGTGCCCGCTAGCATGGACGCTCGCTCACCGCGGCCGTCGACGACCAGCACCGCGCAGTCCGGGTGCGGCGAGGCCAGCGCGCCGGACGCCGCATGCGCGACATGGTGGCGGACATGACGCACGATGCTGGGGTCCAGTCCGGGCAGCGCGGACTGCAGGAATCGCGGCGCCCGCTCGGCGTAGAGCGTGCGCAGGTACTCCCAGTCCCGGTCGAGTCCGGCCATGCCGGTGGTCGTCTCGTCCATCAGGCTCGGGTCGTAGGAGTAGCCGACGGAATCGAGGTCCGCAGGGGTGAGGCCGGCCTGCTCCAGGCACCAGCGCGCCGCGGCCACCGGCATCTCCCAGGTGGAGAACGGCACCGCCTGCTTACCGTGCTTCCGACGGGAGAACCGTTCCTCTTCGGCGGCCGCCACGATCTGACCGTCCACGACAAGTGCCGCGGCCGGATCGTGGAACACCGCGTTGATGCCGAGAATTCGCATCCGTCGTTCCCCTAACTCGCTGTCTTCGTCTGTGCCACGGCGTATTCGGAGGTGGGATCCATCGACCGGAACCACTCGACCGTCCGCGCCAGCCCGTCCCGATAGGGCACTCGCGGTTCCCAGCCCAGGTGTTCGCGTGCCGTCGCGATGTCCGGACAGCGCCGCTGGGGGTCGTCCTCGACGGCGGGCAGGAACTCGATGGCCGAGTCGGCGCCCGCGAGGTCGCGGATGATCTCGGCGACCTGGTTGACGGTCAGTTCGTGTGGGTTGCCGATGTTGACCGGGCCCGGATACCCCGACCGGGCCAGTGCGAGCAGGCCTTCGACGGTGTCGTCGACGTAGCACAGGGACCGCGTCTGGCCGCCCGAGCCGGTGACGGTCATCGGTTCGCCGGCGAGCGCCTGGCGGATGAACGTCGGGACCATCCGGCCGTCATGGGACCGCATCCTGGGCCCGTAGGTGTTGAAGATGCGGGCGACTCCCACATCGGTGTCGCGCTCGCGGCGGTGTGCGAACGTCAGCGCCTCGGCGTAGCGCTTGGCCTCGTCGTACACGCTGCGCGGGCCGATGGGATTGACGTTGCCCCAATAGGTTTCGGGCTGGGGGTGCTCGAGCGGGTCACCGTACACCTCGCTGGTCGACGCCAGCACCAGCCGGGCGCCATGGCGTTCGGCGGCCGAGAGCGCGTTGGCGGTGCCCATGGCGCCGGTGTGCAGCGTGTGCAGCGGCAGCCGCAGGTAGTCGGCGGGTGAGGCCGGCGAGGCGAGGTGAAACACGACGTCCACCGGTTGCCCGAACGCCCGGCCGGTCAGCGGTTCGGTGATGTCGTGGCGCACGAACTGGTAGTGCGCGTGATCGCGGAGCAGGTTCTCGGCGGTGGGGGCGCTGGTCGACAGATCGTCGACGCAGATCACCTCGACGCCGGTGGCCAGTAACCGTTCACACAGGTGGCCGCCGACGAAGCCGCAACCACCGAGCACCAGAGCCCGGGTCATGTCATGCACCACGCCGCAATACCCCCGAAGTAGTAGGGAAAACGCTGTTTGCCGGGTGGCCCGCCGGGTACGGACAGCGACCATGGGGCAACGGAATTCGTCGCGAACGACGTTCGTGATCGCCAGCCGGGACCGGGCGGACGAACTCCGCTCCGTCGTGATCCGCCTGCTGGACACCACCCGGTGCCCGGTCATCGTGGTGGACAACGATTCTCGCGATGACTCGGTGGCCGCCGTCCAGCGTGTGGCGGCACGTGCGGCAGGCCGGGTGCGCGTGGTCGAACTCGACAGCAACCGCGGCGCCGTGGGCCGCAACGCCGGCGTTGCGGCCGCCGCGACCCCGTACGTGGCGTTCTGTGACGACGACTCCTGGTGGCAGCCCGACGCTCCGGCCATCGCCGAGCAGACCTTCGACGCCTATCCGCACGTCGGACTCCTCGCCGCGCGCACCATCGTGTTGCCCCGCGACGAGGAGGACCTGTTCTCCAGGATGCTCGCCGACAGCCCGCTGGGGCATCCCCCGCATCTGCCCGGTCCGGCCATCCTCGGTTTCATGTCCTGCGCGGCGATCGTGCGCAAGGTGGCGTTCCAGCAGGCCGGCGGGTTCTCCGAGATCCTGCACTTCCGCGGCGAAGAGATGCTGCTCGCCGTGGACATGACGTCGCTGGGCTGGAACCTGTGCTACTGCCCCGCGCTGGTGGCGATGCACCAGCCGTCCCAGGTGCGCGCGACCACCGCCGCGCAGGCCGCCCGCGTGCTGCGCAACGACGTGCTGACCACCTGGCTGCGCCGTCCCGCGCGACGATGTCTGCGCGCCACCGGCACGCTGCTCACCGCGTCGCTGCGCGATACCGAACACGCCAGGGCCGCAGCCGAAGCCGTGAGGCGTGTGCCTGCGGTGCTGCGCCGGCGCCGCCGGCTGCCCGATCGGGTGGAGCGAGCGCTGGAACTGCTGGAGTCCGCATGACGCAGTCATACCGACGAAGCGGTCGTCGTCGCGGATGTCCTGGCGGAGTCGCCGGCCTGATAGGCGGCGGGCACCAGCCGGTCGTAGATGCGCAGCGTATCGGCCGCGACACGGTCCCATGAGTAGCGGGCGCGAGCGCGGTCGCGTCCGGCGGCGCCCAGACTCTGCCGCAGGAACTCGTCGTGGAGCAGGGTGTTGATCGATTCGGCGACCTCAACGGGGCGTTTCGGGGTGACCAGCCGACCGGTGACGTCGTGGACGACGGTGTCGAGCATTCCGCCGACGGCGGCGGCCACCACGGGGACACCGCACGCCATGGCCTCCAGGGGGACGATGCCGAACGGCTCGTACCACGGTGTGCAGGCCACGACGTCGGCCGACCGCAACAACGCGGGCATATCCGCGCGGGCCACCGCGCCCTGGAACACCAGCCGGTCGCTGACGCCGAGTCGCTCGGCGAGGTCACGCAGCCGCCGGGCCTCCGGATCGGCCTCCACTTCGGACCGGTCGGGCCCGCCGACCAGCACGAGTTCCGCGTCGGGAATCGCGGGCAGGGCACGGACCACCACGTCGAATCCCTTGCGCGGCACGAACCTTCCGACACTGACGACGCGGTAACGCGCGCCGCGTTCGGCGCGCGGACCGTCCGGTGTGAACAGGTCGAGGTCGACCCCGCACGGCACCACGGAGATCCGGTTGCGCGCGCGACCGAGGCGCATGAGTTCGAACACCTCGTCGGTGCAGGTGGCCGCGACCCAGGTCGCGGTGCGGGCCACCATCGCCTCCAGCTTCAGCCGGTCCTCGGGGCTGGTGTCGAGTGCGCCCTGATGGCGGCGTTTCACCACGCCCAGGGCATGGAACGTCTGGACCGCGGGCAGGCCGAGATGCCGGGCGGCCAGCTGGGTGGCCAGGCCGGACATCCAGAAGTGCGCGTGGGCCACATCGGGCCGGTCCGTACTCCACTGATCGTCGAGATACTGGGCGAACGGACCCATGTGGACCAGCAGTTCGTCCTTGGGCAGCGAGCGCGCGGGGCCGGCGGGCACGTGCACCACGGTGTAACCCTGCGGTGTGGTGACGCGTTCGGGAAGGTCCGCATCGTCGCGGCGGGTGTAGACGGTGACGTCGTGACCACGGCGGGCCAGCGCGGCCGACAACTCGGCGACATGGACGTTCTGCCCACCGGCGTCCACCCCGCCGAGCGCGGCCAGCGGGCTGGCGTGTTCGGACACCATTGCGATCTTCATCGGCTTCCTCTCTCGCGAGGTCATCTGCAGCAGTCGTCGATCAACCGGTCCCAGTCGCGCAGGAACCGGTCGAGCGAGAAGTGCGCCACCGCGAAATCACGTGCCGCCTTGCCCGCGGCCCTCGCCGCGGACGGATCGGACACGAACCCTTCCAAGGCCGATGCCAGCGTCTCGACATCGGCACTCACCACCCCCGCCTCGGCGGGCACCACCAGCGGCGCCATCGTCGAAGCGACAGCCACCACGGGCATTCCCAGGAACATCGCCTCCAGCAGCGACAGGCCCAGCGACGTCCATCGCGCCGTGTGCAGGAAGACCCGGCGACGCGCCACGTCCTGCCACAGCTGCGGCCCCGGAACGTCACCCTGGGCATGCACACCCGGCCAGTCCCGCTCGGCGAGGGCGGGTGTCCCGATGCCCCACACGTCGATCGGCACGCGGGCGCCCAGCGGGGCCAGCAGATCGGTGCCGACCGTGCGCCACCGGCGCAGCGGTTCGTTGATCATCGTCGCCGCCGCCGCGATGTCACCGCGGTACCGCATGCCGGGGTCGGCGATGCCGTGGTCGATCACCATCGTGGGCGCCTTGCCGTTGTCCCACATCAACCGGTTGAAGTCGGTGACGTGGACGACGGGGATGTCACTGCGCTCGGCCAGCGGATGCACGCTGTCCACCGCGAGCGGCCGCGGCGCGTTGTGTTCGACGAAGACGGCGGGCACATCGACTCCGGGCCGGCGGCCGGTCCACCGCTCGGTCAGCTCGATCT
Organism: Mycolicibacterium litorale; assembly: GCF_010731695.1. NCBI lineage: Bacteria > Bacillati > Actinomycetota > Actinomycetes > Mycobacteriales > Mycobacteriaceae > Mycobacterium > Mycolicibacterium litorale. The sequence goes on from NZ_AP022586.1 coordinate 3,027,587, forward strand.
CTTCCGGGCGCTGCAGGATCACCAGGTCGATGTCCTCGTCGCGCAGGCGGTCCGCATCGACCTCGCGCGCCTGCGGCCAATCCCGGCCGAGCAGCCCGCGGCCGTCGGCGTCCTTGGCCGCGTTCACCGGGATCAGGTACCGGTGCTCACCGGCGACCAGTGCCTGCATCCAGGAGCCGTGCACGTGCCAGGCCAGTAATGCGCGCTGCCCGACGGACGACATGAGGCCGACTTACCCGGGGCACTGGTCGGTAAACCTCGAACGTTAGAGATTTCGGGTTCGGTCACGAACACGTTCTCGAAGTGGACGTCACCTGCCGAAACGTGCTGTTTGACGACGCCGTTGCGGGATATCCGGCGGGCATGGCTGATTCCGCACCGACACCCGACGCCGTCATCCCGTATCCGGGCGAGACCTCCGACATGTCCGAACGCCCCCGCGACGAGATGCGCGACTACGTCGGTCGCGATCTGCTCGCCGGTAAACGCGCGCTGATCACCGGTGGCGACTCCGGGATCGGCCGCGCGGTCGCCGTCGCCTTCGCCAAGGAGGGCGCCGACGTGGCCATCGCCTACCTCAATGAGCAGCAGGACGCCGAGCACACCGCCGGGTTGGTGCAACAGGCCGGTCGCCGGTGTCTGATGTTGCCCGGCGACCTGGCCGAGGCGCAGCAGTGCCGCACCGTGGTCGACCGCACCGTCGCCGAGTTCGGCGGACTCGACATCGTGGTGAACAACGTCGCCTATCAGAACCCGGTCGAGTCGCTGACCGACATCACCGACGAACAGTGGCGCCACACGTTCGCGGTCAACATCGACAGCTTCTTCCGGGTCACCAAAGCCGCGCTCGAGCACCTGCCCGAAGGCGGTGCGATCATCAACACCGCCTCCATCAACGGGTTGCGTGGGAACAAGACGCTGATCGACTACTCGGCGACCAAGGGTGCGGTGCTGGCGCTGACGTATTCGCTGGCGCAATCGCTGACAGAGCGCAAGATCCGCGTCAACTGCGTGGCGCCGGGCCCGGTGTGGACCCCGCTCATCCCGGCGACCATGGACGTCGAGAAGACCGAATCCTTCGGCGAGCAGACCCCTTTCGGCCGCGCCGCCCAGCCGGACGAGATCGCGCCGTCGTACGTGTTCTTCGCCGCCGGGCAGATGTCGTCGTACTACAGCGGCGAGGTGCTCGCGCCCATCGGGGGTGAGACGCTGCCCGGGTGACGCCTCCCGCGCGGCCCGCGGTTTCAGTGGCGCGAAGATCGGGCACCCCGTGACCACGGGTTCGATCTAGCTGAAAGGTGAGCATGACCGAGAAGAACAGTGGTCCCGAAGAAGGCATCAAGGGCGCCGTCGAAGACATCAAGGGCAAGGCCAAGGAAACGGTCGGCACCGTGGCCGGCCGTGACGACATGGTCCGCGAGGGCAAGGCCCAGCAGGACAAGGCCGATGCTCAGCAGGACGCAGCCCGCAAGGAAGCCGAGGCCGAAGCCGCCCGCGGTGGCGCCAAGGCCGCCGAAGAGCGCCAGAAGAGCGAGCAGTAACCCGCACACGAAGAAGGCCCAGCCGAGCGGCTGGGCCTTTTTCGTTGCTGTGTCAGCGGGACGGCCGCTGAGGTTGGGCGTCGGGATGCTCGGCGTACCAACGCTCTTCGATGTTCTTCACGCGACGGTGCGCGATCAGGAACCAAGCGCCGGCCACCACGAACACCACGGCGGAGATGCAGCCGAGCACCACACCCACCGAGTGGTTGGAGGTGGCGTGCGCCGCCAGCGCGGCGACGAACGAGACGAGCGCCACCCCGAGCAGGATCAGCGCCGGCATGTTCTTGGTGTCCTTCATCGTCTCACCGGCGTGCGGACGGGTGGTCCGTGCGTGATCAACGGGGTCTTCTGGGGTCTTCATGGGTAATCCTCCTTCAGCACCACTACACCTACCCGATGCCCGGGTGCGCGAAACGAAACGTCACCGGCCGGCCAGCACCGGTGCTCCGGTCACCGCGACCAGCACCATCAGTGCGATCAGCAACCACGCCGATCCCTGCCACGCCCACCAGGTGTCGGTGCGTCTGCGGTGCCCGAACGCGCGGACGAACGCGCGCACCGCACCGCCCAGCAGGATCACCGGCGCTCCGAGCGCGAGGAAGGTGCGCTGCGGTGTGCCACACGCCAGCGCATCGGCGACCGATCCACCGCAGGTGCTGACCCACACCGCGGCCACGGCCAGGAAGGCGCCGGCCAGGAGCGCGACCGCCGTCGTGAACCGCACCGCGACGCGGACGCCGCCGTCGAATCGCACATCCTGCGGATTCTGATACACCGTGCACCTACCGGACGCTCGCCTCACCACCACCGACGCAGCGGGTGTTCCCGCACGAAATCGAGACAAAACCTGCGCGGGCTGCCCGGGGATGTGGGCTCGGCGACACCGGCGTGGCCTGTCGGTCGGTGGATCTGTCGGTCGGTGGCCTTAGCATCCGGCCGTGGCCCTGAGTATTCGCGTCAAGCTCTACGGCGCGCTGGGCGCGGCGGCCGGGTTGACCGTTCACCTGCTCGGCGGCCACACAGGGGTCGCTGTCGCCGCCGCAGTGGCGGTGCCACTGCTGGTCGCCCTGGCACCGCGGTTCCTGCTCGGCGCGATCGCGGGGGCGGCCACCGCGCGGGCGGCCGAGGACGACATGTCGGGCACCGACTTCGAGGACCACATCGCGCACATCGCCCGCTCCTGCGGAGTCCCGGTGATCATGACGCCGCTGACCGGCGACTGGGGCGTGGACATCATCCTCGGCCGGCGGCCGCACCGCGTCGCCGTCCAGTGCAAACGCCAGTCACGCCCGGTTGGGGCGAGCGCGGTCCAGGAGGTGGTCGCCGGTGCACCGATGCAGGACTGTGCGCGGACCATGGTGGTGACGAACAACGGATTCACCCCTGCCGCACGCAAACTCGCCGAACGGCACGGATGCGAACTGGTCGGTCGCGACGAACTGCCGCGGCTGCGCGCCACGATCCGCCGGATCGCGGCGCAGCCGGAGATCAGCGCAGAACCTGCCGGACCGCGTCCACCGCATCGTCGAGTTCCGCGCGAGACACCGTCAGCGCCGGACGGAACCGCACCGAATCCGCCCCGCTGGCCAGCATGATCACCCGCCGCTCCCACAACCGGCGGATCAGGTCGTCGCGCTGGGCCGGTGTCGGGAGACTGAACGCGCACATCAGACCGCGGCCCCGGACGTCGCGCACCCCAGCGGGGAACTCCGCGGCGAGTTGCCCGAGCCGGGCCCGGAGGTGACTGCCGGCGTGGGCGGCGCGTTCGATCAGGCCGTCGGACTCGATCACCTCCAGGATGCGCCGCGCCCGCACCATGTCGGTGAGGTTGCCGCCCCACGTCGAGTTGATGCGCGAGCTGACCGCGAACACGTTGTCGGCGACGTCGTCGACGCGACGGCCCGCCATCACCCCGCACACCTGCGTCTTCTTGCCGAACGCCACCACATCCGGGGTGATGCCCAATTGCTGGTACGCCCAGGGGGTCCCGGTGATCCCGCACCCGGTCTGCACCTCGTCGACGATCATCAGCGCGTCGTACTCGTCGCACAGTTCGCGCATCGCCGCGAAGAACGCAGGCCGGAAGTGCCGGTCGCCGCCCTCCCCCTGGATCGGCTCGGCGATGAAGCACGCGATGTCGTGCCGATGGGCCTCGAACGCGGCGCGCGCCTGACGCAGCGACTCGGCCTCGATGTCCGCCATCGCGGCGTCGTCCAGGCCGGGCCGCAGGTATGGCGCGTCGATACGCGGCCAGTCGAACTTGGGGAACCGCGCCACCTTGTTCGGATCGGTGTTGGTCAGCGACAGCGTGTACCCGCTGCGGCCGTGGAACGCGTCGCGCAGGTGCAGGACACGGGTGCCGAGATCCGGCGACAGGCCGCGGGATTCGTTGAGCCTGCTCTTCCAGTCGAACGCCACCTTGAGTGCGTTCTCCACCGCCAGCGCCCCGCCGTCGACGAAGAACAGGTGCGGCAGCGCGGGATCGCCCAGCACCCGCGCGAACGTGTCGACGAACCGTGCCATCGGCACTGAATAGACGTCGGAGTTGCTCGGCTTGTTCACCGCGGCCTGCGCGAGTTCGGCACGGAACCGGTCGTCGGCGAGCGCGGGATGGTTCATCCCCAATGCCGATGATGCGAAGAACGTGAACATGTCGAGATAGCGCTCACCGGTGCGGGCGTCGACGAGGTAGGAGCCCGAGGACCGCTCGAGGTCGAGCACCAGGTCGAGACCGTCGGCGAGGATGCTGCGGGCCAGCACCTCGTGCACGTCGGCCGGCATGACGGCGGGTACGGCAGCACGCGTCAACATATCGGTCATGGGTGGATCTTATCGGAATTTTTACGGCTATGCGCACCTGTTACGCGATACCTTCCTATTGACGTGCGCGTGTGGCGGCGGTTCTGCGCGGGTAAGGCGGAAGGGTGACCAGACCTCCCGGCATCGGATTGTTGACCGCTCCGCTCCGGGCCGCCGGGACAGTGACCCGCACCGCCGCCGCCGTCGCACTGGAGGCGCTCGGCGGCCCCACCGCGCGCCGCTGCCAGGCCGTCGGGAACCGCTGCTGGGTGGAGGTGCGCGGCCTCGGGGGCGAGCACGCCGGCGACATCGCCGCCGAGGTGGTGCGCGCGGTCAAGGAACTGCCGGGGGTGCGGTCGGTGGCGCTGAACACCACGGTCGCGCGGATCGTGGTCACCGTCGACGATGACGGCCCGTCACTTCCGGACGTGCTGCGCACCGTCGACGACGCCGAACGCGCGGTCGACGCCGGCGCGCGGCGCACCCAGCCGATGAACCTGCCGGGCGACGATGCGGTCCTCGCCGCGCGGACCGCGGGCGCGGCCTTCGCCATGGCGGGACTGGGCCTGTCGGTGAGCGCGACGGTGCTGCGTCTGCGCGGGTTGCCCGACGTCGTCTCGGCCGTGCCGACCCTCGTCGACCACATGCCCCGCCTGCGCAGACAGGTGGAGAGCCGGCTGGGCCCCGACGGCACGGATCTGCTGTTCGCCGCCGCGCACGCCACCATGGCGACACTGGCCGTCTCGCCGGTGTCGGCGGTGGCCGAAGCCGCGCAGCGCACCATGCTCGCCGCCGAGGCGTGGAACGACCGGGCGTCGTGGCGGCGTCACGAACCGTCGCTGTCCCAGCACGCGTCCGACGACCGCCCGCCCACCAAGCGGGTCTCCCCTCCCGAGGGCAAGCCCGAGCGCTACGCCGACCGGGCCGCCACGGTCGGTGCGGCCGCGGGCCTGGCGCTGGGGGCGCTGTCCGGCAACCTCGCGGCAGCGGGCGAGGCGGCTGTCGTGGCCGCCCCCAAGGCCCTGCGCACCTCGCGGGAGGCGTTCGCCTGTGCGCTGAGCCGCGGGTTCACCGCCCAGCACGGCGGCCTGGTCCTGCATCCGCGGGCGCTGCGCACTCTCGACCGCATCGACACCGTGGTGATCGATCCGCGGGCACTGCACACCGACGAGGTGATGGTCAGCCGGGTGCGCGGGCTGACCAACTCGCACCGCAGTCGGGCCTGGCAGGCCGCGCGCAAGGCGCTGGCCGACGGCCGGCTCACCACCGGCTGGCATCCCATGTCCGAGGTCCCGGACGCCGGCGAGGAGGGCGAGGTCCTCGTCAGCCACGTCCGCGATCCGCACGCCGCGGCCGTGGTGGCGGAGGCGCGCCGCACCAGACCGCGCGTCGTGTCCATCGCCGACGACGGATTACGTTCCCTGGCACAGGGTTTCGACCATCTGCATCCGGTCGGCGAATCTCCCGACGAGGCGCTGGCCGAGGCGGTGGCGGCCGCCAAGGACGACGGCGCGACAGTGCTGCTGATCACGACCGCCGACATGACCAGCCCGCATGCCGCCGACGTGACCGTCGGCGTCCTGCGCGAAGGCAGGCCGCCGCCGTGGAGTGCCGATCTGCTCGTCGACGACCTCACCGGCGCGTGGCGCGTCCTGCATTCGCTGCCCGCGGCCCGCGCGGCGAGTGAGAAGGGCGTGGAGCTGTCGCTGTCGAGTTCGTCGATCGGGGCGCTGATGCTCATTCCGGGCGTTCCGGGCCGAGGTCCCGTCTCGGTGCACGCGGGCGCCATGGCGGGCCTGCTGTCCGGCTTCTCGGCAGGCCGACGGGTGTTCCGCGACGCACTGCCCAGCGCCGAACCCGGCCACGACTGGCACGCGCTGCCGGTGGACGAGGTGGCCCACCTGCTGCCGCAACGGGAAGGTCCCGTCGAGGACGGCTCCGAACGCAGCTTCGTGCCCGAACCCGTTGTCGGAGTGTGGAATTACGCCCGCGACTTCGTCGGCGAGGTGCGCGCGAACCTGGCCGACCCGCTCACCCCGATCCTCGTCACCGGCGCGATGGCGAGCGCGCTGCTCGGCTCGCCCTTCGACGCCGCGCTCGTCGGCAGCGTTCTGCTGGGCAACGCCGCACTGTCGGCCGAACAGCAGCTGCACGCCGAACGCATCCTGCGGCGGCTGCTCGCCGTCCAGGATCCGCCGGCCCGGCGCCGGCTGGGTGCCGACGAGGCCGACGGCGACGAGGAGGTGGCCGCCACCCGGCTGCGTCCCGGCGACGTGATCGAGGTGCGCTCGGGAGAAGTGGTCCCGGCCGACGTCCGGCTGACCGAGGCCGTCAACCTCGAGGTGGACGAATCCTCGCTCACCGGAGAGTCGTTGCCCGTCGCGAAGGAGACCGATCCGTCGCCCGGCGCACCGCTGGCCGAGCGGTCCTGCATGCTCTACGCCGGTTCGACGGTGGTGGCGGGCAGCGGAATCGGCATCGTGACCGCGGTGGGCGCGAGTTCGGAGATGCAGCGCGCGATCGCGATGGCGCCGTCGAAGTCGAGGGAGATCGGCCTGCAGGCCCAGCTGCGCCGGATCACCGGCCGTGCCCTGCCGTGGAGCCTGGGCGGCGGCGCGCTCGTCGGACTGCTGTCGATGCTGCGGCGCACACCGCTGCGTGCATCCGCCGCCAGCGCCGTGGGCGTCATGGTGGCCGCGGTGCCGGAGGGGTTGCCGTTGGTCGCCACACTCGCCCAGCTGGCGGCCGCCCGCCGGCTGTCCGGTGAATCGGTGCTGATCCGCAACCCGCACTCGGTCGAGGCGCTCGCGCGCGTACAGGTGGTGTGCTTCGACAAGACCGGGACGCTGAGTGAGAACCGGTTGCAGGTCAAGAGGTTACGGCCGGTCGAGGGGCACACCGAGGCCGAGGTACTGGCCATGGCGGCCAGCACCATCGTGGTCCGCAACGGTCAGCGCACCGAGCACGCCACCGACGACGCGATCCTGCGTGCCGCGGGTCGCGACGACCCCGATGCCGGCACCCGGGAACCCGATGCGGTGCTGCCGTTCCAGTCGGGCCGCCCGTACGCCGCCGCGCTCACCGGCAACCGGCTCACCATCAAGGGCGCCCCCGAACGGATCTCCGCCTCGCTCGCCGACGACCTCACCGACGACAGGGCGCTGTCATCGCTGTTCGACGAGATGACAACCCAGGGGCTGCGGGTCCTCGCGGTCGCAGAGTGCGAGCTCAGCGACGAGGACGCCCGCGTCGCGGCCGGCGACCCCGAACGGCTCGAGCAGTTGTGCGCGTGCAACCTGCGCCCCGTCGGCGTCGTCGGGCTGGCGGACACACTGCGGCCCAGCGCCGGCGATCTGCTCCGCGCGCTCGGCGACAAGGGCATCGGCGTCCGGCTCATCACCGGTGACCACCCCGTCACCGCCGCCGTCGTCGCGAACGACCTCGGACTCGATGTCACCCCCGATCAGGTGGTGACGGGCGACGAGTGGGAGAACATGTCGGCCGACGAACGCGCCACGGCCGTGGCCGAGTACGCGGTGTTCGCCCGGATGACGCCGGAACACAAGATCGACGTGGTGCAGGCACTCGAAGACAGCGGTGTGGTCACCGCGATGGTCGGCGACGGCGCCAACGACGCCGCGGCGATCCGCGCGGCGAGCGTCGGGATCGGGGTGGCGGCCCCGGGCAGCGACCCCGCGCGCACCGCGGCGGACGTGATGCTGCTCGACGGCCGCATCGACGCCCTGCTGGAGGCCATCGACGAAGGCAACCAGCTGTGGCGCCGCGTCCAGTCGGCGGTCTCGGTGCTCCTCGGAGGCAACGCAGGCGAGGTCTGCTTCGCGCTGATCAGCAGCCTGTTGACGGGCCGGTCGGTGCTCAACGCCCGCCAGATGCTGCTGGTCAACATGCTCACCGACGCGCTGCCCGCGGCCGCGCTGGCGGTCAGCCCGCAGTCCGACACCGGGGAGGCCGACCGCGACGAGTCGGCGATGTGGCAGGCGATCGCGATACGCGGCGCGGCAACCACGACCGGCGCGACCGCGGCGTGGCTGATGGCCAGTGTCACGGGGACGCCGCGGCGGGCCGCCACCGCCGCGCTGATCGGGCTGGTGTCCACGCAGATGTTGCAGACGCTGCTCGATTCGCACGGCCCGCTGGTGGTGGCCACCAACATCGGCACCTTCGCCGCGATGATCGGCATCATCAGCACCCCGGCGGTGAGCCAGCTGTTCGGATGCACGCCGGTCGGGCCGTTCGCGTGGGGTCAGGCCTTCCTCGCCGCGGCGGCCGCCACGGCGATCTCGGCCGTCGCGCCCGCGCTGCTGCAGCGCCTCACCGGGGCCGGTTCAGTCGTCGACGATGACCACGACGCCGGCGCGGACGAGGACGGCGTAGATCTCGCGCAGCGGCGGGGTGAGGACGCGGACGGCCCCGCCGAGGAGCGCGTCCTGGCCACTGCTTCGCACCAGGCCGGCAAGTAGGTTCGCCATGCCCCAGGACGCTAGGCCGAACCGGCGAACGGAAGGTGACCCCGAAGTGACCGGTGCCCCATCACATCGTGACGTCGCGGCCCGCGTGGCCGGTGCGCAACGATTCGCGATCTCGCTGCCCCTGGTCGGCAAGGTGCCGTTCCCCCGGCCGGAGCAACTCGCGTTCTACGCCGCGCTGGCGGGGCTGGTCGCCGTGGAGATCGTGGAGTGGCCGGTGGCCGTCGCGATCGGCGCCGGACACGCGCTGGTCAGCCAGAGGCAGCAGAATCACCCGCAAGAAGGGCAATGACCGGAATAATTACGGTACGTTCTGCCGTCCCTCGTAAAAAGTCTGTAGAATGACCGTGCTTCGGGTTCGCACGTTCGCCGCGGTCCGGATCTGCTGCAGCAGATCCTCGAGCGCTCGTGCCGACCCCACCCGCACCAGCAGCATGTAGCTCTCGTCGCCGGCCACCGAGTGGCAGGACTCGATCTGCGCTATGTGTTCCAGCCGTGCGGGCGCATCATCGGGCTGGGAGGGATCGAGAGGGGTGATCGCGACGAACGCCGACAGCTGGTGTCCGACCGCTTCCGGGTTGAGCCTCGCCTGGTATCCGGTGACCACGCCGCGCGACTCCAGCCGGCGCACACGCGACTGCACCGCCGATACCGACAGACCCGCGCTGGCGGCCAGATGCGCGAGCGTCGCTCGACCGTCGGCCACGAGCTCACGGGCCAGGATGCGGTCGATCTCGTCGAGCGGCGCCGGCGGGTGCGGATGCTCGTCGGGTTCGCCCATGGCGGCACTGTAGCCGAGGCCACGGCTCCCGAACCGCACACGACACCGAGAACAGCACCCACGGAGAAGGACACAGCGATGACGACGACGACCCCCGCGCCGACCCCCGCGCCGACCGGAGCGGCGCTGCCGACCGCCGACGAGCTCAGAGACCGGGTTCGCGCCGCACTCGACGCGATCGGCGCGACCACGGAGCTGGGCGGCCCGGGCGACGGCGGCCTGCCTGCCGGCACTCCGATCACCGGTGAGGTGCTGTTCACGGTTCCCGAGACTTCGGCGGCGCAGACCGAGGCCGCGATCGAGGCGGCCGCCGACGCCTTCACCCACTGGCGCACCACCCCGGCGCCGGTGCGCGGTGCACTGGTCGCCCGGCTGGGCGAACTGCTCGTCGAGCACAAGGCGGCGCTGGCGACGCTGGTGACCGTGGAAGCGGGCAAGATCACCGCCGAGGCACTGGGCGAAGTGCAGGAGATGATCGACATCTGCCAGTTCGCGGTCGGTCTGTCGCGCCAGCTGTACGGCAAGACGATCGCGTCGGAGCGGCCGGGACACCGCCTCATGGAGACCTGGCATCCGCTCGGCGTCGTCGGGGTCATCACCGCGTTCAACTTCCCGGTGGCGGTGTGGTCCTGGAACACCGCGGTCGCGCTGGTGTGCGGCGACACCGTCGTGTGGAAGCCCTCGGAACTCACCCCGCTGACGGCCATCGCCTGCCAGGCGCTGCTCGAGCGGGCGGCCGACGACGTCGGTGCGCCGCGCGCGGTCGGCCGACTCGTGCTGGGCGGACGCGAGGTCGGCGAGACACTGGTCGACGATCCGCGGGTGGCGCTGCTGTCGGCGACCGGCTCGGTCCGGATGGGCCGGCAGGTCGCACCGCGGGTCGCGCAACGTTTCGGCAAGGTCCTGCTGGAACTCGGCGGCAACAACGCCGCGATCGTCACGCCGTCGGCGGACCTGGATCTCGCCGTGCGGGCCATCGTGTTCTCGGCCGCGGGCACCGCGGGCCAGCGTTGCACCACCCTGCGCAGGCTGATCGTCCACCGGTCGATCGCCGACGATCTCCTCGAGCGCATCACCGCCGCGTATCGCCAACTGCCGGTGGGTGATCCGACCGCCGACGGAACGCTGGTCGGCCCGCTGATCCACGAGACCGCCTACCGGGACATGATCGCCGCGCTGGACGCGGCCCGCGCCGACGGTGGTGAGGTGACCGGCGGCGAGCGGCGCATCTTCGAGGGCGAACGCGGTGACACGTCCTTCTACGTCACGCCTGCGGTGGTGCGGATGCCCGCGCAGACCGCGGTGGTGCACACCGAGACGTTCGCGCCGATCCTCTACGTCCTCACCTACGACGACCTCGACGAGGCCATCGCGCTGAACAACGAAGTGCCACAGGGCCTTTCGTCGGCGATCTTCACCCTCGACGTCCGCGAGGCCGAGCGCTTCCTGGCTGCCGACGGCTCGGACTGCGGCATCGCCAACGTCAACATCGGCACCTCCGGGGCGGAGATCGGCGGTGCGTTCGGCGGTGAGAAGCAGACCGGCGGCGGCCGCGAATCCGGCTCCGATGCGTGGAAGGCCTACATGCGCCGGGCCACCAACACCGTCAACTACTCGGCCGAACTGCCCCTGGCGCAAGGGGTGCACTTCGGCTGACCGACCGGCGGATGACCCGCTGTTCCACGAGATCCGCCCCGCGCGCCACGCCGCCGGTGGCGGCGAAGCCGTCGGCGACCCGTCGCGCGCCTGCCGTCATCGCCAGTGCGCGTTCGACTCCCGCCCGCAGACGGGGCGGGGTGAGGCGCCGGGCCGGGATCCTGGTGCCGCACCGCGCCGCCTCCACCCGCCGGGCCACCTCGAACTGGTCGCGGCCGTAGGGCACCGCGCACACCGGGACGCCCCGCGCCAGCGCCTTTTGGGTGACGCCCATACCGCCGTGGGTGATCGCGCAGATCGCGCGGTCGAGCACCGGTCCGTGCGGCAGGAATCCCGTCACCGTGGCGTTGGGGGGCACCACGATTCCGTCGGGGATGCCCGCCGGACAGGTCGCGACGACGTGGACGGGCGCATCGGCGAGCGCGGTCAGCGCGGTGGCGACGAGCGCGGAATCAGCCTGCTTCACCGATGACGTCGTGACCAGCACCACCGGCATGTCGACGGCGTCGAGCCACTCCGGCGTGTCAGCGGCGGCCGGGTCGAACTCGCAGGGGCCGATCATCTGTACGGCATCGCCCCAGCCCGGGTGGGGATACTCGAACGGCTCGCCGCCCGCCACCAGCATCAGCGGTGCGCGACGCAGGACGGCGTCCACATCGGACAGGGCGGGAAGTCCACGCTGGGCCCGAAACACGTTGACGTGACCCATCATCGGCACGTCGAACACCCGGCGCACCACCGTGCGCACCCCCAGGTCGCGCACCCACCCCACCGGACCCCGGCGCGGCGCCATCCCCGCACCCACCGGCGGCATACCCGGGGAGGTGAGAAACGGCGTGTACGGGGAGAACACCGCCCACGGAAGCCTCGAGGCCTCGGCGACGGCCATCGCACCCCAGCAGTTGATGTCGAGCACCAGCACGTCGGGTCCCACCCGCGCGACCGCGTCGTCGACATCGGCCAGTTCGTGTGCGCCGCGCGCACCGAAGGTGTCGATGGTCATCCGCAGCACCGCGCGGCCACTGCCGGCGCGCCAGTCCTCGCTGACGATGGCCTCGATGCGGGGATCCACAGTGTCCGCGGCCATTCCGGCCGCACGCGCGACGGGGACGCCGGCCGCGTAGGTGCGCACGTGGACGCGGTGCCCGCGCCCGGCCAGCTCACCGAGGAGCGCGAGCATCGGGAAGAGGTGGCCCGCCGACGGTGAGGTGTAGGCCAGGATGGTCGCCATCGCGACCAGCTATACCCGCTGTTACGCGCGGCGTTCAGGGCCGGCCGGTGACGGTTTTCTTACGCGCCGCCGAGCCCTTACGCGGACCGCCCGGCGAACCCGACGGCCTCTGCGCGGGCTCGGCCGTCGCGTCGCCGTTCCTGTCGAGCCCGCGGACCAGCAGTGCCGTCCCGCCGACCGCGGCCAGCACCGGCCATTCGACCAGCCCCGCGGCGCCCACCGCACCCATGGTCAGCAACGCCGCCGGTGTGGAATGACTGCCGCTGCTCAATCCGCGGCGCGCTCCGCTCGCCGCGCCCTGCACGCCTCCGACGATGCCGTTGACAGCCGCTCCGCCCACCGCGCCGGCCGCTGCCGTGGTGGCGTTGGCGGCCTCGGCGACCAACCGGACCGCCCCTTCGACGATGTTCATGGCTCCCGCCTTTCCTTCGACAACCTGTGGCTACCCGGCCTGCGAGCGCACCATTCGGATTCGGCAGGATCGACTCATGGACATCGACAACACGGTCGTGGCGATCACCGGGGCGGGGTCGGGAATCGGGCGCGCGCTCGCGGAATCCTTCGCCGCCGCCGGCGCGCGCCTGGTGCTCGGCGACATCGACGACGAGGGGCTGGCCGCCACCGCCGACCGTCTCGCGGCCGAGGGAGCCACCGTCACGGCTCTGCACGCCGACGCGAGTTCGGCCGACGACATCGCGGCGATGGTCGCCGAACCGGTCGACGTCTTCGTCGCCAACGCCGGGGTCGTGGGCGCACCCGGCCTCGGCGGCGAAGCGGACTGGGACCGCATCCTCGAGGTGAACCTGCGCGCCCACATCCGTGCGGCCCGGTTGGTGGTCCCGCAGTGGCAGGCGCGCGGCCGCGGCCATTTCGTCGCCGTGGCGTCGGCCGCCGGCCTGCTCACCCAGATCGGCGACGCGGGTTACGCGGTGACCAAACACGCGGCGGTGGGCTTCGCCGAATGGCTCGCGGTCACCTACGGCGACGACGGCATCGGCGTGACCTGCGTGTGTCCGATGGGCGTCGACACCGCGCTGCTGTCGGCGATCCGGGATTCGGACGATCCCGCCGTGCAGCTGGGGGCGAACTCGGTGGTGATGGCCGGCGCCGTGCTCAGCGCGCGCGAGGTCGCCGACCAGACCGTCGCCGCGGTCCGCGACGGGCGTTTCCTGGTGCTCCCCCATCCCGAGGTGCGCGACATGCTGGCCGGCAAGGTCGCCGATCACGACCGGTGGATCGCCGGGATGCAGCGCTACCAGCGGTCACTGCGCGGGTAGCTTCACCCTCGGCGTAACGGCGCCGCGCCGCCTTTGTCGGTGGGAGTTGTCACCATGGAGGGGATGACGAAGCACCCGCCCGCCGCCGACGGCCTATCCCGGTTCAGCCCACTGACCCGGGAGTGGTTCGCGGGCACGTTCGTCGAACCGACTCCGGCGCAGTCCCAAGCCTGGTCGGCGATCGCCGACGGCGACAACACCCTGGTGATCGCGCCCACCGGGTCGGGCAAGACACTGGCGGCGTTCCTGTGGGCCATCGATCGGCTGGCGTCCTCCGAACCCCGCCCGCCGGGCGCCGGCACCCGGGTGCTGTACGTGTCACCGCTCAAGGCGCTCGCCGTCGACGTGGAACGCAACCTGCGCACCCCGCTGACCGGCATCGCGCGGATCGCCGAACGCAACGGCGAGCAGGCGCCGAACATCAGCGTCGGCGTCCGCTCCGGGGACACCACCCCGGCGCAGCGCCGGGAACTGGTCACGCGGCCGCCCGACATCCTGATCACCACGCCCGAGTCGCTGTTCCTCATGCTGACCTCGGCGGCGCGCGACACCCTCGCCGAGGTGCAGACCGTGATCGTCGACGAGGTGCACGCGCTGGCCGCCACCAAACGCGGTGCCCATCTGGCGCTGTCTCTGGAACGGCTCGACCAGCTCCTCGAGCGGCCCGCCCAGCGCATCGGCCTGTCCGCGACGGTCCGCCCGCCCGAGGAGGTCGCGCGGTTCCTGTCGGGTCACGCACCTGCGACGATCGTCGCGCCGCCGGCGGCCAAGACGTTCGACCTGTCGGTACAGGTCCCGGTGCCCGACATGGCGGACTTGGAGAACAACACCATCTGGCCCGACGTCGAGGAGCAGATCGTCGACCTGATCGAGGCGCACCGCTCCTCCATCGTGTTCGCGAACTCCCGACGGCTCGCCGAGCGGTTGACCTCGCGCCTCAACGAGATCCATGCCGAGCGCACGGGCATCGAACTCGACGGCCGCAACGATCGCGTCGGCGGCGGCGCGCCCGCGCAGCTCATGGGCAGCGGCCAGTCCTTCGGCGCCGAACCGCTGCTCGCGAAGGCCCACCATGGGTCGGTCAGCAAGGAACAGCGCGCGCTGGTCGAGGACGACCTCAAGAGCGGGCGGCTCAAGGCCGTCGTCGCGACGTCCAGCCTGGAACTGGGCATCGACATGGGTGCGGTCGACCTGGTCATCCAGGTCGAGACGCCGCCGTCGGTGGCCAGCGGCCTGCAGCGAGTGGGCCGGGCCGGCCACCAGGTCGGCGAGATCTCCCAGGGGGTGCTGTTCCCGAAGCACCGTACGGACCTGATCGGCTGTGCGGTCACCGTGCAGCGCATGCTCGCCGGCCAGATCGAGACCATGAAGGTGCCGGCCAACCCGCTCGACGTGCTGGCTCAGCACACCGTCGCGGCCGCGGCACTCGAACCGCTCGACGCCGACCGCTGGTTCGACGCGGTGCGGCGCAGCGCACCGTTCGCGACCCTGCCGCGCAGCGCGTTCGAGGCGACGCTCGACCTGCTCTCGGGCAAGTATCCGTCCACCGAGTTCGCCGAACTGCGGCCGCGGCTGGTGTACGACCGCGACGGCGGCACGCTGACCGCGCGGCCGGGGGCGCAGCGGCTCGCCGTCACCTCCGGCGGTGCGATCCCCGATCGCGGGATGTTCACCGTCTACCTCGCCACCGACTCCGAGAAGCCGTCGCGTGTGGGCGAACTCGACGAGGAGATGGTGTACGAGTCGCGGCCGAGCGACGTGATCTCACTCGGTGCGACGAGCTGGCGGATCACCGAGATCACCCACGACCGGGTCCTGGTGATCCCGGCGCCGGGTCAGCCGGCGCGGTTGCCGTTCTGGCGGGGCGACGGGGTGGGCCGGCCCGCCGAACTCGGCGCGGCGGTCGGCGCCTTCACCGGAGAGCTGTCCGCGCTCGGCGCCGATGCGTTCGCCGAGCGCTGCCGCACCATGGGTTTCAACGACTACGCCACCGACAACCTCTACCGGCTGCTCGACGATCAGCGGCAGGCCACCGGCACGGTGCCCACCGACACCACGTTCGTCGTCGAGCGGTTCCGCGACGAACTCGGCGACTGGCGGATCATCCTGCACTCCCCCTACGGCCTTCGCGTGCACGGGCCGCTCGCACTGGCGATCGGGCGCCGCCTGCGGGAGCGCTACGGCATCGACGAGAAGCCGACCGCGTCCGACGACGGCATCATCGTGCGATTGCCCGACACCGACTTCGAATCGGGCGGCGCCGTGTCGTTCGCCGAGCTGTTCGTCTTCGACCCCGAGGAGATCGAACCGATCGTCACCGCCGAGGTCGGCGGGTCGGCGCTGTTCGCCTCGCGGTTCCGCGAATGCGCGGCGCGCGCGCTGCTGCTGCCGCGGCGCCACCCCGGTAAGCGGTCACCGCTGTGGCATCAGCGCCAGCGCGCCGCCCAACTGCTCGACGTCGCCCGCAAGTACCCGGACTTTCCGATCGTGCTCGAAGCGGTCCGGGAATGCCTGCAGGACGTGTACGACGTGCCGGCCCTGGTGGAGCTGATGCACCGGATCGCCCAGCGCAGGCTGCGGGTGGTCGAGGTGGAGACGACGACGCCGTCGCCGTTCGCGGCGTCGCTGCTGTTCGGCTACGTGGGTGCGTTCATGTACGAGGGCGACAGCCCGCTGGCCGAACGCCGCGCGGCCGCACTGTCGTTGGACAGCACGTTGCTCGCCGAACTGCTGGGCCGGGTCGAGCTGCGTGAGCTGCTCGACGCCGACGTCATCGCCGCCACCGCACGTCAGCTGCAGCACCTCGCGGAGGACCGGCGCGCGCGCGACGCCGAGGGCGTCGCCGACCTGCTGCGGCTGCTTGGGCCGCTGACCACCGAGGAGATCGCCGAACGGGCGACCACCGAGGACGTCGGCGGGTGGCTCGAGGGTCTGCTGGCGGCGAAGCGGGTGCTGACCGTGTCGTTCGCCGGGGCCACCTGGTGGGTCGCGATCGAGGACGTCGGTCTGCTGCGCGACGGCGTGGGCATCGCGGTCCCGGTCGGGGTCCCGATCTCGTTCCTCGATCCGGTGGTCGACCCGCTCGGCGAGCTGATCGGCCGTTACGCGCGCACCCACGGCCCGTTCACCACCGCTGAGGCGGCCGCGCGGTTCGGGCTCGGCCTGCGGGTCACCGCCGACGTACTGGGGCGGCTCGCGGTCGACGGACGGCTGGTGCGGGGTGAGTTCACCGACGCCCCGCCCGGCGACCCCGCGGGCAGTGAGCAGTGGTGTGACGGCGACGTCCTCAAGATCCTGCGGCGGCGCTCGCTCGCGGCGCTGCGCGCGCAGGTGGAGCCGGTCAGCACCACGGCCTACGCCCGGTTCCTGCCGGCCTGGCAGCACGTCGGATCGACGCACAGCGCGGGGGTGGACGGGCTGGCCGCGGCGCTCGACCAGATCGCGGGTCTGCCGATTCCGGCCTCTGCGGTCGAACCGCTGGTGTTGTCGCAGCGGGTGCGCGACTACCAGCCCGCGATGCTCGACGAACTGCTGGCCAGCGGCGAGATCATGTGGTCGGGTGCGGGTCAGATCGGCGGTGGCGACGGCTGGATCGCCTTCCACCACGCCGACTCGGCACCGTTGACGCTGACCGCACCGGTCGAACTCGAGTTCACCGACACCCACCGGACCATCATGGAGACCCTCGGGGCCGGTGGCGCTTACTTCTTCCGGCAGCTCGCCGCCACCGACTCGGAAGAGTTCAAAACCGCACTGTGGGAACTGATCTGGGGCGGTTGGGTCACCGGCGACACCTTTGCCCCGGTGCGTGCGATGCTTGCGGGCAGCCGGCGCTCCACCGGTAGACGCGGGGCGCCCGCGCACCGGCAGCGGGCCCGGCCGCCGCGGTTGAGCAGTTACAGCATCGCGCACGCGCAGACCCGCGCGAGCGACCCGACGGTGGCCGGCCGCTGGTCGGCGTTACCCGCCGCCGAACCGGATTCCACTGTGCGCGCACACTTCACGGCCGAACTGCTGCTCAACCGCTACGGTGTGCTCACCAAGGGCGCGGCGGCATCCGAGGGGGTGCCCGGCGGTTTCGCGATGCTCTACAAGGTGCTGACCGCGTTCGAGGAGGCCGGCCGCTGCCAGCGCGGTTACTTCGTCGAATCACTGGGCGGCGCCCAGTTCGCGGTGGCCTCGACCGTGGACCGGTTGCGGACGTACCTCGACGAGGTCGACCAGGAACGCCGGGAGTACCACGCCGTGGTGCTCGCCGCCGCCGATCCGGCCAACCCCTACGGCGCGGCGCTCGGCTGGCCCACGCGCACCGCCGACGGCGAGGCCGAGGGTTCACACCGCCCCGGCCGCAAGGCCGGCGCGCTGGTGGCGCTGGTCGACGGCGAGCTCGCCTGGTTCCTCGAGCGGGGCGGCCGGTCCCTGCTGAGCTTCACCGACGACGCCGACGCCCAGCTGGCGGCCGCGGCGGCGCTGGCCGATCTGGTGAGCCGCGGGCGGGTGCAGTCGTTGCTGGTCGAGAAGGTCAACGGCGTGGCGGTGCTGGAACCCGCCCAGGGCGGGGTGCGCGCCACTGTGCACGACGCGTTGACCGGTGCGGGGTTCACCCGCACTCCGCGCGGTCTGCGGTTGCGGTGAGCACGCGTGCGGAGGAGGTGACCGGTGCCTGAGGGAGACACCGTCTACCGCACCGCCACCGCGCTGCGCGAAGGGCTCGAGGGCAAGACGCTGACCCGCTGCGATGTCCGCGTTCCGCGCTACGCCACCGTCGATCTCACCGGTCACGTCGTCGACGAGGTGCTCAGCCGCGGTAAGCACCTGTTCATCCGGGTCGGGCCGGCCAGCATTCACTCCCATCTGAAGATGGAGGGCAGCTGGAAGGTCGTCCCCGCCTCGTGCCCCAGCCGGGCCGGGTACCGCATCCGGATCATCCTCGAGGCCGGCGCCGGTGAGCAGGCGGTGCAGGCCGTGGGCATCGATCTCGGCGTCCTGGAGATCCTCGACCGCGAGAACGACATGGACGCCGTCGCCCATCTGGGACCCGACCTGCTCGGGGACGATTGGGAGCCCCGCATCGCGGCGCAGAACCTCGCCGCCGATCCGGACCGCCGATTGTCCGAGGCACTGCTGGACCAGCGAATCATGGCCGGCGTCGGCAACGTCTACGCGAACGAGCTGTGCTTCGTCACCGGGCACCTGCCGACCGCACCGGTGGGGGCCGTCAAGGATCCGCTGCGGATGGTGCAACGCGCTCGGGACATGCTGTGGCTCAACCGATCTCGCTGGAACCGCACCACGACCGGTGACACCCGTCCTGGCCGCGACGTGTGGGTGTACGGGCGGGCCGGAAAACCGTGCCGCCGCTGCGGCACACCGATCATGCGTGACGGCAACGGCGACCGGGTCACGTACTGGTGCCCGCACTGTCAGCGCTGACCGCGCGGCCACCGTCTTTCGCCGCAGAAGTTTTCCGCAATTCCATGTGAGTGCCACCGACGGGTGGTTCCCTGGTATGGGTGAGCACGGCCACAACGCCGGACACAGGCGCACGTCGGGGTGTGAACCTGGCGCTGGCGACGTGGGTTTCGGCGATCAACTTCTGGGCCTGGAACATGATCGGCCCGCTGTCGACCACCTACGCCGGTGGCCTCTCGCTGAGCAGCACGCAGGCCTCGATGCTGGTGGCCACGCCGATCCTGGTCGGCTCTCTGGGCCGCATCGTCGTGGGCTCACTGACCGACCGCTTCGGCGGCCGGGCGATGTTCATCGCGATCTCGCTCGCGTCGATCGTCCCGGTGCTGGCGGTCGGGGCCGCCGGTTCGGCAGGCTCGTATCCGATGCTGCTGGTGTTCGGCTTCTTTCTCGGGATCGCGGGCACCATCTTCGCCGTCGGGATCCCGTTCGCCAACCACTGGTACGAGGCGTCCCGCCGCGGTTTCGCCACCGGCGTCTTCGGGATGGGCATGGTCGGCACCGCCCTGTCGGCGTTCTTCACCCCGCGCTTCGTCAACTGGTTCGGCTTGTTCACCACCCACGTGGTCGTCGCCGTCGCGCTCGCGCTCACCGCGGTGCTCTGCCTGGTCGCCATGCACGATTCCCCGCACTTCACCCCCAACACCGATGCGGTGCTGCCGAAACTCAAGGCGGCCGCCAAACTCCGTGTCACATGGGAGATGTCGTTCCTCTACGCGGTCGTGTTCGGCGGTTTCGTCGCGTTCAGCAACTACCTGCCCACCTACATCAAGACCGTCTACGGCTTCTCCGCGGTCGACGCCGGCGCCCGCACCGCCGGATTCGCGTTGGCCGCCGTCCTGGCCCGGCCGGTGGGCGGCGCGCTCGCGGACCGGGTCGCGCCCAAGTACGTCGTGCTGGCCTCCTTCGCCGGGACTGCGGCCCTCGCGCTCGTCGCGGTGCTCCAGCCGCCGCCGGACCTGTGGTCGGCCGCCACGTTCATCACCCTGGCGGTGTTCCTGGGCATCGGCACCGGCGGCGTGTTCGCCTGGGTGGCGCGCCGCTCCCCCGCGCAGTCGGTGGGCTCGATCACCGGGATCGTCGCCGCCGCAGGCGGGCTCGGCGGGTACTTCCCGCCGCTGGTGATGGGCGGGACCTATGACCCCGTCGACAACGACTACACCGTCGGGCTGCTCCTGCTGGTGGCCACCGCGCTGATCGCGCTGACGTACACCGCCCTGCGCTTGCACGCCCACGAGCCACAACCGAAGGAGACCCCGACGTGAGCAGCCCCCCTCGCACCGGCGGGATGGTCGAGGAGCTGCTGGAGCGCAGCGGCCGATTCTTCACCCCCGGCGAATTCTCCGACGACCTACGCACGGTCACCCGCCGCGGCGGTCGCGAAGGCGACGTGTTCTACCGCGACCGTTGGAGTCACGACAAGGTGGTGCGCTCCACCCACGGGGTGAACTGCACCGGGTCGTGTTCGTGGAAGGTCTACGTCAAAGACGGCATCATCACGTGGGAGACGCAGGAGACCGACTATCCGTCGGTCGGGCCGGACCGGCCCGAGTACGAGCCGCGCGGCTGCCCGCGTGGCGCGGCGTTCTCCTGGTACACCTATTCGCCCACGCGGGTGCGCTATCCCTACGCCCGCGGTGTCCTGGTCGAGATGTACCGGGAAGCCAAGGCGCGGTTGACCGATCCGGTGCTGGCCTGGGCCGACATCCAGGCCGATCCGGAGCGGCGCAGGCGCTACCAGCGGGCCCGCGGTAAGGGTGGGCTGGTCCGGGTCACCTGGGCCGAGGCCGCCGAGATGATCGCCGCCGCCCATGTCCACACCATCAAGACCTACGGTCCGGACCGGGTGGCCGGGTTCTCGCCCATCCCGGCCATGTCGATGGTCAGCCATGCGGCCGGTTCGCGCTTCGTCGAGCTGATCGGTGGTGCGATGACGTCGTTCTACGACTGGTACGCCGATCTCCCGGTGGCCTCCCCCCAGGTCTTCGGCGACCAGACCGACGTCCCCGAATCCGGGGACTGGTGGGATGCGTCGTACCTGATGATGTGGGGTTCGAACGTGCCGGTCACCCGCACACCGGACGCGCACTGGATGACCGAGGTGCGTTACCGCGGCACCAAGATCGTTTCGGTGAGCCCCGATTTCGCCGACAACACCAAGTTCGCCGACGAGTGGATGCCGTGCGCGGCGGGCACGGACGGCGCGCTGGCGATGGCGATGGGTCACGTCATCCTCTCCGAATGCTTTGTCGGCAAACGGGTCCCGGCATTCGTCGACTACGTGCGCCAGTACACCGACCTGCCGTTCCTGGTGAAACTCGAGAACCGCGACGGCACGTTGGTGCCGGGAAAGAACCTGACGGCAGCGGATCTGGGCGACGACGAGAGCGGCCAGGAGAACGCCGCGTTCAAACCGGCGCTGCTCGACGGGGCGACCGGAACCGTCACCGTGCCGGCCGGTTCGCTGGGATTCCGCTTCGGTGACAGCGGCGTCGGCAAGTGGAACCTCGACCTCGGCGACATCGCGCCTGCGCTGACGGTGGCCGCCGACGGCGGCGAGGTCGCGGCGATCACCCTGCCCCGCTTCGACACCGTCGACGGGCACGGGGAGGCCCTCCTGCGCGGCGTGCCGGTGCGCCGGGTCGGTGAGCACCTGGTGTGCACCGTCTTCGATCTGATGCTCGCCCAGTACGGGGTGGCGCGGCCGGGACTGCCCGGCGACTGGCCGACCGGCTACGACGATCCGGACCGCCCCTACACCCCGGCGTGGCAGGAGGCGATCACCGGGGTGTCGGCCGCCCAGGCCATCCGGGTGGCCCGTGAATTCGCCCGCAACGCCGAAGAATCCGGTGGTCGCTCGATGATCATCATGGGTGCAGGCATCTGCCAGTGGTTCCACGGAGACGCCACGTACCGCGCGGTGCTGGCGATGCTGATCCTCACCGGTTCGATGGGTCGCAACGGCGGCGGGTGGGCGCACTACGTGGGGCAGGAGAAGTGCCGTCCGGTCACCGGTTGGTCGACGATGGCGATGGCCGGCGATTGGGCGCGTCCCCCGCGGCAGATGCCCGGCACCTCGTACTGGTATGTGCACACCGACCAGTGGCGCTACGACGGGTACCGCGCCGACGCACTGGCCAGCCCCACCGGTCGCGGCCGGTTCACCGGCAAGCACACGATGGACGTGCTGGCCGCGTCGGCGGCGATGGGCTGGATGCCGTTCTACCCGCAGTTCGACCGGTCCAGCCTCGACGTCGCCGACGAGGCCCGCGCCGCCGGCCGCGACATCCCGGATTACGTTGCGGAGCAATTGGGTTCGGGCGAACTGAGGTTGGCGGTCACCGATCCCGATGATCCGGCGAACTGGCCCCGGGTGCTCGACGTGTGGCGCGCCAACCTGCTCGGCTCGTCGAGCAAGGGCAACGAGTACTTCCTGCGCCACCTGCTCGGCACCACCTCCAACCTGCAGGCCACCGCCACCCCGGAACACCTGCGTCCCACCGACATCACCTGGCGACTCGACGAATCCGGGGAGATCCCCGACGGCAAGCTCGACCTGCTGATGTCGATCGACTTCCGCATGACCTCGACCACGCTGCTCTCCGACGTCGTCCTCCCTGCGGCCACCTGGTACGAGAAAGCCGACCTGAACACCACCGACATGCACCCCTACGTGCATGCGTTCACCCCGGCGATCGACCCGCCGTGGGAGACCCGCTCCGATTTCGAGGCGTTCCGCGCGATCGCGCTGGCGTTCTCCGCCATGGCGAAGACGCACCTGGGCACTCGCACCGACGTCGTGCTCGGAGCGCTGCAGCACGACACCCCGGCGGCCATGTCGTATCCGTCCGGCACACAGCGGGATTGGCGCGCCACCGGCGACACCCCGGTGCCCGGCAAGACCATGGGGCCGATCGCGGTGGTGGAACGCGACTACACGGCGATCGCCGACAAGTGGGCGACGCTGGGTCCGCTGGTCGAGCGGCTGGGCCTGACGACGAAGGGCATCACCACCCATCCCGACAAGGAGGTCGGTGAGCTCGCCGCGAAGTTCGGCGTGCTGAGCTCGGGTCCGGCGGCGGGGCGTCCGGCGATCACCACGGCCGAACGGATGGCCGATGTGATCCTGGCCCTGTCGGGCACGTCCAACGGGCGGCTGGCGGTCGAGGGCTTCGAACAGCTGAGTCGGCGCACCGGCCGGCCGCTGGGTCACCTCGCCGGCGGCAGCGAGGAACGCCGGATCACCTACGCCGACGCCCAGGCGCGACCGGTGCCGGTGATCACCAGCCCGGAATGGTCGGGCAGTGAGACCGGCGGCCGCCGCTACGCCCCGTTCACGGTGAACATCGAGGAGCTCAAGCCTTTTCACACGCTGACCGGCCGGATGCACTTCTACCTCGATCACGACTGGCTCGAGGAACTCGGCGAGCAGTTGCCGATCTACCGGCCGCCACTGGACATCCACCGGCTGTTCGGGGAACCCGAACTGGGTAGTGAAGGGGTGGGACTGACCGTGCGTTACCTGACCCCGCACTCCAAGTGGTCGATCCACTCGGAGTACCAGGACAACCTGTTCATGCTGTCGCTGTCGCGCGGCGGGCCGACCATGTGGATGAGCCCGGGCGACGCCGCCAAGATCGGTGCGGCGGACAACGACTGGGTGGAGGCGGTGAACCGCAACGGCGTGCTGGTGTGCCGGGCGATCGTCAGCCACCGGATGCCCGACGGGGTGGTGTTCGTCTACCACGCCCAGGAGCGGGTCATCGACGTGCCACTGACCGAGACGACGGGCAACCGGGGCGGCATCCACAACTCGCTGACCAGGCTGCTGCTCAAACCGAGCCACCTCGCCGGTGGCTACGCACAGACGGCCTTCGCCTTCAACTACCTCGGCCCCACGGGCAATCAACGCGACGAGGTGACCGTGGTGCGGCGGCGGTCGCAGGAGGTGGTCTACCAGTGAAGGTCATGGCACAGATGGCGATGGTGATGAACCTCGACAAGTGCATCGGCTGCCACACCTGCTCGGTGACCTGCAAACAGGCCTGGACGAACCGGTCCGGCACCGAGTACGTGTGGTTCAACAACGTCGAAACCCGCCCCGGACAGGGCTATCCGCGCACCTACGAGGATCAGGAGCGGTGGCGCGGCGGCTGGGTCCGCGACCGGCGCGGCCGGCTGCGACTGCGTGACGGCGGCCGGTTCTCCAAGCTGCTGCGGATCTTCGCCAACCCGAAGCTGCCCAGCATCAACGACTACTACGAACCGTGGACCTACGACTACGAGACCCTGACCACCGCGCCGCTCGGTGAGCACATGCCGGTGGCCAAGCCGCGCAGCCTGATCAGCGGTGAGCCGATGAAGGTCGAATGGTCGGCGAACTGGGACGACAACCTCGGCGGCTCACCGCAGATCGTGCCGGGCGATCCGGTGCTCGCCAAGGTCAGCGAGAAGGTCCGGCTCGAGCTGGAACAGACCTTCATGTTCTATCTGCCGCGCATCTGCGAGCACTGCCTCAACCCGTCGTGTGTGGCGTCGTGTCCGTCGGGCGCGATGTACAAGCGCAGCGAGGACGGGGTGGTGCTCGTCGACCAGGACCGCTGCCGGGGCTGGCGGATGTGCGTATCGGGCTGTCCGTACAAGAAGGTGTACTTCAACCACAAGACCGGCAAGGCCGAGAAGTGCACGCTGTGTTACCCGCGCATCGAGGTGGGGCTGCCCACCGTGTGCTCGGAGACGTGTGTGGGCCGGCTGCGCTACCTGGGGCTGGTGCTCTACGACGTCGACCGGGTGACCGAGGTGGCGTCGGTGGAGCAGGAGACCGACCTCTACGAGGCGCACAGGTCGATCCTGTTGGACCCCAACGATCCCGAGGTGATCGCGAACGCCCGCGCCGAGGGCATCTCCGACGAATGGATCGAGGCCGCCCAGCGGTCACCGGTGTACGCGCTGATCCAGACCTACGGGGTGGCGCTGCCGCTGCATCCGGAGTTCCGCACCGTGCCGATGGTCTGGTACATCCCGCCGCTGTCACCGGTCGTCGACGCGGTCAGCAGGGACGGCCACGACGGCGAGGACGTGGGCAACCTGTTCGGTGCGCTGGAGGCGCTGCGCATCCCGATCCAATACCTCGCCGGGCTGTTCACCGCGGGCGACCCGGCCCCGGTCGAGGCGGTGCTGCGGCGGCTGGCGGCCATGCGGTCCTACATGCGCGACATCAACCTGGGCCGCGAGACGCAGCCGCACATCCCGCAGGCGGTCGGCATGACCGAGGAGCAGATCTACGGGATGTACCGGCTGTTGGCGCTGGCGAAATACGAGGAGCGCTACGTGATCCCGACGGCGTACGCGGTGGACCCGCACTCGGTCGAGGAACCGCCGGGCTGCTCGCTGTCGTTCGACGGCGGTCCGGGGATGTACGAGTCGGGGCCGTTCGGGGAGGCCAGCGGGCAACCGGTGCCGGTCGCGGTGGAGACCTTCCACGCCCTGCAGCACCGGCAGACCACCGAGGGCATGGCGGCCAACGAGGCGCGCCCGTCGCGGGTCAACCTGCTCAACTGGGACGGTCGCGGCACGCCGACGGGGATGTTCCCCGGCGAGGGGGGCCCACGGTGAGGCTGCGCGTCCGCCCGAGGTCCGATCTGACCGACCGGCTGCTGTGGCAGTGCGCATCGCTGCTGCTGAGCTATCCCGACGAGGACCGCCTCGCCAACGCCGGTGAACTGCTGGCCCATCTCGACGGCCCTGGCCGCGAACAGCTTTCCTCCACGCTGGCGGCGCTGCGGGCACTCGATCCGCTGCAGGCCGCGCAGCACTACGTGGAGACCTTCGACATGCGCAGGCGCGCCAGCATGTACCTGACCTACTGGACGGCCGGTGACACCAGGGACCGCGGCAACGCGATGCTCGCGTTCGCCGCGGCCTACCGAGACGCTGGGGTGGCGCCGCCCTGCGACGAGGCGCCCGACCATCTGCCGGTGGTGCTGGAGTTCGCCGCCACCGTCGACCCCGCGGCGGGCCGGCGGCTGCTCGCCGAGCACCGGGTCCCGATCGACGTGCTGCACGGCGCGCTGGCCGAGGTGCACTCGCCGTACGCATCGACCGTCGCGGCGGTGCTGGCCACTCTTCCGGCAGCCACCGACACGGAGATGCGCCGCGCGCAGCGGCTCGCCGCTGCGGGGCCGCCCGCCGAAGCCGTCGGCCTGCAACCGTTCACGCTGACGGTGCCACCGCGGCGGGGAGAGACGGAAGTCTGATGTCCGGGTGGGAGATCTTCTGGGACGTGGCCCCGTACGTCACGCTCGCGACGGTCGCGATCGGCATCTGGTGGCGCTACCGCTATGACAAGTTCGGCTGGACCACCCGCTCGTCGCAGCTGTACGAGTCGCGGCTGCTGCGGATCGGCAGCCCGATGTTCCACTTCGGCATCCTCGTCGTCATCGTCGGTCACCTCATCGGGTTGGTGATCCCGGAATCCTGGACCTCCGCAATCGGAGTGAGCGACCATGCCTACCACGTCCAATCGCTGGTGCTGGGCACCATCGCCGGTGTCACCACGCTGGCGGGGATCGCGCTGCTGGTGTACCGGCGGCGCACCACCGGCCCGGTCTTCATGGCCACCACCGTCAACGACAAGATCATGTACCTGGTGCTGGTGTTGGCGATCGTCGCGGGACTGGCGTGCACGTTGATCGGCGCCACCCCCGTCGGCGCCGAGCACGACTACCGCCAGACCGTGTCGCCGTGGTTCCGGTCGATCTGGATGCTGCAGCCGCGCGGCGACCTGATGGCGTTGGCGCCGTTGTGGTTCCACATTCACGTGATCATCGCGCTGGTGCTGTTCTGCCTGTGGCCGTTCACCCGCTTGGTGCACGTGTTCAGCGCACCGATCGGGTACCTGTTCCGGCCCTACATCGTCTACCGCAGCCGCGAGGCCACCGGCGGACGCGGCCTTGTCTCCACCCATCCGCCGCGCCGCGGGTGGTGACCGGTGCGCCGAGACTCCTAGCCCGGCAGCGCCAGCTTGACGATCTTGCGCACGACGGTGGCGAACTGGCGCGGCAGCGGACCGGTGTTGTAGGGCAGTCCGTAGCGGCGGCAGATGTCGCGCACCTGCGGTGCGATCTCGGCGTGCCGGAACGCCGGGATGTCCGGGAACAGGTGGTGTTCGATCTGGAAGGACAGGTTGCCGCTGAGCAGGTGGAAGAGCTTGCCGCCACTGAGGTTCGCCGATCCGAGCACCTGGCGGAAGTACCACTGGCCGCGGGTCTCGGCCTTGGTCTCCTCGATCGAGAACTCCTGCACGTCTTCGGGGAAGTGCCCGCAGAAGATGATCATGTACGACCACACGTTGCGCATCAGATTGGCGGTCATGTTCCCGGCGAACACCCACGGCGCGAACGGTCCGGCCAGCAAGGGGAACGCCACGTAATCCTTGAGGGTCTGGCTCTTGGTCTTACGCCAGATGCCCTGCAGGATCTCGCGTTTGTCGGCGATGCTGATCTCTCCGGCGCGGATGCGTTCGGTCTCCAGTTCGTGCAGTGCGACGCCGTACTGGAACAGGACCATGAGCAGGAACGCGTACACCGGGTTACCGAGGAAGTACGGCTGCCAGCGCTGGCTCTCGCTCATCCGCAGGATGCCGTAGCCGATGTCGCGGTCCATGCCGACGATGTTGGTGTAGGTGTGGTGCATGTAGTTGTGCGAGTGGCGCCACTGGTCGCCCGGGCAGGCGTTGTCCCACTCGAACTTCTTGCTGGACAACGCCGGATCGCCGGTCCAGTCGTACTGGCCGTGCATGACGTTGTGGCCGATCTCCATGTTGTCGATGATCTTCGACAGGCCGAGCATCGCCGTGCCGGCGAGCCAGAACGGGGGGAAGACGCCGCCGAACAGCAGTGCGCGGCCACCGACTTCGAGGGTGCGCTGCGCTTTGATGACGTTGCGGATGTAGGTGGTGTCGCGTTCGCCGAGGTCGGCGATCACCCGGTCGCGCAGCGCATCGAGTTCGCGGCCGAACGCCTCGACCTGTTCGGCGGTCAGCCGCACGGTCTTTCCCGCGACGGTCTTCTCGACGGCCTTGCCGGCCGGAGCAGTGGTGGTGGTAGTGACGGTCATGTCTTCCATCCCTTCCTAGAGCGCGATCTCGACGTCGCCGAGGGGGGCGGTCACGCAAATCTGCACGTCCTCCTCGTCGACACCCGACACCGCGCCGGTGATCAGGTTCTTGACCACACCGCTGGTCTTGCGGCGGGTGCAGCTGTGGCAGATGCCCATCCGGCATCCGCTCTCCGGCGCGAGCCCGGCGGACTCGGCCTGTTCGAGCAGTGGGCGGCCGTCGTCGGTCACCGCGACGCCACTGTCGGCGAAGCTGACCTGGCCGCCCGACGCCGCGCCGGAGAACGTGGGTGGCACGAACGATTCGGCGAGTGCGTCCGGGCGCACCTCGCGGACGGCGTCGACCAGCGCGGGCGGACCGCATACGAACACCGCGTCGGCGCCGGGCAGGGCGGCGTCGAGGTGTTCGGCGCAGAAGCGGCCGTACAGATCGGTGCCAGTGGTGTCGCGGGTGTAGCCGTGCAGCACCCGCACGCCGCGCATCGCGGCGAGTTCGTCGCGGTAGCAGGCCTCGGCGGCGCTGCGCGCGTAGTGGATGAAGGCGACCTCGGGGCCCGGTCCCTCGCCGCGCAGCGTGCGCAGCATGGACAGCACCGGGGTGATGCCGCTGCCGCCGGAGACGAACAGGATGCGCCGCGGACGCGCCGCGGGCAGCGTGAAGTCGCCGCCGACCGAGTCGAGGCCGACGATCATGCCGGGTCGGGCGTGATCGCACAGGTAGTTCGACACCAGGCCACCGTCGTGGCGCCCGACCGTGAGCTCGATGAGCGCCGAACCCTCGGCACTGGCGGGCGAATAGCAGCGGGTGCGGCGGCGGCCGTCGATCTCGACGGTGAGGTTGATGTGCTGGCCGGAGCGGAAGCCGGCGAACACGTGATTCGGTTCGAGGGTCAGCGTGACGCTGCGCGGGGTCTGCCGACGCGCAGCGACCACCTTGGCGCGGGCCTCTCCCAGCGTCCATGTCGGGGTCACGAGCTCGGTGTACCGGTCCACACCGTGCGGCCCGGTCAGCAGATCGACCAGCGACGAGCGCAGCACCCGATCCCGCAGGCTGCGTGTGCGCGTTTCAGTGAACATATGTACACCGTGCGCTGATACACCCGCGTCGGTCAAGGGGGTCGCAGCAGCTTGTGGTAGGTTTCACAACGTGAACAGTCGTACGCCCAGTTCACGCACAAGCCGATCTGGCTCGCGGTCACGGGACGCCTCGCCCTCACGGGAGGCGAAGAAGGAGGCCACCCGTCGGGCCATCGTCACCGCCGCGCTGACGCTCCTCGAGGAGCGCAGCTTCGCCGCATTGAGCCTGCGTGAAGTCACCCGGGAGGCCGGTATCGCGCCCGCGGCGTTCTACCGGCATTTCGAATCGATGGAGGCGCTGGGCCTCGTCCTGATCGACGAGTCGTTCCGCGCGCTGCGCGATCTGCTGCGCAGCGCCCGCGCCGGGAAACTGGATCCCACGCGGGTCATCGAATCGTCGGTCGACATGCTCGTCGAAGGGGTCGACCAACGGCGCGAGCAATGGCGCTTCATCGGCCGCGAACGCAACAGCGGGGTGACCGTGCTGCGTTACGCCATTCGCACCGAGATCCGGTTGATCACCTCGGAGCTCGCGATCGACCTGGCGCGCTTCCCCGGTCTGAACACCTGGAGCGCCGAGGATCTCAACATCCTGGCGAGCCTGATCGTCAATGCGATGATCTCGATCGCCGAGGCCATCGAGGACGCCAACGATGCGGCGGCGCTGGCCGAGATCAAGCGGATCGCGGTCAAGCAGTTGCGGATGATCGTCGTCGGGGTCGCCGGATGGCGTAGCGCCGGCTGATGCCGAGCCGCCGAGATGGGCTTCGGGCGTTAGCGTGGCCGTCATGACCGTCCTTGAGCTGGCCTACCCGCGGCCCGACATCGCCGTCGTCACCCTCAATCGCCCGGAGAAGCTCAACGCGCTGTCGTACGAGCTCGTCGAGTCCTTCCACGCCGCGCTCGGCGACATCGCGGCGAACAACGACTGCCGCGTCGTGGTGCTCACCGGGGCCGGGCGCGGGTTCTGTTCCGGGCTGGACCTCACCGAACCGAACCCCACACCCACGGGCGGCGGCACGGAGTTCCCGCGCTCGGGCATGCGCTGGCAGGAACGCATCGCCGAGCTGACCACACGGCTGCACCGGTTACGCCAACCCGTGATCGCCGCGGTCAACGGCCCCGCCTACGGCGGCGGATTCGCCATCGCCGCCGCCGCCGACATCCGCCTGGCCTCGGAGAGCGCGCGGTTCTGCACGCAGTTCATCAAACTGGGACTCGGCGGCTGCGACATCGGCGTGAGCTACACGCTGCCGCGCATCGTCGGCGCCGGACACGCGTTCGACCTCATCCTGACCGCCCGCCAGGTCGACGCCGCCGAGGCGCTGCGGCTGGGTCTGGTGTCGCGGGTGTCGGAGAACGTCGTCGACGACGCGCTGGCGATGGCCGAAACACTCTGCGGATACGGCAAATTCGGCCTCGAGTCGACCAAGCAGGTGCTGTGGGCCAACCTCGAGGCGGGCAGCCTGGAACAGGCGATACACCTGGAGAACCGAAGCCAGATCCTGGCGTCGACGAGCGGTGAGATGCGCGAGGCTAGCGAGGCGTTCCGCCGCCGTCCACGATGATCGCCTGGCCGGTCAAGTAGCTGCCGGCATCGGACACCAACAGCAGTGCCGCGCCGACCATCTCGTCCGGTGACGCCAGCCGCTTCATCAGCGTGGCGCCGGCCATCGCGTCGATCGCCTCCTGGGTGTTGTTGCGCATCATGTCGGTGTCGACCGGGCCGGGCGCCAGCGCGTTGACGCGGATGCCGTACGGCGCGTACGCGGCGGCCATCGACCGGGTGAACGACAGCAGGGCGGCCTTGCCCGCGGCGTACATCGACACGTTCGGCGCGAAGTTGAAAGCACCCACCGACACGGTGTTCAGCACCGCGGCATGCTCGCTGCGCTTCAGATGCGGCAGTGCGTGCTGCACCAGGAACACCGGGCCGCGCAGGTTGACGTCATAGGACTTCGCCCACGCCTCGGGAGTCATCTCCCCCAGCGGTTGCGCCAGCGCGTTGGCGGCGTTGTTGACCAGGACGTCGATACCGCCGAACTCCGCGACGGCGCGGTCGACCAGTGTCGCGAGCGCGTCGATGTCACCGAGATGGGTGGGAACGCCGACGGCCTGTCCGCCCAGCCCGCGCAGATGCTCGGCGGCCTGCTCGCAGGCGTCGGGTTTCCGGCTCGCGACCACCACGTTGGCGCCCGCCAGCACGAAGCCCTCGGCCAGCGCGAGGCCGATGCCGCGCGTGCCACCGGTGACGACGACGGTGCGGCCGGTGAGGTCGAAGAGGCGGTCAAAGAAGGTGCGGTCCACCGCGTCAGTGAATCACGCTGCTCACGAGAACAGGTCACGATGGGCCGCGACGTACTGTTCGACGGTCTGCGCGGGGATGCCGGTGACGCGTTCGACGTCGTCGGTGGACCGCTCGTAGCGGCCCTCCCGGTGCAGTCGTGCCATGGTCGTGATGTGCTGCTGCACATGGTCGTTGAGACCGGCGGTGGTCAGCACCCGCTGAACCCGCGAGAACGGCAGATCCTCTCCGGCCACCCGCCGTCCCAGTGCCCGCGCGAACTGCTCGGCCAGCCCGTGCACGTCGAGGACCTCGGGGCCGGTCAGTTCGTAGACGTCACCGATGCGGCCGTCGGCGTCGGCCAGCACCGCGGCGACCACGCGTGCGACGTCGTCGGCGGCGATCGGCGAGGTGCGGCCGGCCCCGAACGGCAGCGACAGCACGCCGCGTTCGCGCACCGAACGGGCGCCGAGCACCGTGAACAGCGGATTGTCGAGGAACACCGTCGGACGCACGTGGACGACCGGGAGACCCGACCAGTTCAGCACGTGCTCGGCGAGCCAGTGCAGCCGGTGCTGGCGCGATTCATCGGTGCCGGACAGCGTCATCTGCGACACCGTCATCTGCGACATGTTGACCAGCGCGTCGAGGTCGCCGTAGTGCAGCGCCGCCGCGGCGACCTCTGTGGTCGCCCGCAGATAGTCCGGGGAGACGCTCATGTTGAAGAACATCCGCCGGACCCCGCGCAGCGCGGCCAGGATGTCGGCCGCCTCGATCAGATCGCCGACGAAGACGTCGGCGCCCAGCGCCCGCAGCCGTTCGGCCCGCTCGTCGTCGCGGCGCACCAGCGCGCGCACCTCCTCCCCTCGGGTCAGGAGGAGTTCGATGACCCGACGGCTGACACCGCCTGCGCCGCCGGTGATCAGGTACATGCTGCGAATGACGCCGCCGGGCCGCTGAGCATTCCCGCTCGGCTCAGATGCAGCCGCTGACGCTGATCCGCCTGCCGACGTTCGCGCACACGTTGATGTTCGGCGGGGGCGGGGGCGGCGGCACGTACGCCGGCGGTGGCGGTGGTGGCGGGGGCGGCGGCGCACCGGGCGGGGGCGGGGGCGGCGGGGGTGGCGGTGGCGGCGGCAGCGCGTCGTTGAGGTACGCGAACGGATCGGAGCAGCCGCTCACGTCGACGAACCGGCCACCGACCGAACCGCAGACCGTGGCCTGCGCCGTCGGGACGACGGGGGTCAGGCCGGCGGCGAACACCAACGCCGCCGCGCAGGCCCCGGGGAACGACCAGATTCTTCGCACCCGCAGATTGTGGCGCTCGGCGCCGACCTGGTGAGCGGTTTCGGTGTAGTTGGTCGCGCCGGCCGCGACGGACGACACCGAAATCACGAGTCGCGGGCGGCGATGCGGTCGAGTGCCGCGGCGACCAGACCGCGCCGCGGGGCCGCCGGCTCGACGGTCACGGCGTCGCCGAGGGCCACCACGCCGGGCTGCACGACGTCGGCGTACACCCCGACGCTCGGCCGCTCGCCGAACACCGGAACGTCACGCGTGCGCACACTCGTCAGTGTCCGCATGATCCGCTGGTCGCGCGGGAGGACGTCGAGTTGTTCACGGGTGGTGACCGCACAGCGCGGCGTCGGCATCGCCACGTGCAGCACCGCGTCGCCGATCTGGACGTCACACCCCAGCCAGCGGTCCTCGGCGGCGCCGTCGTCCTCACCGTCGTCACCGTCGTCGATGACGATGTTGGGCCGGAACCGCCGCGGATCCCACCGCCCGGCCGGATACTGCGCGCCGAGCCAGCGCAACGTGCCCGCGGCGACGATGTGCACCGGCGCCAGATCGACCTGGCTGCCCGAGTGCCCCGTCGTCATGCGCACCTCGACACCGAGCAGATCCGACACCCGCTGGGCCACCTCGTCGGCACCGCGCACCACCGACCCATCGGGCATCGTCACCTCGATCGGCGGTACGGGTTCGGGCTCCGACGGTGCCGCGAGATAGCGGACCCGGCAGTTCAGCATGGCGCCGTACTTCTTGGCGCTGATCCGCTCGCCCGTCTGGACCACCTCGAACGCCCTCGCCCGGTCGGAGAGCACCCCGTCCTCGACGAGCGTGAGCGCGTCGACGTCCTCACCCCACATGGATTTCACCGGATACCGGTACAGCTCAACGACCTTCGCGGGCATCACAGCGTCCGTTCACTGACGAAGCGGTGCCGCGCACCGGTGAGCGGATCGTCGAACTCCACACTGTGCGCGAGCAACTGCAGCGGTCGGCTGAAGTCGTCGGGTGCGACGTCGACGATGTCGGGGTACAGCGGATCGTTGCGCAGCGCAAGGCCGAGCCCGGCCATGTGCAGCCGCAGTTGATGGGTGCGCCCGGTACGCGGCGTCAGCCGGTAGCGGTCGTCCCCGAGGTGCTCGACGAGCGTTTCGGCATTCGGCTCACCCGCTTCCTCGAACGCCTGTAACCGGCCGCGCTGCTTGACGATCCGGCTGCGCACCACCGTCGGCAGCCTGGCATCCGTGCGGCCCGCCGAGCGCGCCAGGTAGACCTTGGCGACCGCCCCCTCGGCGAACAGCCGCTGATAGCGGCCACGGACCTCGCGGCGGGTGGTGAACAGCAGCACCCCGGCGGTGAGGCGGTCCAGGCGGTGCGCGGGGCTCAGCTCGGGCAGGTCGAGTTCGCGGCGCAACCGGACCACCGCGGTCTCGGCGACATGGCGGCCGCGCGGCATCGTGGCCAGGAAGTGCGGTTTGTCGACCACCACGATGTCGTCGTCGCGGTACAGCAGCGGCATCTCGAACGGCACCGGAATCTCTTGCGGCAGATCGCGATACAGGTAGACGTGGGCACCCGGGGGCAGCACGGTGGCCGGGGTGACCACGTCACCCGCCGCCGTCACCACACCACCGTCGAAGACCTTGGCCGCCACCGTCTCGCCGAAGCGGTCGGCCAGTTCCACCAGCACGGCGCCACCACGCAACCGCACCCGGGCGGGGCCGAGCCCGTCGCGCACCGGCAGCGGCGCGGGCCGCACCCGGCTCATCGCAGCGGGACCGGTTCCAGGATCTTCGCCCTCGCCTCCGGTGCGGCCGCGCGCAGCGCATCGGCGGATTCGTCGTCCGGCTGTTGCTGGCTGCGCACCTCGGCGTCCACCCGAGCGCAGTAGGTGTCCACCTCGCGGTCGACGTCCTCGGCGCTCCAGCCCAGCACGGGCGCAACGACTTCGGCGACCTCGCGGGCACAGTCGACCCCGCGGTGCGGATACTCGATCGAGATGCGCATGCGGCGGGCCAGGATGTCCTCGAGGTGCAGCGCGCCCTCCGCGACCGCCGCGTACCAGGCCTCCACCTTCAGGTAGACCGGCGCCTCGGTGATCGGGGTGAGCAGTTCCGGCCTGCCCTCGGCCGACTGCAGCACGTCGCTGATCAGCGAGCCGTAGCGGTCCAGCAGATGGCGCACCCGGTAGGGATGCAAACCGTAACGGGCACCGACACTCTCGGTCTGGTTGATCAGCGCGAAGTACCCGTCGGCGCCCATCAGCGGCACCTTCTCGGTGATCGACGGCGCGACCCGGGCCGGCACGAACTCGGCGGCCGCGTCGATCGCGTCCTCCCCCATCACCCGGTAGGTGGTGTACTTGCCGCCGGCGATCGCCACCAGGCCCGGCGCGGGCACCGCCACCGCGTGCTCCCGCGACAGCTTGGACGTCTCCTCGCTCTCCCCGGCCAGCAGCGGCCGCAGGCCCGCGTACACCCCGTCGATGTCGTCGTGGGTCAGCGGCGTGGCCAGGACCGTGTTGACGTGGCCGAGGATGTAGTCGATGTCGGCCTTCGTCGCCGCCGGATGCGCCAGGTCGAGATTCCAGTCGGTGTCGGTGGTGCCGATGATCCAGTGCGTCCCCCAGGGGATGACGAACAGCACCGACTTCTCGGTGCGCAGGATGATCGCCACCTCGCTGACGATGCGGTCGCGCGGTACGACGACGTGCACACCCTTCGACGCGCGCACCCGGAACCGCCCGCGCTGTCGCGACAACGCCTGGATCTCGTCGGTCCACACCCCGGTGGCGTTGACGACGACATGGCCGCGCACCTCGGCCACCGCGCCGTCCTCGCTGTCGCGGACGGCGACCCCGATGACCCGGTCCCCTTCGCGCAGCAAGTTGACCACCTGCGTCGACGTGCGCACCACCGCGCCGTAGTGAGCGGCCGTCCGCGCGACGGTCATGGTGTGGCGCGCGTCGTCGACGACGGTGTCGTAGTACCGGATCCCGCCGATCAGCGAGCTGCGTTTGAGCCCGGGCGCCAGCCGTAGGGCCCCCGACTTGGTGAGGTGCTTCTGGGCGGGAACCGATTTCGCGCCGCCGAGTTGGTCGTAGAGGAAGATGCCCGCCGCTACATAGGGCCGCTCCCACCACCGGTTGGTCAGCGGGAACAGGAACGGCAGCGGTTTCACCAGATGGGGGGCCAGCGTGGTCAGCGACAACTCACGCTCGTGCAGTGCTTCGCGCACCAGCCCGAACTCGAGCTGTTCGAGGTAGCGCAGGCCGCCGTGGAACATCTTGCTGCTGCGACTCGAGGTGCCCGAGGCGAAATCCCGCGCCTCGACCAGCGCGACCTTGAGCCCGCGAGTGGCGGCGTCGAGCGCCGCACCGGCGCCGACCACACCCCCGCCGATCACGACGACGTCGAACTGTTCGCTGCCGAGCCGCCGCCAGGCCTCGGCCCGCTGCTCAGGGCCGAGCAAAGTCTGCCCGTTACCTGCGATCGGGTCACTCACCGTTCCCAGGCTACGTGTGTTCAGTCCAGATCGTCGTGAGCCATGAGGCGGCGCGCGGCCTCGACTATCGAACCCGACAGCGAGGGATACACCGACAACGTCT
This sequence comes from Mycolicibacterium litorale, assembly GCF_010731695.1. Taxonomy (NCBI): domain Bacteria; kingdom Bacillati; phylum Actinomycetota; class Actinomycetes; order Mycobacteriales; family Mycobacteriaceae; genus Mycobacterium; species Mycolicibacterium litorale. The sequence goes on from NZ_AP022586.1 coordinate 3,064,206, forward strand.
GCGCGAGGTCGGTCACCGAGATGCGGTTCTGCACCGCCAGCGCGATCGGCAGGATCAATTCCGAGGCGATCGGGGCCACCACCACCCCGCCGATCACCACGCCGGTCGCCGGACGGCAGAAGATCTTGACGAAGCCGTGCCGCAGCAGCGACATCTTCGCCCGCGCATTGGTGTTGAGCGGCAACATCAGCGTGCGGGCCGGGACACTGCCGTCGTCGATCGCGGTCTGCGGGATCCCCACGGCGCCGATCTCCGGGCGGGTGAACGTGGCGGAGGCGACGGTGCGCAGCCGGATCGGGGCGACCCCCTCGCCGAGGGCGTGGTACATCGCGATGCGGCCCTGCATCGCGGCCACCGACGCCAACGGCAGCAGCCCGGTGCAGTCACCGGCGGCGTAGATCCCCGACGCCGGTGTGCGCGAGACCCGGTCGACGGGGATGTAACCGCCGCGGCCCAACTCGACGCCCACCCGCTCCAGGCCGAGGCCCGAGGTGTTGGGCACCGACCCGACCGTCATCAGTGCGTGGCTGCCCTCCACGCAGCGGCCGTCGGCGATCTGCACCTTCACCCCGGTCTCGGTACGGGTCACCGATTCGGCGCGGGCGTTCTTGACCAGCGTCACACCGCGTTCGGCGAACACCTCTTCGAGCGCCGCGGCGGCGTCGCTGTCCTCGTGCGGCAGGATCTGGTCGCGGCTGGCGACGACCGTCACCGTGACACCGAGTTCGGTGTAGGCGTTGCAGAACTCCGCGCCGGTGACCCCGGAGCCCACGATCACCAGGTGCTCGGGAAGTTCGGTCAGGTCGTAGAGCTGCCGCCAGGTCAGGATCCGCTCGCCGTCGGGCACGGCGTTGGGCAGCACGCGCGGGCTGGCGCCGGTGGCGATGAGCACGACGTCGGCCTTCAGCACTCCGGTCTTGCCGTCGTGGGTGGTCACCCGTACCCGGTGGTGGGCCATCCCGGGCACGTCGTCGACCAGCTCACCGCGGCCGGCGATGACCGTGACGCCCTCGCGCAGCAGTTGGCTGCCGATGTCGGCGGACTGTGACCGGGCCAGTGTCTTGACGCGGTTGTGGATCTGCGGCAGCGAGATCTTGGCGTCCTCGACGCTGATGTCGATACCGAGACCGCCGGCGCGGCGCAGTTCGGTGCGCACCCCGGTCGAGGCGATGAACGTCTTGGACGGCACGCAGTCGTAGAGCACACACGCGCCACCCACCCCGTCGGAGTCGATCACGGTGACGTGGATGTCGGAGCCGTCGGCGCGTCTGCCCGCGGCAACGAGTGCCGCCTCATAGCCGGCGGGCCCGCCGCCGATGATCACGATGCGGGTTGCCACGCCCACAATCTAGCCGCTCCCCGCGGTGGCGCCGGGCCGGACGCTTCCGGTCGCGGCCGCCCGGTTGCCGGTTAAGCTCTCCTACCGTGCCGCTCTACGCCGCCTACGGGTCGAACATGCATCCCGAGCAGATGATGGAGCGTGCACCGCATTCGCCCATGGCCGGAACCGGCTGGCTGCACGGCTGGCGGCTGACCTTCGGCGGCGAGGACATCGGCTGGGAAGGCGCGCTCGCCACCGTCGTCGAGGATCCGCTGTCCAAGGTGTTCGTCGTGCTCTACGACATGACCAAAGAGGACGAGGAGACCCTCGACCGCTGGGAGGGTTCGGAGCTCGGCATCCACAAGAAGATCCGCTGCCGCGTCGACCGGGTCACCGGATTCTCCACGGACACCCCACTTGAACCCGTACTGGCATGGCTCTACGTGGTCGACGCGTGGGAGGGTGGCCTGCCGTCGGCGCGCTACCTCGGAGTGATGGCCGACGCCGCCGAGATCGCCGGTGCCCCAGCTGATTACGTCCACGACCTGCGAACACGCCCGTCGCGGAGCATCGGGCCGGGCACCAAGGGCTGATCAGTCGTCGTCGAAGCCGAGCACCGGCATCGGCTGCGTCGGCACCTCCGCGACCGCCATCTTGGCCGCCGAGTCGGGCGGGATGACGTCGCGCGCCAGCGCCACCAGCGCCCGCTCGGTCCCGACGTCGCGGCCCGCGCGTTCGCTGAGCAACCAGCGCACCTCGAGCAGATCGCAGAACGCCTGGATCGGCGTGCCGGCGTGGCCGATCGCCTCGTGCGCGCGGTGCATGGTGGGCGTGGCGACCTCCATCACCCACAGCTGCGCGGCCGTCGCGTCGTCGACGTCGTGCCCGGCCTCCTGGCTGAGCCGGGCCTGGAAGGTCTGCAGATCGCCGAGCAGCGTGCGCGCCTGTCCTTCGCCGACGTCGAGTCCGGTCAGCTCGCGCAGGCGTTCGGCGTGGAAGCGGCGGTCGCCGACGGCGACGTGCAGCTGCAGCCGGTCCGGCGCGGTGTCGCTGACCGGCTGCAGGGTGACTTCCTCGACGGCGAAGCCCAGTTCGTTGAGCCGGCGGATTGTGCCCTCGACGCGGTACCGGTCGCTGAAGTCGAAGACCGGTTCGGCGTGCAGCACGTCCCACAGCCGCTGGTAGCGGTTGGGGATGTCCTGTGCCTCGGCGATCAGCGTGTCCTCCAGCTCCTCCGACGAGCCGAGATATGCGGCGAGGTCCATCAGGTCGGCGGCGACGTTCTCGACGAGGATGTCGAGGTCGTGGCGGCGCTGACCGTCGGACAGGCGTGGGTGCACCTCGGACGTCTCGGCGTCGACCAGCCACGCCTGCAGCACCTGACCGTCGCGGGAGAACAACGTGTTGGCCAGCGAGCAGTCACCCCAGAACACGCCGTGGCGGTGCAGTTCGACGAGCAGTGTGGCCATCGCGTCGAACAGCCGGGCGCGGTGTTTGGGTTCCTCGGGCGGCAGCCGGCGGAACAGCCTGCGGTACTGCCACGACCCGTCGAGGAAGCGGGTCAGCAGGAGCGACGTGTCGAAGTCGGGCTGATAGACCAGTCCGGCCCGCTTCACAGCGGGCAGTCCCAGCTCTTCGAGGGCGCCGAGTACGCCGTACTCCTTGTTCGCGATGCGCGGTGGGAGTTCCTTGACCGCCCACAGGGCGCCGTCGCAGTGGACGAACTTGACCAGGTGCCGGCTCGGGCCGACGGCGATGTCGCGCAACGGCACGTCGGGCACCGCCCACTGCGCGAGCGGACGGTCCCAGGGCAGCGCGAGCAGCCCGGCGCTCGGGGTGCGCAGCCGCAGTTCGGGCACGGCCATGGGGCCAGCCTGTCACTCGCGGCGGCGCGAGCGTGCGGAAAGTGCTGCTACCGGCGCGGTGTGTCGGGCGCAGACACGCACGCTCGCCGCAGGAGCGTCAGGCGGGGGTGAGGGCGGCGGACTGTTCGACGATGTTGACCATCAGCCGCACGCCGACGCCGAGTGCGCGTTCGTCGAGGTCGAAGTTCGGCTGGTGCAGATCGAGCTGCGGTCCGCGACCGCTCCACACGCCGAGCCGCGCCATCGCGCCCGGCACCTCCTCGAGATACCAGGAGAAGTCCTCACCGCCGCCGGACTGCCGGGTGTCGGCGAGCACGTCGGGACCGATCTCCTCGATCGCGTGCATCAGGATGCGCGTGGCCAGCTCTTCGTTCACCACCGGCGGCACCCCCTGGCGGTACTGCAGGCTGTACTCGAGACCCAGCGGGGCGAGCAGAGACGAAACGGTCTCGCGCACAATCGATTCCAGCGTCAGCCAGGTCTCCCGCGATGCGGTGCGGATGGTGCCCGCCAGCGTGCCCGTCTGCGGGATCGCGTTGGCCGCGACGCCCGCGTTGACCGCGCCCCACACCATCACGGTGCTGTTGCGCGGATCGATGCGGCGCGACAGCACACCCGGCACCCCGGTGATCAACGTGCCCAGTCCGTAGACCAGGTCGCCGGTCAGATGCGGCCGGGAGGTGTGCCCGCCCGGCGACTGCAGCGTCACCTCGACCTGGTCGGCGGCCGACGTGATCGGCCCGGGCCGCACCGCGACCCGCCCGACCGCCAACCGCGGGTCGCAGTGCAGCGCGAAGATCCGGGACACCCCGCTCAGCGCTCCGGCCGCGATCGCGTCGATCGCGCCGCCCGGCATCAACTCCTCGGCGGCCTGGAAAATCAGCCGCACACCGACGGGCAGTTCGGGGACCGACGCCAGCGCCATCGCGGCGCCGAGCAGCACCGCGGTGTGCCCGTCGTGACCGCACGCGTGCGCCACGTTCGGCACCGTCGACGTGTAGGGCGCGCCGGTGCGCTCGTCCATCGGCAGCGCATCCATATCGGCGCGCAGCGCGATGCGCGGACCGTCCTCCGGCCCGAAGTCGCAGGTCAGTCCGGTTCCACCGGGCAGCACCTTGGGGTTGAGCCCGGCGTCGGCCAGCCGAGCCCCGACGAACTGGGTGGTCGCGAACTCCCGGCGGCCGAGTTCGGGATGGGCGTGGATGTGGCGCCGCCACGCGACCAGCTCGTCGTAGTGGGCGGACAGCCAGCGCGCGGCGGCGTGTTTGAGCACGCTCATGACGCCCGCCTCTCCTGCCGCTCCAGCACCCGGTCGCGCTCCGCGGGCGTCTCGGCCAGACGAACCACGGTGCGCGCCAACATGATCGCACCCTCGACGACGGCCTTGTCCGCGCTGGGTCCGGCGGCCGCCGCGGTGAACGCCGGCTGGTGGATGGACGCGCCGCCCGCGTCCACGCCCACCACCGGGTGGATGCCGGGGACGGCCTGGGTCACATTGCCCATGTCGGTGCTCCCGAGCGGCAGGGCCGCCTCGACCTCCGCGGGTACCGGCTGGCGGCCGACGCGCTCCATCTCGTCGCGGAAGACCCCGGCCAGCCAGCGGTCGGGAGTCAGCTCGGCGTAGGCGGGTGCGGTCTCGGCGACCTCGTAGTCACAGCCGGTGGCCACGGCGCCGGCCTGGAAGCATCCCGCCATCCGGTCCTCGAGTTCGCGCAGCGCGGCCGAATCGGCGGCCCGCATGGTGTAGCGCAACTGTGTGCGCGCCGGGATGACGTTGGTGGCCTGACCGCCGTCGGTGACGATGCCGTGCACCATCTGCCCGGGCGCCAACTGCTGGCGCAACAGCCCGATCGCGACCTGCGCGACGGTGACGGCGTCGCCGGCGTTGAGCCCGAGGTGCGGAGCGACCGCGGCATGCGATTCGCGGCCGGTGTAGGCGACGTCGACCTCGGACAGGGCCAGCGACCGTGCCGCGGCGATGTCGACGGGCCCCGGGTGCAGCATCACCGCGACGGCGATGTCGTCGAACGCCCCGGCCTCGAGCAGCAGCACCTTGCCGCCACCGGTCTCCTCGGCGGGCGTGCCCAGCAGCACCACCGTGAGGCCCAGGTCGTCGGCGACGTCGGCGAGCGCCAGCGCGGTGCCGACGGCCGACGCCGCGATGACGTTGTGACCGCACGCGTGGCCGATGTCGGGCAGTGCGTCGTACTCCGCGCAGACGCCGACGACCAGCGCGCCGCTGCCGTAGGAGGCGCGGAACGCGGTGTCGAGGCCGCCGACCGCGGTGGTCATCTCGAAGCCGTACTCGGCGACGAGGGCCTGGGTCTTCGCGCAACTGCGGTACTCGTCGAACGCCAGCTCGGGTTCGGCGTGGATGGCGTGCGACAACTCGACCAGATCGCCCCGGCGTCGCTGGACGGCGTCTTCGACGCTCGTCGACGCGGTGGCAGAGGGCATTCACGCAGTATCTCACTCACCGGTGCGGCGCCGGACGACAGCTAAGCTCGCACACCGTGACCAGCCCAGCGGACGTGGCCCAGCACGCGGCGGCCGCGATCGGCGAGCGCACCGGCGTCGACCGGCACGACGTCGCGGTGGTCCTGGGGTCGGGATGGGCCCCCGCGGCCGACGCCCTCGGGACCCCGGAGGCGACCGTGCCGATGGCGGAGCTGCCCGGCTTCACGCCGCCGACCGCCGAGGGGCACGGCGGTCAGGCCCTGTCCATCCCGGTCGGTGGCCGGCGGGTGCTGGTGCTCGTCGGGCGCATCCACGCCTACGAGGGCCACGACCTGCGCCACGTCGTGCACCCGGTGCGGGCGGCGTGCGCGGCCGGTGTGCACACGGTGGTACTGACCAACGCCGCGGGCGGGCTGCGCGAGGAGTACACCGTCGGCCAACCTGTGCTGATCAGCGACCACCTCAACCTCACCGCGCGCTCGCCGCTGGTCGGCGCGGAGTTCGTCGACCTGGTCGACGCGTACGCGCCGCGGCTACGGGCGCTCGCCCAGACCATCGACCCCACCCTGGCCGAAGGCGTCTACGCCGGCCTGCCGGGTCCGCACTACGAGACTCCGGCCGAGATCCGGATGCTGCGCACGCTCGGCGCGGACCTGGTCGGGATGTCGACGGTGCACGAGACGATCGCCGCGCGCGCGGCCGGCGCCGAGGTGCTGGCGATCTCGCTGGTGACCAACCTGGCGGCGGGGATGACCGGACAGCCGCTCTCCCACGCCGAGGTGCTCGAGGCGGGCCGTCAGTCCGCGACCCGGATGGGCGCGCTGCTGGCGGGGGTCATCTCGGCGCTCTGACCGCCGCCGCGGCGGGTCAGCCTGCGGCTCGCCCACACCACGAAGCGCGCCAGCAGCGGCGAGGCGAACAGCATCAGCAGCACCCGCAGCACCTGCGCGGCGATGATGAACGTGACGTTCGACCCGGTCTCGACCGCGGTCGCGAGCACCGCGTACACCCCGCCGGGGCTGGTCGCGAGGTACCCCTCGAGCGGTGTCAGCGCCGTGTAGTGCGCGAGCACCACCCCGAGGCCGGCGGTCCCCACCCCGAGCAACACGATCAAGCCGAGCGCCGCGGGCAGGATCCGGGCGATCGCGCGCAGCGAGGCGGTGGTGAAGGCCAACCCGGCCTGCCAGCCGATCACGAAGTAGCTGACCTGCACCAACACCGCGGGCACGGACAGTCCGAACGACAGGCCCGTCAGCTGCAACACCACCGTCAGCGCCATCGGCCCGAGCAGACCTGCGCCCGGCAACCGGAGCAGCCGTCCGCCCGCGGCGCCGACCACGACCAGCACGGCCAGCATGCCCAGGCTCAGATACCAAGGCGCCGCTACCCCCTGGTCCATCGCGCCGGAGGGGTGCGACTTGTCCGGGTGGTAGACGAACGACACGACCAGCGGCATCGACGCGGTCACCAGCGCCACCCGCAGGTACTGCACCACCGACACCACCCGGTCGTCGCCGCCGAGATCGCGGGCGATGGCGACCAGTCCGGAGGCCCCGCCTGCGGTCAGCGCCAGCGATCCGGTCAGCGGCGTGACGTCGCGGTGCAGTCCGAGCAGGGCACCGGCCACCACGCTCAGCAGCAGAGTGGCCACGGCGATCGCGACGACGAACGGCCAGTCCGAGCCGAGCGCGCTGAACGCGTCGCGCTGCACCATCGTGCCGATGTAGACGCCGAGCACCCCCTGGGCGACCACGCCCGCAGGCCGCGGCACCCCGGCCGGCGCCAGGGACGCCAGCGCGAGCGCGATGCCGACCGCCAGGGCCGCGAACAGCCCGGCCGACGGCACCCCGGCCCGGGTGAGCGGAACGGTGACCGCGGCCGACGCCGCCGCCAGCAACACCCACTTCACGACTTGCCGCATCTCACCTCCCCACCTTTCAAAGCTAAGTATGTCCTTGGTATTACTCCAGCGCAACAAGTCCGGAAGTGATGCGCCGAGACTGCTGCCAGGTCAAGAATACCGCGACATTCGTGATCTCCACGCGGTCTCGGCGTGCGATGCGAACGTTCGCGAAGTGCTCCCGATCGAAGAGATATGAAGGTATAACTTGGTCATGACCGATCGCGCCGCCCCCGCCACCGAGCTTCGCGAGGCGATCATGGCGGTGGCCCGCCAGATGCGCCGTCACCGCCCCGACCACGGCCTGACCCTGAGCCAACTCGAACTGCTCGGCGAGATCAGCCGCACCGGTGTCACGACCCCGGCCGAACTCGGCGCACGGCTGCAGGTGCGGGCCCAGTCGCTGACCGACAGCATCAACGAACTGCTCGCCCGCGGTCTCATCTCGCGGCGCCCCGACGACCGGGACCGGCGCAGGCAACTCATCGAGATGACATCCGACGGGGCGGCCCTGCTCGCCGCCGACCGCGCCGAGCGGGACGCGTGGCTGCACGGCGCGATGGCCGACACGCTGACCGACCTGGAGTTCGACCTGCTGATGTTGATCGCACCAGTGCTTCGCAAGCTGGCATCAAATGACGTCAAAGCGGGCACACTTGCTCCATGACTTCCTCGGGGACCAAGACGACCGTGCAGGAATGGATTGCCCACGACCCCGACCCGCAGACCGCGGCGGAGTTGTCCGAGTGCAGTCCGGAGGAACTCGACGAGCGGTTCGCCCGCTCACTGACGTTCGGCACGGCCGGCCTCCGTGGCCCCCTGCGCGGCGGACCCAACGGGATGAACCTGGCGGTCGTCCTGCGCACCACGTGGGCGGTGGCCAAGGTGCTCAAGGACCGCGGCATGGACGGTTCGCAGGTCGTCGTCGGGCGTGACGCCCGGCACCGGTCCGACGAGTTCGCCCGCGCCGCCGCCGAAGTCCTCGCTGCCGAGGGGTTCGAGGTGGTGCTGCTGCTGGCCGCCGTCCCCACCCCGGTGGTGGCGTTCACGGTGCGCCACATGCACGCCGCGGCCGGCATCCAGATCACCGCATCGCACAACCCGCCGACCGACAACGGGTACAAGGTCTACTTCGAGGGGGGCCTGCAGATCGTCGGGTCCACCGCCGCCGAGATCGAAGCCGCCATCGCCGAGGCGCCGTTCGCCGACGAGATCCCCAGGGCCGTCGTGGAAACCGGCGGCATGTCGGAGATCGCCCACTACGTCGAGCGCGCCGCGAACGTCCGGCGCGCCAAGGCCCCGGTGCGCGTGGCGTTCACCCCGCTGCACGGGGTGGGCGGCGAGTACGCGATGGACACGTTCGTCCGCGCCGGCATCACCGATGTGCACGTGGTGGAGAAGCAGTTCGCGCCCGACCCCGACTTCCCGACGGTGTCGCTGCCGAACCCGGAGGAACCGGGCGCCACCGATGCGCTGCTCGAACTGGCCGCCGAGGTGGAGGCCGACGTCGCGATCGCGCTCGACCCCGACGCCGACCGATGCGCGGTGGGGATACCCACCCCGGACGGCTGGCGCATGCTCTCGGGCGACGAAACCGGCTGGCTGCTGGGCGATTTCATCCTCGAACAGGTCGAGCCGGGTGAGGTGATGGACTCCACCGTGGTGGCCAGCACCGTGGTGTCGTCGCGGATGCTCGCCGCGATCGCCGCCGCGCACGGCGCCCACTACGTCGAAACGCTCACCGGTTTCAAGTGGCTCTCCCGTGCCGACGACGACCTGCCCGGCAAGACGATGGTGTACGCCTACGAGGAGGCCATCGGCCACTGTGTGGACCCGGCGGCGGTCCGCGACAAGGACGGCATCAGCGCGGCGGTGCTCGTCTGCGATCTCATCGGGGTGCTCAAGGAGCACGGCCGCACCGTGCTCGACTGTCTCGACGAGTTGGCCCGCCGCCACGGCGTGCACACCACCACCGCGGTGAGCCGCCCCGTCGCCGACGCCGACGAAGCGGCCGCGGTGCTGGCCCGCCTGCGCGACACCCCGCCCGACCGCCTCGCCGGCTACGAGGTGACCGTCACCGATCTGAGCACCTCGGACGGACCGCTGCAGTCCGATGCGCTGATCCTGGCCGGCGGCGACGCCGAGACCTCGGTGCGGATGGTGGTGCGCCCGTCGGGCACCGAACCAAAGGTGAAGTCCTACATCGAGGTTCGCCGCGACTGCGGAAACGGTGACCTGCAGACCGCGCGCGCCGAGGCGCAACGGGTGCGCGACGAACTGGTGGCACTGGCCGAGCAGTGGTAGCTCAGCGCGGACCGAACTGCCGGTCCCCCGCATCGCCGAGCCCGGGCACGATGTAGGCGGCCTCGTCGAGGCGCTCGTCGATCGTCGCGGTGAACAACCGCATGTCGGGCGCGGTCTTCTCCAGGGTGGCGATGCCCTCCGGCGCGACCACCACGCAGATGGCGGTGATGTCGACGGCGCCGCGCGCCTGCAGCAACCCGACGGTGTGGGCGAGCGAACCGCCGGTGGCCAGCATCGGATCCAGGACGAACACCGGCTGCGTGCTCAGATCCGCGGGCAACGACTCCAGATACGGTGTCGGCTCGTGGGTCTCCTCGTTGCGGGCGACGCCGACGAAGCCGACCCGCGCCTCGGGGATCAGCGCGTGCGCCTGGTCGACCATGCCGAGCCCCGCCCGCAGGACCGGCACCAGGAGCGGCGGCCGGGCCAACCGGGAACCGGTCGTCACGGCGATCGGGGTGCGCACCTGCAGGTCCTCGCGGGCGGCGTCGCGGGTGGCCTCGTAGACCAGCATCAGCGTGAGATCGCGCAACGCCGAACGGAATGCCGCGTTGTCGGTGTTCTCGTCGCGCAGCGTGGTCAGCCGGGCAGCGGCCAGCGGGTGGTCGACGACGCGCACATCCATGGCGCAGACCTTAGCGGGAACCACACGGCCGTTCTCGGCGTCGTAATCGCATGCTCGCCGACACTGTGCTCGCCGATACCGGCGCCATCCGCGCGCTCGCCCACACCGACGCCGCGCACTCCGCCGACCTCGCCGCCGCGGCCGCCGCCCTGGCCGCCGTCCCGGTCGCCGCCGCAACGCGATCGCTGGGGCCGGTCGGTGCGGCCTTCCTCGCCGCACTGGCCGATGCGGCGGCCGCCGGGTCCGCCGATGCCGCCGCGCTGGCCGAACGTCTGACCGGCGGTGCGGCGACCGCCGCCGGTTCGGCCGGCGCGTACGACGACGTGCAGATCCGCTCCGCCGCACTGTTCGGGGCGTGAGCCGTGCCGAGCGCCCTGGTGGCCGCACTGTCCGCACCGCTGCGCGAGGTGCGCGCGCTGGTCGGCCCGGGATGGCCGGACGGCTCCGGCGGCCCGCCTGCCGCAGCGCTGACCGGGGTGCGCGACACGCTGGCCGGGGTGTCGGCGGCCACGCGGACGGCGTGGCAGCGCGCCGGTGACGGCTGGGCCGGGACGGCCGCGGAGCAGGCGGGGGCGTTCGCGGCGGTCACCGCGTCGGCGGTCAGCGAGTTGGCCGAGCGCACCGGGCGGCTCACCACGGGCACCCGGGAAGCCGGCGCCGCCGTCGCCCGCGCGGGAGCGCGTCTGGAGGACATCGTCGCCCGCTTCGAGGCGCGGGCCGCCGCGCTCGAACCCCATCTGGACACCCCGGGCGTCGCCGAGGAACTCATCGACGAGGCGCGACGGGCCCTGCGCGAAGCGGTCGCCGTGGTCGAGGAGCTGCGCACCGAACTCGACACCCACGCCGGTGCGCTGACGGCCGCGGGGGCGGGCCCGCCCGCGCCGACGGTTCCGGCCGGCTTCGGCGGCGGCGGCGCGCCGCTGTCGGCACTCGGATCGGGAGGCCGGCCGGGCAGCGCGACACCGCAGGCCGCCCTGGCGTCGCTGGCCTCACCCGCCGATGCGGCGGGAACCGGCGATGCGGCCGGCACCGGGGTGGCCACCCCTCGGCCCGACCCCGGGCTGTTCGGCGACGGCGTGGCGGTGCGGCTGCCCGACGGCAGCACGGCGACGGCGCCCAACGCGGTCGCCGCCGATGCGGTGCGCCACGCGCTGACCCAGTTGGGCGTGCCCTATCAGTGGGGTGGCACCACCCCGGGAGTCGGCCTGGACTGCAGCGGTCTCACCCAGTGGGCCTACCGCGAGGCCGGCCTCGAGCTGCCCCGGCTGGCTCAGGAACAGGACGTCGGCGCCGCCGTCGACGCGGGCTCACTGCGCCCCGGAGATCTCGCGGTGTGGGACGGGCACGTCGCGATGATCGTCGGTGACGGCGTCATGGTCGAGGCGGGCGATCCCGTCAAACTCTCGGCGATTCGGACAACCAATGCGGGACAGGGCTTTCAGGGCTTCTGGCGACCGACCGCCTGATCCGGGCGTCGGCGACGCCCTTGACCGCGCGCGGCGCCGGGCGGCCGCGCTCGAGGAGGCGATCGACGCGCTGAGGGCGGTGCGGGGCCGGGCGCGATCGGCCGACGGTGTCGCGGAGATCGTGGTCGACGGCCGCGGCAGGCTGGTGTCGGTGACGTTGGCCGACGCGGTCACGCGGCTGCCGGCCGCGCGCATCGCGTCGCTCGTCCTGGAGACGGCGCAGGCGGCGGCCCGAAGTGCGACGGCACACCGGCACGCGGTGCTCGACGACTTGGTCGCAGACCTCGGTCGTTAGGCTGTGCCGCATGGCTGCTGACATCGTGCCGGTTCGGCTCGGGCTGACCAAGGGCGACCTCTACACACTGTGGGCTCCGCGCTGGCGGGATGCCGGTGACGAATGGGAGGCCTTCCTCGGCAAGGACGAGGACCTCTACGCGTTCGAGTCGGTGGCCGATCTGGTGGCCTTCGTACGGACCAACACCGACAACGACCTGACCGACCATCCGGCGTGGGAGAAGCTCACCGAGGCGTCGGCACACCGGCTCAAGCCGAGCGAGGACCGCGAGTACGACCTCGTCGGGGTTCCGGAGGCCGCGGCCGAGAAGGTCAGCGAGACCGCCGTCGAGACCCTGCACCGGGCGCTGGCGATCGCCTCGGCCATCGGGTCGGTGTGCGATCTGCCCGCGGTGGCCAAGTTCTTCAACGGCAATCCGATGCTCGGCACGCTGGGCGGCGGCAGCGAAGCGTTCAAGGGCCGCAGCGGCCGCAAGCGCTGGGCCGAGATCGAAGCGGTCATCGGCCGCGGCTGGGACGGCGTGCTGGACGCGATCGACGAGATCGTCACCACCCCCGACGTCGACGTGGCCGCATCCGAGAAGGCCGCCGCGGAGCTCGAGCAGCCGGCGCCCGAGCCCGAGGAGGACGAGGAGGTCGACGCGGCGGCCACCGTCGAGGAGACCGAGGACGCCGGGACGGACAGTGAGGAGTCCGAGGCGGTGGAGTCGCCCGCGGCGGCCGCGGTGCTCGGCGGCGACGAGGACTTCTGGCTCAAGGTCGGCATTGATCCGGTGCGGTTGATGACCCGGTCGGGCACCTTCTACACGCTGCGCTGCTACCTCGAGGACGAGCCGGTGTTCCTCGGCCGCAACGGACGCATCAGCGTGTTCGGCTCCGAGCGCGCGCTGGCCCGCTACCTGGCCGACGAACACGACCACGACCTGTCGGATCTGGCCACCTACGACGACATCCGCACCGCGGCCACCGACGGCTCGCTCGAGGTGGAGGTCACCGACGAGAACGTCTACGTGCTCAGCGGACTGGCCGACGACATCGCCGACGGCCCCGACACCATCGACCGCGACCAGCTGGAGCTGGCGCTGGAACTGCTGCGCGACGTCGGCCGGTACGCCGAGGACAACACGGTCGACAAGACGCTGGACCAGGGCACCGCGCTGGGCGCCTTCGTCACCTACGCACTCGACCAGGACGCCACCGAACGCCCTGAGCCGCCGTATGCCGAGGCGGTGCAGCAGTGGGAGGCGCTGGAGGCGTTCGTCGAATCGCGGTTGCGTCAGGAGTGACCCGGGGGGCGACGGGAATAGGTGACATGTCACCGATTGTTGGGACGGATATCCGCAACCCACGATCGGAGACACGTCATGAAGCAACTGGAGAACAAGACCGCCCTCGTCACCGGGGCCACGTCGGGCATCGGACTGGCCACCGCACAGCGACTGGCCGCCGAGGGCGCTCACGTGTTCCTCACCGGCCGCCGCCAGGAGGCGCTCGACGCCGCCGTCGCATCGATCGGTGACGCCGCCACCGGAATCCGCGGTGACGTGTCCCGTCCGCAAGACCTCGAGGCGGTCGTGGCGGCGATCGCGGCGCGAGGCCGCGGTCTGGATGTCCTCTTCGCCAATGCCGGCGGCGGCGAGTTCGCCGCCCTGCCCGACATCACCCCGGAACACCTGCAGTCGACGTTCGGCACCAACGTCTTCGGCACGGTCTACACGGTGCAGGCGGTGCTGCCGTTGCTTCGCGAGGGAGCCTCGATCGTGTTGACGGGTTCGACCTCCGCTCACAACGGAACGCCGGACTTCAGCGCCTACGCCGCATCGAAAGCGGCCATCCGCTCGTTCGGCAGGACGTGGGCGGCCGAGTTGGCCGGCCGCGGCATCCGGGTCAACACGGTCACACCGGGAGCGACCGAGACGCCAGGGCTCAAGGGGCTGGCTCCGAGCGGTCAGCAACAGGGAATGCTCGACGCGATGGCCGCCGAGATCCCGCTGGGCCGCCTCGGCAGGCCCGAGGAGATCGCCGCGGCCGTGGTGTTCCTGGCGTCGGATCAGAGCAGCTTCGCCACCGGCAGCGAACTGTTCGTCGACGGCGGCGCCGAGCAGATCTGAGTCACGACCGTCGCCGCGGCCGGTCCTCGTCGATGTCCGGCCGCGGCAACGTGCCGTTGCGCAGGATCGACTCGTACGCCGCCTCGAGGATGTCGGCCAGCGCGTGGTCCTGTGCCGGGGTGAGATCGGCGAAGAACAGCGCCTTCACCCGGGCCGCGTGCCCCGGCGCGGCGGCTTCGAACTCACGGCGGCCGTGGTCGGTCAGCACGACATCGGTCGCCCGCCGGTCCCCGTCGGACTCCAACCGCTCCACGAGTCCGCGGCGGCTCATCCGCTGCAGGTGATGCGAGAGGCGGCTGCGTTCCCAGCCGATCGTCGTCGCCAGCACATTGACCTGGGCGCGATCCCGCGGCGCGTTGGTCAGGGCGTTGAGCACCGTGTAATCGGCGAGGGACAGACCGCTGTCGCTCTGCAGCTGCCGGTTCATCTCGTACTCGAGCCGGTGGTAGACCCGCATGTAGGCCAACCATGCGCGGCGCTGGGACGGGTCGAGTCGACGGTCGTCGTCGCTCACCCGAGCAGGACCGCGTACCGCGGCTTGATGACGTCGTCGATGAGCGCGAGCCGCTCGTCGAACGCGATGAACGACGACTTCATCGCGTTGATCGTGAAGCGCGCCAGATCGCTCCAGCCGTAACCGAACGCCTCGACCAGGCGCAACATCTCCTGGCTCATCGTGGTGTCGCTCATCAGCCGGTTGTCGGTGTTGACCGTGACCCGGAAGCGGCTGCGGGCGAGCAGGTCGAAGGGGTGCTCGGCGATGCTGGCGACCGCGCCGGTCTGCACGTTCGAACTCGGGCACAACTCCAGCGGGATTCGCTTGTCGCGCAGGATGCTCGCCAGCCGGCCCAGCTTCACCTGCCCGTCGGGCGCCACCGTGATGTCGTCGACGATGCGCACGCCGTGCCCCAGCCGGTCGGCGCCGCAGAACGCGATGGCCTCGTGGATGGACGGCAGGCCGAACGCCTCGCCGGCGTGAATCGTGAAGCGCGCGTTGTTGCTCCGCATGTACTCGAAGGCGTCGAGGTGGCGGGTGGGCGGGTAGCCGGCCTCGGCGCCCGCGATGTCGAACCCGACGACGCCGCGGTCGCGGAACCGGATGGCCAGTTCGGCGATCTCGCGCGACCGGGCGGCGTGGCGCATCGCGGTGACCAGGCAGCGCACCGTGATCGTGCGGCCCGCGCTGGCGGCGGCCTTCTCCCCGTCGGCAAACCCGGCCAGCACGGCGTCGACCACCTGATCGAGGGTCATCCCGCCTTCGATGTGCAGTTCCGGGGCGAACCGCACCTCGGCGTAGACGACGTTGTCCTCGGCGAGGTCCTCCACGCATTCGAACGCCACCCGGTGCAGTGCGTCGGCGGTCTGCATCACCCCCACGGTGTGGGCGAACGGTTCGAGGTAGCGGACCAGCGATCCGCTGTGGGCGGCGGTGCGGAAGAACGACGCGAGCTCGTCGACGTCATCGGCGGGCAGGTCGTCGTATCCGGTCTGGGCGGCCAGGTCGAGCACCGTCGACGGGCGCAGCCCGCCGTCGAGGTGGTCGTGCAGCAGCGCCTTGGGCGCCTGGCGGATGTTCTCCAACGTCAGCGGTGTCGTCATCGGCACATGCTCCTCACATTCGCTGTTTCGACCCTCTTCAGACCGTCCTGGTGATCCGATCGATGATCAGCGGACGGTGCGGCGGCGCGCTGTCCCCGACGGTCCAGGCGCCGTCGAGTTCGGCGCGGGCAGGACCGATCCGGGCCGGGGTGTCGGTGTAGAGGGTGAACAGCGACTCGCCCGCGCGGACCGGCTCACCGGGACGGCGGTGGATGCGCAGGCCGGCGCCGAACTGCACCTGCTCACCGGGTGCCGAGCGGCCCGCCCCGAGCCGCCACACCGCCAGACCCACCGCCATCGCGTCGATGTCACCCATGGTGCCATCGCGCGGTGCCGTGACGGTGTCGCTGTGGGCACCGATCGGCAACGCGTCGGTGTCCAGCGCGCCGACGTCCCCGCCCTGCGCCGCGACGAGGGCGCGGAAGCAGTCCATCGCGGTGCCGTCGCGCAGCGTCTCGGCGGGGTCCTTCGCGTCGAGTCCCGCGGCGTCGAGCATCTCGGCGGCCAGCGCCACCGTCAGGTCGACGACGTCGGAGGGTCCGCCGCCGGCCAGGACCTCCAGCGATTCGGCGACCTCGACCGCGTTGCCGACGGCCCGGCCGAGCGGCACCGACATATCGGTCAGCAGAGCGCGGGTCACCAGTCCGTGGGCCTCGCCCAACTCGACCATGGTGCGGGCCAGTTCGCGGGCCTGGTCCTGGTCGGGCAGGAACGCCCCCGACCCGACCTTGGTGTCGAGCACCAGCGCCCGTGCGCCTTCCGCGATCTTCTTGCTCATCACCGAACTCGCGATCAACGGCAGCGACTCGGTGGTGGCGGTGACGTCGCGCAGCGCGTAGATCTTGCGGTCCGCCGGGGCCAGCTCTCCCGCGGCGAAGATCGCCGCCCCGATCTCGCTGAGTTGTTGGCGGATCCGCGATTTGGACAGTTCGGCGGAGAAACCGGGGATGGCTTCGAGCTTGTCGAGGGTGCCGCCGGTGTGCCCGAGGCCGCGGCCCGCGGCCTGGGGCACCGCACCGCCGCAGGCCATCACCACCGGCACCAGCGGGATCGTGATCTTGTCACCCACCCCGCCGGTGGAGTGCTTGTCGACCAGTGCGAGCGGGCGGCCATCAGAGCCGGGGCGCCGAAGATCGGTGAAGTCGAACCGCTCCCCCGAGGCCACCATCGCCGCGGTCCAGCGCGCGATCTCCGCGGCGGACATCCCCCGCAGGAAGATCGCCATCAGCAGCGCCGACATCTGCTCGTCGGCCACCTGCCCCCGGGTGTAGGCGTCGATCACCCAGTCGATCGCCGCGTCGGTGAGCACGCCCCCGTCGCGTTTGACCCGGATGACCGTCGGCGCATCGAAGGTGAAGTCCGTCACGGCTTTTCCTCCTCAGGAAGGCGGTTGCGGCGGGCGAGGTCGTCGGGGCCGAAGGCGTCCGGTAGCAGCTTGCGCAGCGGCCGAGGGCCGAGCGGATGGTCGATCAGTAGATCCGGTCCGCCGTGTTCGAGGAGCACCTGACGGCAGCGACCGCACGGCATCAGCACCTCGGCGTCGGGGCCCACACAGGACAGTGCGATCAGCCGTCCGCCGCCGCTGGAATGAAGGGCGCAGACCACAGCGCACTCCGCACAGAGACCCAGGCCATATGAGACATTCTCCACATTGCATCCGGCCACCGTCCGGTGATCGTCGACCAGAGCAGCCGCCCCGACCGGAAACCCCGAGTACGGGGCATAGGCTCGCGCGGAGGCATCAATTGCCTTGCGCCGCAACATCTCCCAGTCGATATCCCGAGACATTCCCGCTCCCTCGCCGCGCCTCTGAATGGATTCCGAAAATCCCGTCACGGGGCCCGACGTGACGGATAGGCAACCCTAACTTCTGCCCTCTGAGCGGGGCATACGGCAACACGCTAGTTCGTTCAGCAGTACAAAGGGGTTTAGAGTCGCCCCGAGGTTTGGGGCAGTGGTTCAGGCCAGCAGAGGTTCTCGTACCCGCCCCAAGCGTCCACCGATGGCGTTGGAGGACCAATGAGTACTGCGACAACAGCGGATACCGACGTTCCGTCGCCGCGATCCAAACCGTCCCGCCGGCGCACCCTCTACCGCGGTGACCCCGGTATGTGGTCGTGGGTGCTGCACCGAATCTCCGGGGCGGCGATCTTCTTCTTCCTGTTCGTGCACGTGGTCGACACCGCGCTGGTGCGGGTCAGCCCCGAGGCCTACAACGCCGTCATCGAGACCTACAAGAGCCCGATCATCGGCCTGATGGAGATCGGCCTGGTCGCCGCGGTGCTCTACCACGCGCTCAACGGCATCCGCGTCATCCTCATCGACTTCTGGTCCAAGGGCGCGCGCTACCAGCGGCAGATGCTGTGGGTGGTGGCGGGCGTGTTCATCACAGTCCTGATCGCGTCGGTAGGCGTGATCGGCATGCACATGGCGGAGCGATTCCTATGAGCTCGAACCCCTACGACCACGTCAGCGACCGGGGCGGGCCCGCGCCCGTGATGCAGCGCAGCCACGACCGGCCGCCGAGCCTGGACAACCCGAGGGCACCCAAGCGCGCGGGCGGCATGCCGAACTTCGAGAAGTACGCATGGCTGTTCATGCGGTTCTCCGGCCTGGTGCTGGTGTTCCTGGCGCTCGGCCACCTGTTCATCATGCTGATGTGGGACCAGGGCGTGTACCGCATCGACTTCAACTACGTCGCCCAGCGGTGGTCCTCGCCGTTCTGGCAGACCTGGGATCTGCTGCTGCTGTGGCTGGCCCAGCTGCACGGCGGCAACGGCCTGCGGGTGATCATTTCCGACTACGCCCGCAAGGACTCGACGCGGTTCTGGCTGAACTCGCTGCTCGCGCTGTCGATGATCTTCATCCTGGTACTCGGCACCTACGTGCTGCTGACGTTCGACGCGAACATCTCTTAAGGACTTGAGCCCACATGTTGATTGAACATCGCTACGACGTCGTCATCGTCGGTGCCGGCGGCGCGGGTATGCGCGCCGCGGTCGAGGCGGGTCCTCGCGCGCGCACCGCGGTGCTGACCAAGCTCTACCCCACCCGCAGCCACACCGGCGCGGCCCAGGGCGGCATGTGCGCCGCGCTGGCCAACGTCGAAGAGGACAACTGGGAGTGGCACACGTTCGACACCGTCAAGGGCGGCGACTACCTCGCCGACCAGGACGCGGTCGAGATCATGTGCAAGGAAGCCATCGACGCGGTGCTCGACCTCGAGAAGATGGGGATGCCGTTCAACCGCACCCCTGAGGGCCGCATCGACCAGCGCCGCTTCGGCGGGCACACCCGCGACCACGGCAAGGCGCCGGTGCGTCGCGCCTGTTACGCAGCCGACCGCACCGGCCACATGATCCTGCAGACGCTGTATCAGAACTGCGTCAAGCACGACGTCGAGTTCTTCAACGAGTTCTACGCGCTGGACATCTCACTGACCGAGACGCCCGGCGGCCCGGTCGCCACCGGCGTCATCGCCTACGAGCTGGCCACCGGCGACATCCACGTCTTCCACGCCAAGGCGATCGTGTTCGCCACCGGCGGTTCGGGCCGGATGTACAAGACCACCTCCAACGCGCACACGCTGACCGGTGACGGGCTGGGGATCATCTTCCGCAAGGGTCTGCCGCTGGAGGACATGGAGTTCCACCAGTTCCACCCGACGGGTCTGGCCGGGCTGGGCATCCTGATCTCCGAGGCCGTGCGCGGCGAGGGCGGGCGGTTGCTCAACGGCGAGGGCGAACGCTTCATGGAGCGGTACGCCCCGACCATCGTCGACCTCGCGCCGCGCGACATCGTCGCCCGGTCGATGGTGCTCGAGGTGCTCGAAGGTCGCGGCGCCGGACCGAACAAGGACTACGTCTACATCGACGTGCGCCACCTCGGCGAGGACGTCCTCGAGGCCAAGCTGCCCGACATCACCGAATTCGCCCGCACCTACCTGGGCGTCGACCCGGTCAAGGAACTGGTGCCCGTCTACCCGACGTGCCACTACGTCATGGGCGGCATCCCGACCACGGTCAACGGTCAGGTGCTGCGGGACAACACCACGATCGTGCCCGGCCTGTACGCCGCGGGCGAGTGCGCGTGCGTGTCGGTGCACGGCGCGAACCGGCTGGGCACCAACTCGCTGCTCGACATCAACGTGTTCGGCCGCCGCGCCGGTATCGCCGCCGCGAACTACGCCAACGGCCACGACTTCGTCGACATGCCCGAGCGGCCCGCCGAGATGGTGGTCGGCTGGGTCGGCGACATCCTCTCCGAGCACGGCAACGAGCGCGTCGCCGACATCCGCGGTGCGCTGCAGCAGTCGATGGACAACAACGCCGCGGTGTTCCGCACCGAGGAGACCCTCAAGCAGGCGTTGACCGACATCCACGCGCTCAAGGAGCGCTACTCGCGAATCACCGTGCAGGACAAGGGTAAGCGCTACAACAGCGACCTGCTCGAGGCCATCGAGCTGGGCTTCCTGCTCGAGCTGGCCGAGGTCACCGTCGTCGGCGCGCTCAACCGCAAGGAGTCCCGCGGCGGCCACGCCCGCGAGGACTACCCCAACCGCGACGACACCAACTACATGCGCCACACCATGGCCTACAAGGAGGGCACCGACCTGCTCTCCGATGTGCGCCTGGACTACAAGCCCGTGGTGCAGACCCGCTACGAGCCGATGGAACGGAAGTACTAGCGATGAGCCGCTTGCGCGAAGAGAAGAGTTTCCAGTGAGCGCACCAGCAATCACCAAGGACGAAGCCACCACTCCCCCCGTGCCCGAGGGGGCGGTGATGGTGACGCTGAAGATCGCCCGGTTCAATCCGGAGGATCCCGACGCCGCCGGCTTCCAGAGCTTCCGGGTGCCGTGTCTGCCCACCGACCGGCTGCTCAACCTGCTGCACTACGTCAAGTGGTACCTCGACGGCACGCTGACGTTCCGCCGGTCCTGCGCGCACGGCGTGTGCGGGTCCGACGCCATGCGGATCAACGGCGTGAACCGGCTGGCGTGCAAGGTGCTGATGCGCGACATGCTGCCCAAGAAGGCGAGCAAGCAGCTCACCATCACCATCGAGCCGATCCGCGGCCTGCCCGTGGAGAAGGACCTCGTGGTCGACATGGAGCCGTTCTTCGACGCCTACCGCGCGGTCAAGCCGTACCTGATGACCAGCGGTAACCAGCCGACCAAGGAACGCATCCAGAGCCAGGTCGACCGCGCCCGCTACGACGACACGACCAAGTGCATCCTGTGCGCGGCGTGCACCACGAGCTGCCCGATCTACTGGACCGAGGGGTCGTACGTGGGTCCGGCCGCGATCGTCAACGCCCACCGGTTCATCTTCGACAGCCGCGACGAGGGCGCCGCCGAACGCCTCGACATCCTCAACGATGCCGACGGGGTGTGGCGCTGCCGTACGACGTTCAACTGCACCGAGGCGTGCCCGCGTGGCATTCAGATCACCCAGGCGATCCAGGAGGTCAAGCGCGCGCTGATGTTCGCGCGCTAGCCCGTCAGGGTCCCGAGGGTGCGGAAGTCCGGCTGACCTCGTCGTCCTCGGCCTGCTCGGGCTGCTGGGGCTGCTCGGGCGGTGGATTCTCACCGGCCCGCGCACCCACCTGCTCGTCGTAGTAGCGGATGAGCACCGCCGCCGCCGCCGCGACCGGGACGGCCAGGAACGCGCCGATGACGCCGAAGGTCGATGCGCCCAGCGTCACCGCCAGCAGGACGATCACCGCGTGCAGCTTCATCGACTTCGCCTGCAGCCACGGCTGCAGCACATTCCCTTCGAGCTGCTGCACCGCGAGGATGATCGCCAGGACGATCAACGCTTCCACCGGACCGTTCGACACCAGCGCGATCAGCACGGCCAGGCCGCCGGCGACGAACGCACCGACGATCGGCACGAACCCGCCGATGAAGGTGATGATCGCGAGGGCGTACGCCAACGGCACGCCCAGGATCACCAAGCCCGCTCCGATGAGCACCGCATCGACGAGACTCACCAGCGCCTGCGTGCGGATGAAACCGCCCAGGGTCGACCAGACGCGCTCGAGGACCTCGGCGACATGCGGGGCGGCGGGGTTCCCGACGGCATGGCGCAACCACGGGATGAAGCGTGGCCCGTCCTTGAGCAGGAAGAAGGTGACGACCACGGCGGTGAAGACGGTGACCAGCGCCGACGTCGCGGCCCCCACGCCGGTGAAGACCCCGGACGCAATCTGGGCGCTACTCGAGTTCAACCGCTCGGTGATGGCGGCCACCGCCGAATTCAGCTGGGCCTCACTGATGTTCAGCGGTGGGCCACCGAGCCAGTCCCGCACCTTGACCACACCCGCGGTCGCCTGCTGTGCCAGCTCGGTGGACTGTTCGACGATCGCCGGCGCCACCGCGGCGACCAGACCGCTCAGGACCCCGACCGCGACCAGCAGCGTCAGCAGGACCGCCGCCGCCGGGGGTATCCCCTTGCCGCGCAGCCAGCGCACCGGTGGCCACAGCACCGTGCACACGATCAGGGCGAGCGCCACCGGTAAGAGGATCACCCACGTCTTGCCCACCACCCAGGCGAGCAACCACAGGGCGGCGGCGACCGCGATGAGTTGCACCGCCACCACCGCGGTCGATCGAAGATGGGCACCGTAGACCATGCCGCGGTTGGGGGCCGTAGTCGTCTGCTCTTGCACTCCCCTTCATTACCCGCCGAAGGACAGCCACGCACGCTTTGCGCGCGCAGTCACAGAATCTGCTCGTCAGATGACGATCACCGGGATGAAGACACCGAACAGCCAGAACCCCCAGCCGTGGAAGCCCGGATCCCAGATCGGGCGCACCGGGTAGCCCCAGTAGTCGATCACCGCGGGCGGATGCCCGCGCCAGTGCAGCGGCGGGGGCGGTCCCCAGCCCCACGGCGGGCGGTCGTCGTTGCGCCACTTGTTGGCACGCCACCACTTGTCCCAATCGCCGGGGCCGCGGTCATGCCCACCGCGGTCGATCCACTCCCGGTCCTTGTCGGGTTTCCAGCCCGGATCGGCGCTCGACGGTGCGATTCCGACGCCCGCTGCCGCGGCGGTGAGGACGCCGGCGGCGACGCCTCCCGCGACGATTCTCCTGATGGTCATGTGCGACTCCTCGTCTACGTGGAACTGACCCAGTCGCCCCGACTCGATATGACCCGCGTATAGATTACCGGCCCGCGGGCGGCGCCGTCACGCCCGCTGTCACACTTCGGCGGGCTGTCTCGTCTGATTGACATGACACACACATCGCGTATCGAACCCGTTGCCCCGCAGCGCGCGTCGCTGCTGACCAAACTGTTCTACCGGGTGGCCAAACGCCGTTTCGGTGAGGTGCCCGAACCGTTCGCGGTCGCCGCGCACCATCCGCGGCTGATGGTCGCCAACGTGGTCCACGAGGGCCTGTTGCAGTCCGGCTCCAAGGCCCTACCCGCCAGTGTCCGCGAGCTCGCCGTGTTCTGGACGGCCCGCACGGTCGGCTGCTCGTGGTGCGTCGACTTCGGGTCGATGCTGCAGCGCCTCGACGGCCTCGACGTGGACCGGCTGAATGACATCGACGACTACGCCACCTCACCGCGCTACAGCGACGACGAACGCGCGGCCATCGCCTACGCCGATGCGATGACCACCGACCCGCACGGCATCACCGACGAGCAGGTCGCCGACCTGCGCCGCCGTTTCGGCGATGCCGGGGTGATCGAGCTGACCTACCAGGTCGGGGTGGAGAACATGCGTGCGCGGATGTACTCGGCGCTCGGCATCACCGAGCAGGGCTTCAGCTCGGATGCGTGCCGGGTGCCGTGGGCCGACGGCGAAGCGGCGACCCGGTGAACTTGTCCGGGTTGGCGATGTCGTACACCGCGACGACCTTTCCGTCGTGCACGGTCAGCGCCGTCACCCGCGGCATCATCGCCGGATATCCGTCGCGGGCCGGGGATCCGGGCGTCCAGCTGCCGAGCTGACCGTTGACCAGCGCCGGCTGCGCTGACTCCAGCCAGCCGGGCCCGTACCGCCGCGCCAGGCCGAACAGAAAGCGCGCCACCTTGTCGGCGCCGCGGATGACCTGCGCGGCCGTCGGCGCCCGCCGGTTCGCGTCCCCGGTGAACGTGGCGTCCGGATGCAGGAGTCGCACAACGGATTCCATGTCACCGGCCGCCAGCGCCGCCATCAACGCACCCGCGATCTCGGTGTGGGTGTCGTCGCTGACCGGCGGCGGCGCCGAGGCGACGGCACGCCGGGCCCGCGACGCGAGCTGGCGAGCGGCAGCCGGACTGATCCCCAGCACGTCGGCGATCTCGGAGAACGGGACGGCGAACCCGTCGTGCAGCACGAAGGCGACCCGCTGATCAGGGGTGAGGCGCTCGAGCACCACCATCGCGGCGAACCGGGCGTCGTCGGCGGCGACCACCGCGGCCAGCGGATCGGTGTCGTCGAAGCCGGTGACCACCGGCTCCGGGAGCCACTGCCCGACGTAGCTCTCGCGCCGATGCGCCGCCGACCGCAACCGGTCGAGGCTGAGCCGGCTCACCACCGTGGTCAGCCAGGCCCGCAGATCGGCGACCTCGACGCGGTCCGCGGTGCCCTGCCACCGCAGCCACGCGTCCTGCACGGCGTCCTCGGCGTCGGCCAGCGTGCCCGTCAACCGGTAGGCCACGGACAGCAGATACGGTCGCAGGCTCTCGAACTCGTCCACCCGCGCGCTCGCGGTCATAGGCCCGAGTCTAGAACCGGTCAGGGGTCGCGGATGATCGGGCAGGTCATACAGTGGCCGCCGCCGCGCCCGCGGCCCAGCTCCGCGCCCACGATCGTGATGACCTCGATCCCCGCTTGCCTCAGCAGCGTGTTGGTTCGGGTGTTGCGGTCGTAGGCCACCACGACGCCGGGCTCGATCGCCACCAGGTTATTGCCGCTGTCCCACTGCTGACGCTCCGATTCGTATGCGCTCCCCCCGGTTTCGACGACGCGCAGCGCACCGATGTCGAGCGCGGCGGCCACCACCTCGATGAACGGCTTGTTCTCCTCGATGACGTCGACACCGATCGCAGTGTCCGACGGACGCAGCGAGAAGGTGTGGATCGCGTCGACGATGTGCGGATAGACGGTGACCACGTCGCGGTCGGCGAACGTGAACACCGTGTCGAGGTGCATCGCCGAGCGCAGTTTCGGCATACCCGCGACGATGATGTGCGCCGCCACGCCGTGCCTGAACAGTTCGGCGGCCACCTGGGTTATCGCCTGACGGGAGGTGCGTTCACTCATCCCGATCAGCACCACACCGCCACCCGGGATGAGCACATCACCGCCTTCGAGGGTGGCTGTCCCCCAATGCTGTTCGGGGTCGCCCCACCACACCCGCGCATTCACGAAGTCGGGATGGAACTGATAGATCGCCTTCATCAGCAGTGTCTCGTCGTGACGGGCCGGCCAGTACAGCGGGTTCAGCGTCAAGCCACCGTAGATCCAGCAGGTGGTGTCCCGGGTGTAGAGGGTGTTGGGCAGCGGCGGCATGAGATATTCGGCGACGCCGAGCGATTCGCGCGCCAAGGCGAGGTAGCCCGACCGCATGTCGGCAGGGAGGTCGGTGGTCGACATGCCCCCGATGAGGAGTTCGGCCAATCGTCGCGGCTCCAGTGAGTCGAGGTATGCCCGGGTGTCCTCGACCAGACCGGGACCCACCTCGTTGGCGACGATCTTGCGGTCCAGCAGCCACTCCCTGGCGTCGGGGAGCGCCATGGTTTCCGTCAGCAGGTTGTGCAGCTCGACCACTTCCACGCCGCGGTCGCGCATCTTGGCGACGAAGTCGAAGTGGTCGCGGCGCGCGTTCTGCACCCACAGCACGTCGTCGAACAGCAGGGCATCGCAATTGGACGGGGTCAGTCGCTCGTGAGCCAGTCCGGGGGCGCAGACCAGCACCTTGCGCAGCTTGCCCACTTCCGAGTGCACACCGTAGGTGGTGGCGAGATCAGTCATCGACGCGCTCCTTCGTCAGACAGTGATCGCTCCCGTCGCCAGCGACACGACACCGGCCACGGCGCCGATGACGATGGCCGCGAACAGCACCGCCTCGGCGACGGTGAACACCCGCACCTTCTTCTCGCGCCGGGCGACGATGTAGAGCGCCGCGCCGGGGGCGTAGAGGATGCAGGACAGCAGGAGGTGCCCGAGGCCTGCGGCGTAGACGAGGAACGCGGTATAGGCCGTGGCCACCGCGGCGAACGCCATGTCGGCGCGTAGGGATCGCCTGTCGTCGTATGTCTCCCGGGTGACGGTGAGCTTCAGCGCGTATCCGGCGGCCAGCAGGTACGGGACGAGCGCGAGCGACGCCGTCAGGTCGAGCATGAAATCCAGGGCGTCGGAGACGAACAACTTGAGGATGATCAGCACCTGGACCAGACCGGTCGCCATGAACAGGGCGGCGACGGGCGCGCCCTTGGCGTTGACCCTGGTCAGGAAGCGCGGCATGTCGCCGGCCCTGGCGGGGATGTAGAGGATCTCGGCGGACATCAGCGTCCACGCCAGGTAGGCGCCCAGTACCGAGAGGACCACGCCGGCCTTGATGAACACCGAACCCCAAGGCCCGACCAGTGATTCGAGGACCGAAGCCATCGACGGCTGCTCGGCCTCGGCCAGCTGCGAACGCGGCAGCGCACCGTAGGAGACCAGCGTCACCAGCGAGAACACGCCCAGCACCCCGAGGAATCCGATGACAGTGGCACGTCCGACGTCGGACCGCTTCTTGGCGTATCGGGAGTAGACGCTGGCGCCCTCGATCCCGAGGAACACAAACACGGTGATCAGCATCGTGCCCTTGGCCTGGTCGAACACCGACGCGAAGGTCCTGTCGCCGCCGCCCCAGAAGTTGCCGGCGAAATACCCGCCGTCGAACAGGACCAGGGCCAGGACGATGAAGACCAGGATCGGCACCACCTTGGCGATGGTGACGATCCGGTTGATGACGGCGGCCTCTTTGACGCCCTGCAGGATCAACAGGTGGAAGGTCCACACCCCGATCGTCGACACGACGACCGCCAGCACCGTGTCGCCGGCCCCGAGTTCGGGGAACAGCTCACTGGCGGTCGCGTTGATCAAGACCCAGTACGACGTATTGCCCGCGCACGCCGAGGCCCAGAAGCCGAACGCCGCGTTGAAGCCGACGTAGTCGCCGAATCCCGCTTTGGCGTAGGCGTAGATGCCGGCGTCGAGGTCGGGTTTGCGCACCGCCAACCGCTGGAACACGAAGGCCAGCATCAACATGCCGGTGCCCGCGATGGTCCACGCGATGACCGCCCCGAGCACCCCGGTCTCGGTCCCGAATCGGCGCGGCAACAGGAACACGCCTGCCCCGATCATCGAGCCGACCACCATCGCGGTCAGCGTCGGCAGGCTGACCTTCTTCTGGTCCTGCCCCAGTGCGGCGTCGGTGGTCGTCATCTCGAGGGACCGGCCACGTCGGTGTGCGGTGCGGGCTGGAAGCCGTCCAACTCCGACGGGCGGTCCGGATTCGCTCCGGATCCCACGTTCGTGATCATGACAGAAAGACCCGTCGACGCAACCGGATCGGGCCGAAGCTGAGCAAACACTTGCCAAGTGCTCAGCCTGCGCTCAGCACCTGGCCAGGAAAGTAGACAGGTCGTGCAGTAGCGTCACCGGGTGCTCACGCAGTCGGACCGGGTTGCGTCGCTCACCGGTCTGCGGGCGGTGGCGGCGCTACTGGTGGTGGGCACCCACGCGGCGTTCGCCACCGGCAGCCTCACCCACGGATTCCTCGGATACATCTACGCGCGCCTCGAGATCGGCGTCGCGTTCTTCTTCGTGCTGTCCGGCTACCTGCTGTTCCGGCCGTGGGTCCGCGCCGCCGCGGCCGGCCTGCCCGCACCGCGCGTCGGCCGCTACGCATGGCGCCGGACCCGGCGCATCATGCCCGCGTACCTGCTCACCGTGTGCACCGTCTACATCGTCTACCTCTTCCTGGCGGACTCGACGCCAGGGCAGACGTGGGCCGGCCTGGTGCGCCACCTCACGCTCACGCAGATCTACACCGATGACTTCCTGCTCACCTATCTGCACCACGGCCTGTCTCAGACGTGGAGCCTGGCGGTCGAGGTGTCGTTCTACGCCGCGCTGCCCTTCCTGGCGTATCTGCTGGTGACGGTGCGGTGCCGCGGCGAGTGGCGACCCGGGCGCGTGCTGGGTGGCTTGGCCGCGCTGGCCGCGGTCAGCCCGCTGTGGCTGATCGTCGTGCAGACGACCGACTGGCTGCCGAACTCCGCCACGATGTGGCTGCCCGCGCATCTGGTGTGGTTCGCCGGCGGGATGGCGCTGGCGGTGCTGCGGTCGATGGACGTCCGGTGCCGCGCCGCGACGGCTCTGCCGCTGGCGGCTTTGCTGTTCCTCGTCGTGTCCACGCCGCTCGCCGGGCAGATCACGATGGGACCGGTACCGGTGTGGGCGCCGCTGCTGAAGAGCCTGCTCTACGCGGCCGTCGCCTCACTCGTGGTCGCGCCGTTGGCGCTCGGCGGCGGCGGACGATACGAGCGGGTGCTGGGCAGCAGGCCGATGACGTGGCTGGGTGAGATCTCCTACGAGCTGTTCCTGGTGCACGTGCTCGTCATCGCCCTGCTGCTGCATGTGCTGGACTGGCCCGTGTTCGGGGGTTCGTTGGCGGGGCTGCTCGCGCTGACCCTGCTGTGCGCCGTTCCGGCGGCGTGGGCGCTCAACCGCATCACGCGGCCCACCAGTGAAACTGCGCCCGCGCGCCGCGTTCCGTCCGGCAGCGAATTTCTCGATTCCCCGAGGTTTCAGCACATCGGCGGGTGAGAATCCAGGGGACACCCAGCGGCTCCAACGCGGAGGTGGCCACCATGGTCCGAGCACTCGTCCCCACGATCGCCGCCTCGATCGTCGTCACGGCCGGTTCGCTGGGACTCGCGCCGCCCGCGGCCGCAGGCGAAGCCGAGTACCTCGACCTGCAGCAGTACTTCACGTTCCTGACCGCCGACCAGCTCCTCCGCGAGGGATATTGGTCGTGCCGGGCCGCCGCCAGCGGTATGGGTTCCTCGGAGATCGTTCCGATGGTGCAGCAGCACCTGAAGTACTCGGGCGCCTCGCTGGCGGTCGCCAACAAGATCGTGTCGACCGCGATCGTGCACCTCGACTGCTGACTACCGCTTCTTGAACACCGTCCGGTGCCACTCCTTCTCGGCCACCCCGGTGATGTCGCTCATCACGTGCTTGATGGTGAGGTACTCCTCGAAGGAGTAGTCGCTCATGTCCTTGCCGAAGCCCGACGCGCCGACCCCGCCGTGCGGCATCTCGCTGATGATCGGAATGTGGTCGTTGATCCACACGCATCCGGCGTTGATCTCGCGTGACGCCCGCTGGGCGCGGTAGACGTCGCGGGTCCACGCCGAGGCCGCCAGCCCGTAGTCGGTGTCATTGGCCTGGCGCAGCGCATCGTCGTCGTCGGTGAAGGAGCGGACGGTGAGCACCGGGCCGAAGATCTCCTGGCGGTACACCTCGGACTGCTCGGACACGTCGGCGATCAGCGTCGGCCGGTAGAACGAGCCGGGCAGGTCGGGGGCCGTTCCGCCGGTGACGATGCGTCCGCCCTCGTCGGGCGCCCGCGACACCATGGCCGCCACCTTGTCGCGGTGGGCCATCGAGATCAGCGGGCCGAGGTCGGTGTCGGGGTCCTGCGGATCGCCGACGACGATCTTGCCCATCACCTCGCCGACACCGGCGACGAAGTCGTCGTAGAGGCTGCGCGCGACGATGGCCCGGGTCGCGGCCGTGCAGTCCTGCCCCGAGTTGATCAACGCGCCGGCCACCGCACCCTGGATGGCGGCGTCGAGGTCGGCGTCGTCGAACACCACGAACGGCGCCTTGCCGCCGAGCTCGAGCTGCGTCCGGTGGCCGTGCACCGCGGCGGCGGACATGACCTTGCGGCCGACGGCCGTCGACCCGGTGAACGTCACCAGATCCACGCCGGGATGACCGGCCAGCGCGGTGCCCACGTCGGCACCGAACCCGGTGACCACGTTGAGCACCCCCGGCGGCAGCCCGGCCTCTCCGGCCAGGCGCGCCAGCGTCAGCGTGGTCAACGGCGTCAGCTCACACGGTTTGATCACCACGGTGCAGCCGGCGGCCAACGCAGGCAGCACCTTCCACACCGCCATCTGCAGCGGATAGTTCCACGGGGTGATGGTGGCGACGACGCCGATCGCCTCGCGGCGGATGCTCGAGGTGTGGTCGCCCGAGTACTCGGCGGTGGCCTTGCCCTCGAGATGGCGCGCGGCGCCGGCGAAGAAGTCGATGTTGTCGACGCTGCCCGGCACGTCGAACTCACGGGCCAGCCGCACCGGCTTGCCGGTCTGGCTTACCTCTTCGGCGATCAGCACCTCGGCGTGCTCGTCGGCCAGCTTCGCGAGTTTGGCCAGGACCGCCGACCGCTCGGCGGGGGTCGCGGTCGCCCACCCGGGCAGCGCCGCGCGCGCGGCGGCCACCGCCACGTCCACGTCGGCGTTCGCCGCGCGGGCGTATTCGGTGACGACCTCGCCGGTCGCCGGGTTGACGATCTGGAAGGCCCCGCCGCCGGTCGACACCGGTGCACCGTCGATCCAGCTGCTGGCCACTGAGTTGGACGCCAAGGCGTTCGACACAAGCGCTGTCATGGGCCCAACGCTAACCGACCCACCCTTGCCTTGCTACGCATCCCGCATAGTCGCACGGTTGAAACGATTGATTTCATAGATCTGGTTGCCCCATACGACGAATTCCGTGCACAATGCCTCGTATGGCCAACCCAGAGGGCGAGCACGACATCCAGCCGGTGTCGCTGCGCGTGAGCCAGTCGCGTCCGGGCACGTTCTTCCAACTCGACGAGTTGTCCAAGGCGATCATCGAGAAGTTGCAGCAGGACGGACGGCGCTCCTACGCCGGCATCGGCAAGGCCGTCGGCCTGTCGGAGGCCGCGGTGCGCCAGCGCGTTCAGCGCATGGTGGACGCCGGGGTCATGCAGATCGTCGCCGTGACGGATCCGATGCAACTCGGTTTCGCCCGGCAGGCCATGATCGGAATCCGCTGCACCGGGGACACGACGAAGATCGCCGAGAAACTGGCCGCGATCCCGTCTGTCGACTACGTGGTGCTCACCGCGGGCTCCTTCGACGCCATCGCCGAAGTGGTCTGCGAGGACGACGACGACCTTCTGGATCTTCTGAACACGAGGATCCGCGCACTACCGGGAGTGGTATCCACGGAGACGTTGGTTTACCTCAAACTGGTCAAGCAGCAATACAATTGGGGAACACGATGACGCAGTCCTATATCACCGAACCCGTGACGACCGAGCTCGGAGCCAAAGCCAACCGCCACCTGTGGGGCCACTTCGCCCGCCACGGCGAGGGCATCACTCCGCCGATCATCACCCGCGGCGAGGGTGTGCGGATCTGGGATGACAAGGGCCGCAGCTACATCGACGGGCTGTCGGGGCTGTTCGTGGTGCAGGTCGGCCACGGCCGCAGGGAACTCGCCGAGGCGGCCGCCAAACAGGCCGAGACGCTGTCGTTCTTCCCGCTGTGGTCCTACGCGACCCCGCCGGCGATCGAACTGGCCGAGCGCATCGCGAACTACGCCCCCGGCGACCTGAACCGGGTGTTCTTCACCACCGGCGGCGGCGAGGCCGTCGAGAGCGCGTGGAAGTTGGCCAAGCAGTACTTCAAGCTGACCGGCAAACCCGGTAAGCACAAGGTGGTTTCGCGTGCGATCGCCTATCACGGCACGCCGCAGGGTGCGCTGGCGATCACGGGCATCCCGGC
Source organism: Mycolicibacterium litorale (assembly GCF_010731695.1). Classification (NCBI taxonomy): domain Bacteria; kingdom Bacillati; phylum Actinomycetota; class Actinomycetes; order Mycobacteriales; family Mycobacteriaceae; genus Mycobacterium; species Mycolicibacterium litorale. The sequence goes on from NZ_AP022586.1 coordinate 3,095,966, forward strand.
GTTCAAGGCGCCGTTCGAACCGCTGACCCCGGGCGGCTTCCGTGCCCCGAACACCAACTTCTACCGCGCGCCCGAACTGTATGCCCACGACGCCAAGGCATTCGGGCAGTACTGCGCCGATCGCATCGCCGAGGCCATCGAATTCGAGGGTCCCGACACGGTCGCGGCGGTGTTCCTCGAGCCCGTCCAGAACGCCGGTGGCTGCTTCCCGCCTCCCCCAGGGTATTTCGAGCGCGTCCGTGAGATCTGCGACGAGTACGACGTGCTGCTGGTCTCCGACGAGGTGATCTGCGCCTACGGCCGCATCGGTTCGATGTTCGCCTGCGACGACTTCGGCTACGTGCCGGACATCATCACCAGCGCCAAGGGCCTGACGTCGGGCTACTCCCCGCTGGGCGCGATGATCGCCAGCGACCGACTGTTCGAACCGTTCAACGACGGCAAGACGACGTTCGGGCACGGCTACACCTTCGGCGGGCATCCGGTGTCCGCGGCGGTGGCACTGGCCAACCTCGACATCTTCGAGCGCGAGGGCCTCAACGACCACGTCAAGGAGAACGCCCCCGCGTTCCGGGCCACGCTGGAGAAGCTGTACGACCTGCCGATCGTCGGCGACGTCCGCGGTGAGGGCTTCTTCTACGGCATCGAACTGGTCAAGGACAAGGCGACCAAGGAGACGTTCGACGACGACGAGTCGGAGCGGCTGCTGCGCGGATTCCTGACGCCCGCGCTCTGGGAGGCGGGGCTGTACTGCCGCGCCGACGACCGGGGCGACCCAGTGGTCCAGCTGGCGCCGCCGCTGGTCAGCGGTCAGGCCGAGTTCGACGCGATCTACGAGATCCTGCACGGCGTTCTCAGCGAGGCGGGCCGCCGGCTCTGACACCGGCGTAGCGTCGGCGGCGTGGCCTCCACGCGCAAACCGTCGATAGATCCAGTCCGCTGGCAGCCGCCGCCCGTCGACGAGCTGCCGCCGCTGCCCGCGCCGCAGCTGACCGTCGTCCCCGTGCCGGGTCACGCACCCGAGGACGTGGTGGTCGACGCCGAGGGCCGGCTCTACACCGGCGTCGACGACGGCCGGATCCTGCGGCTGTCCCCCTCCGGCGGCGAGGCGACGGTCATCGCCAACACCGGCGGCCGTCCGCTCGGCCTCGAGGTCGCCCGCGACGGACGGCTGCTGATCTGCGACAGCCCGCGTGGCCTGCTGGTGCTCGACGCCGGCACCGGCACGCTCGAGCCGCTGGTCGAAACCGTCGACGGCCGGCACCTGCAGTTCTGCTCGAATGTGACCGAAACACCCGACGGCGCACTGTATTTCACCGAGTCGACGAGTGCGTTCACCTACGAACACTTCAAGGGTGCGGTGCTGGAATCGCGGGCGCGGGGCGGCCTGTTCCGCCGCGATCCCGACGGCTCGGTCACCACGCTGGCCGACGGCCTGTACTTCACCAACGGCGTGACCGTCACCGCCGACGGGTCCGCGCTGGTGTTCGCCGAGACGCTCGGGCGGCGGCTGTCGAAGTACCGGCTGACCGGGCCGCGGGCCGGGACCATCACCCCACTGGTGCAGCACCTGCCCGGCCACCCCGACAACATGTCGACGGGCGCGGACGGCCGGATCTGGGTGGCGATGGTGTCGCCGCCGAACGCCGCCGCCGAGTGGTTGGCCCCGCGGCCTCCGGTGCTGCGCAAGCTCATGTGGCTGCTGCCCGACCGGTTCGCCCCGCAGATCGCGCCCGAGGTGTGGGCGGTGGCCTTCGACCCGGACAGCGGCGAGGCGGTCGCCGGGCTGCGGACCACACACCCGGACTTCGGCATGGTGACCGGACTCGTCGAGTCGGACGGGCGGCTGTGGCTGGCGTGCATCGGGGCGTCGGCACTTGCGCACGTCGCGCTCGACGACGTGACCCTGCGCTGAGCGCCGAGACTGCGGTGAGATCGCCGATCCGCCCGAAACCGTGATCTCCCAGCAGTCTCGGCGGAGGCGAGGGCGGAGGCGAGTGCGCGGCGCGAGTCACACCGACCACATCCGTCACAGCGAGCCTCCGGCCAAACCGGTCGCCGATCCCCTAATCTCCGCGATGATGGCGACCTCACGGAACCTCTCGACCCGCGTTGCGGCGCTGGCCGCGGCGGTGGCGATGCTGGTCGCCCCCGCGCTGGCCGCCGCGCCGACCGCCGGTGCACAACCCGCCCCGGAGAACGCGACGTGCCCGTACCGCGTGACCACGCCGCCCGCGGTCGACGCGTCCGAGGTGCCCAAACCCGGCCAGGACCCGCCCGTCGCGCTGCCGGTGCCCAACTCCCCGCTCGGCGGGGACGCGCTGGCCGGCTGCGGCATCATCACCGCCCCCGGCGCCCCGCCCGCCCCCGGCGACGTCTCCGCCGAGGCGTGGCTGGTCGCCGACATGGACACCGGCGACGTGATCGCCGCCCGCGACCCGCACGGCAGGCACCGCCCGGCCAGCGTGATCAAAGTGCTCACCGCGGTGCAGTCGATCAAGGAACTCAACCTGGCCAAGGCGGTCCCCGGTACCCCCGAGGACGCGGCGGCCGAGGGCACGCGCGTCGGCGTCGACGTCGGCGGCCTCTACACCGTCAACGATCTGCTGCACGGGCTGCTGATGTACTCCGGCAACGACGCCGCCCACGCGTTGGCCCGCCAGCTCGGCGGTATGGACACCACGCTGCTCAAGCTCAATCAACTGGCCAGCAAGCTCGGCGGCCGCGACACCCGCGTGGCCACCCCGTCCGGACTGGACGGGCCCGGGATGAGCACGTCGGCCTACGACCTCGCGCTGTTCTACCGGTATGCCTGGCGCAACCCGACTTTCACCGAGATCGTCGCGACCCGCACCTACGACTTCCCTGGGCGCGACGGCAACCCGCCGTACCCGATCGAGAACGACGTCAAGCTGCTCTACAACTATCCGGGTGCGCTCGGCGGCAAGACCGGCTTCACCGACGACGCCGGGCAGACCTTCGTCGGCGGCGCCGAACGCGACGGGCGCCGGCTGGTGGCGGTCCTGCTGCGCGGCACCCGGCAGCCGATCGCCCCGTGGGAACAGGCCGCCCGGCTGCTCGACTACGGCTTCGGACTGCCGCAGGGCACGAAGGTCGGCACGCTGATCGAACCCGACCCCTCCCTGGACCCGCAGCCCAAGACCGCCGAGACCGAGGCCGCGGCGCAGGCGGCGGCCATCCTGCCCGCGGCCGACGCGATGCCCGTGCGGGTCGGCGTGGCGGTGATCGGCGGGATCATCGTGTTCGCGCTGATCATGGCGGCCCGCTCGCTCAACCGGCGCCCTCAGCACTGACCCACCGGCGCAGCAGCGCCTCGGCGTCACCACACATCCGGGCGATCAGGTCGGCGGCCGGGACGGCGCCGGCCACCATGCCCACACTCTGCCCCGCGTTGACCGGTGTCGGGCGGCCCGCGTCGTCGGTCAGCACCCGTTCGGGGAGGTGTTCCGGCCACGGGTAGCCGCCGGCGATGTCGAACTCGCGGGTCAGCGCCGTCGCCTCCGCCTCGGCGGACAGCAGCGCCGCCCGCGACGCCGGTGGGGTCAGCGCCTCCGGGCAGGCGGCGAAGACGGTGCCGAGCCAGGCCGCCGACGCACCCGCCGCCAGGACGGCCGCCAAACCTCTCCCCGACGCGATCCCGCCCGCGGCCAGGACCGGCACCTCGACCCGGTCGAGCACCTCGGTGAGCAACGGCAGCGTCCCGACCCGCGGTTCGCCGTGGCCGCCGCCCTCGGCGCCCCGGGCCACCAGCACGTCGACGCCGGCGTCGACCCCGCGGTGCGCGGCCTCGGTGGTGCCGACCTGGGTCGCGGTCGTCACGCCCGCGTCGTGGGCGCGCGCCACCCATTCGAAGTCGTCGCCGAAGCTCACGCTCAGCAGGGCCGGCCGGGCCGCCAACGCGGTCTCCAGCAGCCGCGGCTCGCGCCGTGTCACCCAGTGCACGAGGCCGATTCCGAAGGGACGCTCCAGATCCGAGAGCTCCCGCAGTTGGGTGGTCAACTGCTCCGCGGTGCCGGCGCTGCCCATCCCGACCATACCGAGGCCGCCTGCGCGCGAGACGGCCGCGGCGAGGCGACCCCCGGCGGCACCGCCCATGGGGGCGTTGACGATCGGCACGTCCATGCCCATCGACCGGCACCAGGGTGTCAACAGCGGCATTCGTGCGACGCTACCGCCTTGCTACCCTGGGGTTGTCACCAGTTGACACCGGACGAGCGGCACCGTACCCGGCCAGCGACAAGACGGCGCTTCGGAGGTGCATCGTGGCCTGGTTGATCTTGACGTTGTCCGGAGTTCTCGAGGCGGTGTGGGCGAGCGCGCTGAGCCGCTCGCAGGGCTTCACCCGCCTGGTGCCGTCGCTCATCTTCGTTGTGGCGATGGTGTTTTCGATGGCCGGCCTGGCGTTCGCGATGCGGGACCTGCCGCCAGGCACCAGCTACACCGTGTGGGTGGGGATCGGTGCGGTGCTGACGGTCGCGTACGCGATCGTGACCGGCGCCGAATCCGCGTCGCTGATCAAAATCCTGCTGATGCTCGGCATCGTGGCCTGCGTCATCGGCTTGAAGCTGATCACTCACTGACGCCGGCGCAGCCGCGAGAGGCCAACGGCGCCAAGCGCTCCCACCGCCGCGGCGGCCAGAGTGCCGGGTAGCCCTACGCCCTCGCGGACCTGCACCCGGGTGGTGATCTGGGCGGGGTTGGGCGGGTCCACCGGCGCGGCGAGCATGTTGTCGCGCGAGGTGGCCGCCCACGCCGTCGCGAACAGGATCAGCCGGGCGGTGATGTAGGCGAACACCATCAGGCCGAGGACGGGTCCGAACGTCGCGCCGGCGGGACCCGTCAGCACCGTCCGCAGATACAGCGACGCCACCTGTTTGAACACCTCGAAGGCGACCGCCGCCAGCAGCCCCGCCCGTACCGAACTGCGGAAGCTGATCGACTCGCGCGGTAGCCGGGCGATCATCCAGGTGAACAGCAGCCACGAGATGCCGACCGCCACGAGCATCGAGAGCGCCCGCAACCCCCAGGTGATGCCGGGCACGTTCTCGAGCCCGCCCCAAGCCAGCACGCGGGTGATCACCCCCTGGTCGCCCAGGGCGGTCAGCGCCACCGTCAGCACGATCGCGAGGAAGGCCGACAACAGAGCGACCAGATCCGACAGCTTGGTGCCGACGAACCCCCCGGTTCCGCTGCGCTGCTCCCACATCGCGCTGAGCGCCTCGCGCAGGTTCGCCATCCAGCCCAGCCCGGCCCACGCGGCGGTGGCCAGGCCGAAGATCCCGAGCGAGGTGCGCGAGTCGATCGCGGTGTTCATCAGGTCGACCACCTGCTGGCCGACGTCCCCGGAGATGGTCTGCCGGATCCGGTCCTCGATGCCCGCGAGCACATCGGGTTGTCCGGCGAGCACGAACCCGGTGACGGAGAAGCCCAGCATCAGCAGCGGGAACAGGGCGAACACCGTGAAGTAGGTGATGCCCGCGGCGTAGAAGTCGCCCTTGCTCTCCTGGTAGCGGTGCTGAGCGCGCATGACGTGGTCGAACCAGCCGTACCGGGCGCGCCACCGGTCCAGCACGCCGGGTTCGGCCGGTTCCTCCACACCAGCCTCCAGTCGCTACGCCCGCGGGGGCAGGAATCCCAGCCGGTCGTATACCCGCTGGAGCGTCTTGGCAGTCACGTCGCGGGCCCGCTCGGCGCCGGCCGCCAGCACCCCTTCGAGTTCGGCCGGATCGGCGAGCAGTTCGTCGACGCGGTTCTTCACCGGCGTGACGAACTCGACCACCGCCTCGGCGGTCTCCTTCTTCAGATCGCCGTAGCCGCGGCCCTGGTACGCCTCGACCAGTGCGTCGACGTCGGTGCCGGTGACCGCCGACTGGATGGTCAGCAGGTTCGACACCCCCGCCTTGGCCTCGCGATCGAAGCGGATCTCACGCTCGCTGTCGGTGACCGCCGAGCGGATCTTCTTCGCCGTCGCCTTCGGGTCGTCGAGCAGGCTGATCAGCCCGGCGTCGGTTCCCGCGGACTTGCTCATCTTGGCGGTCGGATCCTGCAGGTCGTAGATCTTGGCGGTGGCCTTGGGGATCATCGGCTCGGGCACCACGAACGTGTCCGGGAACCGCGCGTTGAACCGCTGCGCGACGTCGCGGGCGAGTTCGAGGTGCTGACGCTGGTCCTCGCCGACCGGCACCAGGTCGGTGTCGTAGAGCAGCACGTCGGCGGCCATCAGCACCGGATAGGTGAACAGGCCGACGGTGGTGGCGTCCGCGCCCTGCCTCTGCGACTTGTCCTTGAACTGCGTCATCCGCGAGGCCTGCCCGAATCCGGTGAAACAGCCCAGCACCCAGGCCAATTCGGCGTGCGCGGGGACATGGCTCTGCACGAAGACGGTGCTGCGCGCCGGGTCGATACCCAGCGCCAGGTACTGCGCGGCGGTGACCAGGGTGCGTCGGCGCAGCGTCTCGGGATCCTGTGGGACGGTGATCGCGTGCAGGTCGACCACGCAGAAGTAGGCGTCGTAGCCGTCCTGCAGCGCGGTCCAGTGCGTCACGGCCCCCAGCGCGTTACCCAGGTGCAGCGAATCGGAGGTGGGCTGCACACCTGAGAAGACGACACGTGGCACGGCGGGCGGGGTCTCGACCGGAGAGTTCATGATGCCCAGATCCTCCCACGTCGGCCGATCACGAGTACTCGACGGTGACGGGCGCGTGGTCCGACCAGCGCAGCGCATAGGCGTCGGCGCGTTCCACCCGGGCGACGTGGGCCCGCGGGGCCAGCGACGGGGCCGCCAACTGGTAGTCGATACGCCAGCCGGCGTCGTTGTCGAACGCCCGCCCACGCCACGACCACCAGCTGTAGGGCCCGGCGACGCCGGGGTGCAGGGCACGCACCACGTCCACCCATCCGGTGCCCAGCAGCTCGGTCAGCCACGCCCGTTCGCTGGGCAGGAAACCGGACTTCTTGAGGTTGCCCTTCCAGTTCTTGATGTCGTTCTCGGTGTGGGCGATGTTCCAGTCGCCGCAGACCACGGCGTCGGTGTCGCGGATCTCCGCCATCCGGGCCGCCAGCGCGGCCATGAACCGTTCCTTCTCGAGTTGCCGTTCGGTCTCGGCCTCCCCGGTCTGGACATACACGCTGGCCACGGTCAGCCCGCCGGTGTCGACCTCGAGGTAGCGGCCGTGTTCCCCGAATTCGTCGGACGCCATCCGGCGGTGCTCGTGGATCGCGTGCCGGGACAGCACCGCGACGCCGTTGCGGCCCTTGAGGTGCGGGCTGGCCGAGGCCAGGTGCCAGCCGTCGGCCAGTGCGGGGGCCAGCGCGTCGGCGAGCTGGTCGTCGTCAGCGCGGGTCTCCTGCAGGCACACCACGTCGGCGGTGGTCTCCTTCAGCCACGCCAGCAGCCCGAGGTTCTCCGGAGAGCGCTGTCTGACCGCGGCGCGGATGCCGTTGACGTTGACGGTGCTGACTATCACGGCGCCAGACCCTAGCCCCGCCCTCTACCGGCCTCCCTTGCGGTACCGCGGGTATCACCTTTAACCTCGGGCAGCATGACCGAACGCGCACCCATCCACGTCGGATCGGGCGAACCCGTCCTCTTGCTGCACCCGTTCATGATGTCGCAGAACGTGTGGAAGAAGGTCGCCCCGGCGATCGCCGACACCGGCCGCTACGAGGTGTACGCGCCGACGATGCCCGGCCACAACGGCGGTGTGAAGGGGCCGTTCTTCCTGGACAGCGGCTCACTGGCCGATGACGTCGAACGCCGGATGGACGCCCTGGGCTGGGAGACCGCCCACATCGTGGGCAACTCGCTGGGCGGCTGGGTGGCCTTCGAGCTGGAGCGGCGCGGCCGCGCCCGCACCCTGACCGGTATCGCACCCGCGGGCGGCTGGCGGCACTTCACGCCGGCGAAGTTCGAGATCGTCGGCAAGTTCCTCGCCGGGCTGCCGCTCTACGTCGTGGTCAAGTTGCTCGGCAACCGGGTGCTGAAGCTGCCCGTCACGCCGTATCTCACCTACCCCGCCGTGAGCGCCACGCGGGACGGCCTGTCCGACGAGGACGTCGCGGACATCATCGACGACGTCGCGCACTGCCCCGCGTACTACCAGCTGCTGGTCAAGTCATTGACGCTGCCCGGACTGCTGGACATCGCCGAGGGCAGTTGCCCGACGCACCTGGTGATCTGCGAGAAGGACCGGGTGCTGCCGCATCCGCGGTTCACCCGGCACTTCACCACCCACCTGCCGAAGGACACCCAGGTGACCCACCTCGACAACGTCGGGCACATCCCGATGTACGAGGCGCCGGAGCGGGTGGCGAACCTGATCGTCGAATTCGTCGACCGCCACGTGGCGCCGCCGCACGAGGCGCTCGGCGGCTAGCTAGTCCTCGGTCACCGGTGCGACGGTCGCGGCCTCCAACGCCTCGTTGAGGGTCTTGCTCGGCCGCATCACCGCGGTGGTCTTCTCGCGGTCCGGGTAGTAGTAGCCACCGATGTCGACCGAGTTGCCCTGCGCCTCGTTGAGTTCGGCGACGATGGTCTCCTCGTTGTCGGCCAGCGCCTTGGCCAGCGGACCGAAGTGGTCGGCGAGCTCCTGGTCGTCGGACTGCGCCGCCAACTCCTGCGCCCAGTACATCGCGAGGTAGTACTGGCTGCCGCGGTTGTCGAGCTCACCGGTCTTGCGCGAAGGACCCTTGTCGTTCTCCAGCAGTTTGCCGATGGCCGAATCCAGCGTCTTGCCCAGCAGGATCGCGCGCTTGTTGCCGGACTTGGCGCCCATGTCCTCGAAACACGCACCGAGGGCGAGGAATTCGCCGAGCGAATCCCACCGCAGGTGGTTCTCCTCGACGAGCTGGTGGACGTGCTTGGGCGCTGAACCGCCGGCCCCGGTCTCGTACAGGCCGCCGCCGGCCATCAGCGGGACGATCGAGAGCATCTTCGCGCTGGTGCCCAGCTCCAGGATCGGGAACAGGTCGGTCAGGTAGTCGCGCAGGATGTTGCCGGTGACGGCGATGGTGTCCTGCCCGCGGATCACCCGCTCGAGCGTGTACCGCATCGCCCACACCTGCGGCATGATCTGGATGTGAAGGCCCTCGGTGTCGTGGTCGGCGAGGTATTCCTTGACCTTCTTGCGCAGCTCGGCCTCGTGCGGACGCTCGGTGTCCAGCCAGAACAGCGCGGTCATCCCCGACGCGCGCGCCCGCGTGACGGCCAGCTTCACCCAGTCGCGGATCGCCGCGTCCTTCACGATCGGCATGCGCCAGATGTCGCCGGTCTCGACGTTCTGCGTCAGCAGCACCTCGCCGGTGTCGATGTCGACGATGTTCGCGACACCGTCCTCGGGGATCTCGAAGGTCTTGTCGTGGCTGCCGTACTCCTCGGCCTTCTGCGCCATCAGACCGACGTTCGGCACGGTGCCCATGGTTCTCGGGTCGAACTGGCCGTGGGTCTTACAGAAGTTGACCATCTCCTGGTAGATCCGGGAGAACGTCGACTCGGGGTTGACCGCCTTGGTGTCCTTGGTGCGGCCGTCGGCGCCGTACATCTTCCCGCCGAGCCGGATCATCGCCGGCATCGACGCGTCGACGATCACGTCGCTGGGTGAGTGGAAGTTCGTGATCCCGCGGGCCGAGTCGACCATCGCCAGCTCGGGCCGGTGCTCGTGGACGGCGTGGATGTCCTGGATGATCTCCTCGCGCTGCGAGGCGGGCAGCGATTCGATCTTGTCGTACAGGTCCGACATGCCGTTGTTGACGTTGACGCCCAGCTCGTCGAGCACCTTCTGGTGCTTGGCGAAGGCCTCCTTGTAGAACACCTTCACCGCATGGCCGAACACGATCGGGTGGCTGACCTTCATCATGGTCGCCTTGACGTGCAGCGAGAACATCACGCCGGTCTTGTAGGCGTCCTCGATCTGCTCCTCGAAGAACTCGACCAACGCTTTCTTGCTCATGTACATGCTGTCGATGACGTCGCCGGCATCGAGTTTGACCTCGGGCTTGAGCACGAGCGTCTCACCGCTCTTGGTCTCCAGCACCATCTTGACCCTGCGGTCCTTGTCGACGGTCATCGACTTCTCGCCGTGATAGAAGTCGCCGTGCTTCATGGTCGCGACGTGGGTGCGCGACGCCTGGCTCCACTCCCCCATGCTGTGCGGGTGCTTGCGGGCGTACTCCTTGACCGCCTTGGGCGCGCGCCGGTCCGAGTTGCCTTCGCGGAGAACGGGATTGACCGCACTGCCGAGGCAGTTGGCGTAGCGCCTGCGGATCTCCTTCTCCTCGTCGGTCTTGGGATCGCCGGGGTAGTCGGGCAGGTCGTAACCCTTGGCCTTGAGCTCCTTGATGGCGGCGAGCAGCTGCGGCACCGAGGCGCTGATGTTCGGCAGCTTGATGATGTTGGTGTCCGGATCCTGGGTCAGCTTGCCCAGCTCGCCGAGGTTGTCCGGTACTCGCTGCTCATCGGTCAGCCGCTCCGGGAACTCCGCCAGGATGCGCGCCGCCACGGAGATGTCGCTGGTCTTCACCGCGATGCCGGCCGGCTCCGCGAAGGTCCGGACGATCGGCAGGAAACCGTAGGTCGCCAGCAGCGGTGCCTCGTCGGTCAGCGTGTAGATGATGGTCGGCTGCTCGGCGCTCATGTGGTGTTCTCCCGGCGTCAGATCGAAGCTCCGCGTTTGTCGGATACGACGCTACCCGGCAGACACCGGCGCAGAAACCGGTCCCTGTCATCGGACCACGCGCCGGATCACGCGGTGGCAACCCCGGCGGGCGGTGAGATAAGCTTCCTGGCGGTCATGAGTGCCAGCGTCAAGCCCCGGCTCGCTGGCCGGCAACCCTCCAACCGCGGTGGGGTGCCCCGGGTGATGACCAGGTTGAGTAGCCGTGACGGCTACGCGGCAAGCGCGGGTCCGCGAGCACGGGCCCCCAGACGACAGATGGAGGTTCGTTGCACATGAGCACGCCAGAAGACCCGACGGCGAAGTGGGCGTTCGAGACCAAGCAGGTCCACGCCGGCCAGACGCCCGATACGGCCACCAGCGCCCGGGCGCTGCCGATCTACCAGACCACTTCGTACACGTTCCGCGACACCGACCACGCCGCGGCGCTGTTCGGGCTGGCCGAGACCGGCAACATCTACACCCGGATCATGAATCCGACGACCGACGTCGTCGAACAACGCATCGCCGCGCTCGAAGGTGGTGTCGCAGCGCTGTTCCTGTCCTCCGGGCAGGCCGCCGAGACGTTCGCGATCTTGAATATCGCCGGCGTCGGAGATCATGTCGTGTCCAGCCCGCGGCTCTACGGCGGCACGTACAACCTGTTCCACTACTCGCTGCCGAAGATGGGCATCGAGGTGAGCTTCGTGGAGAACCCCGACGACCTCGACTCGTGGCGGGCCGCGGTGCGCCCCAACACCAAGGCGTTCTTCGGGGAGACGATCTCCAATCCACAGATCGACATCCTCGACATCCCGTCGGTCGCGGCGGTGGCCCATGAGAACGGCGTGCCGCTGATCGTGGACAACACCATCGCCACGCCGTATCTGATCCAGCCGTTGAGCCACGGCGCCGACATCGTCGTGCACTCGGCCACCAAGTACCTCGGCGGGCACGGCAACGCGATCGCCGGGGTGATCGTCGACGGCGGCACGTTCGACTGGACCAACGGCAACTTCCCGGGCTTCACGACGCCGGATCCGAGCTACCACGGCGTGGTGTTCGCCGAACTCGGCCCGCCCGCATACGCGCTCAAAGCCCGTGTGCAGCTGCTGCGTGACCTCGGCTCGGCCGCCGCGCCGTTCAACGCGTTCCTCATCGCCCAGGGCCTCGAGACGTTGAGCCTGCGGCTGGAACGCCACGTGGCGAACGCGCAGCGGGTCGCGGAGTACCTGGCCGCACACGACGACGTCATCTCGGTGAACTACGCCGGGCTGCCCGATTCGCCGTGGTACGAGCTCGGAAAGAAGCTGGCGCCCAAGGGAACCGGTGCGGTGCTGGCCTTCGAGCTGGCCGGTGGTGTCGAGGCGGGCAAGGCGTTCGTCAACGCGCTCACCCTGCACAGCCACGTCGCGAACATCGGCGACGTGCGCTCGCTGGTGATCCATCCGGCGTCCACCACGCACGCTCAGCTCAGCCCACAGGAGCAGCTGGCCAGCGGCGTCACCCCCGGCCTGGTGCGCCTGGCCGTCGGCATCGAGGGCATCGACGACATCCTCGCCGACCTCGAGCAGGGCTTCGCCGCCGCCCGATCGATCCGCGCCGCATCCGCCGATGCGCAGACGGTCTGAACGCGGAGAGACCGCAGTGACGATTTCCGACGTGCCCATCACCACGCTGCCGGCCGAAGGCGAGGTCGGCGTCGTCGACATCGGCCCGCTCACGCTGGAGAGCGGTGTGGTGCTCGACGACGTGTCGATCGCCGTCCAGCGCTGGGGCGAGCTGTCCCCCACCCGCGACAACGTGGTGATGGTCCTGCATGCGCTGACCGGTGACTCGCACATCACCGGCCCCGCCGGCCCAGATCACCCCACCCCCGGCTGGTGGGACGGCGTCGCGGGACCGGGCGCCCCGATCGACACCGACCGCTGGTGCGCCGTGTCGACCAACGTGCTCGGCGGCTGCCGCGGATCGACCGGACCGGCGTCGATCGCCCCCGACGGCAGGCCGTGGGGATCCCGCTTCCCCACCGTGACGATCCGCGACCAGGTGGCCGCCGACCTCGCCGCGCTCGAGGCGCTCGGCATCACACAGGTCGCGGCCGTGGTGGGCGGTTCCATGGGCGGCGCGCGGGCGCTGGAGTGGATCGTCGGGCATCCCGACACCGTCCGCTCCGCGCTGATCCTCGCGGTCGGCGCCCGGGCCACCGCCGACCAGATCGGCACGCAGAGCACCCAGGTCGCGGCGATCAAAGCCGATCCGGACTGGTGCGGCGGCGACTACCACGACACCGGGCGCGCCCCGGTCACCGGACTCGGCATCGCCCGCCGTTTCGCGCACCTGACCTACCGCGGCGAGCTCGAACTCGACGACCGGTTCGGCAACGACGCCCAGGGCGACGAGAACCCGACGACGGGCGGCCGGTACGCCGTGCAGAGTTACCTCGAGTACCAGGGCGCGAAGCTGGTCGAGCGGTTCGACGCGGGCACCTACGTGGCGCTCACCGATGCACTGTCGAGCCATGACGTCGGCCGCGGCCGTGGCGGCGTGCGCACGGCGCTGCGGAATTGCCGGGTGCCGGCGATCGTCGGCGGCATCACCTCCGACCGGCTCTACCCCCTGCGGTTGCAGGCGGAGCTGGCCGAGCTGCTGCCCGGCTGCACCGGCCTGGAGGTGGTCGATTCGGTGTACGGCCACGACGGCTTCCTGGTCGAGACCGAGGCCGTCGGCAAGCTGATCCGGCGCACCCTGGAGCTGGCGGCGCGGTGACCGACCCGTCACTGTCGTTCGGCGCCCAGGCCGCGGCATATGAACGGGGTAGGCCGTCGTATCCGCCGGAGGCGATCGACTGGCTGCTGCCCCGCGGTGCGCACACCGTCCTCGATCTGGGCGCGGGGACCGGCAAGCTGACCACGCGGCTGGTCGAACGCGGTCTAGACGTCATCGCCGTGGACCCGATCCCGGAGATGCTCGAGGTGCTGACCGGCGCGCTGCCCGAGACCCCGGCGCTGCTGGGTACGGCCGAAGAGATCCCGCTGGCCGACGACAGCGTCGACGGGGTGCTCGTCGCCCAGGCCTGGCACTGGTTCGACCCCGAACGCGCCGTCAAGGAGGTCACCAGGGTGCTACGCCCGGGTGGGCGGCTCGGATTGGTGTGGAACACCCGCGACGAGCGGATGGGCTGGGTCAAGGATCTCGGCCACATCATCGGCCACGAGAACGATCCGTTCACCAACGAGGTGTCGCTGCCCGGCCCGTTCACCGACATCCAGCGCCATCACGTCGAGTGGACGAGTTATCTGACGCCGCAGGCACTGATCGATCTGGTGGCGTCGCGCAGCTACTGCATCACCTCCCCGGCCGAGGTGCGTACCCGCACGCTCGACCGGGTGCGCGAACTGCTCGCCACCCATCCGGCGCTGGTGAACACGACCGGTCTCGCGCTGCCGTACGTGACGGTGTGCATCCGCGCGACAATGGCCTGACCGGCCGCCTACCCCTGCGTGGTGGTGAGCCGGCGCAACTGCGCCGACGCGACCGAGACGACGGCCAGGTCGGGCTCGTCGGTGTCGAGAAACTCCGCCATGGTGCGCTTGATGCGTTCGAGGCGCGGCCGGTTGTAGGCCTCGAATTCGTCGACCACGCTGACGTCGTCGGTGACCGGGTAGACGCGCCTGCTGACGTCGAGTGTCAGACCGCGCAGTGAGCGGTACAGGTCCTCCCGCATCGCCAGCCGGGCGAGCGAATGCCAACGGCCGCCCCGCGGCAGCGACGACACGGCCAGCAGGAGCGTGTCCACGCCGAGGTGGTCGGACAGTTCGAAGTAGATGTGGGCCAGTTTGGTGGCGTCCTCGTCGTGCAGGTGCGCCATGTCGATGATGTCGAGAAGGCTGAATGCGTACAGGGATTCGCTGATCGCACCGGCGACCGCGGACGGCACGCCCTGATCGACCAGCTCACGGTGCGCGTGGGTCACCGCGGCCAGCTCGTTACCACGCAGCATCGCCGCGAGCTTGCCGCGCAACGTCGCGACGTGGTGGGCGAACCGGGTGATCTCCTCGTCGATCTGCAGCGGCGCCGGGCGGTTGAGCAGGAACCACCGCGACGCCCGATCGAGGAGCCTGCGGCCCTCGATGATCAGCGCGTTGGTCAGCGCGGGCGGCAACCCGGCGCCGTAGATGTCCGCCCACAGCGTGTCGAGGTCGAACACCTCCGACACGATCGCGTGCGCCCGCACGATATCGCTCGTCGTCGCGCCGGTCTCCTCGGCGAGCCGGAACGCGAACGTGAGCCCCGACGTGGCCAGCACGTGGTTCACGATCGTGGTCGCCAGGATCTCGCGCCGCAGTGGGTGTTCGGGCAGCGATTCGCCGAGCCGGCGCCGCATGGTGGCCGGGAAGTACCGCCGCAGCATCTCGCCGAAATGCGGGTCGTCGAATTCGTCGTCGGCGAGCAGATCCGCCTTCAGGTCGAGTTTGACGTGCGCCATCAGCGTCGCCAGCTGCGGGCGGGTGAGGCCGGCGCCGGACTTCAGGAGGTCGGCGAATTCGGCTGCGCTGGGCAGGATTTCACGCTTTCGGTGCAAGCCGCGCCGTCGTTCGAGCGCGGTCGTCATCCGCGCGTGCACGCCCGCCATCTGGCCGGCGTTGAACTGCGCGTCGCCGAGCAGGCGGTTGTGGGCCCGGTTGTTGGCGAGGACGAGCGCCGCCACCTCGTCGGTCATCTCCGCCAGCAGGCCGTTGCGGGCGCTGCGGGGCAGCATGTCGGCGCGGACGGCCGCATCGAGCATGACCTTGATGTTGACCTCGTGGTCGGAGCAGTCGACGCCGGCCGCATTGTCGATGGCGTCGGTGTTGACGTAGCCGCCCCGGCGGGCGAATTCGACTCGGCCGCGCGGCGATACGCCCAGATTGCCGCCCTCGACGATGACCCGCGCGCGCACCTGATCGGCATCCACGCGCAGACCGTCGTTGACCTTGTCGGCGACGTCGGCGTGCTGTTCGTCGCCGGCCTTGACGTAGGTGCCGACCCCACCGTTGAAGATCAGATCGACCGGGGCACGCAGGATGTGGCTGATGAGTTCGTTCGGGGTCAGGGTGGCGGACTGATCGGTGATGTCCAGGGCGGCGCGCATCTGCGCCGAGACCACGATGGTCTTGGCGGTGCGCGGCCACACTCCGCCGCCATCGCTGATCAGCGCCCGGTCGTAGTCGTCCCAGGAGGACCGGGGCAGGTCGAACAGCCGCCGGCGCTCACGGTGTGCGGGGTCGCCCGACGGGTCGGGATCGACGAAGATGTGCCGGTGGTCGAATGCCGCCACCAACCTGATGCCGCGGCGCAGCAGCATCCCGTTGCCGAACACGTCCCCGCTCATGTCACCGATGCCGACGACGCGGAATTCGCCACGCTCCGCGTCGATGCCCAGCGCGTCGAGATGGCTGTCAGCGCTGACCCATGCGCCGCGCGCGGTGATCCCCATCGCCTTGTGGTCGTAGCCCGACGACCCGCCGGAGGCGAACGCGTCGCCCAGCCAGTAGCCACGGTCGAGCGCGACGGCGTTGGCGGTGTCGGAGAACGTCGCGGTCCCCTTGTCGGCCGCGACCACGAGGTAGGCGTCGGTGTCGTCGTGGCAGACCACGCCGCTGCGTGGCGGCGCGGCGCCGGGGGCGGTGCTGTCGACGACGTCGAGCAGAGCCGACACGAACTGCTGGTAGCAGCGCAGGCCGCGGGTGCGCGCGGCGCTGGGGTCGGTACCCGCGGACGGCCTGACGACGAAGACACCCTTGGCGCCGACGGGGACGATGACGGCGTTCTTCACCGCCTGCGCCTTGACCAGGCCGAGCACCTCGGTGCGGTAGTCGTCGTGACGGTCCGACCAGCGCAGGCCGCCCCGGGCCACCAAGCCGAAGCGCAGGTGCACACCCTCGAAGTCCGGTGAGTAGACGAAGATCTCCGACAGCGGACGCGGCTGGGGCAGCTCGTCGACGTCCTGCGCGCGCAGCTTGTGGACCAGGTACGGCGCCGCCGCGCTCAGCGCTTCGGGCGCGAAGGCGTTCGTGCGCACGGTCGCGGCGATGAGGCTGCGGTAGGCGCGCAGGATCCGGTCGGCGTCGATGTGCACCACGCGGTCGATCTGTGCCGCGAGCTCGTCGTCGGCGGCCGCGATGTCGGCCTGGCGCCGCGGATCGTGCGCGGCGCGGTCGCCGCGGCCGAAACGCGCTTCGAACAGCTCCACGACCGCGCGGGTGGCCGCCGGATTCTCCAGCAGCACGCTCTGGATGCGGTTCTGCCCGTACGGCATCGGCGACTGGAGGAGGTAGCGGCTGTAGCTGCGCAGCACACAGACCTGTCGCCAGGTCAGCCCCGCCGACGGTACGAGGGCGTTGACGTTGTCGGCCTCCGCGCGTCCGGCCCAGATCGCGTGGAATGTGTCCCGGATCCGCCGGTCGGTCTGGTCCCAGTCTCTGGCCAGGCCCGCGGCGGCGTCGGCACCGGTCTGCAACATGAGGTCGTAGAGATGGCAGGAGGCACCGTCCGCACGCGTCCACGACGTGGTGTGCTCGTGCAGGACCTCCAGGTCCATGCTCTGCAGCGCGGGGAGCATGCGCCGCAGCGGCACGGGCGCCACGGCGGCGAGGACGAACCGCAACCGGCCGTCGTCGCCGGTGCGAGCGAGCGCCACCGCGATGTCGTCGCCGCTGAGCTCCCGCACCGCGGCGGGGTCCAACAGCGACTCCGCGGGGACGCGGGTGCTCGAGTTCTCGGCGTGCCGGTCTGCGTTCGCACTCACGGATTCGGTCCTCTCGGTCATGG
The DNA here is from genome assembly GCF_010731695.1 of Mycolicibacterium litorale. Taxonomy (NCBI): domain Bacteria; kingdom Bacillati; phylum Actinomycetota; class Actinomycetes; order Mycobacteriales; family Mycobacteriaceae; genus Mycobacterium; species Mycolicibacterium litorale. The sequence goes on from NZ_AP022586.1 coordinate 3,113,449, forward strand.
GGCCGCCGCGAATCCGGTTGTCCCCATGAGGAGTTGGTCCGTGTACCGGTCGCGACGCTGCCCCCCGCCCATGAGTCTGTCGCGACGCGGACCCGTTCGTCGGTGTCACTCAGTCACCGATCACCACCGTCTGCTTACAGTGTGTAAAGGCGGGCAGGAGCCGCCGACGCGCGGCCGGTCAGCCGCCGGTGCCGAACCACCGGCGCAGCGCGGCGGACAACCCGTCGCCGTCACCGTCGAAACCGTCTGTCGCCCAGACGATGTAGCCGTCGGGGCGGATGAGCGTCGCGACGGGCCCAGCCGCCACGGTGGCCTCGACGCAGTCGATGCGCTGCGCCCACGCGCCCGCGACACGGGCCGCCGCACCGCCGGAGCCGTCGAGCAGCACCGGGCGCCCGGCGTGCAGGAGTTCGGCGACCCGGCGGCCATCGGCCAGCGTCCACTCGGGCACGAGCCGCCCCGACAGCGGATGGTCGTCGCCGGTGTCGTAGCGGACGTCGGAGCCGGCGAGCAGGTGCGCCACGTGAGCGGCGGCGCTCGGTAGCTGCAGCAGTTCGGCGAACAATCCGCGCAGCGCGCCGACCTCGGGGCCGGGGCCGAACAATGCGGTCTGCGACATCGAGTGCATCATCACCCGCAGGCCGGCCGGGTGGCGCTCGTCGTGGTAGGTGTCGAGCAGGTTGGCCGGTGCCCAGCCGCTGACGGCCGCGGCCAGTTTCCAGCCGAGGTTCATCGCATCCTGCAGGCCCAGATTGAGGCCGGGGCCACCCATCGCCGAATGCACGTGCGCCGAATCCCCTACCAGGAAGACGTTTCCGGCACGGTAGCGGTCGGCCTGCCGGGTGTTCTGCCCGGCGATGCGGCGCAGCGCGTGCGGTCCGTCGCCGGCCGGCGGGCCGAAGGGCAGTTCGGCCCCGAGCACCCGCCGCGTGCTGTGGCGCAGTTCGTCCAGCGTCATGGGGTGCGCGTCGTCGATCTCCCCACCGAACTCGATGGTGCCGACCATCGGACGGCCGGGCTCCAGTTCGGCGAAGATGAACCCGCCGTCGTCGAGGCGGTGGTGTCCCCACGGCAGACGCCCGATACCGGGCACGTCGAGACCCCCGTCGTCCGAGCGGATTTCATCGGATATCTCCACGTGGGCGAGCCGGGCGACGGTGTTCGAGGTGTGGCCCGGGAACCCGATGCCGGCGAGTTTGCGCACGCCGCTGCGCCCGCCGTCGGCACCGACCAGGTAGGCCGCGTCGAGCGCGACGTCACCCTCGGCCGTTGATGCGGTCACCGCGACACCGTCGGGCGTCGTCCGCACACCGGTCAGCTCGTGGCCCCAGCGGACGTCGACGCCCAGCTCGCGGGCGTGGTCGGCGAGCAGCCGGACGAGCCGCGGTTGCTGGATCATCAGCGCGTACATCGGGTTGTCCCGCATACCGGTCAGCGGTACGCGCAATCCGCTGAACATCCACTGGTCCATCGGTTTCGGCGGTTCCGCGGCACCACTGAACGCCTCGTACAGTCCGCGCATGTCGAGCATGCGGACCACCTGACCGATCAGGCCGTTGGCTTTCGGTTCGTCGCTGGGCGCAGGCAGGCGCTCGAGCACCACGGGCCGGACGCCGGCCAGCGCGAGTTCGCACGCCACCATGAGCCCGGTCGGACCCGCACCGGAGATCACGACGGGAGTCTCGGACATCGGCATCACCTTTCGGGCAGTCCCGCGGCGACCTCGGCAAGGCCCCGGCGGAGCAGGTCGGCGTAGGCGACGGGCGGATCGGCGTTGGCGTAGACCTCGATCGCGACCTCCCCCACCGCCCGGATCACCCCGGCGACCAGCCGCGGATACATGTCGCGCCCCGGATCGGTGCCGGTGCGTTCGGCGATCGCGTCGACCCAGTCGGCGAAGAGGTCCTTGGTCAGCGCGGCCCGCAGATCGCGGGCGGACAGCAGCTCCCGGATGACAGCCACCTCCCCGGCGGTCGGGGCGACGTTCATCGCACCCTCGGCCTGCAGCGGCGCGAGCATCGCCTCGGTCACCGCAGACCACAGCGGTTCCTCGGCGGGCCGCTGCCGGAATGCTGCGAGGCTCTGGCGCATCCGGTCGACCTGCCGGAACGCGATCGCCTCGTATTTGCCGGTGAAGTAGTTGTTGAAGGTCCGCAGCGACACGCCGGCCCGGTTCGCGATCTCCTCCCGGGTGATGTTGTCCAGCCCCCGCTCCAGTGCGAGTGCGAGCGCGGCGTCGCTCAGCGCCCAGCGGGTGCCCAGCTTCTTGCGCTCACGCAGACCGAGGGGAGCGTTCATGCGGCGAGGTTAGCTCGAACTTGCACGCTAGGCAAGATTGCCCACCGTGCAACTTGTGACGGGCGCCGAGCGCACGGTTGTTGACCGCCCTTCTCGGGCGATGCGTACACCAACCGTGCGGTCGGCGGGTGGGCTAGCTCGTCCCGAGCGGATCGATGGTCCAGGCCACGTAGAGCATCGTCGCGCTGACCGTCGCGGTGGTGACGAAGTCGACGCCCTTGCTGCGCACCGCGAGCAGTCCGGCGCGCTCGTCACTCAGTGAAATTCGCAGTGCCGCAGCGACTCCGACACCGACGGCGAGGACGAGTGCGCCGCGGCGCCAGTAGCCGGCGACCACGAGGCCGAACGCCGCCACGACGATCAGGCCGACCACCAGGATCGGCCACTGTCCCGCGAAGACCTTGCGGGCGAAGTCTTTGACGGTCATCGGCTCTTCGCGCAAGCGCTCATCGCGGCGTCATCCGCGGGCGAGAGCCTCGGCGCGCTCGACGACGTTGGTCAGCAGGAACGCCCGGGTCAGCGGTCCGACACCACCCGGATTCGGCGACACGTGCCCGGCCACGTCCCACACGTCGGGTGCGACGTCACCGACCAGCTTTCCCTCGTCGTCCCGGCTGACCCCGACGTCGACGACCGCGGAACCGGGCCGGACCATCTCGGCGGTCACCATGTGCGGGACGCCCGCCGCGGCGATGATGATGTCGGCTTCGCGGGTGAACTCCGGCAGATGCCGGGTTGCGGTGTGGCACAACGTGACCGTGGCGTTCTCCGAACGGCGGGTCAGCAGCAGCCCCAGCGGCCGACCGACCGTGACACCGCGGCCGATCACCACCACGTGCGCGCCGGCGATCTCGACCTCGAAGCGGCGCAGCAGGTGCACGATCCCGCGGGGCGTACACGGAAGCGGGGCGGGCTCGTTGAGCACGAGCCGGCCCAGGTTGGTCGGGTGCAGACCGTCGGCGTCCTTACCGGGGTCGATGCGCTCGAGCGCCGCGTTCTCGTCGAGGTGCTTGGGCAGCGGCAGCTGCACGATGTATCCGGTGCAGTCCGGATTCGCGTTGAGCTCGTCGATGGTGGCGTCGAGTTCGTCCTGGCTGATGTCGGCGGGCAGATCGCGGCGGATCGACGTGATGCCGACCTTCGCGCAGTCGGCGTGCTTACCGCGCACATACGCCTGCGAGCCCGGGTCGTCACCGACCAGCACGGTGCCCAGGCCCGGGGTGCGCCCCTGTGCGGTGAGCGCGGCCACCCGGTCCTTGAGATCGACGAAGATCTCGTCGCGCGTGGCTTTTCCGTCGAGAGTTATCGCACCCACATCGGACATTGTGACAGCTCACTGTGGCAGGCTTCCGGTATGAACACCCCGCCAGATGTGTTCACCCCGGCCAAGCTCGGCCCGGTGACATTGCGCAACCGCATCATCAAGGCCGCCACGTTCGAGGCGTCGACGCCGAACGCGCTGGTCACCGACGACTTGATCCACTACCACCGGCTGCCCGCGGCCGGCGGTGTCGGCATGACCACGGTCGCGTACTGCGCGGTGTCGCCCGGCGGACGCACCGACGGATGGCAGATCTGGATGCGCCCGGAGGCGGTGCCCGGGCTGCGCAGGCTGACCGAGGCCGTACACGCCGAGGGCGCTGCGATCAGCGCGCAGATCGGCCACGCGGGTCCGGTCGCCAACTCCCGCACCAACAAGGCCAAAGCGCTGGCGCCGGTGCGGTTCTTCAATCCGCTGTCGATGCGGTTCGCCAAGAAGGCAACCCGCGGTGACATCGCTGACGTCACCGCGGCGCACGCCAATGCGGCGCGCCTGGCGATCGACGCCGGCTTCGACGCCGTCGAGGTCCACCTCGGCCACAACTATCTGGCCAGTTCGTTCCTCAGCCCGCTGATCAACCACCGCAAGGACGAGTACGGCGGATCGCTGGAGAACCGGGCCAAGGTCGCGCGCGGGGTGGTGCGCGCCGTGCGCGACGCCGTGGACAAGTACGGGGCCAACCAGATCGCGGTGACCGCGAAGCTCAACATGACCGACGGGGTGCGCGCGGGCATCCCGCTCGAGGAGTCGCTGCAGACCGCCAAGTGGCTCGAGGAGGACGGCGGCCTGGACGCGCTGGAGCTCACCGCGGGCAGCTCGCTGGTCAACCCGCTGTACCTGTTCCACGGCGACGCGCCGGTCAAGGAGTTCGCGAGTGCGTTCAAGCCGCCGCTGAGCTGGGGCATCCGCATGACCGGCAAGAAGTTCTTCCGCGAGTACCCCTACCGCGAGGCGTTCCTGCTGGACAAGGCCAGGAAGTTCCGCGCGGAACTGACGATGCCGCTGATCCTGCTGGGCGGCATCACCAACCGCGAGACCATGGACCTCGCGATGGCCGAGGGCTTCGAATTCGTCGCGATGGGCCGCGCCCTGCTGGCCGAACCCGATCTGCTCAACCGGATCCAGGCCGAGGAGCGCGCCGGTTCGGTGCGCTCGGCGTGCACGCACTGCAACAAGTGCATGGCGACGATCTACAGCCACACCCACTGTGTCGTCACCGGCGCGCCGGACTCGCTGCCCGTGCTGGGCTGACGACGGATCTTGAACCTATAGAGTTGTCCCCGATGAGCCGACCAGCCCCACCTGCGCTGACCGTTCGGTACGAAGGATCCACCCGTACGTTCGCGCCGGGCAACGACGTTGTCATCGGCCGAGACCTCCGGGCCGACGTACGCATCGCCCACCCCCTGATCTCGCGCGCGCACCTGGTGCTGCGGTTCGACCAGGGCCGGTGGGTGGCGATCGACAACGGCAGCCTCAACGGAATGTTCGTCAACGGCAGGCGCGTGCCCGCCGTCGACATCCGCGACGGACAGAGCCTCAACATCGGCAACCCCGACGGTCCGCAGCTGACCTTCGAGGTCGGCAGGCACCAGGGTTCGGCGGGGCGGCCACCGCAGACCACCGCCGTCCCGGTCGCCAGGGCGGCCACCGGCGGCTGGACCCCGTCCGCGCCGCCGGCGCATGCCGCGCCCCCGATGTCGCGCCCGCAGCCGCGCTACCCCACCGGGCCGCAGTCGCCGCCGTTCCCCTCCGGCACGCAGCCGCACTACCCGCCGCCGTCGCACCCGCAGACGCGGCCGCCCGTCACCGGCGCCGCGATGTCGCCGCCGCTGTCCGAGCAGCCCGCCCTCGAGCCGGTCACGCGGATGGGCCCGACCGCGGCCCCGCGCTCCGGAGACGCCGGCAACCTCGCGACCAGCATGCTCAAGATCCTGCGGCCGGGACGGGCTCCGGAGGCCCCCGCCGGGGCGATCAAGATCGGCCGCGCGAGCGACAACGACATCGTCATCCCCGATGTCCTGGCGTCGCGTCACCACGCGTCACTCGTCCCCGCGGCCGGCGGCACCGAGATCATCGACGCGCGCAGCATCAACGGCACGTTCGTCAACGGCGCCCGCGTCGACTCGACGCTGCTGCGCGACGGTGACGTGGTCACCATCGGCAACATCGACCTGGTCTTCAGCGGTGGCACGCTGGTGCGGCGCACGGAGACCGCGGCCGCCACGGCGACCGGCGGGCTGGACGTCCGCGGTGTCACGTGGACCATCGAGAACAACAAGACCCTGCTCGACCACATCTCGCTGACCGCGCGGCCGGGCACCCTGACCGCGGTCATCGGACCGTCGGGCGCCGGTAAGTCGACGTTCGCGCGGCTGGTCGCCGGCTACACCCATCCCACGGCCGGGTCGGTGACGTTCGAGGGCCACAACATCCACGCCGAGTACGCCTCGCTGCGGTCCCGGATCGGGATGGTGCCGCAGGACGACGTCGTGCACGGTCAGCTGACCGTCAAGCAGGCGCTGATGTACGCCGCGGAACTGCGGCTGCCGCCGGACACCACCAAGGCCGACCGCGAACAGGTCGTCATGCAGGTCCTCGAGGAACTCGAGATGACCAAGCACCTCGAGACCCGCGTCGACAAGCTCTCGGGCGGTCAGCGCAAACGCGCGTCGGTGGCGCTCGAGCTGCTGACCGGCCCGTCGCTGCTGATCCTCGACGAGCCGACCTCGGGCCTGGACCCGGCGCTGGACCGGCAGGTCATGACCATGCTGCGCCAGCTGGCCGACGCCGGGCGCGTCGTGCTGGTGGTCACCCACTCGCTGACCTATCTCGACGTCTGCGATCAGGTGCTGCTGCTGGCGCCGGGCGGCAAGACCGCGTTCTGCGGTCCGCCGAGCGAGATCGGCCGGTCCATGGGCACGACGAACTGGGCCGACATCTTCAGCTCGGTGGCCAGTGATCCGGACGGGGCCAATCAGAGGTTCCTCGCGCTCAACGGTCCGCCGCCCGACCAGCCGCCGACCGAGGACGAACCGAGCAATCTCGGCGAACCGTCGAAGACGAGCCTGCGGCGGCAGTTCTCGACGATCGCGCGCCGTCAGATGCGGTTGATCGTCTCCGACCGCGGCTACTTCGTGTTCCTGGCACTGCTGCCGTTCATCATGGGTGTGCTGTCGCTGTCGGTGCCCGGCACCGTCGGGTTCGGCATCCCCGACCCGATGGGCGATGCCCCCAACGAACCCGGCCAGATCCTGGTCCTGCTCAACGTCGGTGCGATCTTCATGGGCACGGCGCTGACGGTCCGCGACCTGATCGGCGAGCGCGCGATCTTCCGGCGCGAACAGGCCGTCGGCCTGTCGACCACGGCCTATCTGCTGGCCAAGGTCTGCATCTACGCGGTGTTCGCGATCCTGCAGTCGTCGATCGTCACCGCGATCACCATCGCGGGCAAGGGTTCGCCCACCCAGGGTTCACTGACGTTCCTGAGCCCCACCGCCGAGTTGTTCGTGGTGATGGCGGCGACGACGGTGACCGCGGCGATGGTCGGTCTGGCGCTGTCGGCGCTGGCGAAGTCCAACGAGCAGATCATGCCGCTGCTCGTCGTCGCCGTCATGAGCCAGCTCGTGTTCTCTGGAGGCATGATCCCGGTGACCGACCGGCTGGTACTCGATCAGCTGTCCTGGTTCACCCCGGCGCGCTGGGGCTTCGCGGCGTCGGCGTCGACCGTGGACCTGATCAAGCTGGTCCCGGGTCCGCTGACCCCGAAGGATGCGCACTGGGAGCACACCGCGTCGGCCTGGTGGTTCGACATGGGCATGCTCGCCGTGCTGTGCATCGGCTACCTCGGATTCGTGCGCTGGAAGATCCGGCTCAAGAGCGGTTAGTTTCAACTTCAACAAGATTCGGCAAATTTACGCACACGCTCAATAGGCGCGGTTATGGTGGTCCCTGTACGCGGCTGACATGCTGATCGGTCAGCCGCTGTTGGAGGGAGTTCCGGTTTGAACGCGCAGGGGGCAACGCTGGTTCGCCGGGATTCGTGGGCGACGCCGGACCTCGCCGAGGCCTACGGACATTTGCAGAGCGAGTACGGCGCGAGCCTGCGGATCCGCGATTCGCGGACCCAGGCGCGCCCGCTGCGCGTCGATCGCCGCCACACCCCCGCCTTCCAGTGCCATGACGTGCGGTTGCCCGCGCAGCTGCAGTTCGACGTCGAGGATCACGGTGCCGTGGTCATCGCCTCGTTGCAGGCCGGCACGGTCACGGCCACCGGCGACGCCCACGGCGTCTCCTATCGCCGTGGCGACGTGTTCTTGTCGACATTCCCCGGTGCCCGCTACCGGTGCCACACCGACCACGCCTGGTCGCATGCCGTGACCATTCCGGTGCGGGTGCTGGCGGAATCGGCCGGCGTCGCCCCGTCGGCGCTGCGGTTCCAGTCGGGCAATCCCGTCAGCGCATCTGCTGCCGAACAGTGGGTGACGATGCTCGACGCCGTCGAACGATTGCTCGCCGATCCGGTGACCGCCAACCCGATCGTGCTCGGCAAGGCCGGCCGCATGCTGGCGGCCAAGGTATTGGAGATCTTCCCCGCCACCAGAACCCCCGGCACCGATCACCCGGGCCGGCTGGTGCCCAACTTCCTGCGCCGCGCGATCGCCTACATGGAGGACAACGCGGCCGCTGACATCGGCATCGCGGATATCGCCGCCGCGGTGGAGCTCACCCCCGACGGCGTGGCGTATCTGTTCCGGCGCCATCTCGGGGTAGGCCCGCTGGAGCACCTGCGCCGCATTCGGCTCGACCACGCCCACCGCGAACTGCTCGACCACACCCCCGATGTGACGACGGTGTACCGGATCGCGGCGCGCTGGGGCTTCCCCCACCTCACCTCGTTCGAGGAGTTCTACTGCCGGTCGTACGGCCAGAACCCGCAGGTGACGTTGCACGCCGGGTGACCGGTAGATTCACAAGGTGACACGTGCGCTGCGAGTGGTCGGGCGGACCGTGGCCGGCGCGCCGGCGACCTTCATGTGGCTGGCGGTCCTCGCCGTCACGACCCGTATCCAGCGCTCCGCGGGCCGCGCCAGATCACAGCTGCTGCGCAACCAGTCGACCAACCTCAACCACCTCTCCCACGAACCCACCCGGGTCCTGGCGGCGAGTCTGTTCTGGCTCGACGGCAGGCAGTGGTGGCCGTACGTGCCGCCGTTCGCGGCCGTCCTGGCCCCGGCCGAACGCCGGCTGGGCACGTGGCGGTGGCTCGTGGTCGGCACCGCCGCCCATGTCGCGGGCACCTACCTCGGCCAGGGCTATCTGCGTCGGTCGATCCGTGCCGAACAGGCGCCGCCGCGGCTGGCCGACGCCCATGACGTCGGCGTGAGCTACTTCCTGCTCGGCGTCGCCGGAACGCTGACGGCCTACCTGCCCCGGCGGCAGCGGGCGCGGGTGCGCGCCGCGGCGGTCGCGGTCCTGACGGCCAACGCGGTGGCGCGCCCGACGTTCACCGAGGTCGGTCACCTGAGCGCCTTTGTGACCGGTCTCACGCTCAGTCCTCTGGCGGTCGACCGCGACAGTCACCCGTATCCGGGTAGACAGGACTATGCGCGCCACTGAGATCAAGGGCCTCGGCGAGGTTGCCGCCGAGGGTGTCACGGTTCTCCGCGACGTCGTCCAAGGGCTGCACACCGGGATCGCCAGCCGGGTGTTCACGTCCGTCGGGCCGGCCGCAAGACCCGTCGAGATCATTCACGATGCGATCGCGCAGACGGTGTACGCGGCGGTCGGCATGGCCGGACAGCGCCTGCCCGAAGCGGTCGGCGCCGTTGCCGCGACACGCCTTCAGGACGACACCCCGATCGACCAGACGCCCGCGGTGGCCGAGGCGATCGCCGCGCTCAACGGCATCTACGGCGACGAACTCGCGGCCAGGGGAAACGCGCTGGCCACGACCATGGCGGTGCGCGTCGGCGGGCGCAGCGTCGACCTCGCGCCCGCGCCGATCGCCGACGCCTTCCCCGACGCGACCAACCGCATCGCGGTGTTCGTCCACGGGCTGTGCCAGACCGAGACGTCGTGGCGCCGCCCGCCGCGTCCGGGCGTCGACGCCCCCGATCCGCGGCCCTACGGCGCCCGCCTGCGTGACGACCTCGGCTTCACCCCGATCGACGTGCGGTACAACACCGGCCTGCACATCTCGAGCAACGGACATGCCCTCGATGAGTTGCTGACGTCGCTGACCGGGGCGTGGCCGGTGCCGGTGACCGACATCGCGCTCGTCGGGCATTCGATGGGCGGCCTGGTGGTGCGCAGCGCCTGCCACTACGGCAGCGAGAACGGCCGGCCCTGGACCGGCAAGGTGCGGCAGGTCGTGTGCCTGGGTTCGCCGCATCTGGGCGCCGACCTGGAAAAGAGCGTCAACGCCGCATCGTGGGCGCTGGCGCGGCTCCGGGAGACCCGCGCGATCGCGGACTTCCTCAACCTGCGCAGCGACGGCATCAAGGATCTTCGGTTCGGCGCGTGCCTCGACGACGACTGGGGTGAGGCGGACCCCGACGAGTTCCTACGCGACCGCTGCGCCGAGGTGCCGTTCCTGGACGGTGCGTCCTACCACTTCGTGGCGACGTCGGCTGCGCCACGGCCGGTGGGACTGGTGTTCGGCGACCACCTGGTGCGGCCGTCGAGCGCGGCCGGCCGGGGCCGGAAGCGGCGCCTCCCGTTCGAGGAGGACAACGGGCTGGTGCTGACCGGTCTGCATCACTTCGACCTGCTCAACCATCCCGACGTCTACGACCGGCTGGTGCACTGGTTGGGTGTCACCGCAACGTGACGAGGTCCGACACGGTGTCCCTGGGCAGGTCGCCGTCGACGACCGCGGTGATCATCATGTTCTGCAGCGTGATGGAGCCGTCGTGGTTGTCGAGGAACGCCGTGTCGGCGGCGTCGCGCCCGGTGGCGATGCGCACCATCGATTGCCGAGGCGCCAGGAGCGTCGCGTCGGCGACGCGCCACTGACCGTCGACGTACGCCTCGGCGACGGCGTGGAAATCCATCGGGTTGCAACCGGGCGCGTAGACCGACACCAGCCTGGCCGGGACGTTGACCGCACGCAGCAGCGCGATGACCAGGTGCGCGTAGTCGCGGCACACGCCCGCACCGGCCAGCAGGGTGTCGGCGGCGCCGTCGATGGGATCGCTCGAACCGGGGACATAGCGCAGGCGGCTGCCGACCCAGGCCGGTACCTTCTCGAGCAGTTCCACCGGGGCGTACCGGCCGAATTCCGTTGCGGCGAAGCCGAAGAACTTGTCGGCCTCGGCATAGCGGCTCGGTCGCAGATACGTCGAGATGTCGATGTCGCGGACCGGCGGCGGGTCGGCCAGGCCGACGACCGTGGCCTGGTACGACGCGACGACCGTGCCCTCCTTCGCGTCGAACTTGTGGATCCTGGTGCCGTGCTCGCCGATGATCTCCTGCGGCTCCACACTTGCGCCGTCGTGGGAGAAGACGAGGCTCTCGGTCACCTCCGCACCGGGCTGGGGGGCGAGCGCGATCTGGAACTCCAGGGTTGTCGGCGCGGTGACCTCGATGGCGAGTTCGGCGCCGACGGTGCGGCTCATGGTGTCGCGGGGCATCCGCACAGTCTCGTCCCCCCGCGGTGTCCCCGCAGCGCGACCCCACCCATCGAATGACACGCGTGTCGACGTGGCGGGATTTGATCGAATCGGTGTTCGAGTACCTAGGGGGCCACTCCTGCGTTCAACGGTCCGCACCGCAGGTCGAACCTCTCCCTGACGGTGTCCAGTGCGCGGCGCTGACGCTCACGCTGCCGACGGTGGGTCAGCATGAACCGGGCCGTCGCCGCCATCCGGCGGGGCAGCGGATACCAGCGGTCGAAGTCGAGCCCGCACTCCGCGAACACCTTCGCGGGCAGCTGATCGGCCATCAGGCTCAGGTTGTACTGCGCCAGCGTCAGCAGCGTGTACGGGAAGGCCGTTCGGGACTTCGCCGTCAGGTCCTGCACGTCCAGTTCGTAGAGCGGGGTGTCGCGCAGCCGGTCGTGCAGCAGCATGTGCGTCATGAAGTAGCCCATGTAGGAGCTCAGATGCATTGTCGCCGAACGAATTTGAATGGACAGCACCGATCCGCCCGGGGACAGGTAGGGCTCATACGGATCGTCGCGGTGGGTGACGTATCCGGTGCAGTTCACGATCCAGCTACCAGGTTCGACGGTGGTGGTCGCACCGCTGCGGAATCGCAGCTCGACGGCGTCACCGCTGTCGACGGCGTCGACGAAGTAGTCCATCAGCACCGACTGCAGCCCGCCGGCGATGGTGCGGCACTCCTGCTCCGACAGCACGCCCAGCAGGAAATTGGCGGTTCCGGGCGTCAGCCACGTGCCGTAACGGGCCCGGTGCCAGCGCCACACGTCGTCTTCGTTGGTGCCGTCGAACCGTCGGGAGGCCTCGACCCCCAGGCTGCTGACCAGGGTGCCGCCGAACCACCGCCGGGCGCCGTCGGGGAAGAACTTGTCGCGACACTGGAAGAACGTGCCGCCCCCGGCGACGAGGTTGACCTCGCGCCCCGGGCAGTGCGTGATCAGCGCGTGGGCGGTGTCCATCGCGGTCTTACCGCCGCCGATGATCCACACGGGGGCTCTGCTGGCACGGATCTCACCGTCGCGGACATCGCAGTAGTCCGGGGAGACCGAGTGCACGCGGTCACTCGACAGCGGAAGCGGATCGTTGGGCGTGATCCGGAAACCGTATGCCTTGACCAGTTTCGCGGCGTCGATCTCCACCACCTGCCCGTCGGCCGACCGGCAGGAGACGCGCACCCGGCCGTCGACCTCATCGTCGTCGACCATGTCCCACCCGAAGAACTCGTCGACGCGCACCCGCGTGCGGATCTCCTCGAGGCAGTGCTGCAGATGGTCGAGCACCTCGTCCTTGGTCGCCAGGTAGGACCGCTCGCGGCCCAGGGTCCAGGTGATGTCGCCCGCGGTGAACATGCCGTGGGGCTGGTGCAGCCGCACGTACGGATAGGTGTCCACCCACATGCCGCCGACGCGCCGTCTGCGGTCGACGAGGATGATGCGCTGATCGGGCGCGAGGTGCCGGCTCGCGGCGAACAGGGCGTTGAGGCCGGCGAGACCGGCCCCGACGATGCAGACATCACAGCGTTCGGTCATGGGCACCTCCCTGAGCGCCAGTATTCGCCCCCGCGGCACGAAAAGACCAGAGGCCGTTGCGAGCTCAAACGCTCCCCGGGGGCACCGGGGCCCACGTGCCGACGGGGGTGACCCGGCCGAACACCTGATCGCCGAAGTGACAGCCGAACCCGTAGGTCTCGGGTGCGCTCAGCTCGTCGAGCAGGCGGCGCCGCGCGGCAAGGACACCGGCGTGATCGGCGTCGGCCGACGAGAACCACTCGGGGTGAGCCAACTGAGCCGGGATGTGGAAGGCATCTCCGAACGCGATGAGCCGTCGGCCGGTCCGGGAGGTGATGACGTACGCCGTGTGCCCCGGCGTGTGCCCTCCGGTCACGATGGCGTGCACCCGCGGGACGATCTCCTCGCCGTCGCTGATCAACTCCAGCGGCGTGTGGGCCAGCTCGCGGAGGACATGAGCCGGGGTGTACCGGTCGCCGCGGAGATCGCCGCCGGCGTACGGCGCCCACTCGGCCGCCGACAGGACGTAGCGGGCGTTCGGAAACGTCTTGTGGCGGGCGGCGAACGCCCGCCCCGCGTGGTCGAAATGCAGGTGCGTGAACGCGACGACGTCGATGTCGTCGGGCCCGCGCCCGGCCGTGGCCAGCACGTCGAGCAGCGCTCCCCGGTCGGCACCGACACCGGCGTCGATGAGTACCGTCGCGGCGCTGCTCTCGACCAGCAGACCACCGGCCGCGACATGCACTCGTCCTGTGGCGCTGAGCATTTCGGGCCGCGCCGACCAGTAGTCGCCCGGAACGCCGGGAAAGAAATCCAGCGGCACGGACAGCACCCCGTCGATCGCATAGGTCGCGATCACGTCGTCGAACCGCAACGACGGCGCGGCCGACGGATCCTCCGGCCGGCCCACCGAAAGGGGCCCCGGTGCGGTCATGCCGCGATGCTCCCGCCACCGTCGGCCCGGATGATCTGGCCGGTGATGTATCCGGCGTCCTCGCCGAGCAGCGCGACGATGGCGTGCGCGATCTCGCGCGGTTGACCGACCCGATGCATCGGGATGGTCTCCAGGAACCGGGTTTCCCGTTCGGAACCGATCGGGCTGCGTTCGCGGTACATCTCGGTTTCGGTCGGCCCCGGCGCGACGGCGTTGACCGTGATGCCGGTCAACGCGAGCTCGTTCGCCCAGATCCGGGTGCAGGCCTCCAGTGCGGCCTTCGCCGCGGCATACGGGGTGCGCTCGGGCGTGCCCAGGGTGGTCAGGGTAGTGACGTTGACGATGCGGCCCCACCCCGCGGCGAGCATGCCGGGCAGGGCGGCCTGCACCACCTGCACGGCGGTGCGTACGTTCAGGTCGTAGGTGTAGGACAGATCGTCCAGGTCGATCGATCCGAGGCGGGCGAACCGCGCGAAGCCGAAATTGTTGACCACCGCGTCGATCGTCACGCCGTCGACGATGCGGTTCAGCACGTCGCCGGTGGCGGCGCGGTCGGTGAAATCGACCTGGTGGAATTCGCCCGGGAAGTCCGCCGGCCAGGATCGTGCGATGCCGATCGGCAGGTCTCCCGCCTCGGCCACGCGGTCGGCGAGTGCTCGGCCGATCCCCTTCGATGCCCCGGTGATCAGTACGCGTTTCGGTGCCATGGTTTCTCCTTCGACGTTCCTGACCGGATCAACGCCGTGGGAAGGTCATTCGGTCATAACACCGTTGTCATGAGTGATGCCGTTTCCGTATCGAAGGAGGCTCCATGCCGACGGTCCTGCAACTCGAATCGTTCGTCACGGTCGTCGACGAACGCGGTTTCACCGCGGCGAGCCGCCGGCTGGGGTTGTCGCAACCGGCGGTCAGCCGCGCCGTCGCCATGCTGGAGAAGGAGCTGGGCCTGCCGCTGCTGGTTCGTGGCCGCAGCGGGGTGACGCTCACCGAGGCCGGGTCGCGGGCGCTGACCCATGCCCGCCACGTGGTGGGGCATCTGGCCTCGATGCGCACCGACATCGCCGTGCTCGCGGGCGATCTCACGGGCACGCTGACCCTGGCGAGCCTGCCCAGCGTCACCGCGAATCTCGTCACGCCTCACCTCCGGGCGTTTGTCCAGCGGCATCCGGCGGTGCGGGTCCGGCTGCTCGAAGGAAGCGAGGAAGAGGTCCGCGACTGGCTGGATCAGGGCGCCGCCGAGGCCGGCGTGGTGAGCCTGCCGATCCGGGGGCTCGACAGCGAGGTGCTCGGCGAGCAGGACATGGTCGCGGTGTTGCCGGAAGCGAACATGCTGGCCGCCGCGGACAGCGTGACCTATGCGCAGTTGGCCACCTACCCGTTCGTTCGCTCGACCGGGGGTTGCGCCGAGGTGTTCACACCGGTCGCCCGCCAGGCCGGTGTCGAATTCGACGTGGCGTTCGAGGCGCGGGACATGTCGGCCGTCCTCGGCATCGTGCAGGCCGGCCTGGGGGTCAGCATCCTGCCGGGGGCGGGCCTGCCTCCGCTCCCCGACGGTGTGGTTGTGCGGCCGCTGGTGCCGAGAACGGTGCGGCAGCTCGGCGTCGCCGTCTCGGCGAGCGCTTCGGCTCCCGCCCGCGCGTTTCTCGCGCAGGTCGCCCGGGGACCCGAGGCGGACTGAGGGAGCCGTCAGCCGCCGTGCACGTCGAGCCCGTGCGCCGCGGCGTACGCCAGCGCCTGGTCGATGTCGATGCGCGCACCGCGCACCGCGGCGGTGGTCCAGAACGTCGGGTCCACCCGGGCGGCACGCAGATCAGCGCCGTCGAACTTGGCGTTCTGCACGCGGACGCCTTGCAGGTCGGCACGCCGCAGCACCGCCTCGCGCAGATCCGCACCGACCAGACTGGCTTCGCGCAGCCGGCAGTCCGACAGGTCGACGCGGCGCAGGTCGCATCCGCCGAGCACCGCCAGCGTCAGGTCCACCTCGACCAGCGTCAGCGGCCGCAGCCGGCATTCGGTGAACACCGATCCCAGCATGCTGCAGTTACGAAAGGTGCTGTGCCACAACGATGTTCGACGGAAGACGCAGTTGCGGAACGCGGACCCGACGTGTTCGGACTCCGACATGTCGACACCGCTGAAGTCGCATCCGTCGAACACCACCCGCTCGGTGCGCAGACGGCTCAGATCCTCGTCGCGGAAGTCCCGTTCGAGGAATTCCTCATCGATCCACTCCGCCACGTCAGCCCGGGAGCGCCGACAGGCTGGTGAGCGAGTACTCGGTGATCGCGATGAGCGCGGCCTTCGCCGAATCGCGGCTGCGGGCGTCGACGGCGATGACGGGGATGTGGTCGGGCAGCGCCAGCGCCTTGCGCACCGCCTCGGTGGAATGCCGCGGCGCGCCGTCGAATTCGTTGATCGCCACCAGGAACGGCAGCTTGCGCGCCTCGAAGAAGTCGACCGCGGCGAAGCTGTCCTGCAGTCGGCGCACGTCGACGAGGATGATCGCGCCGATAGCGCCGCGCACCAGGTCGTCCCACATGAACCAGAACCGCCGCTGGCCGGGCGTACCGAACAGGTACAGCACCAGATCGTCGGCCAGCGTGATGCGGCCGAAGTCCATCGCGACGGTGGTGGTGCGTTTGTCGGGGGTGCCCTCGAGTCCGTCGACACCGGCCGACGCATTGGTGACCAGCGCCTCGGTGCGCAACGGCATGATCTCGGACACCGCACCCACGAACGTCGTCTTCCCGGCGCCGAAGCCGCCGGAGACGACGATCTTCGTCGCGCTCGAGCGCCGCCTCTCAGAGTGCTCGTAGGCCACGCAGTGTCCTTCCTATGAGTTCGCGGCGCTCGTCGAAGGTCGCCGATTCGTCGAGGGTGGTGTGCACCCGGAGATAACCCTGCGCCACGAGGTCCCCCACAAGCACGCGCGCCACGCCGAGGGGCACCGACAAACGTGCAGCGATCTCCGCCACAGACGGCCGCTGCGCGCACAGCCCCAGGATGTCTGCGCGGACGTCGCCGACCGGCCAGCGCGGCAGGCGCGACGATGCGAGCGTTTCGATGGGCGCCTCGAGAGGCAGGTGGACACGGGAATCCGTGCGGCCCGCGGTCAGCGTGTACGGCCGTACCAGGCTGGGTTCAGCGGCAGGTTCCCATTCGTCCACGGCGCGCTCACGAGTGCTGCGGGGTTCGTCGCTGCGACTGCACGACGGTGCCGACCCGCTCGACCAGGATCGCCATCTCGTAGCCGATCTGCCCGATGTCGCAGGCCCGGGTGGCCAGGGTGGCGAGGTTGGAGCCGTCACCGACCCGCATCAGCAGCAGGTACCCGTTCTCCATCTCCACGACGGACTGCAGCACGTACCCGCCGTCGAACAGCTGGGCGGCACCGGTCGACAGGCTCGCGAGTCCGGAGGCGACCGCGGCGAGCTGATCGGCGCGTTCCACCGGCATGTGTTCGCTCGCCGCCATCAGCAGACCGTCGGCGGAGACCAGCACCGCGTGGGACACCCCCGACACGTCGCGGGCGAATCGGGAGACCAGCCAGTCGAGCGATTCGCGCTGCGTCGAACGTGCGGTCATTCGAATTCTGTTCCTCTGGCTTCTCGCGAGTGGGCGCGGCCTGCGTGCACACCACCGAAGTGGCTGCTCATGCTTGCCCGGATGGCCTCCGGATCGCGTTGCGGAGGGCCGCTGACCTCAGCCGCCGATGCTACCTGCTCGTCGGTGTCGTCGCTGCGGTGCGCTCCGCCGTTGCGTCCGCTGCCGGGGACCAGCCGCGCACCCGGTTCGCGCACCGGCAGCCCTTCGTCGGTCCGCTGCAGGACCGGCGCCTCGTCCGCGGCAGCGGCCGCCGACCAGCCGTGATCCCACACCGACTTCCAGTCGAGGTCGGCGCTCTTGCCAAGCTCCGTCGGATCGACCAGCCATTCGGAGAGCATCGACTGGTAGATCGCGTCGTCGGCGCCCGAGGTCGGACTGGGTGCCGGTTCCGGCGCCGGTTCGGGGGCGGGCTCCGGGGCGTGCCGCTCGTGCACCCCGTTGCTGTGCGCCTGTGCGCGCGAGGCGAAGAACGCCGACGTGTCGGTGGGCGCGGGGATCCGCCGCTGCGGCTCAGTGTGCTCCCCCGCCGACCCCGCGATCCCGCTGGCGCCGGGGTCACGCTGCGGCAGCGCACCGAGCTCGCTGTGCCCGTTGAGCTCATGGACGCCGGGTCCGGACCGGTGATGGCGGGCGTGTTCGGCGACCGCCGGTGGCGGCGGTGCGGCGGCATACGGCTCCGCCTGCGGTACGTGGATCTGCTGCGGGGCCTGCGGCGGGATGTCGGTGTGGGCGAGCAGTTCGGCCGGGACGTACACCCCGGCGGTGGTGCCCGAGTTGGGTTCGTCGATGACGGTGGCGCGCAGCCGCACGACGAAGCCGTGCTGTGCGGCCAGCCGTCCCACCACGAACAGGCCCATGTGCCGCGCGGTGTACGGGGTGACCTCGCCGCCGGACTGCAGCCGGGCGTTGGCGACCCGCAGATCGGGCTCGGCCATCCCCAGCCCCGTGTCGCTGACCTCGATGACCAGCCCGCCGTTCCCAGTGTGCACGGCCGACACCCGCACGTCAGAGGTCGGCGGCGAGTAGCGCAGCGCGTTGTCGAGCAGTTCGGCGAGCAGGTGCACCAGGTCACCGGCGGCGGCGCCGACGATGCGGCTGTCCGGGACGGCGGCCGTCACGACACGGGCGTAGTCCTCCACCTCGGAGGCGGCGGCGTTGATGATCGTCGCGACCGGCACCGGGTCGGTCCGGTCGCGCGGGATCGAGGCGCCGGAGAGCACCAGCAGGTTGGCGCCGTTGCGGCGCATCCGGGCGGCGAGGTGGTCCAGGCGGAAGAGGCTCTCCAGCCGTTCGGGATCGTCCTCGTCCCGCTCCAACCGGTCGATGAGCGACAGCTG
This sequence comes from Mycolicibacterium litorale, assembly GCF_010731695.1. Lineage (NCBI taxonomy): Bacteria > Bacillati > Actinomycetota > Actinomycetes > Mycobacteriales > Mycobacteriaceae > Mycobacterium > Mycolicibacterium litorale. The sequence goes on from NZ_AP022586.1 coordinate 3,132,114, forward strand.
TTGGTCCACCAGCGACCGGCTGCGCCGCGACAGCGTCTCGAACATGTCGCTGACCTGCAGCTGCAGCCGGGACTGCTCACCGGCCAGCAGGACCGCCTGCTCGTGCAGTTCGTCGACGGCGTGCGCGACCTGGCCGACCTCCTCGGTGGTGTAGACCGGGATGGGCGTGACCGGACCCGGGTCTTCCCCGGCTCGCACGCGGTCGAGTTCGGCGGCCAGGTCCTCGTGGGCGACCTTGAGCGCACTGTCGCGCAGCCGGCGCAGCGGCCGCACGAGCGAACGGGCCACCAGCAGCACGAGGATCAGCGCGGCGACGAACGCCAGGACCACCAGCACGGCGTCGCGGATCGCGGCCGACCGCTCGGCGTCGGCGGCACTGGTCACCGCGGCCGGGATCGCCTCGATGGTGTCGGCGATCATCGAGTCCGCGATGCCGGCGGTCACGGTCTGCGACTGCAGCAGTTCGGGGTTGCCGGGCAGCACCACCGTGGGGTTGGACATCAGCGACATGCGCCTGAACATCTCGCTGCGCAGGGTGTTGGCCTCCGGGGAGGCGCCGCCCAGCAGTTCGGCCATGCCCGACACGGTCGACGGCTCGGTGCCGGCGACCGTGATCATCGAGACGCGCAGTTCGGGTTCGGGGACGTCACCGCCGCGGGTGACGAGCATGTTCTGCATCGCCATCTGGCCGCGCGCGCCGATGGCCCGCGACAGCGCCTCGGCCTGCAGCTGCACGTCCTGTTCGTCGCCGCGGGCCGAACCGGTGATGGCGGTCTCGGCGGTCAGCAGCAGCGGCGCGTAGGCGATGACCCGCTGCCGCAGGTCGATCGAGTTCGCCGTCGTCTTGTTGACCAGGTCCTGGCCTTGGTCGAGCAGCGTGTTCACCGCCAGGCGCACGTCGGGGATGACGTCGGTGGTGTCCAGCTGCTGGCGCAGTGCCGCCTTCGCGGTGTCGAATTCGCTCAACGCCGACTGCGTGTCACCGCCCTCGGTGGCGGCGACGACCGCGGCCTCCAGGGCGGCCATGTAGCCGTTGATGTCGGGGATGAGCTCGCTGCGCTGCGCGGCCGTCTGCAGCTCGCCGGCCTGCTGCAGATTCGCCGCGATGCGGGATCCGCCGAATGCGCCGGCCAGGACCAGCGGCACCAGCACGATCGCGAGCACCTTCCAGCGCACGGGCCAGTTCGCCGGGGACCAGCGCGACGGCCGTTTCGGCGGCGCGGGCGGTGTCTCGCTGTGCTGGGTGAAGGCAGTCATCGGCGCCCGGCCGCGCGGCCGGCTCCGCATGTCAGTACTGAAGCGTCATTCATGGAGGTTTCCTGCTGTTCGCACCGGTTTGCGGGGCGCGGGATCGCGCCTGGTACGCCTGGCAATTCGACGAGTATGACAGCCGCCAGCTGGGGTTTCCACAATTCTTACTGAACAGACAGAGTTCGTGACCAGACCGATGCGCACTCGTGTGGTAAACGGGCAAAGTCCCTGGCGGGCCTGACATCATCGTCGGATGTTCCGGCTGATGTTCTACTCGCCGCGGATCGCGCCCAACACCGGTAACGCGATCCGCATGGTGGCGGGCACCGGATGCGAACTGCATCTGGTGCGTCCGTTGGGTTTCGACCTGTCCGAACCGAAACTGCGCAGGGCCGGATTGGACTATCACGACCTCGCCTCGGTCACCGTGCACGACGATCTCGCGGCCGCGTGGGACGCGCTGCGGCCCACCACGGTGTACGCGTTCACCGCCCACGCAAACCTCTCGTTCGCCGACATCGCCTACCAACCGGGCGACGTGCTGCTGTTCGGGCCGGAGCCCACCGGCCTGGATGCCGAGACACTGGCCGACCCGCACATCACCGCGCAGGTGCGCATCCCGATGCTGGCCGGCCGGCGCTCACTGAACCTGTCGAACGCCGCGGCGGTCGCGGTCTACGAGGCGTGGCGTCAGCACGGGTTCTCCGGCGCCGTGTGAGATCCCCGTCTACCGACCTAAGGTGTCGGCAACCGTCGAACGCCGCGTGAGCAGGAAGTACAGCCCACCTGCGACCAGACTGCCTGAGAGCCAGGAGAAGTCGGTATTGCCCAGCGCCTTGGCCAACGGCCCCTGCATCGCGGGCACCAGCCCGTACTGCCACGCCCAGCCGGCGACGAGCCCCGCCGCCAGGCTGACCAGTCCGCTGACGTTGAACGCGCGGCCCGTCGGCGACGATCCCTCAGCCCGATACAGCGACTCGACGTCGAGCGCACCACGCTGCACGACGAAGTAGTCGACGAGCACGATCGCCGCCCACGGGCTGATCCACACCAGGATCGAGACCATCCACTGGTCGAAGGCGTGCGCAAAACTGTCGGCGTTGACGAAAACCGCCAACACGCCCGAGGCCACCAGCCCGGCTGTCAGCGTGACCTTCCATCGTGCGGCCCGCACGCCGATCGACAGCGCAGCCAGCGAGCACGAGTAGAGGTTGAGGATGTTCGTCGCGATCGGCCCGTGCACCAGCAGCAGAAGCACCGGGATGGCCATCACCCCGAACGTGCTCACCACCAGGGTGGACGGATCGCTGCCGCGGCCCGCACTGGCGAGACACGCTCCCAGCGCGGCGAGCCACACCGTCGGCACGTACATGCCCAGCGATGAGGACCAGAACACCGCCCCGGCGGACGCCGTGACCCGAACGAACCGGCTGTAGTCCGACGCGTAGGGAATCCAGGTCAGACCCCAGCCGATGCCGATCGCCGTCAGCAGCTGGGTGACGGCGGTGACCTTGTCGCCGGCGTCCATCGAGGCGCCGGTCAGGGTCCAGTTCACGTCGGTGGTCGCCATGGCCAGCACGGTCATCACCGCCATCACCAGGACGGTCGCGGGCACGGTGTACTTCTCGAAACTGCGGATCGCGTAGAACCCGTACAGCGCCAGCCCCAACTGGGTCGCCATGATGCCGGCGGCGACGACGACTTCCAGCCACATACCGCCGGTCACGCCGAGTTCGGCCAGCATGGCCAGCGCCAAGTCGAGCACCACCCAGGTGTTGACCCCCACCCAGCCCATCGTCAAGGCGAACTGCACGAGCCCCGGCACGATCGCGCCCTTCATTCCGAAGGGCGCCCGGCCCAGCACCATCTGGTTGACGGCCGTGCGGTGTCCGATGACGTTGAAAACGCCGAATACCGCACATCCGATGACGTTGCCGAGGACGACGACCAAGAGGGTCTCAAGGAGGCTGAGTCCCAACGTGATTCCCAACGCGCCCAGAACCCAGTTGATCGGCGCGATGTTGGCGCCCGACCAGATCCAGAACAACTCCCACGGTGAGCAGTCGCGACTGCGCTCCGGGATCGGGTCGATCCCGTGGGCGTCGAAGGGCACCGCGGCGTCGGCCGCGGAGGATTGCGTGGCTGGTGTGTCAAGCGGGCTGGTCGACATCGCGTGGCTCCTCGGTTGCTGGCATCGATGACATCGAAACAGCGCCGAAGACGGTCGGTGAGTGGATAAACGTCCACTATCGCGCCGCTTGAATGGATGATGTGACACGTGCTCACGTTTCGCGCGCTGCTCGACGACCCCGCTCTGGAGCTCGAACTCCTTGAGCCGGGCCCACCCGACGCCCTTGACCGAGAAGTGCTGTGGCTGCACAACACCGAACTTCCCGACCCGTCGCCCTACATCCGCGCCACCGAGCTGGTGTTGACCAACGGATTGTGGCGTGACACAGCCGATGCCGCGTCCTTCGTGGCGGCTCTGCAGCGCGCCCGGGCCTGCGGGCTGGTGTTCGGGCTCACCGAGCGGTCGCCGACCGTCCCCCGGGACCTCGTCGACGCCGCCACGGTGGCTGGACTGCCGCTGGCATCGGTGTCGATCGCCGTGCCGTTCACGGCCATCACCGAAGCTGCCGCACGCATCCAGGGTGCCGCCCGCCAGGAGGCGCTTGCCGGTCTGGTGCGCCGCGGAAACGCTCTCGCGACGGCGATCTCGCGCGGCGGGGGTGCCGAGGGTGTGCTCGACGTCCTGCGTCGCGACCACGACCTGCCCCTGGTCGTCGTCGACAGGATGGGCCGCAGACTGGCCGGCGCCCAGGTGGGCCCGGACTTCGACCATTCGGCCGCCGAGGCGCTCGCGCGTAGGCCACCGCCGCTGGAGGTCGACGTCCCGGATGGCGGTCGTGCCTCGCTGTTCCTGGTCGAGGGGGCCATGGGCGAGGTGGACGCCGGCGTGTTCTGCATGCGACCACTGGCCGAACTCACGCCCGACGAGCAGGGCGCCGTCGACCAGGCGGCCCGGTTCCTGAGCCTGGAGGTCACCAAACAGCAGGCACTGCAAGCGATCGAGTCCCGTTTCTCCAGCGAGCTGCTCGAAATGATCCTGTCGGGCGCGGCACGCGCGGGAGATCTCCGAGACAGGTTGCGGGCGTTCGGCATCGACCCCGCCGGGCAGCTGGCCGTCACCACCATCGTCGTCGGCGACAGCCAAGAACGACCCGCGGGATCGACCGACGAGATCGAGGACTTCTTCGCCCGGCGAGGTGTTCCGGCGGTCGTCGTCGCGGGCAGTCAAGACACCGTCGTCGTCTTCGGTTGGCATGGCGCCGCTGCAGGCGTCGTCGCACTGGCCGAGGACCTCGTCACGCTGATGGGCAAACGGTTCCCCGGGGACCGCACGGTGGTCGGAATCGGTGCACTGGCAGCCGATTCGGCGGCGCTACGGGAGCCCCTCATCTCTTCCCGGGAGGTGTGCCACGTGCTGCGCCGGCGCAGCACCGGCTCTCGGGTCGGCACCTACGCCGATGTCGGCACGCACCGGATGCTGCTGGGCCTGCACGATCGAACTGTCCTGCGTCGCTTCGCCGATGACATCCTCGGCCCTCTTCGCACCCACGACGACCGGCACGGCACCGAACTGGAACGCACGCTTCGGACGTTCCTGAGCAACGATGGGCACTGGTCGGCCACCGCGGACGCGCTGTACGTCCACGTCAACACATTGCGCAACCGCATCGCCAAGATCGGCGAACTGACCGGGCGGGACGTCGGCCGGCTGGAGGACCGCGTCGACCTCTTCCTCGCGGTGGAGGCCGATGCCCTGAGCTGAGCGCTACGGCGAGTACACGTCGGCCGGGGGCGGTGTCAGCGTCCTCGGCGAGATCGCAGGGTCAGCGCACACGGCGTCGGCGACGTCGCGGCACCGCGCGAAGGCGACGTCACCCAGCTCCAGCGCGTACTCGATCAATCCCCGCAGGGCGGCAATCCTTCCCGGCCGCCCCGACAGGAACGGATGGACGCAGAGGTTGAACAGGCAGCGGTACCGGCGCATGCCGTCGAGTTCGGCCCGCCACATCTCGGCGACCTTCACCGGCGACTCGATCACCGAACCGACGTGCGGCTCAGGCACATACGCGTACTGCTCCCAGTCGTCGAGTGACCAGTGCACCGGCAGTTCGACGATCGGCCCCGTGTCGGTGGCAATGCGGTAGGGCCGGTCGTCGCCCATCAGCGACGAGTCGTACGCCAGTCCGTGCTCGGCGATCAGGCCCGGGGTCTGCCAGCTGGCACCCCACAGGGCGGCACGATGGCCGCGGATCTCGATGCCCTGGGCCTCGAACACGTCGAGGGCGCGTGCGAAGTCCGCGCGCTCCTGCACCGGGGTCATGGTCACCGGCGATCTGTGGCTGTAGGAGTGGTGCGCCACCTCGTGTCCCCGGTCGACGATCGAGGCGGCCAGTCCGACCCGGTGCTCGGCCACCCAGCCGGGGACGAAGAACGTGGCGGGGACGCGTAGTTCGTCGAGCATGTCCAGTATTCGCGGCACGCCCACGTCGGGGCCGTACGACTGGTGCGACATCGTCGTCATGTGATCGGCGTAGCGGCCGCCCGCGGCGAGGATCGGGGTCTCGGCGTCCACGTCGAATGTCAGCGTCGCGACGGCGGCGGCACGGCCATGCCATGGGGCGGTCATCGGTGAGCTGCCTGTCGCGTCAGTGAACGCCGTGCCGACCAGTCCCGCGTGTTGGCGATGGTCGCCATCGGCTGAATCATCGCGTGTTCGAACGGGATCAACTCGGCGCCCGCGGCGAGCCGCTGGGGCAGGTCCGGGTTGGCCAGCGCGCCTCGTCCGACCGACAGCAGGTCGGCGTGCCCTCCGTCGAGCACGTCGGCGGCCTGCCCAGGGTCGTGCATTCCGCCGTTGGCCATCACCGGCAACCCGCTGACCTCACGGGCCAGCGCCGTGATCGTGCGGCCGTCCGAGAGCTGTGCGGTGTCGAGGAAATTCCTCCCCTCACTGGCGATGTGCAGATAGTCGGCGCCGGCCCGGGTCAGCGCGCTGAAGATGGCCTCGGCGTCGTCGGCACCACCCGGCCAGCGGTAGGCGAAGTCGTTGACCTTGGTCTGCGACAACCGCACTCCGATCGGCAAGTCGGCGCCTACCCGGTCGCGGATGGCCTCGACGACCTCAGCCGTCAGTCGGATGCGGTTGGCGAGGCCGCCGCCGTAGTCGTCGTCGCGCTGGTTGGTGTAGACGGTGAGGAACTGATCCAGCAGGTACCCGTTGGCGGCGTGCACCTCGATCCCGTCGAAGCCCGACGCCTTGGCGCGCACGGCGGCATCGGCGAAACCGCTCACGACGCTGCGGATGTCGCCATCGGTCATGGCCCGTGGCATGGGCCATTGGTCCGGCCCGCCGTACTCGCCCAGGGGTCGTCCGCGCGGCGCGACCGCCGACGGTGCGATCGTCTCGGCACCGTAGGAATTGCCCTGGGAGAGAGCGCCCACGTGCATCAACTGGGCGATGAGCGGCACGCCCTCGGCGTGAACCGCGTCGGCGACGTGTCGCCACGCCTCGACATGCGCATCGGTGGCCAGGCCGGGCTGATTGAGGTACCCCTGACTGTGCGCGGTGTCGGTGTAGATGCCTTCGGTGACGATCAAGCCGAAGCCGCCGCACGCGAATGCGGCGTAGTAGTCAGCCATTTCACCTGTCGCTGCGCCGTCGGGCGTTGCCGACACGCGGGTCATCGGGGCGACGGCCAACCGGTTCCGCAGCGTCAGTGCGCCGAGGCGACCGGGGCTCAGGGCAGGGTGCGCATACGGCATGATGGTCTCCTCCTAGGTGGTGGGTTCGACGAGTTCGACGGCCAGCGAGGTCGGACGCTCGCCGTTGATGGGGTTGAGATCCATCGGGCAGGCCGACACGACGATCACGCAATCCGTGACTGCCTCGAAGGTCACCGCGTCCCCCGGCCGGCTCGGCGCGGGCAGCCAGCTCAGGTTGCCGTCGGTATCGACCGGAATGTCCATGAAGACGTTGACCGGTTGCGGGACGACGCATGTGGTCACCGCGAGGTCTGACAGGGCGAGCCGGAGGTTGCCCGCGCACGAGGCGTGCCCAGGGGCCCCGAGGGCGTCGTAGCGCGCCGGGTCACAGGCGGCGATCAGCATGTCGTGCGCACCCGGCGACGTGTCGGCCGTCAGCGTCAGGATCGGCCGCCGCCGGTTGGTCACGAACTGCTCGCCGATGCGCGGGAACAGCCTGCCGGTCGAGGTGCGCGTGTGCGAGGCGGACAGGTACTCGTCCGGGTCGGCGGCCGCGAACGCGAACAGGTCGCCGACCTGCCCGCCCTCGACGTCGATCAGGCGGAACCGGTCGCCGCGTCGCACCCGGAACGCCGATCCCTGGCCGGCGGGGATCACGATGGCCGCGGTGTCATGTGACAACTCCATGTGCATAGTCAACGTCGACAGACCGTCATCCCCCCATGTTCATTCGTTCAGCGCGGAGCTGATTCGCTGTGGTTTCCTCCATGGCCGGGCGTGGCCGGTCCACCTAGCCTCGGCGTGATGGAAACCCTCGACGTGTCGGGTGCGCGCCGGGCGTGCGAGCAGGCTCTGGAGCGCACGAAGGGCGCAGCGGCCCGGTCGACGATGATCACCGTCACTGCCGAACGTGCCCGCCGCGAAGCCGACGACAGCGACGGTCGACGACGCGACGGCGCACTGCTCAGCCCGCTCGACGGTGTGCCCATCGTCTGGAAGGACCTGTTCGACGTCGAGGGCACGGTCACCACCTGCGGGTCCGCCTCGTTGCTCGAGCGCCCGCCCGCGCCCGCCGACGGCGCCCTGGTGCGCCGGATCGCCTCACTCGGCATGGTGACGGTCGGCAAGACGAATCTCAGCGAGTTCGCGTTCTCGGGGCTCGGCATCAACCAGCGATTCGGCACACCGGTCAACCCGGTGGATGCGGCACTGGTGCCCGGCGGGTCCTCGGCGGGGTCCGCCGTCGCCGTCACCGCGGGAATCGCACCGCTCGCGGTCGGCACCGACACCTCCGGCTCGGTCCGCGTACCCGCCGCGTTCTGCGGCTGCGTCGGCTACCGAGCAAGCCACAACCGCTACGGAGAAAACGACTTTCGGGCGCTGTCACCGACGCTCGACAGCGTCGGTCTGATGGCCCGCACGGTCGACGACATCCGACTGCTGGACCGGCTGCTGGCCGGGACGTCGCACCGGCAGCCGGCCCGACCTCGGGTGGTGATCCCTGCGGGTGAGTGGGTCGACGACTGCACACCCGCGATACGGGCGGCCTTCGAGTCAGCCGTCGACAGCCTGCGAGGCGGCGATGTGCGCGTCACCACGGTGCGCCTCGCGTCGATGGAGCGGGCGCAGCACCTCATCGACACCTACGGAACCATCGTCGGCGCGGACGCCTACGCCGCCTACGGCAGGCTGCTGGGGTCGGCCGGCATCGAGCCCGCCACTGCGCGGCGGCTCGCACGTAACGCGGGTGCACAGGAAGCCGTCGAACCACTGCGTCGGGAGATGCGCACGCTGCGCCGGCAGTTCGCCGCCGAATTGACGGGCTCGGTGCTGCTGTGCCCCACTGTCCGACACGAACCCCCGCGCATCGCCGACCTGCTCGGCTCCGAGGCGACGTATGACGCGGTCAACGCCAGTACGCTGCGCACGACGATGGTGTTGAGTTACCTGGGCGCGTGCGGCGTGACGCTGCCGATGACGGGGCGGGCACCGGCAGGCATGCTGGTGTCCGCACCTGCCGGAGACGACGACGTCGTGCTGGCCGCAGCCTCGGAATTCGAACGGCTCACCAGCTGTCCCAGTGCGTCAGCTGCTCGGCGGGAAGCCGCTTGGCCTTCTTGAAGTCGGTGCCCTTGGTGTAGGCGATCGGGAACAGCCCGGCCTGGCTGTACCTGTCGAACGGGATGCCGAGCAGTTCGGCGGCCTGCTTCTCGCCGTCGTTCAGCAAGTGCAGCGTTGTCCAGGCCGAGCCGAGTCCGCGGGAGCGCAACGCCAGCATGAAGCTCCAGGCGGCGGGCAGCAGCGAACCCCAGAACGAGGCTGACATGCCGGCGGGCGCGCCGTCGGGCCGGCCCTCGAGGCACGGGATCATCAGCACCGGCACCTCGTGGAAGTGGTCGTTGAGGTAGCGCGCGGAGTCGCTGACCAGTTCCATGCGCTCGCCGCGCACGTCGTCGTAGTCGGGTTTGGGCAGGTCCAGGTACGCGTTGGCGTTGACCCGGTAGATGTCGGCGAGCGCCTTCTTCTTCTCGGGGTCGGTGACGAAGACCCACTGCCAGCCCTGCGCGTTGGAGCCGGTCGGGGCCTGCAACGCGAGTTCCAGGCACTCCATGATCACCTCTCGCGGCACCGGCTTCTCCAAATCGAGTCGCTTGCGCACCGAGCGGGTGGTCGTCAGGAGTTCGTCGACAGACAGGTTGAGGGTCATGCCGTCGAGGTTACCGACGCGGCCGGCGGTCCCCTTCGCGTCAGCGGAAGTCGCGCGACTTCGACCCCACCCGCATGTCGAGTGTGCCGAGCCGGTCGGCGACGACGGTGACCGCACCGGTGGCGTTCTGCACGATGCCGCGGATCACCATCGCCGGCGCCGTCTGGGCCAGGCGGCGCTGACGCGCCCAGAGTTGTGGTGAGCACACCACATTCACCATCCCCGTCTCGTCCTCGAGGTTGAGAAACGTCACACCCTGCGCGGTGGCCGGACGCTGCCGGTGGGTCACCGCCCCCGCCACCAGCACCCGGGTGCCGTCGGGCACCTGAAGCAGCCGGCCGGCGGGCACCACGCCCATCGCGTCGAGGTTCTCGCGCAGGAACTGGGTGGGATAGCTGTCCGGAGACACCCCGGTGGCCCACACGTCGGCCGCGGCGAGTTCCAGCTTGCTCATACCGGGCAGCGACGGGATCTGCCCCGCCGACCCGACGCCGGGCAGCCGGTCGGGCCGTTCGGCGGCGGCCGCGCCGGCGGCCCAGAGCCCCTCGCGACGGGCGACGCCGAAACAACCCAGCGCACCCGCGGTGGCCAGCGCCTCGGTCTGCGGCACCGACAGCTGCACCCGACCGGTCAGGTCCAGCAGATTCGCGAACGGGCCGTGAGCTTTTCGCTCGTCGACGATGCGCTCTGCGAGCTCGTCGCCGATGTGGCGGACCGCGCCGAGCCCCAGCCGCACCTCCATCCCGTGGTTCTCCAGCGTGGCGTACGCCAGGCTGGCGTTGACGTCGGGGCCGTGCACGGTGACACCGTGGCGGCGCGCGTCGGCCACCAGCGACTGCGGTGAGTAGAACCCCATCGGCTGTGCCCGCAGCAGTGCGGCGCAGAACGCGGCGGGGTGATGCAGCTTGAACCACGACGAGTAGAACACCAGCGACGCGAAGCTCAACGAATGACTCTCGGGGAAGCCAAAATTCGCGAACGCTTCGAGCTTCTCGTAGATCCGGTCGGCCACCTCGCCGGTGATGCCGTGACGCTGGCGCATCCCGTCGTAGAACCGGCCGCGCAACCGGCGCATCTTGTCCGTCGAACGTTTGGATCCCATGGCGCGGCGCAGCTGGTCGGCCTCGGCGGCGGTGAACCCCGCGCAGTCGACGGCGAGTTGCATCAGCTGCTCCTGGAACAGCGGCACCCCCAGCGTCTTGCGCAGCGCTGCCTCCATGGATGGGTGGTCGTAGGTGACCGGCTCTTCGCCGTTGCGCCGCTTGATGTACGGGTGCACCGACCCGCCCTGGATGGGCCCGGGCCGGATCAGCGCGACCTCGACCACCAGGTCGTAGAACACCCGGGGCTTGAGCCGCGGCAGCGTGGCCATCTGGGCGCGGGACTCCACCTGGAACACCCCGACCGAATCGGCGCGCTGCAGCATCTCGTAGACGGCGGGCTCGGACAGGTCCAGCTTCGCCAGGTCGACCTCGAGGCCCTTGTGCTCGGCCACCAGGTCGATGCAGTAGTGCAGCGCCGAGAGCATGCCGAGCCCGAGCATGTCGAACTTCACCAATCCGATTGCCGCGCAGTCGTCCTTGTCCCACTGCAGCACACTGCGGTTGGCCATGCGGGCCCACTCGACCGGACACACGTCGGCGATCGGCCGGTCACAGATGACCATACCGCCCGAGTGAATGCCCATGTGCCGCGGCAGATTCGAGATCTGCAGCGCGAGGTCCACCACCGGCTCGGGAATGCCCTCGATGTCCGGTGAGTCGGCCAGCCCGTTCCACTTGCTGAGCTGTTTACTCCAGGCGTCCTGCTGCCCCTGGGAGAAGCCGAGCGCGCGGGCCATGTCGCGGATGGCGCTGCGACCGCGATAGGTGATCACGTTGGCGACCTGCGCGGCGTAGTCGCGGCCGTAGCGTTCGTAGACGTACTGGATCGCCTCTTCCCGCAGATCCGATTCGATGTCGATGTCGATGTCGGGTGGCCCGTCGCGGGCCGGGGACAGGAACCGCTCGAACAGCAACTCGTTGGCGACCGGGTCGACGTTGGTGACCCCCAGTGCGTAGCAGACCGCGGAGTTCGCCGCCGACCCCCGCCCCTGGGCCAGGATGTCGTTCTCCTTGCAGAACCGGGTGATGTCGTGGACGACCAGGAAGTATCCCGGGAACGTCAGCTTCTCGATGATCCGCAGTTCGTGTTCGATCTGGGCGTAGGCCTGCGGCGCCCGTTCCGGTGGGCCGTAGCGGTCGCGGGCGCCGAGCATCACCAGGTGCCGCAGCCAGCTGTCCTCGGTGTGACCGGGCGGCACGTCGAACGGCGGCAGTCGCGGGGCGATCAGCGCCAGCCCGAACGCGCACTGCTCCCCCAGATCTGCCGCGGCGGTGACCGCCTCGGGGTGGCGGGCGAACAGCCGGGCCATCTCCTCCCCCGAGCGCAGATGCGATCCGCCGAGCGGGGCCAGGTAACCGGCGGCCTCGTCGATCGAATTGCGGGCGCGGATCGCGCCCATCGCCATCGCCAACCGCCCGCGCGACGGTTCGGCGAAGTGCGCCGCCGTGGTGGCGACGACGCCGAGGCCGAAACGCGGTGCCAGCTCGGCCAGCGCGGCGTTGCGTTCGTCGTCGAGAGGGTGGCCGTGGTGGGTGAGCTCGACGCTGACGCGGTCGCGGCCGAACCGGTCCACCAGATCAGCCAGTGCCGCTTCGGCCGCCTTCGGGCCTCCTTGCGAAAGCGCTTGACGCACGTGACCTTTGCGGCATCCGGTGAGAATGTGCCAGTGCCCACCGGCGGCCTCGGTGAGCGCGTCGTAGTCGTAGCGGGGTTTGCCCTTCTCCCCGCCGGCCAGGTGGGCTTTGGCGATCTCGCGGGACAGCCGCCGGTAGCCCTCCGGACCGCGGGCGAGCACCAGCAGGTGCGGCCCCGGCGGGTCGGGCACCTCGGTGCGCGCGACGTTGCTCAACGACAGCTCGGCGCCGAACACCGTCTGCATGTCGAGTTCCTTTGCGGCCTCGGCGAATCGGACGACCCCATAGAGCCCGTCGTGGTCGGTCAGCGCGATGGCCCGCAGATCCAGGCGAGCGGCCTCCTCAACGAGTTCCTCGGGAGTGCCTGCGCCGTCGAGGAAGCTGTACGCCGAATGCGCGTGCAGTTCGGCGTAGGGCACCGCGCCGCCCGACCGGGGCACGTCCGGCGCCCGGTAGGCGCCGCGTTTACGCGACCACGCCGGGCTGTCGCCTCCATCGCCGACGGGCTCCGCAAGCGATTCGCCGGCACGGCGGGGCTTGCTGTCCCCGGTGGGCCGGGGCAGTCGGCCGTTGAGCACCCGCTCCATCTCCGACCAGCTCGGCGGCCCGTTGAACCAGCTCACCCTTCGAGTGTATCGAACGCATGTTCGACGCGCCACGTGTCGCCGGCGGCCCGAGGTGAGGCGATCGGGCTGCGCTGCCGATCGGCGAGGTGACCTCTACGATGTGTTTGCCTAGGAAAGGGAAATCGGGGATGGCGTCACACAAGTACATCGGCTACGTCGGCGGACTGGCGGTCGCAGTCGGTGTGGGCGCCGCGGTCGCGGTCGCCGGGCAGGGCGTTGCCCACGCGGACACGGAGTCGGCGTCGAGCGCGTCGGAGTCGGCGGGCGCTGTGAATGCCGGGCCGAAGAAGGACGACACGGCCGACAAGACGGAGACCGACGACCAGGCCGACGAGGCCGACCCTGACGACTCGGACGACGAGGCCGAAGACTCCGAAGCCGAGACCGAATCCAAGGGCGTCAAGCGGTCACTGTCCACGAAGCTCCGGCAGTCCGCGCAGCAGTTCGAAGCCGAGCAGGTCGAGAAGTTGCGCAGCGTGTTCACCCCGCGGGTGATCGACAACGAGGAGCCGGTCACCAAGCGAGCCAACGCATCTACGGATGCCTCAGCGGACGAGGTGGCCGACGTCCGCGTCGCGGCGGAACCGGAATCGCAACAGGAACCGGTCGACGAGCCGGTCCCGTCGGCCGCGGCCGCCGAACCGGTGCCGTGGAGCCCCGATCCGTTCCGGCCCGACGATCCCGAGCCCGACGACATGCCCGCCGCGGTGCTGGCCCTGCGCAACCTGCTCGTCGGCGCGGCCGGCCCCGAGTTCCGGCCGTACATCCGCGAAGGCGTCGAAGCGGTGTACCGCGGCAGCCAGATCGTGCCGTGGGTCAACACCGTGGTGCCCGCGTACAAGATCGTGCCTGCGTTCCTCGAAGCCGCACAGGGCAACAAGGCCGGCGCGCAGATCATCATCAACGAACTGCTCAAGACCACCGGACCGGTGTCGCTGCTGTATTACGGCTACGACCAGATCGCCGACCTGGCGAACAGGGAGTACGAGGCCCGCCAGCTCAAGGAGCAGTTCTACAGCACCGTGTGGGACACCCTGGACCCGCTGGCGCTCCTGCACGAGTACGGCGACCACGGCCTGCGCGACTAGGAAACGTCTTCCGCCGCTGACTGATCCCGCGGTGTGACCACCATCGGAACGTGGAGCACGCGCAGCATCTTCGCCGCGGTCGAACCGAGGAACAGTCGTCGCGGTGCGCTCAGGCGGCTGGAGCCGACCATGATGAGATCTCCGTCGTGCCACTCCAGCTTGCGGACCGCATCCTCGACGCCACGCCCGTCGACGATCGTCGAGGTGACCGAGATGCTCTCGGGCAGGCTGCTTTTCGCGACATCCAGGGCGTGGGCGGCGTGTTCGAGCGCGCGGTGGCGCACCGCATCGACATCGCCGCGCAGCGTCCCGAACGTCGGGTCGAGTGCGACCAGTGACACCAGCCGCAAAGGTGTGCCCGCCGCCGAGCTGAACCGGACGGCATGCTCGAGGAGCACGTCCGCGCCTTCGCGCCGGCCGATGGCGCACGTCACCTCCCGCACCCGGGTGACCGGAGACTCGCGCAGCCCGCGCGGCGCGACCGCGACCGGCATCGGTGCCGAGTGCAGCAGTTGGTTGACCACGGAGCCCAGTGAGTAACTCCCCGCCAGGCCGCCGCCGGACCCACCCACCACGATCGCCTCGGCGCCCAGCCGGCCGGCCTCCCGGATGAGCCCGTCGGCGGTGGACTCGGCGAACGCGATGTGGCCGCGCGCATTCACGTCGACGGGCACCGTCGGCATGACCTCGGCCAGCCATTTCTCCGCCTGGTCGGTGAGCAGATCGTCGTGGTCGCCGGTCGGGATCACCGCCGGCAGGGGCCGGTCGGTGGGCAGCACCATGCACACGTCGAGATCAGCGCCGAGCGTGCGGGCCAGACGCACGCCGAGCGCGAGCGCATCCGCGCCACCCGGGGTGGCGAGATAACCGACGACCAACCTCATGACCGAACCACCGCCCATCTCGCACGTCCGCCGAACGCCGCGGGTTCCAATCCTGTCAACCAGACGCCGATCTCACCGGCGCTTCACCGAAATCAAGGTCGATACTGCGCGGTGCCGTCCTCGAGTACCAGCCGCGCACCCGAGCCGTCGGGCGCGGCGGCTTCGGTGCGGAACACCGCCTCACCGTCGCCGGTCCGCCACACCGACGTCGTCAGGGTCTCCCCCGGGAACACCGGCGAGGTGAAGCGAGCGCCGATCGCGGTGATCCGGGTGGCGTCGCCGTCACCGAGCGCGGCGACCAGCGCACGGCCGGCGACACCGTAGGTGCACAGACCGTGCAGGATCGGGCGCGGGAAACCGGCCAGCTCGCGGGCGAACCACGGATCGCTGTGCAGCGGGTTGCGGTCACCGGAGAGCCGGTAGAGCAGCGCCTGATCTTCGCGGGTGGGCAGCGCGATGCGCGCATCCGGGTCCTGGTCGGGGATCTCCGGCGCCGGTGGCCGTGTCCCCGGCTGCCCGCCGAATCCACCACCGCCGCGGATCACCGCCGTCGACACCGTCTCGGCGACCACCTCGCCGGTGTCCGGATCGGTACCCGTGCCTTTGAACACCAGGATGGCGTTCTTGCCCTCACCCTTGTCCTGGATGTCGGCCACCTCGGAGACCACGCTGAGCTTGCCCGCCGGTTTGAGCGGCGCGAACAGCCGGATCTGCTGCGACCCGTGCAGCAGCATGCTGAAGTTGAACGAGCCGACGGCGCCTACCGCGCCCCAGGCCGGGCAGCCGATGACGGCGTAGGTCGGCAGTACCTGCTGGTCGATGTCGTGGCTGTTCTCAGTGGTGAAGGCCAGATCAGCGGTGCCCGCTCCGACGCCGAGGGCGTAGAGCAGGGTCTCCCGGTCGGTCCACTCGTAGAGCACCGGCTCGGACTTGGTTCCCACGGCATGAGGATCGATCGGCATGAGCACTCCCTTCTCGGCGTGGATCGGACACTATCTCCCCGGTTAACCCGCGGAAATCTGGATATCGATAGGGCCATGGCCGAACCCGCGGGCTGGCAGGCGATGCGCTCGGTTCTGTTGCTCTGCCGATCGATGACGGCCGTCGTCGACCAGGACCTCAAAGACGGCTTCGGGCTGCGGTTGATCGACTTTCACATCCTCAAACAGTTGCAGTCCACCGAGACCGGCACCTGCCTGCTCGGTGAGGTGGCCCGCGAGTTGTTCGTGCACGCGACCACGGTGAGTATCGCCACCGAGCGGCTGTCCCACCGCAACCTGGTCTCCCGGCGCGCGCACCCCACCGACCGCAGGGCGACGCTGGTCGGCATCACCGACGAGGGGCGCGAGCTCGCGGAGGCGGCAACGGTCGCGCTGGCGGCCGCGGAGTTCGGGCTGGCCGGCCTGACGCCCGACCAGTTGGCGGCGCTGAGCGGCGTCCACACCGCCCGCACCGTCAAGGACTGACCGGACCGGGCGTATCGTCTGCCCATGCCCAACGGGAACGGCGAGTCTGCCGCGCGGATACCGGTTTTCGCCGATGTGGACACCGGGGTCGACGATGCGATGGCGCTGGTGTACCTGCTCGCCAGCGCGGACGCCGATCTGGTCGGTATCGCCTCCACCGCGGGCAACGTCGGCGTCGACCAGGTCTGCCGCAACAACCTGGGCCTGCTCGAATTGTGCGGTGTGACCGGCATGCCCGTGTCACGCGGTGCCGACGGCCCGGTCGCCTCGGCGCTGCGGACCGCGGAGGACACGCACGGTCCGCAGGGACTCGGTTACGCGCAGCTGCCGTCGGGTGATTCGACACTGACCACCTACGACGCCGCCGAGGCGTGGGTGCGCGCCGCACGCGCGCATCCCGGCGAATTGGTGGGCATGGCGGTGGGCCCGCTGACCAACCTGGCGCTGGCGCTGCGTACCGAACCTGCGCTGCCGACGCTGCTGCGCCGGTTGGTGATCATGGGCGGTGCGTTCGACTACCGGGGCAACACGACCGCGGTGGCGGAGTGGAACGTCAGCGTGGACCCGGAGGCCGCCGCGGAGGTGTTCGCCGCCTGGAGCGCCCCGGATCTCGAGCCGCCGATCGTGTTGGGGCTCAACCTGACCGAGAACGTCGCGCTGACACCGGCGCTGTTCACCCGGTTGGCGGCCGCCGCCCAGTCGCCGACCGCGCCGATGAGCGTGCTCGACGACCGGGGCACCCGATCGGTGGCGGCCAACCCGTTGATCCGGGTCCTCGAGGACGCGATGCGGTTCTACTTCGAATTCCACTTCGACCAGGGCGAGGGCTACCTCGCGCATCTGCACGATCCGCTGGCGGCCGCCGTCGCCCTCGATCCCGACATCGTGGAGTGCCGGCCCGCCACGGTGGATGTGGAGTTGGCCGGGACGCTTACCCGCGGGATGACGATCGCCGACTGGAATGGGCGGTGGGGCCGGCCGCCGAACGCCCTGGTCGGCATCGGCGTCGACGCAGGCGCCTTCTTCGAGCGGTTCATCGCGCGGGTAGGACCGTTCGCGCACCGGTTGGGCTGAGGTCAGTCGTCGGTGACGGTCAGCTTCACGTCGATGTTGCCGCGTGTGGCGTTGGAGTACGGGCACACCTGGTGGGCCTTCTCGGCGAGTTCCTGAGCGGTCTGCTGGTCGACGTTGGGCAGCGCGACCTCGAGTTCCACCGCGAGGCCGAAGCCGCCGTTGTCGAGCTGGCCGATCGAAACCCGGGCGCCGACAGTGGAATCCGAGACGTCGGCCTTCTCCTGGCGGGCCACCAACCGAAGCGCCGAGTGGAAGCACGCCGCGTAACCGACCGCGAACAGCTGCTCGGGGTTGGTGCCGTTGCCGCTGCCGCCCATCTCCTTGGGGATCGCGAGGTCGAAGTCGAGGCGGCCGTCTGAGCTGCGTCCGTGGCCGTCGCGGCCTTCTCCGGTGGCCAGCGCCTCTGCGGTGTAGAGCGTCTTCATGTCGTCGGTTCCTTTCGTCAGTGCGATGAGTTCGCTGTGGTGTTCATGAGCACGTCGCTCAACTGGCGGACGGCGTCGCGTAATTCCTCGGCGTCGTCGACGGACATGCCGGTGGCGGTGAACAGTCGCTCGGGGATGCACTGGGCGCGTTCCTCGAGTGCCCGGCCGTCGTCGGTGAGGTCGATCTCGACCTGACGCTCGTCGGTGCGGGATCGGCGCCGAACGACGAATCCGTTGGCCTCGAGGCGTTTCAGCAGTGGCGAGAGGGTGCCGGAATCCAGGTGCAACCGCTCACCGAGCCGGCCGACGGTCACCGGACCCTCCTCCCACAGCACCAACAACACCAGGTACTGCGGGTAGGTGAGGTTCAGCTCCGTCAACACCGGCCGGTAGGCCGCCGTCATGGCACGCGTCGCCGAGTACAGCGCGAAGCACAGGTGCTGGTCGAGGCGAAGCGTGGCCATACCGCAACAGTAGACCACAATTAGATTGTGCACAATCGAATTAGCGTCTATTCATAGGCGCCCTCCACGTACCAGCGCCGCTGCCGGTAACACAGCAGCAGCGCCGCCTGCCCCGTGCTGCCGTCGAGTAGCACCTGCGCCCGGGCGGTGCGGCCTTTGGCGCGGTCAGGGTCCCACCACCGTTCGTCGACCGGCCACGGTCCGGCCCACCACGCGAGGTCACCGCGATATCCCCCGCCGTCCAGACGCGCGGGCGAACCGGAGAACAGCCCGCGGTGGGTCACCCGCACCGGATTTCCCTCGGCGTCGAGCACCTCCACCGGATCGTCGAGCAGCACCGCGGGTGACGGTTCGGGCAGCTGCCCGGGCCACGGCTGTTGCGGATCGGCCTGCGGCACCGGCTCATCCCCGAACGCGGTGAAGGTGATCCGCTCGGCCGGACCGCGCCCACCGCTGAGCACCGGGACCTGCACCGCCTCCGGCCCGAGCAGACCCTGCACGCGTACCAGCGCCCGGCGGGCGCGCAACCGGTCCTCCTCTCCGATGCCACCCCACAGCGGCAGCTGCAGCGCTTCGGCCGAGATCACCTCGACCGGCCGCAACCGCAGCACGGTGATCGGTGCGGCGGGCCGGTCGTTGGGATTGCGCCGGTTCAGCCAGCCGTCGAGTTGCCAGCGCACCCGGTCCGCGGTGGCGTCCTCGGTCAGCGGCTCGGCGCACCGCCACACCCGCTCCAACTCCTTGCCGTCGGCGGTGACGGCGTGGATCGCCAACCGGGTGCAGCCGACCCCCGCCGACTCCAGGCTTCGGTGCAGTTCACCGGCCAGCGACCGGCCGGCGAACGCCGCGGCGTCCACCCGATCGATCGGCGGGTCGCAGTTGCGCACCGCGTCCAGTTCGGCCGGCGGTTCCCGGCCCGACGGCCCGCGGTCCGGCTCACCCCTGGCGAACCGGTGCGCAGCGACGGCGTCCGCCCCGAAGCGGGAGGCCACATCCGTCCGCGACAGCGCGGCGAACTGGCCGATGTGGCGAATCCCCATGCGCCACAGCAGGTCTGCAAGATCCTCGCGACCGGGTGCGGCCAGGCTGGGTTCGGTGGCCAGTTGCCGGATCGACAGCGCGGACAGGAAATCGGCGTCTTCGCCGGGCGCCACGATGCGGCCGGCGCGCGCGGCGAACACCGCCGTGGGCAGCTGATCGGCGATGCCGACCTGGCATTCCACCCCGGCCGCGGCGACCGCGTCGACCAACCGTTCGGCGGCTGCCTGTTCGGAGCCGAAGTACCGGGCCGCCCCGCGTACCGCCAGCACCAGCAGACCCGGCCGCAGCACCTCGGCGCGCGGCACCAGATCGTCCACCGCCGCCGTGACGTTCTCGAAGTGGCGGGCGTCGCGGGCCGGATCCGCCGGCGCGACGTGCAGCTGCGGACACCGAGCCTGCGACTCACGGCGCCGCAGCCCGCGCCGCACCCCCGCGGCGCGCGCCGAGGCCGAACACGCAATGACCCGGTTGGCCAGCGTCACCGCCACCGGCGCCGTCGGCGGCAGATTCGCCGCCGCGGCCGCCGCGACCGCGGGCCAGTCCATGCACCAGACGGCCAGCACCCGTGCGGCCTTCTGAGATGAGCGGGCCACGCTACTCACCGACCGCTCGGCCGGGACCGTAACCCCGGCCCCGTGCCCGCATCGTCAGCCGCACCCGGCTGATCCGTCCGCATCCCGGGGTGGGCGCCTGCGTCGGATCCGACGAGCCGGCGCCGACCACCTCGTAACCGCACACCCGGGCCTCCAACCGGGCCGTCGCCCCGTGCCAGTCGCCGTCGGTGACCAGCAGAGTGCATCCCTTCTGCCGAGCCCGCGCCGTCACCGCCCTGGCCCGGCCCGCGGGCACCGAGCGCCCGCGCAGGCCGAGCACCACCAGATCCATCCCGTCCATGAGGACCGCCGCCACCTCCACCGGATCCCCGCCCGGGTCCGGGATGACGGCCAGCCTGCTGAGGTCGGCGCCCATCTCCACGGCGGCCAGCAGACCGACGTCGGGCTGGCCGACGATGGCGGCATGACCACCGGCCGCCGTCGTCGCCGCGACCATGCCCAACGGCAGGGACCGCGCCCCCGAGAGCACCGCGACCGTGCCGCGCGGCAACGACGTAGGCAGCTGCTCAGCCAGCGATTCGGGCAAGGGCAGCAAACTTTCCACCACCGGTGACGGGTCAGCAGAGGGCGCGGGCCCCCGTCGACCGGACCCGACCTTGCCTGCCACCGCCGCCATCTGCTTTCGCAGGTGTTCGACCTGCTCAGCGCGGGTAAGCTGAGCGTGCTCGAGGTGGGCCTCCGCTGTCACAGGAGCACCTCCAGCATCACTCGAAACACCCGTCTTTCGAACTCATGTTCGATACGACGAGTAAACACCGGGGCACCGACAAGCGTCAAGCGACCGAGAGGCCGTCGAGCGTCGACGGTGGATGACAGTGACAAATGTTGTCATTGACAAATGTCACCATTCGTTGCTGTACTCCAGACGTGGCAACGATGCCCGCGCAGGGCTCTCTGCGCTCCCGCACCGCGGCGACAGTCAGCGGACTGACCCTGCGACAAATCAGCGCGGTGCTCCCGCCCGAACAGGCGTGGGGCCTGTGGCTCTCCCGCCAGATCGTCGCCCGCATCATGGCCGCTTTCGGCCCGTCCCTGTCCGGCGTCCGCGTCGACCCCGTGGACACCCACCTGACCGACGGCCGCCGCCTCATCGGCGAGTGGGTCCGCGGGCGCGGCGTCCCCACCGGGGCGCCGGACCGGGCGCTCTACTACGTCCACGGCAGTGGGTATGCGCTGTGCTCGCCGCGCACCCACCGCAGGTTGACCGGATGGCTGTCGGCGGCGACCGGACTGCCGGTGTTCACCGTCGACTACCGCCTCGCACCGCGGCACCGCTTCCCCACCGCCGCAGACGATGTCCGCGCGGGCTGGGATTGGCTGATCGACGACCTCGGCGTGCCGCCGGGCCGCATGGTGATCGCCGGGGACTCCGCCGGCGGCCACCTGACGGTCGACCTCCTGCTGCAGACCGCCACCGCGCATCCGGCCGCCCTGGTGCTGCTCTCACCGCTGATCGACCTGACCTTCACCCGCGCCCGCGAGCGGGAACTGCTGCGCCGCGACCCGGCCATCCGCTCGCGTGACGCGATCCGGCTCGTCGAGTTGTACTGCGCGGCAGAACAACCGACGCACCCACGGTTGACGCTCGACGTGGTGACGGGCCGGCGGCTGCCCCCGACGCTGATCCAGGCCGGCGGAGCCGAGATGCTGGCCGGCGATGCGATCGCCCTCGCCGACGACATCCGGGCCGCGGGCGGAAGTTGTGAGCTGCAGGTGTGGCCGGATCAGGTGCACGTCTTTCAGGCACTACCCCGGTTGGCGCCCGAGGCCGTCCCCGCGATGCGCGAGATCACCGCATTCGTCGCCGACGCGCTGAGTGCCGGCGACGCCGACCGGGCGGTGAGCTGACCATGTGGGGCTCCGGCACCAAACGCAGCCGCAACGCCACCGCCGTCATCACCGGCGCGGGCAGCGGAATCGGCGCCGCGTTCGCCACCGAACTCGCCCGGCGCGGCGGCCGCGTGGTGTGCAGCGACATCGACACCGAATCGGCCGAGACCACCGCAGTGGCGATCCGGGATGGCGGCGGACACGCGATCGCCGCCCACTGCGACGTGTCCCGAATCGACGATGTCAGGGAATTGGCTGACACCGCACAGGACTGGTTCGGTGGGCCGCCCTCCTTGGTCGTCAACAACGCCGGCGTCGGCGCCGGTGGCACCCTCATCGGCGAGGTCAGCCTGGCCGACTGGAACTGGGTGCTCGGGATCAACCTGTGGGGACCCATCCACGGTTGCCACGTCTTCGCACCGCTCCTGCGCGATGCGCGGTCGGGTGGCATCATCAACGTCGCCTCGGCGGCCGCGTTCGGCGCCGCTCCCGGCATGGCGGCCTACAACGTCAGCAAGGCTGGAGTCCTGTCCCTTTCGGAGACGCTGGCTGCCGAACTCAGCGGCACGGACGTCGCGGTCACCGCCCTGTGCCCGACATTCGTCAAGACCAACATCGTCGAGTCGGGCCGGATCACCAACGGTGCAACGCAAGTCGCCGACCGGCTGATGCGCTGGACCGGATTCTCCCCACAACGTGTGGCACGCATGTGCCTCGACACCCATGACCGCGGCGGTCTGTACTGCATGCCGCAACTCGACGCCCGCTTCGGCTGGCACATCAAACGATTCGCGCCCGAGCTCTACACCCGCGCGGTCGGACTGACCAAAGGAGGGATCGCCTGATGGCCACCAAGACGAAGATCGACATGGACGCCATGCTCGCCAAGATCAAGGACCGGCAGTGGGCGCTGGCCGACATCGACTGGGACGCACCGGGCGCGGAGACCATCTCCGACGAGTTCCGGCCCAAACTCAAGGCCTTCATGGCCGACCTGTGCTGGATCGAGAACATCGGCGCCCGCGGTTTCGCGGCGCTGGCCAAGAAGGCTCCCACGCCGACCATCGCCGAGATCTACCGCTACTTTCACGCCGAGGAGCAGCGGCACGCGAACGCCGAACTGGCGCTGATGAAGCGGTGGGGCATGCTCGACGGCAACGAGATGCCCGAGCCGAACGTCAACATCCGCCTGGCGATGGACTGGCTCGACCGGTACGCCGACGACATGCCGCTCTCGGTGCTGGGCACCGTCATCCCGATGCTCGAGGTGGCGCTGGACGGCGCCCTGCTCAAGTTCCTGCTCGAAGAGGTCGACGACCCGGTCTGCCATCAGGTGTTCGAGAAGATCAACAACGACGAGTCACGCCACATCGTCGTCGATTTCGAGGTCCTCGACATGATCGGACATGCCACCGCGCGGCGGTTGGCGATCGAGTTCGTCGGCACCGTCGCCACCCCGGGACTGATCATCGGCGCGCTGATGTACATGCCGCTGCTCAACCGGATCCGCAACGAGATCGTCGGAATGGGCCTGGAACCGGAGCGGCTCTACAACGCGGTCAAGCGGTTCCAGCAACTCGGAGAACGCGGTGAGTCCAGTACCCGTGTTCCCGCCTACCGGGTGCTTCGACGGCATGCCGCGATGGTGGTCAACCCGCGCCACCCCTATCACCTGCTCGCGAACTCCATGGTGTGGGTGTCGGAACGCTATCCACGCAAGCTGCTGCGGCCCATCCCCAGCTGGTTCAAGGAACTGACCTACGAGCCGGCGGCCTGACATGACCACGACACACGACACGCTCATCGTCGGCGCCGGATTCACCGGCATCGGTGCGGCCATCAAACTCCTGCGCGCCGGAGTCGACGACCTCGTGATCGTCGAACGTTCCGACCGGGTGGGCGGCACCTGGCGCGACAACACCTACCCCGGTGCCGCGTGCGACATCCCGTCACTGCTGTATTCGTTCTCGTTCGTGCGCAACCCGTCGTGGTCGCGGGCGTACTCGCCCGCCGCCGAGATCTGCGAGCACATCGAGACGATGGTCGACGACTTCGACGTCCGGCGCCGGATCCGGTTCGGCGTGGAAGTCAACGGGCTGGCTTTCGACGAGGCGGCCGGCGTATGGACGGCGGACACGACGGCGGGAGAACAGTTCCGGGCACGTACGGTCGTCCTGGCCTCGGGTCCGCTGCCGGACCACAAGTGGCCCGACATCCGCGGCCTCGACAGCTACGAGGGCCACAAGATCCACAGCGCCCGCTGGGACCACGACTACGATTTCTCCGGCAAGCGGGTCGCGGTGATCGGCACCGGCGCCAGCGCCGTGCAGATCGTCCCCGAACTGGTCAAGCAGGCCGGTTTCGTCAAGGTCTTCCAACGCACCCCCGGCTGGGTGCTGCCCCGCCTCGACATGGCCACTCCCGCCGGGGCGCAGAACCTGTTCGCGAAAATCCCCGCAGTACAACAACTCGCGCGTCAAGCGCTGTTCTGGGGCCACGAGGTCAGCGCGACCGCGCTGGTATGGGACACCCCGCTGACCGGGCTCGTCGCGCGGCTCGGCAAGGCGCACCTGCACCGGCAGGTCAAGGATCCATGGCTGCGCAGGCAACTGACGCCCGACTTCACGCCCGGCTGCAAACGGATGCTCGTCTCCAGCGACTACTACCCGGCGCTGCAACAGGACAACTGCAAGCTGATCGACTGGCCGATCGCGACCATGAGCCCGGCCGGAATCCGGACCAGCGACGGGGTCGAGCACCACCTCGACTGCATCGTCTTCGCCACCGGCTTCGACGTCCACCTGACCGGACCGCCCTATCCGGTCACCGGCATCGGTGGTCGCTCCCTGGCCGATGAATGGTCCGGCGGCGCGCAGGCCTACAAGAGCATCAACGTCCACGGCTACCCCAACCTGTTCCTCATGACCGGCCCGAACTCCGGGCCGGGCCACAACTCGCTGCTGGTCTACGTCGAGGGGCAGCTCGACTACGCGGTGCGCGGCATCACCACGCTGCTGGGCGAGAACCTGCGCTACCTCGACGTGCACGCTGACGTGCAACGCCGCTTCAACCAGCGGATCCAGCGTCGCCTCGGGAAGACGACATGGATGTCGGGGTGCAGCAGCTGGTACCTGACCGCCGACGGGTTCAACGCGTCGATGTACCCCGGGTTCGCCACCCAGTATCTTCGACAGATGCGGGACTTCCGGTTCGGCGACTACGACGCGGTCGCTCTCGATACACACACCGGTGTCGACACTCGCATCCGGGCGTGACCGAGCAGCCCGCCGAGCGCCACCAGGCGGGTGCCATCTCGGCGATCCTCGGCGGGCTGCGCCGCGCGCCGCGCCGCGTCCGCCGTGGCTCGCGCGACGTCGTCGAGAACGCCGTCTCCCAACTGTTCGACGCCGCGGTGCGCCAGTCGCAGGCGGAGACGTCGTCGGGTGAGTACCGCCTCGACGACCTGGCTCGGCTGGCCGGCACCACGACCAGGAACATCCGTGTCTACCGCGACCGCGGCCTGCTGCACCCTCCGCTGCGGGTCGGCCGGATCGCGCTGTTCAACGACACCCACCTGACCCGGCTGCGGCTGATCACGTCGATGCTCGACCGTGGCTACAACATCTCCCACGTGCACGAGATGCTGTCGGCCTGGGAGCAGGGCAAGGATCTCGGAGACGTCCTGGGCCTGGAGAACGCGATCGCCGGCACGTGGGCCGCGGAAAAGCCGCAGTCGATGCCGTTGGCCGAGGCCGCGAAGCTGATCGACGACGAGAAGGCGTTCGACCGCATGGTCGGCCTCAACCTGATCCGCGTGGACGGCGACACGGCGACCGTGATGCGGCCGAAGCTGCTCGAGGCGTTCCGCGAGATCCGCGAATACGGCGTCACCGCCGACAAACTCATCGACATCCACGTGGCGGTGCTGCCGCTGGTCGATCAGATCAGCACGATCCTCGTTCAGGCCGGGGCCGAACAGGTGCAGGACATCATCAAGCCCGGAGCGTCGCTGCCCGACGACACCGAGGTCGCCGAGTTGATCACCATGCTGGTGCGGTTCCGCACGCAGGCGGTCGCGACGGTCGCGGCGACGCTGGCCACGTCGATCGAGTCGACGATCGAGGGACTGGTCAGCCACATGCTGGCGGACTTCATCGAACAGGCCGCCGAACCCGAGGAGGGGTGACTACTCCCACTCGATGGTGCCGGGCGGCTTGCTCGTCACGTCCAGCACGACGCGGTTCACCTCGGGCACCTCGTTGGTGATGCGGGTGGAGATCCGCTCGAGCACCTCGTAGGGCACCCGCGTCCAGTCCGCGGTCATGGCGTCCTCGCTGGACACCGGCCGCAGCACGATCGGATGGCCGTAGGTGCGGCCGTCGCCCTGCACACCGACCGACCGGACGTCGGCCAGCAGCACCACCGGGCACTGCCAGATCTGGTTGTCCAGCCCCGCGGCGGTGAGTTCCTCGCGGGCGATCGCATCGGCATGCCGCAGCGTCTCCAGGCGCTCACGCGTCACCTCACCGACGATGCGGATACCCAGCCCCGGACCCGGGAAGGGCTGGCGCGCCACGATGTCCTCGGGCAGTCCCAACTCACGGCCGACGGCGCGGACCTCGTCTTTGAACAGCAGCCGCAGCGGCTCGACGAGCTTGAACTTCAGGTCGGCGGGCAGGCCGCCGACGTTGTGGTGGCTCTTGATGTTCGCCGTGCCCGAACCGCCGCCGGATTCGACGACGTCGGGATACAGCGTGCCCTGGACCAGGAACTCCACCGGCGCGCCGCTGTCCCCGACGATGTCGAGCACGGCGCCGTCGAACGCGGCGATGAACTCGCGGCCGATGATCTTGCGTTTGCCCTCGGGGTTGGTCACCCCCGACATCGCCTCGAGGAACCTGTCGGCGGCGTCGACGGTGACGAGGTTGGCGCCGGTGGCGGCGACGAAGTCGCGCTGCACCTGGGCCCGCTCCCCCGACCGCAGCAGGCCGTGGTCGACGAACACACACGTCAGGCGGTCGCCGATGGCGCGCTGCACCAACGCCGCGGCCACCGCGGAATCCACTCCGCCAGACAGCCCGCAGATGGCGCGGCCGTCACCGATCTGCTCGCGCACCTGCTCGACGAGCGCGTCGGCGATGTTGGCCGGGGTCCATTTCGCGCCGATGCCGGCGAAATCGTGCAGGAACCGGCTGAGCACCTGCTGGCCGTGCGGGGAGTGCAGCACCTCGGGGTGGTACTGCACGCCGGCCAGCCGTCGGGCCCGGTTCTCGAACGCCGCGACCGGCGCACCGGCGCTGGTGGCCACCACCTCGAATCCCGACGGCGCCTCGGTGACCGCGTCGCCGTGGCTCATCCACACCGGCTGGGTGGCGGGCAGATCCGAATGCAGCTCTCCCCCAGCCACTTTCAGTTCGGTGCGGCCGTACTCACTGGTGCCGGTGTGCGCGACGGTGCCGCCGAGCGCCTGCGCCATGGCCTGGAAGCCGTAGCAGATGCCGAACACCGGGACGTCGAGGTCGAACAGCGCCGGATCGAGTTGGGGGGCACCGTCGGCGTAGACACTCGCCGGCCCGCCGGACAACACGATCGCCTGCGGATCCTTGGCCTTGATCTCCTCGACGGATGCGGTGTGCGGTACGACCTCGGAGAAGACCCGGGCTTCGCGGACCCGGCGCGCGATCAGCTGCGCGTACTGCGCGCCGAAATCGATCACCAGGACGGGCCGCGGGGATGGGGAATTCACTGCCCCAGTCTAGTGGGGGCCGCCGCTTGCCGAACGCCGACAGGGCGGTCGCCCGGCGCGCGACGACCGGCCGGATTTGCGCCGTCACGTTACTGTCGCGGTGGCAATGGTTACCCCAGCGGTGATACCGACCACGGAAGCGAGGTTGCTGTGCTGGGTCTGCCCGAGCAGATAACGGCCTGCCTGTTCGATCTCGACGGCGTGCTCACCGATACCGCGAGCGTCCACACCCGGGCGTGGAAGGCCATGTTCGATGCGTATCTGCAGGCCAGGGCGCAGCGCACCGGTGAGCCGTTCGTGCCGTTCGACGCGGGCGCGGACTACCAGCGCTACGTCGACGGCAAACGCCGCGAGGACGGTGTGCGCTCGTTCCTGGCCAGCCGCGGGATCGAACTGCCCGAAGGCGGCCCCGGCGATGCGCCCGACGCCGAGACCGTGCACGGGCTGGGCAACCGCAAGAACGAGATGTTCCACGAGACCGTGCAGCGTGACGGCGTCGCGGTGTTCGAGGGCTCACGCCGGTATCTCGAGGACGTCAGCGCCGCCGGCCTTGGCGTCGCCGTCGTCTCGTCGAGCGCGAACACCGAAGAGGTGCTCGACGTCACCGGGCTGGCGCGTTTCGTGCAGCATCGCGTCGACGGGGTCACCATGCGAGAGGAGAACATCCCGGGCAAGCCGGCACCCGATTCCTTCCTGCGGGCGGCCGAACTCCTCGGCATCACACCGGATCAGGGTGCCGTGTTCGAGGACGCGCTCGCCGGCGTGGCCGCCGGACGTGCGGGGAGGTTCGGCTGTGTGGTGGGGGTCGACCGCGTAGGGCAGGCGCAGGAACTGCGGCGCAACGGCGCCGACATCGTCGTCACCGACCTCGCGGAACTGCGGTAAGCCCCATGATGATCACCCACGAGGCCTTCCCCGTCGAACCGTGGCAGGTGCGGGAGACCCGCCTCGACCTCGATCTGCTCGCGCAGTCCGAGTCGCTGTTCGCGTTGTCGAACGGTCACATCGGGCTGCGCGGCAACCTCGACGAGGGCGAACCGCACGGCCTGCCCGGCACCTACCTGAACTCGTTCTACGAGATCCGGCCGCTGCCATACGCGGAAGCGGGATACGGCTATCCCGAAGCCGGCCAGACTGTCGTCGACGTCACCAACGGCAAGATCCTGCGGCTGTTGGTCGACGACGAACCGTTCGACGTGCGCTACGGCAACGTCATCGACCACGAGCGGGTGCTCGATCTGCGCGCAGGAACGCTGAGCCGTCGCACCCAATGGCGTTCTCCGGCAGGCAAACAGGTCAAGGTGCACTCGACGCGGCTGGTCTCGCTGACGCAGCGCAGCATCGCCGCGATCGAGTACGTGGTGGAGGCGCTCGACGAATTCGTCCGCGTGACAGTGCAATCCGAACTGGTCGCCAACGAGGATCAGCCAGAGACATCGGGCGACCCGCGGGTGGCGGCCGTGCTGCGTAAACCGCTCGAACCGGTCCACCACGAGCAGACCGATCACAGTGCACTGCTGGTACACCGGACCCGGGGCAGCGGCCTGATGATGGTCGCCGCGATGGACCACGAGGTCGACGTGCCGGGCCGGGTCGAGATCACCACCGACACCGCCGAAGACCTCGCCCGCACCACCGTCATCTGCGGGCTGCGTCCCGGTCAGCGCCTGCGGATCGTCAAATACCTCGCCTACGGGTGGTCGAGCCTGAGATCGCGTCCCGCGCTGAGCGATCAGGTCGGCGCGGCGATCACCGGCGCCCGCTACAGCGGCTGGCAGGGACTGCTCGACGCGCAGCGCGACTACCTCGACGAGTTCTGGGACTGCGCCGACGTCGAGGTCGAAGGAGATCCCGACTGCCAGCAAGCCGTCCGGTTCGGCCTCTTCCACGTGCTGCAGGCCAGTGCCCGCGCCGAACGGCGCGCCATCCCGGGCAAGGGACTCACCGGCACCGGGTACGACGGGCACGCCTTCTGGGACACCGAGGGTTTCGTGCTGCCGGTGCTGACCTACACCAAACCGTCGGCGGCCGCCGATGCGCTGCGCTGGCGGGCCTCGACCCTCGACCTCGCCAAAGAGCGTGCGGCACAACTGGATCTGAAGGGCGCGGCCTTCCCGTGGCGGACCATCCGCGGCGAGGAGTGCTCGGCCTACTGGCCCGCGGGAACCGCCGCCTGGCACGTCAACGCCGACATCGCGATGGCGTTCGAACGCTACCGGCAGGTCACCGGCGACCACTCACTGGAACGCGAATGCGGCCTGAGGGTGCTGATCGAGACGGCGCGGCTGTGGATGTCACTGGGACACCACGACCGGTACGGGGTCTGGCATCTCGACGGGGTGACGGGCCCCGACGAGTACACCGCGGTGGTGCGCGACAACGTGTTCACCAACCTGATGGCCGCGGGGAATCTGCGCGCAGCGGCCGAGGCGTGCACCCGCCACCCCGAGACCTCCCGCGAACTCGGGGTGTCGACGGAGGAGACGGCGGCGTGGCGCGACGCCGCCGACGCCGCGCACATCCCGTTCGACGAGGAACTCGGCGTGCATCCGCAGAACGATGGGTTCACCACGCTGCGCGAATGGGATTTCACGGCCAACACGGTGTATCCGCTGCTACTTCACGAACCCTACGTCCGCCTCTACCCGGCGCAGGTCATCAAACAGGCCGACCTGGTGCTCGCGATGCAGTGGCAGAGCCACGCGTTCACCGCCGAGCAGAAGGCCCGCAACGTCGACTACTACGAGCGGCGCACCACCCGGGACTCGTCGCTGTCGGCGTGCACGCAGGCGGTGATGTGCGCCGAGGTGGGCCACCTGGAACTCGCCCACGACTACGCCTACGAAGCGGCCATGATCGACCTGCGCGACCTGCACCACAACACGCGCGACGGCCTGCACATGGCATCGCTGGCGGGGGCGTGGACGGCGCTGGTCGCCGGGTTCGGCGGTCTGCGCGACGACGAAGGTGTGCTGTCACTGAATCCGCATCTGCCCGGCGGCATCCGGTGTCTGCGGTTTCGGCTGCGCTGGCGCGACTTCCGCGTCACCGTGCAGGTCAACCACGACGACGTGACCTACACGCTGCGCGACGGACCACACGGCACTCTGACCATCCGGCACGCCGACCGCGAGCTGACACTCACCACGCAGGCGCCGACCACCGTCTCGATCGAACCGTGTAAGCCGCTGCTGCCGTTGCCGCCCCAGCCGCCCGGCCGGGAACCGTTGCGGCGCAGGGTCGACGGCAAGGACTGAGCGCTCAGGCGCCGCGGGCCTCGGTGGTGGTGGGGTCGCGCCGGTTGACCGTGTCGCGGCTGGCATTCCAGTCCAGGGCCGCGGGCGCGCCGGCGGGCACGACCGGATGCGCGGGTGCGATCGGGTCGAGCCGGCGGTAGC
This sequence comes from Mycolicibacterium litorale, assembly GCF_010731695.1. Classification (NCBI taxonomy): domain Bacteria; kingdom Bacillati; phylum Actinomycetota; class Actinomycetes; order Mycobacteriales; family Mycobacteriaceae; genus Mycobacterium; species Mycolicibacterium litorale. The sequence continues at coordinate 3,163,238 of NZ_AP022586.1, forward strand.
CCTCACCCTGCGGGGGGCGCAGATCCTGCTCACCCTTGTTCGGCCACAACGAGGCCGCCCGCTCCGCCTGCGCGCTGATGGTCAGCGACGGGTTGACGCCGAGGTTCGCCGAGATCGCCGCCCCGTCGGTGACGTAGAGCGTCGGGTAGTTGTAGACGCGGTGATACGGGTCGATGACGCCGTGCTCGGGGCTGTCGCCGATGGCGGCGCCGCCGAGGAAGTGCGCGGTCAGCGGGATGTTGAACAGCTCGCCCCACGTGCCGCCCGCGACGCCGTCGATCTTCTCGGCGATCCGCCGCGTCACCTCGTTGCCGACCGGGATCCACGTCGGATTCGGTTCGCCGTGGCCCTGTTTGCTCGTCAGCCGGCGGGTGCCGAGCTTCGTGCGCTTGGTGAACGTGGTGATCGAGTTGTCGAGGTTCTGCATGACCAGGGCGATCAGCGTGCGTTCGCTCCACCGCCGGACGTTGAGCAACCGCACCGTGCCGCGGGGATCCTTGCGGGCGTTGGTGAACAGCTGCTTCCAGCGCGGCACGTCGGTGCCCTCCGGACCTGAGCCGTCGGTCATCAGCGTCTGCAGCAGCCCCATCGCGTTGGAGCCCTTGCCGTAGCGCACCGGCTCGATGTGCGTATCGGAGGTCGGGTGGATCGACGAGGTGATGGCCACGCCGTGGGTGAGGTCGAGATCGTCGGTCACGTGGAAGCGCCCGGCGCCGACGATCGACTCCGAGTTCGTGCGGGTGAGCATGCCCAGCTTCTCCGACAGCTCGGGCAGCTTGCCGGCGTCGCGCATCTTGAACAGCAACTTCTGGGTGCCGAACGTGCCGGCCGCGAGGACGAGGTTGGTGGCGGTGAACGTGCGCTTCTGGCGACGCACCTTGGTGCCGGTGCGCACGGTGGTCACTTCCCACACGCCGTCGGGGCGCTGTTCGAAGCCCGTCACCGTGGTCATCGGGTGCACCTTGGCGCCCGCGTTCTCGGCCAGATACAGGTAATTCTTCACCAGCGTGTTCTTGGCGTTGTGGCGGCAGCCGGTCATGCACTCGCCGACCTCGATGCAGCCGCGGCGGGCCGGGCCTGCGCCGCCGAAGTACGGGTCGGGCACGGTCTTGCCCGGGGCCTTCTGCCCGTCAGGCCCGAAGAACACCCCGACCGGTGTCGGCACGAAGGTGTCGCCGACGCCCATGTCCTCGGCGACCTCCTTCACGATGCGGTCGGCGTCGGTGAACGTGGGGTTGGTGACCACGCCGAGCATCCGCTGCGCCTGCTCGTAGTGGGGCAGCAACTCGTCGTTCCAGTCGGTGATGTGCTTCCACTGCGGATCGTTGAAGAACGGCTCACGCGGCACGTAGAGGGTGTTGGCGTAGTTGAGCGATCCGCCGCCGACACCGGCGCCTGCCAGGATCAGGACGTCGCGCAGCAGGTGGATGCGCTGGATGCCGAAGCAACCCAGCTGCGGCGCCCACAGGAACTTGCGCAGGTCCCATGAGGTCTTCGCGAAATCCTCGTCGGCGAAGCGTTGGCCCGCTTCGAGCACGCCGACGCGGTACCCCTTCTCCGTGAGCCGCAGCGCGGTGACGCTGCCGCCGAAACCCGAACCGATGATGAGGACGTCGTAGTCAGGCTGCATGACACCAGTATGGGTTACCAACGGGTAACTATCTAGACAGGAGTTCCTAACATGTAAACAGGCGCCTTCTCCCGCGAACAGTTGGACTGGCTGGTGCGCCGGGGCGAACCGGTCCGTGTGTACTACGGCGTCTACGCCGATCACCAACCCGACGTGCGGGGACGGTTGACGGCACTGGACCTCTTCCTCGGCCAGGAGGCCGTCGCATGCCTGGCCACCGCGGCGTCGCTGTACGGGTTCGACGTCGAGACACCGGAGTCATCCACGTACTCGACCCGGGCAGGCGGGTTCGCCCGACGGTCGGACTCGGCGTTCACCAGCGTGTCGGCGCGCCGCTGCAGCGGCCCCGCGCGCTCGCCACGCTCGACGCCGCCGTCCACTCCACCTGGTGCGACACCGGCGATCTCGAGAGAGCTGTCGATGAGCAACGCGGCCGGCGGGGGATCGTCGCGGTGCGCGACCTGTTACCGCATGTCGACGGCCGCGCCGAATCGGCCATGGAGAGCGAAGCGCGTCTGGTGATGATCGACTATGGGCTCCCAAAACCGTTGTTGCAGCACGAAATTCGCGGACCCGGCGGCGTGGTGTGGCGGGTCGACTTCGCCTGGCCCGACCAGTGCGTGGTCGCGGAGTACGAAAGCGTGGACTGGCATGTGGGCCGGCTCGAGATGATCAGGGATCGAACGCGTCTGGCCGGTATTCAGGAGTTGGGCTGGACCGTGATCCCGATGGTCGTCGACGACATCCGGCGGCATCCCGCGCGGCTGGGTCAGCGGATCGCGCATCACCTGTCGGTGGCACGCCTGACGGGCTGAGCAGAGAAGCGCGAGCTGACTCAGGCGCCGACCGTCAGCCCGACCTTCTGGAACTCCTTGGGATCGCAGTAGCCGGCCTTCGCCATCGACCGGCGCAGCCCGCCGACCAGGTTGAGCGAGCCGAACGGATCGTCCGACGGCCCGGTGAGCACCTGTTCGAGCGACGGCCGCTCCCCGAGCGCCACCTGCAGCAGCGCACCGCGCGGCAGCGACGGATGCGCCGCGGCCGCCGGCCAGAACCAGCCGCCGCCCATCGCCTCGGCGGCGCTCGCCAGCGGGGTCCCCAGCACGACCGCGTCGGCGCCACAGGCGATGGCCTTCGCGAGGTCACCCGAGGTGTGGATGTCGCCGTCGGCCAGAACGTGGACGTAGCGTCCGCCGGTCTCGTCGAGGTACTCGCGGCGCGCGGCGGCCGCGTCGGCGATCGCGGTCGCCATCGGCACGCTGATGCCCAGCACCTCGTCGCTCGTGGTGACGCCCGAGGTCGACCCGTAACCGACGATCACGCCGGCCGCGCCGGTACGCATCAGGTGCAGTGCGGTGCGGTGGTCGAGCACGCCGCCCGCCACCACCGGGATGTCGAGCTCGGAGATGAAGGTCTTGAGGTTGAGCGGCTCGCCGTCGTTGGCGACGCGTTCGGCCGAGACGATCGTGCCCTGGATGACGAGCAGGTCGATGCCCGCCTGAAGCAACGCCGGGGTGAGCGCCTGCGCGTTCTGCGGGCTCACCCGCACCGCCGTCGTCACTCCCGCGTCGCGGATCCGGGCGACCGCCGCCCCCAGCAGTTCGGGGTCCAGCGGCGCGGCGTGCAGTTGCTGCAGCAGCCGGATCGCCGCCGACGGGTCGGGCTCCTTGTCGGCGGCCTCGACGACCTGCTGGATCTTCTCCTCGACGTCGGCGTGCCTGCCGATCAGGCCCTCGCCGTTGAGGACGCCCAGCCCACCGAGCCGGCCGAGTTCGATCGCGAACTCCGGCGACACCAGCGCATCGGTCGGATGCGACACCACCGGGATCTCGAACCGGTAGGCGTCGAGCTGCCACGCGGTCGACACGTCCTGCGAGGAGCGGGTCCGGCGCGACGGCACGATATTGATGTCGTGGAGCTCGTAGGTGCGGCGGGCAGTCCGGCCCATACCGATTTCGACCATGTCTCGCACAGTGCTGTTCCCCAGGTCCGTCAGCGGGCGTAGTAGTTGGGCGCTTCGACGGTCATCGTGATGTCGTGCGGGTGGCTTTCCTTTAGCCCCGCCGCGGTGATCTGCACGAATTGCGCCTGCTGCAACGCCTCGATGGTGGGCGAACCGGTGTAACCCATGGCCGCGCGCAGGCCGCCGGTGAGCTGGTGGATCACCTGCGCCAGGGGTCCGCGGAACGGCACCCGGCCCTCGATGCCCTCGGGCACCAGCTTGTCCTCGGAGAGCACGTCGTCCTGGAAGTAGCGGTCCTTGGAGAACGATCCCCGCGTGGCGCCTGCGGCGTTGCGGCCCTGCATCGCCCCGAGCGACCCCATGCCGCGGTAGCTCTTGAACTGCTTGCCGTTGACGAAGATCAGATCACCCGGCGCCTCGGCGGTGCCGGCGAGCAGCGAACCCAGCATCGCGGTCGACGCGCCCGCGGCCAGCGCCTTGGCGATGTCGCCGGAGTACTGCAGGCCGCCGTCGGCGATCACCGGCACACCCGACGGCGCGCACGCCGCGACGGCCTCGAGGATCGCGGTGATCTGCGGCGCCCCGACGCCCGCGACCACCCGGGTGGTGCAGATCGAACCCGGGCCGACACCGACCTTTACGGCATCCGCGCCGGCCTCGACCAGTGCGGCCGCCCCGGCCCGCGTCGCCACGTTGCCGCCGATGACCTCGACCCGGTCGCCGAGCACGGTCTTGATGCGGTGCACCATCTCGAGGACACCGCGGTTGTGCGCGTGCGCGGTGTCGACGATCAGCACGTCCACCCCCGCGTCGGCGAGCATCATGGCGCGCGTGAACGCGTCCTCGCCCACACCGACCGCGGCGCCGACGAGCAGCCTGCCGTCGGAGTCCTTGGTGGCCAGCGGGAACTGCTCGGTCTTGACGAAGTCCTTGACGGTGATCAGGCCGGTCAGCTTGCCGTGCCCGTCCACGATCGGCAGTTTCTCGATCTTGTGGCGCCGCAGCAGGCCGAGCGCCGCCTCGGCCGAGACGCCCTCCTGAGCGGTGATCAACGGCGCCTTGGTCATCACCTCGGAGACGGGTTTGGACTGGTCCACCTCGAACCGCATGTCGCGGTTGGTGATGATGCCGACCAGGGAACCGTTGTCGTCGACGACCGGCAGACCGGAGATGCGGAACCGGGCGCACATCGCGTCGACTTCGGCCAGCGTGTTGTTCGGTGAGCACGTCACCGGGTCGGTCACCATCCCGGCTTCGGACCGCTTGACCGTCTCGACCTGGCCGGCCTGTTCGGCGGCGGGCAGGTTGCGGTGCAGCACACCCATCCCGCCGGCGCGGGCCATCGCGATGGCCATCCGGGATTCGGTGACGGTGTCCATCGCCGAGCTGACCAGCGGCACCCGCAGCCGGATCCGCTTGGTCAGCTGGCTCGAGGTGTCGGCGGTCGCGGGTACGACGTCGGAGGCCGCGGGCAACAGCAGGACGTCATCGAAGGTCAGCCCGAGCATGGCCACCTTCGTCGGGTCGTCGCCGCCGGTGGGAACCGGTACGGCGATGGGAACGCTGCGTTCAGCGATCGACATGGGCGTGGCCTCCATAGGCACTGAGACGGATACCTAATCCTATCGGTTACGGCGGTGGCGGTTCGGCCCCGCACACCCGGGTCGCCACGCCGGTGACGGCTGGCGCGATGACAGTGGGGCTGCGTAATGTGGGACTCGTGCGAGACCACCTGCCACCTGGTTTGCCGCCTGATCCGTTCGCCGACGATCCCTGCGATCCCTCGGCGGCGCTCGACGCGCTCGAACCAGGTCAGCCGCTGGACCCGCAGGAGCGCACGGCCGTCGAGGCCGACCTCGCTGACCTGGCGGTCTACGAGGCGCTGCTCGCCCACAAGGGCATTCGCGGTCTGGTCGTCTGCTGTGACGAATGCCAGCAGGATCACTACCACGACTGGGACATGCTGCGCGCGAACCTGCTGCAGCTGCTCGTCGACGGTACGGTGCGGCCGCACGAGCCCGCCTACGATCCCGAACCCGACGCGTACGTCACATGGGATTACTGCCGTGGGTATGCCGATGCCTCGCTGAACGAAGCGACGTCGGACTCAGACGGCTACCGCTGAGCGATTCGTCACTCTTCCTCTGATCCGGTGTCCGGCACCGGTAGCGCGACCGTGGTCGTCACCGCGATCGTGACCTCCGGCTGCGTGAAACGCGGCGCCGGCTGAGTCTCCACCTCCGCCTCCGCGGCCGCCGTCGTGGTCGTCGTCGCGACCGTGGTCGTCGGCGCCACGGTGGTGGTGGTGAGCGGCTGTGTCGGCGTCACCGGCGCCGAGGACGGCGGGGGCAGCTCGACGGGCGCCCGGGTGGTCGTCGGTCCCGGCTCCGCAGCAGCGGACGACGACGGCGCCGGGGTGGGCGCCGTCGACGAGGTGGCCGACGACGGCGGCGGGCTCGCCGGCGCGGACGTCGTCGGTGTCCCCGGCGGTGCGGTGGTCGGCGATTCGGACGGCGTGCCCGACGGCACGCTGGTCGTCGGGACGCTGGTCGTCGGCGTCGTGGCGGGCGCCGTGGTCGACGGTGCGGTGCCGTCCGGCGAGAGCAGCGCAGGCAGCGGAATGTCCGACGGCACCTCGGGCAGCACCACCGGCGGCGCGTCCGGCGGCACGGTGGCGTTCGGGTCCCGGGTCTCCACCTTCACCGACAGCTGCTGCCACTGGTCGACGAGCTCCTGCTGGCGGCCGGTGTCCCCCACCGCGGCGACGGTCGTGGTGAGCGTCTGCAGCTTGTCCTGCGCGGCAGTCCAGTCGCCCTGCTCGATCAGCTCCTGCACCTGGGCCATCTGGGTCTGCGCCGCGAGCGCGACCTGATCGTCGCGGGTGGCCTGCTGTTCGCCGAACAGCATCGTGCGCACGCCGTAGAGCGGATCGCCCGGCCCGGCGCCGTAGACGACCGAGCCGAATCCGCCGAGGCACAGCACCGCGGCGGCCACCGACCCGACGACGGCCAGCGAGAACCGGCGGCGCTGCGTGGTCGAGGTGGCACGGTCCAGTGCGATCGCCGCGTCGCGCGGCGTCACCACCGTGGACATCGGCGCGTGACGCACCTCGTCGCGCCAGCCGGCCAGCAGATAGGCCAGCTCGGCCTCACCGGGCTCGTTCGAGTAGACCGGCTGTTCGCTGGCGAGTGCGTCGATGAGGCGGTCGGTCTGGTTGATCTCCGGCAGCGACGGGTCGCCCCCGTTGAATGATCGACGTGTGAAGTCAGGCATGGTCGTGCCCCGTCGCGATGATCTCGGCCTTCAGCCGCGCCAGTGCGCGGTGCTGCGCGACGCGGACTGCGCCGGCGGTGCTGCCCACGGCTTCGGCGGTCTCCTCGGCGCTCATGCCGACGACGACACGCAGGATGAGGATCTCGCGCTGCTTGTCGGGTAAGACGCCGAGCAGCTGGTCCATTCGCGCGGACGATTCGGCGTTGATGGCCAGTTGTTCGGGGCCTGCCTCCGAGGAGAACCGCTCGGGCACCACATCGGTGGGATCGGACTTGTTGCGGCTCGCCGCTCGGTGAGCGTCCGCGATCTTGTGCGCTGCGATGCCATACACGAAGGCGAGGAACGGACGTCCCTGGTCCTTGTAGCGCGGCAGCGCCGTGATGGCGGCCAAGCAAACCTCCTGCGCAACGTCGTCGGCGGAGAGACCGCTTCGTTCCGTCGCGCCGATCCTGGCTCGGCAGTACCGCACGACGATCGGTCGAATGGTCTCCAACACTTCGCGGAGTGCGTCACGATTGCCCGCCACTGCCTCAGCGACGACAGCATCGAGACGTTCTCCCGAAAGTGTCATCGTGGGTGTGTTCTCCAACGTTACGAACGGCGGTTCCGGCGCTCTGGCTCAGCTAAACAATAACGATGCCGGCGGGCGCCACCCGGACTAGCGATCAGACCACACGCCGCCCCTGCGACGCACAGTATCGGCGCTGGCGTCGCGAAAGTCGGTGACCTGCCCCGGCGTGTACTCGGAGCTCCCGATATCGGCCAGCAGACTGGCCAGCGCCCAACGCAGCGGCACGAGGCCGAGATCGCCCGCGCGGTCGAGTGCGGCGTCCGCGATCGCGCGGGAACGGTCCACCTCCCCGCGACTGCACAGCGCCGCGGCGAGCACCACATCGGACTTCAGCCGGTGCCGCGCCGAGGGGATGGAAGCGGCCGCGGCGACGGCACGTTCGGCGTGTGCGACGGCCGTTGCGCCGTCCCCGCGCATCATCGCCAGTTCGGCGCTGACCCAGTCCAGGCGGATCGGCAACCGGGCGTCGTCGGCGGCGTCGACGGGTCCGACGGCGCGGTCAAGGAGCCGCTGCGATGCGCCGAACCGCCCCACCCCGAGCGCGTCGGCCGCCAACCCGATCAGCGCGTCGGCCGTCGCCGCGGCGTCGGCGCCGGCCGCCGCCAGGGCCCTCCCGTCCCATCCGGCCGCGTCGTGGTGTCCACCCAGCTGACGCAGGAACGACGCCCTGGTGCTCATCGCCGAGGACTGCAGGCCGGTGCCGGCCGAGCGGTGCAGCGCGGCGAGTTCGGCGAGTGCGACGGCGTAGCGGCCCTGCCCGCCGGCGGCCACCGCGCGCAGCCATCGGTCCTGCGGATCGGTCGCGGCGGGTAACGGCCACATATCCGGACGCTCACCGAACGCGGCGTCGATGAGTGAGGCATGGGTGCTGGTCATCGCAGTGCGACGCTATCAACGCTGACCGGACGGCCGGGCCGGCAAACGCGCTTCGGCGGTGCGCCCCGGCGGTTAACACTTCGTGGGCGCCGAGTTACGTCCACGTTAAGCGTCCGACGGAAACTGCCATCGGCCAATGGTCGCGAACTGCCGAAATACCGTCGTCGGACGCCGCGCCGACTCGGCCGTTAGCACGTTTCGCTCCACCCGCAAGTCCGAAGGATGAACGTGACGTAAATTCTCGAGCTGCGGTTATGCGATTGAGCACATGATCGCGCTATTGACGGAAATTCTTTCGCCCTTCTACGTTGTGTGCACGAGTGGTCATCGGCGACAAGGGCTCGGATCTGTTCCACGACGCACGCTCTATCGCGTACCCGAAATGGGTATTTAGAGAGGGGTTTTCCCAATGCCTCAGCCGCAGCAGCTGCCCGGACCGAACGCCGACATCTGGGATTGGCAGATGCACGGGCTTTGCCGGGGTGTCGATTCTTCGATGTTTTTCCACCCCGACGGTGAGCGTGGCCGGGCCCGGGCGCAGCGGGAAATGCGCGCGAAGGAAATGTGCCGGCGTTGCCCGGTGATCGCCCAGTGCCGTTCACATGCGCTCGCCGTCGGTGAGCCCTACGGAATCTGGGGCGGATTGAGCGAATCCGAGCGCGAGATGTTGCTCAAACGCGGTATCCGCCGGACCGCCTGACCCGCGTCGACACTCCCCGCCGAAGCCCTGTTTCAGCAAACTTCGCGGCGCTCACTCGCGCCGGCAGCCAACCATTCGTCGAACGTCGTCGGGGCGATGCGGGCGTTCTCCCCCGGCATCAGTTTGTTGCCGGCCAGTTCCTCCCCGAGTGGCCCTGACCACGTGGGCACCAGTTTCACCGTCTTCCCCAGAGCGGCATGGGTGCGACGCGCCATGTCGACGAGGTCCTGTGGTTCGGGGCCGGCGACGTCGACATACCGGCCCTGCGGCTCGCCCGCGGCGACCTCCGCCAGCACTTGCGCGATGTCGTCGGGGGCGATCGGCTGGATGAGCAGCGGGGCGATGGCGGCGACACCGTCGCGTTCGGTCCAGCTGGCGGCCATCGCCGCGAAGTCGTGGAACTGCGTCGCGGGCACGATCGTCCACGGGACGGGCCCTTCGCTCACCAGCCGTTCCTGCTCGCGCTTGCCCGTGTAGTGGTCGGTACCGCCGGACGTCCGGCTGATCCCGACGATCGACAACAGCACGTGGTGCCGCACACCGGCACGCTGCTCGGCGTTGAGCAGATTCCTGGTCGTCGTGCCGAAGTACTCGCGCGTCTCCTCGGCACTGATCGGCGGGGAGCTGATCGCATCGACCACGGCGTCGACACCCTGGAGTGCGGACTCCAGCCCCTCGCCGCTGAGCAGGTCCACGCCGAGGGAACGGCTGATGCGTACGACCTCATGGCCGTCCCGCTCGAGGAACGAGACAGTGCGGGCACCGATGTTGCCCGTCGCCCCGGCAACCGCGATTCGCATGGTGACCTACGTTAACGCCGCGGACGGTCGCGGGAGTCGCAGTACGGTGAATTCGTGGCTTCCCGGCGGATCGACAGCAGGTGCGGGCCGCTGATGGCGAGCGAGGACGACGACGGCCTGGTGCATGCCCGGGGCATCCGCTATGCCACAGCGGAACGATTCACCGCCCCTGCCCTGCTGCCCGCCGCCGACGGCGTGATCGACGCGACCCGCCGCGGCCCCGCCTGCCCTCAGCTGCCGTCGCGACTGGAGTTCGTCACCGGGCCGGTCACGAACGGGCTGCCGATGAGTGAGCACTGCCAGGTCCTCAGCGTCACCGCACCCGCACACGCCCACCGGCTGCCGGTCATGGTGTGGTTTCACGGCGGTGCCTACGTCTCGGGCAGCGGCGAATCCGCCAAATACGATCCGGATGCGCTGGTTACCGAGGGACAGGTGGTCGTTGTCTCCGTCAGCTACCGGCTGGGCATCTTCGGATATCTCAACCTGCACGATCGCGACACCGAGAACCTCGGGCTGCGCGACCAGATCTGCGCGCTGCAGTGGGTTCGGGACAACATCGCGGCCTTCGGCGGTGACCCGGGGCGGGTCACGGTGTTCGGGCAGTCCGCCGGTGCTGATTCCGTGTTGTCACTGGCGATGTGCCCCGAAGCCGACGGGCTGTTCATCCGCGCCATCCTGCAGAGCAGCCCTCTGGGCCTGCGGGGCGACCGCACGCCGATGACCGCCGCGATGCGGGAGGCGGCGACGGCGTCGCTGGCCGGGGTCCCGCCCACCGAGGCCACCGCGGAACGGTTGCTCGAGGCGCAGGTCGCCGCGATCACGGTCGCGCGGCGGTCGGGACAGGTCGGGCTCATGGCCTTCGCGCCGATCATGGGCCGTGCACCGCTGCCGTCGGACCGCGAATCGCGCATAGGCGACGTGGCGCCGCGCATCGAGATTCTCGCCGGCTACACCCGCGACGATGCGCGGCCGTTCATCACCATGGCCCCGCGGGCGAAGCTGCTCGGGCGGCTGGGACCGGTCGGCAGGGCTACCGCTGCGTCATTCGGCCGGAACATGACCCGAAGCGTGTTCGGCCGCCCGACAACCGAACTCGCGGAGGCGTGGACGGCGGCGGGTGGGCGGGCGGCCACATTTCGCGTCGACTGGTCGCCGGACGATGCTCCGCTGGGGGCCTGCCACTGCATCGAGCTACCGTTGCTGTTCGGATACCCGCAGACCTGGTCCGATGCCCCGATGCTGGGACATCGGCCCCGCGCCATCCCCGACGAGTTGGCCCGAAGGACGCGGGCGCAGTGGGCCGCGTTCGCGCGCGACGGCGTCGCGGGGCTGGAACAGGCCGCCCTGCGCATCGCGTGAACTAGCGGTGCCGGGCCAGTTCTCGAAGGACCGAATCCGTTGTGGCCCAGTCCATGCACTTGTCGGTCACCGACTGCCCGTAGGTCAGCGGCCGCGCGTCGGGTGCCTGCGCGCCGGCGACGAGGAAGCTCTCCAGCATCACCCCGCTGACCGGCAGGCCGTCGCGCACGAGCTGGGCCACCTCCGCGGCGACGCCCGCCTGGCGGACGTGGTCCTTGCCGGAATTGGCGTGGCTGCAGTCGATCACGACGCGGCCGGGCAGACCGGCGGCCGCGAGCTTGGCAGCGGTGGCGCTCACCGCCTGCGCGTCGTAGTTGGGGCCGTCGGTGCCGCCGCGCAGGATCACGTGGCAGTCCTCGTTGCCCGCGGTGTTCACCAGCGCGCCGCGGCCCAGATCGTCCATACCGAAGAAGACGTGTTGCGCGGCGGCGGCTTTCACGCCGTCGACGGCCACCTGGATGTTGCCGTCGGTGCCGTTCTTGAAGCCGACGGGCATGGACAGCCCCGACGCGAGCTGGCGGTGCACCTGCGATTCGGTGGTGCGCGCGCCGATAGCGCCCCAGGCGACGGCGTCGGCGATGTACTGCGGGCTGGTGGGCTCGAGGAACTCACATCCGACCGGCAAGCCGATGTCGATGACGTCGAGCAGCAGTTGGCGCGCGATCCGCAGACCGCGGGCCACGTCGAAGGTGCCGTCCATGTCCGGGTCGTTGATCAGGCCCTTCCACCCGACGGTGGTGCGCGGCTTCTCGAAGTAGACCCGCATCACGATCTTGAGCCGGTCGCGGAGTTCGTCGGCCACCCGGGCCAGTCGGGCGGCGTACTCGAGTGCGGCGGCCGGGTCGTGGACGGAGCATGGGCCCACCACGACCAGCAGTCGGTCGTCACGCCCGGCGAGGATGTCGGCGATCTCGTCGCGATCGCGGGCGACGCGCTCGGCGCGGCGGGCACCGAGCGGGAACTCGTTGGCCACCTCGTGCGGGCTGGGGATCGCGCTGAACCGGCGGATGCGCCGGTCCGACGTCGCGGGGGCGGCCATCTGAGCGGATGTCACGTTCGGGTGCCTTTCTGATGTGGGCACCTTCGCGGTCGTCCGGCGCCCTTGAATGACGAAAGGCAGCGACCGTTGGTGGTCACTGCCTGGGCTCCGGGTGGATGCGTGCTTAGGTCTGCACTTTATCGGCTCCGCCCGGAGCCTTGATAAAGCGCCAATAGCTGGCACGCACACCGATGTTCACGGGGCCAGGGTACACGACGGCGACGTAGGCGATCACGTCGGTGGGTGCGCGCGCGCCTTGACGCTGAGAACCTTCTCGACATACTCGGCGATCGCGTCTCTGTTGCGGGTCAGGAACTCGATGCGCTCAGACAGCCGATCCTGCTCGCGACGCAACGTGGCCAGCATTTCGGGTGTCACGTCGGGGACGTAGACGGACTGCGGCTCGTTCAGGCACGGCAGGAGCTGGCGGATGATGCGCGTCGGCAGCCCGGCGTCGAGCAGCCCGGTGATCTGCTGCACCACCTCCACGTGCGCGTCCCCGTACTCGCGGTAGCCGTTCACGGAGCGGCCGGGCGTGATCAGCCCCTGCTCCTCGTAGTAGCGAAGGAGCCGGCGGGAGACGCCGGTGCGCTCCGCGAGCTGCCCGATTCGCATGTGCGCGATTTTACGCTTGACCTTCACACCAATGTGAAGGTTCACACTCGATGGTGAGCGAACCCATTGGAGGTCAGATGAAGCTCGGACTTCGGCTACCCCAGCGGCTGGGGACCGACTTGAAACAGGACCTGGTCGAGGCGGCCAGAACGGCGGAAGCGGCAGGGTACGACAGCCTCTGGACCTACGAGAGGTTGCTGTTCCCGAACACGCCCGCCGAACCGTATGCCGGGACGAACGTGGCGTGGCCGGAGCACTCCCGGCAGGCCGCCGACCCGCTCGCCGTGCTCACGGCAGCGGCCGTGGCGACCGAACACGTCCGACTGGGAACCAGCGTTCTGGTTGCTGCACTCCACACACCCGTTCAACTGGCGAAGGCACTGGCCACGATCGATCAGATCAGCGGCGGCCGCATGGTCGCCGGTATGAGCACCGGCTGGTCCACCGACGAACTGCAGGCCACGGGTGCCACCCGGGCAGATCGGGGCCGCTTCCTCGACGAGACGCTGGACGTCTTCGACGCCGTGTGGGGCCCGGACCCGGTGACCTTCCGCGGACCACGCGTCGTCATCGACGACGCCTGGGTCCTACCGAAGCCCGTATCGAGGATCCCTGTCCTGCTTGGCGGCGGCGGAAGCAACCTGGGCCGCAGCACCACTTCGGCAGCCGTCCAGCGCATCGCGAAACGCGCCGACGGCTGGCTACCGCTGCTCACCACGCCCGGTCCGGCCGGTGCCGCGGAGTTGCGCGGGAACTGGGACCGCATAAGGGAATTGGCCGCCGGGTACGGCCGAGACGCGAGCCGGATGGAGATGGTCGTGGTCGGCAACGTCACGTTCACCGACCGTCCCGCAGGACCGGACCGATCGGCGTTCGTCGGCACGCTCGACCAGATCATGGACGATGTCGCCACAGCGGCCGAGGCCGACGCGGACGAGCTCATCGTGGATCTGAACCTGCAGGACTGGTTCACGAGCACTCAGCAGATGCTCGAAACGGCGGTGCAGATCCGGGAACGGTTCCAGCCGGACGGCGGCGGCTTCGTCGGCTGAGGACTTCCGGACGGATGTCTTCCGATTGATATCGATTCAGCCGCTGCGCTAGCCGACCGAGATCGAGCCGACGATGGTTGGGCCCCTGATCCTCTCCCTCGGCCGGCATGTCGACGACAGCGGTTTGGCTGGTAGGACACGGCCTTGGCGGGCATAAGGTTGGGGAGGAAGTCCACACAAAGGAGTGGTGATGACCCGCTATGAGCTGCCCGGTGTTGCTGACCTGATCCGCCTTGGCGAGCCCCACGAAAACGCCATCACGGTCTACGCGGAAACCGCACCGGGACCGGACGAGCGGGAGAAGGGCGTGTTGACGGCGAAGAGTGCGGTGGACCGGGCGCTGCGCTCGGTCCGCGACGCCGGGGCACGGCACGCCGTGGAGGAGCAGCTGCGGTCGCGCTGGAAGGAGATCGCCGAGTCGGACCTGTGGCTGAGCCTGTCCCGTTCGGTGGCCATCTTCATCGCAGACGACTTTCACGAGGTGTACGTCCTGCCCAACAGGCTGGAGAATCAGTTGCAGACGGGCAGCTACTTCGACGTCGGCCAGCTGGTGCGGGCGGTCACCACACCGCAGGATGCCTACGCGTTGACGTTGTCGGCCGATGGCTGGAACCTGTGGCAGGCTACCGCGAGCACGCGTGCCGAGGCGTTGGAACCCACCGGCGAGTATGCGTTCGACGTTGCCGATGCCACCAATCGCGCCACCGTCCGTGACCGGGGCCATGTCCGCCGCCTGGTCGGCGACGAGGGCAAGAAGGTGTTGTTGGAGCGGTACGCCAAGCGGGTCGCGGAGGCGGTCGATACCGAACTGACGCAGCTGGATCCCTCCGCGGACCGGCCGCTGTTCCTGTTCGCCACCGACCCGCTGCTCGACATGTACCGCGGCCTCAATCACAAACGCCGGATCGTCGCGGTGCCCGGTGCCGCCGACGAGCTGCGACCCGATCAGATCGACGCAGTCATTCGCGAGTCGCTGCCCGCCTTGAACTCCGCGCGAGCCAACGCCTGGATCGAGGAGTGGGGCAACGACCTGAGCAAGGGGTTGGTGGCCACCGATCTGGGCGACATCACCCGGGCCGCGACGTCCGGCGCGGTGGACCGGCTGGTGTACAACTTCACCGTCGACATTCTCGGCCGGATCGAGGCCGCCACCGGAGCCCTGCACTACGACGATTCCGGCTATGACGTGCTGTCCCGTGCCGCGGTGACGGTACTCGACCAGGGCGGTGAAGCGTTCGCGGTGCGGCCCGACGAGATCACTGCCGACATCTGGAACCAGACCGCCGTCGCGAAGCTGCGGTTTCCCCTGAGCTGACACACCCCACGCCATCACCCGACAACGAAAACACCCCCGGCCCATGAAGACCGGGGGTGCTCTCGGCTATCGATTGATCTAGTGCGCGTGCCCGTGGTGACCGTGGCCGTGCCCGTGATCCTCTTCCTCGGCCGGCTTTTCGACGACAGCCGTCTCGGTGGTGAGCACCATGCGGGCGACCGACGCGGCGTTGAGCACCGCGGATCGGGTCACCTTCACCGGGTCGACGACGCCGGCGGCGAGCAGGTCACCGAACTCCAGCGTGGCGGCGTTGAAGCCTTGCCCCGCAGGCAATTCGCTGACCTTGTTCACCACCACCGAACCGTCCAGACCGGCGTTGGTGGCGATCCAGTACAGCGGAGCCGACAGCGCCGAGGCGAACACCCCGACACCGAGCGCCTCGTCACCCGAGAGCGACTCGCGCAGCTTCTCCACCGCCGAGCGGGCCTGCACCAGCGCAGCGCCGCCGCCGGTCACGATGCCCTCTTCGACGGCCGCCTTGGCCGCGGCGACCGCGTCCTCGACGGCTTCCTTGCGCTTCTTCAGGTCGGTCTCGGTGGCCGCGCCGACCTTGATCACCGCGACGCCGCCGGCCAGTTTCGCCAGCCGCTCCTCGAGCTTCTCGCGGTCCCACTCGGAATCGCTCGCCTCGATCTCGGCGCGCAGCTGCTTGGCGCGGTCCGCGATGGCCTCGGCGGTGCCGCCGCCGTCGACGATCACGGTGCTGTCCTTGCTGACCACCACCCGCCGGGCGGTGCCCAGCACGTCCAGGCCGACCTCACGCAGCAGGAGGCCGACGTCGGGGTTGACGACCTGACCGCCGGTGACGATGGCGAGGTCGTCGAGGAACGCCTTGCGGCGGTCACCGAAGAACGGCGCCTTGACCGCAACAGCCTTGAGCGTCTTGCGGATCGCGTTGACGACCAGCGTCGACAGCGCCTCCCCCTCGACGTCCTCGGCGACGATCAGCAGCGGCTTACCGGCCTCGGCGACCTTCTCCAGCAGCGGCAGCAGGTCGGGCAGCGAGCTGATCTTCTCGCGGTGCAGCAGCACCAGCGCGTCCTCGAGCACCGCTTCCTGGGCGTCGAAGTCGGTGACGAAGTACGCCGAGATGAAGCCCTTGTCGAAGCCGACGCCCTCGGTGACCTCGAGTTCGGTGTTCAGCGTCGAGGACTCCTCGACCGTCACGACACCGTCGTGGCCGACCTTGGTCATGGCCTCACCGACCAGCTCGCCGATCTGCTCGTCGCGCGAGCTGACCGTGGCGACCTGGGCGATCCCGTTCTTGTCGTCGACCGGGGTGGCCGCGGAAAGCAGCGCCTCGGAGACGGCGTCGGCGGCTTTGCTGATGCCGACGCCCAGGGCGATCGGGTTGGCACCGGCCGCGACGTTGCGCAGACCGGCCCGAACGAGCGCCTGCGCCAGCACGGTGGCGGTGGTGGTGCCGTCGCCGGCGACGTCGTTGGTCTTGGTCGCCACCGACTTGACCAGCTGGGCGCCCAGGTTCTCGAACGGATCCTCGAGGTCGATCTCGCGGGCGATGGTGACACCGTCGTTGGTGACGGTCGGGCCGCCCCACGATTTGGCCAGCACCACGTTGCGGCCGCGCGGCCCGAGGGTCACCTTCACCGCGTCGGCGAGCTTGTCTACGCCGATTTCCATTGCGCGGCGCGCAGTTTCGTTGAACTCAATCTGCTTGCTCATATGTGTCTTCCTGTTTTCGGCGTGCAACGCATGCCGCCCCGGACATCACCCGTGATTGACGGGGATCTCCGGGGCGGACACGGGTGCTTACTTGTTGACGACAGCCAGCACGTCGCGGGCAGAGAGGATCAGGTACTCCTCGCCGTTGTACTTGATCTCGGTGCCGCCGTACTTGCTGTAGATGACGGTGTCACCCTCGGAGACGTCCAGCGGAATCCGCTTCTCACCCTCGTCGTCCCAGCGGCCGGGGCCGACCGCGACAACGGTGCCTTCCTGCGGCTTCTCCTTGGCGGTGTCCGGGATGACCAGACCGGAAGCGGTCGTGGTCTCGGCCTCGTTGGCCTGGACGAGGATCTTGTCCTCGAGTGGCTTGATGTTCACGCTCGCCACGATGGAGCCCTCCACTAGTTCGGTGTAGATCCAGGTGTGGTCCCGGACCTGAATGTTTCCAGCGTTTACAGATGTCCGGCATGCGTCCGGGCCCGAGCGTCGTCGTCGCGGGTGCCGACACAGGGTTGGCCGCCTGCCACCTAGCACTCTATACATGCGAGTGCTAGCACTCAAGGGTGGGAGGTGCCTAATGGTCGAAGTCGCGAGGGTTGACGGCCAGGTGAGCCGAGACGTCGCCGACGTGCTCGACGTCCACCCGCCGGGCAGTGAAGTACCAGCCGGTTTCGTCCCGGCCGAACGTGTCGTGATAACGCCCGACCACGATCGGCTGCAGCGGCACCGTCTCGGTCGCCTGCACCACGCAGAACGTCGACCGCGCGGCCGCGGTGTCGCCGTCGACCTCCACGATCGGGTTGAGCACCAGGTGACGCGTGCGCGGGGTGTTGCCGTGCTCGGGATAGCGCTTCGTCGTGGTCACGAACAGCTTCGCGATCGGCCCTGCCCCCACCACGCCGGCGAACGACCCCCGCGCCAGCAGTGCGCCCACCCCGTCGAAATCCCCGGCGTCGACCAGCTCCGCGTAGCGGTAGAGCAGTTCGTGGATCGCGAGCGTGTCGGCCACTTTCCCGCGTGGGTTCACGCCACTTGGCTCCGCACCACGGGCAGACCCGGATCGCTGGCCGCCTCCAGCGGTGACGGCGGCGCGCCGGCTGCGATCAGATGCGCGGCGAACGACGCGATCATCGCGCCGTTGTCGGTACACAGCCGGGGACGGGGAACCCGCAGCGTGAGCCCGGCCTGGGCGCACCGCTGCTCGGCCAGTTCCCGCAGCCGCGAGTTGGCCGCGACCCCACCGGCGATCAGCAGCGCCGACACCCCCAGATCGGTGGCCGCCCGCACCGCCTTGCGCGTGAGCACGTCGGCCACCGCCTCCTGGAAGCCCGCGGCGACGTCGGCCTGTGACGCCTCCGGATGGCTTTCCACATAGCGGGCCACCGCGGTCTTGAGTCCGGAGAAGCTGAACACGTACGGATCGTCGCGCGGGCCGGTCATACCGCGCGGGAAGACGATGGCGTCGCGGTCGCCTTCGCGGGCCAGGTCGTCGAGCACCCTGCCGCCCGGATAGCCGAGGCCGAGCAGCCGGGCGACCTTGTCGTAGGCCTCCCCCGCGGCGTCGTCGACCGTGCTGCCCAGCTCGACGATCGGCTCCCCCAGCGAACGCACGTGCAGTAGATGGGTATGGCCGCCCGACACCAGCAACCCCACACTCTCGGGCAACGGACCGTGGTCGTACACGTCGGCGGCCAGATGGCCGCCGAGATGGTTGACCCCGTAGAACGGCACCTGCCACGCCGCTGAATACGCCTTGGCGGCAGCGACTCCCACCAGTAGCGCACCGGCGAGCCCCGGTCCGATGGTGGCGGCGACGACGTCGGGCTTGCGCACCCCGGCGGTGCCGAGGGCGCGGCGCATGGTGGGGCCGAGCGCCTCGAGGTGGGCACGCGAGGCGATCTCGGGCACCACCCCGCCGAAGCGCGCGTGTTCGTCGACACTGGAGGCCACTTCGTCGGCCAAGAGGGTGACGGTGCCGTCGTCGCCGAGTTCGGCGATGCCGACACCGGTCTCGTCACAAGAGCTCTCGATGGCCAGGATGATCACGGCGCTTCTCGCTTCGCAACGCTCGGTGGGTCTCGCCTCATCGTATAGGCGTCGGCGCCGCTGACCCGGTAGTAGCGCTTGCGCAACCCGACGCGGACGAATCCGACGCTCTCGTACAGCGCGATCGCCGGTTCGTTGTCGGTACGCACCTCGAGGAAGATCACGCCGTCGTCGGCGACCTCGAGCAACTGTTCGAGCATCCGGCGGCCGATCCCGCGGCCTTGGTACTCGGGGTCCACCCCGATGGTGTGGATCTCGTACTCGTAGGGCGGGGTTCGGCCCAGTTGAGCGATGCCGGCGTAGCCGACGACGGTCCCGTCGGCGCGGGCCGCGACGTAATGGGTGTGCCCGCCGGCGAGTTCGGCGTGGAAGGCGCGCTCCGGCCACGGGTCGTCGCCGGGGAACAGCAGCGACTCGAGTTCGGCGCAGCGGACCGCGTCGGCCTTCGTCAACGGACCGTAGGTGATGCTCATCGCTTCTGCTCGGCACGCGGGGTCGCGTCCGGGCGGCGCAGGTAGAGCGGCACCAACGCATCAGGCTCCGCGGTCCAGTCGCCGACCGCGCGCACCAGGCCCGCGACGGTCGGGTACCGCGGGCCGGTGACGTCGATACCGAAAAGCGCTGCGTGCTCGGGACTTCCGGCCGCCACGACCGCGCCGGAGGGAACGTCGGCGGGCGCGTTGACCGCGGGGCCGTCCACGCGGACACCGTCGCGGTAGCGCGCCCAGTACACCTCGCGGCGACGGGCGTCGGTCACGACGAGCGCCTCACCGGACGTCTCGATCCCGATGCCGTCGAGGCTGCACACGCCGTACACCGGGATGCCGAGTGCGTGTCCGTACGCGGCGGCGGTCGCCATCCCGACGCGCAGACCCGTGAACGGCCCGGGCCCGCATCCGACGACCACCGCGGCGAAGTCGTCGACGGAGATCCCGGCATCGTCCACCGCGGCAAGCACGTTGGGTGTCAGGCGTTCGGCATGAGCCCGTGGATCCACCGTCACTCGCTCGGCGAGGACCGTCACGTCGTCACCGCGCCGCACCACCCCGGCGGTGACGGCCGGGGTGGCGGTGTCGATGGCCAGCACGAGATCGCTCACTGTCGACTCCATTGCCAGATGGCGGTGCGCGCCTCGGTGTCGACCGCGCGTTCCAGCCGGATGTCGAGGTGGCTGTCGGACAGCCGCTCGGCGACCCCCTCACCCCATTCGACGACGACGACCGCATCGTCGAGATCGGTGTCGAGGTCGAGGGAATCGAGTTCGGCGAGCAGATCGGTACCGGCGTGGTCGAGCAGCCGGTACATGTCGACGTGCACCATCGCCGGCCGGCCGGGCTGACGCGCGCGATGCACCCGCGCCAGCACGAAGGTCGGCGAGGTGACGGGGCCCTCGACGTCCATCGCCTCGGCGATTCCCTTGGCCAGCACGGTTTTCCCCGCACCGAGCGGCCCGGAGAGCACGACGACGTCGCCCGCCCTCAGATGGGCGCCCAGCCGCGCGCCCAGTGCCATGGTGTCCTGTGCGGTGGCCAGTTCGGCCGTACCGCTCTGCCGGTCAGCCACGCGGACGCACCCGCTCGCGCAGTCGCCGGGTCAACGCGACGAGCTTCGACGGGGTGGCCCGTTCGACCAGGCGCACCAGCGCATCGTCGATCACCTCCGGCTGTTCGAGCTGCACGAGGTGACCGGCACCGGGGACGACGACGAGTTCGCTCTTGGGCAGGGCGGCGGCCATCTCCCGCGAGGACTCCACCGGGGTGAGCAGATCCCGGTCACCGCAGGCGATCAACGTCGGGATCTTGGCCAGCGTGGGCAGTGCCGCGGCCTCGTCGTGCACCTCGAGGGCGTGCAGGAATTCGACCAGCGTGACGATCGGCGTGCCGTGCATCATCTTCTCGGAGAACGCGACGACGCTCGGGCTGATCTTCTCGTCGCCGTACGACGCGGCACGCAGGATCGGGGCGATCACCGCGCGAGCGAGTCCACGGGTGCGGTGCACGGCGCCGGGTGCGTAGCGGGCGGTGAACCGAACCGCCTCCAGCGCAGGATTTTTCAGGATCTCACCGAGCGGGGAACGGGCCACGCCCTCTGCGGCGGAGGAGATGATCGCCGCACCGACGACCCGGGTCGGATAGCTCTGCGGGTACTGCCGCGCGTGCGACAACACCGTCATACCGCCCATCGAATGCCCCACGAGCACCACCGGTCCGCGCGGCGCCACGACCGCCAGCACCGCTTCCAGGTCTTGGCCGAGTTGGGTGACGGTGTACGTGTCGGGCGGCGCCGCACCGGACTGGCCGTGGCCGCGCTGGTCGTAGAAGACCATCCGCACCTGATCGCCCCACTGTTCGGACAGGCGGGCGCGCTGGAAGTGGAAGGCGCCCATGCGAAGACAGAACCCGTGGGCGAACACCACGGTCACCGGCGCGTCGGTGGGTCCGACCTCGCGGACGGCCAGCGGCACCCCGTCGGTGGTGGTGACCACGGAGCTGCGGTCGGCGTCGAGGAGCTCGAAATCTTCGCCCGCGTACGGATCGTCGTCGGTGACCCGGCGTGTCAGCGAGCGGGCGACCGTCACCCCGGCCAGCGAGCCGACCGCCGCCAGGCCGGCCACGCCCGCCAACCAGCCGGCATGGCCGCGGCGCCCGATCTCGTTGTCGGTCAACGGCTTCCCCGCCGGTACGTGCGGACGACGCGGCCGCGCGGGCTGGTGACGATCTCGTAGTTGATCGTGCCCACCAGCTCGGCCCAGTCCTGCGCGGTGGGTTCGCCCTGGGTGCCAGGGCCGAACAGGATGGCCTCGTCACCCTCGGTGACGTCGACGGCTCCTGGCCCGAGGTCGACGACGAACTGGTCCATGCAGATCCGCCCGACGCCGGGGCGCAGCCTGCCGTTGATCGACACCTGCAGGCGGCCGCTCAGGGTGCGGAAGACCCCGTCGGCGTAGCCGATCGGCAGCAGCGCCACCGTCGTATCCCGTTCGGCGACCCAGGTGTGGCCGTAGGACACCCCGTCGCCCGCATGCAGCGAGCGGAGCTGCGCCACCGGGCATTTCAGCGTCATCGCGGGCCGCAGGCCCATATCGCCCAGCGCCGGGATCGGTGTCTGACCGTAGACGGCGATGCCGGGCCGGACCATGTCGAAAGCCATATCGGGTCGCGTCATCGCCGCCGGGGAGTTGCACAGGTGGGCCACGTCGTACTTCACGCCGGCGCCCGCCGCCTGACGGCGCATGTCGGTCAACCGCTGCGCCTGGCGGTCGTTGGTGGGGTTGTCGGGCTCGTCGCCGCACGCGAGGTGGCTCATGATGCCCTTGACTCGCACCGCGCCGTCGGCGATCGCGCGGCCCAGCTGGTCGAGTAGTGCCGGGTATTCGGCGGGGCTCACGCCGTTGCGGCTCAGCCCGGTGTCGACCTTCACCGTCACGGTTGCGGTGCGCCCGGTCCGGTGGACGGCGTCGAGGACCTCGCCCAGCTGCCGCACCGACGACACGGCCAGGTGCACGTCGGCGGTCAGCGCAGGGGCGAAGTCGGTGCCGGGGGCGTGCAACCAGGCGAGCACCGGTGCGGTGATGCCGTCGGCGCGCAGGGCGAGCGCCTCGCTGACGGTGGCCACGCCCAACTCGGTCACGCCCGCGGCCAGCGCCGTCCTGGCCACCTCGGTGGCGCCGTGCCCGTAGCCGTCGGCCTTGAGCACCGGCATCACCTGCGCGGCGCCCGCATGTTCGCGCAGGACGGCGACGTTGTGGGCGATGGCGTCGAGGTCGATGACCGCCTGAGCGGTCGGAGTCGTGGTCGTCTCGGTTGTCTGCATGGTCATGTCACCGCCCCCGATTGTCCCAGAGCCCCGCCGGGGCCCCGCCACGACACCTGATCACGGCGGTACGCCTCTAGTGGGCGAACGGCTGTACCTCGTCGAAGTGGCCGCCGGGCTTGAGCTCGTCGAGGTGTTTGAGCACGGTGATCGTGTCGTCACGCAGCGCGCGGGCCAGGTCCGCGGAGAATCCTTCGCGCACCACCACCCTCAGCACGGTGACGTCTTCGGCGCCCTCCGGCATCGTGTACGCGGGCACCTGCCACCCGTAGGAGCGCAGCGTCTGCGAGACATCGAACTCCGTGTAACCGGGATCGCCCTTCAGCCGGAAGCTGACCACCGGGATCGCCGAGCCGTCACTGATCAGCTCGAAGTGCTCACTGTCGCGCAGCTCGTCGCCCAGCCACCGGGCGGTCTGCGACAGGCACTGCATGACCTGGGCGTAACCGCCCCGGCCCAGCCGCAGGAAGTTGTAGTACTGCCCCACCACCTGATTGCCCGGCCGCGAGAAGTTCAGCGTGAAGGTCGGCATGTCACCGCCGAGATAGTTCACCCGGAACACGAGCTCCTCGGGCAGCTGTTCGGCGTTGCGCCACACCACGAAACCGATACCGGGGTAGGTCAGCCCGTACTTGTGGCCGCTCACGTTGATCGACACCACACGCGGCAACCGGAAGTCCCACACCAGATCCGGGTGGATGAACGGCACCACGAACCCACCGCTGGCCGCGTCGACGTGCACCGGCACGTCGACTCCGCCGTCGGCGGCCAGCTTGTCGAGCGCCGCGCAGATCTCGCCGATCGGCTCCAGCTCACCGGTGTAGGTG
The DNA here is from genome assembly GCF_010731695.1 of Mycolicibacterium litorale. NCBI lineage: Bacteria > Bacillati > Actinomycetota > Actinomycetes > Mycobacteriales > Mycobacteriaceae > Mycobacterium > Mycolicibacterium litorale. The sequence goes on from NZ_AP022586.1 coordinate 3,186,827, forward strand.
GTGCCCAGAATCGCCACCACCCCGATCGTGTCCTCGTCGACCTGCTCGAGCACCTGCTCCGGCGTGATGACGTACCGGCCCTCCTCCATGGGCAGATACCGCGGTTCGACATCGAAGTACCGGCAGAACTTCTCCCACACCACCTGCACGTTCGACCCCATCACCAGGTTGGGGGTGCGGCCCTTCCACGCATCGCCGCCCAGCCGTTGGCGCCACCGCCACTTCAGCGCCAGCCCGGCCAGCATGACGGCCTCGCTCGACCCGATCGTCGACACCCCGATCGCGCTGGACGGGTCGTCGTCGCGCAGATCCTCGGCGTGGAAGAGGTCGGCCACCATGCACACGCAGCGCTGCTCGATGGCCGCGGTCGCCGGATACTCGTCCTTGTCGATCATGTTCTTGTCGAACGTCTCGGCCATCAGCTTCTCGGCCTCGGGATCCATCCACGTCGTCACGAACGTGGCCAGGTTCAGCCGCGAGCTGCCGTCGAGCATCAGCTCGTCGTGGATGAACCGGTAGGCCACCTGGGGATCCATCGCCTCGTCGGGCAGCCGAAGCGACGGCACCGGCGCCATCGCCAGCCGGCCGGTGTAGGCGGGCGAGACATGCTGAGCGCGACTGTGCGAACGCGACATAGTGGTTCCTTCCGGGGATCAGATGCTGCCGAGTGCGGGACGGATGTGGGCGAGAATGCGCGACGCCGACGTGGGCGCCGGCCGGGGGCCGGGGTCGGCGGCGGACGTGTTCGCCGCACGGGCGTGGACGAACGCCGCCATCGCCGCGGCCTCCCCCGCGGGCAGCCCGGCGGCCAGCAGCGCGCCGATCATCCCCGACAGCACGTCGCCGGAACCTGCGGTCGCGGCCCATGCACCACCCGCGGGGTTCAGGTAGGCCAGGCCGGAGGGCTCGGCGATGACGGTGACGTAGCCCTTGAGCAGGACGGTGGCGCCGAACTGCTCGGCCAGCCTGCGGGCGGAGGCGACGCGGTCCGCACTCGGCGGTGAACCGGCCAACCGGGCGAACTCACCCGCATGGGGGGTGAGCACCGTGGGCGCACTGCGCTCGGCGACCAGGTCCGGGTGAGCGGCCAGCAACGTGAGCCCGTCGGCGTCGACGATCACCGGCAGATCGGTGTCCAGCGCGAAACACAACGCCGCGGCACCGGCCTCGTCCGTGCCGAGCCCCGGCCCCACCACCCACGACTGCACCCGGCCCGCTGCCGCGGCGCGGGGGGCGGCCACCACCTCCGGCCACTGCGAAACCACCTCCGCCGCAGCACTTCCCGCGTAACGGACCATCCCGCTGGACGCCGCGACAGCGGCTCCGGTGCACAGGATCGCCGCGCCCGGGTAGGTCGCCGAACCGGCGAGCACACCGGTCACGCCCTGGGTGTACTTGTCGTCCTTCGGACCGGGCCGCGGCCACCGTGACCGCACGTCGGCCGCCTCGATGCCGAGCAGATCCGACGGCGGAAGGTCAAGCCCGATGTCGACGAGTTCGACCCGGCCGCACTCCCCCAGCGCGTGCACGGGCTTCAGTCCCCCGAACGTCACGGTGAGCGCGGCCTGCACGTGCGGGCCGTCGGCGGCGCCGGTCTGCACGTCGAGCCCGCTGGGCAGGTCGACGGCAACGACCGGAATCCCGGCGTCGTGGACGGCGCCGAACACCTCCGCCGCGGCAGGCCGCAGGGCACCCGAGCCGGAGATCCCGACCACACCGTCGATCACGAGATCGCTTGATGCCGGGACTCTTTCGACCACCCGGCCGCCGGCAGCACGAAATGCCGCCAGCGCCTTCGGGTGTGCCCGGTCCGGGTTGAGCAGCACCGCGACCGCCGATGCTCCGCGCCTGCGCAGGAACGTCGCGGCCCACAGCGCGTCCCCGCCGTTGTCGCCCGATCCGACCACCGCGCAGACCTGCCGGCCCGCCACGCCACCCGTGCGAACGGTGAGTTCCCGGGCGGTCGCGGTGGCCAGACCGAACGCCGCGCGGCGCATCAGGGCGCCATCGGGCAGGCGCTGCAGCAGCGGCGCTTCCGCTTTGCGGATCGCCTCCGCGCTGTAGTAGTGCCGCATCAGCCACAGCCTACGTCGGCATGCGGCGATATCGGGGGTGGTTACTCGACGATGTCGGTGGCGGCCGGACCGAACAGGTAGAGCGCGTCGAGGACCGGCTCGGGGTCGGCCGACCAGTCCATTGCCGCGAGCTGCGCGCGGCTGCGCCGCCCCGTCCGCCACCGCAGGCTCTCGAAACGCGATGTCCGCAACCGGAGTTCGTCACCGCCGTCGGGACCGCAGCGGTACTCGGCGTCCTCGACCGTCACCCGCAGCGGGACCGGTGTCTGCAGGATGTCGAGCACCTGCTCAGACGAGTACCGGACCGCCGCCGAGTCGCGGGCGCCGGGGCGGCCCAACGCGGTGCGGATGTCGTGTTCGTGGCTGACGACGTCGGCGACCGGGGCGACCAGTCCGCGGGCGTGCGCGGCGTCCTCCAGGAGGCTCGCGGCATCCGCCCAGGCGGCGAGCAGGTCGGCGGTACCGGCGTCGGAGAATCGGGCGACCTGGGCGGCCGTCTGCGCGTCGGTCGGCACTCCGGCCAGCCGTCCGTCGACCCACTCCTCGGCGACCGCCGCGACGTGGGCCACCACATCGCGTACGGTCCACCCGGGACAGGTCGGCACCGCGGCGGCCCACGCGGCGTCGTCGAGGGTGGTGAGCAACCCGGCGGTGCGTTCCCGGGACTCCTGGTAGAGCTGGGCGCTGAGCTGCGCTTCAGTGGTCGGCACAGCAACCACTCCCCTCGGCTTGCCGCGCCGGCCTCGGATCGTGGGGATCGTCGGGGTCCGGGTCGCCGAACCACCGCGACGGCTCCCGTTGGCCGTATTCGTCGTGCCAGCACCACCATTCGTACGGTGGATCCTGCGGATACCCGGCGGGCGAGTCCTCCCATGTCTCCTGGCGGCCGAGTGCCGTCATGTCGAGAAACGCCCAGGTGTTGACGAACGTCTCGTCGCCGCGGTTGTTGATGAAGTACGTACGGAACACGCGGTCCCCGTCGCGGATGAACGCGTTGGTCCCGTGCCACTGGTCGCAGCCGAAGTCGGCGTCGAAGTCGTCGGTGATGGTGTACCACGGGATGTCCCAGCCCATGCGGGTCTTGATGCGCTGCAGGTCGGCCTGCGAACCGCGTGAGGCGTACACCAGCGTGGTGTCGCGCGCGTTGAGGTGGGCCAGGTTGCCGATGTGGTCGGCCATCAACGAACACCCCACACAGCCGTGGTCGGGCCAGCCGTGCACGCCCGGGTCGAGGAAGGCGCGGTAGACGATCAGCTGTCTGCGGCCGTCGAACAGGTCCAGCAGCGTCGCCGGACCGTTCGGACCCTCGAACGCGTACGGCTTGTCCACCGCCGTCCACGGCATCCGCCTGCGCATGGCTGCCAGAGCGTCACGCGCGCGGGTCATCTCCTTCTCCTTGACGAGCATCTGCCGGTGCGCCTCCTCCCACTCACGCGCCGACACGATCGGTGGTGTCTGCATCCCGGACCCTCCAAAACGTTAAACAACTCAGTTGAATGTCTCTTCGGCCAGCAGACCACAGATGGCCGGTTATAGTCAACAACATGGTTGAAGATCAGGTGCTGGATCGGGCGTACGCCGCGCTCGCCGATCCGACGCGTCGCCGGCTGCTGGAGACACTGCGCGACGGCGATGCGCGCATCACCGACCTGGCCGCCCCGCTGCCCATGACCTTCGCCGGCGTCTCCCGCCACATCGGCGTGCTGGAATCGGCCGGCCTGGTCACCCGTGAGGTGCGCGGCCGTGAGCACTGGCTTTCCCTGCGCCCCGACGGTCTCACCATGGCCGCGCGATGGATGGACGAGCAGACGGAGTTCTGGTCGACGCGTGCCGACGCACTGGCGGCCCGCCTGCGCCGGAAGCGGGGCGAGCGGTGACCGAGTCGGCGACCGTCCGGGTGCAGCGCGTGATGCCGGCGCCGCCCGAGGAGGTCTTCGACGAATGGCTCGACCCGGAGGCGCTGACCGAGTGGATGTGTCCGCATCCCACCCGCGTCGTCGGCGTCGAGCTCGAGGCCCGGGTCGGGGGCCGGGTCCGCTTCGACGTCGACAATGTCGGCGTCCGGGTGCTGATCACCGGGCAGTTCCTCGAGATCGACCGGCCGCGCCTGCTGCGCTTCACGTGGAGCAACTCCGATTGGCCGGATCCCACGACGGTCAGCGTCGTCGAGGTCACCTTCACCCCCGTCGACGACGATCAGACGCTGATGTCGATCGAGCACACCCTGCTTCCCCCAACCGAATTCGACAACTTCCACAGCGGGTGGACACTCACCGTCGAGCAGCTGGTCGCGGCGCTGACACGCTAGGCGTCGACGCTGTCCCAGAAGCGGTGCGCACGTTCGGCGATCTCGTCCGGGTACTCGCCGTTGATCGCGTGGGACGCCTGCGACCACACCTCGATCTGACCGTGCGGCAGCGTGTTACGCGCTCTCTCGGCCGCGCGGTCGGCCCGCAGCATCACGCTGCGCCCGCCGAGCAGCGCCAGCACCGGAACCTCCAGGGACCGCAGCTGATCGTCGGTGATCGGCTTCGGCGCGGGCAGCTTCAGCACGAAGTCACGACTGGCTGCGTCGATCAGCCGGGCCTCCATCACCACGTCGTCGACGTCGGCGCCACCGGAGATCCAACTCACCACGCGACGGCGGATCGATTCCGGAACCCCGGGGGCGAACATCGCGACTGACGCGAACAGCGTGGGCACCGGAATGCGGTCGAAGGTCATTACCGGATCGAGCAGCACAAGCGAAGCCGCGCGACCGGGCCGGCGGGCGGCGTAGTTGACGGTCGTCCAACCGCCCATCGAGACGCCCATCAGGTGAACCTGATCCAGCCCGAGTCCGGCGAGAGCCTCATCCAGCCACTGCGCGTCGTCGTCGGCGCCACGCATCGATGCCGTCTGCACGCTGAGCCCGGCCTCACCGAGCCGGTCGATGCTGTAGACGGTGCGACGCGCCAGCAGCGACGGCAGGTTGGTCGCGTACATCGGAGTTGACGCGTTCCGTCCGGGCAGCAGTAACACCGGCGTACCCGGTCCGTGCCCCGGGAAGCGGTAGGCCCGCACCGTGCCGAACGCCGTCGGCACGTCGAACTGCGCATCGAACGGCGGCAGTGTCGCCATCCCGTCCCGGTACACCGCGAGGAAGTGCTCGTATGCCTCGGCGCTGCGGTAGTGGCCGACCCCCTTGGCCACTACTCGACGGTGACCGACTTGGCCAGGTTGCGCGGCTTGTCCACGTCGTAGCCGCGCGCCCGCGCGACCTCCGCGGCGAACACCTGCAGCGGGATCGTCGAGAGCAACGGCTGGAACAGCGTCGTGGTGGCCGGGATCTCGAAGATGTGGTCGGCGAACGGCCGGACGGTGTCGTCACCCTCCTCGGCGATCACGATCGTGGTCGCGCCGCGGGCCTGGATCTCCCGAATGTTCGACAACAGCTTGGCGTGGAGCATCGACGCACCCTTGGGCGACGGCATGACGACGATCACCGGCAGGTCCTCGTCGATCAGCGCGATCGGACCGTGTTTGAGCTCGCCGGCGGCGAAACCCTCGGCGTGCATGTACGCCAGCTCCTTGAGCTTGAGCGCACCCTCGAGGGCCACCGGATAGCCGACGTGGCGGCCGAGGAACAGGATCGTCGGCTTGTCGGCGAAGCGCCGTGCCAGCTCGACCATCGGGTTGAGCTGTTTGAGCACCTGCGCGACGAGGTTGGGCATCGCCTCGAGCTCGTGGTACTCCCGCGCCACCTCGTCGGGGTACTTGGTGCCACGGGCCTGGGCCAGCGCCAGCCCGACGAGATAGTTCGCGGCGATCTGGGCGAGGAACGTCTTGGTCGCCGCGACGCCGATCTCCGGTCCGGCCCGGGTGTAGAGCACGGCGTCGGCCTCGCGCGGGATCTGGCTGCCGTTGGTGTTGCAGATCGCCAGCACCTTGGCCTTCTGCTTCTTGGCGTGCCGTACGGCTTCGAGGGTGTCGGCCGTCTCGCCCGACTGGGAGATCGCCACCACCAGGGTGCTGCGGTCCAGGACGGGGTCGCGGTAGCGGAACTCGCTGGCCAGTTCGGCCTCGACGGGCAGCCGCGTCCAGTGCTCGATCGCGTACTTGGCCAGCAGCCCGGAGTGGTACGCCGTCCCGCAGGCCACCACGAACACCTTGTCGATGTCGCGGAGTTCCTGATCGCTCAGGCGCTGCTCGTCGAGCACGATGCGACCGTCCACGAAGTGCCCGAGCAGGGTGTCGGACACCGCGGCGGGCTGCTCGGCGATCTCCTTGAGCATGAAGTACTCGTAGCCGCCCTTCTCGGCGGCCGACAGGTCCCAGTCGATATGGAATTCCCGGAAGTCCACGTCGGTGTTGCCGTCGAAATCGCTGACGGTGTACCCGTCGGCGGTGACCACGACGGCCTGGTCCTGCCCCAGTTCCACGGCGTGGCGGGTGTGCTCGATGAACGCCGCGACGTCTGAGCTGACGAACATCTCCCCGTCACCGATGCCCAACACCAGCGGCGTCGACCGGCGCGCGGCGACGATGGTGCCCGGTTCGTCGGCGTTGGCGAACACCAGGGTGAAGTGACCCTCCAGGCGCCGCAGCACGGCCAGCACCGAGGCGGCGAAGTCGCCCGCGGTGTCGCCGTAGCGGTACTGGCGGCCGACCAGGTGCACGGCGACCTCGGTGTCGGTGTCGCTGGCGAACTCGACGCCCTCCGCCTCGAGCTCACCGCGCAGCGGGGCGTAGTTCTCGATGATGCCGTTGTGGACGACGACGATCTTGCCGTCGGAGTCGCGATGCGGGTGCGCATTGCGGTCCGTGGGCCTTCCGTGCGTCGCCCATCTGGTGTGGCCGAGGCCGCTGCATCCGGACAGTGTCTCGGGCGCGGAGCACTCGAGGACCTCGCCGAGGTTGGCCAGCCGGCCCGCGCGCCGGTGCACGGTCATACCGCCGTGTCCGTCCAGTAGCGCGATGCCCGCCGAGTCGTAACCGCGGTATTCCATCCGGTGCAGAGCGTCGACCACGATGGCGCAGGCGGGCCGGGGCCCGACATAGCCGACGATTCCACACATAGAGAACCAGGGTAGTGCAAGAGCCCCGGAGGGACGGGTGAGCTACGGTCGTCACGTGGCCAGCACAAAGAAGCTGTTCAAGGCTTTGACCCGCCGCGGCCCTTATCGCGTTCTGCGCGGTGACCTGGCCTTCGCCGGTTTACCCGGCGTGGTGTACACCCCGGAATCGGGGATGAACCTGCCCGGTGTGGCGTTCGGGCACGATTGGCTGGCCAGTGGGCTGCGCTACAGCGGCACGCTCGAACATCTGGCGTCCTGGGGAATCGTGGCGGCGGCGCCCGACACCGAGACCGGCATCGCGCCGTCGGTGCTCAACCTCGCCTTCGACCTGGGCACCACGCTCGACATCATCACCGGGGTGCGGCTCGGGCCGGGTCAGATCAGCGTGCACCCGGCCAAGCTCGCCGTGGTCGGGCACGGTTTCGGCGGGTCGGCCGCAGTGTTCACCGCCGCCGGTATGCCGGATCGGTTGCAGGCGGCGGCCGCGCTGTTCCCGACCGTCTCCCGGCCGCCGGCCGAACAGCCGGCGGCTTCGCTGCAGGTCCCCGGGTTGATCCTGGCCGATCCGGGCGATCCGATGTCGCTGCGGTCGAATGCGGTCGAGTTGGCGCGCGCGTGGAAGCCGGCGACGATGCGCGCGGTGCACAAGGTGACCGCCGGCGGCCTCGTCGAGGGTCGCCGGTTGGCGCGGGCCGTGAAGCTCCCGGGCGAGGACAGAGGCACCCAGAGGATCGTGCGTGCGCTGCTGACCGGATACCTGCTCAACGAGCTGACCGGCGATCGGAAGTACCGCGATTTCAGCAGCTCCGAGGCGGTGCTTCCGAAGACCGACGTGATGGATCCGCACTCCGACGATCCCGTCGATCTGGAGAACAAGGTCGTCGCGCTGCTGAAGCCGTAGCCACCTCTTAGTTGGCCCAACCAACCGGTTGGCTGTATAACCCTTTCATGCGCACTGGCATCTTCATGAGTTATGCGGGCGGCTTCCGTGAGGCCGTCGAGGACGTCGTCGAACTCGAGAAGGTCGGTGTCGACATCGCCCTGGTGGCCGAGGCCTACTCGTTCGACGCGATCAGCCAGTTGGGTTATCTGGCGGCCAAGACCACCCGCATCGAACTCGGCTCCGGCGTGGTGCCGATCTATGTGCGCACCCCGTCACTGCTGGCGATGACGGCGGCGGGGCTGGATTACGTCTCCGACGGCCGCTTCCGGCTCGGTATCGGGACGTCCGGCCCGCAGGTGATGGAGGGGTTCCACGGCGTCCCGTTCGACGCGCCGCTGGGCCGCACCCGCGAGGTGGTCGAGATCTGCCGGCAGGTGTGGCGCCGCGAGAACGTCCAATTCGACGGCAGGCACTACCAGATCCCGCTGCCCAGCGAAGGGCCCAATGCCCGGGGCACCGGGCTAGGCAAGCCGCTGCATCTCATCAATCATCCGGTGCGCGAACGTATTCCGATCACGATCGCGGCGCTGGGGCCGAAAAACGTCGAGCTCACCGCGGAGATCGCCGAGGGCTGGCAGCCGGTGTTCTTCTATCCCGAGCGCGCCGACGCGGCATGGGGTGACGCGCTGCGGGCGGGGCTGGCCAAGCGCGATCCGGAACTCGGCCCGCTGGACGTGATGGTGAGCGCGGCGCTGGCCGTCGGCGACGACGTCGACGACCGGTTGGCGTGGGTGAAACCCCAACTGGCGCTGTACATCGGCGGTATGGGCGCGCGCGGCAAGAACTTCTACCACAACCTCGCGACCCGCTACGGGTTCGGCGAGGTGGCCGACCACATCCAGGATCTGTACCTGGCGGGCAAGAAGGCCGAGGCCATCGATGCCGTGCCCGACGAGCTCGTGCGGTCGGTGTCGCTGATCGGGCCGAAGGGCTTCGTCAAGGAGCGGCTGGCCGCCTATGCCGAGGCCGGCGCCACCACGCTGCTGCTGCAGCCGGTCACCGCCGACCGTCGTGAGTCGGTGCGCTTCGTCGAGGAACTGCACGCGCTGCTGCCGTGAGACTGAAACCACGCAGTGAAAGTGCGAGTGGCGACCTGCGTGAGTTCAGTCTCGCGAGTCGCTACTCGCCCACCTGCGGTACCTCGTCGGCTGCGATTTCGCACGGTGTCGCCGATGCCGGGTCCGGCGGGGGCGCAACGGGTGCCGCCAGCGGCGCCGCCGGTGCGGGAGTCGGCGCCGGGGGTTCCGGGGCGGGTTCATCGATGGGCGGCTCGGTTGCTGTGACGACCGGCTCGGTGACGCCCTCCTCGAGGACCTCGCCTTCCTCGCCAACCTCGTCACCCTCGCCTTCTGGCTCCGCCGCCTCCTCGTCCTCAACCTCGGCGTCCTCGTCCTCGGCCTCGTCCGTGTCGTCGGCTTCCTCGTCGGTATCGTCGTCCAACTCGGGTTCCTCGGGTTCCTCGGGCTCGGGCAGCTCGCCGAGCGCATCGCCGACAGTGGGCACCAGACCGCTGATCATCTCGCCGAGTTGTTGCCCCAGACCCGACAGGCCGGACAAGCCACCGAGCCCCGAACCCATGTCCGGCATCGCTCCGGCCGAGGGCATCGCCGCGGTGGGCGGCATCGCAGGGGGCGCAGTCGCTGCGGCAGGTTCCGTCACAGCCGGCAGCGGCGGCGCAGCGACCGGGGCCACCGCGCCCGGATCCGGAAAGCCCATGGGCGCTTCACTTCTCACCGCGGTGGTCGCATTGTCGAAGCACCGGCATATCGCCTCGGTGGCCGCTTCCATCGCGGCGACCCATTCCGCACGGACGTCTTGTTCGACGAACGGCGCCACCTGCGCATCGACCAGTTCACTGGCCGTCGACCGGTCCCCCACTCCCGTGTTGACGGTCTCCGCCGCCGCCCGCCACTCCCCCCGCACGCCATCGGTTCTGGCGTCCACCTCCTCCGCGGCGGCCACCTTCGCATCGACGATCCGCCACAGCTCGTCGCGCAGCGCACCCACTTGCTCGGCCGCGGCCGACAGCGCGGTGACCGCCTGCGTCGACGCCGCACTGTGCCGGTGCAGGACATCGGCGGCCGCATCGGCACCCGCCCCGCTCCACGCGGCGCTCAGCGCATTCAGCTGCGCATCCTGCACCTGCTGAGCCTCCCGCACCGCCACCACCGCCGCGCGCAACGCGGCGTGGTCGGCATCGAGCGCATGCAGGTCGAGCCCCGCCTCCGTCGTGTAGGCCTGCTCCAGCCGGCCGGTCAGACCATGGCCACAGGTCCCGAGCGCCTGACACGCCTCGGCGTATCGCGCGAAATCGTCCACGGCGGGCTGCCCTTCGGCCAACCGACCCGCGACGTCAAAGGTGCCGGCCACGGCTCAGACCCGCGACGCCGCGTCGGCGTCGGCCTGCGCATAGCGGGTGGCCGAGGCCCGCAACATCGCCGCGATGCCGGCCGCCGAGCGCGCCCACGTGTGCAGCGCGACCACCACGTCGTCCACCGCCGCGCGCAACGCGTCACCGTGAGCGACATAGCCGCGCCCGGCGGCGGACCCGTCGAACGACAACGCCGAAAGGTGCGACCGCACAGCCGAATCGACGATGCTCGCGGCCGCGTCGTACCGACCCGCGATGCCCACGAGTGCCGCACCGTCGACGCGGGCGGCCTGAACTGCTCCCATGCCAGATTAGGACGCTGCGCATCGCGCAGCGGTTCCACGTTTCAGCGCTGTTCGCTCACTGATTCGGCCACCCGCACCGCCAGCTGACGGGCGGTGTCCTCGTCGGCCGCCTCGACCATGACCCGCACGACCTGTTCTGTGCCGGAGGGGCGCAACAGGATTCGCCCGGTGTCACCGAGCGCCGCCTCGGCCTCGGCCACCGCGGTCTGCACCGACGGCGCCTGCGCGACGGTCGCCTTGTCCGCGACCGCGACGTTGATCAGCACCTGCGGCAACGTCTGCATGGGTTCGGCGAGGGCGGCCAGCGACCTGCGGGTCTGCGCCATCCGCGACATCAGGCGCAGGCCGGTCAGGATGCCATCGCCGGTGGTGCCGAGCGACGGCAGCACGATGTGACCGGACTGTTCTCCGCCCAGCGCGTACGACCCCGCCCGCAACTCTTCGAGCACGTACCGGTCCCCCACGCTGGTGGTGCGGACCTCGATGCCCGCATCGCGCATCGCCAGATGCAGACCGAGATTGCTCATCACGGTCGCGACCAGGGTGTCCGAGGTCAACTCGCCGGCCTCCTTCATGGCCAGCGCCAGCACCACCATGATCGCGTCGCCGTCGATGACCCGGCCGTTGGCGTCGACGGCGAGGCAGCGGTCGGCGTCACCGTCGTGCGCCAGTCCCAGATCCGCACCGTAGGAGACCACGGCGGCCTGGAGGGTCTCCATGTGCGTCGAGCCGCAGCCCTCGTTGATGTTGAGGCCGTCGGGATCGGCGTTGATGGTCAGGACGTTGGCGCCCGCCGCGCGGTAGGCCAGCGGTGCGGCCACCGACGCGGCGCCGTGGGCGCAGTCGACCACGACCGTCAGCGCGTCGAGGCGGGTCGTGACGGCCTTGCCGACGTGCCGCAAGTAGCGGTCCAGGGCGTCGGCGGCGTCGACGACGCGGCCGATGCCCGCACCGACCGGACGGTCACCGGGTCCCTGCTGTACGAGTTCGGCGATGCGGTCCTCGGTCGCGTCGTCGAGCTTGTGCCCGCCGGGACCGAAGATCTTGATGCCGTTGTCGGGCATCGGATTGTGCGACGCGGAGATCATCACGCCGAAGTCGGCGTCGTAGGCGTTGGTGAGGTAGGCCACCGCGGGGGTGGGCAGGACACCGACGCGCAACGCGTCGACGCCCTCGCTGGTCAGGCCGGCGATCACCGCGGCCTCGAGCATCTCGCCGCTGGCGCGGGGATCGCGGCCCACGACGGCCACCCTGCGCCGGGCGTCGCCACCGGTGCTCAGCCGTCGCGCGGCCGCTGATCCGAGCGCCAACGCGAGCTCAGCGGTCAGATCGCGGTTGGCGACCCCGCGCACGCCGTCGGTGCCGAACAGTCGAGCCATGGGGACAAACTTCTCACACAAGGCGGTCGTGGAGCCAACTCCGCCCCGAACGACGCACCGCCCGCATCCGGGTGGATGCGGGCGGTGTGCCAGGTGGATCGACTATCCGATCGGGGCGGTGTCGGCCGGAGCGGTCTGGCTCGACTCACCCTCGGCCGGCAGCTGCACATCGTCGGTGCCGCCCGGGGTCACCACGGGAGCCTCGGCGGCAGGCGCCTCGGCCGCGGCAGGCACACCGTTCTTGATGGCCAGCGCGCCACCCGGCAGGCCCTCGCACACGGTCTGCTCGGTGCCCTCGGTGTCGACCTGCTCAACCAGAGCGGTCACATCGGAGGCCGGGGTGCCGCAGATCGCGCCGGCGGCGGTGGCAGCCGTCTCGGCGTCCACGGCTTCGAGGATGGCGGTGTTGCCGACCGCGACGGTGACGAGACCGTCGGGGGTCTCGGCGGGCTGGGCGTTGGCCAGGCCGAGCCCGGCGGTGAACAGCAGGCCCCCACCGAGGACGGTGCCGGCGACGGTGTTCTTCAGGATGGTGTTCATGGGTGCTCCTTTTCAGTCACGAAGCCACGGCCCGGTTCGGTACGAGTGACTGACTCGTCCCCGGAGGCGGAAGGTCCGCCGACGCCGCATGGCAGCGCCCGTGCTCCGATTCGAGGGTTTCCCAATCTCGCCGCCGGATTCAAGCCGCCGGGGCGCATCCGCACCGATGAGCGAGCAGTCCTAATTAACTCCTCGCCGCAGGGCCGCAGCGAACGTCCTGCGCATGCAGGAGCCGTCGGCGCGGCGCGCTTTACTCGATCCGCAGTGTGTGACGGCTCACAAAATGCGAATCGCCGGGCACATCGAGGATGTGCCCGGCGATCCGGCATGTCGATCAGCGCTTGCTGTACTGAGGCGCCTTACGGGCCTTCTTGAGGCCGTACTTCTTACGCTCGATGGCGCGCGGGTCACGAGTCAGGAACCCGGCCTTCTTGAGCGCCGGACGATCCTCCGGCTGCACCAGGATGAGCGCACGGGCCAGCGCCAGGCGCAGGGCGCCTGCCTGCCCGGACGGGCCACCGCCGTCGAGGTGGGCGTAGACGTCGAAGCTGTCCACCCGGTCGACGGTCACCAGCGGGGCCTTGATGAGCTGCTGGTGCACCTTGTTGGGGAAGTAGTCCTCCAGGGTGCGGCCGTCCAGGTTGAACTTGCCGGTGCCGGGCACCAGGCGCACCCGCACCACGGCCTCCTTGCGGCGGCCGACGGTCTGGATCGGGCGGTCGATGTAGACGGGCTCGCGGGGTTCGACGTCCGCGGTCACTTCCTCGGTCGTCGATTCGACGGCTTCGGTTCCAGTCACCTCTGTCATTGGGCCACCTGCTTGATCTCGAACGGAATCGGCTGCTGCGCAGCGTGCGGGTGGTTCGGGCCCGCGTACACCTTGAGCTTCTTCTGCACCTGTCGGCTCAGCTTGTTGTGCGGCAGCATGCCGACGATCGCACTCTCCACGACGCGGGTCGGATGCTTGAGCAGCACCTCACCGATGCTGCGCCGGCGCAGGCCGCCGGGGTAACCCGAGTGGCGGTAGGCGTACTTCTTGTTGATCTTGTCGCCGCTGAGAGCGATCTTCTCGGCGTTGATGACGATGACGAAATCGCCACCGTCGACATTCGGCGTGAACGTCGGCTTGTGCTTGCCGCGCAGCAGCTTGGCTGCTTCGACGGCGAGCCGGCCGAGCACCACGTCGGTGGCGTCGATGACGTACCACGAGCGCGTGGTGTCACCCGCCTTCGGCGTGTATGTAGGCACAGTGCTTACCCTTCTCATCTCGGGTTTTACCCCGCATCGGACCCCGGTGACCCGGGTGACGGTCTAGCGTGGCGGAGGTTTGTCCCGGCGACCGACGTTGACCCGGGGACCGCGTTACCGTGACGGCACCGCACACCAACGAGCGAGCTTACCTGCGCGCGTCGTCGCAGGTCAAAACGCAGAACTGTGCGGTCCCTCCGGGCTCCCCTCCCGTCGGGACCGCACAGGGTCTGTGGTGGGTGGCTCACCACCCCCAGGCGTTGGCCGCGCTGCGATCGGTCGCCGCGACGTCGTCGGCGCCGTCGCGCACCGCGCTGCCCAAGCCGAACAGAATCTCGTTCAGCGCCGCGGCCGCCTGATCCCATCGCATCTGCTCGGCGCGGTACGCCTCGGCGGCGTGCCGGGTCCACACCTGCTGCAGCGGGGCGATCTGTGCGCGCAGTTCGTCGAGCGCGGCGTTGAGCCGTCCGTGCGTGGTGTGGATCTCCTGGCGCACGGTGTACTCGATCTGGTCGAAGTCGTAGGACAGAACGTGGTCCATGGTGTCTCCCATTGTCTCCGCTAGAGGGTCTGGCCGATGACACCGATTTGGTGCGAATGCCCGTCTGCTGCGGCGAGCAGCGCCTGCTGATTGCTCCGCATGGTCTCGGCGATCCGCTGCAGGGCGGTGTGCAGCTTCACCGACTCGCCGTTCCAGCGGTCGACCACCTCGCGGAATCGCACGGCTGCCACGCCGCCCCACACCGACGGCGGCACGCTGGTCATGCGGCCGATGAACGACTGCAGCATGGCCCGGATCTCTTCGTTGCGGGCGTCGATCACGCCGGCGACAGAGCCCATGAGCTCGAAGTCGGTGTTGAGCGCCCCACCGGTGGGTGTCGTCATCGAGTGAATTCCCTTCTGCTGTGTGCGATATCAGGTTCGACGCCGAGAAGTCGTGTTCGGTTCCGTTGCGTCGCGGGTTTTTTTCAGAACACCGCGTGCGTCGACCGCACCGCGGTCTCGCACACCGGCCGGATGGGGTCGGCTCCGCCGATCGGGTGCTGGCAGCCGATCGCGATCCGCAGGGCGTTGTCGACGAGCACCGCCCACTCGGTCTGATGCTTCGCGCGCCGCTCCTGATAGGTGGCGACCGCCCGGCCGCCTCGTTCGTCGACGGCACGGAAGTCGGTGAACACGTCGGCGTCTTCAGCCTGGAGTGCGTCGCGCAGCGTGTCGGCCACCTCTTCCAGCGGCTGGGGGCGCGGCAGCACCGACTGGGTGAGGTGCAGCGCGACGGCGTGATCGGTGGGTGACGTGATCTGGACGCGGGCCGAACCGCTGCCCTCGGTCACGCGTTGAACGGTCCACAACGCGGGGACGATCACCCCGACGCGGCCCTCGACCAGAAGTGCCGTCGGTTCGGCAGGCGCAGGAGTGCCGTCGTAGGTGATGGCCGCGGCGCCCACGCACACGGTGGTCACCAGCGCTCCGGCGAGAAGTGGGCCGGTCCGGCGCCGCCGACGTTCGGGTGCCGGCCGATCGGTGACCCGCGCCACCGGCGGCCCCGCCCGCGTGGCGGTGACGCCCCGCTCGCCGAGGGCGGCGATGATCGCCGCAGCCAACGCATCGCCACCGACACCCGGAGGTGCGTCGACGACCGCGCTTGGCGCATGACCGATTTCGCGGACGACCGCCGTGCACACCGCGTCGTCGGTGGTGCGGGTGATCGTGCAGACACCGGTCGAGACGACGGCCACGTGTTCGGCGGCGATCTCCACGACAGGGGTGAGACCGTCACCGAACAACTCAGCACGCGTGATCACCTCGGCGTCGATTCCGGTCGACGCCTCGAGCACCACCTCCACCCTGCGCCTGCTCCACCAACTCGGGTGGACCACGGTGAGTCCGCCGTCACCGGGGCCGGCGGCCGACCGCAGCAACTCCGTCATCACGGTGCGGACCGCGGCCGGGCGATCGTTGACGAGCATCAGGTCATCGTCGATGGATTCGATTGCCGCACTGGCTTTGTCGTCGTCGATCGGCCGGGGCCCCCGGATCGTGACCGGCCCCACTTCGAGGAGCGTCACGGCGGCTCCGTCCACGCCACCTGAATGAGCTGATCGGGCGCACCGCGGGTGACCAGCGTCGCGCGGCCTGGCGGCAGCGGGGTCGGGCGGACCGAGCCGAGGAGTACGCCCTCGTCGGGTCCGGCGCTCATCATCAGGCCCATCGCACCGAGATCGCGCAGCCGTCCCAACAGCGGGTCGAACATCGCGCGGGCGGCGCCGCCGGAGCGGCGGGCCACGATCACGTGCATACCGACGTCGCGGGCATGCGGCAGATAACCGAGCAGCGGCGTCAATCCGGCCCCACCGGCGACCAGGTCGTAATCGTCGATCACGACGTACAGTTCGGGCCCCGACCACCACGAGCGAGTGCGCAGCTGCTGCTGCGTGACGCCTGCGCCGGGCATGCGGGCCGCGAGGCGCTCGATCAGGGCGGGCACCGCTGTGGCGAGCCCGGACTCGGCCATCACATAGCCGGCCAGATGGTCGGATTCGACGACGCCGAGCAGGGTGCGGCGAAAGTCGACGAGGAGCAGCTGCACCGCATCCGGCGGATTGCTCGCGATCAACCCGGCGCACAGTGTGCGTAGCACGGCGGTCTTCCCGCACTCGACGTCGCCGAGCACGATGAGATGTTGCTGTGCCGCGAAATCGACTGCGACCGCGGTTCTTTCCGCTTCACCGAGTCCGATGAGCACCCGGGTTGCGGACTGGGCGCCGGCGATGTCGTGGCGACGGACGAGTGCGGGTAGCGCAGCGATCGGCGGCGCACTGCGATGCCCGTAGCGGATCCGCAAGGTGCCCGCGGCGGCGGTGAGCGCCGCGCCGAGCCCATCGGCACTCCGGTGTCCGTCGAGGCGCGGCAACGCGATCACCGTCTCGCGCCCGTCGCGGGTGAGGCCCCGGCCCGGTGGACCGTCGGTGAGCTGCCGGGCCCGCTTGCGGTCCATCTCCGATTCCGCCGGATCTCCCAGGCGCAGCTCGATGCGGGTGCCGAGTTGGTCCTTGAGCGCCGGGCGCAGATCGGCCCAGCGCGATGCGGTGAGGACGACGTGCACGCCATAGGACAGCCCCTGAACGGCGAGCGCGGTGATCGAGGGCTCGAGTTGCTCGAAGTCCCGCCGCAGGACCGCCCAGCCGTCGACGACGAGGAACACCTCGCCGTAGGGGTCTCCCCCGGCGACGGGATCTCCCGCGGCGCGGCGGCGACGGTAGTCGGCGATCGACTCGATGCCGTCGCGGCGGAACCGCTGTTCCCGTGCGCGGACGAGGGATTCGCATTCGGCGACGATCCGGCGGAGCAGATCGGCGTCCTGCCGTCCGGCCACCACGCCGGTGTGCGGCAGGTCCGCCATCGCGGCCAGTGCACCGCCGCCGAGGTCGAGGCAGTAGAACTGCACGTCCCGGGGATCGTTCGTGGCCGCGAGCGCCAGCATCAGTGTGCGCAGTGCAGTCGACTTGCCCGCGCGCGGACCTCCGACCACCGCGACGTTGCCCGCCGCGCCACCGAGGCCGACGGCGTAGAGCTCGCGCCGCTGTTCGAACGGGCAGTCCACCAGGCCGATCGGCACGCTGAGCGGCGCGGCCTGGTCGGTAGGCGCGCGGGACAGCACGGCGTCGAGAGTGGGTGGATCAGACAGGGGCGGCAGCCACACCCGGTGGGCCGGAGTGCCGTGGCCGGCCAGCCGGTCCACCACGGCGTCGAGCAGCGATGACATCGAACCGGTTGCAGACGAGGTCTTTTCGTGCGGTTCACCTGCGGCGGTGGTGAAGAGCCGCGGCCTGGGCGCGTTATCGGGTGCGCCGCGCGCCGCGGTGACCGGACCGGAGACGAATGCCGTGCGGAATCGGGTCAGCTCGCCGGAGGCCGTTTTCAGATAGCCGACGCCGGGGGTGTTGGGCAGATCGTGGGCGTCAGCCACACCGAGGACCGCCCGCGATTCGCCGGCCGAGAAGGTCTTGAGGCAGATCCGGTACGACAGGTGGGTGTCGAGTCCGCGCAGCCGGCCCTCGTCGAGGCGTTGGCTCGCGAGCAGCAGGTGCATGCCCAGCGAGCGGCCAACCCGCCCGATCGCGAGGAACAGTTCGGCGAAATCGGGATGCTGGGTGAGAAGTTCGGAGAATTCGTCGACGACGATGAGCAGCACCGGCAGCGCAGGCAAATCGGGTCGCGACGACCTCGCCTTCCGGTAGCCGGCGATGTTCGCGATGTTTCCGGCGCTGCGCAGCAGTTGCTGGCGGCGGTGCATCTCGCCGGCCAGGGCGTCCCGCATGCGCGAGACCAGATGCGCTTCCTCCTCGAGGTTGGTGATCACCGCCGAGACGTGTGCGGTCCGGTCCAGGCCGAGAAAGGTGGCGCCGCCCTTGAAGTCGACGAGGATGAGGTTCAGGGTGTCCGGCGGGTGCGAGGCGATCAGGCCGAGGGTCAACGTGCGCAGCAGCTCGGATTTTCCCGAGCCGGTGGCGCCGACGCACAATCCGTGCGGCCCCATCCCGTGTTCGGCGGCTTCCTTGAGGTCGAGTTCCACCGGGATCCCGTTGTCCGACAGCCCGATCGGCACGCGGAGGAACTGCGCCGGGGCCCGCGGTCGCCACACGGCCGCGGGGTCGACCGACGCCGGATCCCCTATGCCGAGCAGATCCTGCCAGTTCCGGGGCGCCGTTCGGGCCGGCGCCTCGTCGACGCCTGCGCGGGCGGCCAACCGCCTGGCGCAGACGACGGTCTGTTCGCGGGTGAGCCCGTCCGGCTTGCCCACCCGCTCGTCGCCGGCGCGGTCGCGAATCACCACCTCACCCCGTTCGACGTGCACGGTGGTGTCACCGTCTTCCGCCGCGCCGAGGCACAGCACCGTCACGGCGGGTGAGGGGGCCGGCAGGGGTGCTCCGTCCGCGATCAGCACGAGGTGCGCACCGGACGATCGTTGGTGCGGTATCCACTTCAGCCAGTCCCACGCGCCCCCGACGGCACGCACGGTGACGTCGTCGGGGCCGTGCAGTGTGGCGAGTTGGCACAGCGCCGCCCGGACGAGGTTCCGCACCGCGGCGGGATCACCGCTGAAGCAGATCAGGCCGGGGACGAGGAGGTTCACAGTGAGCGGCAGACCGTCGACCGTGGACCGGTCCCTCACCAGCGCCCGCGCGGCCTCCGCGGTCACCGGATCCACGTCGTCGTTGCCCGCCGCCTGCGGCGCGACCAGCTGGACGCTCGTCGGCGCTTGACCGAGACCGATTCGTACACAACCGAACTCAGCGTGCTGCGGACTGCGCTCCCACATTCGGCCGCCGCCGGCGATGACCCACAGGGTGTGCGGATCCGGGTGGGTGTGGTGCTCGTCGTCGTACTGCCCGCGAGCGGTGCCGGCGACGGCACGGTCGACACCGTCGAGATAGCGAAGGTAATCGCGCCGGTTACGGTCGACCTCGGCGCCGCGCTGTGTCCCGCGGGCGCCGAATACCAGGGTGCCGACCAGTGACATCACCATCATGACGGGAAAGAAGCCGAACATCGGGCTGCGCGCCTGGCCCGCCCCGGAGGTGAAGTACAGCAGCATCATCCCGCCTGCGGCGATGAGCATCGCGAAAGGCATCAGCCGGGCCAGCGGGTGACCGCCGGCCTGCCGGGGTACCGCAGGCGGCGTCTGCAGGACGAATTCCCCCGTACGGGCCAGGCGTTCGGTGATGTCCATCGTTGTTTGGACGGCCGGGACCACGGATCGGTTCCCTGTCCACAGCGTGGAAATTCCGTGCGTCGGGGTGTCGGCTCGCGCGGTTACGGTGACGAAGTCACGAGCGATCCCGGGGGGAGTCATGTCACTCAACGTGTGTCACGTGTCGGTGTACGCCGACGACGATATGGACGCGGTCGATCTGGTTCTGCCGGCGCGGGTTCCGGTGGTGTCGCTGCTCCCCGAGATCGTCGACCTCGTGACGGCGGGGCCCACCGGACCACGAGAGCCGTGGCAGCTCACCACGGTGAGCGGAGCCGTGCTCGATGAGTCGATTGCGTTGCAGGATCAAGGTATCGGTGACGGTGATCTGCTGCTGTTGAGCCCGGCGCGACCGCGGCTACCCGTCTTCGGCCGCACCGACCTCGTCACGGCGGTGATCGCGGCGGCCCCCGCACGGGGCGATACGCGCGCACTGCGGGTCACCACCGGATTGGTCGCCGCGTCGGCGGGCGCACTGGCCTGCCTCGCCGGGCGGAGTGCGGGTCCGGCATCGGTGCTCACCGCGGGTGCGCTGTGGTGCGTGGTGGCCGGCGCCGCGGTCGCCGCTACCCGGTCGGGCCGCGGTCTGTGGGTGTGCGGCCCGCTCACGTGCCTCACAGTCCTCATGGCGGCGCTGTGTGGCGCCCTCGCCGTTCCCGGTCCGTTCGGCGCACCGCACGCACTGCTCGCCGCGGCGACGGCCGGCGCCGCCTCACTCGTCCTCCTCCGGCTCGGCGTCGGCTCGTCCGTCGCGTCGACGGCCTCGGCGTGCGGCGGTCTGCTGGCCACTGTCGCGATGTCCGGCGCGGTGGTGTGGGAGCTGCCGAGCCATTCGGCCGGCGTGCTGCTGGCACTGCTCGCGCTCGGCGGGTTGAGCGTGGCGCCCCGGCTGTCGGTGGCGATCGGCGGGCTCGCGCCCGCACCGTCGCTGAGCGACGAACCGCACCCCGACGCAGATCGAGGGGCGAGCGCCGGGCACCGGGTGCTCATCGGACTCGTCCTCGGCGCCTGTGCGGCAGCGGGTGTGGGATCCGCCGTCGTGGCGATCGCCTGTCTGCGCGGCTCGGGACACTGGGTGCCTGGCGCCGCGTTCTGCGCCGTCGTCGGGGCGGCGCTGCTGCTGCGCTCCCGTTGCTACGCCGCCGGGCGGTGCCGGTGGGCGCTCACTCTGTCCGGGACCTCTGCCCTCACAGCGGGTTTCGCGATAGTTGCCGCACAGTACGGCCAGTGGGCGGCGGCGGTCGCCGTGTGCGCCGGCGTCGCCGCGATCGCACACGAGGGTTCCGGCGAAACGTCACCGGTCGCGTCGCGGTCGCTGGAGGTGTTCGAGTATGCCGTGCTGGCCGCGGTCGTCCCCGTCGCCTGCGCGGTGCTGGACGTGTTCAGCCTGGTGCGCACCGCGAGCCTGATATGACCACCCGCATGGCGGCGACGGCGCTCACCGGGCTGCTCGTGGCGGGCGTGCCGTTGGTCACCGCCCCACCTGTGTCGGCGGTGACTCCTCCCCCCGTCGACGAATCGTTCCTGCCGGCGCCCGCACCACCGGCACCGCCGCAGCGCACCGCGCAGCGCTCGGAGTGTTCCGGCGCCGTCCGCACAGCCGGCGCGGACGCAGCGACGGGCTCATCACAGCTGGACATGCTCGACCTGCCGAAGGTCTGGCCCCTCACCCGGGGCGCCGGGCAGACCGTCGCCGTGATCGATACCGGCGTGGCCCGGCACCGGCTGCTCCCCCGGCTGATCCCCGGTGGTGACTACGTGTCCACCGGTGACGGCACCGACGACTGCGACGGGCACGGCACTCTGGTGGCCGGGATCATCGGAGCCAGCGGTGAATTCGACGGCGTGGCGCCTGACGCGGCGGTGCTGGGCATCCGGCAGTCGAGCAACAAGTTCGGCCCGGCCGACGAACCCGGCGCCGGCGGCTACGGTGACGTGCACACGTTGGCACTCGCGGTGCGCGCCGCGGCCGATCTCGGCGCCACGGTCATCAATGTGTCGTCGGTGGCGTGCCTGGCGTCGGCCGAGGCCCTTGACGACCGGGCACTGGGCGCTGCGCTGTCCTACGCCGTCGACGTGCGCAACGCGGTGGTCGTGACCGCGGCGGGCAACGTCGGCGGACCGGGCCAGTGCCCCACCCAGAATCCGACGAACCCAGGGCGCCCTGATTGGCGCACAGTCGAATCCATCGCCAGCCCCGCCTGGTACGACGATCTGGTGCTGACCGTCGGGTCGGTGACGGCCGACGGTGCCCCGTCGGCGTTCACCCTCGCCGGGCCGTGGGTCGACGTCGCCGCACCGGGCGAGCGGGTGGTCTCACTCGACCCGGACGGTGACGGACTGGTCGACGCCCTGCCCGCGGCCAGAGATGCCACGCCGATCGCCGGCACCAGCTACGCCGCTCCGGTGGTCTCCGGGGTGGCCGCGCTCGTGCGCTCACGATGGCCGCATCTGACCGCCCGTCAGGTGATGCAACGCATCGAGGACACCGCGCACCGGCCGCCTGGCGGCTGGGATCCCGTCGTCGGTCACGGTGTGGTCGACGTATCGGCCGCGGTCAGCGGTGGGGCCCCCGCCGCCCTGCCGGACGATACGGCGCGACCGGTCGCCGTACCACCGGACGTCCGGGCAGATCCGCGACCACGGCGCATCGCGACGGCCGGAGCGGGACTGTGCGTCGGGGTCGCCATCCTCGTCGGGTGGAGTGCCTCATCGCGCCGGCACGCCCGGGCCGACCGCATCGCGCGCGACTGACGCTGCAGCACGGCTCAATTCGGGCCCCCGCGGGAGCCGGGAGAGCACCGGCCACGGCGCGGGGACCGGCGGAGGGGCCAGACCGAGATGCCGGGCGGTGTCGTCGTCGGGAATTCCGAACACCACGCCGAGATCGGTGATCAGATAGCGCGGTTGCGCCTCGCCGCCGCCGCCGGTGACGCTGACCGGACGGCCGAGCACGCTGCGTCCCGGGGGCACCGATACGGCGTCGACGGCGGGGCCCGCCCCGTCGGCCTGCGCCAGCTCGACCCCGGGGGTGTCACGCAGCAGTTCGGCGCCGTCGAACAACGCCGTCGTCACCTGCTCGCCGGCCACCGCCCAGTGCGCGCACAACACCGCCGGATCGGCGGGCGTGACCCGCTCGGGATGCGACGCGATGGGCAGGGTGTCGACGACGCCGGCCGCAAGCACCGCATCCGGGGTGACGGTCGGGATGTCGCCGCCCCGCTGCGCGACGGTGAAGCGGATGAGGTCGGCGGTGACCTCGCCGATGCGCTGCACGCCGTCGGCCAGCACGACGTAGTACTCCGTGGCGTCGGCGCGCGGCAGGCGAACGACCGCGCCGACGGGATGTCCGGCCAGGGCACCCCGACCACCGGAGTCCGGCACCGTCGGGGCGGTGATCGGCGGATCCTCCGGAAGGGCGTCGAGCAGCGTGCGGGACACCGGCCGCGGCGTCAACCCGTCGAGCCGCAGAGCCCGAACGACGGCGGTGTCGCGTAGGTCGACCGCGGCCCGCCGGCCGGCGTGGAGCAGGTAGGTCACCGCCGGGCCCTCCGACCGCGCAGTGACCAGCAGGGCGCCGTCGCCGAGCGCCGCGCCGGATGGGGACGGCGCCACCACGACCGTCGTCGACGTGTCGGTGTCGCAGACGGTCCAGCCGGCATCACCCATCGCCGGTCCGATGCTCGCCGGCGCCCCGGGAATGCCGACCTGCGGTCCGCGCCGCGCGTCGGTCAGCGCCCGGGTGCTGACCGTCCTCGGTTCCGCGGCGTCTCCGACGATCAGCCGCGCCGACGCGAGGTTGGGTACCGGATGCAGGGTGTCGTCGATGCGGACGTAGAGGGCTCCCGACTCCCCGTCCATCACGATCGCCGCGTCGGCGATGCCCGCCTGCGGCCGCAGCACCGCCAACACCGCGCATCCGGCCAGCACGATCGCCGCGAGCACCGCACCGGCGACGAGCGCGATCGACTGGCCGCGCAGCGGATCGTCGAGCATCCGGACGTCCGCGCGGACCAGTGCGTGCTCCATCCGGCGCATCAGGAATCGGTACCCGCTGACCTGCAGCCGGGTGGTCGGTCGTCCCATGTCCACCCCCGAAGGGGAGCCTAACGGCGCTGGAGCCGTTCACCTGACGCTGATTTCGCAGCTCCACGTCCGTGCCCGGGCATACAGTGAACGAAGCGGTGGGAGGTATCCAGATGTTCCAGGCGGTGCGGCAGTACTGGCGCCAGCCCGAGCATTTCTATTGGCTCACCTCGTTCCTCGCCGCCAAGGAAGCGCAGTCGGCGACGTGCCGGTTGATCGCGATGTTCATCGCCACGCTCGGGCTGGTGCCGCTGGCGATGCAGTGGAGCGACGCCGGTCCGCAGGGCACCGTCGAGCGCGGGATCGGGATGGTCGTCACGGTCAGTTGCCTGGTGATCGCCGGGTTCTGGCTGCGGCGCCGGTGGCCGTCGCGACGGCAGTCCGGGATGTTCGTGGTGGTGACCGCCGTGATCATCGCCGCGGGCTGTCTCATCATGTCCGACCCCGAGGCCGGTCTCCTGCTCGCGACGGGGTTCGCGGTGCTGGGCGCCTACATCGCGCTCTTCCACACCGCCCACTACATCGTGTTCGTGTTCACGCTCGCCGAGTTCACGGGAATCGTGCTGGCGTTCCGGCTGGCCGAGACCGCCGATCCGATCTGGGCGGTGACGTCACTGACCATCGTCATGACCGTCACCGTCGCCGTGCCGTTCGCATGCCACCTCCTGCTGTACGCCGTGGACATCGACGTGGACAACGCCGACATCGACCCGCTGACCGGCCTGCTCAACCGCGAGGCGTTCTACCGCGCCGCCGGCCACGTCGTCGCCCGTAGCCGCGACGACGACCAGCGGCTCGTGCTGGTGGTCATCAACCTCGACAACATGCGCTTGCTGGGTGAGACCGACGGCGCGCTGGCGTGTGAGCGCGCCCGGGTGGCGATCGGCCAGACCCTGCGCGAGACGACGCGCCACAACGCGTTCGTCGCCCACACCGGCGACGACGAATACCTGATCGCCGACACGTTCCCCACGCCCGACTCCTTCCCACTGGTGGAGCGGGTCCGCAAGGCGATCGCCGCGACCCCGCCGCGGGTCACGGCCAGCATGGGCGTGGTGAGCACACCGATGCGCGGGCTGGCCGCCTGCCCGCCGTCGGACCTGCTCGACGAGCTGATCACGATCGCGACGATGGCGATGTACGACGCCCGCCGGGCCGGCGGCAACCAGGCGCGGTACGTGTCCTGCGATCGCCCGGCCGTCCTCGACCACGCCCGCCGACTCGACGCGGACGACTTCTAGGAGTCCTTGGCGCGCCGCTCGCGGTAGGCCGCCACATGCTGGCGGTTGCCGCAGTTGCCGGTGTCGCAGAACATCCGGGACCGGTTGCGCGACAGGTCGACCAACACCGCTTCGCAGTCCGGTGCGGCGCAGATCTTCAGCCGCCGCAGCTCCCCGCCGCGAATCAGGTCGGCGAGTGCCATCGCCATCTCCGCGCCCATCCGCTGCCACAGCGGGTCGTGAATGGACGCCAGGTGCAGATGCCATTCGGGCATCTCGGGGTGACGGGTCAACCACGGTGAAGCGCGGGTGTCGGAGAGCAGTGCATTGACCTGCCCGACCGTGCGCACCTCGTCGCCCGCGGCCGCCCAGATCTTGCCCAACCGGGTCCGCAGCCGGTGCACCTCGGCGAGTTCGGCATCGTCGCGGTCGCGCCGCCCGGTCCAGCCGAAGCTGTCGAGGTACTCGTCGAGCGACGCCAGATCGCCGAGTTGTTCACCGTCGACGCGGTCGGTGTTGATCAGCACACACGCCGCTCGCAACGTGAGTTCAGTGTCATGAGTGAAATTCATTTGACTCATGACTCCTTCGATCATTACGGTCAGGACCAAAGCTCATTTTACTCATTACACACTTCTTGGAGGTGGACATGACCGCGGCCGGCGCCCTCACGACACCGCACCGCTCGGCGAACCAGTTCCGGGTCGGCCTCCTGTTCGCCGTCAGTTCGGCGCTCGCGTTCGGCATGTCCGGGCCGCTGGGCAAGTCGCTGATGGTCGCCGGGTGGAGCCCCACCGCGGCCGTCACGGCGCGTCTGGCCGGTGGCGCCCTGCTGATGGCGGTGTTCGCGACCGTCATGCGCCCCGGCTGGATCCGCGAGGCCGCCACGCACTGGCGAACCGTCCTCGCGTACGGGGCGGTCCCGATCGCCGGCGCCCAGCTCTTCTACTACAACGCGGTCTCGCACCTGTCGGTCGCCGTGGCGCTGCTGCTCGAGTACACCGCGCCGATCCTCGTCGTCGCCTGGGTGTGGCTGAGTACCCGGCGCAGGCCGTCGCATCTGACGCTGGCCGGCGTCGCGGTCGCCGTCACGGGGATCATGCTCGTCCTCGGGATCGTCGGCACCGGCGGATTCGCCGGTCTGGACATCAACCTCGTCGGCGTCGGGTGGGGTATGGCCGCCGCCGTCTGTGCCGCCTGCTACTTCCTGATGTCGGAGCGGGCCGGCACCGGCGGAGACGACTCCGGCGTGCATCCGATCACGCTCGCCGCGGGCGGCCTGGCCGTCGGCGGCGCGGTCACCGCGCTGCTCGGCATGCTCGGCGTCATGCCGCTGACCTTCACCGCGAACGACACCGTCATCGCCGGCTGGACGACGTCGTGGGTGGTGCCCGTGATCGCGCTGGGCCTCATCCCGACCGCCGTCGCCTACACGCTCGGCATCATCGGCATCGCCCGGCTGCGGCCGCGTTTCGCCTCGCTGGTCGGGCTGTCCGAAGTGCTGTTCGCGGTGCTCGCCGCCTGGGTGATGCTCGGCGAGTCGATCACCCCGATCCAGGCCGTGGGCGCGGTCGTCGTGCTGACCGGTCTGGTGCTGGCCCGGCAGGGCGAGCGCGAAGTCGTCGCCGAGGTGATGTGGCCGGAAACACCTCCTCAGAAGCGGACGGATACGGATTCTGTTGGATGTAGCTAGCACATCTATGTGAGTATGTGCCGGTGAACCTGCTCCGTGCCGGTGCGCGCCTGGCCGCCACCGCTCTCTCCGTCGCCTCCGCCGGTGTCCTCGTCGGCGCGGGCGCCGCCGCCGCACAGGGTTGCTCGGACGTCGAGCTGATCTTCGCGCGCGGAACCAGTGAACCCGCAGGCATCGGCCGGGTCGGCCAGGCCCTCGCCGACGCCATGCGGCCCATGCTCGGCGGACGCACGCTGAGCACCTACGGCGTCAACTATCCGGCCACCTACGACTTCCTCAACACCGCCGCGGGCGCCGCGGACGCGACCGCGCGCATCGCGTCGGTCTCCTCCCAGTGCCCCGGCACCCGGTTCGTGCTGGGCGGCTACTCGCAGGGCGCCGCGGTGATCGACATGCTCGCCGGCGTACCGCCGCTGGGCAACCGCATCGGCGACATCGGCTCGGCGCCGCCGCTGCCCGCGAGCTACGTCAGCGACGTCGCGGCGGTCGCGGTGTTCGGCAACCCCGCCACGAAATTCGGCAACCCGGTCTCCGCGCAGGGCCTGTTCGCCGGCCGCAGCGTCGACCTGTGCAGCGACGGCGACCCGATCTGTTCCGACGGCCGCAACCCGTTCGCGCACACCCACTACGAGTCCTCACCGTTCATCGGCCAGGCTGCAGGATTCGCAGCCGGGCTCGTCTGACGACCGTGTCGGTTAACATCGACGGGGTGCATGATCACTCTGCGTCGTCCCCCTGGCTCCGCCGGTGTCTGGCCCTCACCGCGGGTGTACTCGTCGCCGCGGGACTGCTTGTCGCACCCACGGTGCTGCCGCCCCTCGCTCCCGTCGCCTCCGCGCAGGCCTGCCCCCAGGCAGAGCTGATCTTCGCCCGCGGCCGTACCGAGGCGCCCGGCGCGGGCGTCATCGGCAACGCGCTGATCAGCGCCCTGCGCAGCAAGACCGGCAAGGACATCGACCTCTACACCGTGCAGTACCCGGCGGACACCGAGATCGATGTGGGCGCCAACGACATGAGCTCGCGCATCCAGGACATGGCGGGGCGGTGCCCCGACACCCGGCTGGTCCTGGGCGGCTACTCCCTCGGCGCCGCGGTGACCGACGTCGTGCTGGCCGCGCCCATCGCGGCGTTCGGGTTCGACAAGCCGCTACCGCCGGGAATGGACCGGCACATCGCGGCGGTCGCGCTGTTCGGTAACGGAATCGCCTGGGTCGGGCCCATCACGAACTTCAGCCCGCTCTACCGCGAACGCACCATCGAGCTGTGCCACGGCGCCGACCCGATCTGCAGCCCGGCCGACCCCAACACCTGGGAAGGCAACTGGCCCGACCACGCGGCCAGGGCCTACATCAACGCCGGAATGGTCAATCAGGCCGCCGACTTCATCGCCGGCCGCATCTGACCTAGTCGATGACGCGCAGGTCCCGGGTGACCAGCGTGCGTGCGGCCAACTCGTCGTCCGGCGGATAGTCCACGCCGACGAGGGTCAGCCCCTGCGGCGGTGCCGCGGCGAAATCGCTGGATCGGCGGGTCGCGGTCAGCAGCCCCGCACACCAGCCGGGTTCGCGGCGATGCTCACCCACCGCGATCAGCGCACCGACCAGCGAGCGCACCATCGACCAGCAGAACGCGTCGGCGGTGACGTGCGCGGTGAGCAGATCGCCGTCGCGGGTCCAGTCCAGCCGCTGCAGGTCGCGGATCGTCGTCGCCCCCTCACGGTGCCGGCAGAAGGCCGCGAAGTCGCGCAGCCCGACCAGTTCGCGGCTGCCCGCATTCATCGCCTCGACGTCGAGGGGCCGCGGCCAGGCCGTCACGTAGCGCGCCAGGTGCGGTTCCACACCGTAGGGCGCGATGCCGAGCCGGTAGACGTAGTGGCGGCGCAACGCCGAGAAGCGGGCGTCGAAACCCGCGGGGGCGCGGGTGATGTCGCGGACCCGCACATCGGGGGGTAGGAATCGGCTCAGCCGGCGCACCAGCGGGCCGAACTCTGGGTCGGCGGGCCGCGGGGTGCGCGGATGGGCGTGTGCCAGCGCGTCGCCCGGCACGTCGGCGTGGGCGACCTGTCCGGTGGCGTGGACGCCCGCGTCGGTACGCCCAGCCGCCCGCACCACCACCGGCGTGCGGAACACCGTCGACAGCGCGCCGTCGATCAGCCCGGCGACCGTGCGCTGACCGGCCTGGGTCGCCCAGCCGGCGAAGTCGGTGCCGTCGTAACTGACATCGAGCCGAAGACGAATCACCGGGCGAGCGTAGCGACGGGAGAGACGAACGAGCCCGCCATCGGATTCGATGGCGGGCTCGTTCATGGCGTCACTAGGACTTGTCAGCGTCCGAGGCCTCGTCGGCGGTCGGATCGTCGGTCTCGGTCGACCGCGACGCCTCGGTGGCCGTGGTGTCCTCCGCCTCGGGCAGAGCGTCACCGGACTCGACAGCCGACGAATCGTCGGTGTCGGGGCCCTCGGCGGCCTCCGGCTCGACCGACGCCTGCGGTGCCCCGGCAGCGGCGACCGGAGCGGTCTGCGTGCTACCGGCGGCCCGGCGGGCCCGGTTCGCTTCAGCGGTCACCGTCTTCTCGCGCACCAGCTCGATGACCGCCATCGGGGCGTTGTCGCCCTTGCGCGGCTCGACCTTGATGATGCGGGTGTAGCCACCCTCGCGGTCAGCGAAGAACGGCCCGATCTCGGCGAACAGGGTGTGCACGACATCCTTGTCCCGGATCTTCTTCATCACCTCACGCCGGTTGTGCAGCGCACCCTTCTTGGCGTGGGTGATCAGCTTCTCCGCGTACGGACGCAGCGCCCGTGCCTTCGGCTCGGTCGTCTTGATCCGGCCGTGCTCGAACAGCGACGTGGCCAGGTTGGCCAGGATCGCCTTCTGATGCGACGACGATCCGCCGAGGCGAGGACCCTTGGTGGGTTTGGGCATTGCGACTATCTCCTCATTGGGGCCGGCCCCCGTATCAGGTAGGGCCGGGACGGATACTTCTTAGAGCTGTTCGGTTTCGGCGAAGTCCTGGTCGGTGTCCAGGTCGTAGCCGGCGTCGCTGTTCCAGGTGCCCGTGGCGGCGTCGTAGCCGGCCACCTCTGACGGATCGAACGTGGCCGGGCTGTCCTTCAGCGAGAGACCGAGCTGGTGCAGCTTGATCTTCACCTCGTCGATGGACTTCTGGCCGAAGTTGCGGATGTCGAGCAGGTCGGACTCCGTGCGGGCGACGAGCTCGCCGACGGTGTGCACGCCCTCGCGCTTGAGGCAGTTGTACGACCGCACCGTGAGGTCGAGGTCGTCGATCGGCAGCGCGAAGCTGGCGATGTGGTCGGCCTCGGCCGGCGACGGCCCGATCTCGATGCCCTCGGCTTCCACGTTCAATTCACGTGCGAGCCCGAACAATTCGACCAGCGTCTTACCCGCCGAGGCGAGCGCGTCACGCGGGCTGATCGAGTTCTTGGTCTCGACGTCGAGGATCAGCTTGTCGAAGTCGGTGCGCTGCTCGACACGGGTGGCCTCCACCTTGTAGGTCACCTTGAGCACCGGCGAGTAGATCGAGTCGACCGGGATGCGGCCGATCTCGGCGCCGGACGCCTTGTTCTGCACGGCCGGCACGTAGCCGCGGCCGCGCTCGACGACCAGCTCGACCTCGAGCTTGCCCTTGTCGTTCAGCGTCGCGATGTGCATCTCGGGGTTGTGCACGGTGACACCGGCCGGCGGCACGATGTCGCCCGCGGTGACCTCACCCGGACCCTGCTTGCGCAGGTACATGGTGACCGGCTCGTCCTCCTCGGAGGACACGACCAGGCTCTTGAGGTTCAGGATGATGTCGGTGACGTCTTCCTTCACCCCGGGCACGGTGGTGAACTCGTGCAGCACACCGTCGATCCGGATGCTGGTGACCGCTGCGCCGGGGATCGACGACAGCAGCGTGCGCCGGAGCGAGTTGCCCAGCGTGTACCCGAAACCGGGCTCCAGCGGCTCGATGACGAACCGGGAGCGGTTCTCGGCGACCGTCTCTTCGGACAGTGTGGGGCGCTGAGAGATCAGCATGGTGTTTTCTCCTTCTTCACGACACCCGCTATTTGATGCCGCGTGACCCTGCCGTCATCGGGACGGCCGGGGGTGTTACTTCGAGTAGAGCTCGACGATCAGCTGCTCGGTCAGCGGCACGTCGATCTGCGCGCGCTCCGGCAACTGGTGGACGAGGATGCGCTGACGTTCGCCGACGACCTGCAGCCACGACGGGATCGGCCGGTCACCCGCGGTCTCCCGCGCGATCACGAACGGATCGGTGTTCAGCGACTTCTCCTTGACGTCGATGATGTCGTACTGCGACACCCGGTAGCTGGGGATGTCGACCTTGACGCCGTTGACGGTGAAGTGTCCGTGGCTGACGAGCTGGCGGGCCATCCGGCGGGTGCGCGCCAGGCCGGCGCGGTACACGACGTTGTCCAGCCGGCTCTCGAGGATGCGCAGCAGGTTGTCACCGGTCTTGCCGGGCTGCCGGTTGGCCTCGTCGTAGTAGCGACGGAACTGCTTCTCGAGCACGCCGTAGGTGAAGCGGGCCTTCTGCTTCTCCTGCAGCTGCGTGCGGTATTCGCTCTCCTTGATCCGCGCGCGGCCGTGCTGGCCGGGCGGGTAGGGGCGCTTCTCGAACGACTGATCGCCACCGACGAGGTCGACGCCGAGACGACGCGACTTGCGGGTGGCCGGTCCGGTGTAACGAGCCATGAGTTTCTAGTCCCTCTTCCCTAGACCCGGCGCCGCTTGGGCGGACGGCAACCGTTGTGCGGCTGCGGCGTGACGTCGGCGATGGCGCCGACCTCGAGGCCGGCGGCCTGCAGCGAGCGGATGGCGGTCTCGCGGCCCGAACCGGGCCCCTTCACGAACACGTCGACCTTCTTGACCCCGTGCTCCTGGGCCTTGCGGGCAGCGTTCTCGGCGGCCAGCTGCGCGGCGAACGGGGTCGACTTACGCGACCCCTTGAAGCCGACGTGACCCGACGACGCCCAGGCGATGACGTTGCCCTGCGGATCGGTGATCGAGACGATCGTGTTGTTGAACGTGCTCTTGATGTGCGCGGCGCCGTGCGGGACGTTCTTCTTCTCCCTGCGGCGGGTCTTCTGCCCCTTCTTCGCGGAGGAAGCGGCGGCTTTCTTCGGTGGCATCTACTTACCTGGCCTTCTTCTTGCCGGCGATGGTGCGCTTGGGGCCCTTGCGGGTACGCGCGTTGGTCTTGGTCCGCTGGCCGCGCACCGGCAGGCCACGACGGTGCCGCAGGCCCTGGTAGCAGCCGATCTCGATCTTGCGGCGGATGTCCGCCTGCACCTCGCGGCGCAGGTCGCCCTCCACCTTCAGGGTCGCTTCGATGTAATCGCGCAGCTGGGTGACCTGATCGTCGGTCAGGTCCTTGGTGCGCAGGTCCCGGTCGATACCCGTCGCCTCCAGGATTTCCTGGGAGCGGGTACGGCCGATGCCGTAGATGTAGGTAAGTGCGATCTCCATGCGCTTGTCGCGCGGGAGGTCAACGCCCACTAGTCGGGCCATGGGTGTGCCATTCCTTCTTCTTCGCGGAGGTCTGTTCCCAGTCCGTTCCCGCCTCTGTGGCGGGGCCCGGCCTCCGTCCGGGCGTGTCCGAGCGGCCTATCCGCTCGGTGGTACTGGGAGGTCAGCATTGAGTTGTCATTCAGGGTCGGCCGGCATCGGGTCGCCGGCCGCGATCAGCCCTGCCGCTGCTTGTGGCGCGGGTCGGAGCAGATCACCATGACCCGCCCATGCCGACGGATCACCCTGCACTTGTCGCAGATGGGCTTGACGCTCGGGTTCACCTTCACGGCGTGCAGATCCTTCTTGGTCGTTCTGTCTGGGTTTACTTGTACCGATACACGATGCGGCCCCGGGACAGGTCGTAGGGAGACAGCTCCACCACGACGCGATCCTCGGGCAGGATGCGGATGTAGTGCTGCCGCATCTTGCCGCTGATGTGGGCGAGAACCTTGTGACCGTTCTCCAGCTCAATGCGGAACATCGCATTGGGCAGGGGTTCGACCACTCGACCCTCGACCTCTATGGCACCGTCTTTCTTTGCCATAACTTTTCGGAGATCCTCCGTTGTCTTCTGGTTGTCGGCGCCCGCCGCCGGGAAAGGCGACGTGCTGCACTGGCACAGCTAGGCCCCGACCACGAAACGTGAGCCGGTAGTCGGATATTCCGGAAACCAGAGGCACGCACAAGCCGGCGCGGGTACCGCACCGTTGGTCAATACTACCCGCTGCGCGGGCTGCCCCAAAATCGCGCCGATCACCCCACCAGCGGGACACCACGACCGCCGGATCGATCACGACGATACCCGCGCACGCGAGCTGCCTCGGGTCCACCGGGCCCTGATCCCGCCGAGCGTCCGAGCATGCCGGGGATCACTCTCGATGGGGCCGTCGCGGCCACAGGTCGCGTGGTCACCGTGCACGGCGCGGAGGGAACGCGGCAGTCTGCGCGCAAGGATGTTGCTCACATCGGTCAGCTCCGCCATCGGGCAGGGTCCCTGCTGAAGGAACTCAGTCTGTCCTCGTGAACCGACCCGACGTCGCTACGGTGTAGACCGACGTTCGGAAGGCCGGGGCATGAACACCACGACCATTGTCATAGTGATCGTCGCGTGGTTGAGCATCGGACTGCTCTCGGGGCTGTGGATGGCCCGGCGCGGTTACGATCCGCTCTGGGTACTCGTCGCCCTTCCCTTGGGCCTTCTGTTCCTGCCGATCGCCGTCGAACGCGTGTCCCGGCGTCCCGCAGTGGCGCGTTCCGGGGCCGCGGGGATACGACACCCGAAGTCGACTACGGACGGGACGACGGTGCTGGTGGGACTCGATGGCTCGGCGGAATCCGAGCAGGCGCTCGCCACGGTTCTTCGTCTACTGGGGTCGAGCCGGGCGCTCTTGGTGCTGGTAGAAGTGGTGCACTTCGAGGCGATCGAAAAGGCGGACCGTGCTGACCTCGACGCCGCTTCCGGGCGACTCGCCGCCGCCACTGCCCGAATCGGCGACAACCATGCGGTGCACACCGAGGTGCTTGCCGGCGCACCAGGTCCGGCGCTGCGTCAGTTCGCCCGGGAACAAGACGGCGATCTGCTTGTCATCGGACGCCGCGGGCGTGGTCTGTCTCGGCACCTGTTGGGCAGCGTGTCGGCTGATCTGGTCGAGAATTCGTCCGTCCCGGTCCTCGTCGTGGGACGCACACGTGAACACTTCTCGGTGCCCTAACCGGCTTCTGCGGTGCGTTTGATCGCGGCCAGTGTCTGCGGGATCCCGGTGTGGGCGGCCACGCTGCGCTCGGCGATCTGGGCGTCGGCGTCGGCGCCGTAGCGGTCGTGGAAGCCCGTGACGCCGGGAGGCAGCAGCTGCCAGTGCTCGGTCAGCCGCGCGCCGTCGCCCTCGGGCGCCACCGCGAACCCCCAGCGCACCCAGCCGCCGTTGACCTCCCAGACGAATTCACGGCCGTCGGCCACCACGACCTGACTGCGCGTCTCCCACGCCCGCTCGGGGGTCTCGTTGCGGCCGGTGAACCACGCGCCCGCGACGGGGCCCGCCTCGGGGTCGTCCCACCAGCAGGCCCGGCACACCGGACTCCAGTCCCCCATCCGGGTCACATCCGACACCAGTGCGTACACCGAATCGGGGTCGAGCGCCACGAACACGGAATGGGAGAACTGGAGATCGGCCACGGCGCCCGAGTTTAAGACCACCGGCGCATACTTGTTGTCGATGACAGGCTCTGCCGCAAACCCCCGCAAACCCGTGATCCTCTCCGTCGACGACGATCCGGCGGTCTCGCGCGCGGTCGCACGCGATCTGCGCCGCCACTACGGCGAGAACTTCCGCATCGTGCGGGCCGAATCCGGCCCCGACGCCCTCGAGACGCTCAACGAACTGAAGCTGCGCGGCGAGACCGTCGCGGTGTTCGTCGCCGACTACCGGATGCCGCAGATGAGCGGTATCGAGTTCCTCGAAGAGGCGATGGACATCTTCCCGATGGCGCGCCGCGTGCTGCTCACCGCGTACGCCGACACCCACGCCGCCATCGACGCGATCAACGTCGTGGACCTCGACCACTATCTGCTCAAGCCGTGGGATCCGCCGGAGGAGAAGCTCTACCCGGTGATCGACGCGCTGATCGACGCGTGGCGCGCCACCGGCGACCGGGCCATCCCGCACACCAAGATCATCGGGCACCCGTGGAACGCCCGGTCGTCGGAGGTGCGCGAGTTCCTGGCCCGGAACCGCCTGTACTACACGTGGTTCCGCGCTGACGAGTCGAAGGGCAGGCAGCTGCTCGAGGCGGCGGGCCAGGACGGGATGACGCTGCCGGTGGTGATCACCGAACAGGGCGAGACGCTCGTCGACCCGACCGACGCCGAGCTGGGCGCCACACTCGGGCTCACCACCACCCCGGCGGAGGACTTCTACGACCTGGTCGTGATCGGCGGCGGGCCGGCCGGGCTGGCCGCCGCGGTGTACGGCGCGTCCGAGGGCCTCAAGACCGTGCTCATCGAGCGCACCGCCACCGGTGGGCAGGCCGGGCAGAGCTCGCGCATCGAGAACTACCTCGGCTTCCCCGACGGGCTGTCGGGTTCCCAGCTCGCCGAGCGGGCGCGCAGGCAGGCCGAGAAGTTCCACGCGGAGCTGATCACCGCCGCGGAGGTGACCGCGCTGGAGATCGACGGCTCGGCCCGCACGGTGCGCCTGTCCGACGGCCGCTCGATCGGGGCCCGCGCGGTGATCCTGGCCATGGGTGTCGAGTACCGCCAGTTGCCCGCCGAGGGTTGCGACGACCTGACCGGGGCGGGCGTCTACTACGGCGCCACCGCGTCGGTGGCGGCCGACTGCGAGGACGACGAGGTCTACGTGATCGGCGGCGCCAACTCCGCCGGCCAGGCCGCGATGCACCTGTCGCGCACCGCGAAGAAGGTCACGATCGTCAGCCGCCGCAGGCTCGAGGATTCGATGTCGTACTACCTGATCCAGCAGATCCGGGCCAACGACAAGATCCGGGAGCTGCCCAACACCGTGGTGCACGCCGTCAAGGGCGACGGTCACCTCGAGGGCATCTGCCTGGAGAACACGCTGACCGGAGCGCGCGAAGAGCACCACTGCGGGCGGATGTTCATCTTCATCGGGGCCGAACCGCGCACCGAATGGCTCGACGGCATCGTCGTCCGCGACGACCACGGGTTCATCCTCGCCGGCCCGGATCTGCGCGACGTCTCGGGCTGGACGCAGGATCGTCCGCCGCATCATCTGGAAACAAGTGTGCCGGGTGTGTTTGTTGCAGGTGATGTGCGCGCGGAGTCCGCCAAACGGGTGGCCGCCGCCGTCGGCGAAGGGTCGATGGCGGTGATGCTGGTGCACCGGTATCTGGCGGAAGCCTAGAAGGGTCGAGGTGACGGACATGGGCGACAAGTGCCTGGCCGATGAACTGCGCACGCTGTTCCTGTTCGAGGCGCTGACCGACGCGCAGCTGGAGATGCTGTGCGCGGCGGGCCACATCCAGACGTTTCCCGCCGGTCCGCTGTGTGCGGAGGGCGATCCGGCCACCTGCTTCTATGTGCTGATCGACGGTGAGCTGGTGATGTCGAAGCGCTCGGGGGGCGCGGACATCGAAACCGGCCGGACCTCACAGCGCGGCGTGTACTGCGGCGCGTGGTCGGCCTATGTGCCCGGTGAGGAGCACGTCTACGAGGCGTCGGTGCGGGTGACGAAACCGTCGCGCTTCTTCGTCCTCGATGCCGGCGCCTTCGCCGAGTTCATGCATTCGCAGTTCCCGATGGCCGTCCACCTGCTCGAGGGCCAGACGGTCGGCAGGCGCAGGTCCCAGCAGATCATCGGCCAGCGGGAGAAGCTGCTCGCGCTGGGCACCATCACCGCCGGCCTGACCCACCAGCTCAACAACCCTGCCGCCGCCACCGCCCGTGCCGTCGCGGATCTGCAGGAGGGCGTCGGCAAGATGCGCCACAAGCTGGCGATGCTCGCCGACGGCAAGTTCAGCCCGGAGGCGCTGCGGGTGCTGGTGAAGATCCAGGACGAGGTCGCCGAACAGGTGGCGAAGTCCAGGAGCCAGGACCTGACGGCGTTGGAGGCCTCCGACCGGGAGGACCAGATCGGCGACTGGCTCGACGACCACGGGATCGCCGGCGGCTGGGACTACGCCCCCACCTTCGTCGAGGCCGGTCTCGACATCGACTGGCTGGAGCGGATCTCGGCGTCGGTCGACGACGTCATGGGCGACGACTGTTCGGCGTCCCTGCAGAGTGCGCTGGGCTGGCTGAAGTACACCATCGACACCGAACTGCGGATGAGCGAGATCGCCGAGGCGAGCAAGCGCATCTCCGCACTGCTCGCCGGCGCCAAGCAGTACTCACAGATGGACCGCGGCGCCTATCAGAGCGCGAATGTCCACGAACTGATCCACAGCACGATCAAGACGATCTTCGGCGACAAGATCGGCAAGGACAAGCCGGTCCAGCTGGTGTGGGAGAAGGACACCTCGCTACCCGAATTGCTCTGCTACCCGGGCGATCTCAACGAGGTGTGGACCAACTTGATCCAGAACGCGATCCAGGCGATGGGCGGGCACGGCACACTGACCGTGCGGACCATGCGCGACGACGACGAGCGGGTGCGGGTCGAGATCTGCGACGACGGGCCGGGCATCCCCAAGGACATCGTCGACCGCATCTTCACGCCGTTCTTCACCACCAAACCCGTCGGTGAGGGCACCGGGCTGGGTCTCGATCTGGCGCGCCGCATCATCGTCGAGAAGCACCACGGGGACCTGCGGGTGGAATCGGTACCGGGTGACACCCGTTTCATCGTGTGCCTGCCGTTGCAGGCGCCCGCGCCCGCTGAGGTCACGGCGGAATAGCCGCGGCGACGACGTCGGTTGCAGCCGTCATGACCAAACCCGACCTCGGCGCGTACGGCGTATTCGGCCGCGGCGTCACCCCCGCACAGGCCAGAGACATCGAGGCGCTCGGTTACGGCGCCGTCTGGGTGGGCGGATCCCCGCCGGCCGAACTCGACTGGGTCGAGCCGATCCTCGACCAGACCACGACGCTGCAGGTGGCCACGGGCATCGTCAACATCTGGACGGCCGAGGCCGGTGCGGTCGCCGAATCGTTCCACCGCATCGAGGCCGCCCGCCCCGGCCGCTTCCTGCTCGGCATCGGCGTCGGTCACCCCGAGGCGCACCAGCAGTACCGCAAACCGCTCGAAGCGCTCACCGAATACCTCGACAAGCTCGACGAATACGGTGTACCGCGCGACCGGCGGGTGGTGGCAGCACTCGGCCCCAAGGTGCTCAGACTCTCGGCGGAGCGCGCCGCGGGCGCACATCCGTACCTCACCACACCGGAACACACGGCCATGGCGCGCACCGCGATCGGGCCGGAGGCGTTCCTCGCGCCCGAGCACAAGGTGGTGCTGACGACCGACCCCGAACGGGCCCGCGCGGTCGGCCGCAAGGCGCTGGAGGTCTACCTGAACCTCGCCAACTACGTGAACAACTGGAAGCGTCTCGGATTCGGTGATGAAGACGTGGCGAAACCGGGTAGTGATCGGTTGGTGGACGCCGTCGTCGCCTACGGCACCGTCGACGTCATCGCGGCCCGGCTCGAGCAGCACCTCGCCGCCGGCGCCGACCATGTACCCGTTCAGGTGCTGACCGGACCTGACAAGCTGGTGGCCGCGCTGGCCGACCTGGCCGGCGCGCTCGGCCTGCAGTAACCGGCTCGACGAGGATCGAAGGGATCAGATATGACCGATGGGGTTTCCCTCAAGCCCGGCCTGGGCCGCTACGGCGTCTGGACCCCCGGCGCGCCGAAACCGGAGCAGGCGGCGCAGATCGAAGAGCTCGGCTACGGCGCGGTGTGGGTGGGCGCATCGCCTGCGGCCGACCTGGAGTTCGTCGAGCCCATCCTGGACGCGACCGAGAACCTGCAGGTCGCCACCGGCATCGTGAACGTATGGGCGTCGCCGGCCGAGGAGGTCGCCGCGTCGTACCACCGCATCGAGGACAAATACCCGAGCCGGTTCCTGCTCGGCATCGGGATCGGCCATCCGGAGGCCACCGCGGAGTACCGCAAGCCCTACGACGTGCTGGTCGAATATCTCGACAAGCTCGACGTCGCGAAGGTTCCGACCAGCCGCCTGGTGATCGCCGCGCTCGGCCCGAAGGTGCTGGAGCTGTCGGCCCGGCGCAGCGCCGGCGCCCATCCGTACCTGACCACCCCCGAACACACCGGCCAGGCCCGTAATCTCGTCGGCCCGACGGTGTTCATCGCGCCCGAACACAAGGTGGTGCTGAGCACGGACGCCGACGAGGCCCGGGCGATCGGCCGCGAGACCGTCGACTTCTACCTGGGTTTGAGCAACTACGTGAACAACTGGAAGCGGCTCGGGTTCACCGACGAGGACGTGGCCAAGCCCGGAAGCGACAAGTTGATCGACGCGGTGGTCGCCCACGGCACCCCCGAAGCCGTCGCCGCCCGCCTCGAGGAGCACCACGAGCGCGGCGCCGACCACGTGGCGATCCAGGTGCTGGGCGGCTGGGACAAGCTGATCCCGACACTGAAGGAGCTCGCGGGCCCGCTCGGCCTGAAGAGTTGAGCGCACGCGGCCGCTAGGGTT
The DNA here is from genome assembly GCF_010731695.1 of Mycolicibacterium litorale. NCBI lineage: Bacteria > Bacillati > Actinomycetota > Actinomycetes > Mycobacteriales > Mycobacteriaceae > Mycobacterium > Mycolicibacterium litorale. Next base: position 3,226,167 of record NZ_AP022586.1, read on the forward strand.
TCCCCATGCGGTTGCTGGTCACCGGCGGGGCGGGGTTCATCGGCGCGAACTTCGTGCATGCCACCGTGCGAGAGCACCCCGACTGCTCGGTGACGGTGCTCGACGCGTTCACCTACGCGGGCAGCCGCGAGTCGCTGGCGCCGGTCGCCGACTGGATCCGGCTCATCGAGGGTGACGTGGCCGACGCCGCACTCGTCGACTCCCTGGTCGCCGAGGCCGACGCCGTCGTGCACTTCGCCGCCGAGACCCACGTCGACAACGCGCTGGCCGAACCGGGCCCGTTCGTGCAGACCAACGTCATCGGCACGTACACGGTGCTCGAGGCGGTGCGCCGGTCCGGCGCGCGGTTGCATCATGTCTCCACCGACGAGGTGTACGGCGACCTCGCCCTCGACGAGGACCGCCGGTTCACCGAGGCGACGCCGTACAACCCGTCGAGCCCGTACTCGTCGACCAAGGCCGCCGCGGACATGCTGGTGCGGGCGTGGGTGCGCTCTTACGGTGTGCGCGCGACGATCTCGAACTGCTCGAACAACTACGGGCCGTACCAGCATGTCGAGAAGTTCATCCCGCGCCAGATCACCAACGTGCTCACCGGGCGGCGGCCCAAGCTCTACGGCACCGGCGCCAACGTGCGCGACTGGATCCACGTCGACGATCACAACAGCGCGGTGTGGCGGATCCTGCGCGACGGGACCGTCGGCCGGACCTATCTGATCGGCGCCGAGGGCGAGCGCGACAACCTGTCGGTGCTGCGGACGCTGTTGCGCATCATGGACCGCGATCCCGACGACTTCGACCATGTCACCGACCGCGCCGGGCACGATTTGCGCTACGCCATCGACCCGTCCCTGCTGTACGACGAATTGGGTTGGCGGCCGGCGCATCTCGATTTCGAGGAGGGTCTGCGGGCGACGGTGCAGTGGTATCGCGACAACGAGGCGTGGTGGCGGCCGCTCAAGGACGCCGCGGAAGCCGCCTACGAGGAGCGCGGCCAGTGACCGCCAGGGAGCTGTCCGTGCCCGGCGCCTGGGAGATCACCCCGACCGTGCACGCCGACGCCCGCGGCTCGTTCTTCGAGTGGTTCACCGACCGCGAGTTCACCGGATTCGCGGGCCACCGGCTGGACCTGCGCCAGGCGAACTGTTCGGTGTCGAGGGCCGGTGTGCTGCGCGGTCTGCACTTCGCCGCGGTGCCGCCGGGTCAGGCCAAGTACGTCACCTGCGTTCGCGGTGCGGTGTACGACGTGGCGGTCGACATCCGGGTGGGCTCGCCGACCTTCGGGCGGTGGGATGCGGTGCTGCTCGACGACCGCGACCGGCGCTCGATTTACCTGTCCGAGGGTCTGGGCCACGCTTTCCTTGCGCTGCAAGATGATTCGACGGTGATGTACCTGTGCTCGACGGGATACGACCCGTCGCGTGAGCACACGGTGGCCCCGACCGACCCGGCGCTGGGTATCGACTGGCCCTACGACGGCGAGCTCGTACTGTCCGACCGCGACGCCGCGGCGCCGACGCTGGAGCAGGCACGCTCCCAGGGACTGCTGCCGACATGGGAGGCGTGCACCTCGCTGAGATGAGGGCGTCCGCACCTCTTGTCAAGCACCCCGACCAGTTACTAGGATGTCCTAGTATCTCGAGCGAGGGGCTTTCTCATGACCAACCACATCCAGCACTTCATCAACGGCAAGCGCACGAGCGGTGAGTCCACCCGCACGGCCGACGTGTTGAACCCGAGCACGGGGGCGGTGCAGGCCCAGGTCCTGCTCGGCTCGCGCGCCGACGTCGACGCCGCGGTTGCCGGCGCGGCAGAAGCACAGAAGGAATGGGCGGCGTGGAATCCGCAGCGTCGCGCCCGCGTGATGATGCGCTTCATCGAGCTGGTCAACCAGAACGTCGACGAGCTCGCCGAACTCCTGTCGAAGGAACACGGCAAGACCGTCCCCGACTCCAAGGGCGACATCCAGCGCGGTATCGAGGTGATCGAGTTCGCGATCGGCATCCCCCACCTGCTCAAGGGTGAGTACACCGAGGGTGCGGGCACCGGCATCGACGTCTACTCGATGCGTCAGCCGCTCGGCGTCGTCGCCGGCATCACCCCGTTCAACTTCCCGGCGATGATTCCGCTGTGGAAGGCCGGCCCCGCGCTGGCCTGCGGCAACGCGTTCATCCTCAAGCCCTCCGAGCGCGATCCGTCGGTTCCGGTGCGCCTGGCCGAGCTGTTCCTCGAGGCCGGTCTGCCCGCGGGCGTGTTCCAGGTCGTGCACGGCGACAAGGAGGCCGTCGACGCGATCCTCGAGCACCCGGAGATCCAGGCCGTCGGCTTCGTCGGCAGCTCCGACATCGCGCAGTACATCTACGCCGGTGCGACCGCGAACGGCAAGCGCGCCCAGTGCTTCGGCGGCGCCAAGAACCACATGATCGTGATGCCCGACGCCGACCTCGACCAGGCCGTCGACGCGCTGATCGGCGCGGGTTACGGCAGTGCCGGTGAGCGCTGCATGGCGATCAGCGTCGCGGTGCCCGTGGGCAAGGAGACCGCCGACCGCCTCCGCAACCGGCTGGTCGAGCGGGTCAATCAGCTGCGCGTCGGTCACAGCCTCGACCCCAAGGCCGACTACGGCCCGCTGGTCACCGAGGCCGCGCTGAACCGGGTCCGCGACTACATCGCCCAGGGTGTCGAGGCCGGCGCCGAAGCGGTGGTCGACGGTCGCGAACGCGGCAGCGACGAGATGCAGTTCGGCGACGAGAGCCTCGAGGGTGGCTACTTCATCGGCCCCACCCTGTTCGACCACGTCACCCCGGAGATGTCGATCTACACCGACGAGATCTTCGGTCCGGTGCTGTGCATCGTGCGCGCCGACACCTACGAAGAGGCGCTGCGCCTGCCCACCGAACACGAGTACGGCAACGGCGTCGCGATCTTCACCCGCGACGGTGATACCGCACGCGATTTCGTGTCGAAGGTCCAGGTCGGCATGGTCGGCGTGAACGTCCCGATCCCGGTTCCGGTGTCCTACCACACCTTCGGCGGCTGGAAGCGGTCCGGTTTCGGCGACCTCAACCAGCACGGGCCGCACTCGATCCTGTTCTACACCAAGACCAAGACCGTCACGCAGCGCTGGCCGTCGGGCATCAAGGATGGCGCCGAGTTCGTCATCCCGACAATGAAATAAAGCCGAACGGACTGCTCAAGCTGATGGACTACTTTGGTCTCGACGACGACGAACGCGTGATCGCCGAGACGGCGGCCGCGTTCGCCGACAAACGCCTCGCCCCGTACGCGGCGGAGTGGGATGAGAACCACCACTTCCCCACCGACGTGTTGCGGGAGGCGGCCGAACTCGGCATGGCGGCCATCTACTGCCGCGAGGACGTCGGGGGCAGCGGGCTGCGGCGCATCGACGCGGTGCGCATCTTCGAGCAGCTCTCCACCGCCGACCCCGCGATCGCGGCGTTCCTGTCGATCCACAACATGTGCGCCTGGATGGTCGACACCTACGGCTCCGAGGAGCAGCGCAAGACGTGGGTGCCGCGGCTGGCGTCGATGGAAACCATCGCCAGCTACTGCCTCACCGAACCGGGTGCGGGGTCGGACGCGAGTGCGTTGCGCACTAAGGCCGTTCGCGAGGGCGACCACTTCGTCCTCGACGGGGTGAAGCAGTTCATCTCGGGTGCGGGCAGTTCCGACGTGTACGTGGTGATGGCACGCACCGGTAGCGACGGGCCGCGCGGCATCTCGGCGTTCGTGGTCGAAAAGGACACGCCGGGTGTGAGTTTCGGCGCCCAGGAACAGAAGATGGGCTGGAACGCCCAGCCGACGGCCCAGGTGGTGTTCGAGGGCGCCCGGGTGCCCGCGGAGAACCTGCTCGGCGGCACCGACGCCGAGGGCAGCGGGTTCGGCATCGCGATGAACGGCCTCAACGGCGGCCGCCTGAACATCGCCGCCTGCTCGCTCGGCGGTGCGCAGACGGCCTACGAGAAGGCCACGGCCTACCTGGCCGACCGGCATGCGTTCGGTGGCACCCTGCTCGACGAGCCGACCATCCGGTTCACCCTGGCCGACATGTCCACCGCCCTGCAGACGTCGCGAATGTTGTTGTGGCGGGCGGCAACCGCACTCGACGAGAACCACCCGGACAAGGTCGAGCTGTGCGCGATGGCCAAGCGCTACGTCACCGACGCGTGCTTCGAGGTGGCCGATCAGGCGCTGCAGCTGCACGGCGGCTACGGCTACCTGCGCGAATACGGCGTGGAGAAGATCGTCCGCGACCTGCGGGTGCATCGGATCCTGGAGGGCAGCAACGAGATCATGCGCGTGGTCATCGGGCGGGCAGCCGCCGCGAGAGCGCGCGCATCGGCATAGGAGGCTAGGACAGAAGTGAGCACCATCGCGTTCTTCGGGCTGGGCCACATGGGCGGGCCGATGGCGGCCAACCTGGCCAAGGCCGGCCACACCGTGCGGGGTTTCGATCCGGTGCCCGCACTGCGGTCGGCCGCTGAGGACAACGGCATCGCCACGTTCGACAGCGGTGCCGAGGCGGCGAGTGGCGCCGAGGTGGTCATAACCTCGCTGCCCAACGGCGCGATCGTCAAAAGCGTGTACGACGAGGTGCTGCCCACCGCAACGGCGGGAGCCCTGTTCATCGACACCTCGACCATCTCGGTGGACGACGCGCGCGACATCAACGCCGCCGCCACCGCGAAGGGTTTCGCCCAGATCGACGCGCCGGTGTCCGGCGGGGTCAAGGGCGCCACCGCGGGCACGCTGGCCTTCATGGTGGGTGGCTCCAAAGACGCGGTCGAGGCCGCCCGTCCGGTGCTCGATCCGATGGCGGGCAAGGTCGTCCACTGTGGCGGGTCGGGCACCGGTCAGGCCGCGAAGCTGTGCAACAACATGGTGTTGGCGGTCCAGCAGATCGCGATCGGTGAGGCGTTCGTCCTCGCCGAGAAGCTCGGCCTCGAGGCGCAGTCGCTGTTCGACGTCATCACCGGCGCGACCGGCAACTGCTGGGCGGTGCACACGAATTGCCCAGTGCCCGGGCCGGTTCCGACGTCGCCGGCCAACAACGATTTCAAGCCCGGCTTCGCGACGGCACTGATGAACAAGGACCTCGGGCTGGCGATGGCCGCAGTGCAGTCGACCGGCGCCATGGCTCCGCTGGGCACCCATGCCGCCGAGCTGTACGCGAGCTTCGCCGCGGATCACGCCGACAAGGACTTCAGCGCGATCATCGAGACGCTGCGCGGCTGAGCGCAGCCGTTCTACGCGGCCGTACTCGTCCTGCGGGCCGGCGACCGCGCGTAGAGGCGTTCACACGTGGCGAGCCGCAGCGGGTCCGCTCCCGCGTAGTCGGCGCGCACCGCCAGCGCCCCCACTGCGTCGCGCGGGGCACACTCCGCCCCCACGAGGACGGTCGCCAGGCCGGTCGCGGTCGCCGTGCGCAGCCCGGCCGTCGTGCCGGTCAGCGCGAGGACGTGGTCGGTGGTGACGCCGAGTTCCCGCAGCGCCAGCTGGTAGCACTCGACGCCGGGCTCGGATACGTCGTCACGGGTGACGATCGTCTCGACCTGGCCCTCACCCACGAGTTGGCGAACCAGAGGCTCGGCCCACGAACGCCGCCCGGCGGTCACCACCCCGATCGGGACGCCCGCGGCGAACGCGTCGCCGACCAGGTCGTCGAGACCCGGCCGCGGGCTCGCTCCCGCGTCGAGCACCATCTCGTCGAACATCATCGCCTTCGTCGAGCAGATCTCGTCGGCGAGGAGTTCGGTCAGCACGTCGCATTCCGGGCCGACGCAGTGGTTGCGCAGTTCGGCCAGCACCCGCTGGCGTTCGTCGCGCAGCACCATCAGCCGCCGGTACCGGGCCGGCGACCACTCGATCGGCACGCCGTGTGCGGCGAAGGCGGCGTTGAACACCACCCTGTGCACGTCGTAGTCGAGGTCGGTCAACGCCTCGAGGTCGAAGACCAGCGCCCGAAGTGGGGTGACGTCCGCATCCGTCGGCCGAGCACAGTCCCACCAGAACCGGCCCGCACACCATGTTCTCTCACGCGTTGTCTGCACATGATCACAGTGGCCTACGTCACACGGGGCCGTCCTCCCCCCAACGGGGGATTCGACGTGGCGAAGTTGCCCAGCGGGTGCCCACCTCGCCTCTAAGGTGATGCCCATGACCGCCCAGCGAGAAGCGAAGCGGCATCGCGCATGACTGGCCCAGTGCGGATCGTCCTGGTCGACGACCACGAGATGGTCATCGAGGGACTCAAGGCCATGCTGGCGACGTTCGCCGACCGCGTCACGGTGGTGGGCCAGGCCGTGGGCGCCGAACGGGCCGTCGGCGTCGTCGCCGATCTGCGCCCCGACATCGTGCTGTGCGACGTGCGGATGCAGGGCTCCAGCGGGCTCGACCTGTGCCTGGAACTGCGCGGTCGCGATCCGGCGCAGAAGGTGGTCATGCTGTCGGTGTACGACGACGAGCAGTACCTGTTCCAGGCGCTGCGCGTGGGCGCATCGGGGTATCTGCTCAAGAGCATCAGCAGCGACGAGCTGGTCCGCCAGCTGGAGTTGGCCCACCAGGGCCACACCGCGATCGATCCGGGGATGGCGGCCAGGGCGGTCGACACCGCCGCGCGGCTGCAGCGCGACGAGTTCTGGCCGGGCGCCCGCCAGGGCCTCACCCAGCGGGAGAGCGAGATCCTGTCGTTCGTCGTGACCGGGTTGTCGAACCGCGGCATCGCCAACAAGCTCGTCATCGGCGAGGAGACCGTCAAGACGCATCTGCGGTCGATCTACCGCAAGCTCGGCGTCGGCGACCGCGCGGGTGCGGTGGCCACGGCACTGCGTGAGGGCATTTACCAGTGAGCACTCCTCCGCTGCTGACCGCCGACCGCGAGCTGGCCCTGCTGCGCGAGCTCATCCAGGCGGCCTCCAGCGGTCCGGGGGTGGAACCGCTGGCCGCCGCGGCCGCGCGCATGATCACCGCGGCCACCGGCACCGACGTCTGCTTCGTACACGTGCTCGACGACTCCGACCGGTCGCTGACGCTGGCCGGCGCCACCCCGCCGTTCGACCGCGAGATCGGCAAGATCCGGCTGCCGCTGGGTCAGGGCATCTCCGGCTGGGTGGCCAGCCACCGCGAGCCGGTGGTGATCAGCCACGACAAGGAGTCCGACCCCCGCTACATGCCGTTCCAGTCGTTGCGCGGCAGGGACTTCACGTCGATGGTGTCGGTGCCGATGCAGACCGACCCCGGAGGCCTGGTCGGCGTGCTCAACGTGCACACCGTCGAGCGCCGCCAGTTCTCGGCCCGCGACGTCGAACTGCTCCTCGTGATCGGCCGGCTCATCGCGGGCGCACTGCACCAGGCCCGGCTGCACCGGCAACTGGTCGCCCGCGAGCGCGCGCACGAGAACTTCGTCGAGCAGGTGATCGAGGCGCAGGAGATCGAGCGCAGGCGGCTGGCCGGCGACATCCACGACGGCATCTCCCAGCGGCTGGTGACGCTGTCCTATCGCCTCGACGCCGCGGTCCGCACGATCGACGATCCGGAGATGGTGGCCGAACAGCTCGCCAAGGCCCGCGAACTCGTCGCGCTCACCCTCGGCGAGGCGCGCGCCGCGATCAGTGGGCTGCGGCCGCCGGTGCTCGACGATCTGGGCCTGGCGGGCGGGCTGGCCAGCCTGGCGCGGTCGATCCCGCAGGTGGACATCGAGGTCGACCTGGCCGAGCGCCGGCTGCCCGACCACATCGAGTTGGCGCTGTACCGCATCGCCCAGGAGTGTCTGCAGAACGTCGTCAAACACGCGCGCGCCGCGACCGCCCGGCTGACATTCAGCGTGTCCGACGATGTCGCGCGGCTCGAGATCATCGACGACGGCGTGGGTTTCGACACGTTCGAACACCCGCTCGGCGGGGACGAGATGGGCGGCTACGGGCTGCTGTCGATGGCCGAACGCGCCGAGATCGTGGGCGGCCGCCTCAACATCCGGTCGCGGCCTGGCGCGGGTACCGCGGTGACGGCGACGATCCCGCTGCCGTCGCCGGCCTAGAAATCCCCGGCGTGCCGCCGCAGCGTCTCGATCGAGTCGGCCAGTGCGCGCGACTCGTCGGCGGACATTCCGATGTCGGCGAACACCTCGTTGTTGAGGGTGACGGTGGCGTCCTCGACGGTCGAGCGGCCGAGTTCGGTGATCCGCACCAGCGTGGTGCGGCCGTCGGTGGGGTGCGGTATGCGTTCCACAAGACCGCCGGCCTCGAGCCGCCGGATCGCGTGCGTGACGCTGGTGACGTGCACCTGTAGCCGGTCGGAGGCTTTCGTGATCGGCAGCGCGCCCGAGCGGCTGAAGGCCAGCAGCCGCAGCAGCTCGAATCGGGAGAAGCTCAGATCGTATGGGCGCAACGCGTTCTCGACGCGCGCCAGCAGGATCTGGTGGGCTCGCATGACGGAGGTGACGGCGACCATGCCGTCGGCCACCTCACCCCAGCCGGCGGATTCCCAGTTGGCGCGGGCCAGCGCGATCGGATCATGCGGATCGGTCCCGTCGCTCACCGGACTTTCATACCATTGCCGGCACTCAGAGCCGCTTCTCGAGCAGGACCTCCCGGGTGTCGGCGGAGACGAGTTGCACCGCAGCGATCTCGTCGCGCCGCATCTCGGTGTTGCCGCTCGGCAGCGCGGTCGCCCCCGCCAGCCCCAGCCACGTCGCGATCTCGGACTGGCTGCCGTCGCGGCCGACCACCACCATGCCGAGTCGGCTGGGCGGCGTGCCCGGCCCGCCGCCGGACCATTGGCCGTACGTGCAGGCCATGTCGATGCGGGTGCCCCACCCGAAATCGGACAGGCTGACGGTGGCGCTGAACGGTGTCGGCGCGAGCTTGGTCATCTCGTAGGTGGCGGCGGTGACCTCCGGGGTCCCGGTCTGCAGGCCGATCGCGCCGGGGCGGATCGCGATGACCAGGCCGACGGCCAGCAGCGCGGCGGCCAGACCCACCGCCGCAGAGGTCAGCCACCGCGACCGGCGCCTGCGCCATTTGACCTTGTCGAGCACCGACTGCAGCACCTCGGGCCGCAGCGGCGGCTCGTCGGACTGATCCTCGTCGAGTTCGCGGACCTCGTCGGCGTCGAGCATCGCCAGCAGCGCGGGCACCCCGCTGAGCTCGGCGACCGCCGCCCGGCACCGGGCGCAGGTCTGCATGTGCGCCTCGAATTCGCGCCTGTCGGCGCTGGACAGCGATCCCAGCACGTAGGCGGCATCCCATTGGAGGTAGGGATCGCCAAGGGCCTCGATCATCGCGTCACCCCCATCTCCTGCAGATTCAGTCGCAGCGCGCGCACGGCGTAGTGCAGCCGCGACTTCACGGTCCCCTCCGGCACTCCGAGTTCGTCGGCGATCTGTCCCGTCGTCCAGCCCTGGTAGTAGGCGCGCCGCACGACCGCCCGGTGGTCCTCGGACAGCTGGGCCAGGGCCGACCCGATCAGCATGCGGTCCAGCGCGGAGTCCACTTTGTCGGCTTCGACGGGTTGCGCCACCGACTCGACGTCCGGGGTGCCGGCTTCCCTGCGGTAGCGGGCGCTGCGCCGTTCGTCGATGACCAGGTTGCGCGCGACGGTGAAGAGCCAGGCCCGTGCCGACCCGTCCGGGCGGTGGCGCCAGGCGCGCAGCAACGTCTCCTGGACGACGTCTTCCGCGCTGGCGGAATCACCGGTCAGTCTCAGCGCGTACCGCCACAGCGCAACGGCGTGCTCGTCGTAGAGCACGCGCATCATCGTGGCTTCTGGATCGTCCATCCGCACCCTCCGTCAGGTACACGACGACGGCGGCGTTTTGGTTCGATTGCCTCGCGCGTCAGTCCGCAGGGAGCGTCAGGATGCGCGGACCGTCCTCGGTGACCGCCACGGTGTGCTCCCAGTGTGCCGCCCGCGAACCGTCCGCGGTGACCACGGTCCATTCGTCCTCGAGCACCACGGTCTTGGTGGTGCCGAGGGTGAGCATCGGCTCGATCGCCAGCACCGAGCCGGAGGCGAGGTGCGGTCCGCGGCCGGGGGCGCCTTCGTTCGGCAGGAACGGGTCCATGTGCATCTGTCTGCCGATGCCGTGCCCGCCGTAGCCGTCGACGATGCCGAACGCCCGCTGGTAGCGCGCCTCGGCGGCCCGGGTGCCCTTCTCGATGGCGTGGGAGACGTCGGTCAGGCGGTTACCGGGGACCATGGCGGCGATGCCGGACTCCATGGATTCTCGGGTGGCCGCCGAGAGCGCCTCGTCGACCGGGATGAGCGCGCCGACACCGAAGGTGATCGCCGAGTCGCCGTGCCAACCGTCGAGGATGGCGCCGCAGTCGATGGACACCAGGTCGCCGGCGGCCAGCGTCTCGGTGGCCGACGGGATGCCGTGGACGACGCGGTCGTTGACCGAGGAGCAGATGCTGGCAGGGAACCCGTGGTAGCCGAGGAACGACGGAGTGCCGCCGCCGTCGCGGATGACCGATTCGGCGATGGCGTCGAGGTCCTTGGTGCTGACTCCCGGCGCGGCGGCTTCGCGGACGGCACCGAGCGCCGCGGCCACCAGCGCGCCGGCCGCGGCCATCGCGTCCAGTTCACCGGGGGTGCGCTGGGCGACGACCTTCTCCTTACGAAGCCTCAGGCCGGCCACGTCACTTACCGAGTGCCTGCAACGCCCGGGCGAACACCTCGTCCATGGAGCCGACGGCGTCGACCGTCTTGAGTTCGTCGCGGTAGTGGTCGAGCAGCGGGGCGGTCTCGTCCCGGTAGACCTTCATCCGGTTGAGGATGACCTCTTCGGTGTCGTCGGCGCGGCCGCGGCCCTTGAGGCGGGAGAGCAGCTCGTCCTCGGAGACGCGGAACTCCAGCACCGCGTCGAGGGACAGGTTGCGGGCTTCGAGCATGCCGCCGAGCGCCTCGGCCTGCTCGACCGAGCGGGGGTAGCCGTCGAGGATGAAGCCGTCCTTGGCGTCGTCCTGGCCGATGCGGTCCTCGACGAGCGCGTTGGTCAGGCTGCTCGGGACCAGGTCACCGGCGTCGAGGTAGCGCTTGGCCTCGACGCCGAGTTCGGTCTCGTTCGTGATGTTGTCGCGGAAGAGGTCGCCCGTGGAGATGTGGGGGATGCCGAGCTTCTCGGCCAGCTTTGCAGCCTGCGTGCCCTTGCCGGCTCCCGGCGGTCCGAGTAGAACGATCCTCACTTCAGGAACCCTTCGTAGTTGCGCTGCATCAGCTGGCTTTCGATCTGCTTCACGGTATCCAGACCCACGCCGATCATGATCAGCACCCCGACGCCGCCGAAGGGGAGGTTCTGTACGGGGCCGTTGCTGCCGACACTGAGGAACAGGTTCGGAATCACGGCGATGACACCCAGGTAAATCGAGCCGGGCAGCGTGATCCGGCTCAGCACGTAGCGGAGGTAGTCGGCGGTCGGCTTACCCGGGCGGATGCCCGGGATGAACCCGCCGAACTTCTTCATCTCGTCGGCACGCTCGTCCGGGTTGAACGTGATCGACACGTAGAAGTACGTGAAGAAGATGATCAGCGCGAAGTAGATCCCGATGTACCAGGGGCTGCTCGGGTCGGTCAGGTACTCCGCGACGAAGCGGTCCCACCAGCCGGTGCCCGGGTTCGAGCTGCCGCTCTGGATCAGCTGCGTGATCAGGTGCGGAATGTAGATCAGCGACGAGGCGAAGATGACCGGGATGACGCCGGCCTGGTTGACCTTGAGCGGCAGATAGGTCGAGGTGCCGCCGTACATGCGGCGGCCGACCATGCGCTTGGCGTACTGCACCGGGATGCGGCGCTGACCCTGCTCGACGAAGACGACGCCGATGATGATGATCAGCGCGCCCGCGCACACGGCGGTGAACACCAGGCCGCCGCGGCTGTCCAGGATCGACTTGCCCTCACCGGGCATGGCCGCGGCGATGCTCGCGAAGATGATCAGCGACATGCCGTTGCCGATGCCGCGTTCGGTGACCAGCTCACCCATCCACATGACCAGCGTGGCGCCTGCGGTCATCACCAGCACGATGACCAGTAGCGAGAAGATCGCCTGGTCGTCGATGATGTCGAGGGCGCATCCCTGCAGCAGACCGCCGTTGGCGGCCAGCGCCACGATGCTGGTGGACTGCAGGATGGCCAGCGCGACCGCCAGGTACCGCGTGTACTGCGTCATCTTGGACTGGCCGGCCTGGCCCTCCTTGCGGAGCTGTTCGAACCGCGGGATCACCACGGTCAGCAGCTGCACGATGATGCTCGCGGTGATGTAGGGCATGACGCCCACCGCGAACACCGACAGCTGGAGCAGCGCACCGCCGGAGAACAGGTTGATCAGCGAATAGATCTGACCCGATTCGCCACCGCTGACCTGGGCGATGCACTCCTGCACGTTGGGGTAGTTCACCCCGGGGGACGGCAGCGACGCGCCGACCCGGTAGAGCAGGACCACGCCCAGCGTGAACAGGATCTTGCGCCTCAGGTCGGCCGTCCGCAGCGACGAGATGAAAGCCGAAAGCACTCTTTCCTCCTGCGCAGCCGACCTCTTGAGCGCGGCGTGCCAAATGGGGCTGGACAAACCAGCGTCATGGTCAAGTCACACGCACCGTCTCGCACAGACAATTCGCCTGCTCGTGGCGCGCGTCAAACAGTCTACGAGAGTAACAGTTGCCACCCGTGACCCCCGCATCGCTGCGCGGTCGCAGATTGCCTCCAGGAACGAAGCGTACAGTCGGCGCAAGCTGGTTATCCCAGCTAATTAAATGACTGTGGGCTATTGGGACAAGGGGTCAATCGATGGCACGTACCGACAACGACACGTGGGATCTGGCGTCGAGCGTCGGCGCCACCGCCACCATGGTGGCCGCCGCCCGCGCCGTGGCCTCCCGCCAGCCGGATGCAGTGATCGACGATCCGTTCGCCGAACCGCTGGTGCGCGCGGTCGGTGTCGACTTCTTCACCCGGCTGGCCACCGGCGACATCAAGGCCACCGACCTCGACCCCGACGCCTCCGGCGGCGCGGGCAACATGGATCGCTTCGCCGACGGCATGGCGGCCCGCACCCGGTTCTTCGACGACTTCTTCTCCGACGCCGCCGACGCCGGGGTCCGCCAGGCGGTCATCCTGGCCTCCGGGCTGGACTCCCGCGCCTACCGGCTGCCGTGGCCCGCGGGCACCGTGGTGTTCGAGATCGACCAGCCCGACGTCATCACGTTCAAGACCGACACCCTGGCCCGGCTCGGCGCACAGCCGACGGCCGACCGGCGGACGGTTCCGGTGGATCTGCGCGACGACTGGATCAGTGCGCTGGAGGCCGCCGGGTTCGACCGAGCGAAGCCGACCGCGTGGATCGCCGAGGGCCTCTTCGGCTACCTGCCGCCCGAGGCGCAGGACCGGCTGCTCGACCAGATCACCGAGATCAGCCCGGCCGGTAGCCGGGTGGCCGCCGAGGGCGTGGTGAGTTCACCGGATATGGACGAAGACGAGATCCGCGCACGCATGCAGGCGGTACGCGAGCAATGGCGTCAGTTCGGGTTCGACCTCGACTTCTCCGAGCTGGTCTACACCGGTGAACGTGCCGAGGTGGCCGAGTACCTGGGCGCCAGGGGTTGGCAGACCGACAGCATCACCGCCACCGATCTGCTCGCGAAGTGTGGGCTGCCGTCCACCGAGCACGGCAGCGCCAACTTCGCCGACGTCCGCTACGTGACCGCGGTCAAGTAGGAGCGCGCGATGGCACGCAGCGACGCCGACAGCTGGGACCTGGCGTCGAGCGTGGGCGCCACCGCGACGATGGTCGCGGCGGCCCGCGCCGTGGCGAGCCGGGAGCCCGACGCGCTGATCGACGATCCGTACGCCGAGCCGCTGGTGCGGGCGGTCGGGGTGGACTACTTCGTCAAACTGCTCGACGGCGAGATCACGCTGGAGCCGGACAACGAGGCGATGCTGGCGGTGATGACCGACGTCATGGCGGTCCGGACCCGGTTCTTCGACGACTTCTTCCTGTCCTCGGGGACGCGGCAGGCCGTCATCCTGGCGTCGGGCCTCGACGCGCGCGCCTACCGGCTGGCGTGGCCGTCGGGCACGGTGGTCTACGAGATCGACCAACCCGAGGTGATCGAGTTCAAGACCCGCACGCTGGCGAGCCTGGGCGCCTCCCCCGCCGCGGAGCTGCGCACCGTCGCCGTCGACCTGCGCGACGACTGGCCACGCGTCCTGCAGGACCACGGATTCGACCCGTCGGTTCCCACCGCGTGGATCGCCGAGGGGCTGCTGATCTATCTGCCGCCCGACGCGCAGGACCGGTTGTTCGACAACATCACCGCACTCTCGGCGCCGGGCAGCAGGCTGGCCACCGAATTCCACCCGGATGCCGGGGCGCGGATCGGCGCGAGTTCAGCGCGTATGAGTGAAGAGTGGCGGCGCCACGGACTCGACCTCGACATGGCCGACCTCTTCTACGACGGTGACCGCAACCCCGTCGTCGACTACCTGCGCGCGCAGGGCTGGGATGTCGACGCGCGCAGCCGACCCGACATGTTCGCCCACTACGGGCGCCCCTTCCCCACCGGTGAGGAGGTCGAGGCCTTGCGCCAGTCCCTCGCCGTGACCGCGATCAAGAATCAGGAGTGAGGCACATGCCGCGCACAGAAGGTGACACCTGGGATCTGGCGTCCAGCGTGGGCTCGACGGCGACGGGGGTCGCCGCGTCCCGCGCGCTGGCGTCGAAACAGCCCGACCCGTTGATCAACGATCCGTACGCCGACCCGCTGGTGAAGGCTGTCGGCCTGGAGCACTGCAACCGGCGCGCCGACGGCGAGATGCACGTCGAGGGCCACCCGATGCTCGACAACCGGCGGGCCTGTGAACAGATCGCGGTCCGGACGCGGTTCTTCGACGACTTCTTCGCCGCCGCCACCGGAGGTGGCAATTCCACCGATGCCTGCGCGGCCGGTATCCGTCAGGCGGTGATCCTGGCATCCGGGCTGGACACCCGCGCCTACCGCCTGGACTGGCCGGCGGGCACCGTGGTGTTCGAAGTGGATCAGCCCGAGGTGATCGAGTTCAAGACCCGGACGTTGGCCGATCTGGGCGCCTCCCCCGCCGCCGAGCTGCGCACCGTGGGGATCGATCTGCGCGACGACTGGCCGACGGCGTTGCGCGACAGCGGTTTCGATCCGGGCGTGCCGACGGCGTGGATCGCGGAGGGGCTGTTGATCTACCTGCCGCCCGAGGCGCAGGACCGCCTGTTCGACAACATCATCGAGCTCTCGGCGCCGGGCAGCCGGATCGCCACCGAGAACATGGACTTCGGCGGTTCGGCCGAGGCCTGGCTGGACCGGGTCAGCGAGTGGTCGAAGCGCGTGGGCTCTGACATCGATCTGCGGGATCTGTTCTACACCGGCGAGCGCACTCCCGCCGGGGCCTACCTGGCCGCGCGCGGATGGGAGACCGCTGTGCGGACCTCCGCGCAGGCGTACGCTGCCAACGGGTTCGAGTATCCCGAGGAGCTCGCCGCCGTGGCCGCCGATTCGGGGTATCTCACCGCGATCTTGAAGTGAGGTAGCCGATGGCCCGCTCCGAGGGCGACAGCTGGGATCTGGCGTCGAGCGTCGGCGCGACGGCCACCATGGTGGCGGCGGGCCGTGCGGTCGCCAGCCGCGATCCACGCGGGCTGATCGACGATCCGTTCGCCGCGCCGCTGGTGCGCGCTGTCGGCATCGAATTCTTCACCAAGGTCGCCGACGGGGACTTCGACTTGACCGCGCTCGATCCCGATACGGCCGTGAGCATGCAGGCCCGCATCGATGAGATGGCGCTGCGCACAAAGTTTTTCGACGACTACTTCCTGGACTCGACCGCGGCGGGGGTACGTCAGGCGGTGATCCTCGCCTCGGGTCTGGACTCGCGGGCCTACCGGTTGCCGTGGCCCGCGGGCACCGTGGTCTACGAGATCGACCAGCCGGCGGTGATCGAGTTCAAGACCACGACGCTGGCCGGTATCGGCGCCGAACCGACGGCGCAGCGGCGGGCGGTCGCGATCGATCTGCGTGAGGACTGGCCGGCCGCGCTGCGGGCGGCCGGCTTCGACGTCGAGGCGCCGACGGCGTGGTGCGCGGAGGGGCTGCTGATCTATCTGCCGCCCGAGGCCCAGGATCTGTTGTTCGACAACATCACCGCGCTCAGCGCGCCGGACAGCACGGTGGCCACCGAGTACGTGCCGGGCATCATGGACTTCGACCCGGAGAGGGCCAGGGCGGCGGCGTCGCAGATGCGCGAGTTCGGGCTGGATCTCGACATGCCGTCGCTGGTCTACCACGGCGAGCGCAGCCACGTGATGGACTACCTGACGTCGCTGGGCTGGGAGATGACCGGGCTACCGCGGGCGGACCTGTTCGCCAAGCACGGAGTGCCCCTCGTGGAGCACGACATGGATCCGCTCGGCGAGATCGTCTACGTCAGCGGCCGGTTCGCATGATCCCCCGGTCGCTTCGCTCCTGCCCGCCGGTCAGAACCGGTAGTTGCCGAACCACATTGCGCTGACACCGCTCACCGATCGTTCGGCGTGGTCGATCAGGTTCAGCACCGACCGGCCGACCAGCACGCCGAGCGCGTCCGGCAGTGATGCCGCCGCGGGCTGCGAGGACTGCTTCGGGCGCAGCATGTCCAGCAGCGAAGAGCCGGGGTAACCGACGATGCGGACGTCGGCGTCGGCGTCGAGTTCGGCCAGCACCTTGGCGCGGTTGACCGCGGTGCGCAGCCCACCCAGTTCGTCGACCAGACCGCGCTCCTTGGCGTCGGCGCCCGTCCACACCCGGCCGCGCGCGACCTCGGCGACGGCGTCGACCGACATCCCACGGCCTTGAGCGACGCGTTCGACGAAGTCGGTGTAGAACAGGTCGGCCTCGGCTTCGACGTGCGCCTGCTGTTCGTCGGTGAAGGGCGAATTGGCAGACCAGGCATCGGCATTGGCGTTGGTGCGCACGGAATCCGAACCCACCCCGAGCCGGTCCTTGAGTTCGCGGGCGACCAGTTTGCCCGTGACCACACCGATGGATCCGGTGATCGTGCCCGCGTTGGCGACGATCGCGTCGGCGCCCATCGAGACGTAGTAGCCGCCGGACGCGGCGACCGCACCCATGGAGGCGACGACGGGCGTGCCGCCCTCCCGGGTGCGCAGCACCTCGCGCCAGATGGTCTCCGAACCGGTGACCGATCCGCCGGGGCTCTCGACGCGCAGCACGATCGCCGAGACGTCCTTGTCGGCAGCGGCTTCGCGCAGTGCGGCGGCGATGGTGTCGCCACCGGCGCTCGAATTCCCGCCGACCGGCAGCAGGCCGGGGCCGCCGCGGCCGCTGACGATCGGGCCGTGCAGGGTGACCACCGCGATGGTGGGCTTGGCCTTGCGGCCGGGAATGGACGGGCCCGCGCCGGGAGCGGTGGCGCGGGCGTAGCGGGACAGGAACAGCCGGGGCGGCGCATCGGGGCCGTCGGCGTTCTGCGGCGTGATCCCCTCGGCGCCGGTGAGTTCGGCGATGCGGGCGTAGGCCTCGTCACGGAAGCCGATGCGGTCGACCAGCCCTCCGGACACCGCGTCGTCGCGCAGCAGCGGGGCTTTGTCGGCGAGCGCGTCGACGGCTGCCGCGTCGAGGTTGCGGGAGCCCGCGACGGCGGCGAGCACCTGCTGGTTCAGGCTTTCGATCAGCCGGCTGTCGGCTTCGCGGTGGGGTTCGGTGTAGCTGTCCTGGGTGAAAAGGTTTGCAGCCGACTTGTATTCGCCGCGGGCGGTGAACTGGGCCTGGATGCCGGCCTTGTCGAGGGCGTCGCGCAGGAACAGCGCGCTGGTGGCGAAGCCGACGAGTCCGACGGTGCCCGACGGCTGCATCCACACCTCGCGGAACGCCGAGGCCAGGTAGTAGGACAGCGTGCCGGGATAGGTCTCGGCCCAGGCGACCGACGGTTTGGCGGCGCTGAAGGCGGCGATGGCGTCCCGCAATTCCTGAACGGGCGCGGCGGGTGCCGCGGGGATCTGCACGCGGGCGATCAGGCCGGCGACGCGGTCGTCTTCTGCCGCGCGGTGGATGGCGTCGACGGCCTGGCGGAGCACCATGGGCCGTCCGCCGGACGAGATCATCGCCAGCGGATCGAATCCGCTGGTCTCCGGCGGCACCGACATCAGGTCGAGTTCGAGCACGCATCCGTTGGGGATGCCTTTGTGGCGGGCGGTGTCGACCCGCCGGACGATGGCACGCATGTCGTCGGCGCCGGGGATGCCGGGCAGGAAGGCGAACATGTGACCGAGGGTACCGGCGCGCGGCGGTGCGCCGGTCGGACCGTCGTACCGTGGTCACGTGCGGTTCTCGATCTCGATTCCCCAACGCGACCCCGACGGCTTCGACGCCGACGGGGTGAAGAGTTATCTGGCCCGGGCCGAGGAGCTGGGGTTCGAGGGCGGCTGGGTGTTGGAGCAGCCGATCGGGCCGACGCCGCTGATCGCGCCACTGGAGCTGCTGGCCTATGCGGCGGCGTGTACGACGCGTCTGCGGCTCGGGGTGGGGGTGCTGGTGTCGTCGCTGCACGATCCGTTGCAATTGGCGTCGTCGGTGACGGCGGTCGACCGGCTCAGTCACGGGCGGCTGGATGTCGGGGTGTCCCCCGGCGGCGGGCGGCGGAAGTTCGCGGCGTTCGGGGTGGCGCCGGAGACGTTCATCGGCTCGTTCACCGAGGGGCTGACGCTGATGAAGGCGGCGTGGTCGGACGAACCGCGGGTGACGTTCCACGGCCGGTTCCGCGATGTCGACGATCTGCCGATCCAGCCGAAGCCGGTGCAGCGTCCGCACCCGCCGATCTGGTTCGGCGCCAACGCTCCGGCGGCGCTGGCCCGTGCGGTGCGGCATGGTGATGCGTTCCTGGGTGCGGGCTCGTCGACCACCGAACAGTTCGCCACGGCTGTGCATACGGTGCGCCGTGAGATCGATGAACAGGGCAGGGACGCAACGCGATTCCAGATCGGCAAGCGGGTGTACCTGATGGTCGACGATGATGCGGAGCGGGCGCGGGAGCGGGTGATCGCCGGGTTGCGCCGCATCTACGGCGACATGGCCGGGATCGAGGCGGTCCCGGTGTCGGGCACGCCCGACGAGGTGGCGCGCGGTTTGCGTGAGGTCATCGATGCGGGCGCGCAGATGGTGCTGTGCAACCCCGTTGGCGAGACAGTCGCCGAGGACCGCGAACAGATGGAACGCCTGGCCGCCGAGGTGCTTCCGCAACTCGGCTGACGAACCCGCGTCAGAACGGTGGGGGTTTGTTGCGTTCGGCGACGAAGTCGTCGTTGAGTCGGCGTTCGGCGTCGATGCGGTAGCGGCGGTCCTGCGCTCGGGTGCGGCGGCGTTTGGGCATCATGAGGCCGCGGTTCTTCGTGGCGTCTGCGGTCTTCCCTTTCCGGGCCGTTGCCGTAGGGGTGCACAGGGTCGGGAACAGCAGCGCACTACCCGGGTGGGTGATGTGGGTCTGCCCGCTCGGTGAGGTCCAGATGACGGTGCCGTCGGCGAGTTGTTCGTCGCGCCAACCGGTTTGGCCGGTCCAGAAGGTTTTGAGCAAGTGATGCTTTCGACACAGGCATTTCAGGTTGGACGCACTCGTCGGCCCGGCCGGATACGGCACGGTGTGGTCGATGTCGCAGAGGGTTGCGGGTTTGTCGCAGCCGGGGAAGCGGCAGGTCAGGTCGCGGCAGCGCACGAAGTCCTGCAGCGCGATCGAGGGCCGGTAGTGCGGTTCGGGTGCGGCGTCGCCGGGGCGGCGGAGTTGGCGGATCTTCGCCCGGTCGAGGAATGCGGGCAGTACCACCGGGCTGAGCACCCCGCCGCCGATGACGAAGGCCGACGCGGGGGTGGGTGAAGGTGCCGGCGGTTGGGGCTCCGGGTCGGCCGAGACGCCGTCGTGTGCCACAGCTTCCGGCCCATCTGCGGGTGCATCGTCGTCGGCGTCGACAGGATTGCACTCCGCCGAGAAACCAGCCTCCGGCTCGGTGTCCGGCTCCGCAATAGCGTTGCCCTCGACAGGCGCCGTGGCGGCCGCAGCCTCACCCCTCTGGGCCTGGTCCAGTGCGTCTTGGGTGGTGATGACGTGGATGATCAGGTTGGGTGCGGGGCGGTCGAGGGTGCTGGCCGGGCAGTCGGGGTTGTCGCATTCGCACCGCAGGGGCTTTCCAGTGGACAGGGCGGCGAAGGCGTCGTTGCGGCGTTCTTTGACGGTGCGCGGATCATCGGGGCACACCGCGTGCGCCATGGCGTTGATGTGCTGTTCCAGCGCCACTCCGTCGGGGCTGTACATACGGGCGTAGACGGTGGTGAAGCCGGGCGCGTCGGTGGGGTTACCGAATTCCAGGTCGCGGGTTTGGGTGGTGGGTTCGCGGCGGCGCAGGGCCGCCGGATCATGGATCTCCACCAGCGCGTCGATAGCGGCTTCCGTCTTGGCTTGCGATTTGGGTCCCCAGCAGGTGACCTGTTCAGCCAGGGCGGCGTCCACGGCGGCCAGCGCGTCGGGGTCGGTGATCAGATAGGTGCGGTAGACGATGGCGCGGATCAGCAGATCGCTGATCGACCCTTGTTCGAACAGGGCCGCCACTTTCGGCAGCCGGTCCCCCAGCAGGACGCCACGCTGGGTCTGGGTTTGCGCGAGGCGGTCGGAGATGTTGTGCGCGGCGGCCAGTTCACTGAACACAGAGGTTTCGGCGTCGATGAACCAGTTCTCCCGCTCGGCGGCGTCGTCGAGACCGGTGCGGCGCCGAAACACCTCGGCCATCGCGGCCAACTTGCGCGCCGCTGCTGCGGATTCGACGCGTCCCCACCCGGCTGACGCGGCGACCAGTTCCGCGTCGCTGAGCGCGCGGAAGTCGCCGATCCCGGGCAACGAACCATCGAACATGCGTTTGATTTTGCCACGCGCCCATGACACGCGTCCGAACCGAAAGCCCTTGCCTGTGAATGCAATCGCCGCTGGGGATAGATCTCAACCCGAGCGCGCGAACTCACGCGGTGACGACCCCGTCATCCGCGTGAACGCGGTGGTGAACGCGCTCGCCGACAGGTAGCCCGTCCGGCGCGCCACCTCCGTCATCGACACGTCCTCATTGCGGAGCATGTCCTTCGCCAGCGCCATCCGCCATTGCGCCAGGTATTGCATCGGAGGCATTCCCAGTGTGCGACTGAATCTCTCGGCGAAGACAGCCCGCGAGACGCCCGCCGCCCGGGCGAGCCGCTCCACGGTCCACCCCTGCGCCACGTCGGCGTGCAACTGCCGCAGCGCGAGCGCCAGGACCGGATCGGACAGTCCCGCGATCAGTCCCCGCTGCTCACCCCCGACTGGCGCGGTCCGCATCCGCATCGCCTCGACCAGCAGCACTTCCACGAGGCGCTCCAAGATCAGCCCGCACGGTGACGGAGAGTCCGTCTCACCGGCGATGAGCTCGACGATTCGGTGCAGTCGCACCGCCGCCGGCTCATCGCGGCGCACCAGCACGATCCGCGGCAGCAGCGGAGCCAGCAGAGACGCGTTGTCCCGTTCGAATCTGAAGTAGCCGCCCAACATCCGCATGGTCGCCGGACCGTCGGAGTCACCGTGTCGCACGTCCCGCGACGCCGGGGCCGCCACCACCGTCGTCGGTATGACATCGTGCCCGCTGGCCATGACGAAGCCGGGCATGTCCGTGAGAAACAGGAAGTCGCCCCCGCGCAACTCGATCGGCTCGTGGCCGTCGAGGCGGAGCACGCAGAATCCCTCGAGCATCACGCAGAACGCGGGGTCGGCGTAAGGCGTCTCGCGCACGCTCCACCCACCGGCACCGCTGATGATCTTCGACTCGACCGTCTTGGGCCGCAGCAGCGACACCAGCATCTCGACCGGCCCCAACCCGTCGTCAGGGTTCACACCCACAAACTATTAGGCCGAGGCAGCCAACGCCACCGCGTCCGCACCGGCCGGGAACCGAAGCTGCCCCGACGTGTCCGTCGCGGCACGCAGGACGGCGTCGGCGACGTCCTCCGCGGTGGTGACCGGCCCCGGGTTGGCGAATGATGCGAACACCGGCTCCGCGAACGCCGCATAGGCTTCGGGGATCAGCCCGTCCATGCGCTCGCTCCCATTGACCGCGAACCGCGTCGAGGGGCCGTAGCCAGGTTCGACGAGTTTCGCGTGAACGCCGAAGAATTCGAGTTCCAACGCGAGCGCCGCAGTGAAGCCTTCGACGGCCATCTTGCTGGCGGTGTAGACGGCGGTGAGCGGCATCGCGGCCAGCGTCACCGACGACGTCACGTTGACCACGACACCGGATCGGCGTTGGCGCATCTGCGGTACGACGGCCTGGGTCATCGCCATCACGCCGAAAGTGTTGGTGTCGAACAGCTCTCGGGTCAGTGACATCGGCGTCGCCTCGAAGGCGCCGACCGCACCGATGCCCGCGTTGTTGACCAGCACGTCGATGGGACCGCCGGCTGCCACCGCGGCGGAGATGCTCGCCGGGTCGGTCACGTCGAGCGGCAGCACGGTGAGCCGCTCCCCCGGCGCCAGCACCTCGTCGCGTGGGGTGCGCATGGTGGCGACGACGTTCCAACCCTCGGCGTGGAACCGCTGTGCGGTGGCCAGACCGTAGCCGGAGGAACAACCGGTGATGAGCACTGTCTTCATACCGGAAACGCTATGGCCGCGGAGACCCGGTGGAAATAACGCGGCGTCCGGGATTCTTCACCGATCGTCTGACAAGTCCTGGATACCAGAAGACCCCGGCACACCGAGGTGTGCCGGGGTCTTCCTGCGGACGTGTCAGGACAGCTCGGTGGCCGAACCGCCTGCCGCCGTGATCTTCTCGCGGGCGCTACCGCTGAACTTGTGCGCGGAGACGTTGACCGCCGCGCTCAGCTTGCCGTCGCCGAGCACCTTGACCAGCGTGTTCTTCCGAACGGCACCGGCGGCCACGAGCTCGTCGACTCCGACCTCACCGCCGTTCGGGAACAGCCGGCCGAGGTCGCCGACGTTGATGACGGCGTACTCGGTGCGGAAGCGGTTACGGAAGCCCTTGAGCTTCGGCAGCCGCATGTGGATCGGCATCTGGCCGCCCTCGAAGCCCGCGGGGACGTTCTTACGGGCCCCGGTGCCCTTGGTGCCACGGCCGGAGGTCTTACCCTTCGAACCCTCACCGCGGCCGAGACGCGTCTTGGCGGTCTTCGAACCGGGCGCGGGGCGCAGGTCGTGGAGCTTGATCGGTTGTGTCATCGTCTCAGACCTCCTCTACGACGACGAGGTGATGCACGGTCTTGATGAGGCCGCGGGTCTGCGCGTTGTCCTCACGGACCACCGACTGGCGGATCTTCCGCAAGCCGAGCGTGCGCAGGCTCTCCCGCTGGTTCCAACGCGCACCGATGGTGCCGCGGACCTGAGTGATCTTCAGTTCAGCCATGATTACGCCGACCCTTCACGTGCCGAGGACGCGGCGAGCGCGTCTGCTTCACGACGAGCCTTGAGCATGCGCGCAGGCGCAACGTCCTCGAGGGCCAGGCCACGACGGGCCGCGACCTCTTCGGGACGCTGGATCTGCTTCAACGCGGCAACGGTGGCGTGCACCACGTTGATCGCGTTGTCGCTGCCAAGCGATTTGGCCAGGATGTCGTGTACGCCGGCGCATTCCAGCACCGCACGCGCCGCGCCACCGGCGATCACACCGGTACCGGGGCTCGCCGGACGCAGCATGACGACGCCCGCGGCGGCCTCACCCTGCACCGGGTGCACGATGGTCCCGCCGATCAGCGGCACGCGGAAGAAGCCCTTGCGAGCCTCCTCGACACCCTTGGCGATGGCGGCCGGGACTTCCTTCGCCTTGCCGTAGCCGACACCGACCATGCCGTTGCCGTCACCGACGATCACCAGGGCGGTGAAGCTGAAACGCCGACCACCCTTGACCACCTTGGAGACGCGGTTGATCGAGACGACGCGCTCCAGGTAGTTGCTCTTGTCGCCACCGTCGCGGCCACGGCCGCCCCGGTCGTCGCGGCGGCCGCGACCATCACGGTCACCCCGTCCGCCCCGGCCGTCGGATGTCGCCGGCCCGGCACCAGTTGCCTGCTCGGCCATCATGCAGTCCTTCCAGTCTTGTACACGTCAGTCATCAGAACTTCAGCCCGCCTTCACGCGCGGCGTCGGCCAGCGCAGCGATCCGACCGCCGTAGGTGTAGCCACCACGGTCGAACACCACCTCTTCGATACCCGCCGCCTTCGCGCGCTCAGCGATCAGCTGACCGACACGCACGCTGTGCGCCTTCTTGTCACCGTCGACCGCCCGCACGTCACCCTCGATCGAGGATGCGGCGGCCAGCGTCGTGCCGGTGAGGTCGTCCACCAACTGTACGTGGATGTGCCGCGAGGAGCGGTTGACGACCAGGCGCGGCCGGTCTGCGGTGCCCGAAACCTTCTTGCGCAGCCGCGCGTGGCGACGGATGCGGTCGCGCCGGCGCGTCTGGGAGATGTTCGCCCCGACCGGCTTGTGCTGCTTGGTTGCATCAGCTTGTTGAGCAGTAGCCATGTCTACTTACCTGTCTTTCCGACCTTGCGGCGGATCTGCTCACCCTCGTAGCGCACACCCTTGCCCTTGTACGGGTCGGGGCGGCGCAGGCGACGGATGATCGCCGAGATCTGGCCGACCTTCTGCTTGTCGATACCCGAGATCGAGAACTTGGTGGGCGTCTCGACCGTGAAGGTGATGCCCTCCGGCGGCTCGATGACCACGGGGTGGCTGTACCCGAGCGCGAACTCGAGGTTGGCACCCTTGAGCGCGACGCGGTAGCCGACGCCGTAGATCTCCATCTTGGTGGTGTAGCCCTGGGTGACGCCCTCGACGAGGTTGGCCACGAGGGTCCGCGACAGCCCGTGCAGCGAGCGGTTGCGCCGCTCGTCGTTCGGCCGGGTCACCACGATGGCGCCCTCGTCGTCACGCGCCACGGCGATCGGCTCGGCGACATCCAGGGTCAAGGTGCCCTTGGGGCCCTTCACCGACACGTTCTGACCATCGATGGTCACGTCGACTCCGGCGGGAACCGGAACCGGCTGCTTTCCAATACGCGACATGTTTCCTACCCCCTCACCACACGTAGGCGAGGACTTCGCCGCCCACGCCGGATCGTGCTGCCTGACGGTCGGTGAGCAGGCCCGAGGACGTGGAGATGATCGCCACACCCAGGCCGCCGAGGACGCGGGGCAGATTGGTCGACTTCGCGTAGACCCGCAGACCGGGCTTGGACACCCGGCGCAGGCCGGCGATGCTGCGCTCACGGCTGGGGCCGTACTTGAGCTGAACCACCAGGGACTTGCCCACGCGGGCGTCCTCGGTGCGGTAATCGGAGATGTAGCCCTCGGACTTGAGGATCTCGGCGATGTTCGCCTTGATCTTCGAGTGCGGCAGAGTCACCTCATCGTGGTACGCCGAATTGGCGTTGCGCAGACGTGTCAAGAAGTCTGCGATCGGATCCGTCATGGTCATGACAGCCGGTTCACCTTTCTCGCGGCGGTTCCCAGTCCCGAGACTCGGGTTCCAGGGCCTTCCGCAACTGCTCTGTTAGTGGTTGGGCTGGCTTACCAGCTGGACTTCTGCACACCGGGCAGTTCGCCGGCGTGGGCCATCTCGCGCAGGCAGATCCGGCACAGACCGAACTTGCGGAAGACGGCGTGCGGGCGACCGCAGCGCTGGCAGCGGGTGTAGGCCCGCACTGCGAACTTCGGCTTCTTGTTGGCCTTGTTGACCAGTGCTTTCTTTGCCATTAGCTCAGTTCTCCTTGAAGGGGAAGCCCAGCGCCCGCAACAGCGCTCGTCCTTCGTCGTCGTTCGTCGCCGAGGTGACGACGGTGATGTCCATGCCGCGCGGGCGGTCGATGCTGTCCACGTCGATCTCGTGGAACATCGACTGCTCGGTGAGGCCGAAGGTGTAGTTGCCGGTGCCGTCGAACTGCTTGGGGTTCAGGCCGCGGAAGTCGCGGATACGCGGCAGCGCGATCGCGACGAGGCGGTCCAGGAACTCCCACATGCGGTCGCCGCGCAGCGTGACGCGGGCGCCGATGGGCATGCCCTCGCGCAGCTTGAACTGGGCGATGGACTTGCGGGCGCGCCGGATCTCCGGCTTCTGGCCGGTGATCAGCGCGAGATCGTTGACGGCGCCGTTGATCAGCTTCGCGTCGCGGGCGGCGTCACCGACACCCATGTTGACGACGACCTTCACGACGCCCGGGATCTGCATCACGTTGGCGTAGCCGAACTGCTGCTGCAGCGACTCGCGGATCTCCTCGCGGTAGCGCTGCTTCAGGCGCGGGAGGGTCTTCTCTGCGGTAGTCATCTCAGATGTCCTTGCCGTTGCGCTTGGAGACGCGCACCTTCTTGCCGGTCTCTTCGTCGACGCGGTAGCCGATGCGGGTGGGGTTGCCGTCCGAGTCGACGACCATCACGTTCGAGACGCTGATCGGCGCCTCCTGCGTGACGATGCCGCCCGACGACGCGCCGCGCTCGTTGCTCGAGACCGCGGTGTGCTTCTTGATGCGGTTGACGCCTTCGACCAGGACCTTGTTGCGGGTGGGGTAGGCCTGGATGACCTTGCCCTTGGCGCCCTTGTCCTTACCGGAGATCACCAGCACGGTGTCGCCCTTGTGGACCTTCATCTACAACACCTCCGGGGCGAGCGAGACGATCTTCATGAAGCGCTTCTCACGCAGCTCGCGGCCGACCGGACCGAAGATGCGGGTGCCGCGCGGGTCGTTGTCGTTCTTGATGATGACGGCGGCGTTCTCGTCGAACTTGATGTAGCTGCCGTCGGCGCGGCGGCGCTCCTTGACGGTGCGCACCACCACGGCCTTGACGACGTCGCCGCGCTTGACGTTGGCGCCGGGGATGGCTTCCTTGACGGTGGCCACGATGACATCACCGATGCCGGCGTAGCGTCGCGATGAGCCACCGAGAACGCGGATGCACAAGATCTCCTTGGCGCCCGTGTTGTCGGCGACCTTCAACCGCGATTCCTGCTGAATCACTCGATCTCCTGACCTGGTTATGTCTGCACGCCAGATACCGACCTGACGTACGCGGTCCTTGCTGTCACCGAAGAGCACGCAGGGCTGATCTGCGATGAGCGCTTGCGCGAAGAGCGTCAAGCATCGTCGATCGGCCGAGGTCTGCCCAAGGCAACCGTTTGATTCTAGGCGAGCACGCGCAATGCACCAAATCGGCGCTGATCAGCGGATGATCTCCTCGACCACGGCGGCTGCGGTCAGCACCAGCGCGTCGCTGTGGCGGTGTCCGACGATCTGCAGACCGACCGGCACGCCGGCCACGGTACCCGCGGGCACCGAGATCGCCGGTTGACCCGTGAGGTTGAAGGGAAAGGTGACCGCCAGCGCGCCCCAGTGGTCCACGGGCGTTCCCGCGATCTCGGTCGGCATCGGCCCCTCCGCGGGAAACGCGGGCACTTGGGTCGCCGGCAGGAGCAGCAGGGAGAAGCGTTCGAACGCCTCGGCGACGGTGGCGACCAGGCCGGCCCGCATCGCATGGGCGTCGGCGAGCGCATCGGCGTCCACGGCGGTCGCCGCCTCCAGGTATCCGCGCAGCGTCGGGTGGATGTCGGATCCCGCCGGGACGTCGCGCAGCTGGGAGTAGACGTCGGGCGCCGACAGCGTTCGGTACGCGGCGCCGCACCGCGGGTCGACGGTCAATCGTGCGGGCACCGCCTCGGCGCCGGTGGCCGCCAGGAATTTCTCCGCGGCGGTCCGCACCACCTCGGCGACCGCCGGATCGCACGGCGCGTTGCCCAGGTTCTCGGCGAAGGCGACGCGCAGTCGGCCCGGATCGGCGCCCAACCTGTCCTCGAAGCGCGGCGGGGCCGGCAGTGAGGCTCGATCGAACGGGTCCGTTCCGCATACGCAGTCGAGGAACCGGGCGGTGTCGCGGACCGTCCGGGTCAGTGCGCCGTAGTGGTCGTTGTCGGCGGCGCCGGCGTGCCGCGGTCCGCGGGGCACCAATCCGTATGTGGGTTTGAAACCCACCAGACCGCAGTAGGACGCGGGGATGCGCAGTGAGCCCGCGCCGTCGGTCCCCGTGGCGATGGGCACCATGCCCGCGGCCACGGCGGCCGCCGACCCGCCGCTGGAACCACCGGGGGTCAGCGCCGGGTTCCAGGGGTTGCGCGTGACCCCGTGCAGCGTGGACGCAGTGAACGAGGCGCGACCGAATTCCGGTGAGGCGGTCACCCCGATGGGGACGGCCCCGGCGCGGACGGCTCGGGTCACCAGCGTGCACGTGTGATCGGCGGTGCGGCCCGCGTAGAGCGTGCTGCCCATGGCGAACGGCCAGCCTGCCACCGGGTGAAGTTCCTTGACGCCCAACGGGACTCCGGCCATCGGCCCGGGATCGCCGCCGTCGGCGACGAGCCGGTCGACCGCGCTCGCCCGAGCGAGGGCACCCTCGGCGTCGACGTGGACGAAGGCGCCGAGCATGCGATCGCAGCGCTCGATCCGGTCGAGCGCTTCGGTGACCATACCGACCGCGGTCAGCTCACCGGACCGCACGAGCGCGGCCGTCTCGACGACCGTGCGACCTTGCGTCGCCAGGACCTCGGTCACAGCAGCACCACCGTCGCGATACCGGTGGCCACCACCAGTCCGGTGACCACCGGAATGAACAGGCGGCGCGCCAGATCCACGACCGGCACCCCGGTCAGGCCGGCGACCACGATCAGCGACGACCAGATCACCAGCGTGCCGCCGCCGGTCCAACTGGCTCCGTTCTGCGCGATCGCCGCCAGGGTGGCGACCTGGTCGGCGCCGTCTCCCAGCGAGGCCGCCAGCGATCCGGTGAACGGCAGACCCGGCCAGCCGTTGCCGTCCAGGCCGAGCAGCATTCCGACGATCAACATCGCGAACGCGGCGAACACCGGCGTATGCGGGATGTGGCCCTGCACGGCGGCGACGGCATCGAACAGGAACGCGGGCGCGTCGGCGTCGTCGGGCAGGCCGAGGATGCCCGCGGAGTAGTCGCCCAGCCCGATGTAGACGAAACCGGCCACCGGGATCACCATTCCCATGGTGCGGAAGGAGAACGCGATGCCCTCGGTGAAGTGGTTGCCCACGTCCTCGAGCCACCCTCTCCGGTTGGCGATCACCGAGATCGCGACCAGTGCGAGGGCAGCCGTCCCGCCCACCAGTGGCGCGCCCAGCCCTTCGTCGACATCGGGTACGAGCGTGGTGAA
The DNA here is from genome assembly GCF_010731695.1 of Mycolicibacterium litorale. Taxonomy (NCBI): domain Bacteria; kingdom Bacillati; phylum Actinomycetota; class Actinomycetes; order Mycobacteriales; family Mycobacteriaceae; genus Mycobacterium; species Mycolicibacterium litorale. The sequence continues at coordinate 3,255,442 of NZ_AP022586.1, forward strand.
CCGGCCGAGCAGCATGAACGCGAGCAGGCCGGCGAACAGCACGGGGATCGCGATCGCGACCAGCAGGGCTTTCGACTTCGGCTGCGGCACAGTATTTTCGGTCACTGGCGGGCTCAGCGTCGCCACGGCGGCTTCGGACACCTCCCCCGCCGGGGCGGGCGACCCGAAAGGCCGACGGGGGCCGGTGGCGGCGGCGCCCACCTCCGCGGCCGCATTCGGGTCGGTCGTCTTGGTGCGCACGTCGCGGAAGTAGGCGATCGCCAGCGCCACCGCGCCTGCGATCAACGCGATGAGCGTCGCCCGGTCGGCGATCATCCGCGCTGGCACATCGGCGCCTTCGGCGGAGAGCGCCGGAGCCACGCCCATGATGTAGTCCGAACTGAGGGCCATCCCCTGACCGGCGATGGCGATCGCCAGCGCGGCGCCCAACACCGGCAGACCGGCCCGCACCGCGGCGGGAAGCAGGATCGCGGCGATCAGGGGTAGCACCGGCGTCGGCCAAAAGGCCAGCGACAACAGGAAAGTGACCACCGCGAGCACCAGGTAGGAGATATGGCCGTTGCGGAACAGGCCGCTCAACGGACGGATCATGACGGCGTCGGCGCCGAGTCCGCGCATGGCTCCGAGCATCGCGGTGACCAGCGCGATGATGATGAAGATCGGGAGAAGCTCACGGGTTCCGCTGATGGCGGCGTTGAAGACCGCGCCGAGACCGGTGGTGACACTCCCCTGGTACACCAGACCGGTGACAAAGGTGGCGATGATGGCCGGCGCGATGACGTTCTTCTTGGCCACCACGGTGCCGATCAGAATGACCAGGCCGAGCAGGTAGACCCAATGAGCTGCGGACAAAGGGGTTCACATCCAATCGGACTAGGGCTGTCGCTTATCTGTAGCCCATGTAACCCTATGGCAGTCAGGAGTTTTCGCAATTCGAACCGATTGCTCCGACATCGGTCACCTCAACCTGCACACCATCCGGAGATGCGGTTCGTGCACTGTGTCTGTTGCCTTTTCGACGTGTCACACGCTCACCGCACAGCGGCGATGAGATCGACCTCGAGCGGCGCACCCGACGGCAGCGACTGCACACCGATCGCGGCCCGCGCCGGGAGCCCGCAATCGCCCAGCGCTGCACGCAGGGCTGCCGAGGCGCCGTCGGCAACGGCCGAGAGCTCGTGAAAGGTTGCCGCGCAGGCGATGTACACCGTCATCCGCAGGCAGCGGATGGCTGCCGCACCCGGCGCTACCGACCGCACCGCCGCCAGCGCGTTCTCCGCGGCGATCCCCGCCGCGGTGTAGGCCTCCTGTGCCGACACCGACGCACCGACGACGCCGCGCAGCACCAGTTCGCCGCCGCGACGCGGGGTCATCCCCGCGGTGTAGACGATGCCCTCGTGCAGGACCGCAGGCCGGTACTCGCCCTGCGGGACGGGTTCTGCGACAGGGTCAGTCGACACCGATCGCCACCCCCTCCTGACGGGGATCGGCCGCGCCGCTCAGCACGCCACGGCTGTCGCGACGGATCACCTGTGCGCTGCCGCCGGCGCCGAACTCCGGCTGGACGACGACGCGATGCCCCATCTCCTGCAGCCGCGCTCGGGTCGCGTCGGGGATCGTCGCCTCGACGCGCAGCTCGTCGGGTTGGCCGATGACGTCGGCATCGGATCCGGGGAACACGGTGAACCGCGGCGCCGACACCGACTCGGCCGGGTCGAGCCCGTGGTCGAACAGATGCGAGATGAGCTGCATGTTCCACTGCACCTGGCCGTCGCCTCCGGGAATGCTGCCCAGGGCGAGCAGTTCGCCGCCGGCTCCGGTGGCGATCCAGGCGTTGAGGGTGTGTAACGGCTTGCGGCGCGGGGCGACCTCGTTGGGATGCCCCGGCACGAGGTACGCACCGCGCCCGAGCCGGTTGTTGAGCACCACCCCGGTGCCCGGCACCACGACCTTCGCCCCGAACGTGAAGCCGAGCGAATGGATGAAGCTGACCGCGCGGCCGTCGGCGTCGACGGCGACGGTGCAGGTGGTGTCACCGTCGCGCACGGCGAACGACAGCCGCTCCTCGGCGCGGGCCGTCAAGGCCCTGCGTTGTTGTTCGATCCTGTTGTGCTCGAGCACATTCCGCGCACCGGACCCATCGCTTGCGCAGAGCGCGAAGCGGTCCTGGAATGCCAGCCGGGCAGCCCGCGCCATCCGGTCGATCGCCTCGGCACTCAGCCACGACTCCGCGCCGACCGCACCCTCGCACAGCGCGGCCTGGTGCAGCACCATCCAGCCTGGGGTCGGCAACGGTGTCTGGTGGACGATGGTGCCGGCGTAGCCGCCGGTGATCGCGGGCTCGGGTGTGGCGACGGCCGCGGCAGCCCATTCGTCGCCGCTGAACGGCGCGCCCGCCGCACGCAGCATCGCCACGGCACGTTCTGCGAATTCGCCGGTGTAGAAGTCGGCCGGGTCGTCGGCCAGCCGCCGGATGGTGCGCGCCAGCGCGGGCTGAGGCAGCCTCTCGCCGACGTGCGGCGGGCGGCCACCGGGGGTGTACACCGCGGCCAGCTCGGCGTCGGCGCGGACGGCATCGAACGCTTCGCGTACGTCGGCCGCGGTCTTGGCCGAACACGGCAGGCCGCGTTCGGCGGTGCGCGCGGCGGGTTCCCACAATTCGGGCAGCGGTCGCGTCGCCCCGCCGGCGTGCAGGGCGGCCAGCGCCGCGGGTGCGCCGGGGACCGTGACCCCCAGTGCCCCGTTCAGGGGGATCGTCGAAAGGCCACGGTCACGGTAGAACTCGGCAGTGCCACCGTCGGGGCCGAAACCGGATCCGCCGACGGTCCAGACGCGGCCGTCGGGCTCGTAGACGATGGCGAACGCGTCACCGCCGATGCCGCACTGTCCGGGCAACGTCAGCCAGGTGACCGCCGCCATCGCCAGGGTCGCGTCGATGGCGTTACCGCCGTCGGCGAGCACCCGGGCTCCGGCGAAGCTCGCGGCGGGGTGACTGGAGCTGACCATCGCACCCGCCGACAGCGCGGGCGGCCGCGGCGGGGCGGTCACTACGCGCCCCGGCGGGCCCGGCGCCGCGGCCCCTCGGGGACGTCGTCGGCGGTGACGCCCACGAAGATCTCGCCGTCGCGCTCCTGCACCGGATAGGTCTTGATGGGTTCGGTGGCCGGCGGGCAGATCGGCTCACCGGTCTCGAGGTCGAACGCGCTGCCGTGGCAGGAGCAGCCGATGCCGTCGTCGACGAGCTTGCCCGACGACAGCAGGCAGTCCAGGTGCGTGCAGTAGTTCGACGTCGCGTAGGCCTTGCCGTTCAGGCGGGCCACCGCGAATTCGTGGTCGTCGGCGAAGAACCGCCGCACGATCCCCTCCGGCACCTGGCCGGACCGGGCGACTCGCTTGAATTCCATTTCTGCTCCGTAGTTTCCGGCCGCGTCGCTAGATCGCGGGGTTGAGGTAGACGGTCTTCTCTGCGGTGTAGAACTCCATCAGCGAGGCGCCGGCCTGTTCTTTGAACGTCGTGGTGCTCGACGCCTTGTAGCCGCCGAACGGCGCGTTCATCGCCATTCCGGTGGTCGGCTGGTTGATCTTGACCAGGCCGCTGCGGGAGCGGTGCGCGAACGCGGTGGCCGCGGCGAGGTCGGCGGTGACGATCGCGGCGGCCAGACCGTACTCGGTGTCGTTGGCGAGGTCGATCGCCTCGTCGAGTGACGCTGCCCGCTGGAATCCGATCAGAGGCCCGAACACCTCTTCACGCACGATCCGCATGCCGGGATGGGTGTCGGTGAACACCGCGGGGCGGACGAAGAACCCGTCGCCCTGGGCGCGAACGCCGCCGCAGCGCAGCGTGGCGCCCTCGTCGAGCCCGATCCTCACGTACGCGAGGAACTTCTCGAGCTGGGCGGCGCTGGCGAGCGCGCCCATGTCGACGCCGGGTTCGGCTCCAGGTCCCACCCGCAGGGCCTCCGCGCGCGCCACCACCCGGTCGAGCAGATCGTCGTGGATGCCGTCGAGCGCGATCACCCGGCTGGTTCCGGTGCACGCCTGGCCGCTGAGGCCGAACGCGCCCTTGACGATCAGTGCCGCGGCCCGGTCGAGGTCGGTGTCACCGGCGACGATGACGGGGTTCTTGCCGCCCATCTCCAGCTGCACCCGCCGCTCCGGACCGACCTGCGTGTGGATGCGCCGGCCGACTTCGGTGGACCCGGTGAACGTGACCGCGGCGACGCGAGGGTCGGCGGTCACCGCGGCGCCGGCGACTCCGTCGCCCTGCACGAGCGCGATCGCGCTGGGTGGCAGCCCACCGTCCAGCAGCGCCTCGACCAGGCGCTGGCCCATCAGCGGGGTGAGCTCCGACGGTTTGAACAGCACGGGGTCGCCCGCGGCCAGCGCCGGCCCGATCTTGCGCGACGGGATGTTGAGCGGGAAGTTCCACGGTGTGATGGCGCCGACGATGCCGATCGGCTCACGGAGGGTGAAGACCAGATTGGGCCCGGCCGCGGCCAGTGTCTCGCCCGCGATGCGGGTGGCGGCGCCCGAGTAGAACCGCAGGTTCATCGGCGTCCGACTGACCTCGGTGGCGGCCTCCGCGGCGGTCTTGCCTTCCTCGCGCACGAGCTCGTCGATCAGCTGGGCCGACCGCGACTCCAGTTGTGCGGCAGCGGACTCCAGGATGGCCGCGCGCCGCTCCGGCGACACCGCGGCCCATTCCGGCGCCGCCTTGTCGAGCGCGTCGACGGCCGCGCGTACGTCCTCGGGACCCGATGCCGGGAAGGTGCCGACGAGATCCTCCGGGTCGGCGGGGTTGCGGCGCTCGAACGTGGCGCCCGACGCCGCGGGCACCCACGCGCCGTCGATGAAGTTCGCTCCCTCGACCATCAGTGCACCGCCTCTTCGCTGTCGACGACGTGATCCCACAGATCGGTGTCCTCGTCGGCCAGGACGTCGGCATCGACGGTGCGGCCGAGCAGTTCGCGTGCGACCATCACGTCCTCGCCCCGCTCAGCGGCGAACGCCCCGCAGATCGCGCCGCCGTCGAGGAAGAACGCGGTGAAGTCGAGCGCGTCGAGATCGCCGCGGATCACCAAGTGCGGCGATGCCGCACCGAGGAATTGGAAGTTTCGATCGTACTGGTCCGACCAGCACCAGTTCGCCTCGTCGGACACCGCGTCGCGGCCCAACATGGCGTTGGCCACCGCGATGCCCTGCTTGTTGGCGTTGTCGAAGTGCTCGACACGCACGTGCCGGCCGGCGCGTGGCGAGTACCGGCGCGCGACATCGCCTGCGGCATAGACGTTGCCGACCGGTGTTCGGCCCTGGGCGTCTACGACGACGCCGCCGTCGACCGGCAGTCCGGAGGCGGCCGCCACGTCGTCGTTGGGCAGCAGGCCGATACCCACGACGGCGAGGTCACCGTTGACCACCGCTCCGCTCGCCAACTCCACGACCACCCCGGTGTCGGTGGTGCGCAACGAAGCCACCGCCACACCGGTGCGGACGTCCACACCGTTGTCGCGGTGCAGCAGGGTGAACAACTCACCGAGGCGGGCACCGATCAGCGCGGTCAGCGGCTGTGCCGCACCCTCCACGATGGTCACCTCGACGCCCAACCGACGGGCGGTGGCCGCGATCTCGAGGCCGATGAAGCCGGCGCCGATCAGGATCAGTCGCCGGCCCGGCCGCAGCGCCGTCTGCAGCCGGCGGGCGTCGTCGAGGTGGCGCAGGTAGTGCACCAGGTCCGGACGCGGCCCCGCGGTGGCCATCCGACGCGGGCGGCCACCCGTGGCCAGCAGCACCGCGTCGGCGGCCAGCGTGGTTCCGTCGGCGAATTGCACTGCGCGCGTCGCGGTGTCGATGCGCGTCACATCGACGCCGGACATGATCTCCACGTCGTTGCGGGCCAGCCAGTCCGCGGGCAGGAGCTGAAGCGACTCGGCGGTGTCGTGGCCGGCGAGGAACTCCTTGGACAGCGGCGGACGCTGGTATGGCGCATGCGATTCGTCACCGATCAGCACGATGCGCCCGTCGAACCCGCGCCGGCGCAGCGTACGGGCCGCCACCGCGGCGGTCTGCCCGGCGCCCACCGTCACGAACGTGCGGCGGGTCATGACTGGGCCTCGGTGGTCGCCGGAAGGCGGGCCGGGTCGACGTAGACGGTGTCGCCTTCAACCCGAACGGGATAGGTGGGCTGGCACATGTCCTGCGATTCCTCGTATCCGGTGTCCAGGTCGAACTGCCATTGATGACCGGGGCAGATCACCTTGCCGTGCAGCAGCACGCCCTTGGCGAGCGAACGCTGTTGATGCACACACTCATCGGCCATCGCGTACACCCGCTCACCGGCCGAGAACAGGGCGATGGCCACCCCGCCCACCTCGACCCGCAGTTTGCGGCGCCGGGCGAGGTCCTTGGTGGTGGCCACCGCGATCCACTGCGCGGTCATGACGGATCCTTTCGGGTGTGCACCGCCGCACCGCGGGCGGGTGGCCCGCGGTACGGCGTGGCGGGTCTAGACGGAGGCGGTCGCCAGGTCCGGCGCGACGTAGTAGTCGTAGAGACCCTTGGTGTAGGAGAAGCGCATCTCGGCGCCCCACCGCACCAGCTGCAGGCAGCGCTGCTGCAGCTGCGGGGTGTCCGCGTGGTCGAGCACGATCTGGTAGCCGCGCTCGCCGTGCACCACGTCGGAGGTGATGTGCAGGTCGAAGAACTCGATCTCGTCCTCGGTGAACCCGTAGACCTCGCGCAGCGGCACGATCTGCTTGGTGTAGATGCTCGGCACCTGCGATTCGAGGCCGACCACCAGCGCCGCCGTGGCGACCACGAAGTGCTCGCGCTGTGAGACCGCGTAGCACCAGGCCTGCAGTCCCCGCGTGATCGGGTTCATGTTGTCGGGGTTCTCGATGCGCTCCTTGGTGGTGCCGCACGCCTCACCGAACTTGATGAGCAGGTCGGTGTGGCGGATGTCGGCGAGCTCCTCCTCGTACATGTTCTGCAGCGTGAAGTCCTTGGCGCCGGTGAACTCGTCGGGGGTGTTGGAGTAGATGTTGGCCAGGTAGTCGGCGAAGGGACCCACGTAGTGGTAATGGTTCTCGGCCCACCGCGCGAAGTGGTGCTTCTGCAGCTTGCCCTCGGCCCACGCCTTGGAGAACGACGCGTTCTTGGCCTCACGTCCCTTGATGGCATTCTCGAGTTCGGCGCGGAATTCGTCGCGCCCGAGCAGCTCGGTCATCGCTGTTGACCCCTTCCTAGGATGTCTTCGCTTGGTTGTGTGCACGCGATCGGCGTCGATGGTGAAACCGGCTCGTGCGACGGTGATTCCGCGACAGATTTCGCAACACCGCGGTGATCTGTGGAGCGGTGCGCTACCAGAATCGGTGCGCAACAACAAATTTAGCTAGCTCGAAGCCTGCAGGCCATGGACAGAATCACCGGCGATCGGGTGGCGGTCCGGGCAACCTGCACACCGCGGTTCACCGGGCGACCGACGCGGTGAGCGCGTCGAATTCGGCCAGGATTGCCGCGCCGACAGCCTTGTCCTGTTCGCCGTTGCCGCCGCTGATCCCCACGCCCCCGACGATCTGGCCGTCGAACACCAGTGGGAAACCGCCGACGAAGATCGCGAACTTGCCGGGCAGCATGTGGCTGATCCCGAATGCTTCGTTGCCGGGCAGCGCGGGCCCGCCGGGCGGCTCGTTGAACAGATGGGTGGCCCGCTCGTGCCCGGCCGCGGTGAACGCCTTGGCGATCGCGATGTCGACGCCGGTCAGTCGCGCCCCCGGAAGACGGTGCAGCGCAATGACGTTACCGCCGTCATCGCAGATGCACAGGGTCTGCTTGACGCCGATCTCCTCGGCTTTCGCCCGGCCCGCCGCCAGCAGCGGCAGCGCGTCGTCCAGGTTGATCCGGTGAATCCGGTGCATGTCGCCTCCACTCGTGTGGTCTCGAAACGTTCGCTGCCGGTATGTCTACCAACGCCGACGAGACCGAGGAACGGTCAAGTTGACCTCGATTCCCCGCGCGCTCGGGTCAAGTTGCACATAGTGTGAGTGCACCGAGGTGCGGTAGAGAACGTTCATCGGAATTTCAGCGAGCCCAGGTTGCGACATGACATCAACACCCAGCGACTCCGATCGGTTGACGGTACGCGGATTGCTCGACGAGACACTGCTGGCCGGTGCCTGCGTCATCGCCGGCACCGACCGGCTCGACGCGGCGCTCAACTGGGTGCTGCCGCTCGGTGAGGTCCTCTCCCAACCGGACCCGCTCAACGGGGTGGCGGTCTACCTGCGCCCCGAAGCGCTGATCGGCACCGGGGCAACCCTGTCGGTGCTCGGTGCGCGCGGTGCCGCCGCACTGCTGATCGACGGCACCGTTCCGCCCGATTACGTCCGGAGTGCGCTGCCCCCGGGCCTGGCCGTCGTCGAGCTCGGGATCCCCGTGGGGTTCGCGGCGCTCAACCGGTTGCTCGCGGAACGCACGCTGAGCCAGGAAGTGCACGTCATGAGGTATTCCACCCACGTGCACGCCTCGCTGGCCGGCCTGTTCCACCGTGGTGCCGGCCTCCAGATCCTCATCCGCGAGGTGAGCAACCTGGCGAGCAACCCCGCGCTGGCGCTCGACGCGCGCGGCAACGTGGTGGCCCAGCACGGCCTGTTGCCCGAGACGCTCGGCCCGCTGGCCGAGGCGGTGTGCCAGATGGTCTCGGCCGACATGCCGGCCGCCCAGAGACGGACCGGACACGACACCCGGGTGCACGCGGTGACCGGGCCACAGCACAGCACGTGGACATGCGTCGCCAGCCCGATCCGGCTCGGCAAGTCTTTCGAGGGCTGGGTCGTCGTGCTCGTCGACCACACCGGCGCGCCCACCGGTCCGAATGCGCACGAGCTGGCGCGCCACGCTGTCGTCACCGAACAGGCGACGGCCATCATCGGATCGGAGATGCTGCGCCAGCGCAGCGTCGACGAGGCAGAGGAGCGGGCCCGCGGCGACTTCGTGCAGGCGCTGGTGCACGGCAGTTTCGCCAGTGAACACGACATGCGTGCCCGCGCTGAACACCACGACATCGAACTGGATTCGCGCTTCGGCGTTTTCGTCGCGCCGGGGCTCGTACGTCCCGGGGCGGCGGACAACCCGGCTGCCAGCATGGTGCGGTTGGCTCGGTATGCCGCGAGCGTGGCGCCGCACCCGTCGGTGCGGGCGTACGTCACGGTGATCGGCGACGTGCTGGTGGTGGTGCGCACGCTGCGCGCCGGACAGGCGACCGACATGGACACGGAGATGGCCGAGTATGCGCGTGCCATGTCACTGGAACTCGAGCAGCGCCGCGGCGTCACCACGGTGGTGGCCTACGGCCGTCCGGCCCGTGGTGCGGCCGAGGTGCGCGAGAGCTACCGGGAGGCGCGTGTCGCGCTCGCCATCGCGCGCCGGCTGCGGCGGACGGGCGCGGTGTCGTACGGGGAACTGCGCAGCTTCACGGTGCTGGCGGACGTCGCCGACACCGACAACGGGCACAGACTGGTGCGGGAGGTCCTGGGACCTCTGGGTTCCGGGCCGGACCTGCGGAACACGCTGATCGCCTACCTCGCCGAAGGCGGCAACGTCAACGCGACGGCCCGCACGCTCAATGTGCACCGCAACACCATGCTGGCCAAGCTGGACCGGATCTCCCGCATGCTCGGCATGGATATCAAGGTGCCGGAGAACCAGTTCACCGCCTGGCTGGCGATACGTCTCGATCTGCTCGACGAGGTCCATGGCGCCCTCGACCGGGAAGCCAGCTTCCGCTGAGGTCAGCGCGGCGCGGGCACCTGCGGGTCAGGGCCGACGAACGACCCCGCGAGGCCGAGGGCGATCACCACCGTCGAGGCCGCGAACACTGCTGGGAAACCGGCGATTCCGAGCCCGACGGCCACCCAGGCGGCGCCCAGTGCCGAACCCCCGAAGCGCATGAGGTTGTACACGCCGAGACCGGCGCCGCCCTCACCCGCAGGCGACCGGGTGGCGCCTGTCGCCGCCGGTGTCTGCACCAGCGCGATGCCGATCCCGGTGACCGCCAGGCCCACCGCCAGGACGGTCGGCGCCGTGCCTTCGCGAGCGACCAGCGCCGTCAGCGCGCCCTGGGCGACGAGCAGCACGATCAGGCCGGTGCGAAGCACCCGGCGGGGCCGCAGCCGATCCATCCACCGGCCGACCAGCGGACCGAGCAGCACCATGGCGGCCGGGACCGCGAACACCACCAGCCCGGCGACCGACGACGAGAACCCGCGCCCGGTCAGGTAGAGCGGGACGGCCAGCAATGTCGCGCCCAGGCAGAACATCTGGGCGAACCCGGCCACGCTGCTGCGCGCGAACCGCGATTCGACGAGCAACCCGACCACCACGAACGGGTGGGCGGCGCGCGCGCAGTGCCGCGCGAACCAGATCAGCGCAGCGAGGCCGGTCGCGAACGCGGCGAGCACCGCCCAGACCGGCACGCCGGGCTGCGGGATCACCGCCAGAGCGAGCACCAGCAGACCGGAGCCCACCGTCAGGGCGAAGGCGCCCGCGACGTCGAACGGCATCCGCTGGCCCGGGTATGCGGGGATGTGGCGCAGTGTGGCGGCGAAGCCTGCGAGCGCGACCGGGATCAACGGGACGAACACCCAGCGCCAGCCCCACATGTCGGCGACCACGCCGCCCATGGTCGGACCGATGGCCTGCCCGAGCCCGTTCACCGACGCCCATGCGCCCACCGCGCGGCCGCGTCGCCGTCCGCTGTACATCCAGCTGATCAGACCCATCACCGCAGGAGCGAACGCCGCCGCGGCGACCCCGCCCAGCGACCGCCACGCGATCAGCAGCGGAAGAGACGGCGCGGTGGCGGCGCCGACCGCGCACACCGCGGTGCCCAGCAACGCCGCGCAGTAGATCCTTCGGCGCCCGAAACGGTCACCGATCCAGCCGGCGAGCGGCATGGTGGCGGTGAAGGTCAACAGGAAACCGACCACCACGAAAACGCCGCTGCTCAGCGGTGCGTCGAAGTCGTCGAGGATCGCCGCGAGCGGTACGTTGACCACGTTGTTGCCCACGGTGCCGACCAGCGTCCCGGCCAGCAGCGCGGCGAGCGCCAGCGGGGTTCCGCCACCGTCCTCGTCGGCGTCGTGCGCGGCGCGCGGACCATCTGCGGTGGCATCGTCGAAATTCCTTGCAGGCGTACGCATCACATCAACTGTCCCACGCATGTCGACCGGAGTGCAGCGTCCCTTTGGGTCATCGTGCACAGCGAAGGCAGCCACGGTTGACCGATGTGCACAGAGCGCGACACCACACACCCCGCCCGTGGTTACTGCGCCGAAACACCGGGACATACAGCCGTCATCCGCCGAGCACACTGCACAGCAGAATGCCATGACGGCTGTGCACAGTTGGCGTTGACCAGGGCGACGAGCACGCGGACCATTCGAGGACCGACTGCACAGCCCCCGGGCAGTTTACGAAGGGTCCCCTCATGGACGTTCACCTCACCGCGGCGCACTGGATATACCTCGCCGGAATCGTCGTCATCCTCATCACGATGGCGCTGAAGAAGAACATCGTGGTGCCCGCGGTCACCGCGACGCTGCTGACCGCATGGGCGTTCTCGAGCAGCGTCGTCACCGGACTGTCCTCGATCTTCAACGCCAGCCTGGTCGCCGCCAAGGAGCTGTTCAACATCTTCCTGATCATCGCCCTGGTGACCGCGATGCTGGGGGCCTTGCGTCAGATGGGCGCCGACCGGATGATGGTCGCGCCGTTCCGCAAAGTAATGCGCACCGGCACAAGCAGTTTCATCGTGCTCGCAATCGTCACCTACATCATCTCGCTGTTCTTCTGGCCCACTCCGGCCGTCCCGCTGGTGGGCGCCGTGCTCATCCCCGTGGCCATCCGGGCCGGGCTCAGCCCGCTGTCGGTCGGCATGGTGGTGGCGATCGCCGGGCAGGGCATGGCGCTGTCGTCGGACTACATCATCAAGGTCGCGCCCGGCATCTCCGCCAAAGCGGCGGGCGTCGACGCAGACGCCGTCGCCGACAAAGCGCTCGTGCTCTCCCTCATCGTCGGCCTGACGGCGCTGGCGATCACATTCGTCACCCAGCACCGCACCTGGCGCAAGCCGTCACCCGAGTTGCTCGTCGAATGGGAGGACGAGGCGGACCGTCTGGGCGTCGAGCGCCCCGAGGAGGCACCGAAGCCAACCCCGGCGCCCGCCGCCGCCGAAGCCGACCGCGGAATCCCCGTCGCTGCAGCCGTCGGCGGTCCGCGGCTGGCCGATTCCCCTGCCGGGCTGGCGGTGGCGACCGTCGTGGCCTCCGAGCGCGGAAGCGACACTGCCGCTCCCCCGCGGATGCTGTCGGCGAAGACGTTCGCCGTCGTGGTTCCGCTGGTCTATCTCGTCTTCATCGTCTACCTCCTGCTGGGTAAGTTCACCACCGCCGTCCCCCCGCTCAAGGGTGGCGACGCCGCGGCGATCGTCGGCGGTCTGGCCGCGCTGCTGCTGTTCGCCGCCTCGGCCACCAACGACAAGCGCAACTTCCTCGAGACGTCGTCGCGGCACGTGGTCGACGGCCTGGTCTTCGCCTTCAAGGCGATGGGCGTGGTGTTGCCGATCGCGGGGTTCTTCTTCATCGGCAACGGCGACTTCTCCGCGCAGATCCTCGGCCTCGGTGAGGACGTCAAGGGCCCGGCTTTCCTGTTCGATCTCATCACCGCCGCTCAGTCGCACCTCTCGCCCAACCCGTTCGTCACGTCGTTCGCCGTCCTGCTCGTGGGACTGATCGCCGGCCTGGAGGGCTCCGGCTTCAGCGGTCTGCCGTTGACCGGATCGCTCTCCGGCGCGCTGGGCCCCGCCGTCGGGATGGACCCGACGACACTGGCGGCGATCGGCCAGATGGGCAACATCTGGTCGGGTGGCGGCACGCTGGTCGCATGGTCGTCGCTGATCGCGGTGGCAGGTTTCGCCCGCATCCCGGTGATCACGTTGGCGCGCAAGTGCTTCCTGCCCGTGATGACCGGCCTGGTGCTGTGCACGCTGTTCGCGATCTTCGTGTTCTGACCCCCATGTCGACACCCTCCGAGCCACGGTTGCTGCTGGCTGCCACCATGGCGTTGACGTTCGTGACCGGCGTCGTCGACGCCGTGGGCTACCTCGGGCTGGACCGCGTGTTCACCGGCAACATGACCGGCAACATCGTCATCCTGGGCATGGGCGTCGCCGGGGCCGACGAACTGCCCGTCCTCGGGCCGGCGGTCGCGCTCGCCGCGTTCACCGCCGGCGCGTTCGGCGCCGGGATCGCACTGCGGTTCGCGACGGCGAGCGGCAGGCAGGGCGGGGTCGTCATGCTGCTCCTGCTGGGCGGCGCCGGGGCCCTGGTCGCACTGACGGTCGGCGCCGTGGCCGTCGGTGACGATCCCGCCGCGCTCACCCAGGTGGTGATGGCCGCCGCAACGGCCGCGGTCATGGGCCAGCAGGCCATGGTGGCCCGCGCGCTCGCCGTCAAGGACATGACGACCGTCGTCGTCACCTCGACACTGGCGAGTCTGGCCGGCGAGACGTGGGCGACCGCAGCACCCGGCCGGCTGGTCAACCGGCGGGCCGGGGCGATCCTCGTGATCTTCGCGGGCGCGGTGGCCGGTGCGCTGCTGCTGCGGGTGCACCTGGCCGTACCGTTCGGTCTGGCCGCCGTCCTCACAGTCGCCGTCGTGGTGGGGATCCGATGTGCGCAGTCACCCAGCGACGCAGCGGAATCCGATGTGCGTGGTCGCGCTGTCCTGTGACTGCGGTGACCGGGCGGCAGGCCGGTACCGGTGGCAGTACTCGGGTGCGCACAGGTGCGAACCGCCCTTCAGTGTCTGATTGACGGCGGGGTCGGGTGCGGTTGGGCCGCAGCACGACTCGACGGCGCCGTCGGGTCGGTGATGGGCCGAGAACCGTGTGGTCGTCCACTCCCACACGTTGCCGATCATGTCGACGAGCCCGAAGTCGTTAGGGGGAAACGTCCCCACCGGTGAGGTGCCGATCCACCCCAGCGCACCGTCGTTGCGGTACGGGAACCGGCCCTGCCAGGTGTTGGCCATCAGGCGTCCGCCGGGGTGTGGGTCGTCTCCCCATGGATAGGTGGCGGCCACCCCTGCGCGCGCGGCGTACTCCCACTGAGCCTCGCTGGGCAGCGCCCGCCCGGCCCACGCGGCGTAGGCCGCGGCGTCCGGATAGGCGACCTGGACGACGGGGTGGTCGGGCCGGTCCCGCCAGCTCGATCCGGGCCCGAGGGGGTGCCGCCAGCACGCGCCCGGAGACCACGTCCACCACTGCCGCCAGTCCCGCAGGTCGACGGGCCCGGTGGTCGGCCGGAACACCAACGCCCCGGGGACCAGGTCAGCGGGCGGCACATCCGGGTACATCGCGGGGTCGAGCACCTGTTCGGCGATCGTGACGTAGCCGGTGGCGTCGGCGAACGCCGCGAACTGCGCGTTGGTGACCGGGTGGCGTTCGATCGCGAACGGCGCCACGGTCACCGTGTGCACCGGGACTTCCTCCGGGTAGAACTGCGTGGAGCCCATCCTGAAGGCGCCGCCGGGAAGTTCGGCCAGCTCGGTCAGCATCACTCGAGCGTAGGCGCCCTCAGTCCCTGGCGAAGGCGCGGGCGAACTCGCGCTCCAGGTCGAGGTACGGCGTGCCGGAGACGTCGCAGGAGATCTGGGCGATGGTCCCGCCGGTGAAGTCGAACGGTGGCCGGTAGTCCCGCGACACCGGCGATCCGTTGTTGCGGCCGACGCTCAGCGTCGCACCCGCCAGCCCGAACGTGCCGGGATGCGTCATCATGTCCGGGTACGACGCGGCCTCCCCGTCGTCGATGTAGAGGACCGCGTCACCGACCGGTGTGTGGCTGCCCTCGACCGTGCCGGTCCTGGTGTAGGCGATGCCGAAGGTGTGCCGGCCCAGCGTGATCGGCTGCGACGACGTCAGCTTCTGCTCGGTTTCGCCGAGGAAGTTGTACACGTAGTTCAGCCGCCCGTCCTGGACGAACATCACGTGGCCGCCGTGGGCGCCGCCGTGTTTGAACACCACGCCTCGAGCGCCGTCGTCGTCGACGGTCACCTCGGCCAGGACGACGAACGACCGGCCCTGCAGTTCCACGACCGCGCCCATCCCGACATCGGCGGTTCCCGGGTAGTACACGTAGGCGTCGCGGGCCCTGGCGAGGCTGGGCCGGAACCGTCCGATGGTGTCGAAGATGTTGAGGTCGGCCAGCGGCAGCCCGTTGTACTTGGCCGCCTCGCTGAACCACAGCGCCTTGAGTTCCTCGAGTTTCTCGGGCTGCTCACCGGCCAGATCACGCACCTGGGCGCGGTCGGCCTCGATGTGGAACAGCTCCCACCGGTCGTCGTCGAAGTGTGACCATCCGGCGGGCGACGCCGCGTGCACGGTGTTGGCGAACCAGCCCCTGTGCCAGATCCCGCGGGTGCCCAGCATCGAGTAGAACTGGGTGTCCTTACCGGTCGGCGCGCTCGGATTATCCAGTGCCACAGCGAAACTCACGCCGTCGAGAGGCTTCTGCGGAACCCCGCGGACGGTCGCGGGCGCGGTGATGCCCAGCAGGTCGTAGACCGTGGGGGTGATGTCGCAGACGTTGACGTAGTTGTCGCGGACCTCGCCGTGCGCGGCGATCCCGTCGGGCCACGAGATGATCGCGGTGTCGGCGATACCGCCCTCGTGCGAGGCGTACCGCTTGAACAGCTTGTACGGCGTGTTGAACGCCATCGCCCAGCCGGTCGGATAGTGGTTGTAGGTGTGCGGGCCGCCGAGGTCGTCGATGGCCTTGAGTCCCTCTTCGGCGGTGTCGATGTACCCGTTGAAGAACTTGACCTCGTTGACCGAACCGTCGGGTCCGCCCTCACCGCTGGCGCCGTTGTCGGAGATCACCACGATGACGGTGTTGTCGAGTTGGCCCGATTCCTCGAGGTAGTCGAGGATCCGGCCGATCTGCGCGTCGGTGTAGGACAGGAAGCCGGCGAACACCTCCGCCATCCGGCTGAACAGTCGTTTCTCGTTGTCGGACAGCGAATCCCAGGGCCGCACGGTGTCCTGGACGGGCCACGGCTCACCGTTGGGTCCCGTCACGTCGGCGTACGGGTTCATCGGTGACAGTTCGGTGTCCGGCGGCACGACGCCGAGCCGTTTCTGGTTCTGCAGCACGATGTCCCGGTACTGCTCGTAGCCCATGTCGAACCGGCCCGCGTACCGGTCGGCCCACTCCTTGAACACGTGGTGCGGTGCGTGCCCGGCCCCGGGGCAGAGGTAGGAGAACCATGGCTTGTCCGGCGCGATCACCTTGGCGTCGCGGATGAACTCGATGGTCTTGTCGGCGAGGTCCTTCGACAGGTGATAGCCGTCCTCGGGAGTTCCGGGCGGGGCGACCGGATGGTTGTCGTAGACCAGGTCGGGATACCACTGGTCGGTCTCGCCGCCCATGAACCCGTAGAACCGTTCGAAGCCGCGTGACAGCGGCCAGTGCCGTTTGGTCGATGCGAGGTTCGACTCCTCGAGCGGTGTGAGATGCCATTTGCCGACGCAGTAGGTGTTGTAGCCGTTCTCGGCGAGGACCTCCGAGATCAGTGCGGTGTCGAAGGGGATGCGGCCGTTGCAGTTCGGGAATCCGTCGGTGAACTCCTCGATGGTGGCCATCCCGACGGTCGTCGCGTTACGCCCGGTCAACAGCGAGGCGCGGGTCGGCGAGCACAGCGCCGTGGTGTGGAACTGCGAGAGGCGCACACCGCGTTCGGCGATCCGGCTCATCGCCGGCATGTCCACCAGACCACCGAAGCAGTCCCACGTCGCGATCCCGGTGTCGTCCCAGACGAGGTAGAGCACGTTCGGGGCGCCCTCAGGAGCGGTCGGTGCGGCGTACGGGCCCCAGTCCGGCTCCGAATCGCGGATGTCCAATTCGATGGTGCCGTTGAATTCCGTGGTGGCCACGGCCCGGAGGCTACACCGGCCGAGTCCCCTGTTCGAAGGGTTTGGGTGACGGTGTGGTTACGCGCCTGCGGCGCAACCACCACTGGGCGGCCGCCAGCGGTATCAGCCAGCCGAGCCAACCGCCGAGGCCGGCGGTGAGGTACAGGTAGGCCTGCTCGTCTCCCCCGAAAATGTTCTCTCGCAACGGGTCGAGCGCGAGAACGAGCACGGGTGTCCATATCCGGTTGGTGATCACCGACAGCGCGAGGGCGGCGCTACGGACCATGTCGGCGCGATGCGCCCGCCACCGCCCACGGCGGGCGTGCCGGAATCCGTTGAGGGTGAACCACAGCCACAACACCGCCAACACCACATTGCTCACCGCGAGCATCGGGCCGAACGGTGTGAGAGCGCCGATCACCAGCGCCGAGGCCGCCGCCGGTACCGCCGTGACGACGTAGGTACGCCCGATCGAGCGGTGGAACCGTCGGCTCCACAACTGCGCGACGACCGCGACCATCGCCACGCTGGCCAGCAGAACGTGAGCCACCAGCAGGGGGTAGTGCCACGCGAACGTAGGAGGGACGCGCGAACCGCCGCTCGCATACGGCGGTACGGAGTACAGCAGGAACGCCGTGACGACGACGGCCAGGAGCACGCTCGCGCGGCGACGCGTTCGCGATACGGTTGCGTATGCCATACGCGCAGAGCGTACGTGATACGCAGTCGGCGCGCACTCCGATATCCTCGGCAACGATGCCGAACCAAGCGGATGACCAACCGGCACTGCCCCGTGCGCTGAGACTGCTGTGGCAGGAGCAGAGGCCGCAGCCTGCCCGTTCGGGCGGTCTCAGCCGGGAGCGCATCGTGGCCGCGGCGATCGATCTCGCCGATGCCGAGGGTCTCGGCGCGCTGTCGATGGCACGGCTGGCGGAGCGGCTGAACTGCGGGACGATGTCGCTCTACCGGCACGTCGCCAACAAGGACGAGTTGTTGACCTTCATGCTCTCGGCCGCACCCGGTCCGCCGCCCAGGCATGGGAATGCGGATTGGCGGACCGCCGTCGAGAACTGGGCGACCGGACTCTGGACCGTCTACCGCCGGCATCCGTGGATCCTGCGAACCGCGTCGGCAGGCCCCCCGCTGGACCCCGGCCAGTTGGCGTGGCTCGACGCCGGCTTGGCGGCCCTGGACGGCACCGGCCTGGCCGAACGCGACAAACTGGCCGCCGTCATGGCGGTGTTACACCTCGTGCGAGGTGCCGCCGCACTCGCCGTGGAGGCGGGCGGCCACCAGGACGACTACGCCGCCATCCTGCGCCAGGTGGTCGATCCGGACCGCTTGCCCGCGTTGGCCGCGGCCCTCGATGCCGGCGTCTTCGACGAGGCGGCCACACCTGCCGGCGCCGCACCTGGCGCCGAATTCCGTTCGGGTCTGGCCCAACTGCTCGACGGCATCGCAGCGGGCAGGCTTGAATGAACGAAGGCCCCGACACGCAGTGCGTGTCGGGGCCTGTCGCGATATGCCTACTTGGCCTTTTCGAGGATCTCCACGAGCCGCCAGCGCTTGGTCGCAGACAGCGGACGGGTCTCCATCAGCGAGACGCGGTCGCCGACACCGGCGTCGCCGTTCTCGTCGTGCGCCTTGACCTTCGTGGTGGTCCGGATGATCTTGCCGTAGAGCGGGTGGCTCTTACGGGACTCCAGCTCGACCACGATGGTCTTCTGCATCTTGTCGCTGACCACGTAGCCGATCGCCGTCTTGCGGCGGCCGCGCGGCTTCTCGGTGCGCGGGGTGCGCTTGGGGCCAGCCCCAGTGCTCTTGTCAGTTGTGTTCTCTGCCATCACGATTCCTCACCGGCGGGTCCGGAGGCCAGACCCAGTTCACGTTCGCGCAGCACGGTGTACACGCGCGCAATCTCCTGTCGCACCGTGCGGAGCCGACGGTTGTTCGACAGCTGACCGGTGGCCATCTGGAAGCGCAGGTTGAACAGCTCTTCCTTCGACTCGCGCAGCCGCTCGGTCAACTCGTCGTCGCTCAGCTCGCGCAGTTCGCCAGGCGTAACGCCGACTGCCATCAGAACTGCTCCTCTCGGGTGACGATGCGTGCCTTGATCGGCAACTTGTGGATCGCGCGGGTCAGTGCGGCCCGTGCGGTCTCCTCGTTGGGGTAACTCAGCTCGAACAGCACGCGGCCGGGCTTGACGTTGGCCACCCACCACTCCGGCGAACCCTTACCGGAACCCATACGGGTCTCGGCGGGCTTCTTGGTCAGCGGACGGTCCGGGAAGATGTTGATCCACACCTTGCCGCCACGCTTGATGTGCCGGTTGATGGCGATACGAGCGGACTCGATCTGCCGGTTGGTGATGTAGGCGTGTTCGAGCGCCTGGATGCCGTAGTCACCGAAGCTCACCGACGTGCCACCGCTGGCGATGCCGCGCTGCCGTGGGTGATGCTGCTTGCGGTGCTTGACCTTGCGAGGGATCAACATGCTTAGCTCCCTGAATTCTCAGTAGTCGATTCGGCGGCCACCGAATCAGCCGCCGCCGGGGCGGTCGCGTTCGCCGCGACGCTGCCCCCGGGCGCCGTACCGCTGGTGGCGGCCCGGCCGGCGTCGGTGCTGGTGGCCGTGGTACCCGACGCACCGCTGCGACGCGGGCGGCTGCCCGACGGACGCTCACGGCGCGGGCGGTCGGCACCCGCGGGCGCGGCGGCGGTCAGCTCACGCTTGCCACCGACGATGTCGCCCTTGTAGATCCACACCTTCACGCCGATGCGGCCGAAGGTGGTCTTGGCCTCGTACAGGCCGTAGTCGATGTCGGCGCGCAGCGTGTGCAGCGGCACCCGGCCTTCGCGGTAGAACTCCGAGCGGCTCATCTCGGCACCGCCGAGGCGGCCGGAGCACTGCACGCGGATGCCCTTGACGTTCGGCTGACGCATGGCCGACTGGATCGCCTTGCGCATCGCGCGGCGGAACGCCACACGATTGGAGAGCTGCTCGGCGACACCCTGGGCGACGAGCTGAGCCTGCGACTCAGGGTTCTTCACCTCGAGGATGTTCAGCTGCACCTGCTTCTTGGTGAGCTTCTCCAGGTCGGCGCGGATGCGGTCGGCCTCGGTGCCGCGACGGCCGATCACGATGCCCGGACGCGCGGTGTGGATGTCGACGCGGACCCGGTCGCGGGTGCGCTCGATCTCCACGTCGGCGATGCCGGCGCGCTCGAGACCGGTGGCGAGCAGCCGGCGGATCGCGACGTCTTCCTTGACGTAGTCCTTGTACTGCTTGTCTGCGTACCACCGCGACTTCCAGTCGGTGGTGATGCCGAGGCGGAAGCCGTGCGGGTTGATCTTCTGGCCCACTACTGCGAGCCTCCCTTCGCTTCTTCGGAAGCTTCAGTGGTCTTGGCGGGGGCCTTCT
Source organism: Mycolicibacterium litorale (assembly GCF_010731695.1). Taxonomy (NCBI): domain Bacteria; kingdom Bacillati; phylum Actinomycetota; class Actinomycetes; order Mycobacteriales; family Mycobacteriaceae; genus Mycobacterium; species Mycolicibacterium litorale. Next base: position 3,275,825 of record NZ_AP022586.1, read on the forward strand.
TGGCGGCGGCGGCCTTGCTGCCCTGGGCGCGACGCGCGCGTGCGCCTCCCGCGGCCTCGCCTGCGGCGCCGCGGCGACCCTCACGGGTCGGGCGGCTCTCCACGATCACGGTGATGTGGCTGGTGCGCTTGCGGATCCGGAACGCACGCCCCTGGGCGCGCGGACGGATGCGCTTGGCGGTCGGGCCCTCATCGGCGTGGATGGTCGCGACCACCAGCGTCGCCGGGTCGAGGCCGTCGTTGTTCTGCGCGTTGGCGGCAGCGCTGGCGATCACCTTGGCGACCGGCTCAGAAGCCTGCTGAGGCGCCCACCGCAGGATGTCGAGGGCTTCCTCGACGCTCTTGCCCCGGACCAGGTCGATGACCCGGCGGGCCTTGCTCGCCGAGATGCCCACGTAGCGGGCGACTGCCGTCGCTGACGGATATTCGATGGTGGTACTCATCGCCTCTTGCTCTTCCGGTCATCCTTGATGTGACCCTTGAAGGTGCGGGTGGGGGCGAACTCGCCCAGCTTGTGCCCGACCATCGCCTCGGTGACGAACACCGGCACGTGCTTGCGGCCGTCGTGGACCGCAAAGGTGTGCCCGATGAAGTCGGGGATGATGGTCGACCGACGCGACCAGGTCTTGATGACCTGCTTCGTGTTCTTCTCGTTCTGGACGTCCACCTTCTTCAGCAGATGGTCGTCGACGAACGGGCCTTTCTTCAGGCTGCGTGGCATCGCTTGAGTTCCTTCCCCGGCCTAGCGCTTCTTGCCGGTGCGCCGGCGTCGGACGATGAGCTTGTCGCTCGGCTTGTTCGGCTTGCGGGTGCGGCCTTCGGGCTTACCCCACGGGCTGACCGGGTGGCGGCCGCCGGAGGTCTTACCCTCACCACCACCGTGCGGGTGGTCCACCGGGTTCATCACGACACCACGGACGGTGGGGCGCTTGCCCTTCCAGCGCATACGGCCGGCTTTACCCCAGTTGATGTTGGCCTGTTCGGCGTTGCCGACCTCGCCGACGGTGGCGCGGCAGCGCACGTCGACGCGACGGATCTCACCGGACGGCATACGCAGGGAGGCGTAGGTGCCTTCCTTGCCCAGCAGCTGGATGCTGACGCCGGCCGAGCGGGCCAGCTTCGCGCCGCCACCGGGCCGCAACTCGACGGCGTGGATCACGGTGCCGGCGGGGATGTTGCGCAGCGGCAGGTTGTTGCCGGGCTTGATGTCGGCGTTGGCGCCGGACTCCACGATCGCGCCCTGCTTGAGACCCTGCGGCGCGATGATGTAGCGCTTCTCGCCGTCCAGGTAGTGCAGCAGTGCGATGTTCGCGGTGCGGTTCGGGTCGTACTCGATGTGTGCGACCTTGGCGTCGACGCCGTCCTTGTCGTGGCGACGGAAGTCGATCACGCGGTAGGCGCGCTTGTGGCCACCACCCTTGTGCCGGGTGGTGATCCGGCCGTGCGCGTTGCGTCCGCCCTTACCGTGCAGCGGACGGACCAGCGACTTCTCCGGGGTCGAGCGAGTGATCTCGGCGAAATCGGAGACGCTGGCACCGCGGCGACCCGGGGTCGTCGGCTTGTACTTGCGAATTGCCATTTCTCTTAAGTCTCTCTAGCTTCTCGCCCGGCTCAGGCCGGTGCTCCGAACAGGTCGATCGGCTTGCTTCCCGCGGCCAGGGTGACGATGGCGCGCTTGGTGCTCTTGCGCTGGCCGTACCCGGTGCGGGTGCGCTTGCGCTTGCCCTGCCGGTTGGCCGTGTTCACCGAATCGACCTTGACCTTGAAGATCTTCTCGATAGCGATCTTGATCTGGGTCTTGTTCGAGTCCGGGTGCACGATGAACGTGTAGACGTTGTCCTCGATCAGTCCGTAGGACTTCTCGGAGATGACCGGCGCCAGGATGATGTCGCGGGGATCAGTCACGGTTGCCATCAGGCCGTTGCACCTTCCTTTTCAGTGCGTGCGGTCTGCGCGCTGATGTAGGCGTTCAGAGCCTCGACGCTGAACACCACGTCGTCGGCCTTGAGCACGTCGTAGGTGTTGAGCTGATCCGGCGTGATCACGTGCACGCCGGGCAGGTTGCGCACGCTGCGCACGCCGGTCTCATCGGTGCGACCGATGACGATCAGCACCTTGCTGTTCTCGGCCGTGCGCTCGGACAGAAGCGTCGACAGGAACGCCTTGGCGCTCTTGGTCGACGGGGTCTGCCCCTCCACCAGCTCGGTGACCGCGTGGATACGGCCGTTGCGCGCCCGGTCCGAGAGCGCCCCGCGCAGGGCGGCGGCGATCATCTTCTTCGGGGTGCGCTGGCTGTAGTCGCGCGGCTTCGGGCCGTGGACGGTGCCACCACCGGTGAACTGCGGTGCGCGGGTCGAACCCTGGCGGGCCCGGCCGGTGCCCTTCTGCCGGTACGGCTTCTTGCCGCCGCCGGAGACCTCACCGCGGGTCTTGGTCGAGTGCGTGCCCTGCCGCGCCGCGGCCAGCTGCGCGGTGACGACCTGGTGCATCAGCGCGATGTTGGCCTCGACGTCGAACAGCTCGGCGGGCAGCTCGACGTTTCCGTCGGTGGTGCCGGCCGGCGTCTTGACCTCAATTGTGGTTGCCATTTACTTCTCGCCTCGCTTGATTGCGCTGCGGACCATCACCAGTCCACCGTTGCGGCCGGGGATGGCGCCCTTGATCAGCAGCACGCCGTTCGCGGCATCGACCTTGTGTACGAGCAGGTTCTGCGTCGTCACCCGGTCGCTACCCATGCGGCCCGACATGCGGGTGCCCTTGAAGACGCGGCCCGGGGTGGCGCAGCCACCGATCGAACCGGGGCGGCGGTGCACGGCCTGGGCGCCGTGCGCGGCGCCCTGGCCACGGAAGCCGTGCCGCTTCATCGTGCCCGCGAAGCCCTTGCCCTTGCTGGTGCCGGTGACGTCGACGTAGGCGCCCTCGGCGAAGACCTCCGCCGTGAGCTCCTGGCCGACCTCGTAGTCGGCGGTGGCCGACTCGTCGTCGAGCCGGAGCTCGGCGAGGTGGCGGCGCGGGTTGACGCCGGCAGCGGCGAACTGACCGGTCACCGGCTTGGTGACCTTGCGCGGGCTGATCTCGCCGTAGGCGATCTGCACCGCGCTGTAGCCGTCGCGCTCGGGGGTACGGATTCGGGTCACGACGTTCGGGCCGGCTTTGACGACCGTCACCGGGACGACCTTGTTGTTCTCGTCGAACACCTGCGTCATGCCCAGCTTGGTGCCCAGAATGCCTTTACGTGCCATTTCTCGGGTCTCCTACTGGATGTTCACGTCGACGCTGGCCGGGAGGTCGATGCGCATGAGCGCGTCGACGGTCTTCGGCGTCGGGTCGAGGATGTCGATCAACCGCTTGTGCGTACGCATCTCGAAGTGCTCCCGCGAGTCCTTGTACTTGTGCGGTGAGCGGATGACGCAGTACACGTTCTTCTCGGTCGGCAACGGCACGGGGCCCACCACGCTGGCACCGGTACGGGTGACCGTCTCCACGATCTTGCGCGCCGAGGCGTCGATGGCCTCGTGGTCGTAGGCCTTGAGCCTGATGCGGATCTTTTGTCCCGCCACGCTTTTCCTACCTCACTCCTGCTTGTGGCCCGCGCTGGGAATTCCCAGCACGTCCTGGTGTCGGCTGTTGCCGCCGCTGTTTACCTGTCTGTGGTCCACCGGTCCCCGCGGTCGGGTGTGTCGCCCTGCGCGCGCTCGCTTGCGGCGGAAATCCGTCACACTCGAGAAGTGGGACCGATGCGCCCGTAAGGGCGCCGGTCGGATGCCTCCGCGAGGCGGTCCGAACAGGCACCGTCCCGGCTCAAGGCAACCCGAACAGTATGCCCTAGATCCGGGCCTCATCCAAATCCCTGGTGAAGCCGGTAGAGGCACCACCGTCAGTGTCGCAGACCCGACCAGAAGGCGCACTCGTGCTCCTCGGCGAAGCCCGTCGTCACCCTGCTGCCGTCGGGCTGCAGCGACAGATAGGACCCGTCGCCGAACTGCGGCCAGTCCGGAGCGTCACCGGCCGACGGGACGCCTTCGGTGACGAACGCGCTCCAGTAGTCGATCATCGCCTCGGACAGCGTCTGCTGTTCCGGGGACAGCGGCGGCGCTCCGCCGACGTCGAAGAGGTAGCGCAGTTCCAGCGAGTGGCTGGCGCCGACGGGGAACGGGAGGGTGCGCAGCGGTTCGGGGGTCGGCGCCTGCCGGTCGTTGAACTCGTAGGCGTAGACGGGGGTGTCGCGGGCGAGGTCGGCGGCCATGCGGTCGGCGACACAGGCGAACTCGCCGTCGGTCACGGCCGCCGAGTACGCGAGCGCCACGCTGCCGTATCGGTCGATCGGGTAGCGCGCGGCCACCTGGGCGGCGTCCGGGCCGAAGGTGTCGGCCAGCAGGCCCGGGTACTGGTCGGGGGTGTAGCGGTCCCCCTGCTGCAGATAGCGCAGCGCGACGAAGAGGGTGAACTCGTCGCGGTTGGTCCCGATCATCACCGGTACCCGCGCCGCCTTTCCGTCGGCGATCGCGCGCACGGGGTCGACCGGCAGGGCGGCCGTTCCGGTCACCGGGCCGGTCAGGTCGTCGGCGCCGATGCCGACGAACCACACGGGTTTGCGCAGCTTGTCGGCGGGCAGCGCACGCAGGCACGCGGCCGCGGTCGCCGGGTCCGGGCACCCGACGCCGGCGGCGTAGTCGAGGCTGCGCTGCTCGGCGACGGGCAGCGGGGCCTGCGCCTGGCACGGGGCGCTCTGGATGATCGCGGCCTGGAACAGGCCCGCGGATCCGGGGGCGACGAGGTGGTCGCACACCGACATCCCGCCTGCCGACTCGCCGGCGACAGTGACGCGGTGGGGGTCGCCCCCGAAGTCGGCGATGTGGTCACGCACCCAGCGCAGCGCGGCCTGCTGGTCGGCCAGCCCGTAATTGCCGACGTCGCCGGGCGCGCCGAGCGCCGGATGGGCGAGGAAGCCGACCGTGCCGAGCCGGTAGTTGATGGAGACGACGACGATGTCACCGCGCGCGGCCAGCCAGCGGGCGTCGTAGATGGCGCCGCTGCCGTTGACGAACGCGCCGCCGTGGATCCACACCATCACCGGGCGCTTCTCGTCCGACACCGGCGGTGTCCAGATGTCGAGGGTCAGACAGTCCTCGTCGGTCTGTCGCCCGAATTCGGGATCGCTGCCCGGGTCCTGCAGGCAGCGCGGGCCTGACCGGGTGGCCTGCCGCTCCCCCTGCCACGCCGGGGCGGCCTCGGGCGGCCGGAAGCGCAGGGGTCCCACCGGCGGTGCGGCGTACGGGATGCCGGCGAACAGGCGGTGGTCGGCGGCGACGGTGCCCCGCAGCGCACCTGAGGCGGTGTGGACCACCGCGGGGTCGGCGGGTGGTGCACCGGAGGGTGCGGTGGGCCCCTCTCCGCGAACGCAGGCGGACAACAGCACCGCGACGGTCAGCCAGGTCAGCGCCCGCATCCAGTGCACAGCCGCGAGCCTAGGCCAGGGGGCGCCCGGACCAGGTGGGATGACTCTCGGTTGACGACCGCGCGGCGGTTTGACCCAATCGCCGACGACAGTGTCGCGGCTCACATAAAGTGACTTATAGACACCCGTCAAGTTGCCGCGAAGGAGAACGATGAGCACGCCGACGATGGACGACGCCGCCAAAGTGCTGGCCGATCCGACGGCTTACGCCGACGACCAGCGACTGCATGCGGCGTTGCGTCATCTGCGGGCGCACAACCCGGTCGCCCTGGTCGACAACCCGCCGTACCGGCCGTTCTGGGCGATCACCAAGCACGAAGACATCATGGCGATCGAACGGGCCAACGACCTGTTCCTGTCGGAGCCGCGGCCGCTGCTGTCCACCGCGCAGGCCGACGATCTGGCCAAGGCGCAACTCGAGGCGGGGATGGGTCTGCGCACGCTCATCCACATGGACGACCCGCACCACCGCAAGGTGCGGGCGATCGGCGCCGACTGGTTCCGGCCGAAGGCCATGCGCGATCTGAAGGTGCGCGTCGACGAACTCGCCAAGCGCTACGTCGACCGGATGCGCGACATCGGCCCGGAGTGTGACTTCGTCACCGAGATCGCGGTCAACTTCCCGCTGTACGTGATCATGTCGCTGCTCGGACTGCCCGAAGAGGACTTCGGCCGGATGCACTCGTTGACCCAGGAGATGTTCGGCGGGGACGACGACGAGTACAAGCGGGGCACCACCCCGGAGGAGCAGATGGCGGTGCTGCTCGACTTCTTCTCCTACTTCTCCGCGCTGACCGCGTCGCGGCGGGCGAACCCCACCGACGACCTGGCGTCCGCGATCGCCAACGGCACCGTCGATGGCGAACCCCTGTCCGACGTCGACACCGCCTCCTACTACGTCATCGTCGCGAGCGCGGGCCACGACACCACCAAGGACGCGATCTCGGGCGGGCTACTCGCACTCATCGAGAACCCCGGTGAGATGCAGCGCCTCAAGGACGACCCGGGCCTCATGGGCACCGCGGTCGAGGAGATGATCCGCTGGTCGACTCCGGTCAAGGAGTTCATGCGCACCGCCGCCGAGGACACCACCGTGCGCGGGGTGCCGATCGCGAAGGGCGAATCCGTCTATCTCGCATACGTTTCGGCGAACCGGGACGAGGACATCTTCGACGAGCCGTTCCGCTTCGACGTCGGCCGTGACCCGAACAAGCACCTGTCGTTCGGATACGGCGTGCACTTCTGCCTCGGTGCCGCACTGGCCCGGATGGAGATGAACAGCCTGTTCACCGAACTCCTGCCCCGGCTGGAGTCGATCGAGCTGGCGGGACCGCCCGAGTTGTCGGCGACGACGTTCGTCGGCGGGCTCAAGCACCTGCCGATTCGGTACCAGCTGCGCTGATCCCGCGCCGCCGGCCGTGGGTGGCCAGGAAACCGTCCACGGCCGCCTCGGCGCACGCGTGGTAGTCGAAGTCGGCCAGCGTGCTCAGCCGGCCCAGGATCAGCGGCCCGATGAGCAGCGCGATCGCCTGGATCCGGTCGACGTCGGCGAGATCGAGTTCGGCGCCCTGGGGGCTGTCGAAGATCGCATCGAACGGCGCCGCGTACACCTGCAGGATCCGCTCGCGCAGCGACCCGACCGCGCCCCCGGTCTCCGCCTCGCGCACCTCTGCCCACGGGCCCAGATCCGGACCCGACGCGAGCCACGTCATCGCCGCCAGCGTGGTGGGCACCTCCGAGATCGGATCCGCCCAGCCGACCACGACGGCGACCAACTGCTCGCGCAGACTGCCCTCGGCCGGCGGCATCGGCGCCGGTTGCAGCAGGCCCTGGAAGGCCGCCGCGAGCAGATCGTTGGCGCTGGCGAAGTGGCGGTAGAGCGTCGCGCGGGCGACGTTCGCGGTGCGGGTGACCGCGTCGATCGTCACCGCGTTGGGACCCCCGGACCGCAGCAGCGCCGTCGCGGCTTCGAGCAGGCGGGCACGCGAACGCGCGGGACGCGGGTCACCACTGGCGTCGGTCATCGTTTACATCATCTCCCAGGCGGGTAACAAGACCATTCGTCTAGCTGCGAGACTGATGGTCTCAAAACTCCGCACAGCCAGGAGAGGCGCATGGTCGATACTCTCGCGCAGCCCGAACATCTATCCGGATCCAGCGTGGCCGCACTGAGCAAGGGGCGTCGCATCTGGCTGTTGGTCGTCGCCTGCATGGGTGTCGCGCTCGTCATTTCCTCGATGATCGCGCTCAACACCGCGCTCAGCGATATCGCGGTCGCGACCTCCGCCACACAGACACAGCTGACGTGGGTGGTCGACGGGTACACGCTGGTGCTCGCCTGCCTTCTGCTGCCTGCCGGCGCCATCGGCGATCGTTACGGACGACGCGGCGCACTGCTGATCGGCCTGGTGATCTTCTCCCTGGCGTCGGTGGCTCCGCTGATGTTCGACAGCCCGACACAGATCATCGTGGCCCGCGCGGTCGCCGGCGCGGGCGCTGCCTTCGTGATGCCGGCCACGCTGTCCCTCTTGACGGCGGCCTACCCGAAGTCGGAGCGCAACAAGGCGGTGGGAATCTGGGCGGCCGTCGCCGGATCCGCCACCGTGATCGGATTCCTCGGCTCGGGACTCCTGCTGCACTACTGGTCGTGGCAATCGATCTTCTGGGCCTTCGCGATCGCCGGCGCGGCGATGATCGCGCTCACCTGCACCGTGCCGTCGTCACGCGAGTCGGACGCTGCGCCCTTGGACTGGTGGGGCGCCGGCCTCATCGGCGCCGCAGTCGCGGTGTTCGTCTTCGGTGTCATCGAGGCGCCCGCCCGGGGTTGGACTGATCCCGGCGTGCTCACATGCATATCCGCGGGGCTGGTCCTCGCGGTGGTCTTCGCGTTCGTCGAACTACGCCGCCGATTCCCGCTGCTCGATGTGCGGTTGTTCGGCAGGCCCGACTTCGCCACCGGCGCCGTGGGCGTCACACTGCTGTTCTTCGCGAATTTCGGCTTCTTCTTCGTGGTCATCCAATACATCCAGTTGGTGATGGGTTACACGCCACTGCGAACCGCCTTCGCCATTGCGCCGCTCGCCGTCCCGCTACTCGTCTTCGGTGTGCTCACGCCCTGGTACTTGCCACGGATGGGGTTGCGGCTGACCGTGTTCAGCGGCCTGCTCATCCTCTCTGCTGGTCTGCTGTGCATGCAGCTACTCGAGGTCGGCTCCACCTACTGGGATCTGACCTGGCCGCTGCTCGTCATGAGTACAGGTATCGGGTTGTGTACCGCCCCCACTACTTCGGCGATCATGGGAGCGGTTCCCGACGAGAAGCAGGGTGTCGCATCGGCCGTCAACGACGCCACTCGCGAGATCGGGGCCGCGCTCGGCATCGCCGTGGCGGGTTCGATCTTCGCCGCGCAGTACGCCGATGCGCTGACATCGCGGTTGAGCGCTTTCCCGCCGGAGGTTCGCGGCCCTGCGGCGGATTCGCCGGCGGAGGCCCTGGCCATTGCCGAGGAGCTCGGGCCCCAGGGTGCTCAACTGGCCGATCTGACTGCGTCCGCCTTTCTGCAGGCAATGGATTCCTCGTTGTTCGCGATCGCCGCCGTGGTCGCGGTGGCCGCCGTCTTCGTCGCTATCTGGGCGCCCGGCCGGAATGGACGACAGTTGCGCGTCGTGCGTCGGCTCAGCCGGCGATGAACTGCGCGGCCCGGTGGCCGATCATCGCGATCGTCGCATGCGGGCCGCGACTGGTGGGGGCGGGCATCACCGAACCGTCGACCACCCACAACCCCTCGACGCCGCGCACGCGGCACTGCGCGTCGAGCACCGCACGCGGATCGTCGTCGTCTCCCATCGGCGCCGTACCGGCCAGATGCTGTGACGTCGACCAGGACGGCTCGTCGGATTCCGCTATCCCGCCGGCCAATTCGTATGCGAGCTCGGCCCCTGCGGCGAGGTCGGCCACATCGGCGGGTTCACTGTCGTAGCGGTGTTCGATGACCGGCGGCACCAGTGGATCGGCCGACGCGAGCATGACCCTGCCCCTGGCGCGCGGCTGCATCAGCGCGACCCCGATGTGCGGACGGTCGGCGGGATCGTGGCCCGGCCCGTGCACCATTGCGGCGAAACCCGATGTGTAGGGCCGTATCTCGAGGTGCGAGTCCGTGGTCAGCACCGCCTCCAACGGCGGCAGGTCGTGCGTCGGCGTCCATCCCACCGGGATCACCCATTCGGGATGGTCGAACATCGCGACGCCGACAGGCAGGTCCTGAAAAACCTCGATTGCCAAGTCGCGCAGCGCTTCCGCCGGTCCTATCCCCGAGACCATGAGCAACTGCGCGCTGCCGATTGCGCCCGCGCACACCACGACACGGTCGGCGGTCACGGTGCTCCTGCCCGCCGGGCCGGCGCACTCCACCGCGGTGGCGCGGCCCCGCTCGATCCGGATCCGCACGACACGAGTGTCGGGCAGTAGGTCGACGTTGGTCCGGAGCAGCGCGGGCTGCAGGAACGCGCCGCCCGGCCCGACGCGGGTGCCGCTGTCCACGTTCAGCGGCACCGCACCCACGCCCGCCGCGGACGCATCCGCGTCGAGGCCGCTGAGGTCGTCGATCCACGCGAAGCCCGCCTCCCGGGCGGCGGCGACGAAGAATGCGGTGCATCCGTCGAAATCGGTCATCCGTCGGACGTTGATGGGCCCGTCGTCGCCGTGCAGTGGTCCACCGAAATCCAGATCCGTCTCGATCGCCCGGAAGTGGTCGAGCACGTCGCGCCAAGCCCAGCCGGGGATCTGCCACCGGTCGAAGTCGGCGGGGAGGCCGCGGCAGAAGTAGCCACCGTTGACCGCTCCGGAGCCCCCGACCACCGCACCCCGGGTGATCTGGACGCGACGGGGCGGCGCGTCGGTGAGCGTGGTCGTATAGTGCCGCACCACCGAACTCGCGGTGCCGATCGGCAGCCGCAGCCCGTCGTTGATCTGCTGGGCGACCCGCGGATCGGACGGGGCCGGCCCGGCCTCCACCACCGTCACCCGACACCGCGGATCGGAGGAAAGCCGTTCGGCCAGCACGGATCCTGCGCTTCCGGCACCGACGATCACCACGTCGCTGTGCACAGCCTCGGTCAAGGGCGCGCTTACGTCCGGATCTGCGGTTTGAGCGCGCCGAGGTGCCGTTCCCGCACCACCCCGGTCCACAGGCCCAGTCCGTAGGCGATGTCGTCGAGCCGGCGCAGCAGCATGTAGGTGATCAGCCCGACCTGTTTGGTGTCGTCGTCGGTGTTGCCGCGCCGGGCCGTCCAATCGACCACGCCGTCGAGCACCGCGGCGATCAGCACCGCCTGCCTGCAGCGACGCGACACCACCGCGGCCAGCAGGGCGATGGGCCAGTAGTGCCGGCAGATCGCCGACGCCAATTGCAGCGCCGCCGACCACAATCCGTGCGCGGCGATGGCCACGACCTGCCGGGGCTGGGTCTCGACGGTGCGCAGCGCGTTGGCCACGCGCCGCGCGGTGTAACCCGCGGCCAGCATCGACGCCAGGTAGCCGAGGCAGCTGCCCATCGCCATCAGCACCCAGACCACCAGCGTCCAGCCCGAGATCACCAGCGGGGCGGTCTTGCCCGGGTGACGTACCGACAGCGGCGCAGCGGACTCCCCGTAGAACGCCTTGCGCAGGAACCACTCCCCCAGATCGGTGCGGTGGTCGTGCGCGACGAGCGCGATGGGCTCGTAGCGCAACCGGGCACCGGACTCCACGAGACGCCAGCACAGGTCGACGTCCTCGCCGGACCGCATCGTCTCGTCGAATCCGCCGACGTCCTCCAGCGCGCGGCGCCGGCAGATGATCGCCGCACTCGGCACGTAGGAGACCGGGCTGCAGGGGATCACCGGCGCCTCCCGCTGCCCGAGGTCGAGCGACGAGCGCACAGCCTCGTAGCGGGCCACCGGATTGTCCGCCGTGCGCATGCCGACGATGCGGGGCGCCACCAGCGCGACGGCCGGGTCGCAGAAGTGGCCCAGCAACGCCTCGAGCCAGCCGCGGCGCGGGACCACGTCGGAGTCGAGGAACGCCACGAAGTCGGTGGAACTCGCCGCGGCGCCGGTGTTGCGGGCGGCCGCCGGACCCCTGCTGCGCTCGTGGCGGACGATCTGCACGTCGCAGTGCACGCCGGCCAGGTCGCTCGGCTCGATGGGCACCGCTGACCCGTCGTCCACGACGACGACCCGGAGACCGCGCAGCGATCCGACGAGGCGCTGCAGCCCGAACAGGTTGTCCCGCACCGGGATCACCACGGTGACGTCGCGGTGCGACGGCCCGCCCGCGGGTCGCGGATGGGCCACGGTGGCGTCGAGCAGGGTGCGCGCCAGCTGCGCACTCTGGGCGTCGTGCACCTCGAGGCGGCCACCGGTGAGCATGGTCTGCGCGGCTGGGGCCAGCCGCAGCAGCCGGGTGGGCGAACCCCCGAGCAGAGCGGCGCCCTCACCGAGCACCTTGACCCGCCGGTCGACCTGGACGGCAAAGCCGTTGGGCAGTCGGGGTCCGGTCATCGCAGCATTCCGTTGCGGTCCGGCGCCCAGCGCGCGATCCGGTCGGCGCACTGTTGCACCATCTCGCCGAACAGGCGTGCACCGTCGGCGTCGGTCGCCGTGGTCGGGTCGCCGAGCACGCCCACCTCGCTGACCGCCGCCACACCGCCCTGACGCAGCTGTGGCATCAGCTCGCGAAGCGGTGCGGTGTTACCACGCTGCCAGTGGTCGGTGTGTACGTCGTCCGGCGAGATGTGGAGCAGTACGGACGTTTCGGTGTGGCCGGCGTGCGCATCGGACTCTTTGGTGATGCACGGACACCAGGCCACGTCACGGTCCTCGTAACGCAGCAGCGCGGTCGCGCCGGCAAGCGCCTCGGTGTTCCCGCCGTGGCCGTTGAGGAACAGCACGCGCGACGCCCAGTTGGTGGCTGATCTGCCGAATTCGACCAGCATCAGACGCAACGCCGCGGTGCCGATGGAGATGGTGCCGGGAAAGCTCTCGTGCTCACCGCTGGCGCCGTAGCCGACGGCCGGGGCCAGCGACCACGCCGTCGGTAGCGCGCGTGCGACTTCGCGGGCCACCGCGGTGGCGATGCGGGTGTCGGTGTCCAGCGGCAGGTGGGGTCCATGTTGTTCGGTGGAACCAAGGGGAACGATCAACGCCGCAGGTGTGGTGCGCAGCTGCCTCGACGTCGAGTTCCCAAGCTCGCTGGGAAAAGCCACCCGCCGATGGTAAGCCGTATTCACCTGCTGTGCGCCGCTTGTTCGCGCATGGGCTTCGATTGATTTTCCGAATGAACTCGGCGACTGCGCCCCCCGCTACCCGCCAGCACCGCCTGCCCCCTGCGTCACATCGAGGTTCAGCCGGTCAACCCTCGTCGCCGACACCGAGCGCCCGGGTGAACCCTGCCGGTACCAGAATGTCGTCGGGCACCAGATCGTGGATCGAGGCGCGGCCGAGCCCCATGAGGGCCGAGTCGATCCCACCGCGAAGGATGTCCAGGACGTTCTCGACGCCGGCCTGACCGTTCGCCGCGAGGCCCCACAGGTAGGCCCGCCCGATCATCACCGCGCGAGCGCCCAGCGCCAGCGCCTTGACGACGTCGCTGCCACGGCGTATACCGCCGTCGAGCAGCACCTCGACCTGATCGCCGACCGCATCGGCGATCGCCGGGAGGCAACGGATCGCGGCCGGGGTGCCGTCGAGGTTGTTGCCCCCGTGGTTGGACACCGAGATCGCCGAAACGCCCGCATCGACAGCGCGTTTGGCGTCGTCCACCCGAACGATGCCCTTGAGCATGAACGGACCGTCCCACCGCTCGCGCAGCCACGCGATGTCCTCCCAGGTGGGCGGCGGTGTACCCATCCATTCGCCGTAGGCCTGGAAGAACGGCGGACCGGGTTCGCCGCGGCGGGCCTGGTTCGGCACCCGCAGATCGGGCGGGCTCATCGTCTTGCCGAAGTCCCACAGCCAGCGCGGTTTGGTGAGCACCTCGGGCGACATCCTCAACATCGTCTTGAGGTTCATCTGCTCGGGGATCTTCGGGCTGCCCCAGTCGCGCCCGTGGGAGAAGCTCCAGTCGGTCGTGGCGATCAGCCCGACGGCACCGGCCTCCTTGGCGCGCTGCGCCCGCTCCAGGATCGCCTCGCGGCCGCCCAACCAGTAGATCTGGAAGAACAGTTTGGGATTCGCGGCGATGACCTCTTCGATGGGCTTGCTGGCGAAGGACGACAGTCCCATCGCCGTACCGCGGGCGGCGGCCGCGCGGGCGACCGCGACCTCGCCGTCCGGGTCGACGGCCTGCACGCCGGTCGGCGAGATCATGACCGGCATCGAGATCTCCTGCCCCATCACCGTTGTCGACAGGTCACGCTTCTGCGCGGCACCGACGACGTGCGGGGCGAAGCCGAGCTCGGAGAAGGACTCGACGTTGTCGGAGACCGTGACTCCCTTCTCACTGGCCGAGATCAGCGAGGAGTACACCGACTTGGGCAACCGCTTCTTCGCCCGCTGCTGGGCGATGGCGACGGTTTCGAACCAGGTATCGCGGGCCACGACTACACCGGGCTTTCGTTACACAGCCGAGCGGGCGGCTTGGTCAGCAGTTTCAAGGGGATCGGGCCCTGTTGCTTGGTCCCCCGGGAGTGGTCGCCGCTGGGCTTGGGCTTGACCCGGTCGACGGCCAGGGCCGGCGCACCGTATCCCTGGACGCACTCCGGATCCGGCCCGTCGAGCGGCAGGCCGGTGAAGAACTTCGCGGCCATGCATCCGCCACGGCACGCGTCGTAGTGGTTGCAGCTACCGCACGCCCCCGCCGACTGCGGCTCACGCAGCTCGCGGAACAGCGGCGCGTTCTGCCACACATTCTGGAATCCGTTGTCGGAGAGAATGTTCCCCGCGAGGAAGCGGTCGTGGATGGCGAACGGGCAGGCGTAGACGTCACCCACCGGATCGATCAGGCACACCACCCGGCCCGCACCGCACAGGTTGAGCCCGGCCAGCGCGCCCGGTTCGCCCAGCCCCGAGAGGTGGAAGAACGAATCACCGGTGAGCACCCGCTCACCCTTGGCGACCAGCCAGTTGTACAGCTGCACCTGCTGTTCGGCGGTCGGGTGCAGATCGTCCCACACGTCGGCGCCGCGGCCGGACGGGCGCAACCGGGTGATCCGCAGCGTCGCACCGTAACGACTTGCCAGCGCGGCGAAGTCGTCGAGTTGGCCGACGTTGTGCCGGGTCACGACGACCGAGATCTTGGCGTCCTTGAAACCCGCGGCGGCGAGGTTCTCGAGGGCACGCTCGGCCATGGCGAACGATCCGGGGCCGCGCACCGCGTCGTTGATCTCGGCGGTCGCACCGTCGAGCGAGATCTGCACGTCGACGTAGTCGCTGGCGGCGAGTTTGGCCGCGACCTCCGGGGTGATGCGCACACCGTTGGTGGAGAACTTCACTCCGACGTGATGGGCGGTCGCGTAGTCGACCAGCTCCCAGAAGTCCGACCGCACAGTCGGTTCCCCGCCACCGATGTTGACGTAGAAAACCTGCATGCGTTCGAGTTCGTCGATGATGTCCTTGCACTGCTGCGTGGACAGCTCACGCGGATCGCGTTTGCCCGACGAGGACAGGCAGTGCACACACGCCAGGTTGCAGGCGTAGGTGAGTTCCCACGTGAGACAGATCGGCGCGTCCAGGCCGTGCTCGAACTGCTCGACCAAGCGCGGTACGGGCGCTCCGCTCGGCGCGGGTGCCGGAACGACAGAAGTCATGATGCGGGTTCCCCTTCGCAGACGAGCATCTTGGATTGGACGAGCACGCCGAGGGCGTGCAGGTACGGCGCCTGTTGCGCGTCGTCGATTCCCGCTGCGCGGCAAGCAGATCGGGCGTCGCGGTGGTCAGCGAGCGAGTTCACCACGTCGACGATCGTGCGGTTCTTCAGGAAAGACAGCTTGCGGGTTCCGAAGTGGTACAGCAGCGCCCCGAACGGTTCGGGCCGCACCGCCACCTGGTGGTGCAGCCGCCACCGCAGATCGGGGTCGAACGCAACAGGCGCCGTCACGGTCAGTAGACCCCGCACATCCCGTCGATCGAGACCTCTTCGACAAGCGTCTCGGTGACCAGTTCGGTGTCGGCTTCAACGTGCTGATTGGGCTCCATGAGCACTGCCTTTCGTCGAGTAGGGTCGCACTGGAGTGTGACCTAGGTCGCTCAGGATATGGCATCGAGTGCCAGAACGGAAGGGGTGGGTTCGTGCGACAGGAATCCGCGCCTCGCGTCGGCAGGCGCCGCTCCACCACCCAGGACCAGATCACCGATGTCGCGCTCGAACTGTTCGCCGCCCGCGGGTTCGACGAGGTCAGCGTCGACGACGTCGCCGCGGCCGCGGGCATCGCCCGGCGCACGCTGTTCCGCTACTACTCGTCGAAGAACGCGATCCCGTGGGGCGACTTCGACGCCCACCTGGAGCACATGCGCCACCTGTTCGACGAGCTCGACCCGGACGTCCCGACCGACGAGGCGCTGCGCACCGCTCTGCTGGCGTTCAACGAGTTCGATGCCGCCGAAACCGCCCGGCACCGGCAGCGCATGCGGGTGATCCTGCAAACCGATGCGCTGCAGGCGTATTCGATGACGATGTACGCCGGCTGGCGGGCGGTGATCGCCGGATTCGTGGCGCGCCGACTCGGCGTGGCGGCGCAGGATCTGGTGCCGCAGACCGTGGCGTGGACGATGCTCGGGGTGGCGCTGTCCGCCTACGAGCGGTGGCTGGCCGATGACGCGGTGTCGCTCGCGCAGCTGCTCGGCGACGCCTTCGACACCGCGCGCGACGGCCTGCGCGCGTTGCATTAGCGAATTGGGCGTCGGAGTTCGGTCCCGAACGGCGACGATGAGGGTGTGAGCGGCGAACCTGACGGTGCGGACGCTCCGCGGGCCCTGCTGGCGCTCTACGACGATGCACTGCCGACGGTGTACGGCTACTTCGTCAGACGCTGTCCGGACCGCGGAACCGCCGAGGACCTGACGTCGGAGACCTTTCTGGCGGCGATGGACGCCGCCAGGCGGGACACCTCGGCGCCGATCAGCGTGCCGTGGCTGATCGGGGTGGCCCGGCACAAGCTGGCCGACCATTACCGCCGTCGTCACGACCGGCACAGCATCCCGGTCGCCGAGGTGCCCGAGCCCGGCGAACCCGTCGACGACTGGGACGCCGAACTCGACCGCATCGTCGCCGAGAGCGTGCTGGCACAGCTGACCGAACAGCACCGCGCGGTGCTGTCGCTGCGCTACCTCGACGGGCGTTCGGTGCCCGAATGCGCCGAGCTGATCGGCCGGACCGTGCACGCGACCGAGGCGCTGCTGGTGCGGGCCCGCCGGGCATTCCGCTCGCACTACCCGGAAGGAGGAACACCGTGAACGACAGCAGAGACCCGCTGTGGGTGCTGCACGGTGGCGAGCTTCCGGTGCAACCCGACCCGGCGTTCGCGGCGCGGTTGCGTGCGCGCCTGGAGTCGGCGCTGAGATTGCCCAACCGAACCGAAGGAGTGGACATGAGTGGCACCGACGCGGCGCTGGCCGCGGTTCCGCGACCGGCCGCACTGCCGTACCTGGCCGTCGCCGACGCCAGGGCGGCGATCGATTGGTATGCCGCCGCACTCGGCGCGACACTGGCCGGCGAGCCGATCGTGATGGACGACGGCCGTATCGGCCACGCCGAGCTGGCCCTGGCCGGCGGTGTGCTCTACCTGGCCGACGAGTTCCCCGAGCTCGGGCTCAAAGCCCCTGAGCCCGAACAGGTCTCGGTCAGCCTGATGGTGGAGGTGAATGACACCGACACCGCGTTGCGGCGGGCGCGCGAGCATGGCGCGCGCGTGCAGCGCGAACCGTACGAGGCCCACGGCGCTCGTAGCGCGGCGATCATCGACCCGTTCGGGCACCGCTGGATGCTGTCCGGCCCGGTGACGGGCGGGGCGACGCCGATCCGACACGGCGACGTCGGCTACGTCTCGCTGTGGACCGCCGATGCCGAGCGCGCCGCGGCGTTCTACGGCCGGGTGCTGGGCTGGAACTACGATCCGGCCACTCGGCAGGTCACCAACACCGACCTGCCCACCGGGATCTTCGCCGGCGACGGACCCGCAACGCTGTTCTGCTGCTACGCGGTCGACGATCTGGCCGCCGCACGGCAGTCGATCACCGAAGCGGGCGGAACCGTCGGCGCGACAGTCGAACACGACTTCGGCACCACGCTGGACGCCACCGATCCGCTGGGCCACCCGTTCGCCGTGTTCACCCCGGCACGGCCGACGCGCAGGCCCGCGCTCAACGGCACCGGCCCCGGCGAACTGTCCTACATCACCTACGAGGTGCCCGACTCGGGGCGGTTCCGGGAGTTCTACGGCCGCGTGCTGTCGTGGACCTTCGAATCGGGGCGCGTCCAGGACGGCTGGCAGGTCCAGGACAGCCAGCCGATGGCGGGTATGGCCGGAGGCGCTGCGCGCGCGGTGACCGTGCCGATGTGGACGGTCGCCGACATCGACGATGCGGTGCAGCGGGTGCGGGAGGCGGGCGGGTCGGTGCTGCAGACGCCGGCACGCCAGCCCTACGGCCTGATGGCCGAATGCGTCGACGACCAGGGCGCCCGCTTCTACCTCGGCCAGTTCTGATCCGCGAAGGCGCTAGCCGAGCACCTCGGAGATCGGCGCGCCGTTGGCGATCTTGTTGCGGGTCTTCATGACCTTGCCCGGCATCCCGCCGCCGACCACACCGGCCACCACGCCGTCGCGTTCGTAGTACGCCAGGAACTTGCGCCCGTCGTCCTCGACGATGTGCACGGTGTCGTCGGCCTCCGGTTCCCCGAGGCACTGGATCTTGACGTCGTACTGGTCGCTCCAGAAGTACGGCACCGAGACGACGCCCGGGATCTCCTGGCCGAGCATCGCCGGCACCAGCACCCGCGCCTGGTCGGCGACGTTGCTCCAGTGTTCAACGCGCACTTGGTTTCCCACGGTGTCGAGCCACGACGCGACGTCGCCGATCGCCCACACGTGCGGCGCGCTCGAGCGTCCCTCGGCGTCGCACACCACGCCGTTGTCGAGCGCGATACCGCTGCCCTCGAGCCAGTCGGTGGCCGGACGCGATCCGATGCCGACGACCACGATGTCGGCCTCGACCTCGGTGCCGTCGGACAGCACGACCGCCTGCACCCTGCCCTCGCCGCGGACCTCGGCCACGCCGACACCGCAGCGCACGTCGACGCCTTCGGCGCGGTGCAGCCGGGCCACCAGTTCGCCGATCTGCTTGCCGAGGACCGACGCCAGCGGTGCCGGTTGCGGTTCGACGAGCACCACCTCGACCCCGAGCTTGCGCAGGCTGGCGGCGACCTCGCAGCCGATGAACCCGGCGCCGATCACCACCGCGCGGCGTGCCGACCCGGCCTCCTCACGCAGCTTGAGGCTTTCGGTGATCGACCGCAGGACGTGGATGCCTGCGAGGTCGGGGAACGTCGGAATCCGCTTGGGCACCAGCCCGGTCGCGATCACCAGTTCGTCGTAGCCGATCTCGCGGCCGTCGGTCAGGGTGAGCGTGCGCGCCTCGGTGTCCAGGGTGGCCGCACCGGCGCCGAGCAGCACGGTGATGTCGTTCTCCTGGTAGAACTCCGCAGGCTTGAGCGTCACGTCGTCGGTCTCGCTGCGCAGCACTTCCTTGGACAGCGGCGGCCGGTCGTAGGGCAGATGGTCCTCGTCGCTGACGATCGTGACCTGGCCCGGGTAGTTCGAACGCCGCAACTGTTCGGCGGTACGGGCAGCTGCGAGACCGCCGCCCACGATGAGGATGCCACCTGAAGTGCTCACGAAGCGGTTGTACACGATGGGCCGCCCCGTCGGTACGCCACCCTGTGATTCGGGTAACTCAGGGCCGCGCACGCTCGATGAGGTTCGACAGCACGACGATGCTCTCGCTGCGCTCGATGTCCGCGCTGGAACGGATGCGTTCCAACGCCTCTTCCAGATGGCGCATATCCCGGGCGAGCACGTGCAGGATCGCGTCGGCGGTACCGGTCACCGTCGCCGCGCTCACCACTTCGGGGATGTCCACCCACGCCGCCCGAAGTCGTTCTGGCGCAATGGTCCCGTGGCAGAACACCAGCACGAACGCCTCGGTGTTCCAGCCGACCGCGTTGCGGTCCACCACTGTGGTGAACCTGCGGATCACACCGTCGTCGAGCATGCGGTCAACCCGGCGCTTGACCGCGGGCGCCGACAGGTTCACCCGCTGCCCGATCTCGGCGAAGGTCGCCCGCGCGTGCTCGGACAGTTCGGCCAGGATGCGCTCGTCGGTGTCGTCCAACCGGTCCATGATCCTCCCGCACAACAAATCACCGCCAACGTCGCCTAAGCACAACAGATCGCACTCCTATAAGCAATGTTCGGCGATTGTTTGCACAGACGGCCACCCATATCGTCGGTTCATGCCGCTCCGGGTTTCTCGCACACCCACCATCCGCCACTACGTCATGACCGCTCCGACGTTCTTCAGCGTCGAGTACGCCATCAACCCGTGGATGGACCCCACGACGCCGGTCGACACCCACCGCGCACTCGACCAGTGGGACGCCCTGCGCCGCACCTACAAGGAACTCGGGCACACCGTGGAGCTGGTGGAACCGGTCGCCGGTCTCCCCGACATGGTCTACGCCGCCAACGGCGGAGTCCTGGTGAACGGGAAGGCGGTGGTGGCCCGGTTCGCCCATCCGCAGCGCGCCGCCGAGTCCGACGCCTACGCCGAGTGGATGAGTCGGCACGGCTACCCGCCGGTCCGTACCGAACACGTCAACGAAGGCCAGGGCGACTTCCTCGCGGCGGGACGAATCCTATTGGGTGGGCACGGCTTCCGCACCGACATCCGCGCGCACCGGGAGATCGCCCGCGCCGTCGGCATGCCCGTGGTGAGCCTGCGGCTGGTGGATCCGCGCTTCTACCATCTCGACACCGCGCTCACCGTGCTCGACGACAGCACCGTCGCGTACTACCCGCCGGCCTTCGACGCCCCGTCGTGTCACCGCCTGCGCGAAGTGTTCCCCGACGCCCTCGAGGTCGCCGACGCCGATGCGCACGTGCTCGGCCTGAACGCCGTGTCCGACGGCTACCACGTCGTGTTGCCGGCCGCGGCAACCGGTTTCGCCGCTCAACTGCGCGCGGCGGGTTTCCGGCCCGTCGGCGTCGACCTGTCCGAACTGCTCAAAGGGGGCGGCTCGGTCAAATGCTGCACGCTGGAGGTGCATTCATGACCGTCACCGATCACCCGGCCGCCACCGAGGCGGTGATCGCGGCCGACGGCCGCCACGTCGCGCACAACTACTCCCCGCTGCCCGTGGTGGCCGCGGCCGCGGAGGGCGCCTGGATCACCGACGTGGAGGGGCGCCGTTACCTCGACTGCCTGGCGGCGTACTCGGCCGTGAACTTCGGCCACCGCCACCCGCGGATCGTCGCGGCCGCACACGCCCAACTCGACGCGGTCACCCTGGTCAGCCGGGCGTTCCACTCCGACCGCCTGGCGCCGTTCTGCGAGGCCCTGGCCGGGTTGTGCGGCAAAGACATGGTGCTGCCGATGAACACCGGCGCCGAGGCCGTCGAGAGCGGCATCAAGGTCGCCCGCAAATGGGGCACCGACGTCAAGGGCGTGCCCGCCGGCCGCGGCACGATCATCGTGGCGCGCAACAACTTCCACGGCCGCACCACCACGATCATCAGCTTCTCCGACGACGACACCGCACGGCGGGGCTTCGGTCCGTACACGCCCGGGTTCCGGGCCGTTCCGTTCGGGGATGCCGATGCTCTGGCCGCCGCCGTCGACGTTGACACGGTGGCGGTGCTGCTGGAACCGATCCAGGGCGAGGCCGGCATCATCGTTCCGCCCGACGATTACCTGCCCCGCGTGCGCCGCATCTGTACCGACCGCGGTGTCCTGCTGATCGCCGACGAGATCCAGTCGGGGCTGGCGCGCACGGGACGTACCTTCGCCTGCGATCACTGGGGCGTCGTCCCCGACCTCTATCTGCTCGGCAAGGCGCTCGGCGGCGGCGTCGTACCGGTCTCGGCGGTGGTGGGCGACGGCGACGTGCTCGGGGTGCTGCACCCCGGTGAGCACGGGTCGACCTTCGGCGGCAACCCGCTGGCCGCGGCGGTCGGCTCCACGGTGGTCGACCTGCTCCGCACCGGTGAGTTCCAGCGCAGCGCAACCGAACTCGGGAAGCGTCTGCACGAGCGGCTGGCGGACCTGCGCGGCCGCGGTGTGCTGGCGGTGCGGGGCAAGGGGCTGTGGGCGGGTGTCGACGTGGACCCCGCCCTGGGCACGGGCAAGCTGATCAGCCATGCGCTGGCCGAACGCGGTGTGCTGGTCAAGGACACCCACGGCTCGACGCTGCGGTTCGCTCCGCCGCTGGTGATCACCGCCGACGAAATCGACTGGGCGGTCGACCGGTTCGCCGCGGTGCTGGCCGAACGACGTTAGCTCAGTACTTCATCACGCCGCGGTCGACGGCGATCTGGCTGCCGGACAGCGTCGCCGAACCGTCGCCGGCCAGCCACGCCACCACGTCGGCCACTTCTTCGGGCGTCATGAACTCCTGCAGGCCCTTCTTGCCGTCTTTGTCCACACGATGCAGGGGCATGGGCGCGAAGCTGTGCAGGAAGCTCGGGTGCTTGGCGAAGATCTCCATCATCGCGTCGCGTTCGATCATGGGGGTGTCGATGGAGTAGGGGTGGATGGAGTTCACCCTGATTCCGTACTCCCCCGCCTCCAGCGCCAGCCCGTTGGTCAACGCGGTCAGACCGTGTTTGGACGCGGCGTAGTGCCCGTTGCCCGGGGTGGCCTTGAGCCCGGCCGACGAGCTGACGATGATGATCGACCCGCCATTACCCGCCTCGATCATCGCGGGCACCACCGCGCGGATCGTCTTCCACGTGCCGTTGAGGTTGACGTCGATGACCGCGCTCCACTGCTCCTCCGACATCTCCCACAGCCGGCCCCAGCTCAGCACACCGGCGTTGGCCACCAGGATGTCGAGCCGGCCGAACTGTTCGACACCGTCGGCGACCAACTGCTGCAGCGCGCCGAGGTCGCGGACGTCGACCTCGCGGGCGAGCACCTTGCGGCCGGTGGCTTCGACGGCACGGACCGTCTCGGCGAGGTCCTCCGCGGTGGCCGGCGGGTAGGTGATGGTGTCGTGCACCGGCGCGCAGATGTCGATCGCGATGATGTCGGCGCCCTCGTTCGCGAGGCGGACGGCGTGTGCGCGACCCTGGCCGCGGGCGGCCCCGGTGATCAATGCGACCCGGCCGGCCAGCGGGCCCTCAACTGCGGTCACCGACGCTCCTTTCGATCAGACTGCCGACAGGCTAACAGCAGAACTGAAACGTGTTCTAGCAACGCTGCGTGACCGCCCGGCTTCGGGCGCATACCATCGGTCGAAATCAAGGGAGGTTCAGCCATGCCCATTGGCGTGCTCATCGGATTCGACGGCTCACCGGCCGCGACCGCCGCAATCGAGGTGGCCGGGCGGCTGCTCCCGCAAGCCCACGCCTGGGTGGCGCACCTGTGGACACCTCCCTTCGCCAGCGAGCCGTTGCGCAGGCGCCTGCGCGCGAGTGTGGGCAGCGCAAGCGAACTGGTCGAGCGGACCGAACTCGAAGGTGAACGGGAGGCCCAGCGCCTCGCGAGCACCGGGACCACCCTGGCCCGGGCCGCCGGCCTCGACGCCGAGCCGCTCGTGAAGCAGACCTTCGGCGGCGAGGGTCTGGTGCTGGCCCAACTCGCCGAGCAGGTGGCCGCCGATCTGGTGTTGGTCGGCTCCCGCGGGCTCGGCGGCGCGCAGGCCATCATGGGCAGCGTCTCGGACACCGCCGTGCACTACGCGTCCCGCCCGACGCTGGTGGCTCCCGCGCCGATGCTGGCCGACGAGTACGACGCGCTGGCCGAGGGTCCCGTCGTCGTCGGCTGGGACGGTTCGGGCGGGGCGAGGACCGCGCTGGCCGCCGCGCAACACCTCTTCCCCGCTCGTCAGATCGTCGCGGCGTCGATCGGGCAGGGTGTCGCCGAGACCCCGCCGGACGGCGTGACCATCGAACACCTCGACGCCCCTTCGGGTGCCAAGGAGGGCGCGGTCGCCGATGCGCTGACCGCGTTCGCCGCGCACCGCAGAGCCGCGGTCGTCGCGGTGGGTTCCCGCGGACAGTCCGCGGTGCGCCAGGTGCTGCTTGGCAGCGTCGCGCGCGCGACGCTGCGTTCGGCGCACCGTCCCGTACTCGTGGTGCCCGGCCCCTAGCTACAGCGCTTCGATGATCTGCTGACGCTTGGCGGTGTATTCGGCGTCGGTGATCGCACCGGTCGCGCGCAGCGTCTCGAGTTCCTGCAGGCGCTGCGCGGTCGAGGGACCCGTCGGCGCGCTCATCGGTGCGCTCGGCGCCATCGCGGCCGGCGCGGGCATCTGCCTGGCGGCCTGGCGCACGACCGCCTGAACATGTTGTCGGGCAGTCGGATTCGCGCGCAGGTCGATCATGTTGTCCATGCCGATGCCGTGCGTCTTGAGGATCTGCAGGATCTCGAGCAGCGGGCCGGCCTGGCCGGTGAGGTCGTAGGTCTGGTTGTCCTCGGACACCGTGAACGTCGCAGGCATCAGTCCGCCGACCAGTGCGCTTCTGTCCCAGTCGATCTGGTACTCGTTCGTGGCGGGGTCCACGATGACGACGAGCTTGCGGTTGGTGATCAGGGGCAGCCGGGAGACCGTCGCCACCACGCGATCCTGCGCGGTGAACGGTGTCAGGCCGGGTCCGCTGATCTGCAGGTCCAGTTTGACCAGCGGCTGTTCGTTGATCCGGGTGTTGGTGTCGTGGACGGCGGTGATCTGGGCCAGCCCCAGCACGCCGCGCGCCTCGAGTTCCGCGGTCTTCGCCGCGGAGTGGGCGCCGAACGCGGTGATGCCCAACGCGATCAGCACATCGGCCGCGGTGATCAGCAGCCCGGTCCAGAACATCCACTCCATCATCGGATCGGGTCCGGCCAGGAAGTAGATGGCGAGGAAGATCGGGCCGACGATGCCGCACAGCAGGACGAACAGCTGAATGCGGATGTAGCGCCAGAAAGTCGACATGGCCAGGCTCCTGTGGTTCGCGCGGGCGAACACAGACTAGCCGCAACCTGGGACGCGAGGCCCGGGAAAAGTGGGAAACCTCAGCCGGCGGCGACGGCGATCGTGTCGGCGGTGGGCGCCGGGCCGAGCAACTGGTACAGCGGCGCGGTCCAGGTGTATCCGCCGCCGGCGGCCCGGGCGTAGCTGGTGTGCACGGCCACCCCGGTCGCCGTCACTTCCTCGGCGTCGGGGTCGTAGTCGCAGACCGCGTCGCCGAGATCGCACACGCTGATCGTGCGGGCCCCCACGTGCGGGGGCAGCGGGGCCGGCGCGTGCGCGAGGATCGGCCAGTCCTGGGCGACGCCCTTGCCTGCGCCGGGCACCGTGGTGACCGAGCCGAGGTTGAGCGTCGGGTCGGTGGGCAGCCGGTCGCCGTCGGCGATCAGCAGCGCGCCGGCCAGGTTCGGGCTGGCGCCGAGGGCGTGCAGATTGCGGTGGACGACCATCGCGCCCTGCGAGTAGCCGGCGAGCACCACCTTGGTGGTCGGGCACTGCTGCACGAATGTCGCGTACTGGGTGGCCAGGGCCGAGGTGCCGGCGTCGACGCTGCTGATGAAACCGGCCCAGTCCATGATCCCGCCGTCCTCGGGGACCTCGGTCGCGGGGTACACCACCGCCTCGGACGTCATGGTGCGACCGTCGCGGGCGAGCAGCTGCTCGAGGTCGGCGCGCGAGCGGGCGACCACGCGGCCCATCCCGTCGTTCATCGAGACCTCGGCGCCCCGCTCACCGGAGCCGGCGGCCCCGATCCAGTGAACGTCGGGGCACTGCGGCTGGGCCTGCGCGGTGCCGGCCAACCCGACAAGAGCGACCCCACCGACGGCGACTGCACCGGCCAATGCGCGAAGACGACGAAACACGAACCCCAACCCTTCCTCGACCACTGCGGTGAACATCGGCCCGGCGGGCGCGGGTGTTACAGGCAAGCAAAACGGCGCCCACCCCGAGGGGTGGGCGCCGCTTCGGCGTATCGACTTACTTGTGGATCTTCGTCACGCGGCCGGCGCCGACGGTACGGCCACCCTCACGGATGGCGAACCGCAGGCCCTCGTCCATGGCGACGGGCTGGATCAGCTTGACGGAGATGTCGGTGTTGTCACCGGGCATCACCATCTCGGTGCCCTCGGGGAGGGTCACGACGCCGGTCACGTCCGTGGTGCGGAAGTAGAACTGCGGACGGTAGTTGTTGAAGAACGGCGTGTGGCGGCCACCCTCGTCCTTGGACAGGATGTAGACCTGGCCGTCGAACTCGGTGTGCGGGGTGGTGGTGCCGGGCTTCACGACGACCTGGCCGCGCTCGACGTCCTCACGCTTGATACCGCGCAGCAGCAGACCGACGTTGTCGCCGGCCTGGCCCTGGTCGAGCAGCTTGCGGAACATCTCGACACCGGTGACCGTGGTCTTGGTGGTGCCGGGGCGGATGCCGACGATCTCGACTTCCTCGTTCACGTTGACCACGCCGCGCTCCACACGACCGGTGACCACGGTGCCGCGGCCGGTGATCGTGAAGACGTCCTCGACGGGCATCAGGAACGGACGGTCGGTGTCGCGGACCGGGTCCGGGATCGACTCGTCGACCGCGTCCATGAGCTCCTCGACGGACTTGACCCACTTCTCGTCACCCTCGAGCGCCTTGAGCGCCGAGACGCGCACGACCGGGGCGTCCTCGTCGAAGTCCTGGGCGGCCAGCAGTTCGCGGACCTCCATCTCGACGAGCTCGATGAGCTCCTCGTCGTCGACCGCGTCCGACTTGTTCAGCGCGACCAGGATGTAGGGCACGCCGACCTGGCGGGCCAGCAGCACGTGCTCGCGGGTCTGCGGCATCGGGCCGTCGGTCGCGGCGACCACCAGGATCGCGCCGTCCATCTGGGCGGCACCGGTGATCATGTTCTTGATGTAGTCGGCGTGACCGGGGGCGTCGACGTGCGCGTAGTGACGCTTCTCGGTCTGGTACTCCACGTGGGAGATGTTGATCGTGATGCCGCGCTGACGCTCCTCAGGCGCATTGTCGATCTGGTCGAATGCGCGCGACTCGTTCAACTCGGGGTATTTGTCGTGCAGAACCTTGGTGATAGCCGCGGTCAGCGTGGTCTTGCCGTGGTCAACGTGACCGATGGTCCCGATGTTGACGTGCGGCTTCGTCCGCTCGAACTTCGCCTTCGCCACTTGTGTGTCCTCCTGGACTTGTTGGTGCTTGTTACAGCAGGGGTGAGTTTCTTCAGTTGTGTGGCCCGAGGGCCACCGGCCTTACTGGCCGGTCGCCTTCGCGATGATCTCCTTCGACACGTTCGCCGGAACCTCGGCGTACGAGTCGAACACCATGGAGTAGTTCGCCCGGCCCTGGGTCTTCGACCGAAGGTCGCCGACGTAGCCGAACATCTCCGACAGCGGCACTTGCGCCTTGACGACGCGCGCACCGGCCCGCTCCTCCATGGCCTGGATCTGACCACGGCGGGAGTTCAAGTCGCCGATGACGTCACCCATGTAGTCCTCGGGTGTGGTCACCTCGACAGCCATGATGGGTTCGAGGATCACCGGCTGAGCCGCCTGGGCGGCCTTCTTCAGTGCCTGCGAACCGGCGACCTTGAACGCCATTTCCGAGGAGTCGACCTCGTGGTAGGCGCCGTCGAGCAGGGTCACCTTGATGTTCACCAGCGGGTAGCCGGCGAGCACGCCGTACTGCATGGCGTCCTGCGCACCGGCATCCACCGACGGAATGTACTCGCGCGGGATGCGGCCACCGGTGACCTTGTTCTCGAACTCGTAGGTCGCACCGTCCTCGCCGTGGAACGGCTCGAGGTTGATGATGACCTTCGCGAACTGGCCGGAGCCACCCGTCTGCTTCTTGTGGGTGAACTCGACCTTTTCCACCGGACGGCGGATGGTCTCGCGGTAGGCGACCTGCGGCTTGCCGACGTTGGCCTCGACCTTGAACTCGCGGCGCATGCGGTCGACCAGGATGTCGAGGTGGAGCTCGCCCATACCGCCGATGACGGTCTGGCCGGTCTCGTCGTCCTGGTGGACCTTGAACGTCGGATCCTCTTCGGCCAGCTTCTGGATCGCTGTGCCGAGCTTCTCCTGGTCGCTCTTGGTCTTGGGCTCGATGGCCACCTCGATCACCGGATCGGGGAAGGTCATCGACTCGAGCACGATCTGCTGGTTCGGATCGCTCAGGGTGTCACCGGTGGTGGTGTCCTTCAGCCCGATCACGGCGTAGATGTGGCCGGCCGAGGCCCGCTCCACCGGGTTCTCCTTGTTGGAGTGCATCTGGAACAGCTTGCCCAGCCGTTCCTTCTTGCCCTTGGTGGCGTTGATGACCTGGCTGCCGGATTCCACGGTGCCCGAGTAGACGCGCACGTAGGTCAGCTTGCCGAAGAACGGGTGCGTGGCGACCTTGAAGGCCAGCGCCGAGAACGGCTCGTCGACCGACGGGTTGCGCGTGATCAGCTCGTCTTCCTTGCCGGGCACGTGGCCTTCGGCGGGCGGGACGTCCAGCGGCGACGGCAGGTAGTCGATGACGGCGTCCAGCATGGGCTGCACGCCCTTGTTCTTGAACGCGCTGCCGCACAGCACCAGGTAGGCCTCGGAGCTGATGGTCAGCTTGCGCAGCGCACCCTTGATCTCGTCGATCGAGAGCTCTTCGCCGCCGAGGTACTTCTCGAGCAGCGCCTCGTCGGTCTCGGCGGCCGCCTCGATCAGCTTGAGGCGGTACTCCTCGGCACGCTCGGCCAGATCGGCCGGGATGTCGATGACGTCGTACTTCTCACCGAGCTTGGCCTCGGCGCTCCATACCTTGGCCTTCATCTCGACCAGGTCGACAACGCCGGCGAAGTCGCCCTCGGCGCCGATCGGCAGCTGGATCGGGATGACGTTGGCGCCGAGGCGCTCCTCCATGGTGCGCACGGAGAAGTAGAAGTCCGCGCCGAGCTTGTCCATCTTGTTGACGAAGCAGATGCGCGGGACGTTGTACTTGTCCGCCTGCCGCCAGACCTGCTCGGACTGCGGCTCGACACCTTCTTTGCCGTCGAAGACGGCGACGGCACCGTCGAGCACGCGCAGGCTGCGCTCCACCTCGACGGTGAAGTCGACGTGCCCGGGGGTGTCGATCAGGTTGATCTGGTTGTCGTTCCAGAAGCACGTCGTCGCGGCGGAGGTGATGGTGATCCCCCGCTCCTGCTCCTGCTCCATCCAGTCCATGGTGGCCGCGCCATCGTGAACCTCACCGATCTTGTAGCTGATACCGGTGTAGTAGAGGATGCGCTCGGTCGTCGTCGTCTTACCGGCGTCGATGTGCGCCATGATTCCGATGTTGCGGACCTTGTTCAGGTCGGTCAACACGTCCTTCTGTGCCACAGAAGTCTTCCCACTCTCGCTTGCTCGATTGCTGTTGTCAGCCGTTGCCGCACACGCCGGCGGCTACCCTGCAGCCGGCGCGGTGATCACCAGCGGTAGTGCGCGAAGGCGCGGTTGGCCTCGGCCATCTTGTGGGTGTCCTCACGCCGTTTGACGGCGGCACCCAGGCCATTGCTGGCGTCGAGGATCTCGTTGGCCAGACGCTCGATCATGGTCTTCTCCCGACGCGCCTTCGAGAAGCTCACCAGCCACCGCAGGGCCAGCGTCACGGAACGATCGGGACGAACCTCGACCGGCACCTGATAGGTGGCGCCACCGACGCGGCGGCTGCGCACCTCGAGGGCGGGCTTGACGTTGTCGAGAGCGCGCTTCAGGGTGACCACCGGATCGGTGCCCGTCTTGTCACGGGCCTGTTCGAGCGCACCATAAACAATGCGTTCGGCCAGCGATTTCTTCCCGTCCAGCAGCACTTTGTTGACCAGCTGGGTGACCAGCTGCGACCCGTAGACCGGATCGTTGACCAGCGGACGCTTGGGTGCGGGGCCCTTGCGCGGCATCAGCTCTTCTCCTTCTTGGCGCCGTAGCGGCTGCGCGCTTGCTTGCGGTTCTTCACACCCTGGGTGTCGAGCGAACCGCGGATGATCTTGTAACGCACACCGGGGAGGTCCTTCACACGACCACCACGCACCAGCACCATGGAGTGCTCCTGCAGGTTGTGGCCCTCACCGGGGATGTAGGCGGTGACCTCGACCTGGCTGGTCAGCTTCACGCGCGCGACCTTGCGAAGCGCCGAGTTCGGCTTCTTCGGGGTGGTCGTGTACACGCGGGTGCACACGCCGCGACGCTGCGGGCTGCCCTTGAGGGCCGCGGTCTTCACCTTGGCGATCTTGTCGCGGCGACCCTTGCGGACCAGCTGGTTGATGGTTGGCATGTACCGGCTTTCTGTGTTGCTTCTGTTTCGTTGTTCTGCGTCGTTGTTCTGCGTCGTTGTTCTGCGTCGTTGTTCTGCGTCGTTGTGTACTGCGTCAAGTCTCTGTACTGCTGTTTCACCCCGGTCGCTTACCCCGCGTCCGGGCGTGTCGCACGCGCACACCTCGAAGCCGTTCCGCTGCGTGGTAGACATGCGAATTGGCCCGGCATGTGGGCATGCTGTCTGGTTTGCACCCCGTCGCATGCGCCTCGACGGCCAGGCACGATCCCCCACAATACCAGGGTGGCCCCGTCGCTCCAAAAGTCGTTGCGCCCGCGACGCGCAGCGCGCTGACCGGCGCTTAGTGCAGGTCAGCGCCCACGCCGCCGGAGCGGCGTTCCATCCCCGAGGCCAGGCGCAGCACCATGTCGGTGAACACCGCGTCGGTGTCGAGGCCGTTCATCACCCCGGTCATCTCCAGCAGCACGAAGCCGTGCATGGCCGACCAGAACTCGAGTGCGGCGTAGAAGGCGTCCTCTCCTTCGAGGCCGTACGAGGCCAGCACCTCGATCACCGGGGTGGCCGCCGCGCGGGTGGCGTCGGTGAACTCGGGGTCGTCGCCGCCCAGCGGCATCCGGGTGAACGCGGAGTAGCGGCCCGGATGGTGGTGGGCGTAGCTGCGGTAGGCACTGGCCATCGCCATCACGGCGTCGTCGCGGGTGCGACCCTGCCCGACGGTGTTGAGCATCGCGATGATGTCGCCGACCACCCGCATCCGCACGGTGCGCCGCAGGTCGTCGAGGCTGTGCACGTGGTTGTACAGCGACGGCCCCTTGGTGCCGAGCTGAGTGGCCAGCGCGTTGATGGTGAGCGCGTCCCAGCCCTCGCGGTCGAGGAAGGTCAGCGCGGCGTTGACGATCGACTCGCGGCTCAGCCGGGTCGTCTTGGCGGCAGGGCGCGTCCGGCCGCCCAGTGGCCGCGGACCCGGTGGAGCCGGCATGTCCTGTTCACCCTTCGTCGTCGCCCGGCCCGAAACCGGCCGGCACAGACCCTCACCCTACGGCGGGTCAGTTCACGCGCTGTTGGCTGAGTTGCGCGAGACGTTCGGTGATCGAGCACAGATCGGGCAGCATGGCCGAGTTCATGGTCTGGATCGACCAGGTGATCACGTCGCCGCCCTTGGCCACGTAGATGCTGCAGGCGCTGGTGTCGGCGGCCTTGAAACCCTTGTTGCCGTCGAGCGACAGTTCAGTGATCTTGCGACCGGCCTGCTGTTCGAGTTCGCGTTCCACGTCCATGTCGCTGCCGCGGTACCACCACGTGGAGATGCCCATCCCGGCACCGAAGGTGCCCAGCATGGTGTCCTCCTGCCAGAAGCAGCCCGCGTCACTGTCGACGACCTTCTTGAACACCGACGTGCCCGCGGCCTTGACGATGTCGGCGTCGGTGACGCCGTTGCAGTCGTCGCCGCGGAAGGCTCCGGTGGGCGGGCCGGCCTGCGGTGCGGTCGGCTGCGGGTCGGGTCCGCCGCAACCGGCCAGCAGCAGGGCGGTCAGCGCCGCGGCACTGGCGAGGATTCGTTTCATGGCGTCATCACAGGTCCGACGAGAGGGTGGCCGACAAGAGCTTCTCCGCATCCACGCAGGGGTCACCGGACTGCTGGCCGCGGTACTGGACCCACCAGCTGAGCACTCCGGAACCGGCGGCCGCGGTGGCCGAGCACGCCGCGCCGGTGGTCGACCGGCGCGCCAGGAACGCCGGGTGCCGCTCGACGACGGTGTCGCTCACCTCGGCCCCGCGCGAGGCCGCCACGGCACGTTCCCGGTCGAGGGTGCCGGTGTCGAACCAGGAGAAGGTCACGTCGACCATCACCGGACCGCGGGCGAGGACGTACTGACACACCGCACCGCTGTAGGGCCGCACGACCTCGTCGGCGCCCAGTGTCTCGGAGACCGTCGAATCCTCGAGCAGACCGCAGCGGTTGTCGACGTAGCCGTAGTCCCGCTCGGGATCGGGGACGGCGGCCGACTGTGCGGGAAGGGCGGTGCCGGACACGGACTGCGCACATCCCCCGACGGTCACCATCACGGTGACCGCCGCGGTGGCCATCCCGGCAAGAACGCTGACACGCCGACGCATCGCTGAGAGGGTACCCAGCCACGGCGAGTTCAGCGACCGGTGCAGACATCGGCTCCGGATGCCCGAACCCGCGGAAGGCCGCCGCGGCCGCGGCCGGGCCACGTAGGCTTGCTTCCCATCAGGTCGGCGCGACGAAGGGACACGACGGTGCGATCGATCGCCACAACCCGTTGCGCGGCGATGGGCGCCGCCGCACTGTTCGTCGCGGCGGCCGTGTCCGCGCCGAGCGCGCACGCCGTGAACGGCGACACCCACATCACCGGCACCGGCGTGCAGCAGACCATCGACTGCCGCAACGCCACGCTGCACGTCAACGGCAACAACAACCAGGTGTTCGCGCTGGGCAGCTGCTGGGCGGTGACGATGCAGGGGTCCGGAAACATCGTGGTCGCCGACAACGTGGTCAACGACATCACCGTCTACGGCTGGGACCAGACCGTCATGTACAAGAACGGCAATCCCTTCGTGTGGGACCGCGGCCGCGAACTGGGCATGACGAACCGGATCAACCGGGTGCCCGCCTGACCGTCCGATGATCGGAAAGCGAGAAGCGATGCCCGCTTATCCCCTCGTTCGCACCGCGTTCGTGACGCTGTCGGTGGCCGCCGCGTTCGGCCTGGCCGGGTGCGGCTCGGAGAGCTCGGACACCAACACACCGACCGCGACGGCGGGCTCGTCGGGCGCGCAGGTGGAGATCGGCAACACGATCAACTACGGCTCGGTCGGCACCACCGCCGACGTCGACTGCGCGGACGGCAAGGCACTCAACGTCGGCGGGTCCAACAACAAGCTGACGGTGACCGGGACGTGCGCCAACGTCAACATCGGCGGCACCGACAACACGATCACGTTCGAGCGGGTCGACAAGGAGATCACGGTCGTCGGGCTGAACAACACGATCACCTACTCCGACGGCGATCCCAAGATCGACGACCTCGGCAGCAACAACAAGATCACCAAGGGCTGACTCAGGCCTTCGAGCCGTGCCGGCCCGCCCCGGCGGCGAAGCGGCCCGCGCCCTCGAGCGCCTCGTCTTTGACCCGGGAGATGCTGGCGAACTCGCGATCGATCGCGTCGGCCTCCGGTAGGCCCCACTGGCCCAGCGCCGAGAGCCGGTCGGAGCGCATGCACTGCTGCGGGAATCGGGCGATCTCGGCCGCCAACTCCTCGGCCTGCTGACGCGCCTGGCCTCGGGGCACCACGCGGTTGGCCAGGCCGATGGCGTGCGCCTCGGCGGCGTCGACGGCGCGGCCGGTCAGGATCAGGTCCATCGCCCGGCTCTGCCCGATCAGTCGCGGCAGCCGCACGGTGCCGCCGTCGATCAGCGGCACGCCCCAGCGGCGGCAGAACACGCCGAGCACCGCGTCCTCTTCGACGACCCGCAGATCGCACCACAGGGCAAGTTCGAGTCCGCCGGCGACCGCGTATCCGCTGATCGCCGCGATCACGGGTTTGGAGAGCACCATCCGCGTGGGGCCCATCGGCCCGGGGCCGGTGCGGTGCACGGCATTGGCGTCGGGGGTGCCGAACGCCTTGAGGTCGGCGCCGGCGCAGAAGGTGCCGTGGTCGCCCCACAGCACCGCGACCGATGCGGTGTCGTCGCGGTCGAAGTCGTCGAACGCCTGGTACAGCGCATCGGCGGTGGGGCGGTTGACCGCGTTGCGCGCGTCGGGCCGGTCGATGATGACGGTGGTCACCGCGCCGTTGCGTTCGACGCGAACCGGTTCTGTCATGTCGCCTCCATGAGTTGGGTATCGCGTAGTTGATCGTCGCGCCGCTCGACGAGTTCGGCGGCGAATGCGGTGTAGGCCGTGCGCAATTCGTCGCCGGGCCAGTCGTCGGGCAGCAGTTCGGCGGGAAGCACGGGATCGGTGAGCAGGTGGCGCACGATCGCGGCGGCGGTGAGGAAGCGGGCCGGGATGTCGCGCGCCCCGGCGATGTCGTCGAGCAATCGGTGGCCGCGGTCGGCCCAGCCGGGCAGATCCCAGAGCCGGCCGGCCAGACCCGCCGCGTCGTCGTCGCGGGCGTGCAGTACCCGTACGCGTTCGGTGACCTCCTCGGGCAGGGCGGCGTCGAGGTTGTCCGGGCGCAGCCAGACACCTTCGCGGAGTTCACCGAAGCGGTTGTCTTGCAACGTATTCCGAAGCGCGGCCCGAGTGCGCGCGTCGGTGCCGACGCTGGTGATGACCAGCGTGGTCCAGGTGCCGTCCCACCGGCGCGTCCGCGGGTTGATGGCGTCGTCCTGGCGGCGCTGACGGGCCAGCAGCCGGTCGGAGAGCCGGTAGCCGTCCGCGGAGCGCACCAGGTCGCCGGCGCCGACCATCCGCGTCAGCGCCACCCGCACAGTGGATTCGCGGATGTCGAAATCGGCGGTGAGCCGGATAAGTTGGCTTGCGGTGGCCCAGGCGGGGTGTGCGCCGAGCAGGACCGACAGCACCACCGAGCGCGCCGTCAATCGCACGGTTACACCCCGGAGGCGCGGCGGCCGTGGTCGCCGAACGGTTCGTCGCGCTGCCGCACCGCTTCGCGGAACCCGTGCTCCCGCGACTGCGCGACGAACGCGTGACCCTCAGGGGTGTGGCGGGCGATGCCGTCGAACACGGTGCTGACCATCCTGCTGGTGGCCACGCCCTGTTGCAGCAGCGCCGAATTCATCGCGAGCTTGACCATGATCAGCTGGTTGACCGGTACCGCGGCGATGCGCTCGACGAGTCGTTCGGTGCGTTCGTCGAGATCTTCGGGTTCGGGCGCCTCGACGGCCAGCCCCCATTCGGCGGCCTGCTTGCCGGTGAGGCAATCCCCGGTCAGCAGAAGGCGTTTGGCGCGTTGGTCACCGAGTCGGTGCGCCCACATCCCGGCGGCGGGCACCCCCCACACGCGGGTGGGCGGGTAGCCGATCTTGGCGTCCGCGGCGGCGATCACCTGGTCGGCGTGCAGCGCGATGTCGGTGCCGCCGGCCACGCAGTAGCCATGGATCTTCACCACCGTCGGCTTGTCGCAGTGCAGCAGGCTGGAGAAGCCGCGGACGAAGCGGCTCATCATCTGGTAGTCGATCATCGGATCCCACGGCTGATCCGGCAGGTGGTTGACGGCCTGCGTGCGTCCCGACAGCACCGTGTCGCGATAGGGGCTGCCGCCGCCGGCCGACGACGATCCCTCGGCGTAGGCGCTCAGGTCGAAACCGGCGCAGAACCCCTCGCCGCGGCCGGACACCAGGATCACGTGGACGTTCGGGTCGAGGTCAGCGCGTTCGACGAGCGCCGACAACTCCAGCGGGGTGTCGGCGACGATCGCGTTGCCCTTCTCCGGCCGGTTGAAGGTGATGCGGGCAACCCGGCCGGTGACCTCGTAGGTCATCGTCTTGAGATTGTCGAAGTCGACAGGTCTGATCGCGTGCGTCACGCCATCACCCTCTCCCGCGAGCGTGCGTGTCCACACACGACACGCCCCCGCCACAGCTGCATTGCGCACGCTCGCGCAGACCGATCACGCCGTCACCAGCGCGCGGTCGAGGATCGAGTCGAGGTCCAAGCCGACGGGCAGCGTCCCGAACGCGCCGCCCCACCGGCGGTCCAACCGGGTGGCCAGGAAAGCCTCGGCCACCGCCGGATGTCCATGGCGGACCAGCAGCGCACCCTGCAGCGCCAGGCAGATGTCCTCGGCGACCTTGCGGGCCCGGTACTGGATGGTCTCGACGTCGCCGAGCGCCTGCTTGAGCTCGTCGACGTGCACGCCGAGCCGGGGGTCGTCGCCGGAGACCTGCGCGAGCTCGTCGAACAGCACCTCGACACTGTCGGGCCGAGTCACCATGGCGCGCAACGTGTCCAGCGCACTGACGTTGCCGGAGCCCTCCCAGATGCCCATGAGCGGCGCCTCGCGGTAGAGCCGCGGCATCCCCGAATCCTCGACGTAGCCGTTACCGCCGAGGCACTCCATCGCCTCGGCGGCGTGCGGGGTGGCGCGTTTGCACACCCAGTACTTCGCGGAGGCCAGCCCGATGCGCCGCAGCAGCGCTTCGCGGTCGTCGCCGCGCACGGCGCGGTCGGTGGCGCCGGCCATCCGGAACGCGACCATGGTGGCGGCCTCGGCCTCGACGGCGAGGTCGGCCAGCACGTTGCGCATCAACGGCTGGTCGATCAGGTACGCGCCGAACGCCTTGCGGTGCTGCGCGTGGTGGATCGCGCGGGTCAGCCCGCTGCGCATGCTCGTCGCGCTGCCCAGCGTGCAGTCGAGGCGGGTGAGGTTGACCATCTCGATGATCGTCGGCACGCCGCGGCCCTCCTCGCCGACCAGCCACGCGGTGGCGCCGTCGTATTCGACCTCGCTGGAGGCGTTGGCGTGGTTGCCGAGCTTGTCCTTGAGGCGCTGCAACAGCATCCGGTTGCGGGTGCCGTCGGGCAGGACGCGCGGCAGGAAGAAGCACGACAGGCCGCCGGGCGCCTGCGCGAGCACCAGGAAGATGTCGCACATCGGCGCCGAGGTGAACCATTTGTGCCCGGTCAGCGAGTAGGTGCCGTCCCCGTTCGGCACCGCCTGAGTGGTGCCGGCGCGCACGTCGGAGCCGCCCTGCTTCTCGGTCATCGACATCCCCGCGGTGATGCCGGCCTTGGTGGCGGGCACCTTGAGTTCCGGGTCGTACACACGGCTGGTCAGCAGGGGTTCGTAAACGGTGGCGAGTTCGGGGTTGACGCGCAGCGCCGGGACGACGGCGTAGGTCATCGAGATCGGACAGATGTGACCCGGCTCCGGGGTCCACACCGATGTCTTGGCCGCGCGGACGACGTGGGCGCCGGGGCGGTCGTCGGCCCACGGCGCGGCGTGCAGGCCGTGGCCGATCGCGGTGCGCATCAGTTCGTGGTAGGCGGGGTCGAACTCGATCTCGTCGACGCGGTGGCCGAACCGGTCGTGGGTGTGGAGGACGGGCCGGTTGCGGTCGGCGAGTTCGCCCCAGCGCTGGGCCTGCGCGCTTCCGGCCAACGCACCCAGCTCGACGACCTCGTCGACGCCCCACTGCCCCCCTTCGCGGATCAGCGCCTCCATGAGAACGGTCGAGGTGGCCGGGTTGTGGTCCTCGAGCAGAGGGACCTGGTTGGTGACGACGTGCGTGTCGGGCATATCCGCAGTGTTACACCTTCGGCGACAACCGCACAAGACCTGTAATGCCGCCCGCGCATCCCGTTTCCGCGAGCGTGCACGTTTGCACCCCGACACGCCGCGAGAAACCGACCGTCTGCGCACGCTCGCGCAGCACCGACCGTGCCCATACTGTCCCGATGCGCCCCAACTCCGTCGTCCACGCCGCCGCCCTCGACCTCGACCACAAGCCGGTTCCGGCCAGGCAGATCGTCGACGGCGCCCCCACCACGGCGCTGGAAGTGCTCACCGAACTCAACGGCATCGAGGTCGGCGTATGGGAGATGAGCACCGGCGGCATGCGCGATCTCGAGGCCGACGAGGTCTTCGTCGTGCTCAGCGGTTCCGCGCGGGTCGAGTTCGCCGACGGCAGTCGCGCACTGGAGTTGGGCCCCGGTGACGTGGCTCGCATCGAGGCGGGCGCCAAGACCGTCTGGACCGTCACCGAGACCCTGCGCAAGGTCTACGTCACGGGCTGACCGGTACGGCCCTGCGCTGCCAAATACGTAATACCCTGCTCAGCCGACGCCTTTCGGCGGGATCGTGTCTCCATGGACCATCGCCACTCCCCTGCGTCCGACGAGTTTCCTGCGGGCCGCGGCACCCTTCCGCTGAAGGACGTCGGCCGGTTGCTGCTGCGCTGCGCCGACCGGCCCGGGCTGGTGGCCGCGGTCAGCCAGTTCCTCGCGAGCCGGGGCGCCAACATCGTGTCGCTGGATCAGCACTCGACACAGCAGTCCGGCGGAACCTTCATGCAACGCACCATCTTTCACCTCCCCGGCCTGACCGCCGCGCGGGACGCGCTCGAACGGGATTTCGCCGCGCAGGTGGCCGCGGAGTTCGGCATGGACTTCCGACTCACCGAAGCCGCCAAGCCGAAGCGGGTCGCGATCATGGCGTCTCGGGAGGACCACTGCGTGCTCGACCTGCTGTGGCGCAACCGCCGCGGCGAACTCGACATGTCGGTGGCCATGGTGATCGCGAACCACGCCGACCTGGCCGACGACGTCCGCGCCTTCGGGGTGCCGTTCATCCACATCCCGGCCCAGCGGGACACCCGTGACGAGGCCGAGCAGCGCCAACTCGAGCTCCTACGCGGCAACGTCGATCTGGTGGTACTGGCGCGCTACATGCAGATCCTCACGCCCGGGTTCCTCGCCGAGGTGGGGTGCCCGATGATCAACATCCACCATTCGTTCCTGCCCGCGTTCGTCGGGGCGGCACCGTATCGCCGCGCCAAGGAACGCGGCGTCAAACTCGTCGGCGCCACCGCGCACTACGTCACGCAGGATCTCGACGAGGGTCCGATCATCGAGCAGGACGTGGTGCGCGTCGACCACCGCCACAGCGTCACCGATCTGACGCGCCTGGGCGCCGACGTCGAGCGGGCGGTGCTCTCACGTGCGGTGCTGTGGCACTGCGAGGACCGCGTCATCCGCTTCGGTAACCAGACCATCGTGTTCTGACCGGGACCGTCGCCACGCGTCGTAGCGGTTCAACGAGAGGACCGCGGCCGCCGCGAACGCCCAGCCCAGCAAGATGTCGATGACGTAGTGCTCGGCGGTGTAAACCAGCGTGAACGCCATCACCAGCACGTAGGTCACCAGCACGGGCCGCCACCCGCGGTGCACGCGGTGCCACAGGAACGCCGCGATCGCCGCTGTCATCCCGGCGTGCAGAGACGGGATGGCCGCCACCAGGTTGACGCTGGCCTGTCCCTGATCGAGCAGTGCGGTGGCGGAGTGCAGGTTCAACTTGCCCCATCCGCGGCCGACGATCCGCTCCACCCACTGGTTGGCGCCGTCCTGGCTTAACTGCATCGCGCCGAGTACGCCGCCGTCGGGCACGCCGCGCGCGGACCGGAACATGCATTGCGGACCCGACGGGCCGGATGCGACGTCGGCGGCGGTGCAGCGGGCTGCAGCCCACGGCGGCGCGGCGGGGAACAGGGCGTAGACGATCAGCGCCGCGACGTTGAGGCCGACGAACAACCGCACGAACGCCTTCCACTCCTCGCGGTTGCGCAGCCACAGCACGCCGGCGATGACGTACGGGAGGATGAAGAACGACATGTAGACGGTGCTGATGCCGATCTCCCACCACGGCGGCGTCGGCTGTTTGAGCCGCTCCTGCAGCCATACGGTCGGCATGCTCCCGAACGCCAGCCAGCGGTCGGCATCGGCCTGCCAGTGCCACAGCGTGGGCCGGCCGATGAGCGTGGCCGCGCCCCGGCTCAGGTCGTAGGCCAGCAGCACCAGCGCGAACGGCAGCCAGTCGCGGATCACGAACAGCATCCGGCGGCCCCGCCCGATGCTGGCGGCGAGTAGTCCGGTGGCGATGTAGAGCAGCAGCAGTTCGCGGTTGAACGCGAACCCGTCGGTCACCGTCCGGTACACCACCACGACGGCCCAGACGGCGATCGCCGCCCACCGCACGACGGTGAGCCCGCGCCTGCGCGGCGCGACGTGTGGTGGCGTCAGCGCAATCGACGACTGGTCAATTGCGGACACATCGGCCTTTCGGAGTCGGATCGGGCGCGACTCAGCCTAGTTAACCTCGCCGCCACCCGTCGTTCGACGTCCGTTTGCTATCGAAGTGTGACCTCCAGGAGAGATGCGCCGACGGCCGGCTAATCGCTGCTGCCGACGTGCTCCCGCAGAAAGGCGATGTCGTCCTTGCGGCCGTCGTCCGAGGTCTCGCAGATCACGGGCGCATCGGCCGCCTCCACGACCGCGACCAGCAGCTGGGGGTCGATCTGGCCGTTGCCGAAGTTGGCGTGCCGGTCGGCCCCCGAGCCGGCGGCATCGCGAGAGTCGTTGCAGTGCACCAGATCGATTCGACCGGTGATCCGCTTGATCCGGGAGACGGCGTCGATCAGCGCCTCGCCGGCCGCCCAGGCGTGGCAGGTGTCGAGGCAGAAGCCGATGCCGTAGTCACCGATGTGGTCCCACAGCCGGCCGATGGTGTCGAAGTACCGGGCCATGGCGTGGTCGCCGCCCGCGGTGTTCTCCAGGTACACCGGGACCGTGGTCTCGAGCCGGTCGAGCGCCTTGGCCCACCGCTCGAAGCCGGCCTCCATGTCCTTGTCGTCGGCATGTCCACCGTGCACGATGACGGCGGTGGCGCCCACCTCGGCCGCCGCGTCACAGGTGTCCTGGAGGATCTTGCGCGACGGGATGCGCACGCGGTTGTTCGCCGACGCGACGTTGATCAGGTACGGGGCGTGGACGTAGAGCGGAATGCTCGACGCCTTGAGCGCCCCGGCGTCCTCACGCGGTTTCGGTTTCTTCCAGCTCTGCGGATCGCCGAGGAAGAACTGCACCACGTCGGCGCCGTCGTCGTGGGCGGCGGCCAGGGGATCGTCGTTGCGGACGTGCGAACCGATGAGCACGCCGCCAGTCTAGAGAGCCGCACCGACACATCCGGCCGGGCGCTGAGTCCTGTCCATTCCGACTGATAGGAATGTAACGTCCCGGTGCACCCGTGGGTGGAAGAGGAGCGATGGCGAAGGCACGCGGCAAGCGCGCGGGCACCACCCCGCGCGTGCGCGACCCCGATGCGACTAGGGCAGCGCTGCTCGACAGTGCGGTCAAACTGTTCGCGAAGCAGGGTTACGACGCGACGTCGGTGCAGCAGGTCGTCGACGACGCCCAGCGCACCAAGGGGGCGTTCTACCACTACTTCGACAGCAAAGAGGACCTCCTCCAGCAGTTGCACAACCACTCCGTCAACCACCAGCTCGAGCTGGTGCGCGAAGTGCTCGCGCGTGACGACCCGGCGGACGTCTTGCTCGAGGAACTCGTGACCACGGTGCTGATGGAGCCGATGGGGCTGTACAAATCCGAGATCTCGGTGTTCAACCACGAGCTCCGCCGCCTGACCGACAAGGGATTCGAGGACGTCCTGGCCAAACGCGACGAATTCGAAGCATGCGTCGTCGAGATCATCGAGCGCGGCGTCGCGTCCGGCGTCTTCAAAGATCTCGGCCCGCCGCGGCTGCTGGCGTTCGGCATCATCGGGATGTGCTCGTGGAGCCATACCTGGCTCGAACCCGACGGCGATCTGACCCCCCGCGCCATCGGCGAGATGTTCGCCGCGCTTCTGGTGTCCGGCCTGAAGGCCTGACGGGAAGTCGCGGCCGGGCATTACCGTCCGGTGGTGGGCACGCCCGGCTTCTGCTCCCATGCTTCGGCGCCCTTGCGGCCCAGCGACCACATCTGGACCCCGCGCTCGACCTCGACGGCGGCGGCCCACGACATACCGGAATCCAGCTCGATCGTCGCGGATTGTTTGATCCGGCGCGCCAATTCGGGATCGGCCGCGGGCAGGCGGCACAGGCCGAGCGCCGTGTCGAGCAACTCCTCCTCGGGCACGGCCGCCCACGCGAACCCGCGCGCGACCGCGTCCTCCCCCGACATGGCCGCACCGCAGACCGCCATCGCCACGGACTGTTGGTAGCCCATCGAACGACCGAGCATCCGCAGGTGACCGCCACCCGGATGGATCTTGCGGGCCAGGAATCCGCTGTCCAGCACGGCATTCGGGGTGACGAGCATGATGTCCGTCGCCATCGCGAGGTTGAGCCCCGCACCGACCGCACCGCCCTTGACGAGCGCGATGGTCGGCACCGGCAGCATGCCGACGCGCACGAAGGAGCCGTAGACGGCGGACGTCCGCGCCACCGCTTCCGGTGAGGCGGGCGCGTCGGAAGTGGCCGCGAGGTCGCGGGTGTCGGCACCGCTGCAGAAATAGTTGCCCGCCGAGTCGACGATCACCGCACCGATCGAGGTGTCCGACTCGACCATGTGGCAGAACTCCCCGATCTGCTCGGTCATCGGGATCGTGATCGCGTTCTTACGGGTCGGGTTGACCAACGTCAGTCGTGCGATTCCGTTGTCGACGCTGACGTCGACGCGCGGCTCGTCGCCCATCGGGTGAACTCCTTGTTGTCTGTGCCGGCGAAGCGCCGACTACTGCCCTGTCACCAATCGCCAAAGGTCCTGTCCCTGAGCGAGTTCGCCGAGACGCTGATGCCAGTACCGCTCGTTTCCATACTCTTCGCGCCAAGCCCACAGCCGCGTCGTCAACGCTCCGAGCACGTGTTCCCGGGTGAACCCGATGGCGCCGTGGGCCTGATGCGCCGCGGCGGTGACGGGTCGGGACATGAGCGCGGTTTCGGCCTTGGCCGCGGCCACCAGCATCTCGGCCGAGTCGGATTCGTCGAGCATCGCCAGCGTGGCCGCCGTGGCCGCCGTCTGCATCGCCGTGGCGTCGGCTGCCATCTTCGCGACGGCATGCTGCACCACCTGGAACTTCATCAGCGGTCGCCCGAACTGGACGCGCTCGGAGACGTAGCTCGCGGTCTGATCGACGATGGCCGCCGCGACGCCCGCCGACGCGACGGCGCGGGCGAGCGCCCCGCGCAGCTGCCACGCCTCCATATCGGCGTGCGTCACCTCAGCGGACGCGACCGGTGAGACCTGCCGCAGGGTCACGGTGTCGCGCGGTTCACCTGCGAGGTTCTCACCATGAACGATGCTGATGCCGTTGTCGCGCAACGAGATCACCCGCAACGCCGGCTGCTCTCCGGCCTCCAGGAGGACCAGCGAGTCGCAGTCACGCGCGAACGGCACCCGATCAAGCCGGCCACTGACCTGTTCGTCGTCGATCGTCACCGTGCCGTGCGCCGCGGTGAACGGACCACTCGGCAGATCGAGCGCGGCCCGCCCCAGCGCGGGGGCGGCGACGATCGCCGCCTCGGCGAACGGGATGCGTGCGGTGGTCAGTTCGGCGAGCACGGTCGCGGCGTCCAGCAGGTCGCCGCCGGTCCCACCGACGGCTTCCGGAGCGCAGAGCCCGACGAACCCGAGCTTGTCCAGCTCATCCCAGAGACCGCGGTCCAACGCCGGATTCGGTTGCGAATCCACCGCCAGATGTGTCGACGACACTGCCCGGGTGGTCTCACGGAGGTCGTCGAGGTGTTCGTGGGTGTGGGTCGTGTCCATGGTCACCCCAGTCCCTTCGCGACGATGGATCGGAGCACTTCGTTGGTGCCGCCACGCAGCGTGAAGGCGGGGGTGTGCCGGACGCCGTCTGCAAGAAGAGTGTCGAATGTCGTTGACCCACAGCCGGGTTCGGTCATCGCCATGCGGCGGACGGTCTCGACGACGTCGCCCTCGAAGGTGGTGCCGAGATCTTTGACCAGGGCCGCTTCGACGGCGGGTTGCCTCCCCGCGGCCAGCTGACGGGCCACCCCGAGCGACATCTGCCGCAGCACGAGGAGCCGCGAGACCAACCGCCCCAGTTCCAATGTCGCGGGAGCATCGTCGGCCTCGACCTCGCTCCCCCATGCCGCCAGCAGTGGGAACGGGCTCAGCAGACGCTCCGGGCCGGAACGCTCGTTGGCGAGCTCACCGGTCACCTGCCGCCATCCCGCGCCGCGGGTGCCGAGCAGCGCATCGGGTTCCAGGACCGCGTCGTCGAAGACCACCTCGTTGAAGTGGTGTTCGCCGTCGATGGTGATGATCGGATTGATCGTGATGCCGGGGTTCGGCAGGTCCACCACGAACTGGGACAGGCCTTCGTGCCGTTCGCCCTCGTCGGTGCGGGCGAGCACGATCATGTTGGTGGCGACGTGCGCCGACGTGGTCCAGAGCTTCGTACCGCTGATGCGCCAGCGGTCACCGTCGGGTGTCGCGCGGGTGCGTACGGAGGCCAGATCGGAGCCGGAGTCGGGTTCGCTCATCCCGATGGCGAAGAAGCGTTCGGCGCACGCGATGCCCGGCAGGTACTTCTGCTTCTGCTCCTCGGTGCCATGGCTGAGGATGGAGGGCGCCATCTGCCGGTCGGCGATCCAGTGCGCGGCGACCGGTGCGCCGTGGGCGAGCAGTTCCTCGGTGACCACGAACCGTTCCAGCGCGGTGCGGCCGTGGCCGCCGTACTCGGTGGGGATGGTCATGCCGATCCAGCCACGCTCGGCAAGCCGGCGGCTGAAGTCGATGTCGATATTCGATTGCCAGGCATCGGCTTTCGGCACGAAGTCGCCGTTGTCGATGGACTCGCGCAGGAACTGGCGGACCTCGGCGCGCAGCTCGCGCAACTCGGGCGTTTCGAC
Source organism: Mycolicibacterium litorale (assembly GCF_010731695.1). Classification (NCBI taxonomy): domain Bacteria; kingdom Bacillati; phylum Actinomycetota; class Actinomycetes; order Mycobacteriales; family Mycobacteriaceae; genus Mycobacterium; species Mycolicibacterium litorale. The sequence goes on from NZ_AP022586.1 coordinate 3,320,134, forward strand.
GGCTGCGGGCACCAAGGTCGTTCGCACGTATTTCCTCTCTGCCGCCGGGCACGGTCGCTGCGTCGAGCCGGAGCTGGAAACGCCCCGACGAATTACATACCGGCCGGTATGCGCACAAGGTAACACAGCGGACCACCCCGCCGACGAACGCTTCACCACCAGGCGGGACACCCTCGGCGCCCGTCCCTCTCCGCGGGCTCCGGCGATAACCTGGAGCGCCAGCTGACGAACACCATGGAGGCCCGAGTGGACCTGACCACCCTGCAACACGATGTCGATGACGGTGTGCTCGTCGTGACGCTGAACCGACCCGACCAACTGAACGCCTTCACCGTCACCATGGCCGAGGAGCTGGAGTGGACCTTCCAGCACGTCAACGACCGCGATGACATCCGGGCGGTGATCGTGACCGGCGCGGGGCGCGCGTTCTGCGCGGGTATGGATCTCGCGGAGTCCGGTAACCCATTCGGGCTCGACGAGACCCAACGGCCGACACTCGCCGACATGGACGACCTGTCCGATCCGACGCTGAGCCGGGTCCGCGACACCGGCGGGCGGGTCACGCTGGCCATCCACGCATGCCGCAAACCGGTGATCGCCGCCATCAACGGCGCCGCCGTCGGTATCGGCGCGACGATGACGCTGGCGATGGACGCCCGCCTCATCGCCGACCGCGGGCGCATCGGTTTCGTGTTCGGCAAGCTCGGCATCACCCCGGAAGCCGCCTCGACGTGGTTCCTGCCGCGGATCGTCGGCATGGACGTCGCGCTGGATCTGGTGTTCTCCGCCGACATCCTCGACGCCGAGACGGCGCACCGCATGGGACTGGTCCGCTCGGTGCACGGCGGCGACGAATTGCTCGCCGCCGCACGGGCTCTCGCGGACCGGTGGACCAAGGGCCGCTCGCCGGTCGCGGTCGCGCTGGCGCGCCAGCTGATGTACCGCAACGCGACGCTGGACCACCCGGTCGACGCCCACCGGGTGGACTCGCTGGCGATGTTCTACACCAGCATCGGCGACGGCGCCGAGGGCGTCGCGGCCTTTCGGGAGAAGCGGGATGCCGACTTCACCGCCCGCGCCTCGACCGATATGCCCCCGTTCTACGACGACTGGCTCAACGGCGCGTAACCGGCCGCCGAGTGTGCGAATCGATACGTCGGCCACGGCGATTGGCGGATGAAATCGCACGCTCGCGCGGAACGCAAGACACGAAAAAGCCCCCGGGCGGGACCCGGGGGCTTTCTCGTGACGTGACTAGCGGTAGTCGCTGTAGCCGTAGTCGTCCAGCGGCACCGCAGCACCGGTGGCCTGACCGAAGTCGGGGCTGTAGTACTGATCCTCGTAGGACGGGATCGTGTACGCAGCGGCCCGGGCCTCCTCGGTGGGCTGCACCTGGATGTTGCGGTAGCGGTTGATCCCGGTACCGGCCGGGATCAGCTTGCCGATGATCACGTTCTCCTTCAGACCCTGCAGCTTGTCGCTGCGGCAGTTGATCGCCGCATCGGTCAGCACGCGAGTGGTCTCCTGGAACGACGCCGCCGACAGCCACGAATCCGTGGCCAGCGATGCCTTCGTGATACCCATCAGCACCGGGCGGCCGGCGGCGGGCTCGCCACCTTCCGCGACGACGCGACGGTTCTCCGACTCGAACTCCGCACGCTCGGTCAGCGAGCCGGGCAGGAACTCCGTCGCACCCGAATCGATGATCGTGACGCGACGCAGCATCTGCCGGACGATGACCTCGATGTGCTTGTCGTGGATCGACACGCCCTGGGCCCGGTAGACCTCCTGGACCTCGTGGACCAGGTGGATCTGCACCTCACGCGGACCCTGCACACGCAGGACCTCGTGCGGATCGGCCGAACCCTCCATCAGCTGGTCGCCGACCTCGACGTGATCGCCGTCGGACAGCACGCCTTCGCTGCCGTCCTCGTGCTTGATCACGCGCAGTCGCTGACGCTTGGAGAGCTTGTCGTAGACCACTTCCTCGCCACCGTCGTCCGGGACGATGGTGATCTTGTAGAAGCGCTCACCCTCCTCGAGCTGCACACGGCCGGACACATCGGCGATCGGCGCCTTGTTACGCGGCACGCGGGCCTCGAACAGTTCCTGCACGCGGGGCAGACCACCGGTGATGTCCTCACCCACACCACCCTGGTGGAAGGTGCGCATGGTCAGCTGCGTGCCGGGCTCGCCGATGGACTGCGCGGCCACGATGCCCACGGCCTCGCCGATGTCGACCAGCTTGCCGGTCGCCATCGAACGGCCGTAGCACATGGCGCACACGCCGGTGGCCGACGCACAGGTCAGTACCGAACGCACCTTGACGTGGTCGATGCCGGCCGCCAGCAGCTTGTCGATGGCCGGGTCGCCCAGGTCGTGACCGCGTTCGATGACGACGTTGCCGTCGGCGTCGACCGCGTCGGTGGCCAGGGTGCGGGCGAACGCCGAGGTCTCGACGTGCGGATCGCGGATCAGCGTGCCGTCGGCAGTCCGCTCGGCCAGCGTGACGTTGATGCCACGCTCGGTCTCGCAGTCGTGCTCGCGGACGATGACGTCCTGGCTGACGTCGACCAGACGACGGGTCAGGTAACCCGAGTCGGCGGTACGAAGAGCGGTGTCCGCCAGACCCTTACGGGCGCCGTGGGTGTTGATGAAGTACTCCAGCACCGTCAGGCCCTCACGGAACGAGGACTTGATCGGCCGCGGGATGAACTCACCCTTCGGGTTGGTCACCAGACCCTTCATGCCGGCCAGCGTTCTGGTCTGCGTGAAGTTACCCGTGGCGCCCGACTTCACGATCGTGATGATCGGGTTGTCCGCCGGGTAGTGCTGCTCCAGCGCCTTACCGACCTCTTCGGTGGCGTCCTGCCAGATCTTGACCAGCGAGTCGTTGCGCTCCTTGTGGTTCAGGGCACCACGCTGGTACTTGCGCTCGATCCCGTCGGCTTCCTTCTCGTACCGGTCGAGGATCTCCTGCTTCTGCGGCGGCACGAGCACGTCGGCCATCGACACGGTGACACCCGAGCGGGTGGCCCAGTAGAAGCCGGCGTCCTTGAGCTTGTCGACGGTCTGCGCCACGACGATCATCGGGAAGCGCTCGGCCAGATCGTTGATGATCCGGGCCTGCACCTTCTTGTGCATCTGCTCGTTGATGAACGGATACGAGATCGGCAGCAACTCGTTGAACAGCACGCGACCCAGCGTGGTCTCGGCCGTCCAGGCGTCGCCCGGCTTCCACCCGTTCTCGAACAGCTCGGCCTCCAGAGCGGCCGGTGGCCGCTGCTGGGTGAGCCGCACCTTGATCTTCGCGCGGACCGACAGCGCACCGCGGTCCATGGCCATGATGGCCTCGGCCGGCGAGCTGTAGACGCCCTGCTCCGCCGAGTCATTGGTGGCCGGCTGGTACTCGCCCTGGTCACCCTCGATCATGGTGGTCAGGAAGTACAGCCCGGTCACCATGTCCAGACGCGGCATGGCCAGCGGCTTACCCGACGCGGGCGACAGGATGTTGTTCGAGGACAGCATCAGGATGCGGGCCTCGGCCTGCGCCTCCGCCGACAGCGGAAGGTGCACGGCCATCTGGTCGCCGTCGAAGTCGGCGTTGAACGCCTCGCAGACCAGCGGGTGCAGCTGGATGGCCTTACCCTCGACCAGCTGCGGCTCGAAGGCCTGGATACCGAGGCGGTGCAGCGTGGGTGCGCGGTTGAGCAGCACCGGATGCTCGGCGATGACCTCTTCGAGCACGTCCCACACCTGCGGACGCTGACGCTCCACCATGCGCTTGGCGCTCTTGATGTTCTGCGCGTGGTTCAGGTCGACCAGACGCTTCATCACGAACGGCTTGAACAGCTCGAGCGCCATCAGCTTCGGCAGACCGCACTGGTGCAGCTTGAGCTGCGGGCCGACGACGATGACCGAACGGCCCGAGTAGTCGACGCGCTTACCGAGCAGGTTCTGACGGAACCGGCCCTGCTTGCCCTTGAGCAGATCGGACAGCGACTTGAGCGGACGGTTGCCGGGCCCGGTGACGGGCCGGCCGCGACGGCCGTTGTCGAACAGCGCGTCCACCGACTCCTGAAGCATGCGCTTCTCGTTGTTGACGATGATCTCGGGCGCACCGAGGTCGATCAGTCGCTTCAACCGGTTGTTGCGGTTGATCACGCGGCGGTACAGGTCGTTCAGGTCGGAGGTGGCGAAGCGGCCACCGTCGAGCTGGACCATCGGGCGCAGCTCCGGCGGGATCACCGGAACGGCGTCGAGCACCATGCCCATCGGCGAGTTCCGATTGGTCTGGAACGCCGCGACGACCTTCAGTCGCTTGAGCGCACGCAGCTTCTTCTGACCCTTGCCGTTCTTGATGGTGTCGCGCAGGCTGTCGGCCTCGGCGTCGATGTCGAAGTTCTCGATGAGCTTCTTGATCGACTCCGCACCCATGGCACCGGTGAAGTACTCGCCGTAACGGTCGACGAGCTCGCGGTAGAGCACCTCGTCCACGATGAGCTGCTTGGGAGCCAGCTTGGTGAAGGTGGTCCAGATCTCGTCGAGCCGGTCCAGCTCGCGCTGGGCCCGGTCACGGAGCTGACGCATCTCACGCTCGCCACCGTCACGCACCTTGCGGCGCACGTCGCTCTTGGCCCCTTCGGCCTCGAGCTCGGCCAGGTCGGCCTCGAGCTTCTGGGCCCGGGCCTCCAGGTCGGCGTCGCGCTGATCCTCGACGGCCTTCTTCTCGACGACCATCTCGGCCTCGAGCGTGGAGAGCTCGTTGTGGCGCATCTCGTCGTTCACGTCGGTGATGACGTAGGCCGCGAAGTAGATGATCTTCTCGAGATCCTTCGGGGCCAGGTCGAGCAGGTAGCCCAACCGCGACGGCACACCCTTGAAGTACCAGATGTGCGTGACGGGTGCGGCCAGCTCGATGTGCCCCATCCGCTCACGGCGCACCTTGGCGCGGGTCACCTCGACGCCGCAGCGCTCACAGATGATGCCCTTGAAGCGGACGCGCTTGTACTTACCGCAGTAGCACTCCCAGTCGCGAGTCGGTCCGAAGATCTTCTCGCAGAACAGGCCGTCCTTCTCGGGCTTGAGCGTGCGGTAGTTGATGGTCTCCGGCTTCTTGACCTCGCCGTAGGACCACTGACGGATGTCGTCCGCGGTCGCGAGACCGATGCGGAGTTCATCGAAGAAGTTGACGTCTAGCACGTAACTCCCTTTCCCCTTTCGGGACTAGAAAACTAACCAGGCACCACGGCGAGCCGTGAATCAGGCCAGATCTTCGACAGAGGCGGATTCGTTGCGGGACAGGTTGATTCCGAGGTTGGCAGCAGCGCGCTCCAAGTCCTCGTCGTCGCCGTCACGCATTTCGATCGCCGCGCCGTCAGAAGACAGCACCTCGACATTGAGGCAGAGCGACTGCAGCTCCTTGAGAAGCACCTTGAACGACTCGGGGATGCCCGGTTCGGGGATGTTCTCGCCCTTGACGATGGCCTCGTACACCTTGACGCGACCGACCGTGTCGTCGGACTTGATCGTCAACAGCTCCTGCAGCGTGTAGGCGGCGCCGTAGGCCTGCATGGCCCAGCACTCCATCTCGCCGAACCGCTGACCACCGAACTGCGCCTTACCACCGAGCGGCTGCTGGGTGATCATCGAGTACGGACCGGTCGAGCGGGCGTGGATCTTGTCGTCCACCAGGTGGTGCAGCTTGAGGATGTACATGTAGCCGACCGTCACCGGGTACGGGAACGGTTCGCCACTGCGGCCGTCGAACAACTGGGACTTGCCGTCCGAGTTGACCATGACGTCCCCGTCGCGGTTGGGCAGCGTGGAGGCGAGCAGACCCGACAGCTCGTTCTCGCGGGCACCGTCGAACACCGGGGTGGCGACGATGCTGTCCGACGGCGCCGAGTACAGCTCCTCGGGGAGCCGCTCGGCCCAGTCCGGTACGCCCTCGGCGCCGGCCACGTTGATGTTCCAGCCCGCCTTGGCGACCCACCCGAGGTGGGTTTCCAGGATCTGGCCGATGTTCATACGACGCGGCACACCGTGGGTGTTGAGGATGATGTCCACCGGGGTGCCATCGGGCAGGAACGGCATGTCCTCGACGGGCAGGATCTTGCCGATGACGCCCTTGTTGCCGTGGCGTCCGGCCAGCTTGTCACCGTCGGAGATCTTGCGCTTCTGCGCGACGTACACGCGGACCAGCTCGTTGACGCCGGCGGGCAGCTCGTCATCGTCCTCGCGCGAGAACACGCGGATGCCGATGACCTTGCCGGACTCACCGTGCGGCACCTTGAGCGACGTGTCGCGGACCTCGCGCGCCTTCTCGCCGAAGATCGCACGGAGCAGCCGCTCCTCCGGGGTCAGCTCGGTCTCACCCTTCGGGGTGACCTTGCCGACCAGGATGTCGCCGTCGCGGACCTCGGCGCCGATGCGGACGATGCCGCGCTCGTCGAGGTCAGCCAGCACCTCGTCGGAGACGTTCGGGATGTCCCGGGTGATCTCCTCGGCGCCCAGCTTGGTGTCGCGGGCATCGATCTCGTGCTCCTCGATGTGAATCGAGGTGAGCACGTCCTCCTCCACCAGGCGGTTGGAGAGGATGATCGCGTCCTCGTAGTTGTGGCCCTCCCACGGCATGATCGCCACGAGCAGGTTCTTGCCCAGGGCCATCTCACCGTTCTGGGTGCAGGGTCCGTCGGCGATGACCTGTCCGGCCTCGACACGCTGCCCGGCGTCCACGATCGGACGCTGGTTGGCGCAGGTGCCGTGGTTGGAACGGGCGAACTTGCGCATCCGGTAGGTGTGCCGGGTGCCGTCGTCGGCCATCACGGTGATGTAGTCGGCGCTGACCTCTTCGACCACGCCCGCCTTGTCGGTGACGACGACGTCGCCGGCGTCGATCGCGGCGCGCAGCTCCATACCGGTGCCGACCAGCGGGGCCTCGCTACGCACCAGCGGAACCGCCTGGCGCTGCATGTTGGCACCCATGAGGGCACGGTTGGCGTCGTCGTGCTCGAGGAACGGGATCATCGCCGTCGCGACCGACACCATCTGGCGCGGCGAGACGTCCATGTAGTCCACGTCGGCCGGAACCACGTTCTCGACCTCGCCGCCCTTACGTCGGACCATCACGCGGTCCTCGGTGAAGCGGCCGTCCTCGTCGATCGGCGAGTTGGCCTGCGCCACGACGTGGCGGTCCTCCTCGTCGGCGGTGAGGTAGTCGATCTGGTCGGTGACCACACCGTCGACGACCTTGCGGTACGGCGTCTCGATGAAACCGAACGGGTTGACCCGCGCGTACACCGACAGCGAACCGATCAGGCCGATGTTCGGACCCTCAGGGGTCTCGATCGGGCACATGCGGCCGTAGTGGCTGGAGTGCACGTCGCGGACCTCGAGGCCGGCACGCTCACGGGACAGACCGCCGGGGCCCAGCGCCGACAGGCGGCGCTTGTGGGTCAGACCCGACAGCGGGTTGTTCTGGTCCATGAACTGCGACAGCTGGCTGGTGCCGAAGAACTCCTTGATCGCCGCCACGACGGGACGGATGTTGATCAGGGTCTGCGGCGTGATCGCCTCGACGTCCTGGGTGGTCATGCGCTCACGCACGACTCGTTCCATACGCGAGAGGCCGACGCGGATCTGGTTCTGGATCAGCTCGCCCACGGTGCGCAGACGACGGTTGCCGAAGTGGTCGATGTCGTCGACCTCGACGGGCACCTCGGTGCCACCGGGCACCGTCATCACCGTGTCGCCCTGGTGCAGACGCACGAGGTACTCGATGGTGGCGACGACGTCCTCTTCGGTCAGCGTCGAGCTGGTGATCGGCTGGCCGGTGTTGAGGCCGAGCTTCTTGTTGACCTTGTAGCGGCCGACGCGGGCCAGGTCGTAGCGCTTCTCCTTGAAGAACAGGTTCTCCAGCAGGGTCTGCGCGGACTCCTTGGTCGGCGGCTCGCCCGGACGCAGCTTCCGGTAGATGTCGAGCAGCGCCTCGTCGGTGCCTGCGGTGTTGTCCTTCTCCAGCGTGCTCATCATGATCTCGCTGAAGCCGAACCGCTCGGTGATCTGCTCGTTGGTCCAGCCGAGCGCCTTGAGCAGCACGGTGACCGGCTGGCGGCGCTTGCGGTCGATGCGGACGCCGACGGTGTCGCGCTTGTCGACGTCGAACTCCAGCCACGCACCGCGGCCGGGGATCACCTTGACGCTGTGCAGCGTCTTCTCGGTGGACTTGTCGATGCTCTCGTCGAAATACACACCCGGCGAGCGGACCAGCTGGCTCACCACGACACGCTCGGTGCCGTTGATGATGAAGGTGCCCTTCTCGGTCATCATCGGGAAGTCACCCATGAAGACCGTCTGGCTCTTGATCTCACCGGTGTTGTTGTTGATGAACTCGGCCGTGACGAACAGCGGGGCCGCGTACGTCATGTCCTTGTCTTTGCACTCGTCGACGGGCGCCTTGACTTCGTCGAAGCGTGGGTCGGAGAACGACAGCGACATGGAGCCGGAGAAGTCCTCGATCGGCGAGAGCTCGGTCAGCACCTCTTCGAGGCCACCGGTCGGGTTCACGTCACCGCGTGCGATGGCCCGCTCACGCCAGCTGTTCGCCCCGATCAGCCAGTCGAAAGACTCCGTCTGCACGTCCAGCAGCCCCGGAACCTCGAGGGGCTCACGGAGCTTGGCGAAGGAAATGCGATTTGGTGCCCCGGGAACGGAGTTATTGGTGATAGTTTTTGCTGACTTGCTCTGGCTAGAGACTGCCAAGATGCATCCTTCCAGCACCTCAAGCGACTATGGGGGCCGGAATGCCCGGACCTTGCGCCGCGTATCTGCGTCGGTTCGGCTGGCATAGCGGCCTGTCCGGGCTCCCCGAAACACGGCACGCGTCTAGATCACTGAGCAGACTTCGGGCTCAGGCTAGGTCCACGGTGTCGGGTGCAGGTGAGGTGGGCAGGATGCAGCCAGCGCAACGTCCAACAATAGCGCAGGACGGCGCATTCCTCAACTGCCATACCACTGGCGTATGACAGGACCGGTCAGGCGCTGGCTGGCGTCCTCAATCCGTACATACATGCTGCCCAACAGATTGGCTTGTCAACCGCCTTCCGTCAAGAGATGACGCGGTGTTCGGTGTGGAGTTTCCGATCAAGACCAGCTGTGCCTGCCGATGGCAGGGTCAAGATCGACGACGTCATGATCGCCGCTGAACGCATTCGGCGCGGACGCCCGGACCCCCAGACCCGCGAAAAACACATCAGCCCCAGCAGAATCTGCTGGGGCTGACGTGTGGAAACGGGCTCAGCTCTCGCGGGCTACCGGGATCGACGCGGTCGGCGAATCGTCGACGTGGTGATGATGGCGAGTGGTCTGCTCGTCGGGGAAGTCGCGCGAGTGGAAGCTGCTCGTGCCGTCGAGGTCCTCCTGGATCGCCTGCTGCGCCTTGGGCGGCAGGGTGTGCAGGATCTCGCGGACGCGGGCCTGACGACGCGCAACCGCGCGGCGCTCGGGCATACCGGGCGTCGCCTGGATCTGCGGCGGCACACCCTCGATCTCCTCGACACCGCCGTCGTGGTGACCGGCGTCGACCATGGCCTGCTCTTCGGCCATCGTCGACTCGTCCTTCTCCTCCGACATTCCGATCGGCCCGAGGCGACGGCCGTTGAGGAACTGACGCACCACCGGCTCGTCACTGGTCAGCAGCACCTCACGCGGCCCGAACATCACCAGGTGCTTGCGGAACAGCATGCCCATGTTGTCGGGCACGGTGCGGGCGATGTTGATGTTGTGCGTGACGATGAGGATCGTGCAGTCGATCTGCGCGTTGATGTCGATCAGCAGCTGCGACAGGTAGGCGGTACGGACCGGGTCCAGACCGGAGTCGGGCTCGTCACAGAGGATGATCTGCGGGTCGAGCACCAGCGACCGGGCCAGGCCGGCGCGCTTGCGCATACCGCCGGAGATCTCACCGGGGAATTTGTTCTCGTCGCCACCGAGGCCGACGAGCTCCAACTTCTCCATGACGATCTTGCGGATCTCGCTTTCCTTCTTCTTCGTGTGCTCACGAAGCGGGAACGCGGTGTTGTCGTAGAGGCTCATCGAGCCGAACAGCGCACCGTCCTGGAACATGACGCCGAACAGGGTGCGGATCTCGTAGAGCTCTTTGGCCGAGCACTCGATGATGTTGGTGCCGTCGACGATGATCTTGCCGCGCTCGGGGCGCAGCAGGCCGATCAGCGACTTCAGGAACACCGACTTGCCGGTACCCGACGGACCGAGGAGCACGCTGACCTCACCGGCCGGCACCTCCATGGTGACGTCTTCCCAGATTCGCTGGGGCCCGAAGGACTTGGTCAGCCCCTCAACCTGAATACCAATGCCCACGCGCGATCCTTCCCAGAGTGCTTCGAGCCACGTCTCCCTGCCCTGTGGCTTGAGTCACTGTAGCGCACAGGCGATTGTGGCAACACGAGTGTCCGCAACATCGTGACCGTGACTGACAAACTGTGCAAACACGAAACCGCCCGGGATCGCGTGATCCCGGGCGGTTGCGTGCAGTGTGGAACTACTTGACGGTGACCGTCGCGCCGGCGGCCTCGAGCTTGGCCTTGGCGTCGTCGGCGGCGTCCTTGGCAGCCTTCTCCAGGATCGGCTTCGGGGCGCTGTCGACCAGATCCTTGGCCTCCTTGAGGCCCAGGCCCGAGACGATCTCGCGGACGACCTTGATGACGCCGATCTTCTTCTCGCCGGCGCTCTCGAGGATGACGTCGAACTCGGTCTGCTCTTCGGCAGCCTCGGCGGGGGCACCGCCGGCGGGGCCGGCAGCGGCCACGGCGACCGGAGCGGCGGCGGTGACCTCGAAGGTCTCTTCGAACTGCTTGACGAACTCGGAGAGCTCGAGCAGCGTCATTTCCTTGAACGCGTCGAGCAGTTCGTCGGTGGACAGCTTGGCCATGGTGTGGTCCTTTCCTTACTTACTTCTGTCTTGTCTGTCTTGTTGGGGTGGTGCTCAAGCGGCTTCTTCGCCGGCCTTCTTCTCCTGCAGCGCCGCGGCGAGGCGGGCGACCTGCGATGCGGGAGCGTTGAACAGCCCGGCGGCCTTGGCCAGGTTGCCCTTCATCGCGCCGGCCAGCTTGGCCAGCAGCACCTCGCGGGACTCGAGGTCGGCGATGCGGTTGACCTCGTCGACGCTGAGCGCCCGGCCCTCCATGTAGCCGCCCTTGATGACCAGCGCCTTGTGGTCCTTGGCGAAGTTCTTGATCGCCTTGGCGGCGTCGACCGGCTCGCCCTTGACGAACGCGATCGCCGTCGGGCCTGCGAACAGGTCATCGAGGCCGTCGATGCCGGCTTCAGAAGCCGCACGCTTGACCAGAGTGTTCTTTGCGACGGTGTAGGTGGCGGATTCCCCGAGCGAGCGGCGCAGCTGCGCGAGGTTGGCCACCGTCAGCCCGCGGTACTCGGTGACGACGGTGGCCGTCGCCTCCTTGAACTGCTCGGCAATGTCGGCAACCGCCGTGGCCTTGTCAGCCTTGGCCATGCATGCCTCCTTGTGGTGGGTATCGGATGCACCACCGAAGCGAAGGCCGGGCCGGAAACGACGAACGCCCCGACGCAGACAGGTCGGGGCGCAACAAAGACAGTGCCTCGTCCTCCTGCGTGGGCCGCCCGGATGAATCCGGAACCTTCAACCGATTGCTCGAGTGCCGTTGCTCTTCGCGCAAGCGCTCATCGGTGACCGACGGTCTTCGGTGGAACGATCAAAGGATAGCGGACCGGCCCGCGATCAGCCAAAACGCGAGCCGGTCCAGCGGGCGGGCTAGGCGGGCGAGAGCCGCTCCGGGGTTTCGGCCGGGGTGAGCCGCTCGGGGGTCTCCGCGGGGACGAGTCGCTCTGGGGTCTTGTCCGGTGTTCCGCGTTCGGGGGTTTCGGCCGGCTGGGGTTCGTTCGGCGCACTCATCTCCGTCGCGTACCCAATCGGTTCACCCGGCAATCGCGAGGGCCGCGGCGCCGATGAGGCCGGCGTCGCCGCCGAGTTCGGCGGGCAGCACGCGCAGGCCGTGCAGGAAGTCGAGGCCCGCGTAGGTCTCCAGCGCCGCGCGTAGCGGGTCGAACAGCAGCGCCCCGGAGCGGGCCACTCCCCCGCCGATCACCACGAGGTCGAGGTCACAGACCGCGGCGACGGACGCGATCGCCGCGGCGACGGCCCGGGCGCCGCGCTCGTAGGCCTGCTGAGCGACGGGGTCACCGGCGAGCGCCGCCTCGGCGAGGTCTTTGGCGTCGGCCTGCGGGGGTGCGGACCATCCGTGCGCGAGTGCCCACTGCACCATCCGCGGTCCCGCGGCGACGGTCTCCACGCAGCCGTGCCCGCCGCAGGAGCACAGCGCCCCGCCCGGGTCGACGACGACGTGGCCGACGTGGCCGGCGTTGCCGGTGCGGCCGTCGTAGGGCGCCCCGTCGAGGACGAGCCCGCCGCCGACCCCCGTCGACACCACCATGCCGAGCAGGAACTGCGCGTCCCGTCCGGCACCGCGCCACCGCTCGCCCATCGCCATGCACAGCCCGTCACCGCCGAGGCGCACCGGAAGACCGGCCACCGCCTGTACTCGCGCGACAATCGGAAAGTGTTGCCAGGCAGTGAGATTGATGGGGCTGACGGTTCCAGACGGCAGGTCGATCGGACCGGCCGACGCAATCCCGACGCGTCGCACCGCGCCGTGGCTCGCCGCCAGCGCCGAGGTGACGAGCGCTTCGGTGACCGCCCACACGGCCGAGGCGTCACCGCGCGGGGTGGGCTGTGTCGCCTGGTGCACGACGGCCCCCTCGGCGTCGACGAGGGCGGCGGCGATTTTGGTGCCGCCGATGTCGAGGGCCAGCGTGAGGTCCGCCATCGGGGGCGAATCTAGTCGCGGGTGATGTCGACGACCAGGGCGCGGTGATCGGACAGCGGCAGGCTCACGGCCTCACAGTGCTCGACGCGCAGCCGCGGATCGTCGGTGAGCACATGGTCGAGCTGGCGGTCGGGCTTGTCGGCGGGGAAGGTCAGCGCTTCGCCGAGCGGACGCATCCCGGTCCACCGTGCGGGCGTGGGCGGGCTCATGTTGAGGTCACCGACGAGCATCCGCGGACCCGCGAAGCCGCGGAGGTCGCGGACGAGGTGGCGCATCTGGACGCGGTTCCAGCCGGGCACGAACGACAGGTGGGTGTTGGCGACGGTGAGCGGCCCCAGCGGGGTGTCGAACGTGCCGACCATCGCGGCGCGGGGTTCCTCGTGGACGATCTGCACGCGGTTGGGCCCGGGCAGGTACATCGGGAACCGCACCGGGATCCGCGGTAGCCGCACAACCTGCCAGGTTTCGGCCGGGAAGCGGGACAGCAGCGCGATGCCGTAGGCCGCGGTGCCAGGTTGTTCGCGGCCGGTGGCGGCCATCCACGTCGCGCCGGGCGTGCCGGCGATTGCGGCGACGAAGCGGTGGCTGACCGCGTGCATGGCTTCGGCGGCGACGGCGGTCAGGTCGGCTTTGCCCGAGCGGGGTTGGTCGAGGTCGACCTCTTGCAGGGCGACGATGTCCGCGTCGAGTTCGCGGACGGCTTCGCGCAACCTGTCGAGGTTGACGTCGCCGTCGTGCACGCTCCGGCCGTGCAGAATGTTGAATGTCGCCACCCGCATGGGGTACTAGGTACCCGCCACAGGGTCTGACCGACACCCGACCGACCCCACGAAAGTAGGCCGATGTCTGCCCGAAACGAGGCTCTGCGTGATGCGTTGCGCCGCTCGGCCTCCGCGCTGCGCGCGCATGGACCGGAGTTCGCGCTGGCGGGCAGCTACGCGCTGTGGGTGTACGGCGGTCCGGAACCGGTGCACGACGTGGACTTCGTGGTCGCCGAGGAGGACACCGAATCGGCGGCACTGACGTTGGAGAAGGCCGGCTTCCGCATCGAGCGCACGCCGGAGGACTGGTTGTTCAAGGCGTGCGTGGGCGACGACTTCGTGATCGACGTCCTGCACGCGCTGAACGGCAAATCGGTGACGGCGCAGGACGTGGCGGCCGCCGAGGAACTCGACGTGCTGGCGATCCGGATGCGGGTGCTGCCGCCGACTCACGTCGTCACCGAGAAGCTCAACTCGCTCAACGAGCACCACTGCGACTACTCGGCGCTGCTGCCCGCGGTACGTGCCGTGCGGGAGGCCGTGGACTGGGACCAGGTGCGCGCGGACACGGCGGAGAACCCGTTCGCGAGCGCGTTCCTGGTGCTGACCGACAAACTCGGCATCACGGACTGACGGCGCGGCACAACCGCTCGGCCACCGCCTTCGCGGCGGCGATCACCTCCGGCGGTTCGAGCACCTCGATCTCCACCCCTCCGACGGCGAAGTAGAGCGCCATGCGTTCGGGGTCGTCGGCGCCGGCGGTGACGATGCACGCGTCCGGTCCGTCCGGTTCGATCTGCGCCGACGCAGGCGGGAAGTGCGCGGCGATCGCGTCGGCCGGCGCCTGGTAGCGCACCCGCGCCACGTGGCGGTAGGGCGAGGTGCTGATGGAGCGCCGCACGTAGTCGGCGGCGTCCGGCGCCTCGCGCGGGGCGAAGGTGCTGCCTGCCGCGGTGACGTCGGTCATCCGGTCCAGCCGCAGGCTGCGCCAGTCCTGTCTGTCGCGGTCGTAGCCGAGCAGGTACCAGCGCCGCCCGGTGGTCACCAAGTGATAGGGCTCGAGCCGTCGCCGGGTGGGGTTGCCGGCGCGGTCGACGTATCCGGCGGTGACGTGTTCGCGGTCGCGGCAGGCGCGGGCCAGTGTCATCAGCACGTCGGGTGCGACGACTTCGGAGGTGGTCGACGTGAGCGTCACGGTAGCGTCGTGGACGGCGGCCACCTGGGACCGCAGCCGGTTGGGCATCACCTGGTCCAGTTTGCTCAGTGCGCGCAGTGCCGACTCCCCCACGCCGGCCACCGATCCGCCCGCCGCGAGCCGTAGGCAGACGGCCATCGCGACGGCCTCGTCGGGATCGAGGAGCAGCGGCGGCAGGGCGGCACCGGCGCCGAGTTGATAGCCGCCGCCGTGGCCCTTGCTCGCCGCGACCGGGTAGCCGAGCTCGCGCAGCCGGTCGATGTCGCGGCGCACACTGCGAGTGGTGACGCCGAGCCGTTCGGCGAGTTCTTCACCCGTCCACACCCGTCGCGACTGCAGCAGCCCCAGCAGTTGCAGGACGCGGCTGGTCGTTTCGGACACACGCCCAGCCTGCCAGAGTCAGCGGACGGTTTCTGTCCTTGGATCCAGCGAACGCACGCCCCGCCGGTAGAGCAGCCAGCCGCCGCCGCTCAGCAACAACCCGAAGATGAGAAAAGCGATGTCCCACGACAGCGGGCCGCCCAGGTCGTCGCGGACGTGGTGCACCTCCAGCAGCAGATGGTCGATGACGCCTTCGACGACGTTGAACACGCCCCAGCCCAAGATCAGCAGCCCGACGTGGAACGACCAGTTCGGCGCGACCCGGCCCTGCCGCCACGACACCACCATCAGCGTCGTCCCGGCCATCACCAGCAGCCAGGTCACGACGTGGAAGAAGCCGTCGGCGACGGTGTTGAGTTCCAGCCCGGCGAGGGTGTCCATCGGTTCGGTGCTGCTGATCATGTGGTGCCACTGCAGGATCTCGTGCAGCACGATGCCGTCGACGAAGCCGCCGAAGCCGAGACCCAGCAGGAGACTCGGCAGCGGAGTGGGTGCTCGGCGTTCGATCATGGCGCCGCCGTACCCGCCAACGCACGAGTGAATCCGTTCCGCTGTTATTCGCCCGAGGGGGTAGACGCGTGGTCGACAATGGCGATCGTGGGCTTGACCGAAGTCCTGTTGCTCGCCTCCGAGGGCGAGCCACCCGGGCTGCTGCCGGCGCGCCAGCAGATGGCCGTGTCGCTCGGCTGGCACATCGTGCTGGCCAGCTTCGGCGTGGCGTTTCCGGCGATGATCTTCGTCGTGCACCGCCGCGGGATCGTGCGCAACGACGACGTGGCGCTGGGACTGGCGCGGCGGTGGGCGAAGGTGTCGGCGGTGCTGTTCGCCATCGGGGCTGTGTCCGGGACGGTCCTCAGTTTCGAGATGGGCCTGTTGTGGCCGGGGCTGATGGGCCGGTTCGGCGATGTCCTGGGGCTGCCGTTCGCGTTCGAGGGGTTGTCATTCTTCGTCGAGGCGATCTTCCTCGGCATCTATCTGTACGGCTGGGACCGTATGCCGCCGCGGCGGCACCTGATGACGCTGATCCCGATGGCGCTCGCCGGCATCGTCGGCACGTTCTGCGTCGTCTCGGTCAACGCGTGGATGAACCATCCCGCAGGCTTCGTGATCCGCGACGGTGAGGTCACCGACGTCAATCCGTGGCGGGCGATGTTCAACGAGGCTGCGCTGCTGCAGTTCCTGCACATGTGGGTGGCGGCGTTCCTGGCCGTCGGGCTCGTGGTGTCCGGGGTGTACGCGTTCGGGATGCTGCGTGGCCGCGTCGACGCCCACCACCGGTTGGGGTTCACGGTGCCGTTCGTGTTCGCCTCGGTGGCCGCGATCGTCCAGCCGCTCATCGGACATGTGTTGGGCATGAAGATCCACGACGAGCAGCCGGCCAAGCTGGCGGCCTTCGAACTCGCGCAGACCACGGAGGGACCCGCGCCGCTGCGGCTGGGCGGAGTGCTGATCGACGGTGAGGTGCGCTGGGCGCTGACGATTCCGCGGCTGGGCTCGATCATTGCGCGCAACTCGTGGGACGCGCCGGTTCCCGGGCTCGACGACGTGCCGCGATCGCAGTGGCCGCCGGTCAATCTCACCCATCTGGCGTTCCAGTCGATGGTGGGCATCGGGACGCTGCTGGCCGCCGTGACGGTGGTGTACTGGCTGGCCCGCTGGCGTGGACACGACCTACTGATGAACCGCTGGTTCCTGCGGGTATCCGTCGTGACCGGCCCGCTGGCGGTGCTTGCCATCGAATCCGGCTGGGTGGCAACCGAAGTCGGACGTCAGCCGTGGACGGTGTGGCAGGTGCTGACCACGGCCGACGCCGCCAGCCGGAGCAGTGGGCTGTGGTGGAGCTACATCGCGGTGCTCATCATCTATCTCGGGATGACAGTCGGCGCGGTGGTGGTGCTGCGGTCGATGGCCCGGCGGTGGCGTGCCGGGGAGGAGGATCTGCCGAGCCCGTACGGACCGCCGCAGGCGGAGCCGGTGCCGTGACGACCGCGACGCTGGTCGCGATGGCGATGTTCCTCGGAGTGATCGTCTACGCGCTGTCGGGCGGCGCCGACTTCGGTTCGGGCTTCTACGACCTGACCGCGGGCAATGCCGAGCACGGCGCGAAGGTCCGCACGCTGGTCGACCACAGCATCGGGCCGGTGTGGGAGGCCAATCACGTCTGGCTGATCTACATCCTGGTCATCTGGTGGACGGGCTTTCCCGCGACGTTTGCCGCCGCGACGACGACGTTGTTCGTGCCGCTCGCCCTGGCGCTGGCGGGAATCGTGTTGCGCGGGGCCAGTTTCGCGTTCCGCAAGTACTCGGCGACGGTGTCGCAGGCCCGGCTGTTCGGGGCGATCTTCGCCGGCTCGTCGTTGATCAGCCCATTCTTCCTCGGCACGGTGGCCGGGGCGATCGCGTCGGGCCGCGTTCCCGCCCAGGGCTACGGCGACCGCGTCGGATCGTGGCTCAACCCCACCTCTCTGGTGGGCGGTTGTCTGGCGGTCGCGACGTGCGTGTTCCTCGCGGGCGTGTTCCTGACGGCCGACGCGGCCCGCGCGGGCGACGAGGCCTTGGCCGGGGGTCTGCGCCTGCGCACCCTCGGTGTCGGGCTCGTGGCCGGAGTGATCGTCTTCGCCGGGCTCTACCCCGTCGCCCACGACGCGCCGACGCTGGCTGCCGGCTTGCGCAGCCATGCGGCGCCCCTGCTCGTCGTCGCCCTGGTGGCCGGGGCGACCGCGGTGGTCCTGGTGTACCGGCGCCGTTACGCGGTCGCGCGTTTCGCCGCGGTGGCCGCGGTCGGTTCGGTCATCACCGGTTGGGGGGTGGGCCAGTACCCGTGGCTGCTGGTCGACGAGGTGACCATCGCCGACGCTGCGGGCGCGCCGGCGACCCTCAGCGGCCTGCTCGTGGTCGTCGTGCTGGCCGGGGTGATCGTGCTGCCGGCGCTCGGGTACCTGTTGTGGCTCACGCAGTCGGAGGCGTGGAGCCACGACTGAAGCCGTGCGGTCAGGCGCGTGTGGCGCGGAAACGTATAGCTTGCGCGATGATCCCGGCCGGCATCGACGGTGGGGAATGTACTCGGAAACGTCTGCGTTGGCCGGATTGCTGCCACATCATCGATGATGTGGCAGTACCGCGTCCTCGGTGTAGGTGTGTGCGCCGTGGGGCGAACGCGAGACAGGGGGTCGGGAGTGAATTTCACCAGAGTTCTGACACTGCCCTACACGGCGGCGCTGGCGATGCTGTCGCTGTCGACCGTTGCGGCGCCAACCGCTTCGGCCGCGCCGTGCCCGGACATCGAGGTGGTCTTCGCCCGCGGCACCCATGAGCCGCCGGGGGTGGGTCCGACGGGAGAAGCGTTCGTCGATGCGCTGCGCCCGCAGATCGGCTCGAAGTCACTGAACGTATACCCGGTCAACTATCCCGCCACCGACCAGTGGGCCACCGGCGCGGACGGTATCCGCGACGCGAGCGCTCGGATCCTTTCGACGGTCGAGACGTGCCCCGATACGAAGATCGTGCTCGGCGGCTACTCGCAGGGCGCCGCGGTCGCAGGTTTCGTGACGTCGGCGGCGGTTCCCAGCGGTGTCGATCCCGCCACCGTCCCCAAACCGCTGCAACCCGAAGTCGCCGACCACGTCGCCGCGGTCGTGCTCTTCGGCCTGCCGAACGTCCGGGCGATGAACTTTCTCGGCGAGCCGCCGGTGGAAATCGGCCCGCTGTACGCGTCGAAGACAAGCACGCTGTGCGCCACCGAGGACCCCGTCTGCTCCGACGGTCTCAATTTCGCCATGCACACCCCCAGCAGCTATGACGGCGATCTGGTCAGCCAAGGAGCGGCGTTCGCCGCCAGCCAGCTCAATGGGACGTCTCAGTGGGAGTCTCGCTGACCTCCCCTTGAAGGCAAATCTGTTCATAGGACAAAACCTGTCCTAAAGCGGTGCGAGGCTATGCCTATGGACCTCACCGCACAGTTGGTCGACCAACTCGACTGGCACTGGACGCAGCAGTTGCGCCCGCGCTTCGACGGCCTGTCCGACGCCGAGTACTTCTGGCAGCCGGTGCCGGGCTGCTGGACGGTGCATCCCGACGGCGCGATCGACTTCAGTTATCCGCCACCGCAGCCCGAGCCGTTCACCACGATCGCGTGGCGGATGGCGCATGTGATCGTCGGGGTGCTGGCGATGCGCAGCCACTCGCATTTCGGCGGCCCACCCGCCGACTACGAGTCGTGGCGTTACGCCACCGACGCGGCGACGGCGTTGCGTCAGCTCGACGAGGAGTACGCACGCTGGATCGCCGGTGTGCGGGCGTTGGACGCCGACGCGTTGACCCGCCCGTGCGGACCGGCCGAGGGGCCGTACGCCGACTACCCGATGAGCGCGCTCGTGCTGCACATCAATCGCGAAGTAATCCATCACGGCGCGGAAATCGCATGCATCCGCGATCTTTACGTCCACACCACCACGAAGGAGAAGCACTGATGCCCGGTATGCCCCCACCTGTCGCCGATGAGCGGGAGAGCCTCATCGAGTTCCTCGCGTTCAACCAGAATGCCTTTTTCTCCGTCGCCTACGGGCTGACCGATGAGCAGGCCCGCTCGACACCGTCGGTGAGCGCGCTGTCGATCGGCGGCCTGATCAAACACGCCACCGGTGTGCAGCAGAGCTGGGCGCAGCGGATCGCCAGCGCGCCGGAATTTCCGCCGCCGGACCCGCGGCCGGTGGAGGAGCAGATGCGCGAATACCAGGACCAGCACGTGATGCGCGAGGACGAGACGCTCGAGGAGTTGCTCGAGGCGCTGCGCGCGCAGAACGCCGAGACGTTGCGGGCGTTGCGGGAGGCCGACCTCTCGACGCCGGTGCCAGTGCCGCACGAGGTGCCGTGGTTTCCGAAGGATGTCGACCACTGGTCGGTGCGCTGGGTGGCGATGCACCTGATCGAGGAGTTGACCCGCCATGCCGGGCACGCCGACATCATCCGCGAATCGATCGACCGGGCGACGATGTACGAGCTGATGGCGGCGCGCGAGGAGTGGCCGGAGACCGATTTCCTCAAGCGGTGGCGGCCGACGCAGCCCGTCTAGCCGCGCCGCCGGCTCAGCGGGTGAGCACCAACCGCAACGCGTAGTCGACGACGGCGTCGAGGTCGTCGCCGAGTGTGCCTGCCAGCCACTGCTGCGCCAGCTCGGCCATCGCCCCGGTGTACATCGCGGCGCCCACCTGCCCGGCCACCGGATCGGAGTCCGGATGCAGCCGCCACCCTTCGACCAGCACCGCCTCGCGCAGCAGGTCCTGGGTGGCGGCGCGGCGGGCGGCCAGCACCGGGTTGGCCCGCGCGTCGGTGAACAGCACCCGCCCGCGCCGGGGATCGGCCGAGCTGAAGCCCAGCACTGCGGCGATCCCGGCGCGGGTGCGCGCCTTGAGTGACTCCCCCGCCGCGGTCATCGCGGCCGCCACGTCGGCGGCCAGCTGCGCGCTCACCTCGTCGTACACCGCACCCAGCAGATCGTCGGTGTCGGTGAAGCTCTCGTAGAAGTAGCGGGTGTTGAGCCCGCATTCGCGGCACACCGAGCGCACCGCCAGCGCCGCCTCGCCGCCCTCGCCGAACAGCCGCAGCGCCGCGTCGATCAGCAGCGCGCGGCGTTCGGCGCGCCGGTCGGTCAACGGCACGCCGGCCCATCGGGTGGGTGTGGGCATTCGCCAAGCGTACGTGTCGCGACGGGATCTGGTCACAGATGTAGCCAAAGCGGTACGGTGGACACAGCCGTCGCCGATCCGCAGGGAGGCACCACCGTGGACATGCCGCACGAGATCCTCACCCAGTGGGTGCGCGGACGCATCGACTACGGCGGCATGCGGCGCAACTACTTCCGCGGCACGGAGTTCGCCGCACCGGTCGGCGATCCCGGCTGGTTCGGTCCGAAAAGCGCCGTCTGGCACGTGCATTCGCATATGGAAGCGCTGATCTTCGGCCTGCAGTGCGCGGCGTACATGGAGCGCCTCGATCCGAGCATCTTCTGGATGGGCATGCACCACTCCCGCCTGGTCGAACGCGACGAGACCGGCACGGCCACCGGGCGGCTCGACCCGGCCGGCGCGATGGCGCGGCTCGGCCATTCGGTGGCGTTCTTCATCGGCACCGCCTATGGGTCGACCGAGACCGCCGAACGGCTCGCCACCACGGTGCGTTCGATGCACCACACCATCAAGGGCGTCCGGCCCGACGGCTTGCGTTACGACGCCGACGACCCGCACTGGCTGCGCTGGAACTACGCCACCGTCGTGTGGGGCATCGCCACCGCGCACGAGTTGTACCACCCGAACCCGTTGCGCGGCAAGGCAATCGACCGTTACTACGGCGAGTTCGTCCGCATCGGGCATGCACTGGGCGGCACTGACCTGCCTGCCACCAAGGCCGATACCGCCGAATGCCTGCGCTCGTACCTGCCCCGGCTCGCGGTCACCCACGGCACCGCGATGGCGACCGGGCCGAACGTCGGGTTGCCGCAGAGCGTCGTCGACTGGGCGATCCGCGACACCATGCCGAAGTGGGCCAAGCAGCTGATCCAGCACAGCGATCCGAACATCCTCGAGCGCACCGCGCGGCGCACCGCGGTGTGGGGCGTCATCAACGGGCTGCACGCCGCGGCCGGTCCGGCGCCGGAGTTCCAGCAGGCGCAGGCCCGGGTGAAGGCCGGCACCACGGTCTCGCACACGGTGCCGACGTACGTGCCCGGCTCGGACCCGATCCGCAGCCGCGACGAGATCGAGCACAGCTTCGCTTGAGCGCGCCGCCACTGTGACGTCAAATTGACCCTTGATCTGACGTCATCTTGATGTCATCGTGATGTCATGGACTTGCAGCCGTACGTCGACAACGTGCGCCACGAGCTCGCCGTCGCCGCCGCAGCCGGTGGTCCCGAGGCGGAAGCCCTCGCTGAGCGGCTGACCGCGCCCTTGGACTCGGCCCTCCGGCTGGCGCTGCTCGAAGTGCTCTCCGAGGCCGCGGAACACCTCACACAACGCTTGGCCCCGGGATCGGTGGAGGTGCGGCTGCGTGGCCGGGATCCCGAATTCGCCGTGACGACGGCGCCCGACCCCGAACCAGAACTTCCCGTCGCGCCGCCGTCGGACAGTGACGATGCCGGCGGCACGTGGCGCGTCACCCTGAGGCTGCCGGAGAGCATGAGACCCGCGGTCGAATCGGCCGCCCGGCGCGCCGGGGTCTCGGTCAACGCCTGGCTGGTCCGCGCCGTGTCCGGTGCGTTCGGCGACGCGGCGCCCACGCGGCGACCGACTTCGCACACCGATAAATCGTTCAGCGGCTGGGTCCGCTGAACCTCAGGAACAGGAGACACAGATGCCCGAATTCCATACGCCCGACCCCGTGACCGCTGTCGTCGAGATCGTCGCCGGTTCGGTACATCTCGCCGCCGGTGAACGCAGCGACACGGTCGTGGAGATCCGCCCCCGCGATCCTTCCCGCGCCTCCGACGTCCGGGCGGCAGAACACGCGCGTGTCGACTTCCGGCACGGGAAGCTGACCGTGTCCGCCGGGCCGAAGTTCGTGTCACTCGGGAGAGGTGGCGCCGTCTCGATCGACATTGCGCTGCCGGCACATTCGCGGCTACAGGCCTCGTCGGCCTCCGCCGACTTCACCAGCGACGGCGTTCTCGGCGACTGCCGCTTCTCCTCGGCCAGCGGCGCCGCGCGCTTCGACGTCGTCGAAGGAAACATCAAAGCGGACACCGCCTCTGGTGACATCGCCGCACAGAGCGTGGTCGGCAACGTCGCCATCGCGACGGCGTCGGGGGATGCCACCTTCGGTCGGCTCGAGGGCGACCTCAAGTTCCAGGCCGCCAGTGGCGCATTGACCGTCGAGCGTCTGCGCGGAGCGGTGAGGGCTCAGACGGCATCCGGAGACGTTTCAGTTGCCGCGGCCGTCAGCGGCGACGTCACCGTGACGACCAGCAGCGGCGACGTCGGGCTGGGCATACCGGAGGGCACGGCAGCCAAGCTGGATGTCCACACCCGCTCCGGCTCCTTCTCCAACACCCTCGACCCGTCGGGCGGTCCGGCCGACGGCAACGAGAAGCTCGTCGTTCACGCCCGCACCGGTTCCGGCGACATCTCCGTGCGCCGGGCGGTCGGCATCACGAACTGACGCGCTCGGGTCAGAGTCACTCGCAGCCGTTGGGCCGCGCGACCTCGAGTTCCGGGGGCGACTCCACCGAGATCTCCTCGCCGGCCGACGGCGACTGCGCGCACACCACCCAGTTGGTGAGGTTGATCTGCTCGTAGGGCGTTCCGTCGGCGGCGGTCGTCTCGGGGAGTACGGCGCCGCCGGTGGCCGAGGCGATGTCGTCGTGCGCTTCCTGCAGGATCGCTCCTTCGACGTCCGGCATCGCCCACGACGTCTGCGCCGCCGCCGGGCCGGCCAGCACGATGCTGCCGGCGATCAGCAGGGTCGCGGCGCCGAGTCCTGTCGCGCGTTTGTTCATCTCAACACCTGATTTCCGAGAGTGGGACGGACCGGAATTCGTATACCCCTCGAACGGCCCCGCTTTTCAGGGTTGCCCGGTGAACTTTCCCGGTGCGACGCGTGAACAGTTACCGAACCATCGGTCGGCATGACTGTGACCCCGGGCACACGCTTTTTCTCCTCATCGCGCATTTTGAGACACTGGCTGCTATGAGTGCCACACGAAAGACCCAGCACCGAGAGGTTGCCAGACTGGACCGGGTGCCGTTGCCGGTCGAGGCTGCCCGCTTCGGCGCGACCGGGTGGCAGATCACCCGCACCGGCGCCCGTGTCGTGACGAACCTGCGCGGACGCGGCAACCTCTCGCAGAAGATCATCAAGCAGGTTCCGCAGACCTTCGCCGATCTCGGACCCACCTACGTCAAGTTCGGACAGATCATCGCGTCGAGCCCCGGCGCATTCGGCGAATCGCTGTCCAAGGAGTTCCGCAGCCTGCTCGACCGGGTGCCGCCGGCGAATCCCGAGCAGGTGGCCAAACTACTGCGCGAGGAACTCGGCGACGACCCGAAGAACCTCTACCAGAGCTTCGACGACAAGCCGTTCGCGTCCGCGTCCATCGCGCAGGTGCACTACGCCACCCTGCACAGCGGTGAAGAGGTCGTCGTCAAGATCCAGCGTCCGGGTATCCGCCGCCGGGTGGCCGCGGATCTGCAGATCCTCAAGCGCGGCGCCCGCCTCGTCGAGTTCGCCAAGCTGGGCCAGCGCCTGAGCGCCCAGGACGTCGTGGCCGACTTCGCCGACAACCTCGCCGAGGAACTCGATTTCCGGCTCGAGGCGCAATCCATGGACGCCTGGGTGGCGCACATGCATGCCTCCCCGCTCGGCAAGAACATCCGGGTGCCGCAGGTGTACTGGGATCTGACCAGTGAGCGGGTGCTGACGATGGAGCGCGTCTCGGGCATCCGCATCGACGACGCCGCCGCGATCCGCAAGGCCGGCTTCGACGGCACAGAACTGGTCAAGGCGCTGCTGTTCAGCCTGTTCGAGGGCGGGCTGCGGCACGGGCTGTTCCACGGTGACCTGCACGCCGGGAACCTCTACATCGACAACGACGGCAAGATCGTGTTCTTCGACTTCGGCATCATGGGCCGCATCGATCCGCGGACCCGCTGGCTACTGCGCGAACTGGTGTACGCGCTGCTGGTGAAGAAGGACCACGCCGCCGCGGGCAAGATCGTGGTGATGATGGGCGCGGTCGGCACGGTGAAGCCGGAGGCCGAGGCCGCGAGGGATCTGGAGAAATTCGCCACGCCGCTCACGATGAAATCTCTGGGCGATATGAGCTACGCCGAGATCGGCAAGCAGCTCTCCGCGCTGGCCGACGCCTACGACGTGAAGCTGCCCCGCGAGCTGGTGCTCATCGGGAAGCAGTTCCTTTACGTCGAGCGTTACATGAAGTTGCTGGCGCCGAAGTGGCAGATGATGAGCGATCCGCAGCTGACCGGGTATTTCGCCAACTTCATGGTGGACATCAGCCGCGAGCACAAAGAGGAAGAGCTGGAGGTCTGACTTGCAGGTCCGTGAAGGTAAGGCACCGTCGGGGGATCTGCAGATCCACTACGAGGACATGGGCAATCCCGGCGATCCGGCCGTCCTGCTCATCATGGGCCTCGGCGCGCAGCTGTTGTTCTGGCGTGAGGAGTTCTGCCGCAAGCTCGTCGACCAGGGGTTGCGGGTGATCCGCTACGACAACCGCGACGTCGGGCTGTCCAGCCATTTCGACGGTCAGCGCACCAGGGGCTCGCAGATCGGCAACATGGTCCGCTCGGTGCTGGGCGTCAAGAGCCCGTCGGTGTACACGCTCGAGGACATGGCCGACGACGCCGCCGCCCTGCTCGACCACCTGGGCATCGACCAGGCGCACATCGTGGGTGGCTCGATGGGCGGGATGATCGCGCAGATCTTCGCCGCCCGCCACGCCGAGCGCACGAAGACGCTCGCGGTGATCTTCTCGTCGAACAACCAGCCGTTCCTGCCGCCGCCCGGGCCGCGGCAGCTGCTGGCCGTGATCACCGGTCCGTCGCCGAACTCGCCGCGTGAGGTGATCATCGAGAACTCGATTCGCGTCAGCAAGATCATCGGCAGCCCCGGCTACCCGTCGACCGACGACAAGCTGCGCGCCGATGCGGTCGCGTTCTACGACCGCGCGTTCTACCCGCAGGGCATCGCCCGGCAGTTCAACGCGATCACCGGCAGCGGCAGCCTGCTGCGCTACAACAAGCAGACCAAGGTCCCGACGGTCGTCATCCACGGTAAAGCCGACAAGTTGATGCGGCCGTCCGGCGGGAAGGCGATCGCCAAGGCAATACCGAATGCGCGGCTGGTGCTGTTCGACGGGATGGGCCACGAGCTGCCCGAGCCGCTGTGGGACGACGTGGTGGGCGAACTCAAGACCACGTTCGCGGAACGACCCTGACCAGTAAAAAGATTTCGTAATTGGGCTCGTGGCATCGCATCGGTTAGCATCGCCTGTCGAGTGCAGGTGGGCCGATGTGGCCGTCAAGAAATGACGCCGTCGCGCCCCTCACCCGCCAGGAAAGGCACCACCATGGCCCCATCGGGCAAACTGAAGCCACATTTCGAAGACGTCCAGGCGCACTACGACCTGTCCGACGACTTCTTCCGGCTGTTCCTCGACCCCAGCCAGATGTACAGCTGCGCGTACTTCGAGCGGGACGACATGACGCTCGAGGAGGCGCAGCGGGCCAAGGTCGACCTCGCGCTCGGCAAGCTCGGCCTGCAGCCGGGGATGACGCTGCTCGACATTGGCTGCGGGTGGGGTTACACCATGATGCGGGCGGTCGAGAAGTACGACGTCAACGTCATCGGGCTGACGCTGAGCAAGAACCAGCACGCGCACGTCGAGAACGTGTTCGCCGCCTCGGACAGTCCGCGCAGCAAGCAGGTGCTGCTGCAGGGCTGGGAGGACTTCGATCAGCCCGTCGACCGGATCGTGTCGATCGGCGCGTTCGAGCACTTCGGCCGTGACCGCTGGGACGACTTCTTCACCATGGCGTACCGGGTGCTGCCGGACAACGGCGTGATGCTGCTGCACACCATCACGGCGCTGACGATCCCGCAGATGATCGAGCGCGGCATCCCGCTGACGTTCTCGGTCGCGCGGTTCATCAAGTTCATCCTCACCGAGATCTTCCCGGGTGGGTACCTGCCGACGATCGAGCTGGTGGGTGAGCATGCGGCCAAGGCCGGCTTCACGTTGACGCGTGAGCAGTCGCTGCAGCCGCACTACGCCAAGACGCTGGATCACTGGGCGGAGGCGCTGGAAGCGCACAAGGACGAGGCCATCGCGGTGCAGTCCGAAGAGGTGTACGACCGCTACATGCATTACCTGACCGGCTGTGCGGATGCCTTCCGGAAGGGCTACACCGACGTGAATCAGTTCACGCTGGAGAAGAAGTAGCAGTCAACCCATTGCCGGCGACTTCTCGTCGGAATTGACCGACACGTTGACGGCGCGCGGCCAGAGCCCTGCGGGCAGGTAGTGTGCGGTCCAACCAACGAACAGTCGATGGACTGATTTGACCTGTCATCAGGAAGGCCGAATAGCGAGCATGTCTGACAACTCAACGGGCACCAAGGATCTGATACCTCACTTCGAGGACATCCAGGCCCACTACGACCTCTCGGACGATTTCTTCGGCGTCTTCCAAGACCCGACGCGCAAGTACAGCTGTGCGTACTTCACCGGGCCGAACGTCACGCTGTCCGAAGCACAGATCGCCAATGTCGATCAGCATCTGGACCGTCTGGATCTCAAGCCCGGCATGACGCTGCTCGAGGTAGGCTGCGGCTGGGGCCTGACGCTCGCGCGGGCGATGGAGAAGTACGACGTCAACGTCATCGGCCTGACGCTGTCGAAGAACCAGCAGGCGTACTGCAACAAGCTGCTCGCGGGGCTGAACAGCGAGCGGACGTTCGACGTGCGGCTGGAAGGCTGGGAACAGTTCCACTCCCCCGTCGACCGTATCGTGTCGATCGAGGCGTTCGAGCACTTCGGGTTCGAGCGTTACGACGACTACTTCAAGACGTGCTTCGAGATCATGCCCGACGACGGCCGCATGACGGTGCAGAGCAGCTGCGGCTACCACCCCAATGACCTGCAGGCCCGCGGCAAGAAGCTGACCTTCGAACTGGCGCGGTTCGCCAAGTTCATCCACGAGGTGATCTTCCCCGGCGGTCGCATCCCGACGACCCAGATGATGGTGGAACACGGCGAGAAGGCCGGGTTCGTGGTGCCGGAGACGCTGTCCCTGCGCAACCACTACATCAAGACGCTGGGCATCTGGGCCGCGCGCCTCGAGCACCACAAGGACGAGGCCATCGCCGCCGCCGGCGAGGAGCACTACAACGACTACATGCGGTACCTGACGGGCTGCCAGTACTACTTCGTCGACGAGGCGCTCGACGTCAGCCTGGTCACCTATCTGAAGCCGGGCGCTGCGGCCGCCTAGGTTCTCGACATACGACATCGCCCCGCCACTTCGAAAGTGGCGGGGCGATGTCGTTGGTACAGGCGGTCAGCAGTTGTTGGGCCGGTTGACGCCGACCGCGGGGGTGGACTTGGCCCGCAGCGTGCCGCCTGCCTTCGGGGACTGCGAGCAGACCGTCCAGTTGGTGAGGTTGAGGACCTCGCCCGGCCCGGACAGGTTCACCGGAGTGAGTTTGAGTCCGCTGCCCTCAGTCGCCGCAGTGAAAGCCTTCTCCGCGGCCGCGAGGTTCATCCCGCGGATGTCCGGCATCTCCCATGTCGACGGTGCTGCCATTGCCTGCGGAGCGCTGAGCGCCGCGGACAGAACCAAGGCCGCCGCGGTGGCCGCCATGCGTGTTTTCATTCGATCCCCTCCCGGAAATTCCACCCGTCACCGTAGCGGACGGCCATCGGCTGATGGTCGGGTTCCGCGCGTGTGTCTAGTGGCGGGCCGCTCGAGGTGCTGAAGAACCTCAGGCAGCGGCCTTTTCGGACTCTGCGTCCGCACGGTCGACCTCCGTGCTGTCCTTGACGTCCGCCTCGTTGTCGTTGTCGGTGACGGTGGTTTCGTCGTCCGTGACTTCCTCGGTCTCCTCCTGCGAGGCGTCTTCCTCGAGGTTGCCCCCATCGTTGTCGGTGACGACATCGTCGTTCTCGAGCTCCTCGTCCTTCGCGGCGTCATCGTCGGAGATGACTGCGTCGCCGGCAGCGGGATCGACGGACTCTTGGGGTTCGACGGGAAGTGGAGTGACGGTGGCATCGCCCTCGGACGTCTCGCCCTTGTCGGTCGGGGCCGTGCCGGTCGTGGGCGCGGTCGGCTGAGAATCGGCCGGCGCTTCGTCCTCGGTCGGCTCGGCGGCGAGGCGATTGAACGATGCCAACACCGATGGCTCGTCGGATTCCGCTTCGCTCGGAGTCGGGACCGGAACGGCGATCATGCTGCTGCCCCGGAAGGCATCTTCGATCCCCTGGATGATGGCTTCGACGAAGTCGGCGGAGAACTGCACCGGATTGAGGGTGAACGGGTTGAACGGGAGGATGGACAGGTTGCGCGGGACGCCAGGGTCGGCGTTGCGGTCATAACCGAGGTCGATCAGCAGCTTGGTGACCGGCTGCAGCAGTCGGACGACGGGGTCGACGAAAGCGGATGTGCCGGTGGCATTTCCGAGGTCAACGAGGGGCATGAAGATCGGCAGGGTGCCCCGCTGGGGGATCAGGACGAAGGTGGCGTTTCCGTGGACGCGCTTGGGCGCGGCGGCGATGGCAGCCGCCAAGCTGGCGTCGTCGTAGCCGTACGGCATCGAGTCGGTCGGCCCGTTGCTGGTGGGGTCGAGGTAGTAGCCGTGCACGTATTCGAACGCGAAGAGGGCGTTCAGCATCGCCAGTGGGTTGCCCCAGTACTGCGGGGCGTCGCCGACGGGGTCGTATTCGAAGGAGTAGTTCGTGCTCTTCACGCCGATGTCGGTGGGCAGCTGCGGCCCGAAGGAGACGTTGAGGATGGGGATGTAGCGCAGGAAACTCAGACGCGACCACAGGCCCTGAGGGTTGTTGATGTTGCCGATGGTGACGACGGTGATGCGGTCCCGAGTGGCCTCGTCGAGTTTGGCGATGTCGTACATCGCGCGGGAGACGACCGCCCCGCCCTGGGAGTAGCCGAAGACGATGATCTGTTCGTCGTCATTGGCCTCATCGTTCAGGATGCCGGCGAGCTGGCTGTTGAGGTTGGTGACGCCCTCCCCCACCGACTCGTTCCAGGTGTCGCAGGTCAGGCCGGGGCACCACCCGGGCAGTGGGATGGGCCAGAAGCTGGCGGGATAATCCACGCCGAGGAGTTCACAGCCGTTCGTTGAGGTGCAGGCGACGCCGGACGGGTTGATGTAGCGGTCGGCAGCGTTCTCCTTGTAACCCTCAACGGCGTTGGGCGGGTTGATGTTGTGCGTCCCGGTGCCCGGGACGATCAGCGCGATCGCACCGAAGGCGAGCGCCGCGGTGAACGCGGAGGCCAGCCATAGACCGATGGTGGCGACGATCGAGGTGATGACGACGAGCGCCGCCCTGGCCGACTTTTGCATACGTAAACGATCACACAACCCAGCGACGCGTATATCGGATTTCGATGCGTTCGGCTGTGGGACAGAAAGGCGGACGGAACGTCGGGCCCTATGGGCGAGGCCCGCTATCGCCGCCGACCAGTGGCCGCAGCACGCTTTCGCCGAGTCGCCGAGGTTGCTGTGACTACGTGATCGAGGCCCGACGCGCCAGGCGCTCGAGGTGACCCCGCTTCCCTTCCGCACCGGCAGGCGGGGAGGGTCTGGCAGGCAGTGAACCGATCACCGCGCACAGCCCAGGCGGCGGCGGTTGGTCCGCGATGTTGGTCCGAGCCGACGACGGCACACATGCCGCCGACGCCGAAGATGTGGAAACTGGAGGAGCGAGCGCGGAGTTGCGGTGGAGCGCGATCTGCGAATCCGCGCTGGCGAGCCGCTGCGTTAACCCTGGGGGCGGAAACAGTCGAGCGCGGCCATCAGATGCTCTTGACTGGACGACTCGCTCGCCAAGGCGGACATCGACGCCTTAATTGTCATGCCCAGCTAGCGATTACTACGAGGCCGCGCCGATTACCAGGCGCGTCGGGCGTTCGGCGTTTCGGCTGGCCGGATACCACGGCCGTTCCGGTCAATTCCGTCGACCAGGACAGCTGATCCATTCTCGACCCGTCAAGAGTGGCTAATAGGCTCCCGAGTGGCCGAATACTGCCTTCAATGTACGCAGCGCGATCAGCAAGTCACCGACCATTGACCAATTCTCGATGTAGAACAGGTCCAGTCGTACCGAGTCTTCCCACGAGAGGTCTGAGCGACCGCTGACCTGCCACAGCCCAGTGATGCCGGGCTTGACCAGCAGGCGACGCCTAGCGGAGTCATCATACGTTTTCACCTCTCTCGCCAGCGGCGGGCGCGGGCCGACGACACTCATGTCACGAGTGAGAACGTTGAGGAATTGGGGCAGTTCATCGATGCTGTACTTGCGCAGGATTCGACCGACCGGCGTGACGCGTGGGTCGCTCTTCATCTTGAACAACACGCCGCCTTCGCTCTCGTTGAGGCCGACAAGCTTGTCGACGAGCTTGTCGGCACCGTCGAGCAGGGTGCGGAACTTAATCATGTGGAACGGCTGGCCGTTGATGCCGATGCGTTCGGAGCGATAAGACACTGACCCTCTGCTGGTGACCTTGATTGCAATGGCGACACCAATCAAAAGCGGCAGCCCGCTCAGCAGCACTGCGCTGGCGAATACAATGTCAAAGAGCCGCTTCTCGAAACGCTTCGCGCCCTTGTACTTAGGCTTCTCCACATGGATCAGCGGCAGCCCGGACACCGGGCGCATCTGCAACCGCGGACCAGCGACGTCAACAACCCCTGGCGCGACCAGCAGGTCGACGTCGAGCTTTTCAAGTTCCCACGACAGGTCGCGGATGCCACGGCCGTCGAGACGCTCAGTCGCGGTGACGGCGACAGCGTGGCTGTCCGTAGCCCGCCACGGCGCCGACTACGTTGGATTCGTTGCCGAAGGTCGGGAGAACGCCAACCCCTGGGACCTCAATCGTGCCGCGGAGGCTTCCGTCCGGAATGCAGGCACCGGCGACCTCGTATCCTGACCGCGGTTCACGGGCCAGCGATCTGGTCAGGTCGCACACGGCTGGCGCGCTACCCACCACCACCACCCGGGTGATGCAGCGGCCGTACTTCATCCGGGCGCGGTTCACGAACCTTCTTGCGAGCCAACGTCCCCCAACTAGAAGGGCGATGCCTACAGGCAGCGCGATAATCAGATAGCCTCGCGCGATCTCGAGCTTGAACAACATCGACAGGATTGCCGTAGCCCCGAACACCGATAGGGTGGCCAGCAAGACGCGGCGGTACTCCTCAGGCCCAGCACCGATGACGCGCGGCGAACGGGACCGATTCACCGCAAGCGCTGTCAGCCACATGGTCGCCGTCATAGCCGAGACCACCGTGTAGTCCACGAAGCGGTAGTTCAGTTCGGCGCCCGGGATCGCCCCGAAGCGCAGCCGCTGCGCGAGAACCACGGCGGTCGCGACCGCCAGAGAATCCAACGCGATGAGCCGGCGCGCATACCACCGTTGCCACGCCGGCATCTGCTTGCTGGTCGCATGCTGATTGGCGGAGGTGGCCAGCCCCATGGAGGCGTCAGGCCCATCATCGAGCGCCGTCATCCAATCCCCCCAGAAAATGCCTTGACCGAAACTGTAAGCCGTCGAACGGCCAATCTCAACTCGATTACGATTCAAAGTGAAATTCGTCTATAACACATCGCTCCTGGCAAATACCTCGATACTTGCCGTTCATTCCGATTTGCCCAGTTAGCCTTAGTCAACGTGCGAGGCGCAAGAATTCTCGGCATCGGCCCACGCGAGCAGGCGTGTAGCTTGACCCGGCGCGATCATCCCTCGAAAGAGATTCGGCAAAGGTCCATGATGGGTGGAAGCAAATCCACAATTTGTCGGCCCACCTTTGCGAAGGCCTCCGGTCCCTGACCAATCGGGTCCGGTATGTCCGGCGCTTGGTCGCCCGCGAGCAGCGGCCGGAAACGAGCTAGGCCTGCGATGCTCGTCGGGCCGAACTCTGTTACAAGCTCCGCAGCTTCGGCGAGGGTGTACGTCTTCTTGAGTTGGCGCGGAGCCATTTCAAGAACGCGGTCACGGTGGTATCGCGACATGGTGATCACGAGGTCAGCGTTGGACGCAATTTTTGGGGTTAGCAGACGAGCCGCGAAGTCAGTCGTTTCGCCCCCTAGGTCGCTTAGAACCTGGGCGGCGAGATCATGGATCGGGTGTCCCACCACAGCGCGAGTGCCGGCGCTCGACACGAGAACGCCTGACAGTCGCGCTCGTGTCAGGTAGGCGACGGCGAGACGCTCGGCCATCGGCGATCGGCAAATGTTCCCGGTGCAAACAAACAGAAGATGCAGAGCCCGCTCCCAGCTATAGTTACGTGATTTTGATCACAATCAAGGGCCTTTCGGATGAACCGTCTGCCAAGTATCGGCGATCAACGCCGTAGGCGCGATGCCCAGTCAAATATAGCTGCAGTGCAGGCGCTCTAATGGCGTGCACTGCGAGTGCCATGGATTCCAGCTACTCCCAATCGGGAGGCGCATCCTCCCAATTGCGCGCGGCCGGCTCACCTAGATGTCCGGATGAAGCTTGCCAGAGACAGTGCTCTCTACAGTCTTATGTCACGATTGCGTCGTGAGGGGGATCATTCTCGCGGGCGGCTCCGGCACACGCCTGCATCCAATTACGTTGGGCGTTTCGAAGCAGCTCATTCCGGTCTATGACAAGCCGATGGTGTACTACCCGCTATCGACCCTGATGCTCGCGGGCATTGATGACATCTTGGTAATCACCACGCCACACGACGCCGACAGCTTCGAGCGCCTCCTTGGCGACGGCTCGCAGTTCGGGGTATCGATCACGTACGCGCAGCAACCCTCGCCTGATGGACTGGCGCAGGCATTCACGATTGGAGCTGACTTCATTCGTGGCGATACTGTCGCCCTGGTCTTGGGCGACAACTTGCTGTACGGACCCGGCCTCGGGAACCAACTCAGCGGCTACAACACCATAAACGGTGGAGCAATCTTTGCATACTGGGTTGCAGAACCCTCCGCCTACGGAGTCGTTCAATTTGACGACAACGGTTTAGTCGTCTCGCTGGAGGAGAAGCCAAAGAACCCGAAAAGCAATTACGCAGTGCCGGGCCTTTACTTTTACGACAATGACGTAGTCGCCATCGCACGTGATCTGAAACCGAGTGACCGCGGCGAGTACGAAATAACAGATGTCAATCGAATCTACCTCGAACAGAATAGGTTGAGAGTCCAAGTTCTGTCGCGCGGTACTGCGTGGCTCGACACTGGAACGTTCGATCAGATGACTGACGCTGGCGATTTCGTGCGAACGATGGAAAGGCGAACGGGGCTGAAGATCGGAGCGCCCGAGGAAATCGCTTGGAGGCTGGGCCTCTTAGATGATGACGGGCTCCGCGAGCGTGCAGAGAAGCTGGTGAAATCTGGCTACGGCACTTACCTGCTCGAACTGCTAGATCGGGGGCGCTAGTGGCTCGATTGCTCGTCACGGGCGGCGCCGGATTCATAGGCTCCAACTTCGTACACCATGTTATTGAACACACCGCCTATGAGGTAATTGTCTTAGACAAGCTGACGTATGCAGGAAACCGAGCGTCGCTCGCGGGCCTCCCAGAAGAACGGGTGTCGTTTGTGCAAGGCGATATTGCCGACGGCGGTTTAGTGGACGATCTGGTGACCGCTGCCGACGCGGTAGTGCACTACGCCGCCGAGTCGCACAACGATAATTCGC
Organism: Mycolicibacterium litorale; assembly: GCF_010731695.1. NCBI lineage: Bacteria > Bacillati > Actinomycetota > Actinomycetes > Mycobacteriales > Mycobacteriaceae > Mycobacterium > Mycolicibacterium litorale. Next base: position 3,354,776 of record NZ_AP022586.1, read on the forward strand.
TCTCGGACCCGCAGCCTTTCCTGAACACCAACATTATCGGCACATTCACCTTATTAGAGTCCGTACGCAAGCACGGCACACGTATGCATCACGTCTCCACCGACGAGGTTTACGGCGATCTGGCCCTCGACGATCCAGCCCGATTTACCGAGGAAACACCGTACAATCCTTCGTCGCCATACTCGTCAACAAAGGCGGGCAGCGACCTCTTGGTACGCGCGTGGGTCCGATCTTTTGGTGTGGCGGCGACAATATCCAACTGCTCGAACAATTACGGTCCGTACCAACACGTCGAGAAATTCATACCTCGACAGATCACCAACGTATTGCGTGGCCATCGACCCAAATTATACGGCGACGGACGCAACGTGCGCGACTGGATTCATGCTGACGACCACTCCTCGGCCGTGCTATCGATCCTTGAGAACGGACGCATTGGTGAGACGTATCTCATCGGCGCCGACGGAGAGAGGGACAACAAGTCGGTGGTCGAGGCGATCCTGACCCTGATGGGCCTGCCCGCGGATGCTTATGACCATGTCAACGATCGCGCTGGTCACGACATGCGGTACGCCATCGACTACACCAAGCTCCGCAACGAATTAAATTGGCATCCGTTATATCGAGACTTCGAACGCGGTCTTCAAGCAACCATAGATTGGTACCGCACTAATGAGGACTGGTGGTTGCCCGCAAAGGCAGCGACTGAAGCTCTCTATGCCAGAGCCGGTCAGTGATGCACGGAATTAGGTTCAGTGACTGAGTTCGCGAAGGAATTGCGCGCAACCCCAACGGCCATTCCCGGACTGACGCTTTGGGATCTGCCGGTGCACGGCGACAACCGTGGCTGGTTCAAAGAGAACTGGCAGCGCGAGAAGATGCTGGCAGCAGGTATGCCCGATTTCGGTCCTGTCCAGAATAATGTTTCGTTTAATAACGAGGTTGGCACTACTCGCGGCATCCATGCCGAGCCATGGGACAAGTTCGTCTCGGTAGCGACTGGACGCGTCTTCGCCGCCTGGGTCGATCTTCGACAAGGCCCGACGTTCGGAACCTTGGTTACCTCTGAGCTCGACCCGTCGCGAGCTGTGTATGTGCCACGAGGAGTTGGAAACTCATTCCAAACGCTCGAACCGAACACTGCGTACACTTACCTCGTCAACGATCACTACTCGCCCAATGCTACTTATTCTGCAGTAAACCTCGCGGATGAGACTTTGGCTGTCGACTGGCCGATACCGTTACAAAAGGCAGCGCTCTCCTCCAAAGATCGTAACAATCCTCGGTTATCACACATCGAACCCATTCGGGCTCGCAAGGTCTTGATTCTAGGTGCTAGCGGGCAACTCGGACTAGCCCTACGGAAAGTGTACAGCGACTGTCCGGACGTGGAATTCGCCAACCGTACCGACATTGAGCTAGCTTCGGATCGCATCAACTCCATCCGTCCGTGGCGGGATTATCGAGTGGTGATCAACGCGGCCGCCTATACCGCGGTCGATGCAGCCGAAACGCCTGCGGGACGAAAAGAGGCTTGGGCCACCAACGTCACGGCCGTTGCCGCGTTGGCGCGTCTAGCGCGAGCGTTCGGCTTGACTCTAGTTCATATCTCCAGTGACTACGTTTTCGACGGGAACCTGCCGCGGCCCTATCGCGAGGACGACGCACTTTGCCCACTCGGCGTCTACGGACAAACCAAAGCCGCGGGCGACGAGATTGCCTCCACCGCGCACAATCACTACATACTGCGAACTTCTTGGGTTGTCGGCGAGGGCCAGAACTTTGTGCGGACCATGCTCTCGCTCGCTGAACGCGGGATCGACCCATCGGTTGTCAACGATCAGCACGGGCGACTTACCTTCGCATCCGATCTCGCGACTGCAATTCGGGATCTGATCGATAAGTGCGCGCCGTATGGAACATACAACTTCACCGGTGGAGGCACGCCCATGTCATGGGAGGGGATTGCTCGCGAAGTTTTTGCGCTCGCGGGCCATAGCCCAGAAAGGGTGACCGGCGTTAGCACCGAAGATTATTTCAAGTCGGCAAGTGGGCCGGTTGCGGCCCGTCCACGCAACAGTGCTCTGGATCTGAACAAGATTGAGCCGTTCACCGACGTGCCGGACCACATGGACCGCCTTGAGCAATACATACGCGCAATCAAACCTCAGGCTGGCTGAGTCACGGTTTAAACATCCAGCGGAAACACATTGTCGCTGCTCTAGAACGGCGATGCCGCGCCCAGTGCCACCGCGTCGAAATCGAACGTGCCTGCCGTCGCGCCGACCGGTGTGGCCCGAAGGGCTTCACCTCCCAGGGCCCAAGTGAAACTGGGATGCGCAGTATCGGCCCCCTCCAGGTGCCCGCCGGCTGCAATCGGTGTACACACGGAGCCCGCGGATGAAACGAAGAGCAAGTACGTAGCTGTAAGCGAGGGGTCCTTCGTGTTGGTCGCGGTCACAGAGATCAAGCCGCCGAACGTCGTCCCGCCGACGATGTCCGAGATACTAAATACCGTGGTAGTACTAGACACGTCAAGATTTCTATGGGAGGCGCCGGATACACCTCCTTTAGGAGACTTGATGTCTCGCGATTGCAATCGCCACTCGCCATAGAGGTTGTCGAACGCTCCAGAGTCCTGAAAGTCGCGGATGGTCGGATATCCCTCGCCACCCTGCGAAGCGTAGATGCGGTAACCGGGCAGCGACTCGGAACCAGTCCACGAGTCCGGTGAAGCGGTCCACGCCCATGAGTTTCCGCCAATCTCGATCCGCCGCAGATCAGTGAGGTCATGCAGGCCGACAGCAGCACGAGTCCACATCGCGAAGGTGTTTCCCTCGATGACACCCTTCGGCGCTCCGTGATGGATCTCAAGGGCATCAGCAAGCTCGCGCTGCCCAGGCCAGGCAATATGATTCCCTATAACGCTGAAATTGGCAGGCGTGTCGAGGTAGACGGCGGAGAGCCCCGCCTCGAAGAAGTTGTTGTTGATGATGCGCAGCCAATTAGTCTTCCCCAGGCGGAGATTATAGCGCTTGATGGCGAAGAGCGGTTCCGCACTGTCACTATGGTTAAGCGAGAAGATGGTGTTACCCGCGAAGTTGAGACCGTCGACGCCGCCTATGGCGCCTTCGTTCGTGCTGGCAATCCACACGGATGTGTCCGAGCAGAAGTTGAAGTAATTATCTGTAATCTGCCAATCCGACAAACAATCCCACTCTTCAGTATCCCCATAGACTCCGAAGGTGAGCCGCGTGAATCGGTTACCGGAAACCCTCACCATGGCAGTGGTGTGGAACTTCTCGTTACCATCAGCGGCTTCCACCGCGACACCCTTCCCGGCTGACCGGAACAGATTCTGCGAGATGTCAAGGCCTCGGGTATTCCGCAAGACCAAGCAGCGTGTTGTCCCGTAGTCGTCATCGCCGTCGAAGGTCAGACCTGCAACGGAGTCACCCGAGAAGTCAACCCCGCTCGCTGCACCGTCGTAACTGGCAGGCCCCACACGCACTTCACCCCCGCCAACAACTGCACCACCTCGGCTCAGCAGGCTAACCCCTGCTTGGCTCATCTCTACATTCCCCGGGATGTAGAACCGCCCGCGAGTTAATTCGACCGCCCCGCCACCTTCCGAGAGCGCCGCCTCGTAAGCCGCACGGAGGGCGGCGGTGTCGTCGTTCAAGCCATCGCCTACGGCTCCGAATTCGTAAGGGTTGTGAACCGATCTAGCTGACACTTGGCTATGGACCCCTTCGCCGTCTCCCCCGCCGGCGGGCCGGCCCGCTGAGTCACCGCAACCCACGGCGAGCATTGCCACTGGCGTCACTGCAGAGGCGGCTGCGCACGAACTGAAAAAGGCCCGACGGCTGATGTGCGACGTCAATCGGTACTCCTCTGACTGAATCAGTCAATCGAAAACTGCCACCATGATCTTCGGCCTGGACTGAGCCTAGTGGCTCGCGAGAGTTCACGCGGAACGGCGTTCTCAAGAGCCCAGAACACACGTAGACGCCAAGTTTCGGCCGCCTGGACCTCGTTACAGTGAACGACTTCCCGGTCTATTCGTCTGTTGCAGAGAGGAATTGGCGGGCGTCTCCGCTCAGAAGCCCGGGCCCCTGTGGGGCGAAACCTAAGAATACTCAGATATCCGTCTTGTCGGACCGGCGAGTGGGCCACGCCACAACCTGTGAAGCCTTGAACCTAACGGATGGCGCGATAAAGTGGCGGGGCCCCACTGGACACTCTGGCAGTATCGAATCGTCGAGCCGAGTACGTCCGTACCCGCGTAATACCAATCGACCAAACCTTCCGCATCGGCAATACAACGAAGGAGATGCGCAGGTGTTGAGTGCGGTAAGAAGCAGATTCTGTCGAACAGCGGACACCAGAGACGCCCCCGTCATGCGCAGCAGTCGGGTCGGACGCATGCTCGTGCGAAACTACGGTCGCATACCCATGCGGACCAAGTGCCTGTCATTGATCGTCAAGGTTGAAGGTGGCCAACTTTACTCCGCCACTCTGCGAGCTGTTTTGAAGCGATGGCACCTCGTAGACGTCGGACCTTACTCTTACGGATCGCTTCTGATACCGGGGAATGCGGACCGCCACACCGTGATCGGCTCTTACGTCTCCATCGGGCCGAACGTGAGACGGATTGGGGCCGCTCATCCACTTTCGGAACTGAGCCTTCACCCGTTCTGGTACAACCCATCGCTTGGCATGGCGCACGTCGACCAAGACGTAAATCGTACCGAGGTCTATATTGGCGACGACTCATGGATTGGGGCGAATGCAGTCATCCTGCCGGGTTGCCGGAGGATCGGCACCGGTGCAGTAATCGGCGCTGGTTCCATCGTAACCAAGGACGTGGCAGATTTTTCAGTGGTAGCTGGCAATCCAGCAAAGCCGATTGGAACGCGGCTAACGGAGGACGAGCGTACGGCGCTCATGGAGATCAAGCCGTGGTCTCATGATCCCATGGAGGCTCACAGACTTCTTGTGGCTATCCGCGCCCGGCTCGGCGGAGCGGATAATGCAGGACACCGACAGACGCCAGACGCGAATAATCCGTCAACGTGAGCAACAGAAGCAGGCGGTCAATCCCCTGCGAAGAGGGGCCGCGCACCCCCAGCGGAGTGAACCGCCATTGCGCCTCAAGTCAGAGATTCGTCCCGAGTCCACGCGGGCCGCCTTCAACTGGGACTCAACGAGATCCTGCTGTATGTTAGAGCTGCACTGGCACGGGTGGGGCCTTGGGCGCGACGCAGTTGACTTACTTGCTCAACACAGCACCGAGGAAGCCGTGAAGGCGGCAGTGCGCTGAATTACTCTTGAGGGGGAGTCCCATTAATAATGTCAACAGCCTGACAACGCCTAGAGCGTCATGCCGCCCCATTGGACGGCCGGGAATCGAATAGACTAATGAACGCCCGACCTCAACCGTACGGGTCTACACCGCCGGCTCGGAATCCTGCAAGTCCTAAGCTACGTGGCAATCGGTGAGCAGCTTGATGTGGGCAGCCCAATGACATCTCCGTTGTGGATTATAGTCTTAACCTACAACAGTGGCCGCGAGATCAATCAATGTGTTCGAAGCATCGAGCGGCCCTCTGGCGTGCGGGTCATGGTCATCGACAACAATTCGTCAGATGACACACGCAGTGTATTACGCACCTTGAGCGACGAAGGCTTGATCGACCGACTCATACTCCGCGAGTCGAATGCTGGCTTCGCGAAGGCGATTAACGAGGCAATTGCGGCAACCCCCAACGACAGCGATGTCCTACTCCTAAACCCAGATGCTATCCTCGACTGTGGCTCGCTTGAGCAATTGCGCTCGGCCGCATCCGAATTGCGCGATGTCGGCATTCTCTCTCCCCTTGTGTACTCCGGGAACACCGTCAAGACAACGACTGCCGGCAGGCAGCCATTCGTGCTGCCGATGCTTGCCCATTTCACAGGACTAAGTCGGTTGTGCCGCCGGACATCCAAGTTCAAGGGCCGATATCTGTACTTGGATGGGCAACTGCAATCCGTCGAGCCGGTCGAATGGGTCGCGGGAGCCTGTATGTACATAAAACGTGAGACGATTGAGCGGATTGGGGTTCTTTCCGAGCGGTGGTTTATGTACGCCGAAGACACCGAATACTGTTGGCGTGCTCTCACCCACGGGCTTTCGGTGGTAATGCTGACCGACATTGGATGTTTCCACGCGATGGGCCAGTCGGTCAAGAGAAGTCCGTCGGACGACATAAACGTGATGTGGCCACGTAGCCTGAGCGACTACTACAAAACCACTTTCGACCCCAGTCCATTGACCTTCGCGATATGGAGAACAATTTTCAGCCTTGGACTGCTTTCCCGTTCAATTGTCTTCTTCTTTCGAGGCCGGCAATCACGAAACGACGCGCTTCTCTACGAGGCTCGGCGCTTCGCGAAGTTTGCCGGCGCTGTCTGGGCGAACGCGGATGCCTAGAACCGGAGAAGTGGATCTTCGCGGCAGAGCGGCTACAACGGTCATGGGTGCAGCTGCAACCCTTGCCTTTATCGGCTTGTCGCTGCGTTTCGGGCTACCGACAACCGCGGCCGGCTTTCTCGGACTCACGGCGTTTGTCTTGTTGAACCTAAGCCCCAAGCTGAGCCTTTGTGTATTCCTATCGGCGATATGCTTTGTGCCATACTGGTGGGGCATTGACTTATTCGGTTACGTTCCCGCAGCCAGCCTTATCTCGCTCATGGTCTTCCCTGGCGCACTACTACGCGCCGTGCGTGGTGGCAATTATGCCGTGGTGGCGGTCTTGTCAATAGGCCTATTCGTCGGCCTGCTAGTGGCACTGGGAGCGTCCATACCTGGACATGGATTCGTACTGCTGGCGCAGTGGGTACCCGCATTTTTTGTTGGATACTCACTTACCACGCAAGTTGGAATACAATTTGTGCGCGATACGATAACGATCGTATTCTTGGTCGTCGCATTGCTTGCCATTGTGGAATACCTCGCCGACTGGAACCCTTACTTCGGGACCGCGCCGGCCACCGAGCAATACTTGAAACTCGGTACGCTTCAGGACCGCGGCGGGATCACTCGGTCTGAGGGATCATTCGCCCATTCGATTGCGCTCGCGAACTCTTTAGCGCTTGCCATACCGATGGTGCTTACATCTCGATTCCGCCCGGTGACGCAGGCGACTGTGACTGCGCTCATTATCGTGGCAATCTTCACAACATTCAGTCGCTCCGGACTCGTTACTGCCGGGCTCGCTTTAGCGTTCACTCTGTGGGCGTCGCACGGCAAGATCTCCCGTCGAACTCGCACCACTGTGGCGCTGGGCGTGTTAGCAACGGCGGCAGTGGCGCTTCCCTGGGTGGAGGGCGTGTTCAACGCAGCTTCGCAAGAAGCGACGAGAAGTGCGAATCACCGCCTACGCCTCCTCGAGCTAGTTCCGTACCTAGAGGCCTTTGGCACTGCACGGGGCTACCACGAAACGGCAGGCGTCTTCCAATGGTTTGGCGTGGTTTCAATAGACAATGCATTTCTCCGCCTGGCCGTTAACTTCGGATGGGCATTAGGTTCCCTGTTCTTGCTGGCCGCGGCTTGGACTGTGTTCCGCGCCGTAAATAGAAAAGCTAATTCTCCAGAAATCGCGCTCGCGAGCGTGATGCCAGCACTGCTGACGGTCGCCTTGATCACGCAGTTCGGAATATTGGTGTGGTTCTACATGGGAGTTGCCGTCGCAACGACAGAACTAGGGCGCGCCCATATGGGCGGCCTCGAACATGAGGATAGTCGTGAGCCGGCGTTCGTCGGGCAGAAGGGGATGATTTGACGCAGCGCGCCTTGGTGCTTTGGGCTAAACATTCAGCAACAAATCTCGGGATACGGGTGTTGGCGACCGGCGCCGCTCGGCTATGTGAAATGGCATTCAAGAATGTTGAAGTGGACTTCCACGACCACGACACTCTGGGTACTCCACTAGGTAAGGGGGCCATTGTACGAGACGTCGGTCGGTCTAGCGGCTACATCAAAGAACTGTTTAGGAACTACGACGTTATTGTCGACACAACTTCCGGTGATAGTTTCACCGATATGTACAGCTCGCGACGCCTCACCGTCATGACCTACGCGCACCGCGCTGCCATCAAGGCCGGGATCCCCTTGGTTCTTGCCCCTCAAACTATCGGGCCTTTCGATTCGCGATACGGTCGAAGCATTGCGCGGGCATCCATTCGGGGCGCGACACGCGTTTATGCACGGGACTCAGAAAGCGCGAGGTACTCCGCTGCACTCGGTCGGCGCCCAGATGCTCTGTCGTCCGACCTTGTCTTTGCGCTCCCGCCGCTGCCGGAAGCTAACTCACGCGCCGGCGTATATATGAACGTATCTGGGCTGTTGTGGCGCTCAAATCCACACGTGGACTACTTGCGATACAGAAACGCTGTAATCGATGCCTGTCGCGCTATCTCGGGGGCCGGTCATCCTGTCACGATTTTCCCGCATGTACTACGATCAGCAGTAAGCCGCGAAGACGACGTTACCGCCGTTGAAGAAGCCGCCAAAGCGTTAAGAAGCGACGACGTTGGTTTTTTCGTTCCGCAGTCGTTGAATGACGTAAGAAGTCGCCTCAACGAGGCCGCGGCGGTTATCGGCGCACGAATGCACGCATGCTTGAACGCCCTATCCGTCGGCACGCCCGCTCTAGCATGGGCCTATTCGCGCAAATTCGCGCCCTTGCTGAATGATCTTGACTGGAGTGCGAGTCTCGACCTGCGCACGAGCCCGGATATAGTGGAGCAAACGAGCGCGTTCGTGAGAAATCTCGATCACTGGACAAGGAAAGCACCGTCCGTGCGAGCGGAAGCCGTGGGATCGATCGAGCGAGTTGCACAAGACCTCGCCAAGGCGCTGTAAATGAGCTCCCCCCAAGATGTCGGTGTGCCCCGCCTTGCCGCCTCCCCGAAGATCATCGCTTTCCCGATGCACGGGTATCGCAAAATGGTTGATGAGGGTTTCCGCACTCGTGACGCTCACTTGATCGAATGGCTCGCGAAGTTCGTCATGCCGGACGGGATAGTTGAGGTGCTTTCGCGGCCGGAACCAAAGGTGTTAGATCTGCGAAGGCGGTTTCGTAGACGTCCGAATTCAGCAACTACGAACCCGTACCTTGCTGACCATTCTTCTAGCACGTGGCGCCTGCCTAACCTCACGGACCGCCGCCGTTGGTGGGTCGATAGTGCGAGCCACTACGCCTCGCCGCGAGCACCAGCTAGCGCGCCAGCGATCATCTGGAACCCCTTCGTTGCTGTATCGAATGTTGCGGACACAGTCTTCAACATCCGGAGGCGAACAATCGCTGACCTCCTTGACGACTGGACAGTGCATTACGCTTTCGCGGGTATTCGCGATCGAGTTGAGGATGCCTACAGATGCTTATTCGATCGCGTGCACCATGTGACCGCAAATTCCGAAGGTACTGCGGAACTGGCGCGCCGACTCGGCCGCCCAGACGTTGAGCTGATGACGAACGGTGTTGACCCAGAACGATTCGACCCTGGTTCTACGGCGACCGGGCCAATGACCGTCGGGTACGTGGGGAAGATCGGACACCGCCTTGATCTGGATCTTGTCTGCACTGCGGCGCGCTCCCTACCTTCAGTCAAATTCGTCTTCGCCGGGCCGATCCTGGATGCTGGGTACCGGGATCCGCTGGAGCGTGAACCGAATATCACTCTGCTCGGCGACGTGCATTATGAGGATGTCCCATCGCTGCTGAGTACATTTGATGTCGGGTGGGTTCCGCACAGAGTTGGAGAGTTCGAGATCGGTGGGGACATACTAAAGACGTACGAATACCGAGCAGCGGGTCTGCCAGTTCTGACCACGCCAGTACGCGGTGCGGGCAAGCGAGGCCTCGTAGCGGTTCAAGTGGCCGAGGCGGAGGATCACCCACGGCTTCTGGCGACACTTGCATCAAATGGCCCTCGCGTCGAGCGTGATCCAACGCCGATACCGGTAGAGCATACGTGGGAAGCTAAAGCGCGCCGTCTCTTAACGCTCGCGGGGGGTTCATGACCGGTTCCGATAAGGCTAGCCTCGACACTTTCCGGTCGGCGGTGGATAGGGTGGTCGCTAACGAAAATTGCACGGGCTGCGGAGCATGCGCGCTTATCTCATCGAGAGTTCAGATGGCCTTATCTGCCGACGGATATATGCGTCCCACAGTGACCGCAGGTCCGAACTCCCCGATCGAAACCAAGCGCTTCCAATATGTGTGCCCGGGAGTCAGGGTTGACGCACGGGCCGTGAAGGCGCCCTACTCGCATCGAACCTTTGGCAGATATTGGTCGGTTTGGGAAGCGTGGGCGGTAGATCCGACGGTTCGGCACAGCGGTAGCAGCGCCGGGGTCATCACAGCCTTAGTGCAAGGCATCGTTGCTTCTGGTGGGCATGCCGTGGGAGCGTCTGCGTCGGCTGAGCAACCGAGCAGAACGGTGCCCATCACGCTGACCACTAAGGAGGAGGCACTGGCCGCAGCCGGTTCAAGATACGCCCCAGTAGCTACAGCTTCGCAGGCTAGGGGGCTTAACAGTAGCGACGCATTTATTGGTAAGCCGTGCGAGGTTTCTGCGCTGCGCGCCTATCAACTGCATGCGGATACCCACGAGGAGCCTTTCTTACTTTCGTTCTTTTGCGCGGGCACGCCGTCCCAACTGGCTACGGACAGGCTCGCTAACGACCGATTGGGGATCGCCACTGAGAACATTGAGCGACTCCGTTACCGTGGTAATGGGTGGCCAGGGGAGTTCCAAGTCGTGGCTCGTGACGGGGAGAGCCGAGCCCTCTCTTATAGGGAATCTTGGGGACAAGTACTCGGCAAATCGCTGCAGTGGCGGTGCAAGATATGCCCCGACGGCACCGGTCAACTCGCCGATGTGACGGTGGGCGACTACTGGGAGGCGGATTCGGGCGGGTACCCCCGGTTCGACACTGATTCCGTTGGCCGGTCGGTCGTCATTTGCCGAACGCGACGAGGGCATGAGAGCGTTATACGCGCCGCCCAAGCCGGGGAAATCGAGATTCGAGAATTAGGCATTGAGCGATTAGAGCCTGTTCAACCGCTCCAAGTTGACCGGCGCGAAACTATGGCCGGCCGGATCATCGGCACATCGGCAGCAGGCCGGGAAGTACCCAGTTATCGCGGCTTCGGTGTTATCAGTCTCGGGGCCAAGTATGCGAAACGCAATCTTCGAGCTGCGGTCGGCGCCTACCTTCGAGTACTCGGTCGACGCGCCTAGGTGGCCGCCATGAGACTGGCGTACGGCACAATACCTGTCGAGGGCGGCCTGCTGTGACCATCCGCCAGCGAAGAGGTGCGACCCCAGACGTCCCCGGCGGGGGCACGAAACGACACGCTTTCCCGAGATTGTTCCGCTCAAACCACGTCCCACTTCGTCGCGCGTAACCCGCGAACACGTTCGATAGCAACGCTGTAGCGACCATGGAAGTGTGATGACAAGAACAGATGCTAACAATTCGCGTTTTCGTAGGTCGCCGTCCGCGCTTATAGTCGGGCGCTTCCTAGCGACAGCGCTATCGTTGATTTCGGCGCCGATCATTTCGCGAGCCGTCGGGCCAGAAGGCAGGGGGGAAACAGCGGCAGCGTTGGCGCTCTTTCTCATTGTTCCGGTGGTGATCTCTATTGGAATGCCGATGGAAGTGCGTCGACTCTCGGCGATCTCGGAAGCCGATGCCGCCCTCCGCTCCGCACGCCTGGTCATCGCGATTTCGATATTTGCCTCGATAGTGCTAGCCCTGGCGTGCTATTTCTCCCTTTTCGAGTCGTTCGATAAATTCTCCCGCGTCACCGCCACAGTTGGCGTTGCCTTGTCCGCTCTCCCAGCCAGTTGGGCGCTCGATGTGAGCGTCTTGATCGCTCACGAACGATTCGGCGCAGTGGCAATCTTGCAAGTAATACAACCCGCGACGTACGTAGTCTTGATCGTAGCTTTCTGGCTGCTTGACATCGCGACCGTCGCGACGGTATTGGTCGCTTTCATCATAAGTAATTTTGCGAACTTCGTTACCGGGATAGCGCTGACAAGAGTTCCACTACGCGGCGAGGTGCTGGCGAGCCGACGTTTTCTGTCAAACAGCTTCGCCTTCTACGCAGGCTCAGTTGCTCAGATAGCTTCAACTCGACTAGACCAAGTACTGGCGTTACCTCTTATTGGAGCGCAACAAGCGGGTTATTACTCCGTGGCGGTAACCATCGGTTCTGCTCCCCCGTTAGTGTTGGGACATGCGCTTGCGGGCAGCATCTTCCGTGGAATCGCTAGGGCGGACGCTGGCGAACGTGCGCGTCTAGAATCGGCCGCAATACGTTCGGCGGCCGCGCTGGCCCTGATGTGCTGCCCCCTTCTCGCCATCGCCGCTTGGCCCATGGTGCCATTCGTATTCGGCGCGGATTTCGAAGGAGCACTGCCAGCCACTTTCGTTGCAATCATCGCCGGCGGAGCCCAGCTAATCGGCTTCGTAGCTTCTTCGGCCGCGAACGCACGTGGAAGAGGAAGGCTCCTCACGCTAGCGCAGGTGGGCGGTCTCGCGGTGGGAGTCTCGGCGTTGATACCTCTTGGCCACTTTGCCGGCGCTCTCGGCGCATCTATAGCTTCCGCTGCCGGCTTTATTGTTACCGTGCTGATCCTAGCCCTTGCGCTGCGTGTCCGGCTAAGCGACTTGGTGCCTAGACCGGCTGATTTCGTCAACGCCGTTAAACTGATCGGGCGGCGTTAACTTGTCCCTTCGCCGGCATCGACTCTTCGCCAACGCGCGGTCCTTTTGGATCTGAGCCGCACGCAGAGTCGACACGCTGTCAAAGTAGGCTGTTGCGGTGCGCACATCTGCGCGGCGTCTTCCTCACTTCCCCGCTGAGCGATCTGATCGAAGACTACTGCAGGGCATGAATCAAGCAGCAATGACCCTTCTTAATCCGTCGACCAAAGCTGGGGCTAGAGTAGAAAAGTATGTCGCGGTGACATGCGATCCGATGTCGCGGTAGACGATTACGTTCCCGATCACTGATGGGCAGCGGTCTTCGGTGCAGAAGTATTGCGTTAGATCCACAACGAAAGTGTTCGGAACGAGACCAGCAGCAGCAACTAATGGATCGGGTCTCGCGATCGCTTCCGCCCGTTCAGTTCCACAGTCCCCGATCTGCTCGCTACCGAAGGCTGGCCGAGTCAGACATTCAATCGAGTCTTCGCTGACCTCGGGGTTGTCAGCCACCACCGCAATGCGACTGCCAGCCTCGACGAAATCGTCCCACGCGTTCGCGTACTCCTTAGGTTCCCCTCCGAATTTGCGCGAAGCGGTAGTGATTATTAGGTCGTATCTACGCTCGGTCAGTTGCTTGCGGGCTTCCTCCATGGCGGTCACGCATGCTCTACCAGCCGGCTCCTTGAAGACGCATCCCCACCCAACGTACGTAGTCAGGCGCCATCTTAAGGACTCCAGATACGGCGCCAAAGCGACGAGGATCCTTGAAGCATGTGAGTCGCCTACGAGCGCGATGCGCGTTGCCCCGTCACCGTCGTATCCGTACGTACACGACTTAAGTGGCGAGTTTTCGCCAGTCCAGCAAGTCGGAGAGCCGAGATCTTTAGTGAAAGTCTCGACACTAGGTTGTAGGGGTTGGCCAGGGTCCCACAAGGCGCATTGGCTATCAAGCATAGCTGTGGCCCCAAAGCATGGGCCGGTCCCCGGCAGCGGCGTAGTGATCGGTTCGATTCGGTCGGAGGTCCCAGCGTGCGGAGCAGGCAACAGCGGCGGAGGCGCGAGTGGTCCCACTTTATCGACAAGTGAAGCGGCCTCGACCTCTTCCCTGGCATTCGTAATTTTGGTGCTGTAGTTACTCGCCAATATGGACAGCACGATCGCTACCACCAAAACGACTCCGATAGATGCCCAGCCTGATTGACTAATTCTCAAGCGCCCCTGGTGCACACCACGGGGATCGTCCGCGAGCCAAGAGGATTTTCGGATCGGATTCTCATAATAGAGGTACGTAACTGTCGTCAACCCGAAGGCTAAGCCGACTGCGACTATGTAGAACAGCGGCCCCTTTGGTACTACTGTCAGCATCAATATTATTATCGGCCAGTGCCACAAGTAAAGCGTATAACTAGTGTCACCAACGAACCTAGCGACTGGGTTCGTCAGAAGAGGCACGGCGCGGGCATCAGCACCATGGAAAGATGCTATCACCACCGCTGTTGACAGAACCGGTAACGCTGCCCATGGTGCCGGGAATTGAACAGATTCATCTATCAAAAACAGCGAAGCGAAAGCTCCAGCTAATCCGAGATACGCCAATCCTGGCCGGATACTCAGCGGCATCCGCGCAAACCATGGACCTGCGATTGCCACAAGAGCCCCAGTTCCCAGTTCCCAAACACGGGTCATGCTGGAAAAATAAGCGGTGTTCGCGTCCGCGCTTGACATGTGCAACGCTAATCCAAAGGACGTGGATACTACGAACGACATGGCACAAAAGAGCCCCCACTGCCGGATATGGCGATTACCCCTGCGTGCGCGACGACGGGTGATGACGAAAACCCCGAAGAGCAATAACGGCCAGACGAAGTAGAACTGTTCTTCGATTGATAGTGACCAGTAATGCTGCACGGGCGATGGCGGCTGATCTTTCTGAAAGTAGTCTGCCCCAACCGTTTCAAACCGGTAGTTCGCGGCGAAAACCGCCGCATAGAGCGCATCAATTAGCGTCTCTTTCGCGCGAAGCGCGGGGAATAAGGCATAGGACCCTATGACGGTTACGACGAGCACAAGTACCGCTGATGGTAGAATCCGCCGCGCCCGGCGGATGTAGAAATTCCGGAATGACAGCGATCCGGTCGCGGTCCTCTCCCGGATCAGAAGCCCAGTGATGAAGAAGCCACTCAGCACAAAAAATACATCGACGCCTACGAATCCGCCAGCCGGCCAGCCGAATAAGTGGTCCGCAAAAACCGCCAGAACCGCAAATGCTCTCATCCCTTGGAGGTCGACGCGTCTGGTGTGCGTATAGTCTCGAGACAGAGGCGAGGACGAAAGTTGGGTGTCGACGTGCACGGCAGGTCCCCCTGGAAGGCGCTTCTTCGAACGGGCGAGAATTTCGCTAATTCTCGCACGAAGACCGTTAGGCTGCGGCTGGAAACTACCGCATCGTGCCAAATCGGCGCTCGGGACAGTGCCCCGTGAACGCCCCGTAATCCAGTCTTCGGGTGGGAGCACATCGCGTCAGCAGGATGCTTTTCATCGACGTTTCTGGTTAGCGGAGCACCGACTGCCATGGATCGGGCACAGGCCAGCGCTAACTCTCCTCGCACTGAATTGAAGGACAACCGAGATGGCGTGCGGCGGTTATAAGCTCACTCAGTAATGAGGGCCAACAATTCGCGCCGATATACCTCGACCGGCTAGAGGATCCGGGACCTAGGCGACTACCGCCGGCCTCCACACGTGCAACGGCCCACTCAACCTGGGTCGGTTAAGCGCGATTTTCCCCACAGGCGACGCAGGCTCTCCTATCGGAGCAGGCAACTGCGCGTCAAACAGGCAACCTAAGCAACTGCCCGCCGCCCCAGCCAGGGCGAGTCATGGTTGCTGGGAACGCCGAAGTGCGGTGATCAACGCAGGTTCAACCGCGACCCCGATAACGGCATTCCCGGCGTCATTAGGGTGGATTCCGTCTTTACTGAGCCCCTCTGCCATCTGCACTTGCCCGCCAACTACCGGCCCGGACAACGGTTCCGCGACGTCTGCGACCAACAACCCGTTTGGCGCAAGCTGGAGAAGCTCAGAGTTATAGGCCACTCGTCTCGCATCAGTAGTCCCGTACGAACGAACTGTCGCATTCGTCGGAAGCCAAGTCCAGATGAGGGGCACTACTCCCTGATCTTGAGCAGCTGCAACGACGCTATCCCGGCCGACAGCAATTTTGGAGACCGCCTCGTCGGTGAGCGCGCCCGCCGACGCAGGATTAGGCGATCCCGCGGGAAATATCAAGACGTCGGGCTTCAATTCCGAATCCAGAAGTCGCAACGCTCGTTCGGTGTATTGCGCTGGGTTCTGCCCGGACCACCCGAAATTTGCGTACTCATACTTGGTCGAGTTGCTGTCAGAATTGAGCTTCTCCAAGAGGGGCAGTATGAAACCCTCCCCGATGTAGGAACCACGCCCTTCAGTGATAGAATCACCGACCGCGGCGACCGTTACGACCCGCCCACTGCACAGGTACTGTATGCCGAAAATGGGGGATTGACTTCGGTTAACAGATGACGCGAAGCCCGATGGATCGGAAACATGGTCGCCTTCTTGCTCTCTCCACCAGAACTTCCTACCGCCGTCTGACCGACTCGCCCAATTCGTGAAGTCGTCTTTTCCATTCCCAAGTACCGGCAGCGCAGAGGTGGGCGCCATACGAGCCCGCACACTTACCAGGGGAAAACCCGCGCCGTCCGTACGATCAACGGAAGTGAGAGGCAACCAGTCGCTAACCGTATAAGCGGTCTGTCCGTTCTCGTGTGGCGCCGACGAAATACTGAATTCGGTTTCTCCTTGGCTCGTTACGCGCGACCATGCGCCATTGGAATTATTAAGGTCATCCGCCGAGGATGGGGCGCTTACGATTGCCTCAGTCACTTTTACAGAGTTCTCTTCGTCATCAGAACCGAATATCACGCGCACAGCATCGAAGGAGCCAACCAACTCGTAGGTAGCCTGATAGGTCTTAGACGTCATATTGTTGATGGAACCGACGCGTCCAGCGGGGATCCGGGTTGCGATCTTCGACGAGTCTAAGATGAAGTTATTTCGCCGCGACTCCCCTAATGGTTGTTTTACAAGCACCGCCAGGCCGACCCCAAGTGCGACAATGGCGATCACACCGACCAACACAACCGTTGGGTTCCGTCTGCGGCTACTCCCTAGCTCACCGATGATCGTGGCCTTCCGCATTTCCTGTCAAACCGGCACAATTCTTTGCAGAGGGCTTCCAATCGCAGCCCTAGCACGCAGCCAGCATCCTCAGAGACTCTTCATAACTGCCGCAAATATCTGCCCACGCGTAGTGCTTTTCTGCGCGTCCAAGATTGGCTTTGGATGCCGTGTCGAGTGCGCGGGCATTGCTCATCATTTGTAAGACGCTTGTGGCAATCGAATCGGGGTCTGCCTTCACGAAGACCCCATTCTGGCCAAGTACCTCACGGTTGTAAACGGTGTCTCTGGCCAGGACGGGCGCCCCGGCTGCCATAGCTTGCACCAACGCCGGATTAGTTCCGCCAACACTGTGGCCATGAAAGTAGACACCGGCGTGTTGCCAGAGCGATAGGAGCAACCCATCATCGCTGACATGTCCCAGCCAAGATACAGACGGATTGGTAGCCGCCAAGTCCGCCGCGGTCGCATCCAACTCCCCGCCATATCCAGCGCTACCGACGATCACAACGGGATATTTTGCCGCAATGGCCGGCACGGCCTGAAAGAACTCCGGCACGCTGTTCTCAGGTACGAATCTTGCAACTATGAGCACATAACCACGATGCGTTAAACCCTCCGGCACCCGCATCATGGGCGGCACGTCACCTCCGTAGGGAATGAATCGCCCTTCAACCCCGAAGTGTTCATTCCAGTGACTCTCGATGGCGCGGGCGTCGAAAACAAGGCCGGACGCCCACTTGGCGGTGAACCGCGCACCCGTTCTGAAGACTTGCCTCGCTCGCGGACCCCATTTTGCCCGCTCCCACTCGAGGCCATCAACGTTCACCAGCGACGGTACACCCCTCGACCTCAGCAGCGGGAGATAGAAGCCGTTTGCGACGTTCATCACCAGAGCGACATCTGGTCGGTGCCTGGCGGCGTCGAAACTAGACGATAAACCGTACGACAGAGTGCTTAGACTTTTGGATTCAAGTCCCTTCGTTATGCGGGTAGTAACCCGCCCGTCCTTGTCCGGGTCATCCAGCCTCGTCGAACCAGGTCTGCCATAGACCGTCACATCCCACCCATTATCTGCGAGGTAGGGCGCCAGCTTTCGGATCGCTGTCTCGAAACCACCGTAGTAGCTGGGATACCCTCGCGTCCCAATCACTGCAACTGATGGCACCGCTAC
This sequence comes from Mycolicibacterium litorale, assembly GCF_010731695.1. Taxonomy (NCBI): domain Bacteria; kingdom Bacillati; phylum Actinomycetota; class Actinomycetes; order Mycobacteriales; family Mycobacteriaceae; genus Mycobacterium; species Mycolicibacterium litorale. Next base: position 3,372,937 of record NZ_AP022586.1, read on the forward strand.
CCCTCCGATCCGCGTTGATATCCAGGTGAAAGTTTCTCCAAAAGCCGCGTACAAACTATCGCCATGATCGGGGGGTGATCCCGACAGCCGACATCGCAAAAGAAGCGCGACACCGTTACTGGCTCCACGACCGGTGACTCAATGCGGAGCAGATCTGCAAATTCATGGGCACGTAGCGACCGCAGCAGAGGAAAGCTGCGGTGACGCGATCCATTACAGATATCATTCCTCGAGGTTCCCCCGGCCTAGCGCATGTACTTTCCAGCCTGCTTCGATCCAGACCTCATGATTCAAGGCATTTCTGGCGTCAATCAGTACCGGCTGACCAACTAGGGACGCAAACACACGCGGGTCGATATCACGATAGTCCTGCCATTCAGTCGCCAGAACTACCAGATCCGCAGCGCGGCACGCCTCGTCGACATGCTCGTAGTAAGAAAGTGTAGGGAACTGTTTTTTGGCATTGTTGATAGCTTGAGGGTCATGGACTCCGACAGCTGCTCCTTTTAGGTGCATTGCTGCGGCGACATTCAAGGCAGGGGAATCTCGAACATCGTCACTATCGGGCTTGAAGGCGGCACCGAGGACTGCGATGCGCTTACCCAGGAAATCCCCGCCGAAGATGTTCGACGCTAATGACACAACACGGTCTCTACGTCGCTGATTAATCTTATCGATCTCTCGAAGGAAACTTACGGCGTCGGCTGCACCAAGCTCGCCAGCGCGCGCGCTAAATGCCCGGATGTCCTTCGGCAGACAGCCTCCGCCGAACCCCAACCCTGCGTTGAGAAACCGCGGTCCGATCCTCTGGTCGTAACCCAGTGCTCGGCTCAGCGTTACAACGTCTGCCTTCGCAACTTCGCAGATCTCGGCCATCGCGTTGATGAAGGAAATCTTCGTCGCCAGGAATGAGTTGGCGGCGACTTTGACCATCTCCGAGGTAGGCAAATCCGTCGTGACAACAGGGACGCCACTGTCAAGAAGACTTCTGTACACCTCCGCGAGGACTTTCTCCGCGGTGTCAGTGTCGACTCCAAAGACTAGACGGTCAGGACGCAGTGTGTCCGCGATCGCTGTACCCTCACGAAGAAACTCCGGGTTCCACGCCAGTTCTAGCTGACTTCCAGTTCGATCCTGCGATAGTGCATCAGCCAGGCGCCGGGCTGTTCCTACCGGAACAGTTGACTTACCGACAATGGTTCCTGGGCAGCTTGCGTGTTTAACAATTGCCTCGAAGGCTGAGTCAACGTAGCGGAGATCCGCCGCCTCAGCTCCTTGCTGTTGCGGCGTTCCCACACAGATGAAATGGACGTCGCTCCCCTCAATGGCGTCACGTGCGGATGATGTGAAAGTCAGCCTGCCCGTCGTCAACGTCGAACTGAGAAGCTCCTCAAAACCTGGCTCGTAGAAGGGAGCTTTCCCGTCTGCTAATAACGCGACCTTCGCAGGATCTATATCGTAAACCCTCACTTCGTGGCCAAGATGGGCCATACAAGCAGCGTGTACCGCACCCAGGTACCCAGCGCCTAGAACACTTAATCGCATATTTATCCCCCTGGTCGAGCCGCCGCCCCGCTTCTCGCATGTCTTTCCTGCGTCGATTAACGAAAGCGCCGGCGAGCGCCTCCGTTACATTATGGCATCACCAAGGCGACCCTGCCCGGCCGCGGGGCTCAAAGGCTCGTTGTGGTTTGCGTTCTCCGGCGATTCAGATTATTCGGCGGTCGCGCATGTGCTGACCTTGTCGACTTATTCATAGACTTCTGGTGTTTGCCGATTCGTCCACGGTGCTTTGCGCGGGATTGCCGTCGGGTGCCATATGTTTCGCGCCCACCTTTGGCTCCACACTCTGCGTCCGCACGGCGGCATCGCCGTAATAACCGTAGCTATATGACCCACTCCCTCTTGTGGGAACCATCGTGAATACTGCGCCCAACAAGGGGGCGCCGACGCTCTCAAGGCTCTCTACTGCGTGGGCAAGTTGCTCGCGTTTGGTATGGCCGAATCGTGCCATGATGAGCACCCCATCAGCGCCCGCTGCCAGTATTGCGGCGTCGGTGACCGCAAGCAGCGGAGTGGAGTCGACAATTACGAAGTCGAAATGAGCTCGCATCTCACTCAAGAGCTTCTTCGCAGCAAGAGACCCCAACAGTTCGCTCGGGTTTGGTGGGATTGCCCCGGAGGTAAGCACAGTCAGGCCTCGGAAGCGAGTTTCTTGTAACGCGTCGTCCAAAGACGCACTGCCACTCAGCACCGTGCTGAATCCTACCGGTTGGACCAGATCGAGGTGCTTATGGAGTGTTGGGCGCCTCATGTCGCCGTCAACCAGCACCACGTTATGTTCAGCCTCCGCCAAAGCCAGTGCGATGTTTATAGCTGTGGTTGATTTTCCCTCGTTAGGCACGCTACTAGTCACGACGATCACTCGCGGCGGGTTGTCAACAGCAAGGAACTGCAGATTAGTCCGCACCTTGCGGAACGCCTCAGCAATTGGGGAGTTATCACTCTCGAACGCTATGGCTGCTTGCTTCCTGCGCTCCTTGTCAAGAGGGATACTCCCTACAATTCCAGCTTTGGTAATATTTTCTAGATCCTCACGCCTTTTGACTGTGTTGTCCAAGAGGTCACGGAGAACGGCTAGTCCGATTCCGAGCACCAGTCCCAGACCGAGTCCGATAGCAATGTTCCGAATCGGTTGCGGTATCACTGGAGAATCGGATATGGAAGCGCGTTGTTCGACTACTACGCGCGCATTCGGGCTTGTGCCGTCTTCGGGCGTCTCCAGTTCGCGCACCATGGCGACGAACTCGTCTGAGAGCGTATTCGCAATATCGCGCGCCCGAACTGGGGAGGTGTCAAGGACCTGCACGTCTATAAGCACAGTGTCCAACTTCGAACTTGCGGTGACGTGACTTTGGAGTTCAGGAGCACTTATTTCAAGGCCCAATTTATCTATAGTGCGCTGCGCAAGCGTCTCCCCGGTCAGCAATTGAGCGTATGAAACCACACGCTCCTGCGACACACGATTCCCCTGGTACGTCTCCGCCAGCGTGGAGCCGCCGTTGGTCGACACGAACAACCTCGTTGAAGATTGGTAGAGGGGCGTTGTAAGTAGCGTTACAGCGACTGCAGACAGCAGGGTAATCACTACAGTCACAAACACGGTGAGCCACCGTGATCGCAATGTCTTTACGAAATCCTGTAGATTCAACGCATCCCCTTCACTACTGCTTGTATTAGCCCCCAAACGCCATTAACATCCGACGCCTCGATTTGCCCGAGCATACCGTTGCACCCTCAGGTGGCCCTCCGCGGATGGGCAACGATAATTATGTTTAGCCCGCATAAGCTGCTCCTAACGGGGGGTTCGTCTGTCCATAGTCATTGCGCCCCCATACCGATAGCTTGCTTAGAGGAAGACAGCGTGGCGCCCTTACGGATTTCTGTTGAAGCGCTTCGCATGACTGCCTGCTCGCCGACGACGCAATCCAGTATGGACGAGTCTCGGAGGGTGCTTTTCGTGCGTTGTAGCCGGTAGCTTCGATCGACGCGCGTTCGTCGCCCATCCGAGTCGTTGTAAATCGGCCCACACGCGAAGGGACGCCGACCTACCCCGAACACTGGGGCACCGACACTTTCGGTTCGACAGTGTCGATCAATGGCTGCACGGGTACACGCGCTGCGCCGGCAGAGGTCGGTTCTGAGAGCCGGAAGCTCAGCACGCCGGATTGACCGGGTGGTATGCCGAGCTGCACTTCGAAGCTCGGGTGTCCGCGTTCTGTACCACTGAAGACGGGCACTTGCTGCCCATCGACCAACGCACTGGTCAACGTGGCGCCGGTGGTCGCCACCAAACGAACGGAGGTGACCATCGCACCCCTCGGCACATCGAGAGGTATATCTGGACGAATCCCGGGTGCCGCGGCAACATACTCAGGGAGCCCAGTCTTGGGCGCCTCGTTGGACAGCCGAATCGTGACGGTCGAGTTCCTCGTCTCGGCACTACAGCCGTCGGCGACGTACTCGATTTGCCTTCTCAAGTAGTAGTCGAGCTTGTTGCCGCCCAGGTTGTTGATGACGACACCGGCGTACGGTGCGGGGTCATCGGGAACCACGTGAGCCAAGGGGGTCTCTTCGAGCAACTCCTGCTCGGCCGGCACCGAACTCCACACCGCTATTCGTCGTTCGCCGACCGCCTTCCCCAAGGCGTCGAGCAACTCTTGCGGCGATTCCACCCGCCCGGTGATCTTTCTGACCACTTCGCTCGCAATGTCCTGCAGGTAATTCTTGCGAGCGACCTGGTCGTTCGGGAAGCGGCTGTACGCAGTGGACTCGGTGAGTTCGACGACGTTGTCCTTGGTGATTACCTCACCATCCGGCATCCTCACCGAGCCGACTGCCCCGAGCACGTAACTCAGCGCCACCGGGTCGAGAGCGATCACCCCGTCGACATTCATCCCGGTCCGCTCCGCCCACATCGACTTCCATATCTGAGCTGCGTAGGGGAAGTGCGAGCTCAGGTTGCTGTTACGGAAATCCGTTGTGGGATTGGTGAAGCCGTACATTTCCGTGAACTCGCGGCCGAGGTCCACCGAAGCCGAAGCACCGTCCAGATCTCGGTTTGAGGCCAACGTGTCGACGGTCGCAGTACCGTTGTCGAACCGCAGAAGGCCGAAGCCTCCGAGTAAGCCACCGGTGCCTCGCGCCTCGGCATTCGTCTGGAAAGCCATGAAATACGTACGTGTGCCGTCCGCGCCCATCATCGAGGGCACGATGCGCGCGGCGAGCGCTGTGTTATCGAGTAAGTCTGCGACGTTGGCGGTCTGGTCCTGCAGTTGCGAACGAGCGTCACTCAGAAGCGAAACGTACTTCGGATCCGATATGGCCTGAGCGTTCTCGTTGAGTTTGGTGGCGGCAGCGGCCAGCGTGCTCAGCTCGGGTTCGCGGTCGCGAAGCACCTGAACGTCCACGCGGTTGCCTTGCAGTAGATGGTCCGGCGAGAGGACCGCACCAACCGTTGCCGCCGGCTGTAGGACATCGGTCGCAAGACCCACAACGACGTCGGATATCTCTTGACCCGTGGTGAATGGATCTCCTATCCATGGGACCGCCGAGGCAATGTTCCAGGGAACTGAATGCGTCGCGTCGCGCGCATGCTGGGCGTGAGAATGCGCGTCATCTGCATGTTTGGCGGCACCATCGGTGTCACCGTCTAATAGCGCATCTTTCGCCTGTTGGGCGCTGTTCCGCGCCGCCTCGAGGTTCGATTTCGCCTCGAAGGCTCGTAAAGCGAGCCAACAGCCGAATCCCACAACCAGGATCAAGACAAACAGCCCGGCGAAAATCACGTGGCGCCGCCGAAGATGTCGCAGCATCTTCGGCCGCCCCTCTCCCTCGTCCGGTCCTACGAACTCGTCTTGCGCATCGTTGTCACCATTCACTTCACGCATGGACGACCAACGCGCGAGTACGTGAAATCAATGATGACTCGCGTTCATTTGAAACTCTGATTTGCATAACCGCCAGCTCTGGTGCGGTTCACCTGAAGGCGAACCGCACCAGAATTGTCGCTAAGAGCAGCTGTTTAGCCGCGGCCCGTGGAGTAGGGCCCGATCTGGAAGAAGCGTTGAACGGCGGTGATGACCGCTTGCGCAACGGCGACGAACGGCGCAATGATCGCTCCGGTAACCGCAAAGACCAACGCGCCGAACCGCTCAATGATGGTGCGGCCGTTCTCCAACCAACCAGGCGCTCCGGGCTGCTCAGCGATGTTCATGACCGGGCTCAGCGGCGCCTCGATCAGGAGCTGCGTCACTGGCGCGAGAGGCGCAGGCACGGTCGGCTCAGCATTGGCAACTACTGCCGGAAATGCAGCAGCCGCAGCGACCGCGCATGCGGCGGTACCGACCTGCAGTCGAGTAACTCCCCCACGAAAATGTGTCGCCATAGTCGACATGTCCCCCCCTGTTTGTTGAAACGACTTTAGTGAGCAAAGTTTCTCAGACGCTAGTGGCCGTGTCAACACGAACGCGCTGTTCACCCTCAGTGCCGTTATCCCCACCACTGAATGCAACAACGCACCATTCGCTGCGGCCAAAACAACCGACGATCGCTTTACATCGGTGCGCTGCTGACATTCCGTGTCTAGGCAGGTCAAGCGTTGCGACATGCGCATGACTATGTCGAGTAACGCGTAAGAAACAATAAAATTCGCCGTCCTTCCTGGGCGTTCCCGCAACTGACGGCAACATCGGCCCCGAACCCCGCCTGGGCTACGAGTTTGCCAAAATTGCGTAGCAATGCGCGGGTCTGAGGCAAACGATCCAGCCAATAGCTACCCACCCTGACAAACCCACTTGTGCGATCGCCGGTCACAGCGGTTGGCCCCTGGTGGACGGACTGCTCCTCGCGGGATGCGACACAGAAATATGACCATCTATCGGGTGGACGAGTCTGCACTGCGGATGACCGGATCCGTTGCCGAGATTCTCGCGCCGAGACGCCAGTGCGACCGTATGACCGAGCCGCCGCGCGGCATCTCACTCGGGGCGAGCAGCCGAAACTCGCGGGGATCTGCGATTTTCAGGCACAGCTTATTTGCTACCGCTACTGTGGCGACATGGACGGTCCACAGGCGTACCTGGTCTCTTCCTGGCTTAACAACCAGGCTCAGTGCCAGTGCGGCTATCAAGGCAAACGGCGCTGGTTTCGCGGTAATGCCGTCATCGATGTCATCGAGCACTGCCAGCTGACCAAGCACAAGCCAGTCGGCCTACCCGCCCTGAAACAGCAGATGCAGGCGCTCTGACGACGATGCTCACCGACGTCGATCAGGCGCCGGACAGGAATTCTGCACCGGCCAGCCGCAGCACTTCCGTCGCTTAGAAATCGTTCGGCCCGCTCCCGCGCTGCCCGGAGCTCCCCGGTTCGCCAGGCGTGCCATCAATGCCGTCTGCGCCGTTGTCGCCAGCCGCGCCGGATGCTCCGCCCAACCCGCTCGCACCTCCCGCGCCACCGGCACCGCCGGTTCCCCGAGTGCCCCCGGCGCCACCTTGGCCCCCGTGACCGCCTTCGCCCCCCACACCATCGTTCAGCGCGTCAGACCCGTTGCCCCCATTGCCGCCGTTGCCGCCGCGGTCGCCGTCACCGCCATTGCCACCGGCACCGCCGATGCCGCCCGCACCACCGCGCCCACCGAAGAGTCCGCCACGGCCCCCGGCGCCGCCTGCGCCACCGGCCTGCCCGTTGGTGCCTGCGGCACCGTTGCCGCCGTCGCCACCTCGTCCGCCGTCTCCGCCGGCGCCCTGGACTCCTTGTTCAGGGGACGGGAATTCCTGTGACGCAACGGCGAATCCCCCGTTGCCTCCATTGCCACCGTCTGCGCCAGTTCCCCCATTGCCGCCATCGCCGCCGTTGCCCCCGTAGGCCTCCGGCATTCCGGTGGCGTCGATGCTGAACGCGTCGCCACCGGCACCGCCGTCTCCACCTCGGCCGCCCGGAGCCCCGTCGCCTCCCCGACCGCCGTTACCTCCGATGGCGACACCGCCGGGTGGAGTGACTTCCGGCTGCCCATTGACGTCCTGGACGCCGCTGTAGACGGTTTGTCCGCCCCCACCGGAGCCGCCGGCCTGGCCGGTTATGGCACCCGAAGCACCGGGCCCACCTGACGTGCCCGCCTGGTTCCCGGGACCTGACCTCTGCGGAGATGACGTACCGGAAGCGGCTGGCGTACCGCTGGATTCGGGATTGACGCCATCGACTCCGCTGGTTCCGGCCGCCCCGTTGCCGCCATCGCCACCGGCACCGAAGAGCAAGCCGCCATTGCCGCCCGCCCCGCCGGCCTGGCCGGCGTTCAGGCCGTCACCGCCGCGTCCACCGTTGCCGAAAAGGAAGGCGTCGCCGCCCTTTCCTCCGTTCGCGCCGTTGCCGCCGTTACCCCACAGCAGTCCCCCGTTGCCGCCATCGCATGCGGTCCCCGTGCAGTCGGCGGCGGCATCCATCCCGTCGCCGATCAGGCCGAGAAACGGACCGGTGTACGAGACCGTGACTCCCACCCGTGGCGCATCTGCCGAACCGTTGCCGCAGTCGGTCGTCAGTTGCGAGCACGCGGGTCCGAAGACACTAGACCCGCTTCCGATGGACTCCGAGGTGTCCGAGAACGACGGCGCCGCCAAGGCGACCGCGACCGGTCCGCCAGCGAGCAGGCCGCCCGCGACGATCGCTCCACTGACCGCGCGATTATTGCTACGTGTTGAACGCTTGTTGTGCCGACCCACGACGTGACCCCCCCCGATCAATTGACTGCGGCTACATAGCAGGGAGCGCCCAGAATCCACACAAGTGGTGGCTGGCCTTTTTGTTGATGACGGAACCGCGCATCGTGTGAACCATCGCAAGTACCCGCACAGCAGTGATCACTGCTTCTCCCCCCGAAGAACGGCGGCATAGTGACGCCGTCGCCGAAGTATTGCACGCGCGGGCACGCTCATCGCCGCATTGGCCTGACCGTTGACCGTTCCTTTGCGTGTGCAAGTATCTGTGCCGGCCTGCGAGACCTCAGGGCCTTCGCCAAATCGACTGCCCCACAACGCAAGAACCCCCGCACCCAAAGGTGCGGGGGTTCTTGCGGTTTCAGAGAACTCAGGCCTCGGCGAAGTTCCGGGTCACCTGCGGGTCGACCGGGATGCCCGGACCCGTCGTCGTCGACACGACGATCTTCTTCAGGTAGCGGCCCTTCGACGCCGACGGCTTGGCCCGCAGGATCTCGTCGAGCGCGGCACCGTAATTCTCGGCCAGCTTCTTCTCGTCGAAGGAAGCCTTGCCGATCACAATGTGCAGGTTGGCCTGCTTGTCCACGCGGAAGTTGATCTTGCCGCCCTTGATGTCCTGCACAGCCTTGGCCACATCGGCGGTCACCGTGCCGGTCTTCGGGTTCGGCATCAGGCCACGGGGGCCCAGGATGCGCGCGATGCGTCCGACCTTGGCCATCTGATCCGGCGTCGCGATCGCTGCGTCGAAGTCGAGCATGCCGCCCTGGATCTGCTCGATCAGGTCGTCGCTGCCGACGATGTCGGCACCCGCGGCCGCGGCCTGCTCGGCCTTGTCACCCACGGCGAACACCGCGACGCGCGCGGTCTTGCCGGTGCCGTGCGGCAGGTTCACGGTGCCGCGCACCATCTGATCGGCCTTACGCGGGTCGACGCCCAGGCGGATAGCGACCTCGACGGTGGCGTCCTGCTTCTTCGACGACGTCTCCTTGGCCAGCTTCGCGGCCTCGAGCGGCGTGTAGAGCCGGGTCTTGTCCACCTTCTCGGCGGCTTCGCGGTATGCCTTGCTGTCCTTGCTCATTGATCTTCCAATCGTGTGTGTTGGAGTCGTGGTGCGGGCCGATGCCAGCCCTCCCACGGGGACGGTCGAAACTGCTATTCGACGGTGATCCCCATCGACCGGGCGGTGCCGGCGATGATCTTGGCGGCCTGATCGATGTCGTTGGCGTTCAGGTCCGACTTCTTGGTCTCGGCGATCTCGCGCACCTGATCCCAGGTCACCTTGGCGACCTTGGTCTTGTGCGGCTCTCCGGAACCCTTCTGCACACCGGCAGCCTTCAGCAGCAGTTTGGCTGCCGGCGGCGTCTTGAGCGCAAAGGTGAAGCTGCGGTCCTCGTAGACGGTGATCTCCACGGGGATGACGTTGCCGCGCTGCGACTCGGTCGCGGCGTTGTACGCCTTGCAGAACTCCATGATGTTGACGCCGTGCTGACCGAGCGCCGGACCCACGGGCGGGGCGGGGTTGGCCTGCCCGGCCTGGATCTGCAGCTTGATCAGCCCGGTGACCTTCTTCTTCGGGGCCATGCTGTTGTTTGTTCCTTCTCTTTTCTGGGGCTTGCGTTAGATCTTGGAGACCTGGTTGAAGGTCAGTTCGACCGGTGTCTCGCGACCGAAGATCGACACGAGCACCTTGAGCTTCTGCTGTTCGGCGTTGACCTCGCTGATGGAGGCCGGCAGCGTCGCGAACGGTCCGTCCATGACGGTGACCGACTCGCCGACCTCGAAGTCGACCAGGATCTCCGGACGCTCCAGCGTCGCCTCGGTCGAGGCCGCACCGGCAGCCGTCGACGCGGCCTTTCCGGGCTTCTTCGCCGCGGCGGGCGGCAGCAGGAACTTCACCACGTCGTCGAGGCTCAGTGGCGACGGCCGCGAGGTCGCGCCGACGAATCCGGTGACGCCCGGCGTGTTGCGCACCGCACCCCACGACTCGTCGTTCAATTCCATGCGGACCAGAATGTAGCCGGGCAGCACCTTGCGGTTGACCTGCTTGCGCTGGCCGTTCTTGATCTCGGTGACCTCTTCGGTCGGCACCTCGACCTGGAAGATGTAGTCGCCCACGTCCAGGTTCTGCACGCGGGTCTCGAGGTTGGCCTTCACCTTGTTCTCGTAGCCGGCGTAGGAGTGGATCACGTACCAGTCGCCCGGCTTGAGCCGCAGTTCCTTCTTCAGCGCGACGGCGGGGTCCTCGTCGACTTCCTCCACCGGCTCGGCGGCAGCGGAATCGGCGGTCTCGGCCGGCGCGTCGGTGGCAGCCTCTTCGCTCACCTCGCCGCCCGCGACGTCGGCATCCTCGGTCGCGGGATCGGTCGTCACGTCGTCGACCAGATCGACGCTCTCGGCCGAAGGCGTATCGCCCTCGAAGCTCGTCACGGTTGTAGTCCTCTCTTGTTACTGGCCGATCCTCGGCTATTCGCCGAACACCAGTCCGACCAGTCGGGCCAGGCCATAGTCGAACCCGGCGATCAGCGTCACCATGAAGGCGAGGAAGACCAGCACCACGGTGGTGTAGCTGACCATCTGCTTGCGGTTCGGCCAGATGACCTTGCGCAGCTCGGCGACGACCTGCTTGATGTAGTTGACGACGAAGAGGAACGGGTTCGGGTAGCGACCCGGCTCCTTCTTCGCGGTCTTCTTCTTGGCCTTGCCGGAGCCGTTCTCGGTGCCCGCGCTCTCGGTCAGCTCGACGGCGTCTGATTCGGCGTCGGTCTCGACGGCCGCACGCCGCGTCCGCTTGCCGGTGGGACGCAGCGGCCGGGTCACCACAGCGGTCTGACCGCGGGTGTCTTCGACGCCGTCGGTCTCCGCGTCGTTGCCGGTGCCTGCGGAGCCGGCACTGTCGCGCTCGTCGCTCACCGCATGCCTTTCGTCTCAGGTTCCTGTGGACTGTTCGTTGTCATCACTGTCCAGTGTCCACACTTGTCCAGTATTCAGTTGGCAGGGGCGACAGGACTTGAACCTGCAACCTGCGGTTTTGGAGACCGCTGCTCTGCCAGTTGAGCTACGCCCCTTCAGCGACGACATTGCTGGCACCGTCATCACCGTGTACGGGGCTCACACAATTCGCGCGCTTCCAGACTTCGGTCGGAAGCGCGCTGTAATGGGAAAACCCCGGTCACCGAGTTTAGCGCGCAGCCTGTCGGACTTCCTAATCCGCTGCCCAGCGACTACTCGCCGGCGGCCTTGCGGACCACCTGACCCGTCTCCGGATCCCACCTCACCGAGATCGAGTTGTCACCCTCGTGCCCCATCAGCGTGGTGAACGACTCCATCACCACCATGTCGTGCTGATCGACCAGCACGTTGCGGGTGGTGACGATATCGGCGCCGAAACGCTCGTCGACCGTCTCGATGTGCATCGTCCCGGTCAGCGCGTCGCCCTCCTTGATCGGACGGTGGAACAGGAACTTCTGGTCCACCTGGACGATCTGCATGGTCTCCATGCCGATGTCGACGTTCTGGAAGAAGTGGTTCTGGATCATGACGGCGAAGATCGACATGAACGTCGGCGGCGCGATCAGTGCATCGTGGCCGAGCTCCTTGGCCGCGTCCTCGTCGTGCGACGCCGGATCGGTGACCTTCACGGACTTGGCGAACTGCCGGATCTGTTCACGCCCGACCACGAAGGTGTCGGGGTACTTCCAGACCATGCCGCGGATGTCGGTTTTGAGTGCCATGTGAGAGTCCCTCGCTACGCCAGTGTCGCAACCGCGACGGCACGGCCGAAGATCTTCTTGCCGCCGGCCGTGGCCGACAGAGCGATCGTCACTGTCTTGGTCTCCGGGTCGGCGGACTTCACCCGGCCGTTGAACACGATCTCGGCGCCCTTGCCGTCGTTGGGCACCGGCACGACGGCGGTGAACCGCACGTTGTACTCCTTGACCGCGGCCGGGTCGCCCACCCACGAGGTGATGTAGCCGCCGCCGAGACCCATCGTCAACATGCCGTGCGCGATGGCCGTGTCGAGCCCGACCTGCTTGGCGATCTCGTCGTCCCAGTGGATGGGGTTGAGGTCGCCGGAGACGCCGGCGTAGTTGACGAGGTCCTGACGGGTCAGGGTGATCACCTTCTCGGGAAGCTGATCGCCGACCTTGACCGAATCGAACTCACGCAGTGCCATTGCTGAAGCCACTCTCTCCGTCTTCGTCGCTACGCCCCGCGAGGGTGGTGTAGCACTCCTGTACGACCTCACCCTTGTCGTTGGTGATGACGTTCCTCGTCGTGATGATGTCGGTGCCGTGTGCCTTGCGGATCGAGTCGATGTACACGTCGCAGTGCAGCGTGTCCCCCGCCTGGATCGGCCTGATGAGCTTCAGCGTCTGATCGACCTGCACGATCTGCGCATCGCTGATCGCGATGTTGTTGGCGTGGAACATCGCCAACTGCGCCTGATAACCGAAGATCGAGATGAACGTCAGCGGCGCGAGCAGCCCGTCGTAGCCGAGTTCGGCCGCGGCAGCGTCGTCGAAGAACGCCGCGTCGTCGTTCTTGACGGCAACGGCGTACTCGCGGATCTTCTCGCGGCCGACGACGTAGTGGTCGGGATGGCGGTAATGCGTCCCGACGTAATCGTCCAGGAAAGACACGAGTGTTGAACCTACCTAGTCAGCCGAGGCGATCGCCAACGGGCCGACCGATCAGCGCGACTCCTTGTGCGCACGGTGCACACCGCAGTTCGGGCAGAACTTCTTCAGTTCCAGCCGGTCAGGGTCGTTACGGCGGTTCTTCTTCGTGATGTAGTTACGGTGCTTGCACACCTCGCAGGCCAAAGTGATCTTCGGCCGGACGTCGGTACTGGAGGCCACGTCAGCTGCCCTCTTTCACAGATCTTCGTTGTTGCACGTACTTGCTCTGTAGCGGTGGGGGGGCTCGATCCCCCGACCTCACGATTATGAGTCGTGCGCTCTAACCAGCTGAGCTACACCGCCATCCGGCGCCGCCGCTCGGGCGATCCACCGAGCCCCCTAACGGAATCGAACCGTTGACCTTTTCCTTACCATGGAAACGCTCTGCCGACTGAGCTAAGGGGGCCTGACCCTCGACGGCGGACAACGCCGTGCCGTGGGCCTTAAAGAGAGTACAGTCTGGCCCGCTTGGGCGCCAAACCGCTGGTCATTGCGACCATCAGCGGGCCAGTCCGCACTCCCCCGGTCAGGACAGCAGCCAGTCGTTCGGCGAGAACAGCTCGCAGTGCACCCGCTCGGCCGGGACCCCGTTTTCCTGCAGTTGCGAACGCACCGCCTGGACGAAACCGTTGCCGCCGCACAGGTACACCTCGGCGTCCTCGGGCACCTCCACATCGCCGACGTTCAGCAGCCCCTCACGCGCCCCGGGTTTCGAACCGTCGGCCTCCTCGTACCAGAGGTCCAGCGTCGCGTCGGGCAGCGCGGCCACCAGTTCCTGCTGCCGCTCGCGCAGCGGGTGGGTGGCGGCCGACCGGTCGGCGTGCCACACCCGCACGGTCGTCGCGGGGGCGACGGCGGCCAGGTGCTCGAGGATGCCGATCATCGGGGTGATGCCGATGCCCGCGGACACCAGCACCAGCGGCCGGTGGTGGGCCTCGGGATCCGGCAGGTCGCCGAACGGCACGGTGACGTCGAGGACGTCGCCCACCTGGACGTTGGCACGAATCCAGTTGGACACCTCACCGAGCGGGCGCACCGCGAAGGTCAGGTCGCCGTCGCCGGGGGTGTTGATCAGGCTGTACTGCCGCAGCTGACGGGCGCCGTCGGGCAGCGTGACGCCCACCGAGACGTACTGCCCCGGCCGGAAATCGGTGAACGGCTGCGCCGAGCGCACCGAGAGCAGGACGGCGCCGGACGGATCGTCGACCCGGGCGACCACGCGGGCGCGGCGGTAGACGTCGCCGTCGACGACCCCGGCCGCGGCGTACAGACCGTGCTCCAGCTCGATCAGCGTGCGCGCCATCATCCAGTAGACGGCGTCCCAGGCCTCGGCCACCTCAGCGGTGACGGTGTCGGCGCCCAGCACCTCGACGATCGCGGCGAACAGGTGCTCGTGCACGATGTCGTACTGGTCGGCGGTGATGCCGAGGGATGCGTGCTTGTGGCCGATCCGCGACAGCAGTTCGTCCGGATGCGGCAGGTTCGGGTCGACCAGGTGGGTGGCGTAGGTGGCGATGGACGCCGCCAGGGCCCGCTGCTGGGCGCCCTGTGCCTGGTTGCCGCGGTTGAACAGATTGCGCAGCAGTTCAGGGCGGGCGGAGAACATCCGGCTGTAGAACACCGTGGTGATCTCGTCGATGTGCGCGCCGACCAACGGCAGCGTGGCGGCGATGATCTGAGCGTGCGCGGGGGCGAGTTCTTCGCCGACGGCAACGGGTGCGGTGGTCATCGGATGGTCCTTTCATCGGTGGGGTTCTTCAGCGGTGCTCCGAGGAACACCAGGGGAAGTGCGGGGCCCGCCATCTCGGTGACGGTGTGGCGGTCGAGTTCGCGGTAGAACGCTTCCTTCGCGTCGGCCAGCGCGCGCCGCAGCCGGCACGCGGCGAGCAGCGGGCACGGGTCGTCGCCGCCGCATTCGATGACCTCGCGGTCGCCTTCGAGTCGGCGCACCAGCCAGCCGACCGACGCTTCGCGTCCGGCGTCGGTGAGGGTCAGGCCGCCGACGCGGCCGCGTCGCGCGTGCACCATCCCCAGATCGGCCAGCCGGGCGACGGCCTTGGCGACGTGATGCTCCGAGGCGTTGGCGCCCGCGGCGATCGTGCGGGTCGTGACGCGTTGCCCGTCGGCCTCGCCGGCGGCCAGCAGCATCATGGTCCGCAGGCCCAGGTCGGTGAAGCGGGTCAGTTGCACAATTCGAACGCTATGTAAATGCGCACCGCGGGTGCCAGTTTTGCGGGTGTGCCGTTAAACACCCCGCGACGTGCGGTTTTTTCACCAGCCGCTTTAGGCTGAGGGGCGTGCCGAATTCTGATCGCCTCTACTTCCGCCAACTGCTGTCCGGACGCGACTTCGCCGCCGGCGACATGATCGCCACGCAAATGCGCAACTTCGCCTACCTCATCGGCGACCGGGAGACCGGCGACTGCGTCGTCGTCGATCCGGCGTACGCGGCGGGCGATCTCGTCGACGCCCTCGAAGCCGACGGCATGCACTTGTCTGGGGTGCTGGCGACCCACCACCATCCCGACCACGTCGGCGGTTCGATGATGGGCTTCGAGCTCAAGGGACTGGCCGAACTGCTCGAGCGGGTCAGCGTGCCGGTGCACGTCAACAGCCACGAGGCCGACTGGGTGTCGCGGGTGACCGGCATCGCGCGCAGCGAGCTCACCGCACACGAGCACGGCGACGTGATCAACGTCGGCAGCATCGACATCGAACTGCTGCACACCCCGGGCCACACGCCGGGCAGTCAGTGCTTCCTACTGGACGGCCGACTCGTCGCCGGTGACACGTTGTTCCTCGAGGGCTGCGGCCGCACCGACTTCCCCGGCGGGAACGTCGACGACATGTTCCGCAGCCTGCAGGCGCTGGCCAAGCTGCCCGGCGACCCGACGGTGTTCCCCGGCCACTGGTACTCCGCCGAGCCGAGCGCCGCGCTGTCGGAGGTGCGTCGGAGCAACTACGTGTACCGCGCCAGCGATCTCGAACAGTGGCGCATGGTGATGGGCGGCTGAGCTCTAGTCTGGCGGTGCGGCCGGTCGCGAATCCGGCAACGCTTCGCCGGGCGCGACACGTTGCGCTGAACACGTCGACGGTCTCCGCGTTACGCCGTGTTTCCGCACCGGGTGCCACGAAATCCGTCGCCAAATACCGCGCAGTCGCAAGAAATCGTGGCGGAATCGCGGAAATTACGCGCGCAGGTAGTGACACGGCGAGGCGGAACGGGCAAACTCCTAAGGGGACAGAGTCGTTCATCAGCCGGGGGTAGCTGTGAAGAACATCGTGTTGTGTTTCGACCGTGCACAGGATCAGCCCGGACGCCACGCCGCAACCAACGCCGGTGCGCTCTTCGGGCTGATCGAGAGCTCCCCCCGACAGCTCACGTGGTACGACGCGGGTGCCGGCACGCAGCCGCTGCGGCGGGGTGTGAGCGCGTTGCGGTGGCGACAGACCGCCGCGGGATCCGCCAGGGCGAGCATCGTGGCGGCATACCGCTTTCTGGTCGACGCCTGGGCGCCCGGCGACGAGGTCTTCCTGTTCGGCGTGGGGCGCGGCGCCTCCTGCGCGCGGGAACTCGCCCGGTTGCTCGGCACGATCGGGGTCTGGCACGACCGGCGCGACCAACTGCTCGATTATCTGCTCGACGCCTACGCCTTGCCGCGCACCGACCGCACCGCCGCGGACTGGGGTCGGGTCAGCCGCCTGGCCGCGGTGCTGACGGGTCGGGGCACCGCCGCGGTGCCGGTCCGCTACCTCGGGCTGTGGGATTCGGTGACGGTCCCGGGCGCCGCGCGCTCGACCGACGACGCACTGAGCCACGTCGGGTCCGGCCGCCACGCCATCGCGATCGACGGCGGCCGCTTCGGCGAGCGTCTCGGCGCCGGCACCGTCGAAGAGGTCTGGTTCCGCGGTGCCCACTGCGACGTGGCCGGGACGCCGGGCGCCTGCTGGCAGCTCGCCGACATCCCGCTGGACTGGGTGCTCGACGGCGCGGTGCGTACCGGGCTGCTGCTGCGCGGCGGGTGCCGGCTGCCCACGCCGACCGAATTCGACGCGCTGGCCGGCAGCAGCCATCCGCTGTCGCTGCGCAGACTGCCCGAGGACGCCCGCGTGCACGCCAGTGTGGAGCTGTATCTGCGCGCCCACCCGCAGTACTGGCGGCGCCTGCCCGCCAGGGTCGAGTGGGCCGACGCGGAATGGCTGGCGCGCGGGGAACGGCTCGTGCACACGCGCGCGCCGTTGCCGATTTCCCCTCGCGCGCCGCGTGAACTGGCCGAGGCCCTGCCCTGACGCGGCTCGCCGTGGTTGCTGCAGAATCGCCAGCGAACGGTAGTCTGCCTCCAGCACACGATGACTCGTTGGGGGCGCGGTGGACTGGATCGAGGATCGCTGGCGGGACCTGACCGCACTCGGGTCGGCGGGCTGGCTGGCGGTGGCGGCCTGGGCTGCCCTGCTCCTCGGCGTGGTGGCGCTGATCGTCGTCACGCGAGCGCTTCGCCGGACCCGCGATCTGCGCGCCGACGAACTCAAACCGCACGTCGTGATGTTCATGGAACCGCACCCGTCGGACTGGCACGTCATCGAACTGGTCGTGCGCAACTTCGGTCAGTCCGCCGCACACGACATCCGCTTCGACTTCACCCATCCGCCGACGGTGGCCCGCTACGAGGAACGCGTCGACGGCCATCCCGACATCGTCGAACTGGAGTTGCCCAACGAGCTGCCGGTTCTCGCGCCCGGCCAGGAATGGCGCACGGTGTGGGACTCGGCGGTCGACCGCAACGAACTCGCCGGGTCGATCCGGTCGCGCTTCGACGGCCTCGTGACGTTCTACGACCGGCCACGCGCGTCCCGCCGCCCCAAGGAGTACACCAACCGCGTGGTTCTCGACTGGGCGACACTGCAGCCCGTGCAGCGCCTCGAGCTGATGAGCTCCCACGACCTGGCGCGCCAGGAGAAGCAGAAGCTCGAACTGCTGCGCACCGTGCTGACCTACTTCCAGTACGCGTCGAAGGAGACCCGTCCCGAGGTGCTCCGCGCCGAGATCCAGCGAATGAGCAACGCCGTCAAGGAAACCCAGGACCGGTGGCGCACCCGTCAGCACGACGAGACGACGGTGCTCGACTTCCCATGGATCGAACGCAACGGCGCGCCGGTGTACAGCGGCGTGACCCGGGAGGCGGGCCGGCACCACCGGGGTGCCTGACGGTTACGCGTCGACGGGCTCGTCGCCCCAGCCGGAGTTCCGCACCACGTCGAAGAAGGTGAGCGAGCTGCCGTTGAGCAGTTCGTGCAGGTGCGCGGGGAACGTGAACGGCGGGGCCTTCAGCGGGTTGGCGGCGATTCCGCCCGCGATGAGGTCGGCGATCGCGAAGCCGAGATCCTGACGCGGCCACGCGGCATGGACGCGCTCGACGAAGCCGGCCGGCAGTGACTCCTTCTCGGCACCGTCGATGTCGAGCGAGATGCCGGAGAACGACACCGCCTGCTCCGTGCCGAACCGGTGCACGAGCCCGAGGCTGGTGTGCAGTGCGATCCCTTCCCACACCGTGCGGGCGCGATCCTCCGCGACGTCGTGTTCGCGCAGGAACCGCACCGCGGCGTCGGCGCCGTCGACCTCGAACCGCTGATCGCCGCCGCCGAGGGCGGTGACGCCCAGATCGTGCAGGATGCAGGTGAGGAACACGACCTCATCGTCGTAGTCGCGCACTCCCCTGGCGGCCGCGAGTTCGCGGGCGAACAGGTAGCTGCGGACGGTGTGGTTGGCGATGACCGGCAGCGAGACGTCGAGCACCAATCGCACTGCGGCCGAACACACCTCGGTGTCCGGAAGGTTCCACTCGGACAGGCGGACCTCTTGGGGAAGCGTCATACCGACGACTGTGCCGGATCTCCCAGAACGGCCACGAGTGGCTAGATCGCCATGATGCGACGAGATCTGGCCATGCGGTCTTGGCATTCGTAACGGCGTTACGTAACATCGCTCGCACTTGATGTCCACTCATAGGAGAGTTGATGAGCAGCACGGTGAGCTACGACCTGACCGAGTCGGTCGCGACCATCACGATGGACGATGGCAAGGCCAACGTCCTGTCGCCGGCCATGCAGGCCAACCTCAACGAGGCCTTCGACCGCGCCGAGAAAGACGACTCGAAGGCCGTTGTGCTGGCGGGTAATCAGAAGCTGTTCAGCGGCGGCTTCGACCTGGCGGTGTTCGCCTCCGGTGACGCGCAGGCCTCACTGGACATGCTCACCGGCGGGTTCGAGCTCGCCGTGCGCTGCCTGACCTTCCCGAAGCCGATCATCATGGCCGCGACCGGGCCGGCGATCGCGATGGGCTCGTTCCTGCTGCTCTCCGGCGACGTGCGGATCGGGTCCCCGCGCACGCGGTGCCAGGCCAACGAGGTCGCGATCGGCATGGTGCTGCCCATCTCGGCGATCGAACTGATGCGGATGCGGTTGACGCCGGCGGCGTTCCACCGTGGCGTCTCGATGGCCACCACGTTCACCGGTGACGCAGCGATCGCCGGCGGCTGGCTCGACGAGGTGGTGGAGCAGGACGCGGTGCTCACCCGCGCGCAGGAGGTCGCGACCGAGGCCGCGGCCACGCTGCACCTGAACGCGCATGTGGCGAGCAAGCTCAAGGCCCGCGACCACGCGCTGCAGGCGATTCGCGCCGGAATCGACGGGCTGGCAGCGGAGTTCGGCGGCTGAGCGGCGATGCCCAGGGCCAAACAGCGCACCCCTGAACTACGGGACCGGCTGCTGGCGGTGGCCGTCGCGACGCTCAACGAGGAGGGCGTCGCACGGCTCACCACGCGGCGGGTCGCCGAGCGGGCCGGGACATCGGTGCCCGCCGTCTACGAGTTGTTCGACGACAAGGCCGGGCTGATTCGAGCGATCTTCTTCGAGGGGTTCCGGCTGCTGGGCAACGACCTGTCCGCGGTGCCGGTGACCGACGATCCGGTCGCCGACATCGAGGCGCTCGTGCCGGTGTTCCGCCGCTTCTGCCTGGACTCCCCCAGACTCGCGCAGGTGATGTTCTCCCGGCCGTTCGCCGACTTCGACCCGGGCCCCGAGGAACTGGCGGCCGGCGAGGCCGTGCGCGACATCTTCCTCGACCGCATCCAGCGGTGCCTCGACGAGGGCGTGCTGGCCGGCGATGCGGTGGACATCGCACACGTGCTGCTCGCGCTGGCCAAGGGTCTGGCTGTGCAGGAGGCCGGGTGCTGGCTGGGCACCACGGCACGGTCGGTCGAGCGACGGTGGCGCCTCGGCGTGCACTCGCTGCTCGCCGGATTCCGCCCGGCCGCCGCGGTTTGAGGCGAATGCCCCATGCCGCGGGCGCCGGTTGCGCCGCAGCATCGAGGGCATGAACACCCAACCCACTCCCCAGGCGGCCGCCGAGGCGACCGCGACGCAAACCCTTCCCGGCGGCGACGACGAACGTGTCGTCGGCTTCGGCGTGATGGGGCTGCCCTTCACCAGCGGCCACTACCTCGCATTCCGCGACTTCCCCGCGACATCGTTCTCCCCCGCCTACCTGTCCGTGTGGCACCGCACACCCGACGGCGTGTGGACGTTCTACGCGACCACGCCCGGCGCGCAGAGCTGTTCGCGCTATTTCAGCTCCGCCACCGAGGTGGACCCGGTCGTCTGCGAGATCACCGCGACGTGGACGACGCCGTGGACGCTGACCATCGCGATCCCTGGCGTACTCCGGTGGCAGGTCGACATCGCGGCCACCGCCGCGACGCGCGCGCTCACCGCGGTCGGCACCCGACTACCCGCGTGGATGTGGACGAATCGCATCGCGCTCGCGGTGCTCGGCCGAACCGTCGGCCCCGTCCTCGGTGCTGGCAGCATCCGGCTCACGGGCACCGCGTCCAACGGCCAGAAGTTCCGCATCGGGCCGAAACGAGTGTGGCTGGTCGCCGACTCGGCGGCGACCGTGCGCGGTGCGGACCTCGGGCCGACGGGTCCGCTGCCCCGCCAGGCCCGGCTGGCCGACTTCCGGCTGCCGCAGCGTGGCATCTGCGTGGTCGGCCAGGGCCTGTTCGACCCGTTCGACGCAAGCCGGCATCAGGACGCCGACCGGCTTTCGCTGACCTGATGACTGACGACGGCGCACAATCGGCTCGTGACCAGTCGCCCGCAGGCCGCGGGGCTTCCGACGCGTGCGGAAGTCCTCGCGGCGCTGTCGGTGGCGATCGACCTCGGGCTCGGCCAGCCGGCCGAGCACATGCTGCGGTCGGCGCTCATCGCGACGCGGCTCGCCGACCGGCTGGGGCTCAGCACCGCTCAGCGTGACTGTGCCTATTACACGACGTTGGTCATGTGGATCGGCTGTCACGCCGACTCGCACGAGTACGCGCGGTGGTTCGGCGACGACATCGCGGTGCGCCGCGCGTCGTATCTCGTCGACTGGTCGGGACTGCCGTACCAGCGGTTCCTGCTGGCCAATGTCCGCCACGGCGCACCGCTGCTCCAGCGGTTGCGTACCGTGACGGCGCTGTACGCCGATGCGCGCGGCCACATCTCGCGGCTCATCCATTCGCACTGCACGTCGGCTGCGCTGCTCGCCGAGCGGATCGGTCTCGACGGTGACGTGCAGCGGGTGCTCGGATTCACCTTCGAGCGGTTCGACGGCGGCGGGCTGCCTGCGGGCGTTGCCGGAGAGGCGATCCCGGTCGAGATGCGGGTGGCGCAGTTCGCCGACCTGGTCGAGGTGCATCACCGCGGCTACGGGGTCGAGGGCGCGGTCGCGATGGCGCGCAGCCGGCGCGGGGGGCAGTTCGATCCGGCGGTCGTCGATGCGTTCGTCGCCGACCCGGAACCCGTGCTGGCGGTGCCGATGACCGGAGATGCGTGGACGACGGCGCTGCGGCAGGCGCCGGACCGCAAGACACGGCTCGACGCCGCCGGCTTGGACGCCCTGCTGGTCGCGCTCGGCGACTTCGTCGACCTCAAATGTCCCTTCACCGCCGGACATTCGAGGGCGGTGGCCGCGTTGGCCGCCGATGCGGCGATGGTGGCCGGCCTCGACGCGGATGCGGTGGCACTGACGCGGCGGGCCGGCCACGTGCACGACATCGGCCGTATCGGGGTGTCGAACCAGGTCTGGTCGAAGCCGGGCGCGCTGAGCATGGCGGAGTTCGAACGGGTGCGCCTGCATCCGTATCTGACGGAGCGGATTCTGCGGCAGGTGCCGGGGCTCGCGCGGGTGGCGTCGGTGGCGGCGAATCATCACGAGCGGTTGGACGGCACGGGATATCCGCGAGGGCTCGCCGCGCGGGAGCTGACGATGCCCGACCGTGTGCTCGCGGCGGCGGTGAGTTATCACGCGGCGTGTGAGCCGAGGCCGTATCGGGCGGCGATGGCGGCCGGTGATGCGGCGCGGCGGGTGCGTGAGCGGGTACGGGACGGCGGACTGGATCCTGGTGCGGCGGAAGCGGTGCTGCACGCCGCGGGCCAGTCGGCGCGGCCGGTGTCCCACCCGGGCGGGCTGACCCCGCGCGAGGCGGAGGTGCTGCGCCTGGTGGCGCTGGGCGCGTCGAACCGCGAGATCGCGGCGACGTTGGTGATCAGCGAGAAGACCGCACGCAATCACGTCGAGCGGACGTACGCCAAGATCGGGGTGTCGAACCGTGTCGCGGCGAGCCTGTACGCGCTCGAGCACGGGTTGCTCGGCCGCCGGTGATTTCGGTGTGGTTGCTAGCGCTCAGCGCAACCAACTACACCGAAATCGCCAGTCTCAGTACTCCTGCAGGCTCTCGCGCAGTGTCGTCCCGGGATACCGGGTGCGGAACCGGCCGCGCCGCTGCAACTCGGGCACCAGCAGTTCGGTCATGTCGTTGAAGCAGCCCGGGGTGTCGGTGGCCAGCATCATGAAGCCGTTGCAGCCACCCTCGTCGATGTACTGCTCCATCTGGTCGGCGACGTCGGCCGGCGTGCCGACCGCGACCGGCGCGCCCATCGAGACACCGTAGATCTGCGCGGCCTCCCGCACCGTCACCGGGGCGCCGTCCTTGGCCTCGAGGATGGCGTCGAACAGCCCGCGGATGCCCTGCACGTCGGCGTCCACCACGTTGTCGTCGAGTCCGAGCGTGGAGAAGTCGAAGCCTGTGTGGCCGGACAGGATTCCGAGCGCACTCTCGATCTGCACCTTCTCGACGAACTCCGCGTAGCGGTCGTTGGCGCGGCCCTTGTCGCGGTCGATGATCGTCTGCAGCCCGTAGATCAGCTTCACCGACTCCGGGTCGCGGCCGTTGTCGTCGGCGCGGGTGCGGATGTCGTCGGCGTAGGCGCGCATGCTCTTGGGCGTGGGGAAGATGCCGAACACGGATTCGGCGTGCTTGGCGGCGAACTCGCGACCCTGGTCCGAGGACCCGGCCTGCCACAGCACCGGCCGCTTCTGCGGCGACGGGGCGACGAAATGCCTTCCCTTGGAACGGAAGAACTCACCCTGGAAGTCCACCTCGCGCACCTTCGCCGGGTCGGCGAAGACACCGTTATCCCGGTCGTAGACGATGGCGTCGTCGTCCCAGGAATCCCACAGCTCATAGAGCAGCTGCATGTACTCCTCGACCACCTCGTAGCGCTTGTCGCGCGGGGTCAGGTTCTCCTTGCCCATCGCCTGGAACTCGCTCTTGGAGTACGACGTGACGATGTTCCAGCCGACGCGGCCACCGGTGAGGTGGTCCAGCGTCGAGAGCTGGCGGGCCATCATGTACGGCGGCACAAAGGATGTCGACAGCGTGATGCCGATGCCGAGGTTCTTGGTGAAGGCGCCCACGATCGGCACCACACTGGCGGGTTCGTGCACCGGACATTGACCGGCGAACTTCACCACCGGGTCCGAATTGCCCTTGTAGGTGGTGTACGGGGCGAGTTCGTCGGCGATGAACATCGCGTCGAACAGACCGCGTTCCATGATGCGGCCGAGGTCGCGCCAGTACTCCGGACGCGACCAGTGGTAGCCGATCTTGTCCCGCGGATGCGCCCACATCGTCGACGCGTGGTTCATGACGCCGTGCTGGACGAAGCCCAGCAGGTGCATCTTCTTCTTGCTCATGTGGTGCTCCTGCGGTCGATGAGGAAGGCGGCGATCACCGCGACCGCTGAGCCGATGGCGAGGACGGCGGGGACGTACCAGAACAGGGAGTTCACGCCCAAGAGGACGATGACGGTCGTCGACGCTACCACTGCGCCCAGCGCCTTCCAGGTGAAGGTGTCGGCCTCCTGGTTGTCGAGGGCCGTGACGTCCAATTCGGTTGTCTCCCCGGCGGCGGCGAGCGCGAGCACCTCCTTGCGCACCCGCAGGAACGCCTGCACGCCGAGCGCGAAGTACACGACGGCGATCACCACGCCCACGACGAGGGCGAGCCAGAACGCGATCATCGGACCGGATCCGGGTCGGCGGCCACGACCGGCTCGGCGGCGCCGCGGTCGCCGGTCAGCGCGTCGCCGCGGTTGCGCAGCGTCGCGAAGTCGAAGGACTGTTTGGACAATAGGCTGATACCGACGGCAGCCACGAGTGAGATCGCCTCCAAGGTGATGATTCCCTGTAGTTCACCGACGGTTTCGCGGACCGGGTAGCCGATCGCGATGGCCAGCACCAGGCTGGCGACGAATGCCGTCGAGGTCATGCGTTTCCAGAAGATGGCCAGGCCGAGCGGGATGATCAACGCGGCCTTGAGGAAGAACACGGTGTTGACCAGCTGGACGTAGTCGATGCCGGAGCTGACCACGACACCGCCGATCACGCCGGCCACCAGGATCGACGCTTTGGTGTAGCGGAACAACGACTTCGGCGCGATATCGGGCTTCGCACGCTTGAGGACGTCGACGGCGACCACCGAGGACAGCGCCGAGAACGCGCCGTCGATCGACGAGTAGCAGGCGTTGAGGATGATCAGCACGTAGAGCGCGACGAGCACGATCGGCAGGCCGAGATGGCTGACCACGTAGGGGCCGATGCCGCCCGGCCCGGCGTCGCCGAGGTCGGCGGGGTTCACGTCGAAGGCGAGGCCCACCAGGCCGAGCAGGCCCAGCACGATCGGGATCGGGTAGAACCACATGCCCGCCCAGACGAACGTGCGGCCCATGGAGGCCGGCTTGAGCGCCCACGCCTTCTGCCAGAACGTCTGGTCGGCCATCGTCGACGCGAGCAGGCCCAGCGCCAGCGAGATGCCGAACGCCGCGGCCGCCGAACTGTCGAATGCGTTGAGCGTGTTGGGCCCTGCCGCGTCGACCTTCTGGAAGACGAGCTCCGGCCCGCCGACCTTGTGCAGCACGTAGAGCACGACGAGTGCGGCGGGCACGGTGATGAGCAGGGTGTTGAACGTGGCGGTGATCGCCGAGGTCCACAGCCCGCCGAAGTACGAGTAGACCGTCACGGTGGCGAGCGTGACGATCAGCACGACGGTCGGGTTGAGTTCGAACACCACCCCCATCACGAGCACCACGCCGAAGAGGTTGATGAAGATCTCGGCGAGCAGGCCCAGCAGCATCGCGACGAGCATGACGGTGGTGGCCGGCTTGTTCT
Organism: Mycolicibacterium litorale; assembly: GCF_010731695.1. NCBI lineage: Bacteria > Bacillati > Actinomycetota > Actinomycetes > Mycobacteriales > Mycobacteriaceae > Mycobacterium > Mycolicibacterium litorale. The sequence goes on from NZ_AP022586.1 coordinate 3,398,433, forward strand.
GGAAGCGCGCGCGGATGAACTCGACGATCGTGTAGCCGGCGGGCATCTGGCGGCGCAGACGCAGCGCGAACGGCACCATCACCATCACGGCGAGACCGTTGGGGACGACGAACCAGATCAGCCCGGACGTGCCGAAGGTGAAGGCCTGCGCGGACGACATCATCACGGCCATCGACCACGTCCACACCGCGATGACCGAGCCGACACCGAAGCCGAACCCGATGCGGCGGTCGGCGATCACGAAGTCGTGGGTGTTCTTCACCATCGACCGGACCGCGAACGCGACGACGAACATGACGGCGCCCAGCCCCAGCATCAGCGCGAAGCCGATCCCCGGTGACAGGTTGGACGGTTGGAACACGCAGCCTCCTGGGACACGACCTAAACGCGCTTATGGGCGGACGGCAGTGTCCCAGCCCGCGAGGACGTCGCGAGAGGGTTCAAATCCTGATGAGTCGAGCTCTCGCCGCGGGGTGCGAATTACTGTAATTCGGAAGGACCGTTTCGGCTCGGGGAGCGAATCCGGCCCGTTCCGTCAGACGGCGTGACGGTGTGTGGTGTCCGAATGTTCCGTCTGCCACAGCCGCTCGATGCGCAGCACCCGCCGGTGCTCCAGGGCGATCAGGCCGCCGCCGGCGGTGACGACCGCACCGGTGACGATCGCCAGCGGCAGCACCAGGCGGCTCTCGCCGTACGCCGCGGCCGCCACGATGGCCGCCAGCCCGACGACGCCGAGCGCGATCAGCAGCAGACCGGGAAACCAGAGAGTGTCGATGAACGATTCGCCGGCACGGGGCTGGTAGGTACGGGAGTGATCCACGGGATCGTGATAGGCGCCCTTCATGGCATCCTCTTTTCCTCGCGAGATGCACCCAGGCTACGCCTGCGGTGATCTACGTCACAGCAGGTTGGCCTGACAGGATGTCCCGGTGAGTGACGTCCGCGGCCGCGTATGGCGCAACGGTGAACCCCAGGACGATTTCGTGTTCTCGGAGATCTCGGATTGTCTCGCCGAGCCGGGCACGCTCGTGTGGGCCGACGTCTACGCCTCCGATCACGCGATTCTCAAGGACCTCGCCCACGAACTCGGCCTCAACGAGTGGGCGGTGGAGGACGCGGTCGCCGAATCGGAGCGCACCAAGGCCACCGTCTACCCGACGCACACCTTCTTCACCGTCTACAGCGTCGAGACCCACGAGCCGGAATCCGACACCGACTCAACGCTGGTGGTCCACCGGATCTCCGGGTTCGTGCTGCCGCAGGGTCTGATCACCGTGCGGTTGTCGCCGGACTTCGACATCGACGCGGTGTCCCAGCGGTTCGACGATCTCGGCGGCCAGCAGTTCGGTGTCGGCGCCCTGGTGCACGCACTGCTCGACACGGTGGTCGACAGCCACTTCGTCGCGGTCCAGTACCTCGACGACGCGATCGAGGACATCGAGGACGCACTGTTCGCCGAGTCGCTGCCGCGCAACGGGTTGCAACGCAAGACGTTTCAGCTGCGCAAGGACCTCGTGCACCTGCGGCGGGTGGTGCTGCCGATGCGTGAGGTGGTCAACTCCATCCAGCACCGCCGCATCGACGCGAAGATCTCCCCCGAACTCGACCCGCGGTATGCCGACCTCTACGACCACGTGCTGCGCGCCTCGGAGTGGACCGAATCGCTGCGCGACATGATCACGACCGTGTTCGAGACGAACCTGTCCCTGCAGGACGCGCGGCTCAACATGGTGATGAAGAAGCTCACCGGGTGGGCGGCGATCATCGCGGTGCCGACGGCGATCACCGGGTTCTACGGGCAGAACGTCATCTATCCCGGCATCGAGACCGTCGCCGGCTTCGTCACCAGCTCGGTGATCATCGTGCTGCTGGTCGCGATTCTCTACGTGATGTTCAAACGCCGCGATTGGCTCTGAGGTCGGCGTACGGCCGGCTCAGTCGCTGACCGGCACGTGGGTGCCGACCAGCTCGGCTGCCAGCCGGTAGTCGTCGTCGGCGTTGAGGCTGAGCACGCCGACCACCTCGCCGCTCGCCTCGTACCAGATCGTGAACCCGTCGCGGTGGTCGACGAGGCGGGTGTGCTCGTAGCCGATGCCCCAGCCGCGGTATTTGAGCCGCGCCTCGCCGATGGCGCAGTGGAAGCCGGGCACCTTTCCCCACGCGGTCGGATATCCCGCCGCGGACGCGCCGGCGATCTCACCCTGGTCGGCGGCGTCGCGCCAGTGCTCGGTCGGGATCCGCCTGCCCGCGGCGATGTTGTGAGCCAGCGCGACGTCACCGGCGGCGAAGACGTTGGGCGCCGAGGTGTGCATGTGCGCGTCCACGACGATCCGTCCGCCTTCGGTGCGGATATCCGCCGACTCGGCCAACCGCGCGTCCGGGCGCACCCCGGTGGCGGCGACCACGAGGTCGCCGTCGAGGCAGCCGCCGTCGTCGAGCGTCACACCGTCGTCCCGCACCTCGACCACGCGCGCCGGACCGATGAAGCGAACCCCGCAGTCCGACAACAGCTTCGCGATGCGCTCACCGGCGTCGAGGCCGAACCGCCGCTGCAGCGGCACCGGTTCGCCGGCAACCATGGTCGTGGCGATGCCACTGCCGGCCAGGCACGCCGCCGCCTCGCAGCCGATCAGCCCACCACCGATCACGACCGCGGAGCGGGCCTGCAGTGCGGCCATGCGGATGGTGACGGCATCGGCGAGGGAGCGTAGTTGCAGGGCATTCTCGGCGCCGGGCACGTCGAGCGGGACGGGGATCGCGCCGGGCGCCAGCACGAGGTTCCAGTACGGGTAGCGGCGGCCGCCGCGCGTGATGACCTCCCGGGCGTCGAGGTCGACATGGTCGACGGTGATGCCGCGGACGAGTTCGAGGCGCCGGCGGTCGAACCAGTCCGGCGTGTGGAGGTCGACGTGGTGGTCGCGGCCGCATAGGAACTCCTTGCTCAGCGGCGGCTTGGCGTAAGGCATCGCCGGGTCGGCGGTGAGGATCTGCACGCGCAGCTCCGGATGCCGCGCGCGGAACGCCGCGGCCGCGCTCAGGCCCGCCGGACCGCTACCGACGGCGATCAACCCTGACGACGTTGCCACGTGCGCGGAGTACCACCAACGAGGCCCGCTTATGCGCCGGTTCGCATTTGGTCATCAGTTATATGCATGTGCTATGCATATAACTGTGCCGACCCCTCGCTACGACCATCTCGACGAGCTGCTGACCCGGATCCACATCATCCGGCAGCGGCCCGAATGGCGGCGGCGACTGCTCGACAGCGTCGACCCCGTGACGACCGTGTCGACCCTGCGGGTCCTGCGCGCGGTCGAGCAGTGTGAGAAGAGCGACCGCGGGGCATCCATCGGCGATGTCGCCGACTACATGGCCGTCGAGCATTCCACCGCCAGCCGCACTGTCGGAGCCGTCGTCGCCGCCGGGCTGTTGACCAAGAGCCTCGCCCCCGACGATCAGCGCCGCTGCGTGCTGATGCTGACCGAGGCCGGCCGCAAGGCGCTCGCCGCCGTGACCGGCCGGCGCCGCGAGATCGTCGCCGGCGTGGTCTCCGACTGGCCCGACACCGATGTCGACGCCCTGGTCGATCTGCTCGGCCGGCTCGTCACGGACTTCGAACGCGGAGTGCGGGCATGACCGCACAGACCACGGCGCCGCCGCAGGCGCGCGGCGCGCTCGGGCTGATGTTCGACCCGGTGTTCGGCGCGCTGTTCTGGGGCAAGATCTTCTCGGTCGTCGCGGTGTGGACACACGGCATCGTCGCGGCGATCGTCATGTACGAGGCGACGGGCTCGGCGCTGATGGTCGGCCTGGTCGGCGTCGTGCAGTTCGGACCGCAGCTCATCCTCAGTCCGACGAGCGGCAAGTGGGCCGACACGGGCAACCCGGCGCGTCAGATCCTGCTCGGCCGCGTGCTGTGTCTGGCCGGGTCCGGCCTGGTGGCCGGATGGTTGGCGATCTCCGAGCGCCAGGCCGCGATGGCCGTGCTGCTCGGCACGCTGCTGGTCGGCATCGGGTTCGTGGTGGGCGGCCCGGCGATGCAGTCGATCGTGCCGAACCTCATCCGCGACGGCGAGCTGTCGACGGCCATGGCGCTCAACAGCATTCCGATGACCATCGGCCGGATGATCGGTCCGGTGATCGGCGCGTATCTGGCCGCGCATCTCGGATATGCCGAGGGCTTCGCGGTCAGCGCGGGGCTGCATCTGATCTTCGCGGTGTTCCTGCTGGTGGTGCGCTTCCCCGCGCCGCGGCCGCACCGCGACGGCGCCGACTACCGGGTGCGCGCGGCGCTGAAGTACGTATGGCGCGACAAGCCGCTGTTCCTGGCGCTGCTGGCGGTGACGACGGTCGGGTTCGCCGCGGACCCCTCGATCACGTTGACGCCGTCGATGGCCGATGCGCTCGGCGGTGACACCCGGCTGGTGGGTCTGCTCTCGGCGGTGTTCGGGATCGGCGCCGCGCTGAGCATGGTGGTGCTGGCCCTGCTGCGGGGCAGGATCGCGGCGGGATGGGTGTCGTCGATCGGGCTGTGGCTGCTGGGCGCCGGGTGCGCGGTGCTGGCGGTCGGGACGGTGACGCCGGTGGCGCTGGCCGGATTCGGGCTCGCGGGCTGTGGCTTCGGCTGGGCGATGACGGGGCTGAGCACCGTGGTGCAGGAGCGCGCGCCGGAGGAGTTGCGCGGCCGCATCATGGCGCTGTGGCTGGTCGGGTTCCTGGGGTCGCGGCCGATTGCGGCGGCGGCGCTCGGCGGAGCGGCCGACGCGGTCAACGTGTACGTGTCGTTCGTGGTGGCGGCGCTGGCGGTGGTGGTCGTGGCGTTGATGTGCCGGCCCTCGCTGCTGGCGGGGCGGTTACCGGTCCACGTCTAGGCGCGCGCTCACGCGAACCACTCAGACCGTCGCGGCGACCGGCGGACCGATCTCCTCCCCGAGATCCTGGAGCACCCGCGCCAACTCATCGACCAGCCAGCTCGAACTGCGGCGGCGATAGATCTCGAGAAGCTGCTGGTAGTACCAGAGATGGTCCTGCGGATCGGCGGTGCTGAACCGCTCCCACAGCGACGGCCCGATCCGGCGCAGATCCCGCAGCAGAGCCCGCGCGTTGTCGAGCTTGTCGGCCATCGACACCAGCACCGCACTGTCCGACGCCTTGCCCACCTCCGCGATGTAGTCCTCTTTGCGCTGACGCCACGGCGGCTTCGGCGTCACCATCGTGTCGCTGCACTCCTCGACGATGTCGGCGACCTCCGACCCGAACCTCGTCCGGATCTCGTCGAGCGTCGACTCCCCGCCCTGATCCTCGGCCGCATCGTGCAGCAGCCCGGCGATCGCCTCCGTCTCGCTGCCGCCGGCCTCGATCACCAGCCCCGCCACCGACAGCAGATGCCCGACATAGGGCACATCCCCACCTTTACGCAGCTGGGTGCGGTGCAGTGCGGACGTGTAGGCGAGCGCCTGGTCGAAACGTTCGGTCAATCGTGTGGCCATGACCGGAGGATGCCCGCCTTCCGCGCGATTAGTCGGACCCGCGCTCTATCGTTTGCGTCGATGCCATTCCATCTGCACCGGGCGGAGCGCACCGACCTCCTGGCCGACGGACTCGGCGCCCTGCTGTCCACTCCCCTGGCAGACCCGTTCGCCGAAGAACTCGTCATCGTCCCGGCCAAGGGCGTCGAACGGTGGCTGAGCCAGCGCCTGTCCCACGTCCTCGGGCGCGGCTCGGGTGACGACGGCGTCTGCGCGGGCATCACCTTCCGCAACCCCCGCTCGCTGATCGCCCAGGTCATGGGGGGATCACGCGGACCACAGGACGACGATCCATGGGCGCCCGACGCACTCGTGTGGCCGCTGCTCGAGGTCATCGACGAGAGTCTCGAGCAGCCATGGTGCACCACACTGGCCACCCACCTCGGCCACTTCGAACACGGTGAAGAGAGGGAGCTCCGGCAGAGCCGTCGCTACGCCGTCGCCCGCCGCATCGCCGGGCTGTTCAGCTCCTACGCCCGGCAACGCCCGCACCTTCTCGTCGACTGGCTCGCCGGCACCACCACCGACCTCGACGACGACCTGCACTGGCAACCCCACCTCTGGCGGGCCCTGGCCGCCCGCGTACCGGCCGACCCGCCGCACATCCGGCACGCCGAAATCGTTGCGCGCCTGCGGGAGTCGCCCAGCGAGCTGCCCGAACGCCTGTCGCTGTTCGGCCACACCCGTCTGCCCGCCACCGAAGTCGAACTGCTCGACGCGCTGGCCACCCACCATGATCTGCATCTGTGGCTGCCGCATCCCAGCGACGACCTGTGGACGTCACTGCAGCCCCACCGCGGACCCGTCCGCCGCCGCGACGACACCACCCACCGCGAGGTGGGCCATCCGCTGCTCGCCACCCTCGGCCGCGATCTGCGCGAACTGCAGCGCAGCCTTCCCGCGCCCCCGCGGACCGACGAACATGTCGGCGGCGTCGACCATCCCGACACCCTGCTGGGCTGGCTGCAGTCCGACATCGCCGCCAACGCGGTCCGCCCCGGGGGCAGGCGCCTGCAGCCCGACGACCGGTCCGTGCAGGTGCACAGCTGCCACGGCGCCGCCCGCCAGATCGACGTCCTGCGTGAGGTGCTGCTCGGCCTGCTTGCCGACGATCCGACGCTGGAACCCCGCGACATCCTTGTCATGTGCCCGGACATCGAGCACTACGCGCCGCTGATCGTCGCGGGCTTCGGCCTCGGCGACGTGGTGCACGGCGCGCATCCGGCGCACAGGCTGCGCGTCAAACTCGCCGACCGGGCGCTCACCCAGACCAACCCGTTGCTCGGCGTCGCCGCCCAACTGCTCGACCTTGCCGGCGGCCGCGCCACCGCGACCGAGGTGCTCAATCTCGCCGAGGCGCCGTCGATCCGCGCCCGGTTCGCGTTCACCGACGACGACCTGGACGCGATCGGTGATTGGGTGCGCGAGGCCAACATCCGGTGGGGCTTCGACCGCGAACACCGCCACCCGTACGGCGTCGACTTCGTGCAGAACACCTGGCGGTTCGGCCTCGACCGGGTGCTCGCCGGTGTCGCGATGTCCGACGACTCGCATGCCTGGCTCGACACCACGCTGCCGCTGGACGACGTCAGCAGCGACCGCGTCGAACTCGCCGGCCGGCTCGCCGACTACGTCGACCGGCTGCAGACCTGCGTCGAAAACCTCAGCGGCACACGGCCGCTCAACGAGTGGCTGGACGCATTGCGCACCGGTATCGAACAGCTCACCGCCGTCCACGACGACGACACCTGGCAAACCAGCCAGCTGGAACGGGAATTCGCCGACGTGCTGATCCAGGCCGGCCCGCGACAGGGCACGCTCCTGCGGCTGGCCGACGTCAAGGCGCTGCTCGGCCGCCACCTCGCCGGGCGGCCCACCCGCGCGAACTTCCGCACCGGCACGCTGACCGTGTGCACCATGGTGCCGATGCGGTCGGTCCCGCACCGCGTGGTCTGCCTGGTGGGTCTCGACGACGGGGTGTTCCCCCGACTCGGCGTGGTCGACGGTGACGACGCGCTGGCCCGCGATCCGATGACCGGGGAACGCGACATCCGCTCCGAGGACCGTCAGCTTCTGCTCGACGCGATCGGGGCGGCGACGGAGAAACTCGTCGTCACCTACACCGGCGCCAACGAGTACTCGGGCCATCGCAGACCGCCCGCGGTGCCGCTCGTCGAACTGCTCGACGCGCTCGATGTCACCACCGAGGCGCCGGTCCGCGATCGCATCGTCGTCGAGCACCCGTTGCAGCCCTTCGACATCCGCAACGTCACCCCCGGCGCACTCGGCGTGCCGGACGAACCGTTCACCTTCGATTCCACGGCGCTCACCGCCGCGACCGTGGCGGCCGGTGACCGCGCCGAGCGGCCAGGACTGCTCGCCCGCCCGCTGCCCCCACCCCCGCAGGACGACGTCGCGCTCGACGACCTGATCGCGTTCTTCAAGGATCCCGTCAAGGGGTTCTTTCGCGCGCTGGACTTCACGCTCCCGTGGGACGTCGACGCCGTCGAGGACGCCATGCCGGTGGAGATCGACGCGCTGGCCGAATGGCAGATCGGCGAACGCATGCTCGACGACATGCTGCGCGGGCTGAACCCCGAACAGGCCCAGCAGGCGGAGTGGCGGCGGGGCTCACTGCCGCCCGGCCGGCTCGGCTGGCGCAAGGCCCAGGAACTGCGCGACCAGGCGGCCGCACTGGCCACCGCCGCGCACCGGCACCGCGCCCAGCCGCCACAGGCGTACGACGTCGACGTCCACGTCGGCAACAGCCGGCGCGTCACCGGGACCGTCCCGAAGGTGTACGGCGACCGGACGGTCACCGTGACCTACTCCAAACTCGACGGGCGCCACCTGCTCGCGTCGTGGATTCAGCTGGCGGCGTTGACCGCTGCGCGTCCGAGCCCGAACTGGGCGGCGGTGTGCATCGGCCGCGGCAGGCGGGGCGGTACGCGGGAGCGGATGCTCGGTGCGCCGGCCGACGCGGTCGGCGTGCTGCGGGACCTGGTGAGCATGTACGACGCCGGCCGCCGCGAGCCGATCCCCTTGCCGCCCAAGACCTCCTACGCGTGGGCCGAGGCGCGCCACCACCGCGGTGAACCGATGCGCGAGGCCCGGTTCAAGTGGAACACCGGCAAGTTCCCCGGCGAGAACGAACAGCCCGCGCACGCCCACGTGTGGGGTGTGCGCTCGTCGGTCGAGGTGCTGCTGGCGCCCGTCCGACCCGGCGAGGAGTGCGAGGGTGAGAACACCCGCCTCGGCGCGTACGCGGCGCGTCTGTGGCTGCCCATGCTCGCCGCCGAGAAGGACCCCGACTGATGCGGGGGCAGATGCGCGATCCGCTCCGCTCCTCGCTGGATTTCGATCTGCTCGGTCCGCTGCCTGCCCCGCGGACCACGACCGTGCTCGAGGCCAGCGCGGGCACCGGCAAGACGTTCGCGCTCGCGGGTCTGGTGACGCGCTACATCGCCGAGGGCGTCGCGACGCTCGACCAGATGCTCCTGGTCACCTTCGGCCGCGCGGCCAGCCAGGAACTGCGCGAGCGGGTGCGCTGCCAGATGCTCGACGCATTGGTGGCGTTCGACGACCCGTCGACGGTCGGCGACAATCAACTGATCGCCTACCTGATCGACGGCTCCGAGGACGAGCGTCACGTCCGCAGGCAGCGGCTCAGGGACGCACTGGCCGGTTTCGACGCCGCCACGATCGCGACCACCCACCAGTTCTGCCAGCTGGTCCTCAAATCACTTGGGGTGGCCGGCGACACGGACACCGGTGTGCAGCTCGTGGAGAGCCTCGACGACCTGACCGCCGAGATCGTCGACGATCTGTACCTCGCCCACTTCGGCCAGCAGCGCGACGATCCGGCACTCACCCGCGGGCAGGCGTTGGAACTGGCCCGCGAGGTCGTCCGCAACGCCGGAACCGAACTGCGCCCGCTGAACCCGCCGCCGGACACCGAGGCCGCGGTGCGCGTCGAGTTCGCCAAGGCGGTCTGCACCGAACTCGAACGACGCAAACGCAGGCTCGGCATCCTGCACTACGACGATCTGCTGTCACGGCTGGCCAACGCGCTGACCGACGACCACTCCGCGGCGCGCGCCCGCATGCACCGGCGCTGGTCGATCGTGATGGTCGACGAGTTCCAGGACACCGACCCGGTGCAGTGGCAGGTCATCGACCGCGCGTTCACCGGACGCTCGACGCTGATCCTGATCGGTGACCCCAAGCAGGCGATCTACGCGTTCCGCGGCGGCGACATCGTCACGTACCTGCACGCCGCGAGTACCGCCGGACACCGCCGGACGCTCGGCACCAACTGGCGCAGCGACGGGGAACTCGTCGACCGATTGCAGGTGGTGCTGCGCGACGCCGAACTCGGCGACGCCGAGATCGTGGTCCGCCCGGTCGAGGCCCACCATCAGGGCCACCGCCTCGAGGGTGCGCCGCGCAACGATCCGTTCCGCCTGCGCGTCGTCACCCGCGAGACCTTCGGCACCCGCCCCGACCGCGTCATCCCGATGGACAAGCTGCGCCCGCACATCAGCCGCGATCTGGCGACCGACATCGGCCAACTGTTGTCCAGCGGAGCGACGTTCTGCGGCAAGCCGATCGAGGCCAAGGACGTCGCGGTGATCGTCGAGACGCACAAAGACGCGCGGGCCTGTTTCGACGCCCTGTCGGACGCCGGGATCGCCGCGGTCTACACCGGCGACTCGGACGTGTTCAACTCCCCAGCCGGCGACGACTGGCTGTGCCTGCTCGAGGCGTTCGACCAGCCGCACCGCTCCGGTCTGGTGCGCGCCGCCGCGACGACGATGTTCTTCGGCCGCACCGCCGAAGACCTTGCCACGCAGGGTGACTTGCTGACCGACGAGATCGCCGACCGGCTGCGGGAGTGGGCCGACCATGCCCGCGACCGCGGCGTCGCGGCCGTCTTCGAGGCGGCGAACCTGACCGGGATGGGCCGACGGGTGCTGTCCTGGCACGACGGCGAACGCCACATGACCGACCTCGCGCACCTGACGCAGGTGCTGCACGACACCGCCCACCGCGAGCATTTCGGCCTTCCGGCACTGCGGGACTGGCTGCGCACCCAGCGCGAGGAACGCAGCGGCGCCGTCGAACGCAACCGCCGCCTCGACAGCGACGCGGCCGCCGTGCAGATCATGACGGTGTGGGTGAGCAAGGGCCTGCAGTATCCGGTGGTGTACCTGCCGTTCGCGTTCAACCGCAACATCCAGACCCGCGACGTCGTGCTGTTCCACGACGGCCGGCAGCGGTGCCTGCACATCGGCGGCGACCGCAGCCCGGATTACCCACAGGTCGAGCGACTCGGCCGGCGCGAGGCCGCCAGCGACGACGTCCGTTTGACCTACGTCGCACTGACCCGCGCACAGTCGCAGGTGGTGGCGTGGTGGGCGCCGTCGTGGGACGAACCCAACGGCGGGCTGTCGCGGCTGCTGCGGGGCCGCAGGCCCGGTGAGGCCACGGTGCCCGACCGCTGCGACCCGCCGAAACTCGACGATGCGGACGCGATGGCCGCGCTGCGCGCCTGGGCGGACCTGGGCGGGCCGGTGCTCGAGGAGTCCGTCATCGCCGCCCCCGCCGGCCAGCGCCCGCAGCCGCAGCCGACAGGACTGGCGGTGCGTCACTTCCACCGCGGTATCGACACCACGTGGCGACGCACGTCGTACTCGGGTCTGCTGCGCGCCGCCGAGGACGCCGTGGGTGGCGGGGTCACCAGCGAACCCGAGGTCGCCGAACTGGACGACGAGATCGCCGACATCCCGGTCTCGGAGACCCCCACCGCCGGCGCAGACGTCCCGTCCCCGATGGCCGACCTGCCGACCGGTGCGAAGTTCGGCTCGCTGGTGCACGTGGTGCTCGAACACGCCGACCCGTTCGCCGCCGACCTCGAGACCGAACTGGAGAACCGGATCCGCGAGCATGCGGTGTGGTGGCCGGTCGAGGTCGCCCCCGACGCGCTGGCCGACGCGCTGGTGCCGATGCACGACACCCCGCTCGGGCCGCTGGCGCCGGATGCGACACTGCGCCGGATCGGCTTGCGGGATCGCCTGCGGGAGATGGACTTCGAGTTCCCGCTAGCCGGTGGCGACGTGCGCGGACGGGCACCGTCGATCACGCTTGCCGACGTCGGCCGGCTACTCGCGCAGCACCTGCCGGCCGACGACGTGCTGGCACCCTACGTCGAGCGGCTCACCGACCGGGCGCTGGGCGCGCAGTCACTCAAGGGCTACCTGACCGGATCGCTCGACGCCGTGCTGCGGGTCGGGGGGCGCTACCTGGTCGTGGACTACAAGACGAACTGGCTGGGCGAACCCGACCGCCCGCTCACCGCGGCGGACTACGGCCGGCCGCGAATGACCGAGGCGATGCTGCACTCGGACTATCCGCTGCAGGCGCTGCTGTACGGCGTGGTGCTGCACCGCTTCCTGCGGTGGCGGCAACCGGGATACGACCCCGACGAACACCTCGGTGGCGTGCTGTACCTGTTCGTTCGGGGAATGTGCGGCGAACGAACGCCGGTGGTCGACGGGCATCCGGCCGGGGTGTTCAGCTGGCGGCCGCCCGCCGCGCTGATCACCGCACTGTCCGACCTGCTCGATGCGGGTACCGCCGCCGCATGAAATGTGACGTCGTCGGTCAGGAAGTTGCGTTGACGGGGGGCCGACCGCGTAGGGTTGGCAAAGGTTGATCATCCAGCCGCGGCTGTCGCACAGATCGGGCGGTAGGAAATCCCGTTGCAGACGCCGCCCCCTTCTTTCTTTCGCCCCTCTTTCGCGCCCGCTTGTGGCGCAGTTTCGGAGCTGAATCCATGCCTTCCATCGATCATCTGAAGTTCTCCACCGAATGGCTCGCCCCGTTCGAGGTCCGCATCACCGTCGCCGGATCCGTCGACGCGGCCAACGCCGCCGAACTGTCCGAATACGTCCTGCGTCGCGGCGCCAACTCGCGCCATCTGACCCTCGACATGACCGGTGTTGACTTCCTGTCCACCGCGGGCTTCTCCGTGCTGTGCTCGATCAGTGAGCGGTGCGCACGGGCCAACGTGGACTGGACGCTGGTGAGCAACCCGACGGTGCGCCGCGTCCTGGACATCTGCGATCCGCACCTGACACTGCCGCTGGCTTCCTGATTCCCGGGGGCCATGGGCCACACTGGACAGCGTGACGGATCCGGGAGCCACACGCGTCGCGGTCTACCTCGACTTCGACAACATCGTCATTTCGCGCTACGACCAGGTCAACGGACGTAGCTCGTACCACCGGGACAAGACCAAGGACGCCGACGCGTTCGCCGAGCGGTTGCAGCGCGCCACCGTCGACATCGGCGCGGTGATCGACTTCGCCTCGTCCTTCGGGACACTGGTGCTCACCCGCGCGTATGCGGACTGGTCCTCCGAGGTCAACGCCAAGTATCAGGGCCAACTGGTGGCTCGTGCCGTCGACCTGGTGCAGCTGTTTCCGGCGGCCGCCTACGGCAAGAACGGCGCCGACATCCGCCTGGCCGTCGACGCCGTCGAGGACATGTTCCGGCTGCCCGACCTGACCCACGTGGTCATCGTCGGCGGCGATTCGGACTACATCGCGCTGGCGCAGCGCTGCAAACGGCTCGGCCGCTACGTGGTGGGGATCGGAGTGGCCGGCGCGTCGAGCCGGTCGCTGGCGGCCGCGTGCGACGAGTTCGTCACCTACGACGCGCTGCCCGGTGTCCCGGTCCCCCAGCCCGACACGCCGCCCGCCGAAGCCGGTGCCGCGCCCAAGAAGCGCACCCGTCGCCGTAAAGCCGATGCCGACGAACCCGAACCCGACCCTGAGGACGCCGCGACGGCGCTGCTGATGCGGGCGTTGCGGATCGGCTTGGAGAAGGACGACGCCGACTGGCTGCACAACTCGGCGGTCAAAGCCCAGATGAAGCGGATGGATCCGTCGTTCAACGAGAGGTCACTCGGTTACCGGTCGTTCAGCGACTTCCTGCGCTCGCATGCAGATCTGGTCGAACTCGACGAGAGCTCGACCACCCGGATGGTGCGGTTGCGGGCGCCCGCCGACTCATGATCGCGTTCGCCGACGCCGAGGTGTTCGAACCCGCCGACGTGCACGTGGCGCGGCGGCTCACCGCGCTGGCGGGCGAGGATGACGAATCCGTCGCTCTGGCTGTCGCATTCGCGGTGCGGGCGCTGCGCAGCGGGTCGGTGCGCGTGGACCTTCGATCGGTGGCCTCGCAGGTCGGGATGCCGGAGTTGCCGTGGCCGGACGCGGATGCGTGGCTGGCGGCGGTGCGCGGGAGTGCGCTGACGGGTACGCCGCCGGTGTTGAGGTTCCACGGTGATGCGCTGTATCTCGACCGGTACTGGCGCGAAGAACAGCAGGTGTGCGACGACGTGCTCGCCCTGCTGCAATCGTCGCCGGCGGGTGAGGTGCCGGGCCTTGACCGGCTGTTCCCCGCCGCGGACTATCCCGAGCAGCGGGTGGCCGCTGAAATCGCTCTGTCGCAATCTCTTACGGTGTTGACGGGCGGGCCGGGCACGGGAAAGACGACGACGGTGGCGCGGCTGTTGGCGCTGCTGGCCGAGCAGGCGGCGCTCGAGAACCGGCCGCCGCTGCGGATCGCGCTGGCCGCCCCGACCGGTAAGGCGGCGGCGCGCCTGCTCGAGGCGGTGCACCTGCAGATCGGTGAGCTGGACGCCGTGGACCGCGACCGGCTGCCCGAGCTGACGGCGTCCACCCTGCACCGGCTGTTGCAGCGGCGCCGCGGTAATTCGTCGCGGTTCCGGCACCACCGGGAGAATCGGCTGCCGCATGACGTGATCGTCGTCGACGAGACGTCGATGGTGTCGCTGACGCTGATGGCCCGGCTGCTGGAGGCCGTGCGGCCCGACAGCCGGTTGCTGCTGGTGGGCGACGCCGACCAGCTGGCGTCAGTGGAGGCCGGCGCGGTCCTGGCCGACCTGGTCGACGGGCTGGGCGCGCGCGACGACGTGCGGATCGCGCGGTTGGTGACCTCACACCGGTTCGGCGCGCCGATCGGGGCGCTGGCGGCAGCGATCCGCGACGGGGAGACCGATCGCGTGATCGAGCTGCTGCGCGAAAGCGGCCCCGGCATCGAGTGGGTGGACACCGACAACCCCGGCGAACGGCTGCGCAATGTGCTTCTGCCCCATGCACTTCGGCTGCGGGAGGCGGCGATCCTCGGTGACGCCCCGGCGGCGTTGGCGACGTTGGACGAGCATCGGCTGCTGTGTGCGCATCGGCGCGGGCCCTATGGGGTGCGGCACTGGAACCGGCAGGTGGAGCGGTGGCTGACCGATGTGACGGGTGAGCCGATCTGGTCGGAGTGGTACGCGGGGCGGCCGTTGCTGGTGACGGCGAACGACTACGGGTTGCAGCTGTACAACGGCGACACCGGGGTGACGATCATGCGCGACGACGGGCTGGCGGCGGTGGTCGGCGCCGGGGCGGGGCCGCTCGAGTTCTCGACGAGCCGGTTGGCTGATGTCGAGACCGTGCACGCGATGACGATCCACAAGAGCCAGGGCAGCCAGGCGCAGGAGGTGACGGTGCTGCTGCCCGACGAGGAGTCGCGGCTGCTGACGCGGGAGCTGTTCTACACGGCGGTGACGCGGGCCAAGAACAAGGTCCGGGTGGTCGGGTCGGAGGCGGCCGTGCGGGCGGCGATCGAACGGCGCGTGGTGCGGGCGTCGGGTCTGGGCGAGCGGCTGCGCGCTTCGCATTGAGCGCTGTCCACGCCATCACGCATGTGCGCTCAGACACAATCCGCGCCCGCGATTTGGAGACCAACCCTCCAGTAGGGGTAGAGTCCCTCCTCGGCATCGACCGCCCCTGAGCTGCAATGCCTTTCGCGCAGCGTTGCGCCCACCCGCAATCGAAGGGAGTGGCGGCTTTGGACACCACACCGCAGCAACAACAGTCGGTGCTCGCCGCCCTGCGCTCACCGCGCCGGCTCCGCACCGAGGTCCTCGCCGGACTCGTCGTCGCGCTCGCCCTCATCCCGGAGGCGATCTCGTTCTCGATCATCGCCGGCGTCGACCCCCGGGTCGGCCTGTTCGCCTCCTTCACCATGGCCGTCACCATCGCGTTCCTCGGCGGCCGGCCCGCGATGATCTCCGCCGCCACCGGCGCGGTCGCGCTCGTCGTCGCCCCGCTGGTGCACAGCCACGGCCTCGACTATCTGATCGCCGCGGTGATCCTCGCCGGCCTCCTGCAACTCCTGCTCGGCGCCCTCGGCGTCGCGCGGCTCATGCGCTTCGTCCCGCGCAGCGTCATGGTCGGCTTCGTCAACGCGCTCGCCATCCTCATCTTCGTCGCCCAGCTCCCCCACCTGGTCGGGGTGCCGTGGCTGGTGTATCCGCTGGTCGTCGTCGGCATCGCGCTGATCGTCCTGCTGCCCAGGCTCACCACCGTCGTCCCGGCACCGCTGGTCGCCATCGTGCTGATCACCGGCGCCTGCCTCACCTTCGGCTGGCCGGTGCCCACCGTCGGCGACGAGGGCGAACTGCCGTCGACCCTGCCGTCGCTGCTTCTGCCCGACGTCCCCTTCACCCTGCACACCCTCGGCGTCATCGCCCCCTATGCGCTCACCATGGCCATCGTCGGCCTCATGGAATCGCTGATGACCGCCAAACTCGTCGACGACATCACCGACACCCACTCGAGCAAGACCCGCGAATCACTCGGTCAGGGCGCCGCCAACATCGTCACCGGTTTCTTCGGCGGCATGGGCGGCTGCGCGATGATCGGGCAGACGATGATCAACGTGAAGGCCTGCGGGGCCCGCACCCGGATCTCCACGTTCCTCGCCGGCGCCTTCCTGCTCGCGCTGGTCGTCGGCCTCGGCGACATCGTGGGACAGATCCCGATGGCCGCGCTGGTCGCCGTCATGGTCATGGTGTCGGTGGGCACCTTCGACTGGCACAGCATCGCCCCGAAGACGTTGCGTCGCATGCCCAGGAGTGAGACGACGGTCATGCTCGCGACTGTCGCCGTCACCGTGGCCACCGACAACCTCGCCTACGGGGTCGCCGTCGGCACGCTGACCGCCATGGTGCTGTTCGCCCGCCGGGTGGCGCACCTCACCGACGTCGTCAAAGTCTCACGGCCCGACGAGAACACGCAGGTGTACGCGGTCAGCGGGCAGCTGTTCTTCGCTTCGAGCAACGACATGGTCTACCAGTTCGACTACGTGGGCGATCCCGACAACATCGTCATCGACATGTCCGACGCCCACATCTGGGACGCCTCGACCGTGGCCACCCTCGACGCGATCACCACCAAGTACGAGGCGAAGGGCAAGACCGTCACGATCGTCGGTCTCGACGACAACAGCGCCGAGCGCCACCGCCGCCTCAGCGGTCAGCTCGCCGGCTCCGAGTAGATGGCCGAGCGCCTGCAGATCGGCGAGGTGTCCGCCCGCACCGAGCTGTCGATCAAGACGATCCGCCACTACGACGACGTCGGACTGGTCACCCCCTCGGCGCGCTCGGCGGGCGGCTTCCGGCTCTACACCGAGGACGACGTCGAGCGGCTGCTCACCATCCGGCGGATGAAACCGCTCGGCTTCACCCTCGACGAGATGCGGGACCTGCTCGCCGCGCTCGACACCCTCGCCGGCACCGACGCCACGACCGCGCAGCGTGACCAGGCCGCAGCCCACGTCGCCGACTGCCACAGCCGCGCCGAACGGGCCTGCGCCGACCTCGCCCGCCAGCTCACCTACGCCCACGAACTGACCGACCGACTCGCCCGCTATCGCTGACCACCGCGCACCGGGCACCGTAGGGTGGCCCTGTGGTGGCACAGATCAGTCGTCGCCGAACCATCAGCGCCGACCCCCAGACGGTGTGGGACGTGCTCGCCGATTTCGGGTCGATCCACGACTGGCTGCCCGGCGTCGACCACTCCTGCGTGTTGAGCACCGACCCCGACGGGCCGGTCGGCACCAAGCGGCGCGTCCAGATGGGCCGCATGACGCTGGTGGAGACCATCACCGAGTTCGACGCCCCGACCGCACTGGCCTACGACATCGCCGGTCTCCCCGGCTGGCTGCGCCGCTTCAACAATCGGTGGACCGTGCGGGCCGCGGGAGCCGGTACGACCGTCACCGTGACCAGCACCGTGGATCTCGGTCCCGGCCGGCTGCGCGCGCTCGCCGCCCGGCTGGTCTGCCTGGCGATGGCCAAATCGTCCGACACCATGCTCGCCGGCCTGGCGGCACGATGGGAGACCGCACATGTCTGACCGCCCGGACATCGTCATCCTGATGACCGACGAGGAGCGCGCCGTCCCGCCCTACGAGGCACCCGAGGTGCTGGCGTGGCGCGACCGCACCCTGGCCGGCCGCGCATGGTTCGACGACCATGGCGTCAGCTTCACCAGGCACTACACGGGATCGCTGGCGTGCGTGCCGAGCCGCCCGACGATCTTCACCGGCCAGTTCCCCGACCTGCACGGGGTCACCCAGACCGATGGCATCGGCAAGAGCGCCGACGACTCCCGGATGCGGTGGCTGCGCGCCGGCGAGGTGCCGACGCTGGGCAACTGGATGCGCGCCGCCGGCTACGACACCCACTACGACGGCAAATGGCACATCTCCCACGCCGACCTCACCGATCCGGCCACCGGAGCGCCGCTGGCCACCAACGACGACGACGGCGTCGTCGACCCCGATGCGGTGCAGCGCTACCTCGACGCCGACCCGCTGGCGCCGTACGGATTCTCCGGCTGGGTCGGGCCCGAACCGCACGGAGCGGCCCTGTCCAACAGCGGGTTTCGCCGCGACCCGCTGATCGCCGACCGGGTGGTGGCGTGGCTGGAGGACCGCTACGCGCGCCGGCGCGCCGGTGACCCCGCCGCGCTGCGGCCGTTCCTGCTCGTGGCCAGCTTCGTCAACCCGCACGACATCGTGCTGTTCCCCGCGTGGTCGCGGCGCAGCCCGATCGGGCCGTCACCGCTCGACCCGCCGCACGTGCCCGCCGCTCCCACCGCCGACGAGGATCTCTCGACCAAACCGGCCGCGCAGATCGCTTTTCGCGAGGCCTACTACTCCGGCTACGGTCCGGCGGCGGTGATGGAGCGCACCTACCGCCGCAACGCCCAGCAGTACCGCGACCTCTACTACCGGCTGCACGCCGAGGTCGACGGTCCGCTGGACCGGGTGCGCCGCGCGGTGACCGAGGGCTCCGGCGAGGCGGTGCTGGTGCGCACCGCCGACCACGGCGACCTGCTCGGCGCGCACGGCGGATTGCACCAGAAGTGGTTCAACCTCTACGACGAGGCCACCCGCGTGCCGTTCGTCATCGCCCGTATCGGCGCCGGCGCCACGACGGCACGCACAGTGGCCGCCCCCACCTCGCACGTCGACCTGGTGCCGACGCTGCTCGGCGCCGCGGGGGTGGACGTCGCCGCGACGGCCGCCGTCCTCGCCGAGGAGTTCTCGGAGGTGCATCCGCTGCCTGGGCGCGACCTGATGCCCGTCGTCGACGGTGCGGCCCCCGACGAGGATCGCGTGGTGTACCTGATGACCCGCGACAGCGTGCTCGACGGCGACACCGGTGCATCGGGTCTGGCGCGCAAGATCAGGCGCAGCGTCGATCCGCCTGCGCCACTGCGTATCCGGATTCCCGCGCATGTGGCGTCGAACTTCGAGGGCCTGGTGACGCGGGTGGACGGACACCTGTGGAAGCTGGTCCGCAGCTTCGACGATCCGGCCACCTGGACCGAACCCGGTGTGCGGCATCTGGCCGCCAACGGTCTGGGCGGAGAGGCGTACCGCGCCAGCCCGCTCGACGACCAGTGGGAGCTCTACGACCTCACCGACGACCCGACCGAGGCCGTGAACCGCTGGACCGACCCCGATCTCGACGAGCTGCGCGCCCATCTACGCCGTCAGCTCAAGCACCTCAGGACCGAATCGATCCCAGAGCGCAATCACCCGTGGCCGTACGCTGTCCGCCGCCCGCCGACCGGACCGGCGCGGACGAACCCGATCCGCCGGGCGCTCGCACGCCTGGGGGTCGGCGCCGCGGTTTGAGTATGCGAGTCGACGGGCGGGAGATCGCCGTATCGGGCAGTCTGCTGCTGCCTCTGACCCGTCGTACCAACGACATTTTGCGGCTGGTGCTGGCGACGATCCTGCTGGCCGTCGTGATCACCAGCTCGTTCATCACCCGCTACGAGTGGAGCGCGCTCGAGCAGTCGATCTCCGAGATCGTCGGTGTGCTCACACCCACGCAGTCCAACCTGGTGTACCTCGCCTACGGCGTCTCGATCCTGGCGCTGCCGTTCGTGATACTCGTCGGGCTGATCCTGGTGCGGCAGTGGCGGCTACTCGGCGCGTTCGCCGCGGCCGGGCTGGTCGCGATCCTCTCGCTGTCGATCACCGGCAATGGAATCGCCGCGCCGCGTTGGCATCTCGACCTGTCCGAGCGCCTGGACACGCTGCTGTCACAGATCCTCGACGATCCGCGGTGGATCGCGATGCTCGCCGCGGTGCTGACCGTGTCGGGGCCGTGGGTGCCTGCCCGGTGGCGGCGGTGGTGGTGGGCGCTGCTGCTGGCGTTCGTGCCGATCCACCTGGTGGTCAGCGCCGTCGTCCCGGCCCGCTCGCTGCTCGGCCTGTCGGTGGGGTTCTTCGTCGGGGCACTGGTCGTGCTGGTGGTCGGCACTCCCGCGCTGGAGGTGCCGCTGACCGACGCCGTGCGCGCGCTCTCGCGACGCGGGTTCGACGTGACCGCGCTGACAGTGGTGCGGCCCGCCGGCCGTGGACCACTGCTGATGACCGCCGACACCGTGGGCCCCAGCTGCGCGACGGTGCACATGTACGGGCCCAACCAGCGCAGCGGCGGTGCGCTGCGGCAGGTCTGGCGCAAGCTGCGGTTGCGGTCGAGTGAGACAGCGCCGCTGCAGGCGTCGCTGCGGCGCGCGGTGGAGCACCGGGCGCTGATGGGCATCGCGATCGGTGAACTGGGGCTGGCCAACACGTCGGCGGTGGTGGCCGCGACGCTGGCGCGCGGCTGGGCGCTGTTCGCGCACGACGAGGTGCGTGGCGAACCGCTCGACGGGACCACACCGCCGCATCTCGTGTGGGTGGCGCTGCGCCGGCTGCACGACTCCGTCATCTCCCACGGCGACCTGCGTCCCGCGGAGATCACCGTCGACGGCAGTGCGGTGCTGTTCGGCGGGTTCGGGCACGCCGAGTACGGCGCGACGGACGCGCAGCTGCAGACCGACATCGCGCAGCTGCTCATGACGACCGCACAGCTCAACGGCGCCGAGCGGGCCGTCGCCGCGGCGATCGAGGCGTTCGGCGCCGACGCTGTGCTCGTCGCGTCGCGCCGCCTCACCAAACACGCGGTGTCGTCGCGGTTCTGGAACGGGATGCCGGATGCCAAGGCCGTCGCGGCGGCCACCCGCGAGGAGGTCATGCGCCAGACCGGCACCGATTCGATCAGCCCGGAGAACATCACGCGGTTCACCCGCACGCAGATCATCCAGCTGGTGCTCATCGGCGCGCTGGTCTACGTCGCCTATCCGTTCCTCACCGCGGTGCCGACGTTCTCCAACGAGCTGCGCAACGTGAACATGTGGTGGGCGCTGCTCGGGCTGGCGGTGTCGGCGCTGAAGTATCTCGGCGCCGCGGCGGCGCTGTGGGCGTGCGCGGACGGGCTGGTGACGTTCCGGCATCTGGCGCTCATGCAGATCGCCAACACGTTCGCCGCGACCACGACCCCGGCCGGGGTGGGCGGGCTGGCGTTGAGCACGCGGTTCCTGCAGAAGGGCGGGCTCGGCGCGGTGCGCGCCACGACGGCGGTGGCGTTGCAGCAGTCGGTGCAGGTGGTCACGCACATCACGCTGCTGATCGTGTTCAGCGCGGTGGCCGGTGCGTCGGCGAACCTGTCGCGCTTCGTGCCGTCGACCACACTGCTGTACCTGATCGGCGGGGTGCTGCTCGGTCTGGTGGGGGTGTTCCTCGTGGTGCCGCAGCTGCGCCGCTGGCTGCTGACGACGGTGCGGCCGCGGCTGGTCGAGGTACTCAACGACTTCCGCGACCTGGCCGCCCAGCCGTCCCGGTTGGCGCTGATCGTATTGGGTTGCGCGGCAACGACCTTGGGTGCGGCGCTGGCGCTGTGGGCGAGTATCGAGGCGTTCGGCGGCGATACGTCGTTCGTGACGGTGACCGTGGTGACGATGGTGGGCGGGACACTCGCGTCGGCCGCGCCGACCCCCGGTGGTGTGGGCGCGGTGGAGGCGGCGCTGATCGGCGGTCTGGCGGCGTTCGGGGTGGCCGCCGCGGTGGCGGTGCCCGCGGTGCTGCTCTACCGGGTGCTGACGTGCTGGCTGCCGGTGTTCATCGGCTGGCAGGTGATGCGCTGGCTGGCGCGCCGGGAGATGATCTAGTCCCCCGCTTCTGCCTCTTGCGCCGAGCGTGAGCTCGTTGCCGATTTCCGGTCCACTTCCCGCCATCAAGTTCACGTTCGGCGGGCCGTCTCCGCAAGAATCGCGCTGAGTCGAACCCGTGACCGGCCCACCGCGATCAGCAACGATTTCGCGGTGACTCGTGTGATCCGCTTCAACGCCTTCGACATGAACTGCGTCGCCCACCAGTCCCCCGGGCTGTGGAAGCACCCCGAGGACCAGTCCTGGCGCTACAAGGACCTGCACTACTGGACCGAACTGGCCAAGCTGCTCGAACGCGGCCGCTTCGACGGCCTGTTCATCGCCGACGTACTGGGCACCTACGACGTCTACGGCGCCAGCGACGAGGCCGCGATCCGCCAGGCCGCCCAGGTCCCCGTCAACGATCCGCTGCTGCTGGTGTCCGCGATGGCCTACGTCACCAACGACCTCGGTTTCGGCGTCACCACCGGCACCGGCTTCGAGCACCCCTATCCGTTCGCCCGTCGGCTGTCGACCCTCGACCACCTCACAGGGGGCCGCATCGGCTGGAACGTCGTCACCGGCTACCTGCCCGCCGCCGCGCGCAACATGGGCCAGACCGACCAGCCTGCCCACGACGCCCGCTACGACCACGCCGACGAGTACCTCGAGGTGCTGTACAAGCTGTGGGAAGGCTCCTGGGAGGACGACGCCGTCATCCGCGACCGCGAGCGCGGGGTGTTCACCGACCCGGCCAAGGTGCATCACATCGGCCACGACGGCACGCACTTCACCGTGCCGGGCATCCACCTGTCCGAGCCGTCGCCGCAGCGGACCCCGGTGATCTACCAGGCCGGCTCCAGCCCCCGCGGTGTGCGGTTCGCCGCGGAGAACGCCGAGGCCATCTTCACCGCCGCCCCCACGAAAGCCCTACTGCGCGAGACGGTCACGACGATCCGCCGTGAACTCGAGATCGCCGGACGCGACCCGTATGCGGTGAAGATCTTCAATCTGTCGACGGTGATCACCGCCGATACCGACGAGGAAGCGCACGCCAAGCACGCCGAGTACCTGTCCTACGGCGACGCCGAGGGCGCGCTGACGTTCATGTCCGGATGGATGGGCGTCGACCTCGCCCGCTTCGGACTCGACGAACCCGTCGGCAATGTGAACTCGAACGCGATCCTGTCGGCGGTCGCGGCGTTCCAGTCCGCCGACCCCGACGGCCGCGAATGGGCGGTCCGCGACATCGCCGAGTGGGGCAAGATCGGCGGCATGGGCCCGCGCATCGTGGGATCGGGAGTGACCGTTGCCGACACGATCCAGGAGTGGGTCGACGAGACCGACGTCGACGGGTTCAACCTCGCCTACGCCGTCACGCCGGGGTCGTTCGCCGACTTCATCGAGCACGTCGTGCCGGTGCTGACCGCCCGCGGCGCCTACCAGTCGTCGTATGCGCCGGGCACGCTGCGCAACAAGCTGCTCGGCCGCGGCGACCGGCTGCCCGAGGAGCATCGCGGCGCCCGTTACCGTGTCGGCGGGCCCGCCTCCACCATCATCGACCGGCCCTCGACCGTGCCGTCCTCGGCGGCGTCGGTGGCATCGCAGCCGACCCGCGGGCGTTAGGAGTCCTCATGAGCATTCAATTGCACTGGTTCCTCCCCACCTACGGGGACAGCCGGCTGATCGTCGGCGGCGGCCACGGCATGCCGGCCGGGGCGGCGCACGGCGACCGCGACGCGTCGATCGACTATCTGGGCTCGATCGTGCGGGCGGCCGAATCGTTCGGCTTCACCGGCGCGCTGATCCCGACGGGCGCATGGTGCGAGGACGCGTTCATCACCGCCGCGCTGCTGGCGCGCGAGACGACGTCGCTGGCGTTCCTCGTCGCGTTCCGGCCCGGCCTGGTGAGCCCGACGCTGTCGGCGCAGATGGCCGCGACGTTCGCCCGGCACGCACCGGGCCGCATCCTGCTCAACGTCGTCGTCGGCGGTGAGGCGCACGAACAGCGGTCGTTCGGTGACCATCTCGACAAGGAGGGCCGCTACCAGCGCTGCGACGAATTCCTCGAGGTCGTGCGGCGGCTGTGGGCCGGTGAGACCGTCTCACTGGACGGGGAACACATCCAGATCGAGTCCGCGGCGATCCCGACGCTGCCGAACCCGGTGCCGCCCTTGTACTTCGGCGGCAGCTCCGCGGCCGCCGGTCCGGTGGCCGCCAAACACGCCGACGTCTACCTGACGTGGGGTGAACCGCCCGCCGCCGTGCGGGAGAAGATCGAGTGGATCCGCGGCCTCGCCGCCGAGGAGGGGCGCGACGTCCGGTTCGGCATCCGCCTGCACACCATCTCACGCGATACCGCCGACGAGGCGTGGACGCAGGCAGACAGACTGGTCGCCGCGCTCGACGAGGAAACCGTCCGCAACGCGCAGAACGGTTTGCACCGCAGCGAATCCGAGGGTCAGAAGCGGATGCTCGCGCTGCACGAGGAGAACCGGCGCAACGGCAGCTGGCACGACGCCCGCTCGCTGGAGGTCGCGCCGAACCTGTGGGCGGGTGTGGGTCTGGTGCGCGGCGGCGCCGGGACGGCGCTGGTCGGCAGCCACGCCGAGGTGGCCGAGCGCATCGCCGAGTATGCCGAGATCGGTATCGACGAGTTCATCTTCTCCGGCTATCCGCACCTCGAGGAGCTGTTCTGGTTCGGCGAGGGTGTGGTGCCGATCCTGCGCGAGCGCGGGTTGTTCAAGGGGCAGGCCTCGTCGGCGTCGCCGGCGCACATCCCGTTCATCGGCGCGACGCGATGACGGTGGTCGCCACCGCCGCGGACGCACTCGACGCCGCGGCGAAACTGTCCGCGGAGTTCGATGCCGAGGCCTCGGCCCGCGACACCGACCGGCGGCTGCCACACGAGCAGGTGCAGGCCCTCAAAGACTCCGGCCTGCTTGCCATTTCGGTGCCCGCCGCGTACGGCGGCATCGACGTGCCGGCGACGGTGCTCGCCGAGGTGTTCCGGCTGATCGCCCACGCCGACCCGTCGCTGTCGCAGATCCCGCACTCGCACTTCGTGTTCCTCGAAGCGCTGCGGTCACAGGGCACCGCCGATCAGCAGGCGTACTTCTACCGGCAGGTGCTCGACGGGGCGCTGCTGGCCAACGCGCAGTCCGAACGCGGTCCACATCCGATCGACGTCGACACCACGACGCTGACGAGGCGCTCGTCGGGCGACTACGTGCTGCAGGGACGCAAGTTCTATTCGACCGGGGCGCTGTTCGCGGACTGGCTGGTCGTGCGCGCGTCGCTGGACGACGGTTCGGTGCCGACGGCGTCGACCCCGAAGGCGGTCGCGTTCGTCCCCCGCGACGCGGCGGGCGTGGAGATCGTCGACGACTGGGAGGGCATGGGGCAGCGGACGACGGCGTCGGGCACGGTGACGCTGACCGACGTCGCGGTGCCCGCCGAACACGTCGTCCCGTTCACTCCGATCTTCGCCGAGCCGACGACCTACGGCGCGCGAGCGCAGTTGCTGCACAGCGCGATCGACGTCGGCATCGCGACTGGGGCGCTCGCCGCGGGTGTCCGCCAGGCCGAGCGGGCCCGTCCGCACTTCGAGGCCAACGTCGCGACCGCGGTCGACGATCCGACGCTGATCCAGGCCGCCGGTGAGCTCGCGGTGACGGTGCGCGGAGCCCAAGCGCTGCTCGTCGAGGCGGCGCGGGCGGTGGACGACGCCACCGCCGACCTCACCGAGGAGTCGGCGGCCGCGGCGTCGGTGGCGGTGGCCGTCGCGAAGGTGGCCGCGGTGCGGGCGTCATTGGAGGCGTCGACCGGACTGTTCGAATTGGGCGGCACGCGAAGCGCTTCGGTGTCGGGCAACCTGTCGCGCTACTGGCGCGACGCGCGCACGCACACCCTGCACGACCCGGTGCGGTGGAAGCTGCAGCACATCGGCCGCTACACGCTGTCGGGTACGCGTCCGCCCCGCCACGGCCAGATCTAGACGGTGTGGGTGACCGGCCGTGCCACGCGCCTGCCGGCCGCCCACACCGCCAGCGCACTGATCGCGAACACGGCACCGATGACGCTGGACCCGGCCCAGCCGGCGACGGCGAACGCGGTGGTCGTACTCACCGCGCCAAGTGCCGATCCAACGGCGTAGAAGAGCATGTAGCTGCCGATGACGCTGCTGGTTCGATCCGGGTGAGCCGCGGTGAGCAGGTGTTGATTGCTGACATGCACAGCCTGCACGGCGAAGTCGAGGACGATCACGCCGACGAGGAGCAGCCACAGCGACCTTGGTGCCTGTGCTGTCGCCAGCCACGAGACAGCGAGGAGGGCGAGCGCTGACCCCGTGACCGTGTTCGCGAACCCGTCATCTGCCCACCTCCCGGCTCGGCCTGCGCCCAGCGCGCCCGCCAACCCGGCGATCCCGAAGAGGCCGATCTGAGCGGTGCTCAGGTGCCACGGGGATGCCTCGAGCGGCAGCGCCAGTCCGGTCCAGAGTGCGCCGAAGGACGCGAACAGGAAGAAGGCGATCAGCCCGCGCGACATGAACAGTCGTTCGCCGAACAACGTGCGCGACGCGTTGAGCACCTGCCGATACCCGGGGCGGCCGGAGCGTCTGTCGGCCGGCAGGAGCGTCACGACGAGGAACGCCAGCACGATGAGAACGACGGCCAACGTGACATAGACGCTGCGCCAACCCCAGGCAGTGGCGAAAGCACCAGCGACGACCCGCGCACCGAGAATGCCGATGACGACGCCGGAGGTCACCAGGCCCAGAGTGCGTCCGCGTTCCTGCGGCGCGGATATGGCCGCGGCGTACGCGACCGTTGTCTGCACGACGACCGCGAACAGGCCGGCGATGGCCACCCCGGCGAGCATCACCCACGCGTGGGTGGCGGTTGCCGCGGTCCCGACGCCGACGGCGGTGAGCAGCAGGTGCCCGATGATGAGCTTGCGCCGATCGACCATGTCGCCCAACGGAACCAGAAACACCAACCCCACCAGGTAGCCGAGCTGTCCCGCCGTCACGATCCATCCCAGGCCACCGCCCGAGACGCCCAGGTCACTGCCGATCTGAGTGAGGATGGGCTGGGCTGAGTAGATGGTCGCGACCGAAACCGCGCAGATCGCGGCGAAGAGGAGGCGACGACCGAGAGACGTTGACACCGACAGTCCAATCAGTAGCATTTTGCAACCGTTCAGACGGTACGCCACAATGGTTTCAAACAGCAACTATTGGAGCCCGTGATGACCCAGCCGGCTACTGGCGACATCGATTGGACCGACCCACCCTGTCCCGTCGCGCGCACACTCGACGTGGTCGGCGACCGCTGGAGCCTCCTCATCGTTCGCGACGCGATGGACGGGGCACGGACATTCGGGGATTTCCAGCACGCCACTGGAATCGCGCGCAACATCCTCACGGACCGACTCCGGCGACTCGTTCAACGCGGCATCCTCGAACGGAAACCCGCCCCGTCGGGCCGGCGGCACATCTATACGCTCACTCCCGCCGGACGGGACTTGTTCACCGTCGTCGTTGCCTTACGTCAGTGGGGTGAGCGGCACGCATTCATGCCGACCGAGGAGCACTCCGTCCTCGTCGACGAACGCGGTCTCCCGATCCCCGAGCTGCGACCCACAGACGCGACCGGCCGCCCCGTGGACCCCGATACGACACGCGTACAGATCTAGGTGTACAGCGTGATCGGCTGGATGTCGCCGGTCAGATAATGCGCACCGACTTCGAGCTTCTTGTAGTCGACGGGGTCGTGCAGTGAGTGGGTGCGGATGTTCCGCCAGAACAGGTCGAGGCCGACCTCGGTGCGCGCCGAGCTGGAGCCGGTGACCTCGTAGACCCGGTGGGCCACCTCCAGCGCCGTCTCGGTGGCCACCACCTTGAGCTGGGCGATCCCGATCTCCGCCTCGGTGCGATCGGCCGCGGTGACGTCGGCGCCGCGGGCGATCGCCGCGTCGAAGCGGGTGTTCCACCGGTCGGCGAGCGCCTCGACGGCGGCGGTGCGCGACAGCAGCTCACCGAACACGCGCTGCACGAACGGGTCTCGCGAATAGTGCTCGACGTTGCTCAGCAGCCAGGCGCCGCGCCGGTCGAGTGTCAGCTGCCGCGCCCGGGCCAGCGCCCCCTCGGCGATCCCGAGGTAGAGGTTGCCGAACCCGAGCTGCACACCCGGCGTGACGAGCGTCGAGTACGGC
Source organism: Mycolicibacterium litorale (assembly GCF_010731695.1). Classification (NCBI taxonomy): domain Bacteria; kingdom Bacillati; phylum Actinomycetota; class Actinomycetes; order Mycobacteriales; family Mycobacteriaceae; genus Mycobacterium; species Mycolicibacterium litorale. The sequence continues at coordinate 3,426,592 of NZ_AP022586.1, forward strand.
TCCTCCCCGACCTCGCCGAGTACATCGTCAGCCGCGAGGGCGACATCGCGGAATTCGACGCTGCCGCTGGCCGACAGGCGTTGCCCCAGCGCGTCCCAGTCGCCGGCGAATTCGACTCCGTCGCGGTCGCGTCCGACGACGAGTGCCAGCACCCGGCCGTGGACAGCGGCCATCGCCAGTATGACGTCGCCGGTCGACGCGCCGGTGGCGAACCGCTTGCGGCCGTTGAGCCGGTATCCGTCCCCCTCGGCGGTGAGCACCAGATCGGGGTCGACGGGGTTGACCGCGTCGCCCCACAGCCAGCTGCCGCCAGCGGATGCGGTGAACCAGTGCTCCCAGCGCTCGGCGGCACCGAAGAACACGATGCTCGCCTGGTTGCAGTAGTGGTAGCTGAGGATCTGCGCGATCGACGCGTCGTAGCGAGCCAGGATGCGCACGGCGCGCATGGCGCTCGACCAGTGCCCGCCGTGGCCGCCGAACTCCCGCGGGATCAGCAGGTTGGCCAGCCCGGAGTCCTTGAGGAGCTTCAGCTCGCCGTCGGGTTGCTGGTTGGCGCGGTCGCGCTGCAGCACGTCGCGCGCGAGCAGGCGGCCCACCTCGTCGGCGGTCGCATCCCAGCGGTCGGTGTCGTCGGCGGTCAGCGGCGTCGTCCATGGAGTCCGTGGCACCGCCACACCCTATGACCGTCGGCGGCCGCAGTACCGGGTTCTACTCTGCGAGAATCAAACTCGCTCACCCGAGGCGGCGTCGAACAGGTGCACCCGTTCAGGCCGGACCGTGACGTCCACCCCGTCGCCGGGAGCCGGTACCGCCGGCCAGCTCGCGACCGTCGCGGCCTCCACCACCGCCGTCAACCGGTGCGCGCCCGCGCGGATGATCAGCACGTAGCGGGGGCCGAGCAGCTCGACCAAGTCGACGCGCCCCAGACCCGAGGCCGATGGCGTCACCAGCAGATCCTCGGGCCGCACACCCAACGTCACAGCGCCAGAACCAGCCACCGCGAACGTCACCCCGTCCCCGGTGAACACCCCGGACTCGAGCCGCCCGGGCACCAGGTTCATGCTCGGTGACCCGATGAACCCCGCGACGAAGGTGTTGGCCGGCCGTCGGTAGAGCTCCTCCGGGGTGCCCTTCTGCGCGATGCGCCCGGCGTTCAGGACGACGAGTTGGTCGGCGATCGTCATCGCCTCCTCCTGGTCGTGGGTGACGTAGAGCGCGGTGATGCCGGTGTCCTGTTGCAGCCGCCGAATCTCGGAGCGCAGTTCGACGCGCAGCTTGGCGTCGAGATTGCTCAGCGGTTCGTCGAACAGGAACACCGACGGTGTGCGGACCAGCGCGCGGGCGATCGCGACGCGCTGCTGCTGTCCGCCGGAGAGCTGGCGCGGTTTGCGGTCGAGCAGCGCGGTGATGCCGACCCGTTCCGCCGCCTCGCCGACCCGCCGGGCCACCTCGTCTCGGGCGACGCCGTTGTTGCGCAACGGAAAACCGATGTTGCCCGCCACCGACAGGTGCGGGTACAGCGCGTAGTTCTGGAACACCATGGCGACGTCGCGCTCGCGCGGGGTGGCGCGGGTGACGTCGCGTTCCCCGATGTGCACCGCTCCCCCGTCGGCCGGTTCCAATCCGGCCACGATCCGCAACGTGGTCGACTTCCCGCACCCCGACGGTCCGACCAGCACGGTCAGGGATCCGTCGGGCAGCGTCAGCGTGACATCGTCGACGACGGTGGTGGTGCCGTACGTCTTCGTCAGACCGGCCAGTTCGATGGTGCTCACTTGGTCGCTCCCGTGGTGAGGCCGCCGACGAGGTAGCGCTGCGCGGCGAGTGCCAGCACATAGACAGGCAGCACGCCGAGCAGTCCGGCGGCGGCCTGCTGACCGAACTGCACGTTGCGGTCGCCCTGGAACAGGGACAGCCCGACCGTCAGCGTCTGGCTCTCCTTCGTCACCGCGAGGTAGACGGCGAACAGAAAGTCGTTGTAGCTCAGGAAGAACACGACCAGCAGCGCCGCCACGATGCCCGGCCACAGCAGGGGCAGCACCACCTTGCGGAACGTCGCGGCGACCGACAGCCCGTCGATGACGGCGGCCTCGTCGATCTCGACCGGGATGCGGCGGACGAATCCGTCGAGCAGCCACACCGCGACCGGGACGCTGGCGATGCCGTTGACGAGAGTCAGACCGGCGACGTTGTTGGTGAGTCCGGCGTGCCGCAGCAGGAAGAACAACGGGATGATCGCGACGATCGGCGGGGCGCAGTAGCTGGCGAGCAACACGGTCAGCAACCGGTCACCCGCGGTGTGCCGGGCGGTGAAATAGGCGGCGGGAGCGGCGATCACGACGGCGAGCAGCGCCGCGCCGACCGCCGAGGCCCACGAGTTGCCGAGCATGGTGCCGAGTTCGATGGTGTCGAAGACCTTGACGACGTTGTCGAACGTCAACGATGTGGGCAGCAGGCTCGAGTTCAGCACGTCCTCGGCCGGGCGCACCGCGAGCGACAGCAGGTAACCGATCGGGACCAGCGTCAGCACGACGGCGACGCTGAGGACCAGACGCGCCTTCATCCGTCGGCCTTCACCGCGCGGGCGCGCAGACCCGTCACCACGGTGGCGACGGCGCCGACCACGAACGCGAACACCAGCGTCTGCGCGGCGGCGGTGCCCATGTCGAAGCTGCCCCGCAAGCCGGTCTGATAGATCACGTACGGGGACAACGAGGTCGAGAAGCCCGGCCCGCCTGAGGTGATGACGACGATGAGATCGAACACCTTGTACCCGATGACGAGTTCGAGCACCGCCACCGCCCAGATCGTCGGGGCGATGGCCGGCCACGTCACCGTGGTGAACGTGCGCCACGGGTTGGCGCCGTCGATGCGCGCGGATTCCAGCAGCTCCGGTCGGACCACGCCGAGCGCCGCGAACGCGATCAGGATCGCGAACGGTGTCCACTGCCAGATGTGGATCGCCAGCAGGACCACGAACGCACCGACCCCGGACCCCAACGGGTTGACCCCGCCCAGACCGACGGCCGAGAAGATGCCCGCCAGCCCGCCGCCGACCGGCGCCAGCAGCAGCTTCCACGCCACACCGACCAGCACCGGCGCCGTCACCAACGGCAGTAGGAACAGGGCGCCGGCGACCCCGAACCGGGTGCCGCGGTGGCGCAGCAGCACCGCCAGCGCCAGCCCCAACGCGGTGGTGGCCACGGCGGCGGCGACCGCGAACACCGTCGACTTCACCAGCGACGGTGTGAACGCAGGCGCGGCAACGGCATTGGCGAAGTTCTCGACACCGGTGAAGGCCCGCAGCGGGCGGGCCAGCGAGGAGTCGGTGAGCGCGAGCGCCACCAGGTACACCGTCGGGTAGACCAGGAACAGGGTCAGCCCGGCGATGGCCGGAAGCGCCAGCCACAGCGGGACGCGGCGCGTCATTGCGTGGCGCTGTCCCAGCTGGCCTGAGCCTTCTCCAGGGACTGCTCGACGGTCTGGGTGCCCGCGATCGCCAACGCGAGCTGATCCACCAGGTCCTGCAACAGTTTCGGCGCACCGGCCTGCTTCGGCCACACCAGCGGGTCCCCGTTCAGTCCCTCGCGGATCGGGTCGACGGCCTTGGTGACGACCTTCGCGTAACCGGGCGAGTCGAGCACCTCACCGCGCACCGGGTCGATGCCCGCCCCCGCGGTCGAGGACACCGCGAGGTTCTGCGGCGCGGCGGTCGCCCAGGCGATGAACGCGGCCGCGGCGTCGACGTTCTTCGACGCCGTCGAGATGCCGAGCCCGAACCCGGCGTCCAGCGCGGTGCGCGGGGTGGTGTTGGCGCCGCCGACGGGCAGCGACACCGCACCCCACCGGCCGGCGATCTTCGAGGCCGTCGGATCCTCGGCGCGCAGCGCCATATCGGTCCACGTGTCCAGCAGCGCACCCTGGCCGGTGAGGAAGGCGGTGTTGGCCTGGTCGAACCCGACCTGAAGCGGGGTCGGCAGCGCATTGGGGGCGACCGCGACGAGGTGCTCGAGCGCGGCGACCGACGCGTCGGAGGTGAGTTGCGGTTTGCCGTCGGCGTCCACCAGGTTGCCGCCGTAGCCGGTGAGCCGGTTGATGTACGAGCAGCCCAGGATCATCGGCACCTGTTGGCCGGAGACGATCGCGCCGTATGCCGCGCCACGGGCGTCGCGGGTGATCTTCGCGGCGATCTCGTCGTACTCGACCCACGTGGTCGGCGGCGCGACCTTGTACCGGTCGAACAGTTCGGCGTTGTAGAACAGGATGTGGATGTCGCCGTCGTAGGGCAGTCCGTAACGGCGGCCGTCGAGCAGGGTGTACGGGTCGTAGATCGACTTCAGATAGCCGGGCACGCTCAGGTCGGACTGTTTGGCGTCGATCCAGTCGGTGAGGTCGGTGAGCGCACCGGCGTCGACCAGGTCGCCCAGACCGAAGTAGAAGTAGTCGAAGACGTCGAATTCGCCTGTGCCGCTCTGTACGTCGAGGATCTGCTTGCTGGTCAGCTGATCGTACGGGGCGGCGGTCACGTCGAGGGTGCCGCCGGTGGCCTCACGCCACTTCGGGGCGAGGACGTCACGGAACGAGGTGACGTGCGGTTGGTTGACGAGCAGCTTGAGGGTGACGCCTTCGAACCGGCCGGCCACCGGCGTCTCGGCCGAGAGCGCGCTGCCACCACCGGAGCCACCGCATGCCGCCAGGGCGGGCCCGAGAACGGCTGCGCCGCCGGCGAGTCCCAGCAGTTGCAGTGCGCGGCGGCGGGTGAAGACAGGAGGAGTCACGACGGGCGACAGTACAAACGCCGCGTGCCCGCGGACAGAGAAAAACTCAGCGCGATCTTGAACGGGTCAGCGGACGGTGTGCCCGCTGAGGATCGAGACGCGGTTGAAGGCGTTGATGGCGGTCGCCACCCAGATGATCGCGGAGAGCTCGTCGTCGCCGAGAACCTCGCGGGCGCGGGCGTATTCGCGCTCGGCCGTGTCGTGGTCGGGCAGCGTGGTGGTGATCTCGGCCAGGCGCAGCGCGGCCTGCTCCCGTTCGTCGAACAATTCGGTGTCCCGCCAGACGGATACGGTCGCGCGTTGCTTGGCGGTCACGCCGGCGTCGTCGGCGCGGCGATGGTGCACCTCGAGACAGGATGCGCACCCGTTGATCTGCGACACTCGGATGTTGACGAGTTCGACGAGCGATCGCGGCAGTCCGGTCTCCTTGGCCAGCGCGCTGACCGCCGTCGACACACCGACGAGCGCCTTGTACGCCGCAGGTGAGTGTTTGTCGATGTGGAGGTGCCGAGTTGTCATCGTCCGATGCTACGCAGCACCGTCCGGCACCCGGGCGTGCTCAGCAGACAGTGCCGGTGATGATCGCGCCGGACAGCAGCGCGATGATGATCGCCGCCGTCGACTGCCCGAGCACGAGGGCGCCGATGATGCCGACCACGCCGACGATGAACACCGCGGTGAGCAGGACCGACTGAACGGTGTGGCGATCGGCGGGCTTGGCGCGCCGCGCCGCCGCGGGCTGAACCGGGGCCAGCGAACCGTCGTTAACCGCATCCATGGGTCAGCCTTTCGTTGTGGTGGCGGACACAATTTAAACTGATCGTGATCGCAATCACAACCCGATCCGGCAACGCGTGTTGTCATCCGTGTGCGAACCGGGAACGAAGCACTGTTATGACGACCGCACCCGCCGCCCGTTCGAATGCGCCCTCCGTGACCACGTGGCGGTGGGTGGCGGCGGTCTTGGCGGTGAGTCAGCTGGTCGCGTCGCCGGTATCGCGTGCGGTGAACGGCGAGTTCCTGAAGTCCGGGGCGACGAACCAGGCACTCATCACCCCGGCGGGGTACGCATTCAGCCTGTGGGGGCTGATCACGCTGCTGAGTTCGGTGACCGCGGTGGCGATCGTCCGCTACGGGCTGGGCTCGCCGTGGGAGACCGACGCCCTGATCGATGCGAGCGTCGTGTTCGTCGGGTTCAGCGTGTGGTTGACGGTCGCCGCACAGGACTGGCTGTGGGCGAGCGTCGTGGTGTTCATCGTGATGGCGGCGGCGCTGGCGCACATCATGTGGCTGCTGGTACGCCACCGCGAGGAGTTGACGTGTCCGCGGTGGCTGGCGGTGCTGGCGACGGTGTCGTTCGGGCTGTACCTCGGATGGAGCAGCATCGCGGTGTTCGCGAACGTGACGGCGGCGCTGATCGCGGCCGGATGGTCGGCATCCGGGGCCGGGTGGCAGTTGGCGGTGCTGCTGGCGGCGTCCTTGACGGCGGTGGTCGCGACAGTGCTGCTGCGCGGGACGCCGGGGTACGTCGCCGGGGTGCTGTGGGCGTTGGTCGCGATCGCGATCGGGGCGTCGCAGCGGGACAGCGCGATGCTGTCGATGACGGCCGTGGTCGCCGCGGTGGCCGTCGCGGCGGTGGCCGTTTGGCAGCAGGTGCGCGCCAGGACCCGATAGCAACCCATTGAGCAGGGGCGATGCGGTGTGGCAGCATCTGCCCATGAATCCCCAGGACGATCCCGAGGCCCGGATCCGGGACCTCGAACGCCCGCTGGCCGACCGGGCGCAGACGTCCGAGTTGGGCACTGCGCCGTATCCCGTCACCGGACCGTACCCGCAACCGCCGTATCCGGTTGCGTCGCAACCACATTCGACGGGGCCGTCACAGGCGGGCGTCATCGCGCTGGTGGCCGTCGTGCTGCTGCTCCTGGTGTTCGGCGCGGGCGTGGCGATCTACTTCGCGAAGTTCGCGCCGGGCGACGGCAGCGTGACGGCGGGTCGGCCGACGATCGCCGGTGGCGGCGGCGCTCTGGATCCCACGGCGGAGGCGCCCGCCACCGAAGAACCGCCCATCGTGATCCTGCCGGGCGGACCGGCGGGCGACAGCGACGTGGTTGCGCAGGCGCCGCCGGGCGGCCCGTTCAGCGTGGCGGGCGTCGAGGGCGACAAGCGGGTGGTCTGCAATGACAGCCTGATCAGCGTGAGCGGGGTGTCGAACACGGTGACGATCACCGGTCACTGCGTGAGCGTCACGGTGTCCGGGGTGAGCAACGAGGTGATCGTCGAGAGCGCCGACCGGATCAGCGCATCGGGCTTCGAGAACCGGGTGACCTACCGGTCCGGTGACCCGCAGATCGACAGCTTCGGCGACAACATCGTCGAACGGGGTTAGCCCGTCCAGTAACACCCGCCACGCCCATCACGATCACACCCTCAGCACCACACTTCGGGAGGGCGTATGCGGAACACCTGGAAGACGGCCGTCGCCGCCGTCACGCTTGCGGCCGCCGCCCTCATCGGTGACGTCTCCCCCGCCGTCGCGCACGCGCAACCCGCGGTCGCGGTCAAGGACTTCTCGAAGCCGGCGATCGTCATCCTCGGCTACGGCCTCGAGCCCGACGGCACCATGCGCGCGATTCTGCGCCGACGCGTGATCACGGGTCTGACCGTGGCGCAGTTCTTCCCGCAGTCGCCGGTCATCGTGACGGGCGGCAACCCGCGCAACGGCGTGACCGAGGCCGCGGCGATGCGCCGGATGCTGATGATGCTCGGCTTCCCCGCGCACCGAATCATCGTGGAGGACAGGGCGAACAGCACCGTGCAGAACGCGCGGTTCTCGGTGCCGCTGGCCAAGGAGGCCGGCACGTCCGGGATCATCCTCGTCACCTCGTCGACGCATCAGGACCGCGCCGACGGCAACTTCGCCGATGCCGGCGCCAACGTCCTGGCCACGGTGAGCTACCCCGACGGCAGCCCACAGGTGAACGCCGTGCAGTTCGCCCGCGACGTGATCAGCCCGCTGGTCGGCATCAGTTAGCCGAGGGTTTCAACACGTCGGTGTCCGGGTAGTGTCCGGTGACGTCCGTCACCGAGTACCAGGGGTCCGATGAAGGTTCTGATCACAGGCGGCACCGGGTTCGTCGGCGCGTGGACCGCCAAGGCCGTACAGGACGCCGGACACCAGGTCCGCTTCCTGGTCCGCAAACCCGAACGCCTGACCACCAGTGCCGCGCAGATCGGCGCCGACATCAGCGATCATGTCGTCGGCGACATCTCCGACCCCGAGTCGACGGCCGAGGCGCTCGATGGTTGCGATTCGGTGATCCATTGCGCGGCAATGGTTTCCACTGATCCAGCGATGGCCGACGAGATGCTGCGGACCAACCTCGAAGGCGCCCGGTACGTCCTCGGTGGCGCGGCCAAGGCGAAGCTCGACCCCATCATCCACGTCTCGAGCTTCACGGCGCTGTTCCGTCCCGGCCTCGAGGTGCTGCACGCCGATCTGCCCGTCACCGGAGGGTCCGACGGCTACGGCAAGTCCAAGGCCGTCGTCGAGGCATACGCCCGCGGCCTGCAGGACGCCGGCGCCCCGGTCGACATCACCTACCCGGGGATGGTGCTGGGGCCGCCGGCCGGCGACCAGTTCGGGGAGGCCGCCGAGGGCGTCGAGGCCTCGGTGAAGATGCGCGGTGTGCCCGGCCGCGGGGCCGGCTGGATCGTCATCGACGTCCGCGACCTCGCCGAGCTCCACGTGGCGCTGCTCGAGCCCGGACGTGGCCCCCGCCGGTACATGCTGGGTGGCCGCCGGGTGCCGGTCGGCGAGCTGGCCAAGCTGATCGGCGACGCCTCCGACCGCACCGTGGCGCCCATCCCGGTACCCGACATCGCGCTGCGCACGATGGGCCGGGTGTTCGACGTGATCGGCGACCAGCTGCCGTTCGAGACGCCGATCAACTCGGCGGCGATGCAGTACTACACGCAGATGCCGACGTCCGACGATGCGCCGGCCGAGCGCGATCTCGGCATCAAACAGCGCGACGTCGCCGAGACGATCGCCGACACCGTCGAGGGGCTGCGCACAGTCGGTCGCCTGTAGCGGGAATGCGACGACGGTCACACCGGTTGAGGCCAGTCATGGAACTCGGCTACCACGTACCCATTTTCGACATCGACGGCGGAACGACCGCGATCGCCGGTGAGCTCGCCCGCGTCGGCGAGGCGGCGGAGGCCTCCGGCGCGACCTGGCTGTCGTTCATGGACCACTTCTTCCAGATCGAACCGACCGGCCTGCCGGCCGAATCGAACATGCTCGAGGGCTACACGAGCCTGGGCTTCATGGCGGCGCACACCTCGACGATCGAACTCGGCCTGCTGGTGACGGGCGTGACCTACCGGCATCCCGGGCTGCTGGCCAAGACGGTGACGACGGTCGACGTGCTCTCGGGTGGACGGGCGTGGCTGGGGATCGGCGCCGCCTGGTTCGAACGCGAACACGTCGGCCTCGGGGTGCCGTATCCGCCGGTTGCCGAACGGTTCGAGCGGCTCGAGGAGACCCTGCGGATCTGCGCGCAGATGTGGGACCCCGACAACAACGGGCCCTTCGAGGGCAAGCACTACCGGTTGGCGGAGACGCTGTGTTCGCCGCAGCCGATCAACCGGCCGAAGGTGATGATCGGCGGTGGCGGTGAACGAAAGACCCTGCGGCTGGTGGCCCAGTACGGCGACGCGTGCAACCTGTTCGGCTCACCGGAGGAGGTGGCGCACAAACTCGACGTGTTGCGGCGCCACTGTGACGACGTCGGTCGCGACGCCGCCGACATCCGCGTCACGATCCTCGCCCACGACGGCCCCACCCCCGACACCACCGACGAATTCGTCCGCGCCATGGCCGAATACGCGAAGGTGGGCGTGCAGACCGTCATCGTCATGCCGCCGGGCGGTTCGCCGTCGGCGTGGATCGACGGGATCGCGCCGGTGGTGCCGCAGTTGGCCGACCTGGGGTAGTCAAGCAGTGAAGGACCGCACGTAGTCCACGGCGGCATTCACGTTGGCCCGCAACGCCTCCGGATCGCCGGTGACGAAGGTGAGCATCGCACCGCCCTGATGGGCGGCCACCAGTGAGACCGCGAGGTGGCGCGGGTCGGCGTCGGCGCGAAGGTCGCCGCGCTTCTTCATCGCGGTGAGCGCCGAGCGGAACAGCGCGATCCACTCGTCGTATCCGGCGGCGAGGTCGTCGCGGATCTGCGCTTCGCCCTCGATCAGCTCGGCGGCCAGCGACCCGTAGACGCACCCGCCACGCCGGTAGACGGCTTCGGTGTCGGCGACACAGGTGTCTGCCCAACCCTGGAGCGCTTCGATGCTGTCCAGAGCACCCATGCCGGTGTGGAACCGGGCGACCTGGCGGCGGCGTTCGGCGACGACCTCGCGGGTGAGCTCGCCCTTGCCCCGGAAGTAGTGCGACAGTTGCGATCCGCTGACCTCGGCGGCATTGCGGACGTCGTCCATCGTCGTACCGTCGATGCCGTGTTCGAACATCAGCCGGGCGGTCGTGTCGACGATCCGGCTACGGGCGGCGACCCCTTTGCGGGTGAACCGCTCCTCGGTCATGTGGCGCTCCGCTGGCGCCGCGGCCGGCGGGGTGGGCGTGGTGCGCGTTCGGCCGGGTCGACGGCGTACATGCGCAGGCGGTTGACGGCGAACCGCAGCGCGTCGGCCTGCGGCCAGGCCTCCCGGTAGACGAACGCCATCGTGCCGCCGGCCTGGTGAGCGCCGACCAGCACCAGCGCCAGCTGATGCGGGTCGGCGTCGTCAATCAGTACCCCGCGTTGTTTCATCCGGCGGATCGCCTCTTCCAGCAAGGCAATCCACTGCCGGTAGCCGTCGGCGAGCACGCCGCGCACCGCGTCGTCGGACTTGGCGAGCTGACCGGCCAGACCGTGATAGGTCGGGGTTCCGGAGAACCCGACCGCGCGCAGCTGACGCATGCTCGAGTCAAGCCAGTGTTCGAAGTCGTCGAACGTCTCCAGCTCCCGGTGTGAGTCGATCACGGTCTGCATCTGCCGCTCGATCAGCGCGCGGATGAGGTCCTGCCGATCGCTGAAGTAGTGCGCCAGCTGCGATCCGCTCACCGACGCGGCCTTGCGGACGCCGACCATGGTGAGTGCCGACAGCCCGTCGGTGGTGATGAGCTCGGCGGCGGCGGCCAGGATCCGTTCGCGGGTGGCCTGTCCCTTCGGAGTGAGCCGCCGCTGCGCCGGCGCCGGTACGACCATCCCTGAAGTTTATGGGGCGGCCGTCCCACTCATCGACACGCGACGGTCGAGGAAGTCGCGGATCAGCGCGGTAACTTCGTCGAACGCCGACTCGAGCAGGAAGTGTCCGCCGTCGAGCAAGTGGATCTCGGCGTCGGGCAGGTCGTCGGCGAAGGCGCGGGCTCCGTCGGGACCGAAGATCTCGTCACCGCGGCCCCACACCGCCAGCAGCCGCACCCGGGAGGCACGGAAGTACTCGTGCAGGCGGGGATACAGCGGTGAGTTCGTGGCGTAGTCGAGGAACAGTTTCAGCTGCACCGCGTCGTTGCCGGGCCGCGACACCAGCGCGTGGTCGTGGTACCAGTTCTCCGGGTCGACGAGCGATTCGTCGGCGACCCCGGTGACGTATTGCCAGCGGATCGCCTCCAGCGAAAGTGCTTCGCGCATGGCAGCTTCGGTCTCCGGCGTCTGCTGACTGTGGTACGCCCAGACCGGCTTCCAGAAACTCTCGACGAATCCGGCGTCGTACCCGTTGCCGCTCTGGGTGATGATCGCGGTGATCGCCTCCGGGTTGGCGAGCGCGAGCCGCCATCCGATGGGTGCGCCGTAGTCCTGGACGTAGATGCTGTACCGGTCGACGCCCAGCTGCTCGAGCAGTCCCGCGGTCAGCGCGGTGAGGCCGTCGAAGGTGTAGTCGAACTCCTCGGCCCCGGGCGCATCGGACAGGCCGAAGCCGAGGTGGTCGGGGGCGATGACGTGCCAGCGGTCGGCGAGCGCGGGGACGAGCCGCCGGAACATGTGCGAACTGGTCGGGAAGCCGTGCAGCAGGAGCAGGGTCGGGGCAGCCGGATCGCCGGCCTCGCGGTAGAAGAGCCGGTGGCCGTCGACGGTGGCGTAGCGGTGGTGGACAGCGGACATGGGCGGAGCCTCCTTGTTTTGGGTTGAGTGACCCATTATGGGCGCTTTTGAGCCGTTTGCGCCACCGTGGCGATGGACAACCGCGCTGAGCTGCGACGATGTACCCACGGTTTGGGTGACACATCCCATTCCGCGTGCGCGCCATACGCGATGGGGAGGACGGTGACGCGGTCGACTCGTAGCCCCCACGCCCCCGATGTCGCCGCCGTGGCCTAAGTTGGACGGTCGAGCACGGACGAGCACAGATCGAGGACTGCAGGTGAACGACAACGGGGGGATGTCGGCCGCTGAGCTGCTCGAACTCAACCGCGACCTGCATGGATCCCGGGCGATCCGGCTGCTGGCCACCCACAATCTCGGGCTCTACGCGACGCTGATGGAACGCCATCTGGCCGACGGCGTCGTCCCCGAGACGGAGCTGGTGGTGCGCCTCGAGCGTGATCTGCACGACCTCGACCCCGACGGGCAGTCCGGACTCGCGCTCATCAAGTCGTGGGCGAGCCAGGGCTGGCTGCACCGCATCGTCGACGAGCGCAGCGACCAGAACATCTGCTACCTCACCCAGGACGCCCGCCGCGCGCTGGACTTCCTGCGCGGGATGCGGCGCAACGACACCATCGCCACCGGCGGCTCGATCAACGGCATCGCGTCGCGACTCAAACAGGTCGCGATCCGGGTGGGCAACGACCCGGCACGGATCCGCAAGAGCATCGAGGCGGAGATCGCGGCGCTGCAGGCCGAGCTCGACGAGCTCGACGCCGGGCAGCTCCAGGAACCCGACGTCACCGACGCCTATGACGAGGCCCGCGCCATCGCGCTTCAGATGGAACGGCTGATCACCGACATCGGCCAGTACGGGTCGATGATCGAGCAGGCCACCGCGGCGCTCGACGAGCCGATCGACAGCAACGCCGAGTACCGCGACCGGCAGCGCCAGATGTACGCCGACTACCAGGCGGCATGGGATTCCCAGGGCCGCGACAGCCACCGCGCTTTCCTGCGGATGATCAACGACCCCGACCAGCGCGCCGAGTTCGAAGCCGACGTCGCCGCGGTCGCCGAGGCGCTGCCCGCGCTGGACCCGGCGCTGCGCAAGGTGATGGCCGGGTTCTTCGAACTGGTCGGCCACCAGATCGACGAGGTGGAGCGGATCCAGCAGCGCTGCGCCCAGCGGGTGAAACGCTTCACCGCGTTCGGCACGCTGGAGCAGAGCCGCGGGGTGGCCCGCCAGCTCAACGAGGCCATCGGCGCCGCGCGCGCCCTGCTGAAGACCTCGCTCACCGACTCGCGCCTGGGCATCGACGTCCCGCTGGCCCGCCACGCGATCAGCTCGGTCGGCGCGCTGACCTTCAAGATCGGCGACCTGTCCGCGCCGAAACCGGCCAAACCCGCGGACGGCGAGGTCGACCTGACCAGCTTCGCCGCGCTGACCACCCAGGTCGACGCGCCCGCCATGTCGGAGATCCTCAACAGCGCGATCAGCGCCGGACCGGTGTCGCTGCCCCAGGCCGTCGGCATGCTGGACAACGCGTACCTCGGCCACGTCATCGTGCTGTGGTCCTGGGCGCTCAGACAACCGGGCGCCGGGCCCGCACCGTCCACCACCGTGCGGTTTCGTTCCCTCGACGGCCGGGACCGCGAAATGGCCGTCCCTGAACTGCATTTCACCGAACCGATCACGTCTGGAGTGGCGTCGTGACCACCGAGCCCGACATCGACTTCTCACAGTTGCCGCAGGTCGACCAGAACGCCCGGCCCCCGCACCAGCGCAGGCCGCGGTTCGACGGCGACGTCTCCGAGCTGCCCGACCGGGCGTGCTGGGCGCTGCAGAACCTGCTCACCCGCCGCTACATCAGCGCGGAGTCCGACGGCGACCTGTTCAGCTGGGTGCTCGAATACCGCAAGCAGCTCGCCGTGCGGCTCTCCGAACTCGACCTGTTGCTGCGCATCGTCGACGGCGCCGACGTCGCGTTCGTCGAACAGGCCCGCTACGAATCGGCAAGGGGCGCCAAGCTTTTGCGCCGCGAGCCGCTCGGCACCTACGACTCGATCCTCGCGCTGCACCTGGCGCAGATGATGCGCGCGGCCGGAGGGCAGAGCGTGCTGATCAGCCGCGAGGAGATGCACGGGTTGTTCTCCGGCGTGCTCAACGACACCGACCGGGATGCGGTCACGTTCGCGGCGCGTATCGACGGCGCCATCGCCCGACTGGCCGGGCTGGAGATTCTGCGCCGCAGCCGCGACGACGAGGACAGCTACACCATCAGCCCGGTGATCAACGCGGTCATGACGGCCTCGGTGATCACCGAATTGCAGCGGCAGTTCGAAACGCTGCTGAACGGCGGCACGCCGCAGGGAGAAGCAGAGCTGGATGACTGAACAATTCCATCTGTCCCGGTTGCAGATCATCAACTGGGGCGTGTTCGATGGATACCACTCGATTCCGTTCAGCGTCGGCGGCGCACTGATCGCGGGCGCGTCCGGTAGCGGCAAATCCTCACTGCTCGATGCGATCTCGCTGGGGTTTCTGCCGTTCAACCGGCGCAACTTCAACGCCTCCGGCGACAACACCGCCGCCGGGTCGAGCGCCGGCCGGCGCACCGTCGACAAGTACGTGCGCGGGGCGTGGGGCCAGCGCAGCGACGGCGGTACCAGCCGGGTGATGTATCTGCGCGGCGAGGGCACCGCGTGGTCGGCGATCGCGGTCACCTACGCCAGCGACTCCGGACGCACTGTCACCGGGCTGGTCCTCAAGTGGCTGACCGGCGAGTCCCGGTCGGATTCGTCGAGCCGCTTCGTGATCGGCGACGGCGACCTCGACATCGAGGACGTGTGCAACCGGTGGGCGGCGGGCCGATTCGACACCGGAGTGTTCAAGGAGGTCCGGGGCGAGCGAAGCGACGGGAAGAATTCCGGCTGGCGGTTCACCACCAAGGTGGAATCGCAGTACCTGGCGCAGCTGTACGCGACGATCGGTATCCGCGCCTCCGACGCCGCCCAGCAGCTGCTGGGCAAGGCGAAGTCGCTGAAAAGCGTTGGCGGGCTGGAGCAGTTCGTCCGCGAGTTCATGCTCGACGAACCCTCCAGCCTGGCGCGACTGCCCGAGGCGCTCAAGCAGATCGACCCGCTGGTGGAGGCACGCGAGCTACTGGCGGTGGCGCAGCGCAAACGCAAGATCCTCGGCGACATCGAGAAGATCCAGCACCGCTACGCCTCGGAGTCCTCGGATCTGGGGATCATCGACCTGGTGGATCTGCCGATGGTACGGGCTTACACCGACCACGTCCGGCTGGCGCAGTGCCCGGCGCAGATCGCGCAGCTCGACACCACGATCGACCAGCTCGACAACGAGTACGAGGATGTCACCCGCTCGCTGAATCTGGCCAAGGCCGAGGCGGATTCGCTCAACGCGCAGATCAGCGGGTCGAGTGCGAGCATCGGACCGCTGCAGTCGCAGGTGACCGCCGCCGAGACCGAGGCCGAGCAGGTGTCGCGCCGTCGCAGCGCGTACGAGGACATGGTGACCGCGCAGGGCATCGACGTCCCCGACACCGCCGACGAGTTCTGGAACCTGCGCGAGGACCTGCTCACCGAGGCCACCGAACTGCTGGCCAAGGTGGAGCGGAACCGCGAGGCGTCCACCGATGCGGAGTACGCGCAGAAGGCGGCGCGCATGGCCCGCGACGAGGCCGCCAAGGAGCTCAAGCGGGTCGAGCAGGTGGGGTCGGCGCTGCCCGAGTTCGCGCTGGTGATGCGCGAACAGATCTGCGCGGCAGTCGGTGTCGAGGCGGCAGAGCTGCCGTATGTCGCCGAGCTGATGGATCTGCGGTCGGATCAGACACGCTGGCGGATCGCGGTGGAGAAGGTGCTGCGCGGGCCGGGCTTGCGGCTGCTTGTGCCCGACGTGCACTGGACGGCGGTGCTGCGGTTCGTCAACGAGACGAACATGCGCGGGCGGCTGGCACTGCACCACGTGCGGACGAAGATGTACGGCGCCGAGCCGGTCGGCCCCGAGCCGAACACGTTGGCGGGCAAGCTGTTCGCCGTCGACCCGTCGCATCCCTGCGCCGCGGAGGCCGTCGACGTGGTGGCCTCAGCCGGTGACCACGTCTGCGTCGACACCCCTGACGTGTTCGCGCGGTTCCGGCGCGCGGTCACCGACAGCGGCCTGTACAAGGACAGCGACCGGTTGGCGATCAAGGACGACCGGCGGCCGCTGAAGCAGTCGGAGTACCTGTATCAGGGTGACGTGTCGGCGAAGATCAACGCGCTGACCGTGGACCTGGCCGCCGCGGAGGAGGCCTACCAGAAGGCCCGGCGAGTGGCCGACGAGATCGCCGCGCAGCGTCAGCAGTGGCGGGACCGGGCGTCGGCATGCCGGGCGATCTGCGAGCAGTTCCCGCAGTGGAGCCAGATCGACGTCGAGACCGCCGACGGCCACGCCGACCGGCTGCGCGAGCAGTACGAGCTGCTGCTCGCCGACCATCCCGACATCGAGGCCCTCAACGCACGTGCCGACGAATGCTGGTCGCAGATCCAGGTGTTGATGACGCGCCGGGGTGCCATCCAGACCCGCCGCGACGACCTCGATTCGCGGCGCACGCAGCTGCTGGAACTGTCGGAACGGCTGCAGCCGGCGTTCGTCTCCGAGCCGCTGACGGAGCTGCTGCACCGCTACGCCGGGCAGGTGCCGGTGTCGCTCGAGTTGTTGAACCCGGAGCCGCACCGCGACGCGCTGTTCGCCGCGATCAAGAAAGAGCGGGAGCAGTTGCGGGAGAGCCGCCGCCGCTCGTACGACGAGCTGGCCCGCATCCTCAACACGTTCGACACCGCGTTCCCGGACGCCATCCCCAACGACAGCACCAACTTCGACGAGCGGGTGCACGACTACGTGGCGCTGTGCCGGCACATCGACGAGCGCGAGTTGCCCGAGGCGTACGAGCGGATGATGCGGCTGGTCACCGAGCAGGCGCCCGATGCGATCCTCACGCTGCACCGGGTCGCCGAGCAGGAGGCGCGGCGGATCGCCGAGCAGATCGAGCGGGTCAACACCGGGCTGGGCGCGGTGGAGTTCAACCGCGGCACCCGGCTGACGCTGCGGGCGACGCCGCGGTCGCTGACGGCGGTGTCGGAACTGACGGAGATCGTGCGGTCGATCTCGCGGCGCATCGCCGAGGTCGGCCTGGGCGACAAGCAGGCGATCCTCGACCAGTACGCGGACATCCTGCGGTTGCGCAACCGGCTGGCGTCCGCCGCGCCGGAGGACAAGTCGTGGACGCGCGATGCGCTCGATGTGCGCAACCGGTTCACGTTCGACTGCGCGGAGTGGGATGTGGCGACCGGGGAGCTGATCCGCACGCACTCCAACGCCGGCGACAACTCCGGTGGTGAGCAGGAGAAGCTGATGGCGTTCTGCCTGGCGGGCGCTTTGAGCTTCAACCTCGCCAGCCCCGAAAGTACCGACAACAGACCGGTTTTCGCTCAGTTGATGCTCGATGAGGCGTTCAGCAAGTCGGATCCGCAGTTCGCGCAGCAGGCGCTGTCGGCGTTCCAGAAGTTCGGGTTCCAGCTGGTGATCGTGGCGACCGTGCAGAACGCGACGACGATCCAGCCCTACATCGACAGCGTGGTGATGGTGAGCAAGACCGAGGCGACGGGCCGCAACGCCCGCCCCGTCGCGACGGTGGCGACGCGGACGATCTCGGAGTTCAGCGCGCTGCGGCAGGAGATGCGGGCGAGCGCGAAAGTGCCGGCCCTCTCCCGCTGAGACTGCGGATCGAGCCGAGGCGCGTTGACTCTGCGACCACGGCCGAGCGCCGCTCTTGTGACACCGATCGCGGACTATCCGAGAGCCTGGCTTCGACAGCGGGCCTGATCAAGTACCTGGCTACTCGCGACTCGGCGCCGTGACCTCGCTACGTTGCGACTGCGCTGTCAGCCAACCGTCAAGGAGAGCCAGCATCACCGACGGCTCTGCCCAATCCCGCCAGAAGCGACCACCGCACATCACCATCGCGACCTGTCGGCGCGAGTCAAGTCACGTAGTCGAGTACTCGATACCACACGCGCCCCGCGACATACGTTCTGTGACACGGACGCTGACATTCTTACGGCGGCCGCTCACCACCAGCCACAGAACACGGAGGGCACTGATGTCGATCGTTTCAGGAGACCATGTGTGGTACTACAACGGGCTCGGCAACGCCGAGGCCATAGCGGGCGAGCAAATCACGACCGACCTGAGCATTCCTAGGACGCAATGGTTTCCGGCGGCCAATCCTCATGATCGCAACGACTACCGCGACAACGGTCGGTTCATCTTCAACTATGTCTTCTACGACTCAGAGATACGTGTCGGCCAGCCACATCTGCGTTCCGGGGCAGGAAGTTTCGCGTGGCTGAACAACAACCCGGGCAACCTGACCGGCCATGTCGGCGGACCTGATTTCGGTCAGTACATCGACAAGTTCAACTGGCACAATTTCTTGATCTTCCCGGACTACGCAACGGGTTTCACCGCAATAGGCGCCTTTCTGCGCCAAGGGATCTATCCACCGCTGTCGATCCTGGAGGCGTTTCGCAGGTATGCGCCCGCCAGTGACGGCAATACTCCGGACGTCTACGCAGCAGATGTCGCAGCGGCTGCCGGCGTGCCGATGGACACGCCCGTGGGTGATCTCGGCGATGACCAGATGTACGAGATGCAGCTCAAGATCGCGCAGATCGAGGGAACCGTCGAAGGCACGACGTACGCCTACAATTCGCCGGACCTGCCGCCGGCAATTCAAGCGCTCGTCAGCGAGCTCTGAGCCACCGCGGCAGACTCACGACTCCGAATCGGGTGTGGTCGCGTCGAAGCGCAATGCCGACGACGCTTCGCCGCGCCACACCCGCTTCTCTTTTCCGCGCCACACGAAGCTGCGGCCGTCGTGCGATCGCGCCAACTGGTCGACGAGACGGAGCCGGATTCCCGCCGAGCTGACCTCTTCCTCCCGGATGTCCGGCATCTCGGCCAAGACTGCGCTCTTGGTGGCGGTGGTGCGACCGCATGCGGTGTCCAGGATCGACGCGCGGCGCAGGAGTCGCGGCCCGTCTCCTCCGCCTTCCACAACGGCGACAAGCGGTGTCCACGTTTCCGCGACTGGTGTGGCGAGGCGCCAGACCAGTTCGAACTCCTCTGCGGAGATCGCCCGCGGCGGAATGAATGAGGACGCGAACCAGGGCCGCGGGACGGCCCGCCCTGCGGGTCCCATCACAGTCTGTTCGATCGACCAAGCCAGATTCGCCATCTCGTCTCGTTGCAGCGAGACCTCCTCCAGCGCAGGGGACGTCACCGTCGCGAGCGCGCTGGGAAGCACCACCAACAGGGGGGTGTCCGCTGCGGCCCCATCGTCGGCGGCGTCGGGCTGGAACTGCCGCCCGACGCCGTCGCCGGCCTGGGTGCTCCTGGTGCCCACCAACGTAGCGACGCCGAAGGTATCGCGGACGATGACCCAGTCGATGCAACTGACGGATGCCACAGGGACTTCGACCGGGGCGAGATACCAGTCCGGGCTGTAGATGACGGCGAATTCCGTCGCCAGCATCCGTGCCAGATCAGTCCTGCCGTGCGATGCGGTTCCCAGTGCCACCGACGCATCCTCCATCTCCCAGAATCGGCCTGCCGCCATGCCGGGGAAGGTCAGTGGACTGGGCAGCACTGTGGTGGCGCGTGCACCGACGCGCGCGTCTGCGTCGTTGGCGGCCCCGAGCGTGGCGCCGGGCACGTGGTCCACTGAACTCCAGTGCATCCCTCTACCGTCATACTGCGCGGCGCCGAGCACGACTTCGTCGGTTGTTCCCGGCAGCGGCGGCGCCGCCAGCGAATACGAGTACTCGAGCCGGTCCGGGATCCATGCCGCCGAGCCGGGTGTGGCGTCGGCGATTCCCCACTCCTCGTCGATAACGGTGGCCCATGCGGTGAACAGGTCATCGAGGTCGTCGAGACCGAGCTCCGCGGGCAACGCACCGGACCTGTGCAGACCCAACACCTTGGCGCCGTCGATCGTACGCCCGACTCCGTCCGCCGGCCCCAGCAGGGCGCGGTAGCGGGCCTCCGTGCTCGCCTCGACGCGACTGTTGTTCGCGACGGCCTCCGCGTCCGGCGGGGCGAACATGGTCGACGGATGGGCGGCGAGCGCTGCCGCGGCGGTGTCACGGCCCGCGGCGCGCAGCATCTCGGCCAACAGGGCGCCGGCTCGCACCGCCACGGTCCATGGCGTCGAGTCCGACCGGTCGAGTCGGATGACCGGTTCGCGCTCCACGACCGCCTCCAACGGCGGGCCGTCGGGGTCGTAGGGCACCGGTTCCGCCGGTGGGACTTGCTCCGTCGAAAGGCCACCTTCAGCGCGGTATCGGGTGAATCTCGACCAACTGGCACCGATGTCGATCGCGACGGGACTTCCGCTGTCGTCACCGGTCATCTCCCCGAATTGCCACTGACGCAACAACAACCAGAGTGGGTCGGCGACTTCACCGGCCAGGCCGTCGGCGATGTCGGTGGTTCGGCGGTGCGGTTCGACGCGCATCCAGGGCATGGTCGGGCCTTTCGCTCAGAGCTCGGCGTGGATACGGAGGGCATCGACGCCGATGGCGCGGGCTCTGGCGATGTCGGCGAACGCGTTGGGGCGGGGCTCGAGCGGCTTGACGCCGGACAACTCCTGCCGGACGTACGTCAGCGGGAAGAACTCGGCGGCCCCCGTGGGCGCCAGCTCGTCGAGCGTCACCCCGCGCATCCGGCTCATCACCAGCGTGTCAGTGATCATCTCCGTCAACATGCGGTGGGTCCACACTTCGTCCGGATCGGCCGGCGTGGCAAGCAGAATCGATTGTGGCGCACGGGCGTTAGGAGCGTCGTAATGGACGGCCAGGCCAGTCGTCACAGTGGGCGACGGCAGTACCTCCCCCACCTCGTCGACGACCAGGGCGTGCATCCGCTGGGCCTGCAGGACCTGGTCAGGTGCCGCCACGACCAGATGAGCGCGGGGACCGGACGGCCGTCTCCACCGGCGCAACTCGTTGCGCTTCTGCCCGGGCGGCGGGTCGCCCGCCGCCGGTAGCGCTCCGCCAAGCCAGCCCTCGTCGGGGACGAACGGCAGTTGACTCACCGACAGCGGCGCAGGTTGTGCGACGAAGAGGCGCAGGTCCTCGTACGCGGCGATATTCGGACGTACCCGCCCCAGGCGCGTCAGCCATCGTCGGACATCATGCGGCGCGGCCGGGACACTCGCCGCGGACAGTGTGTGCGCGACCGCCAGGGTGGGAACCACGGCACGCCCTGCGATTCGGCGTGTCACTTCCACGAGTACGTCGAACCTGTTGTCCTCGCGGCGCAGTGCCGCCAGGCGCTGTTCCCAGGCCATCGGTGCGTCGTCCGCGCCGCCGCGCGGCAGCAGTGCCGCGACGTCACGGAGGCTTGCCGCGGCCGTCTGTGCCACCGACACCGCGTCGTAGATGGTCACCTGCTCTGCGCGGAATTGGGCTCCCGGTATGCCGAGCGTGGTGAACACCCGCATCTCGTCGGCCGCGACCCTGGTGTCCTCGGTGGCCGTCTCGGCGGCCTCGATCACCCGCGCGACGGCGGCGCTCACCTGCTCGAGGAGCGTCCCGAGGGCCGCCACGACCGGGTGACTATCCTCGTCCGTGGGCAGCGGAGGCTCCGGTGCGACTGGGGTACTCACCGGGTCCGCCTCCGGTGGAGCGGTCAAGTCGACAGCGGTCGCGGGACGCGACTTGGCCAGCACCTCGCCCGCGGCCTGAGCCAGGGCGACCAGCCGATCGTAGGTATGACCGAACGGCATCGCGTCGTCCGCTGAGAGGCCGGCCGCAGCACGCAGCCGGTCGGCGAACACTGGCGAGGACGCCTCCGCTTCGACACACACATCCAGCGCACACACCCCGAGATCCGCCAGGCGCACCGTCGGCCCGCCGGGTGCCTCGGACAACACCCAGTCCGTAGCCGGACCGATCACGGACTGCGCCCAGCGTTCCGCGTGCGGCGCCAATCGCGCCCGTGCGGCTTCGACATTCCATCCCGCCAGCGGCGGTTCGGACGTCAGGCCCACGACCACCTTGTGCGTGATGGTGATGCCTGACCGGGGTTCGTGGGTGACCGCGGGATCCGGTGGCCGGGAACCGGTGGCGACCGCTGAGAACAGTGCTCCGGCGGTGTCACTGTGTCCGGTCGTCAGGGCGTGCACCCCCTCGGCCACAAGCAGATCCGACACCGCTTCGACGCTGCGGGCCAGATTGTCGAGGGCTTTGAGACAGACTGCGTCACCGCTCACGCCGGGCAGGGCGATCACTTCGTCATGGTGCTCGTGCACCGCCAACCCGTCTACCACGGCCGCGGCAGTGACAGCATCGCTTCCAGCGGCCGCGTCCGCCACGTGACGGTGTGGGTAGCGGGCTCGCAAGGTCGTCACGATCGTGTGCGAGCCGTGATCGCCGAGTTCGCGTTCGAGTTGGTACCCGAGCAGGGCTCCGAGCGATTGCCCGTTGGCAACGCCATCGAGCAACTGCGTGCCGACCCGGACTTGCTTGCTGGTCAGATCGATCGAGGCGAGGCTGCTACCGGTATCGCGGTGTGACAGCTCCCCTGATCGCAGCACCCCCGCCGTTCTGGCCTGATCCAGGGATGGTGCGTGCACGTATCCGACAGGCTGGGCCGGCAGCCGCAACTCACCGTCGGTGACCGCTGCGTTCTCCCAAAGCGCAGGAGCCGCAACGTTGTTCGTGTGAGAGCGCCGTACGTCGACCAGGACTCCCCAGCAACCCAGCTGAATGCCGGTCGGGCGGCTTGCGCGCAGCGTCGCCAGTCGCTGCGTGGCCAATGAGGTGTACCAGGCGTCAAGGCGGGAGGCGCAGCAGTCCAGCACCTCGCCGGTCAGACGGGTCAGATCCCGCGGTTGCAGGTCCGCATCGGCGAGCACGCCGACCGCCTCCTGGGTGCCGGCGAAGTTGTTGGGCCGCGTCTTGGGTTTGTAGACCACCACCCGGAAGTCGTCTTGTTCGAGGGCATCGGTGATGGACATGCCCATGAGTTCGTCGACACGCTGCTCGGTGAACTCCGGCCGGGCCAGCAGGGTGGGGCGCAGATCGGCCGTGAGTCCCTCGGCGACCGTGAGCGCGGCAAGTTGCTTCTTACGGGCACCGACGGTGCTCGCCGGATCGGCCTCCACCTGGCCGACAGAGCCGAGTAGCGACGCAAATGCCTCTCCGACGAACGCGTGGTCGACGTGGGCGAAGCGTGTTCTCACATCGAGTTCCTTCGACAGGGCCAGCGCGTGCTCCAGGAGCAGATACAGCAAGTCCTCGGGGCGGTCGTCGATTTCCGCCGGAACGCCGGAGCCGGCGAGCTGCCTCAGGTACTCACGTGCGTCCGCGGTCGCGATGGGACGCCCCATCGGCTCCGGGGCGCCGCCGGAGCGCGAAAGCATGTCTTCGAGAAGGGAGCCCGTGACTGCGAATCCGATGTCGTCCGCGCTGACAGATTCGGCCATGATCGACTTGATCACGTCGACCCTGACCTCCTCGACGATTTCCGCCTGTTGTCGAAGGGCGTACTCAGCCAGTGTGCTGACGGGAACCGCCGGCAAGGTCTTCAGGCTTGCCGCCTTGTCGACGAGGTGCATCACCCTGCCCAGGAACTCACGGCCCGCATATCCGCCCCGATGCGGCACCGGCGCCTGGGTCAGGATCTGTGCGGTCAGATCGGACACCGACACGCCCGCGCGCGGCGACGTCACGAGGTTGGGCACGTTGCCGGAGGCCCGCAGCCACCATGGGCGGAGCCGGTCGAGCAGCGCCCGCAGGCGCTGTGAATACGCCGGTTCGTCACCGGCGGTGGCGTAGCGAGCGCCGGCGAGTACGGGGAGGATCCCGTAAGGTTGGCGTCCGACGCGCACCGTGGGCAGCGGTCCGCGTCCGCGGACATACGATGCGAAATGCTCTCTGGCGAAAGGCATCACGGCGTCCACCTGGTCGAGGAACGCCGCGATCTCGTCGAATTCCATGCCGTACTCGCCGTCGGACGGGCGGGTCAGCACGGCAATGGCTTCACCCAGGGTGACCGGGAACAACGCCAGCGCCATCGCACGGGAATGTCGTTGTTCGCAGCCGTGGTATCCGGCGATGGACGCCAGAGACCGGTCAGCCAGCCCGAGGGCGGACTCGAGGGACGCCCCGTCCGACGAGCCACCACGCAACGCGGAGATCTCGGGTTCTGCTGCGCCACCGACTCCCACGGCGAACAGGCGGTCGTATCCCGCGAACGGGTCGGTGGCGGCGGCGAATCCCGAAGCCCGCTCGGAGAGGTTGTTGGTCGGCGTTCCCTGCGCGATCAGTGACAGCTCCGTAGCGTCGGCGTGGGTGTCCAGCAGGCGGGTGAGCGCGAGTGCTTCCTCTGCCGGGCCGCGACCGGCGACAGGCTCCCGGACGCCGACGACCACGAGCGTGTCCACGCCCTCGGCAGCAACCCGGGGCAACCCGTCCAGGTCGATCTCGGCGGCCATTCCGAGGTCCAGAGCGCGGGAGAAGTCGGTGAGCCAGCGTGACTCGTCGTCGGACGGAATGATGTGCGGATCACCGGGGTCCAGAGCGTTGCGGCCGTCCTCGGCACCCGGTCCGGCGGCGAGGGACTCCCCGGCCGAGCAGACCACGTGGTGAGTGAACGCCGGTTCCGAGCCGAGGTAACCGGTGATCACCCACGCATCCGGCATCAGATGAGCACGCGGTCGCGGCGTACCCGCATCGACCGGATCCGGCGCGCCGTGGCGGCACAACGCCGCGACCGGGTAAGCCCGTTCCACACCGACGCGGCGGGTCAGCACCTCCCACACGGTGCGGGCGGCGTAGGCGGCGGCCGCCGGATCATCCGGGTGGGCGTCCAGCGCGGCGGCATGGTCCGCCCAGAACTGTGCGCCCGCCTGAATCTCACTGGTGGACACGCTTTCCCGGTCGGTGGTTACCGAAATGTCGTCGGGGTATATCCGGATCCGAAGCACCCCCGCGGGAGCTTCCGCACCATCGCTGCGCCGAGTGCAGTAGCGGGTTTCAAGACGAATCGGCATCAACGCGATCGGGACGGCAGGGTCGAGGGTCGACCACAGTTCCGGCGGTGGCGCGATGGGTGGTGCCATGGTTATCCCCTAGTCCAGGACGATGAACTCGGTAGCGGGAAGAAGAGCGCGGAAAGGTCTCTGGCACAGCCGCACACCGACCTGAGTGCTGGTCGCCGAGGCGGCGAGCATGCCTGCCGTCAGGTGACCGCCGTCGATGACCGGGTCGGGCAGCCCCTGCCACGACCAGTCAACCGGTCGGCGGCCGGCATTTGCGCCGCGGACATCGCTGCTCTTGTCGTCGAGACCGAACCGCGGCTCGCGAGTGTTCTCGAGCAGCGAGACATACCACCGATGGGCGTCGCCATCGGGCGGCTCGAGCAGCCTGCTCGGGGCGATGTCGAGAATGCTGTAGTTGACGTCGTCGTCGATGTGGCCGCGGTCGATCTCCGCGGCCTCTTCGGTGCCCTCGAAACCGCCGCCGACGCGTCTGCCGCGTACCGCGCTCACGATCGTGGTCGGGTAGCGCCGCAACAGGTCTCCCTTGATGACGACTACCGTCAGATCCTGAGGGAGGGTGCCACCGGCGTGATTGTCGCCGAGGGACGTCCACGCGGCCAGCGGTTTGACATCGGGCTGCGGCAGGTCCCAGAACCGGCGGAAACAGGTGCCCCGCACGTCGGTGGGGTAACCGCGCCACGTCAGCTCCCGCATGATCTCGTGGTTCGCCCCGGCGAGGAAAGCCTCGATGAATCGAGCGTTGATCCCGAACACCGACACCGAATTGGGGGCGAGTCCGCCCACGCCGCCGAGTAGCCAGTCCTTGTCCACGACGGCCAGCCGTTTGACCAACGGTTGGGTGAACTTCGGCGCCGCACGCAGCGGGTGGAAGAACGACTTGCCCATCCGCACGACGTCGTCGCTGACCACCGTGTGGGCGTAGGCCAGCAGGTCGCGGTAGGTCTGCCGTGGGTCCAGTGCGGTGACCGCAGTTTGCGTGGCGGTCGCGTCGAACGCTGCGAAACGCGGGGGTTTCGCTGTGGTGGAGCGTTTTCGGGCTCGCAGATCGACAGCCGCGCGGAACGCCGCCACGTCGCCGTCGGACAACTGTCCGAGTCGCGCCGGCGCGCTCGACCGGGTGATGCCCAACTCGGCGAGCACGCTGATGCGTATCGCCTCGGCAGCTCCCAGCGCGGCGGCATTCGTGGGTTCGCTGATCGTGGTGGACAGCAATGTGCCCGGGGCCGAGCGCAGAGCCGGACCCAGCGCCAGACGGACATCTTCGGACGCGAGACTCAGTTGGACTCCGGCGGGAACAGGCAGTTCCTCGCGGTGTACTGCCGCGATCTGACGGACCGGCATTGTCATGCGTGCGGGCGCCCGCACCGCATCCGGAACCCCGTCGACCCGCTGCGCATCGATGACCACGTCGGGATGCCTGCGCGCCAGCTTGGGCAGACGCTTGCCCAGCGCCTTCCTCAGCAACCCGGGGTCGGCCCCTTCCCTGAGCACTTTCGTGTCGATGCGTTGCTCGCGCCGGATCACCTCGTGCACAGGACGGTTGACGGTCTCGTGCACGACGAGCCGCTTGGCCCAATCCTGGTCGCCGATCTGCTCGGTGATTCGCGGCCCGATCCGCACAGCCACGTCATCGTGAACAGACATGTCATCGCCGTCATCGGGTTCGACCAATCGGTCGGCAATGGTCGCCGTGATGGCCGAGACGTTCTCGAGCACGGCAAGCCTGCCGATCAGAGCATCTGACCCGAGTACCGTGCGCACCGCATCGAGGTCCACGCGCGGCTCGTGGGTCAGCCGCTGCGGAATCACCGTGGCAGAACCGGACGCGAGAGCGGTCACGATCGCCGCGCTGATAGTGGTCGGCGAGACCCTGGCATCGTGCAGTTCCGCAACAGCACTCGACGCGACCGCAGCGCGGCGCGCCCGGGCTGCGGCCCTGACCATCGACGGACCCAAAGCCTCCAATGGCAGCGTCGTAGTCTGTAGCTCTGCGTGCAGGGTGCGTCCGGGGTGGACGGCGATACGGCCGAAGCTACTGGAGGTGAACCGCAGTCTGATGTCGTCGGGAGCCGCGGCCAGCTTGGTGTGCAGCGTCTGAAGCGCGCTGGCCATCAGCGCGGCGATCCTGATGCGCCGGTTGGCATCCTCGAGATCTGCGAGCTGCTGCCAGGCCTCCGCCATCAGCGACTCCTGGTCGTGAGCGACGACGCGGGCGCCCAGTCCGGCAGCCATGCGCTGATAGGGGTCGGCATTGAGTTGTGTCACCCAGTGGTGAGTGTCCGAGACGTCCAGCGAACCCGCACCTGCGGCCCACTGCCCGTACAGCGGCGGCCCGACTACCGGTTCTGCCGCCTCGGCGGTGGCAACGAGGTCGACCAGTTCTTTCAGGCGGCTCTGCAGCCGGGTTGCGCGATCCGTGGGGGCGGCCTGGTCAGGGGCGAAGGGGCTCAGCGGTGGTTCTCCGGCCTGCCGATCGACCCTCGCGATTGCGGTCGGGACGCGCTCCACTCCCGGTGCGAAGTCGGGCTCCGGTTCTCCCTGGCCCTCTGGCCGCTCTTGCATCAGCGAGGCCCGGGCCTCGACGGCGACCCGTCGTTCGCCGAGCCCGGCGGCGGACGGCACCTTGCGCAGCTTGCGCGCCAGCGACTCGAAATCCCCTGCGGGACCGGTGGTGAAGCTCCAGTGGTCGTAGGCGGGCAGCTGTAGTCCGTCACCAGGACTCCAGAACGCATAACCCGGCGGATTCAACGCGGCGAAGCCTTTGCCCCCCGGTTCCCAGAACCGGTCATCGGGATGGGCGGGCACGTCGACGCCGAGGCCCGCCAACCGCCCCAGCTCGAAGGTGGGCACCAGGGCCGCGATGTAGTCGGTGTTGGGCGCCAACTTCGTCGGGCAGATGATGCGCGATCGCACCCCGGAGGCCTGCGGGTCGGCAGTGACGACAGCCCGCCCGTCGACGTCTCCCGCCACCTGGACGTGGGCGAACGCCCACGCCTGCGCGGGAGAACTCAGCGCAGTGCCGTCGAGCACGCGGAGCACTGGCCCGCGCGGACCGGACTGGATCCGGCCCTGCCGATGCGCACCCTTGCTCCGGACGACCACCAGCATCAACCACGGGTCGAATCTCCCGTCGCGTGCGCCACCGCTGAACAGCCACGGAAGATCGGCGTGCCCGAATTCGATGAGCGCGAGGAAGTTCGGCTCGTGCCGGCCGTCGCCCGGCACCGGGCTCCGTCGCACGATCTGCAGCGCATTGATGCCTTCGCAGTCGGCAGGACCGAGCAGCGTGACACCCGCTGCGGTCAGAGTCCCGTCGAGTGGCGTCGGTCCCTGATGGCCGCCCAGCTGTAGTGCGGGCGTCACAGTGCGCCTGCCATCACAGCGAACCTCCCCGGTCGGTGCGGCGGCAGCGCCACGGCGAGACCAGGAAAGCAGGGTCAGGGACTCGGTCACGGCACCGCCACCTCCCACGCACGACTGATCTGGAGGTCTGCGGGTCCCCCTGTGCGGACCAGGGATTCAGCGATTCCGGGGTTCCGCGTCATCGCCGCGATCGCGGTCGTGTCCTGGCCCAGGCGCGCGGCCAAGATGTCCGTCGCGGCGTTCAGCCCTTCGACGTGGGTGACGACGCCGATGGCGGGGTCGCGCAACGCGATCAGGGTCTCGGGCGGTGATGTGAACGCCGCGGCCGCCGCGCTGGTGGGCAACGTCACCACGGCGAGGGCCTGCCACGCGTTGGCGGAGATGATGCGGGTTTCCGGGTCGAGGGTGATCTGGTCGGCGTCACCTACGACAGGGCTGCAGTCAACCGTGAAACCTCCGGTCAATTCGGCGTAGCCGGCCGAAGCCAGCCTGGCGTTGTCATCCATATCGAGGTACTGCGCCGGTGGGAATTGAGCGGTACACGGAGCGATCCGGCCGACCTGAGCAACGATGGTCAGTCGCGTCGGCGCGGCCAGGGGCACGAAATCCATGCGTGTGAGCTCCACATCCAGCGGCACGGCGTTTTGGACGAACGTCAACTCAGCGAGCGGATGGACCGCCGATTCCCGATCGCTTCCCGGGCGCAATCGGACCAGCGCCGGTACTGCGGCGTTGGCGGCCGACCAGTTCTCGGTGCGCATCAGCTCGTCTCGCAGAACAGTGACGGGGTTCCGAGCCGGCGGTAGCGCCTGGGTCGATCGCTGCCCCCACGTGAGTTCCGGGATGTCGACGCTGACGCCGAACCCGAGAACCTCGACCCGGGCGTGGCCGCGGATTCGCCAGGGCGACGTTCCGCTCAGATGCCCGCGCAATGTGACCGACGCGACGTCGAAGTCGGCGCACTCGACGCTGACACAGGCTGCGAAATCGGCCTGAAACCCGAATGGTTGCAACATGATGAGCGCGTCGAAGCTGAAGTTCCCGTGGATGCCGAACCCGTCGATTCCCGCAGTGAGTTCGGCACGCGCACCGAACTGCAGCGAGCTGGTGGTGATCGCCAGGTAGGCCTCGAGGCGGGCGCGTAACAACGGTCCTGGTGAGATCTCGGTCCCGAGGCGACGCATGCCCGCCATCCCGTCGGGCGGGGCGAACGCAGGATGGAAGCCGCCCGCGGACATCACGAACAGGCCGCTTGGGCCGCCGGCGATGCGCAACGCCATGTCTCCCTGCACCGGCATTCCGGCGATGTGTGAGTCCATCAGCGAGGCAGCGATGTTCAGGCCGTCGGAGGTGATGGTGCCGAGTACGGCGGCCTGCAGGTGTATCAACGCCGCCCCGTCGAAGGGCAGGGTCATCGCGACCTTACCCACGATCACCACACCGTCGGTGGTGATGAGTACGCCTATGGCCGCGGCCACCAATGTGGGTGTGCCGAAACCGAGTTTGAGCATCGGGCCGACGACCATCGACCCGGTTTCCTCCGGAAAGAACCCACTCAGGGCGGGCAGTAGCCGGTCAGCTTCGGCGGCGGCGTCGCGGGGGAACATCAAGGCTCCGAGGGCGCCGGAGCCGAGCCCTTCTCGTAATGCCTCGATGTCGGGACGGCGGTTGATGCCGATGATGCCGCCGACGCCAAGTAGCGTGAATCCGAAGGACAACTGGATCGGCACGGCGAATTCGGCGGCCAGCAACACGAGCAGAGAGAAGTCGTCGCTCGACAGGATCGCGAAGCCGTTGACGCTGACCGGCCCCAGGTCGGCGGTCAAGGCGCCGCGGTACTCGTCGCCGACCACGGCCAGATACCCGCCGCCCTCGACGCCGGGGATGTTGAGCTCGACACCGGCACCGCTGACCGTGGGTTCGTCGAGCTCCGCGGCGAATCCGAACCGGCCTTCGGCGTCGGCCAGGGAGAGGCGGAGTGCGGCGCGGACTCCGGTGACGCGCACCTTCAGCCCAGGGAGGTCGGCACCAAGGTCGGCGGTGATGGCCACCTCGAGCGCGCTGTCGCGTCCGTCGGGTCGGCCGGCGAGATCCATCGACACGTCGACGTTGTCACCCATCTCAGCTCTCCTAGGCCAGTGATCGTTGCTCGAAGGCGAACTGCGGTGTTTCCCCTTGCGCCAGTGAGATTCTCGGAGATACGCCCTGATGGATGTCGGCGACCGACAGGAGCGGCGAGTCACCGATCAGCTCCGCCGGTTTGAGGTGCGCTTCGATGCCCTCCTGCATGTTCCGGGCGGGGACGATCTGCAGGCTGAACGTGTACAGCGGCGAGCTGGAGGCGAAGGTAGCTGACAACCGGATCGCGCCCGCGGCGAACCCGGCGATCGGGGAAGAGGGCAGATCGGGCAGGGCCCAGGTGATCTCCGCGGTCAGCGCCAGCTCGCCCTCCGGCAATTGCGCACCCGATCCGAAGGCCCACTCCCAGTTCATTTCGTGAGGACCGGGTGCCTTCATGACGACCCTCAAGGGTGCGGCTTCGTCAGCGGGCAGACTGAATTCGGTGAATGCGGGTTCGACGTGTACCTGCACTCCGCGCTTGGTGGTTGCGCCCTGCTCATCGTTCCTGTCAGTGATACCGAGACCCACGACCATCTCCGCCGCGCCGCCGGGGTCGCGCGCATAACCCAGCGTCAGCATCCGCGACCAGCCGGGAGGATGCGTGGCGCCGACGCTGAGGTGGTCGGGATCAAGTTTGTGAATCTCCAGCAGGATGGCGGCCAGCAGGCTCCACCAGTCGGGAGGGTCAACGCTGTCGTGGAGGGCACTCAGGACATCCGCGGGCAGTTCCTTGGCGTTGCGCAGGCTGTCACCGAGTTCATCGGCGAGCCGGTCGAACGCCTGGCCGAGTCCATTCGGCGCATCGGCTGCCGCCTCGGCGGCGGATCGAATCAGCTCCCCGAGGACCGGAATGACATTGTCGGGCGTGGCCGTCGGCATGCATCGCTCCTGACGCAGGTAGAGACTGTCGCGACCATGAAATCCGACGTGGGCTGGGAATGCGCGAGTAGTGAACTACCTGACTTGCCGGTGCCTACGGGCATACAAGATAGAGGCCGTTGCGCACTACCTGTTTTCGGCCGGGATGAGCCGATGTTGCCCCCATAATCGGGC
Organism: Mycolicibacterium litorale; assembly: GCF_010731695.1. Classification (NCBI taxonomy): domain Bacteria; kingdom Bacillati; phylum Actinomycetota; class Actinomycetes; order Mycobacteriales; family Mycobacteriaceae; genus Mycobacterium; species Mycolicibacterium litorale. The sequence continues at coordinate 3,458,191 of NZ_AP022586.1, forward strand.
ATGGCGGAAAGTAATACGCTCAAGAACGTCAGCATCGTCGTGGGAATTGTCGCGACGCTTGTCACCACCATCATCGCCGTGTTCCAGTTCTTGGATCGCGACGGCTCCGGCGGGGCGACGTCATCTTCCACGGACGATGTCACGTCGATGGTCGACGCGAACGCTGGTTGTGGGATCGCCGCGCCGGCGGAGATCACGCTGTCGTCCGGGCAGGCCTCCCGAGGCGAGCAGGTCACGGTGTACGGATCCTGTTTTCAGCCGGACGAGCGTGTGACGATCAGGGTGCACGCCACTGAGGTGGGTTCGGCGACAGCGGATTCCGAGGGCGGATTCACCCAAACCATCACCATTCCCGACTCGGCGCCCCCGTCAGGCTTCCCGACCGACATCAGCGCGACCGGCCGCTCGTCGGTGAAGACCGGTACGGCACCGTTCGAAACCGGCTGATGCGCAAGTAGGGTAGTGCTCTACGCATGTGGGGATTCCGTTGGCTTCCGTACGTTTCGAATCGCCGGCATTCGCCGACGCGAAGACAGAAACGATGGAGGAAACGATGAGTTATCCGGCTCGCGCGATGAGCAAGACCGAGGCATTCGCCGAACTGCAGGCGCTTGTCGATGAGGGCACACTGTTGTTCGAGGGGCAATCCGACGAGCACCACGTGAACCTCGACGGGCTCAACCCCTACACCGGTGAGAAGCAGGCCGGAAATGTCGCCGGCGTCGTCATCCGCTACGGCGAATCAGCCGCTGCACCCGACTACCTCGATCCGCGCAATGCACTGGCGTTGGTGCGGCTCTGCCAGTACCTGTCCAGTGAGTTCGGCGTGACCGACCTGTTTCATCTGGGCATCAGCGGGGACGCGTCGGGTGGCCGTACCGACTGCCACGGTCAGGGACGGGCGGTCGACTTCGCCGGGGCGGCACGCCGTGTCGGCGACGACACCGACTTTCACCTCACGGTGCTCAACGACTGGGGCAATGCATCAACCGCCTACACGCCCGACGGAAACTGGCCCGACGGCACTGGGAGCGCAGTGACGTTCCGCCTCGACGGCGAAGGAACGTTCGCCGAGTCGTTCTTCCGCAGCGTGTACGACTTCATCGCCGGTCAGTGGCAGGACCGCTCCGCGGACCCCGACGGCGAGGATGCGGCCACGTCGATCGGTGAAGGGAGCTTCATCATGAGCCCCGACCATCCTGCGACCGCACCCGGCACTCCGCATGGGCGTGAAGCGCACAAGGACCATCTGCACACGCAGATCGGGAAAACCGGCCACGAGTAACGCTTGTCGCAAGAGGCTGCGTTGTTGCGCTGCATCTCGACTCGCGCACGACTCTTGACGCGCGACGTAGGGTGCGATTCATGCACGTCGACGTGATGACCACCCCGCAGCCTCTGCAGGCGATCGGCGGCCTGGCACGCCGCTGCCGGGATGCGGGATTCGACGGCCTGCTGTTCACCGAGACCGGGAGAACCGCCTACCTGAACGCCGCGGTCGCTGCCCAGGCGGCGCCGGGCCTGGAGTTGTCGACCGGCGTGGCGGTGGCGTTTCCGCGCAGCCCCTTCGTGACCGCGGCGACGGCGTGGGAGTTGCAGGAGGCGACGAACGGCAAGTTCCGCCTCGGGCTCGGCACTCAGGTCCGCACGCATGTGGTGCGGCGCTACGGCATGGACTTCGAGCATCCGGGCCCGCGCCTGCGGGACTACGTCCTGGCGGTGAAGGCGTGCTTCCGGGCGTTCCGGACCGGCAAGCTCGACCATCGCGGGGACTTCTACAGTCTCGACTTCATCACGCCCCAGTGGAGCGCCGGCCCGATCGACGCACCGGATCCCCACGTCGACATCGCCGCGGTCAATCCGTGGATGCTGCGGATGGCCGGTGAGGTGGCTGACGGCATCCACGTGCACCCCCTGGGCGAACCGGGATACATCGCGCGGCATGTGTTGCCGAATCGCGCTGAGGGAGCGGCGAAGTCGGGCCGCTCGCCGGAGGACGTCGCGGTGATCGTGCCGGTGATGACGATCGTCGGAGACACCGACGAAGAGCGGCAGCGTGAGCGCGACCTGGTGCGGGCGAGCATGAGCTTCTACGGCAGCACGCCGAACTACGCGTTCATCTGGGACGAGGCCGGCTTCGAGGGGACGACGGCCCGGATCCGGGAGAAACAGAAGGCCGGTGACTTCGCGGGGATGGCCGCCCAGATCACCGACGAGCACCTCGCCACGTTCGCGACCGAGACCACCTGGGACGGCCTGGCCGACGCGCTCACCGAGAAGTACGGCCAGACAGCCACCCGGATCGTGCTCTACAACGCGATCGCCGACCCTGAGCGGTTCGAACGTTACGGTGCTGTGGCCCAACGTCTCTCGGCCGGGCACTGATCACCCGTCGCTCGCATTGACTCTGCGCACACGGCGGTGAAGCACGCGAGGCGAAGGCCCTCAGCGCGGAGTCAACTGCGGTCGAGCAGCGCTTTCAGCTCCGGCTCGAAGCGGTTGGCCACGTCCCAGAGGTCGTCGACCAACTGCGGGCACGAGATGATGCCCACGTTCATCTTTCCGCCCTGCGACATCACGGTGATGTTCAGACCCGAACCGTGAAAGATCGGGCCGAGCGGATACAGCGCGGTGACCTCGGCGCCACAGGTGTACAACGTGCCCGGTGGGCCGGCGACGTTGGAGATCACCGCGTTGTGGATCGCCGTGTGGGTCAGCGGTGTGCGCGACATCAGCTTCAGCAGCCAGCCGAACGCTCCACGGGAGATGATCTCGGCCAGGTCCACCAGCAGCGTCGGCCCGAGCGATGAACTGTGTTCCTTGGCATGCGAATTCGACTCGGCGATGGCCAGCAGCCGTTCCAGCGGATCGTCGACGTCGGTGTGCAGGTTGCAGAACATGCCCGAGAGTTGGTTGCGGCCGGGACGATCGGACTTGTCGCGCACCGAGGCCGGCACCACCGCGATCAGCGGACTGTCCGGCAGCTCGGCACGATCGGCCAGGAATCCGCGCAGCGCCCCCGCGCACAGGGCCATCACCACGTCGTTGACCTTGACGTCGAACCGGTTCTTCACCTGTTTCACGTCGTCCAGGTCGAGCTGCGCCAGCGCGATGTTGCGCTCCGACGTGAGCTCGGCGTTGAAGCGCGTGGTCGGTGCGGCGAACGGTGCTGCCATGGCCGTCCCGCTGACCGCACGGTTGACGGTCTTGACGATCGTCGACGTCGCCTCGGGGATCACCCGGGTCAACTGCCACGGTCGGGTCAGGAACCGCAGCAGACCGTCGGCGGCGATCGCCCAGGGCGCGGCGTCGCCGGGGCCTTCGACGGGATCGGGAGGCGGGGCGTCGGGCTCGGGGTCACACAGCTGGTTGAGCAGGTTGGCCGCCGATACGCCGTCCACCGCGGCGTGGTGCAGCTTCAGCATCAACGCGAGCGGTCCGCCGTCCTGTGGGCCGGTGTCGGCCAGACCCTCGATCACCCACATCTCCCACAGCGGCTTGCTGCGGTCGAGGGGAACCGCCGCGATGTGCGCACAGACGTCGGCAAGCTCGCGGCGTCCGCCGGGCGACGGGACGCTGATCCGCTTGAGGTGACGGGACAGGTCGAACGCCCGGTCCTCCACCCAAACCGGATGGTCCAGGTTGAGCTGGCTGTCGGCGAGCTTCGCGCGCAACTCCGGCAGCGCGCTCATGCGCGCCGCCAGTTCGCTGCTGAAGCGCTCGAAGGTGTAGCCGCCCGGGACCGTCGACGTGTCCAACTCGACGATCGAGCACACGTGAAGCGGCACCGCGGACGACTCGCTGTACAACAGGCCCGCGTCCAGCCCGCTCAACCGCTCCATTCGCCTCCAATACCCCGGCTGACCGACCCGTCAAACCGCGGGGAGCTCGTTCCGAAAGCAAAACGACCTCAGCGTCGGTGAAGTGGCAAACTTTCCGCGAGCTCGTCGAACAACGCTTGATTGAGGGCGAACGCGACCTTGACCTCGTCGACCGTGCGGCCGATCTCTTCCCCGTTCAGTCCGAGTCCGTCGAGGCGGGCGCGGTAGGCGTCCTTGTACGGCTTGACCCGCACCGGGAAGTCGTAGAACGCCAGACCCGCTCCCCTCAACCCGAACTCGCGGTCGAGGATCTTGCCCATCGCCTGCCCGCCCGACAGGTCACCGAGGTAGCGGGTGTAGTGGTGGGCGACGAGCGCCGGGCCCCATGTGATGCCTGTCAGGCGCTCGCGGTATGCCTGCGCCGCAGGCGAATCCACCTCACGAGCGATCCCGGGCGCCCAGTGATCGAGGTCCGCGTCGATCGCCGGGAGCCGCTCGAGCACCGGGTCGTAGACGGCGGCCACCACCGGGTCGTCGCGGCGGGCGCGCACCGCGTCTTCGAGTGCGCCGTAGACGATGCGCAACCGCAGCAGGTAGTCGACATATCCCGACGCGGCGACCCGGCCGTTGAGCAGTTCGGTGAGGAACGGGGACTGCTCGGCCGCGTCGTGCTCGGCGGCGGAGCCCTCCTTCATCGCGACGGACAGTGACACGCTCACCTCCAGGTCGTTGCGGTCAGGCCAGCACGGTGGGACGGAAGAGGTCGAACAGGCGTTGCTCCCAGCCGTCGGCGACCTCACCGGTGCGGGCCCGTTCGGCGATGTGGGCGCCGACCACCGCGTCGATGAGCGTCGCCGGATCGACGTCGGCGCGGATCGACCCGTCGGCCTTGCCGGCGTCGATCGTCGACTCCAGTTCCGCCCGCTGGTCGACGAGGATCTGACGGAAGACCGCGGCGAACTCCGGGTCGGCGTCGGTGAGCAGCGCCGCGAAACCGCCGTAGCCGATGCCGTCCTCCACCGTCTCGACGGCGTGTTCGATCAGCCACCGAAGCCGGTCGTCCCCGGTTGCCTGCGCCGCAAGCGGTTCCGGCGCGGTGAGTCGTGACAGCGCACCGGAGAGCATCTCGCGCCGGTCGCGGTGGCGCCGGTAGATCGTGGTCTTCGCGATGCCCGAACGAGCGGCCACCGCCTCGACCGTCACGGACCGAGGCCCGCCCGTCCGCAGTAACTCCAGGGTGGCGTCCGCGATGCCGATGTCGACGTTGCGCCGCTGAACCATGCGCGCCTCCCCTTCACCGCGGATTACCTGCGGACGAGGAAACGCTACACTAGCCGTAGCGCTACGATACGCGTAGCGTAGTGTTCGATAGAGAGGTGCAGACATGACGAGGAAAGTGCGAGGGGACTCGATCACCTATGCCGGGTACCTGGGCTTCCTGGTGGGGTTCATCGGGTTGGGCCTGTTCGTCTACGCATTGGCCGTGGGCAGCGCGGTCGCGGGCGTCATCGGCGCCATCCTGGTGGTCACCGACATCGCGACCGTCGCGTTGTTCCGCGCCGGCGCCCGCAGGCGCGCGGAAGAGAACGACAGCGGCATCGAGATCCCCGGGGTGAACATCTTCGCGACGCCGCTCGAGCGCGACGAGATCGACCGGTACCTGATGCAGTATCGCGGAGTGCAGCGCAGCGATGACGACGAGCAGTCCGGCGCCCGCCTCGTGAGCATCCCCGCCGGGGCACCGTCGCGGCGGGAGGAGAACCGCCTGGCCGCTTGATCACACAACAGCGAAAGTCGCGGCCTGGCGGAGACGCAGGCGGACGTCAAGGACGCGCTCGACGACACGGCCCGGTGACCTTTCGGTGAATGCGCCGCGGGTCGGTGCACGGAGCCCTACATTGTCAGCGAACGGCCAGCGCTTCGCCGACGGGACGGGAGTCCAGCGCAGTGAATCCCAGCATCAGAAGGACGCTGCGGCTGGCGGGGATGCGCCCCGTTCCGCGCTGGCCGGCCCGCACGACATTCGATCTGCGCGGTAAACGAATCCTGTTGACCGGCGCATCCTCTGGGATCGGAGCGGTCGCCGCGCAGAAGCTCGCCGCCCAAGGCGCATTCGTCATCGCGGTGGCGCGGCGCGAAGCGCTGCTGGACGAGGTGGTCGAGCGGATCGTCGCGGCGGGCGGCAAGGCTACGGCGGTGCGCGCGAACCTCGCCGACCTCGACGAGATCGACGCGTTGGTGGAAAAGGTTGGCGCCGTTGACGTTCTGATCAACAACGCGGCCCGGTCGATCCGCCGACCGCTGGCCGAATCGCTGGGGCGGTGGCACGACGTGGAGCGGGTCATCCAGCTCAACTACTACGCCCCGCTGCGCCTCATTCGGGGTGTGGCACCCGGGATGATAGAACGCGGCGACGGCCACATCATCAACGTCGCAACGTGGCGGGTGCTGCCGGAATCCTCGCCGATGTTCGCGGCGTACAACGCCTCGAAGGCCGCGTTGAGCGCGGTGAGTCGCGTCATCGACACCGAGTGGGGGCAGGCGGGCGTGCACTCCACGACCGTGTACTACCCGTTGGTGGCGACGCCGATGATCGCGCCGACGCAGGCCTACAGCGGGGTCGCCGCGCTCAGCGCCGACGAGGCGGCGGACTGGATGGTCACCGCCGCCCGCACCCGGCCGATCCGCATCGCCCCGCGCAAGGCCCTCGCGTTGCGCGCACTCGACGTCGTCGCGCCGCGCGCACTCAACAACCTCCTCGAACGCGAAACCAACCGGATGAATGCGAACGCACGCACAGTCGTTGCGGCCCCAGAGGGTTGACGGTGTCGACTTCGCGGACCACGGTGGGCCACCGGCCCGAGAACCTCGCCCTGGGCGCGGCGCTCACCACGGCGGCGTTCTTCTGCGTCGCGCTGGTGGGCACGCTGGCGAAGGTGTCGGGCCAGTACACCTCGACCGGGGTGCTGCTGCTGTTCCAGAACCTGATCTGTCTGGTCTTCATCGTCCCGGTGGTGTGGCGTGACGGGTGGTCGTCGCTGCGGACGTCGAAGATCGGTCTGCATGTCACGCGGGCGGTCACCGGGACGGCGTGCTGGTATGCGTTGTTCTTCGCGATCACGCAGATCCCGCTGGCGAACGCGACCCTGCTGACCTACAGCGCTCCGCTGTGGATGCCGCTGGTGGCGTGGGTGGTCACGCGCCAGCGGGTGGCGCGGGCGACGTGGATCGGAGCCGGCATCGGCTTCGCCGGGGTGGTGCTGGTCCTGCAGCCGCAGACCCGCAGCTTTCACGTCGGTGAGGTGGCGGCGCTCGCCGGGGCGGTGCTGCTGGCGATCGCGATGATGTCGGTGCGCTGGCTCGGCGCGACCGAACCGATCACCCGGGTGCTCTTCTACTATTTCCTGCTTTCGACGGTGTTGGCGGTGCCGATCGCGATCGTCGACTGGCAGGCGTTCCCGCCGCGGGCGTGGGTGTGGCTGATCGCGCTCGGGTTCGCGCAGCTGTTCTCGCAGATCTTGATCGTGGTGGCGTACCGGTACGCCTCGGCGGAGAAGGTCGGACCGTTCATCTACTGCGTCATCGTGTTCACCGCGGTGATCGACTGGATCGTGTGGCATCACCCGCCGACGCTGTACATGTACATCGGGACGGCGCTGGTCATCGGCGGCGGGCTGGTGGCGGTGCGGGCGCGGGCGGCGCCGACTCCGGGTGGCGGTTAGGTAACGCTTGCGCGGAGCCCGTCGACAGCGGCCGGTTGTGCGGCACAGTTGATCCATGAGCGACAAGAAGGACCCGCCGCCCGGGGACGTCCGCGCGGCGGCGCAGGCTGCGCTGCAGGCGGCGCAGGAGGCGGCCAGCGGGGCGCTGCGGGTGCCGGCCGCGTCGGCTCAGATCGTCGCGCAGTTGCCCGGGTTGCTCGAGAACCTGGCGGCGGCGACCGAACGCCTCAACGCCACGCTGGACCGGATGGAGCGGTACATGGCGCTCGCGGACCCGACGCTGCAGGCGATGGACCGCATCCTGCCGCAGTTGGAAGCGCTTGCCGCCCAACGCGATGCCGCGCTGCGAGCTGTCGGCGATCTGCCCGGGGTGGGAGCGTTCGGGCGCTTCACCGGGCTCACGCCGAGGGAGGATCCGACGCAGGAAAAGGGCAAGTCCTCGAAGAAGCCGCGCCGAAAGGACTGACCGGTCCGCGTCACTGAGACGCTGGTTTCGCCGTGCACCCATCGGGCGGACGGGCGCTCCTGAGTAGCGCCGTGGTGAGTGGCGGCATTATGGAGGGCGAACGAGCTGAGTCGTCGATGAAGGAAGTGGGCGCGCGTGAGCGAGCGGAACCAGCCCAGCGAGAAGTCGCCTGCTGGGAGTCCTGCGGCGGTCGATCCGGCGACGCAGCGTGCCTTCGGTCGGCCCGAAGGCGTCCAGAGCGCGTTCGCGGGGCCCGACCGCCGTCGTGACCAGGGCGAATACACGCCGACGAACCAGTCCCCGGGCCCTGTGCTCGACGACGTCTTCGGGCATCCGAAGGCCGACGATGACGATGCGGTGTCCGAGCAGTGGCCGCCGCAGCCCGACGGCGAGGCTGCCCCTCCCCCGCCGACGCCCGTCGCGGCCGCACCGGCCGATCCCGGCCCCAAGCTCGGTTTGGTCGACCTGCTGTTCAGCGGGAAGGTCTCCCGAACCGCGCTCGTCGTGATCGCGGTGCTGGCGCTGGCGGTGGGCCTGGCCGGTGGATGGATCGGCAGCAAGACGGCGACGATCATCGAGGCGTTCGCGACGCCGAAGGTGAACCTCTCGACGACCGAACCGGACGACTCCGCGGAAAGCCGGTTCACCCGGGTCGCCGACGCGGTCGCCGATTCGGTAGTGACCATCGAGGCGGTCAGCGAACAGTCCGGCTCGCAGGGATCCGGGGTCGTGGTCGACGGCCGCGGCTACATCGTCACCAACAACCACGTGGTCGAAGAGGCCTCCACCGATGCGAACAAGTGGAAGCTGTCGGTCATCTTCAACGACGGCAAAACCGTGCCGGCGGTGGTGGTGGGCCGCGATCCGGTGACGGATCTGGCGGTGCTGAAGGTCAACAACGTCGACCACCTGACGGTGGCGCGCCTGGGTGACTCGAGCCGGCTGCGGGTGGGCCAGGAGGTGATCGCCGCGGGTGCGCCGCTGGGTCTGCGGAGCACCGACACGCAGGGGATCATCAGCGCGCTCAACCGGGCGGTGCGGCTGTCGGCCGAGCGTTCGGGTGACGACATCGTCATCTCAGCGGTGCAGACCGACGCGGCGATCAACCACGGCAACTCCGGTGGTCCGCTGATCAACATGAACGCCGAGGTGATCGGTATCAACGCGGCGGGCAAATCGCTGTCGGACAGCGCCAGCGGCCTGGGCTTCGCGATCCCGGTCAACGAGATGAAGCATGTCGTCGAGACGCTGATGCGCGACGGCGTGATCGCCCATCCCACACTGGGTTTGACGGCGCAGTCGGTGAGCGACACCGGTGCGGCCGGAGCGAAGGTGACCGAGGTCAAGCAGGGCGAGCCGGCGGAGAAGGCCGGGATCAAGGAGGGCGACGTCGTCGTCAAGATCGGTGACCGCCCGGTCGGTGACCTCGACGCGTTCGTCGTCGCGGTGCGTCAGCTCCAGATCGGCAAGGGCACGCCCGTCGAGATCCTGCGGGAGGGCAAGCCGATGACCCTGACGGTGGAGCCCATCGCCGGCAAGCCGACGACGTAGCAGCGAGGCCGGCCCGCTCAGGTTTCCCCTACCAGCCCGAGTTCTGCGGCGAGTACTTCCGCAGCCCATTCCGGCCAGCCCTCGATACGGTCCCAGTCGGGAAACCGGCAGCCGGTTTCGCGGGTGTGGTGCGGGCACCTCGGAGGTCCAACCTGTTCGCGCAAGATGGATGCGATCCGACGCTCGATCTCAGGCACCATAGGGTTCAACGGTAGGGATCGGAGCGTCCGCGCACGGATCATTGCGACGAAGAGCAGGCGCCACAGTTTCTCGCCGTGGTCGCTATGCCTTCTTCAACTCGAAGCGCACGCGATAGAGCAGCCATTCGCATCTGACGCCGACCTTCTCGGCGTGGACCTGTACTTGCTCGGCCAACTGCTCGTTGGGTTGTCCGGTGATGATCATCAGGCGCGCACCCTTGTGGCCTTGAGCTTCAGCCGCTGTCTTGAGGGCGTCCATGTATTTGGCGGCCTGCGCGACGATCCCCTCGTCCGGTGTTCCCGCCTTCAACTCGATGCCGACCAGTTCCTTGCTCTTCGTGTCTACCGCGATCAGGTCAGGTCTCGATCCTGGCGCGAGCACTTTCTCGCGATCGGTGAGGCGAAGATGCTTTGTTGCCTGGCTCAAGAAGTGTTTGTTCTTCCAGAGAAAGTGCTGGAGTTGGGATTCTTCCTCGAACAACTCACGAGCGGGTTGCAGGCCTTGCACCGGCCGCTTGGCATCGAAGAAATGAATCGTTGTCTCCGGAGTATTCGCATCGTCCGAGAGTTCGGGGCTGAAATCGACGCCGGCTTCCCGCAAGCGATCGCTGAGCTCTTCGAGGAGCCTGCGAGATCCCCGTTCGTAGCCGGCCTCTCTGACGAGCACACCCAGTTTGCTGCTCGGCATGTGCTTCAGCAGCCGCGTCTCGGGCGCGATGTTCTCTACGCGTTGTCGCGTCTTTCTCACGAGACGATCGAGGCGTTCTTCCTTCGTCAATTGTGCAGCCAAGTGGACCCCACCTCTGTCGGCGCGCAGGTATCCCGCACGTTGTTCAGCAGAGTCCTACCACGCAACTAACGGCTTCGTCACCGGTCTCGTGAGTAACCATCGCCGGAGAGTAAGGGACTGAAGCTTCTCAGGTTCGATATCGCCCGTGATACCGCATTCGGCGGCCCATCCTGTTACAGCCGCGCGCGCCGACTCTCCCGTCACCCATCCGCGCGACGGAACAACTCGGCCGGTCGTCCACGACCTCCAGTCGTGGTGGCTCCGGTCGCGACGAGCTTGGGCTCCATCGCCCGCCGGAAGCTGTCCCGCTGCAGCGACTCTCCGATGACGGCTTCGTGGGCCAGCCGTAGCTCGCGCAGCGTGAACTCCTCGCCGAGTAGCCGGTCGGGATCGGGATCGTCGGCGTAACGGGCGCGAATGTGCTCGACGGCCTGCACGATGATGTCGGCGTGGTCGTAGGGCAGCCGACCCGGTTGCTCGACGGGCATGAGCCGCGTCGTCTCCGTGAAGCGTGAGGCAAGCTGATCGGCGCGCACCACCTCGATGTGCGCCACCGACAGCACCCATCCGCGGTCGTCGCGTGCGGGGTCGTCGAACACCTGAAGCTGGTGCGGCCGCAGCCCACGGACGTTCGCCTTCGTCTGCAGCGACCGGTTTACCGCATCGGCCAACCGCTCCCCCTTGTGCAGGAAGGTGCCCGGCAGAGCCCAGCCGCGGCCGCTGTTGCGACGTACCTGCAGCACGACCAGCCGATGATCGGCGTCGAGGGTCAGCAGCGCGGTGTCGACCGCGACCGACGGACGCGGGTAATCGGTGAGCGGGCGCGATGTGCGGTCCCCGGGCGATTTCAGGTTCATGTCAGAGCCTCAGCGTACAGTGATCCCCAATTAGCGCATAAGTGCGCAAAAGCTGAAGGGAGTGCCATGACTTCATTTCACGATCGCATCGAAGGGGTCCTGCTGGGCATGGCGGCGGGCGACGCCCTCGGTGCGCCATACGAGTTCGGTCCGCCGCGCGGACCCGAGCTCGCGGTGGAGATGGTGGGCGGAGGCGTGTGGGAGCCCGGTGAGTGGACCGACGATACGGCGATGGCGATCGCCATCGCAGAGACAGCGGCGACCGGTACGGACCTGCGAGAGCCGGCGGCCCAGGACACCATCGTCGCGCGGTGGCATGCGTGGTCGTTGCGGGCCAAGGACGTCGGCATCCAGACCCGGTCGGTACTCACAGCAGCGGCACGCTCCGGCGCTGCGACCGCGGATCGCGCCCGCGCCGAAGCGATCCGCTTGCACGAGCGGACCGGTCGCACCGCGGGCAACGGCTCGCTGATGCGTACCGCGCCGGTGGCGCTCGCCTATCTCGATGACGAGGACGCGATGGTCGACGCCGCACGGGCGGTCAGCGAACTCACCCACGTCGATCTCGACGCCGGTGATGCGTGCGTGGTGTGGTGCAGCGCGATCCGGCATGCGGTGCGCACCGGTGAGCTCGATGCGCGAACGGGACTGCGGCACATCGAACACCGCCGCCGAAAGCTGTGGCAGGAGCGACTCGATGCCGCAGAATCGGGGCCGCCCGCGTCGTTCGCGAACAACGGCTGGGTGGTGGCGGCCCTGCAGGCGGCGTGGTCGGCGATCACGACCACGGCAGTACCGTCCGACGACCCGGCTGCCGGGGTGTTTCGCGCTGATCATCTGCGGTTGGCGCTCGACGCCGCGGTGCGGGCGGGCGATGACACCGACACGGTCGCAGCAATCGCGGGCGCACTGCTCGGCGCCGCCTATGGCGCATCGGCGGTGCCGGTGCGGTGGCGGGCGCTGCTACACGGGTGGCCGGGGATTTCGGCGCACGGTCTCGTCGGCCTGGCATCGGCGATTGCGCGTGGCGGTGAGCCGGATTCGTTCGACTACTCGTATCCCGGTTCGCCGATCGACACGGTGGCGCGGCACCCGTACGACGACGGTGTGCTGCTCGGTGGGATCGGTGTGCTGCGCCGGCTGCCGGCGGATGTCGATGCGGTGGTGTCACTGTGTCGGGTGGCCGATAGCGATGTGCCGCAGGGCATACCGCATGTCGAGGTGCGGTTGATCGACCGGGTCGACGAGGACGAGAACCCGCATCTGGATTTCGTCCTGCTGGAGGGGGTACGGGCGGTCGAGCAGCTGCGGCGGCAGGGTCGCACGGTGCTGGTGCACTGCGTCGGCGCGTACAGCCGCACACCGACAATCGGGGCGCTGTACGGCGCGCGACTACGTGCTGTCGACGTGGACACGGCGCTGGCTGATGTCGTGCGGGTGTTGCCGGGGGCACAGCCCAACCGGGCGTTCCGGGCGGCGCTGCGACGGTTGCACGGTGACCGCCCTGCTGCTCATGCGGTCACCACGAGTGGTCACACAGCGTGCAATACTGCCGCTCGTCGGTCGGGCAGCAGCCACCCATGCTGAGCCACGGTTCCCACGATTCCGGATCGACCGGCATCCCGTAGACGATGTCCTGCGTGCGCCGTCCGCCGCAGCGCGGGCACTGTGGGTTCTCCGCGAAGCGGAAGTCGAGGAAACTGGTGAAACCGCCGTCGCGCATGCGGTCCCGGCAGCGGCGGCAGATCACGGCCGGCCAGTCGGTGGCCTCGCTCCTCAGCCACGGCACGTGCGCCCGCTGTCGCGGATCGTCGTTCTCCCCCAGCCTGATCGGCGAATGTGGTTCCGGCCGGCGGTACGGATCGACGGTGTGCACATGCACTTGATCACGGGCGTCGGCTCCACTCAGGTCGATTTCGCGTCTACATCCGCGACAAACACCATTGAAGCGCAGCAGGTTTCGCGCGGCGACGAGTGACGAGTGGCCACGCAGGTGATACGGGTCGCCGTGGATCCTGCTCTGGTGCAGCGCCAGGATGACCGACTCGGCGTCGTCGTCGTCAAGGCGCCAGCTGGTGAACGCGTTCTCGTTGAGGTTCAACATCAACGTCATGGTGCTCAGATCGACGACGTCGATGCGGTATCCCTTGGGGTCCAGCAGTGCGCCGCCGATGGTTCCCTCGTCGCCGACGCGTGCGAGCACCGTGAGCACCGACACCGGGTCGGTGCCCAGAACGAGCATCGCGAAGTCACCGGGCCGGGCCTCCCCGAACGCGTAGCGCCACGGCCGGTACGGCGACCGGGGCTCCAGCAGCGTGATGACACCGTCCTTCCAGTCGGCGGCCTCGAGGACGTGAAGGCGGTGATGAAGCGTTGGCGTCACCTGTCGATTGTCCCAGCGAGGTATGACATTTCCCGGTCCGAGGACGTCAGCCGACGCCGCTGCAAACGGCGGCGGTGATCTGCGATGCTTCACGAGACACCGCCGCGAATCTCCGACTCGGCGGTGCGTCAACCCGCGCTCGAGGGCGGGTCAGGGGACGTTGAGCCGGCGCGCGAGATCCGGTCCACCCACCTCACGGATGAAGTCGGCGTCGCCGCAGACCACGAGTTGATCGCGGGCACGGGACAAGCCGACGTAAAGGCGTTCGCGGGAGCGCTCGAACTCGCCCTCCTCGTTGACCACGAGCACGACGCAGCGGCGTTCAAGCCCCTTGAACCCCAGCACGTGCCCGTAGAACACCTGGTCGGTGTCCCAGAAGGAATCCCAGTACGCCGAGTGCCCGTCTTTCTGACGCTCCGCCTGCTCCGGATGGCGGCTCCCGGTCGTCAACAGCGCCAGATCCTCCGGGCGCCAGCCCTCGTCGAGGAGAAGGTCGATCTGATCGTCGCCCGCGTCCATCGCCTCGTCGCGGCTGCAGGCGACGAAGGTGACCGCCGGCCCTTCGCCGCCGAGGAACCGCATCGGGTGGTCGACGAGCGGCTGGAACGCGTTGGCGATCTGGCGCGTGTTGCGCAGATTGTGGTCCAGGATCAACGGAGCCAGCGGCACCGGCGGTGACCCCACGCGGTTGAACACGCGCTGACCCTCGTCGGTGAACACATACAGGCCGCCGTCGACCGGGTCGCGCAGGGCGGCCAGCAGCGGATCCCACCACGCGTCGGCGAAGTCCTGCGCCTCGTCCACCACGATCGAGTCGAACCGGTGCCCCGGCTCGAGTTGCGCTGCGAGATCGGCCATGTGGAGCGGAAGGTCGTGCTCCCAGAACTTGACCGTCTCCTCGGTACGGAGAGCCTCGTCGGGCCCTTCCGGCGCGCCCCACTGCACGCCGAGAGCGTGGAACTCCCCGACGTACGCGGGTTGCTGCCGGCGCGGCCACGTGGCGGCGACGCGCTCGAGGTACGACGCCAGGCCGTGGGAGTAGCAGACCAGCGCGACGCGTTGACCGCGCTGCGCCAGCCGACGCGCCTGTTCCATGGCGAGGAAGGTCTTGCCGCTGCCCGCGCCGCCGCGGACCTCGACGCGGGTGAGCAGACGGATGGCGTCGAGGATGACGGCCTGGTGCTCCGTCAAAGCGTCGGCGGCGTCCTCGTTGGCCAAGGCACGGGCGACGACGTCACGCTGCGGCAGACCGCGCCCGGACAGGGCGGTGTTGAGCTGATCGATGCCGTCCTTGGTGAGCAGCGGCCGGTCGAGTTCCTGACGCACGAGGACATAGCGCAGCTTGTCGACGAGCTTGGGCAGATCAGTACGGTCGATCACCTTCCAGCGGGGGCACTCCGGTAGGCCGAAGTCGACCGGCAGTTCGGTGTTCGGCAGGACGACGACGTGGTCCCAGCGCAGCCGGCCCTGAGTCCAGCGCGGGTCCTTCTCGATGAAGTCCCGCAGCGCGTAGCAGGCTTCGCGGGCCTGGCGGACCGGTTCGATGGGGAACTCGCGACCGCCGCGGACCTGCCGCCAGCCATGGCCGTCGTGCCAGACCTCACCGCCCTTGACCTCGATGCAGACGATGCCGGCACCCTCGATGGCGACGACGAAGTCGACCTCGTGGTCCTTGAGGTGGTCGGTGACGCGCTGGCCCGGCACCACGAGGTCGTTGGGCTCGAGCTGGTCGACCAGCGCCTGATAGGTACTGCGCTCGGAGCTCTTGAGGCGGGGGTGCTCATCAGGCGTGATGGTCACGGCGTCGATGCTAGCGAGGTACGCGGGCTATTCGTCGGCCATCGCGTACACCCGGCTCTGACGCGACGGCAGTTCGATGTCGTTCTCGTCGTAGGCGCGCAGGATGTCGCGACGTAGTCGCCGCTGCACCGACCACTGCGCATTCGGGCGCGTCTTGATGGTCATGCGCAGCGTCAGCAGGTCGGGCGACAGTTCCTGAACCCCCAGCATCTCCGGCTTGCCGAGCACCTTCGCGGCCAGCGCCGGGTCCTCGATGGCTTCCTCGGCGGCTTCGACCGCCACCCGTTCGGCCTGCGCGACGTCAGCGGTCAACGCGACCGGCATCTCGATGCGGGCGACGGCATAGTCCTGGCTCATGTTGCCGACACGGGCGATCTCTCCGTTGCGGACGTACCAGAGGGTGCCGTCGATGTCGCGGACCGTCGTGACGCGCAGCCCGACGCTTTCCACCTCGCCGACGGCTTCGCCGAGGTCGACGGTGTCGCCGACGCCGTATTGGTCTTCGAGCAGCATGAACACGCCGGTGACGAAGTCGCGGACCAGGTTCTGCGCGCCGAACCCGATGGCCAGGCCGACGACGCCGGCGGAGGCGATGAACGGGGCGATGTTCACGCCGACCGCGTTGAGGACGGCCAGGACGACCCAGATGAGCATCACGATCGAGACGGTCGACTTGAGGACCGAGGCGATGGTCTGCGCGCGCTGCTGGCGTCGTTCGGCGGTCTTGGCGGCCACCGCGGATGGTGCGCGGTCGCGGAGGTGACGCAACAGCGGCGGCTTCTTGGCCTGCTCGGACGTGTCGCGGGCCTTACCTCGGCGGCCGGTGGCAGCGCGGTCGATCATGCGGTGCAGTACGTATCGGGCGATCAACGCGACGACGACGTAGGCGACGATCCGGATGGGTACCTCGATGAGCCAGTGTTTGTTGGTGTCAGTCCATTGGAAAGCGAGGTTGTAGACATTCATGATCAACGCCGCATACCCAGAATGCCCGTCGCCTATCGGACCCCACCGTTTCAACGCATCTGTCCCACGCGGCCGCCGGATGCCAGGTTCGAGGCATAGCGTGTAGGACCTGCTGGTCGTGCGATGCCCGCCGACCCATTGCGCCCGACCGAGAGGATGCCGAGTGGCCGTCGACACGCCCGCCACACCGACGCTGCGCGAACTGACCGTCCGGGGGATCCTGCTCGGCGGTGTGATCACGCTGGTGTTCACCGCTGCCAACGTCTACCTGGGCCTCAAGGTAGGACTGACGTTCGCCACGGCCATCCCGGCGGCGGTGATCTCGATGGCGATCCTGCGCAACTTCGCCAACCACTCCATCGTCGAGAACAACATCGTGCAGACCGTGGCGTCGGCCGCGGGCACGCTGTCGGCGATCATCTTCGTGCTGCCCGGTCTGATCATGATCGGCTACTGGACCGGGTTCCCGTACTGGATCACCGTCGCGGTGTGCGCGGTCGGCGGCATCCTCGGCGTGATGTACTCGATCCCGCTGCGCCGAGCCCTGGTGACCGGGTCGGATCTGCCCTATCCCGAAGGCGTCGCGGCCGCCGAGGTGCTCAAGGTCGGCGAGCGCAGCGAGGGTGCGGCCGACAACCGCACCGGCCTGCGGATCATCACGCTCGGCGCGGCGGTGTCGGCCGGGTTTGCGCTGCTCGCCAACCTCAAGGTGCTGGCCAATTCGATCTCGACCTACTTTCGCGTCGGAGCGGGCGGTTCGATGTTCGGGGCCAGCCTGTCGCTGGCGCTGATCGGCGTGGGACACCTGGTGGGGATGGCCGTCGGCTTCGCGATGCTCGTTGGGATGCTCATCTCGATCGCAGTGATCCTGCCGATCCGCACGATCGGGGACTTCGCGACGGGCGAGTCGGTCGCCGACGTCATCTCCGGCGCGTTCGCCAACGAGGTGCGGTTCGTCGGCGCCGGGGCGATCGCGGTGGGCGCGGTGTGGACGCTGCTGAAGATCCTGCGGCCGATCGTCAAGGGCATCACCGAGGCGCTGAGCTCTGCCCGCGATCGCCGGCAGGGGCAGCTGGTCGACATCACGCAGCGCGATATTCCGTTCCCCATCGTGGTGGGGACGATCGTGGTGATGCTGCTGCCGATCGCGGTGCTGCTGTGGGACTTCAGCCGCGGCACGGTGCTGCAGGGCAGTTCGGCCGGGATCATCGCCGCGAGTTTGGTGTTCATCTTCGTCATCGGGCTGGTGATCGCGGCGGTGTGCGGGTACATGGCCGGTCTGATCGGGTCGTCGAACAGTCCGATCTCTGGGGTGGGCATCCTGACGGTGCTGATCGCCGCGCTGCTGATCAAGGTGGTGTTCGGGCCTTCGAGTGGCGATCAGGCCACTGCGCTGGTGGCGTTCACGTTGTTCGCGGCTGCCATCACGTTCGGGGTGGCGACGATCTCGAACGACAACCTGCAGGATCTCAAGACGGGTCAGCTGGTCGGGGCGACGCCGTGGAAACAGCAGGTGGCGTTGGTGATCGGCGTGTTGTTCGGGTCGGCGATCATCCCACCGGTGCTCCAGCTGATGCAGACGGCGTTCGGGTTCTTGGGTGCGCCAGGGGCTTCCGAGAACGCGCTGGCCGCACCGCAGGCCGCGTTGATCTCGTCGCTGGCGAAGGGGGTGTTCGGTGGGTCGCTGGACTGGGGGTTGATCTGCCTGGGTGCCGCGATCGGGGTTGCGGTGGTGCTGGTGGACGAGATCCTGCATCGCACAACACGGTTCGCGGTGCCACCGTTGGCGGTCGGGATGGGCATGTATCTGCCGATGAGCCTGATCCTGATCATCGCGGTCGGCGCGGTGATCGGGTACTTCTACAACCGGTGGGCGCAGCGCAGCGGCGGCGACGTGGAACGCAAGAAGCGTTTGGGCGTGCTGCTGGCGACGGGGCTGATCGTCGGCGAGAGCCTCTACGGGGTGGTGTTCGCGGGGTTCGTCGCCGGGACTGGCAACGAGGACCCGTTCGCGATCTTCACCGGTAACGACGGGAACCTGGCCTCGGTCATCGGGGTCGTCGCGTTCGCCGGGGTCATCCTGTGGTTGTACAAACGGACGCAGACGATTTCGAGTCGCGAGGTCGCCAAGGACTGAGTTGAGGGCGTATGACCCCTCCTCAGCGCCGGGTTTCGATCTGGAGGTCACCGGCGGTCACCTTCCGGATGTGGTCACTGGCGAGCATGTCGTGGGGGTAGCCGAGTTCGATCGCACTGGCCTGATTGAGCCGCTCCACTTGGGAGTCGGCCAGGTCGACCTCCAGCGCGCCGAGATTCTCTTCCACCTGCGCGGGGGTGCGGGCGCCGATGACCGGTGCCGTCACGTCCGGATTCCGCAGGACCCAGGCCAGCCCCACCTGGGCGGGAGTGTAGCCCAGCTCCGTGGCGACTTCCTTCACGACGTCGGCGATGGCGAGGTTACGTTCGGTGACCGTGCCTAAGGCGACGTTGAAGCTCCCGCGGGTGCTGCCCTCGGACGCGAGGCTGGTTGCGGTGAGATCGGCGCGGCTGTACTTGCCCGTGAGAATCCCGCCGGCCAGCGGTGAGTACGGAGTCACCCCAAGACCCATCTCGCGCGCCATCGGGATCAAGTCACGTTCCCCGGTACGTTCGATCAGGCTGTGCTCGATCTGCAGCGCGACCAACGGCGACCAGCCGCGAAGATCAGCGATCGTCTGCAGACGTGACACCTGCCAGGCTGGGGCGTTGGAGACCCCCACGTACAGAACCTTGCCCTGCCGCACCAGATCGTCCAAGCCACGCAGGATCTCCTCGGCCGGGGTCGAGAAATCCCACACGTGCAGGAAGAGCAGGTCGATGTAGTCGGTGCGCAACTGCCGCAGACTGGCTTCGACCGATGCGAACAGACTCTTGCGGGATGAACCCCCGGAGTTCGGATTGCCGGGATGACGCAGTGTCGTGTATTTGGTCGCCAGCACCAGGTTTTCGCGGATATCCCGAGTGAATTCACCGAGCAGACGCTCAGAGCTTCCGTTGGTGTAGGTCGCGGCAGTGTCGATGAAGTTTCCGCCGCGGTCGACGTAAAAGTCAAACACCTCGCGGGCTTCGTCCCGATCGACGCCCCAGCCCCAATCGGTGCCGAAGGTGGCGGTGCCCAGTGCCAGCGGCGAGACCCGCACTCCGGAGCGGCCCAGTAACCGGTAGGTGTCCAAAGTGAGCGACATGTGTCCTCCTGTGATTGTGATGTGCCGTCCTCACCAGGTTGTCGCCGCCGCACACCGCAGGTAAGGGAAAGAACTTCCTGGGAACACCAGTCCCACTCAGCTCGTTGCATCGTCAATGGCAAGCCCTTCGGTGGATACGACTCAGGAGCTCGCCGCGTTTCTGCGGACCCGACGCGAGCGCCTGGATCCGGATGATTTCCGACTGCCAACCCGTCGCACGGCCCGGCGGACCCCTGGCTTGCGCCGCGAAGAGGTCGCCGAACTCGCCGGGGTAAGCATCGACTACATCGTGCGACTGGAGCAGGGACGCGGATTGCGGCCCTCAGCGGACGTGGTGGAGGCGTTGTCCCGGGCGCTGCGCCTCAACTTCGACGAACGGTCCTATCTGTTCGACCTGGCCCGGCAGCGGCCGCGCACCACTGACAAGCCCGCCACCACGGCAGTGGCGCCTTTGGCGCAGCTGGTCGACGACCTGTCGCCCATGCCGGCGATGCTGATGAACCACCGCTTCGACATTCTGGCATGGAACGACGAGATGGCGCGGCTGCTGGTCGATTTCGGCACTCTGCCGCCGGCACAGCGCAATTCGATATGGCTGTGCCTGATGCATCCGGAGATTCGCGAGTTCTATGTCGACCGTGAGCGGGTGTTGCGGGAAGGAGTCGCGCACCTGCGTTCGGCGTGGGCCGCGCACCCGAAAGATCAGGTGTTGACCGACCTCATCACCGAGTTGACCGGCTCCCACAAAGAATTCGCGCGCATGTGGGCACAGCAAGACGTCAAGATCAACGGTCGCGGGCAGAAGGTGATGCGGCATCCCGACGTCGGCGAGATCGCCGTCCACTTCGAGGTTTTCATGCCGCTGCAAGACACCGATCAGCGGTTGATGATCTGCCGCGCCGCCGACGAGTCGAGCAAGTCCGCACTGAAACGGCTATGGGCTCAGTGACGGCCCCGGGTGCGACCTGAGGACTCCCTCGACGGCGGCCCGGACCCAGCGGGTTTTCTAGATCCTTCGCATCTAACGCGATCATGCCGGTGCTCGACCTGATGCAGAACGCGTTCGGATTTCTGAGGGCGCCGGGCGCTTCGGAAAATGCGTTGGCCCGCAGCGCAAGACGCGCTGATCTCACGCTGGCCACGGGGGTGTTCGGCGAATCGTTGGACTGGTCACTGATCGGACTGGGTGCTTTGGCAACTGCCACATCCGATATGGCAGCCCTCCGCCCACCGGTATCCGCTTATTGCGCCCGCCCATCCCTGTTTGTAGCGGGGCTCGGTGCGCGTCTTTGATGTAACGCGGCGAAAGACTCCTTGGGAGTCCTGCGGCCGGTATCCCAAACGTCGAGTGCCTCTTCGAGGCTTATATAGGAGGCGAAGAACAGAACTGATAGATCCGGTCCGACAAGAACTGTTCCTACGCCGCGTATGTCGCTGGAAACGCGGATGATGCCATCGCGGACGTCGTACGCACGGCTGGCCGCCACCTCAGGATCGAGGTTCAGACACTCTGCCGCTACAGCAATCTGATCTTTATTCACTTAGGCACCCCCATATCCCAGACAGTGACCGGCCCATTCGGGAGGTCCATATTGGGTGGCCAACCAACGATCTGTCCCGTCTGTCCGTCGACGGCATAGACACGCGACCCATCGTAATACGCGTTGAACCAATGGCCCGCGAATCCATTGGCTCTGTCCACGCCGACAACGGTATGCGCACCCGGTCCCTGGCTCACCAAGTACTGCTCGATTTCTGCTGGTGTCGCCGGTTCTTGCCGCAAGCCTGTCGCGGCTTCCATCTCAGGTACCGACAGAGTTCCAAGCCCAGCCGATGCATCAGGGACGTTACCGGTCAGCCGTTGGTCGACGGCTAACGCGCACTGACCACAATTTACCGCTCGTGCTGGATCGAACGGGTCCATATCAGGCCCACGGTTGATCTCCGGAAGCCATTGTTGGATATCGCTGATCGACTGCGGTGCGGAAGGGCCAATCGCGTCGGGGTAATCGAACCCATCGGGTGTCGGCGTAATCGGGTGATCACTGCCTCGCGGCAGACCTTGGTTCTCTACGGCGAATGGGGTGTGAGGAGCGACTGGCGGCACCATTTCTTGCTGTGCCGGAAACGACGCTGGGCTATGGGGGGTTCTTGGAGTGTCAATGACTTCGTGGGGGATCCCGCTGCGGGCCACGTCATCGAGCGCGCTGAGCCGTGATGCGGCTGCCCCTTCCAGGCCGAACGGCAGCGTGGCGGCCGCGGCACCGGATTCGAAGGTTTTACCGCCAAGCCAGTATTCAGGGTTGTCTTGTAAGGCTTCGGCGTTTTCAGCGACTGACCGAGCAGTGGTGCCGTATGGGTCCATCGCGGTTTCCGCGAGACTGCCGCCGAGGTTCTTCCAAGCCTCTTTGAGAGGATCCCATCCGTTCCGCCCGGTCAGGTCGCGCACGGACTCCTCGGCGCTGCGCCAAGCGTCGCCGAATCCCTCCCCGAACCCCGGCTTGGGCGGTGGCGGCCCATCCGGTGGCGTGTAGGGCACGAGCGGCTTCTGAGCATTAGCCACCATGTCGTTGAGGCGCTGTTCGATCTGGTCAGCTGGGACGCCCTGCTGCTCCATGAGCCTGCGGGCAGTCGCCTTGAATTCCTCGACCTTGGCTGGGTCCAGGCGCGGCCCCTGAGCAGTAGGCGCCGGCTGTCCAGCTACCTCGTCAAGCGCCTCGTCGAGGTTGCGGGGCTGGCCGGGGTCGGTGGTCTTTGCCGGAACTAGCACCTCGTCCAGCGGGGACTTCGCGGTGTCTTCGGCAGGATCGGTGCCGGCCGGAGTACCGGACGCGGCGTCTTTCGGGGTTTCCGGTGGCAGTAGGAGATCTCGCCATCCTCGTTGGTCGGCGTCGGATCCGGAAGCGTCGGTCCTATGGTCCACTAGTCGGATCGTCGGGTCGCCGTCACGTCCATCGGTTTCGCCGTCGAACCGCATCTCTTTCAGCTCAGTGGCTTTCGCTTCCAGGTGCGCGCCGACGTGCGCGTCTGCTTGGGTAAGGCGTTCAGCTGCCCAACGGATGTCCTCGGCATGCTCTGCCGCCGCGATTTGGCGAGCCGCGGCGGTGTCCGAGTCGTAGGCACGGGTATCGGTGATCGACAGGTCTTCTGCGACCTCGAAGCCGTCGCTCTCTGCGGCTTCGATCGCGGCGAGGGCCTCCCGCTTGGCGGCGTCGATGTCGGTCACACCGTTCTCGGCCCGCCCTGCGGCCTCCCTCAACACGCCGCTCTGGCTACCGACGACGGCGATGTCGCTGGCCACCCGGGCAAGTGCTGCGTCTTTCGCGTCGCCCTCCCATAGGGTCCCGCCCGGGGAGACGATGTTTTGCCGGTGCTGATCGAATGCGTCATCGGAGGATGCCGCCGCGGCCCTCCACTGCGCAGCCCCGTCGGCAAGATGCTTAGTACTCCACTGCTCGATCTGGGAACGAGACGGTAGATCGGCGGCGGAAGCCGCAGGACTCACACCGACACCGTGGTGATCGCGTCCGAGCTGGAGGAGTCGGTCCCCTCGTATTTGGCACCGCTCACCGATAGGTCGCCCGCCTGGTCGGTGATGCGGCTGGACTGGCGGCTCTGAAGAGAGGTAAGGGCCGCGTTCATTGCGGCGACCCCGGCGCCGCTGGGCTGGGCGACCGTGATCCCGCCGGAATCCGCGCCGACCAGCAACGATGCGACGGCACCGCTGGCGGCTGCGGCGACACGCAGCCCGTTCGCGTCGACTTGCAATTCGTTTGCCATGCCAACCCCCAATTGGCGATTCCGTTTGCTGGAAGGATACCGCAGGGCTGGCATGCGCAATACGCTCGATGCGAGCGAGCGGGTCCGGTTGGATCTCAGGTGTGTCCCGGGTACGAGTCTTGGTGAGTTGCCACCGACGAGCCGACTGCTGAGGCGCGCACACGAGGTGGAGGTGCTACGTCGAGCATGACGAACCGAAACAGGCTGGTGGCCTCCACCTCGAGGACGTCCTGGACAATACTGAGAGAGCGGCACAGTTGCCTTCCGGCTCGACGCCATGCTGATCCCGCAGCATCCCGTATACCAACCCCTCTGCCTGGCAACGGGGCACTGATACGTCCTAGGAGACCTGGCCTTCCCGGATATCGTCGGCCTCAAATGGCTCACGCGCACGAACCGGCGTTACACCGACGCCGACGAGGATGATCTCGGCAACATCGACATCTTGAGCCTGGAGGGGGCCGCGTTCACCGTCGAGGGCGATCGGGGACGCGTTCGCGTCGTGTCGGCGAAGCCCATCATAAAATTGAGCGACCAGGAGGCCGTTCGGCCTTTGGCGAAGGAGTGCGTCAGACAAACCCCATGGCCTGCACGAGGAGAAACCCCGGCAGGAACACGGCCAATGTCATTGGCGCCGAAATCAACCCGATCAGCATTCCGCGTCCGATCTGGCCGGCGTTACCCGGTCGTGCTCTCAGCAGTGCCGCGATGGCGAGGTCAACCAGTAGGAGCGGCAGGACGAAGACGGCGAGCACAAACCACGGCAGGAACACCCACACGGCGACCTCGACGACGAGAATGTTGCCCAGCGCGGCCACGAAGGCAATGGGCCCATACGAACGCGTGACCTGCTGTGCCGCAGCACTATTCACCATGCGAGGATCCATAATCCGTACACAAGACCGCCGACGAGGACAACCGCAAACGATCCGGCCAAACTGAGCGCCAGCCCACGTGCACGCGCCGATGCGGATCTGGTCAGTGCGGCGCATAGGACCGCGCCCAGGACGAAGACGACAGCGGCACTGATGAGGAAAAGGATGGCTCCGTTGGTGCCGGGATGCCACTTCCCGAGGAGCCACGAAGTCACGATGACGAGTGCCAGAACGAGTTGGGTCACGAACGGCGCCGACCACGTAGCGGTGGACCAGGCCCGTGAGTCCAAGTTGTTGAGTCGCGTGAGTGCTGTCATGTCACCTGCCTGATCAAACGGGAGTCACGCCCGGGGGCAAGGGAATCGACGGAACGTGCGGTGGATCACCGGGGGCCCCGAACTCAGTCCACGGCAATGGGATCGGTACATCGTAATCAGGATTCCACCCTCCAGAATCGAATGGTGCAAAGGCGCTGCCGCCCGCCCCGATGTCGTGGTGCTGTGGGAGATTCACCATCGGTCCGGTGGAGTTACCGGCGATCGCCGGATCGATGAGCACCGTCCGAGTCGAGCCATCGGGGAAGTTCTGATACACCTCCATGGAGGGATAGTCGGTCCGTGTCCCGTCGACACGCACGC
Organism: Mycolicibacterium litorale; assembly: GCF_010731695.1. Lineage (NCBI taxonomy): Bacteria > Bacillati > Actinomycetota > Actinomycetes > Mycobacteriales > Mycobacteriaceae > Mycobacterium > Mycolicibacterium litorale. The sequence continues at coordinate 3,483,264 of NZ_AP022586.1, forward strand.
CGTCGGCGGTGGGAGTGAAGACGAGATCACCATTGACGGTCCACGGGTTGTTCTCCATCGGCCAGGGCGGGTCCTTGGCGATGTCAGGAGCGAAGGGATTGGCGGCCTCGTATTTGATGCGGACCGCCCCGTCATCGGTCTGTTGCACCACGGCTTCTGGTATCCCGACCTTGACCTGCCCGGGTCCGCCGTCGGGAGTGAGTTCGACGGAGGGGTTCTGCCGCATCACGACGAGACCGTTCTCGTAGTCAATGTAGGTCGTCACCTTCGTGTTGGCAGGGTCGAAGTTCGGGTCAGCAGGCCTGATGTTCCCGAAGTCTCGCTTCCACGGTCCGCTGATCACATCCCGCTGTTCGATCCATTGGCCCACCCGAACGACTCCTTGACCGGGCACCGGACGGATCTTCACAACCCTGACTTCGGGCGGTACGCCGTCGGTGTCGGGATCGTAGCTGTGCGGATCGAGGGCCGCTGCGGTCTGCCAGTCAGTTGCTGACGATGGACCGCGACCGAAGATTTCGCTGAACGCATCGATCTGATTCTGGCGGCGGTTGGCGAGATCCTCGGCCTGCCCAGAAGGTGTCTGCTTGAAGTCGACGGTTCGAATGGTCGGGTCATGCTCGCTCTTCTCCTCGGCGGGCGCCTTCTCCCCTTTGCCTCCACCTACTCCGAGCCGTGCGTACTCGTTGCCGACCTGCCGAAGCTTTGCGCCGACGGCGTTCAGCTCGTTGTTCGAGGTCGACACGACCTCGCCGATCCGGGCAACACCCGTCTGCACGATCGGCACCAGCTTTGGCTCGTGCCTGGGACCGGCCGGTACAGACTGCGCCGCGGCGAGCACCCAGGATTTGATCGAGTCAAGGTTCTGCCGGCCCGTTGACACCACCTGCGCCGACTCCGTGATGTGCAAGCCAAGCCGCTTGTCGAGGCCCGCCAGCTGCGCGATCACGTGGGCGTGCTCTGCGTTCTTACCGCCGTAGGCGGTGGCCGCCTCGCCCGACCAGTATGGGCCGGGAGCTGCCGTATGGGCTGTCGCTCCGAGAGCCTGCAAGTGGCCGCTTTGGTCGAACGCATCCCCTGTCTCCGGCACCCCTGCTCCGAAGGTGTCGCGCGCCCGCGACCATGCCACCAGGAAGGCGTCGAGCGCGCTCACGCAATCCAGCGTATGCGCTGGGAGCTCCTCCCCCATGCACCAAACGCGCGTCGCGGGGAGATCGTGCATCCCCCGGACGATGTTTGCCTGGCGGGGAGGACCGGCAACTTAACACTGGAAGTGGATCCAGATGGCGGCGACACGGACTTGGCGGGCCACGCGAGAGGGCGACGATGGCAGACGAAGAGCTCAACACCCCACCGGACGGGGCGGGCAACCTGCCCGCGACCTCCGAACCCACCCCCGGCGAGGTCGTGGTGTCCACGCAACCCGAAGGGCTCCTGGTCGGCGGTGACCCCGAGGCCGTCGAGGCCTACCTACAGCGGCTCACCGAGAACGCCGGATACGCCATCCAGGTCGTGGGGCTCGACAAGGTATCGCTGGGCAATGCGACCGGACTCGCCGCCAGTGCGGCGTCGATCCTCGGGCAATCCGCGAAGTTCGTGCAGCTACACCCCGACAGCATCAAGGCAGTGCGGAAGGGACAGCTGATACCCGGGACGGACGGCTTCTTCCGCATGACAACTCGTGGTGCAGATAAGAAGTTCGTCAGCCAGTTGCAGTGGAAGCCGACGAACGTCAACCCGGCCAAGCTCATGTCCGCGCAGATGCTCGCCGTGCAGATCGCGCTCAAGACGGCGATCAGCGAGGTCGAGGACCCGTCCAGCGCGTCGAGAACAAGGTCGAGGAAGTCCTGCGCCTCGCGCAGGCCACCCGCTCGGGTGATGTCCTCGGCGACCGCCTGTCGATCGAGCGCATGGTCAACTACCTCGACAAGCACGGGTCGTTCTCGGATACCGACTGGGATTGGATCTCGAGTGTCGGGCCGGGCCTGAACCGGACGGTCGAGCAGCTGCGCCAGCACGCCCTCGCCACGCTCAAGACTTTCGACCCGTCACGACCGATCCAGGACCGCGCCGAGTTCGTCGTCAACGCGGTGGAGAACCAGCAGCTGGGCGAAACGCTGAGCCTGCTCGTCGTCGCCGAGGAGTCGCTGTTCCAGTGGCAGCGGCTGCGCATCGCCCGGGTGGAAGCGACCGAGCCACAACATCTTCAGAAGGTGCTCGACGACGCCCGCGAGCTGCTCGCCCACCAGATGGCCGCCGACGGAGAGCTGTACCGGCGGGCGCAGACCGTGCTCGACGCCGTCGCGAGAACCGAGGCGATCGACGGATTCCGCTTCTGGTCCGTCCAGGGGCTGACCCGAGACCTGCCCAAGCTGCGCGAGGACCTCGACCGCTTCGCCCACGCCCGTCGCGCGCAAGCCCTCGAGTGGTCGGAGATCAACGCGCCCACCCCGAAGGAGGCGATCCAGGCCGCCGCCGACAAGGCTTCCGTTGCGGCGACGCAGGCACTCGAAGCCGCCACCGAGGGCTACACGGCGGTCAGCAACTTCTTCTCGAAGACGACGCGGGAAGGGTCGAAACTGTTCGGCAAGAGGCGATCCTGTGATCAGTCGGACGAGGAGTAGCCCGACCTCACGGCACGCTGCCGTGCCGGCACTGCACCGCCATCGGCGGCGCGTCGCCGAGCAGCGTCCCCAGCGGCGCAAGCGCACCGTCGTCGCGCAGGGCGACGACCGGCGGTAGCGACAGCCGCACCTCGACGATGGTCGCTCCTTCATCGGGCGCGGTCCGGCACCCGAACGCCACCCGCTCCCCCGCTCCCGTACCGAACGCCTCGTCGACGCGGTTGCGGACAGCGGTCAACGTCAGCCGGCCGCCGACCGCATCGCGCAGCACCGGATCGAGGACGGTACGTGCCTCATCGGTCAGGGCCGCCGCATCGCCGAAGTAGGTGTCCGGCGCGACACCCGCACACGTGCCGTGGGCGTACCACTCGTGGTTCGTCAGCGACTGCGTGTTGACGGTGGCCGACTCCAGCCGGTCGCGGACGTGGTCGGACAACGGCACCGGCGGCAGCGCGGACTCGTGATCGTGAAACTGTTGTGGCACATCGCAATACTGGCGGTCGCGCGGCTGTGACCACAGCCCGTGTAGCAGAAGCGTCTGCCCCGCCGAGGTGACCTCATCGGACCGGCATGCCGCGTTCTCCGGTTCGGCGGTGCAGAAGCTGGGCGCCCAGGTGAGGACCAGCCAGCTGGAGGCGGCGCCGTCGGAGACCAGTGCGGACGGGTTGGGCGTCTTGTCGAGGGCGGTGACGCTGTAGGTGACGGCGGCGACGACGACCGTGGCCAGTGCTGCGGAAATCGACAATACGGCTACGTCGCCTCGCCGCATGGTGCACCCTTTCACCAGGGAGAGCAGCCATCAGCGCGCTGCACGGCAACAGCGTCTCACAGCAATGCGCCGGCGTTGCCTGATCGCCGACGAAAGGTGCTGCGAACGTGTGGGCGTGGCCGGGTACCTTGCGGTGAACGACATCGACCGCTGGTTCGCGCGCACCAGCCGCCGCGAGCACCGCACGGTGTCTCTGTACGGCTGCCTGCTGACCGGCAGGATGTTCGAGTACTTCCGCTACCGCCTGCGCTACGCGCTGCTCGTCGACGGCGCGACGTTCGTCGTCCACGTCGCCGAGTTCCTGATCATCCTCACCAGCCTCGGCGGGCTCGCGGCGTTCACGGTGATGATCCTGCGGGTCGGCAGCCTCATCGTCAGCGGCGCCTGGTGGGGACTGCTCGAGGTGATGCGCGAACGCGTGCGCGGACTTTCGTTGACCCGCGACCGCGACGCCGTTGAGCGCGAGATCAGCAGCTGGCTGGTGCTGTCGCTGATCGTGGCGACGGCGGTGGCGGTCGCCGGCGCGGCGGTGGCGTTGTCACTGCTGCCCTCCACCGACGATCCGCTCGGACTGCTGTACGCGCTGCTGGTCGTCCTCGAGCTCGCGGTGCGAATGCCGGTGCGGGTCTTGCATTCCGGCATGTACGCCACCCGGCGGATCTACCGGCCGCTGTGGACACTGTTCGCCCCGACCGCCGTACAGATCGTGGTCATCGGCGCCGGGGCGCTCTTCTACCCCACTGCCGCCGTGGTCGTCGCGATCATCGCCTCCAATGCGCTGTCGATCTGGATCACCGTCCACTTCGCGCTGCGCCTCTACCGACTCAACGGCGTCTCCCCGCGTCCCCGGACGGCGTCGCTGCGGGATCGGCTGCCGCGGTTCCCCGTCCGGCAGGGATTCGACGCCACGGTAGCCGGACTGGGTCTACGGCTCGACGCGATCGCCGTCCTCGCGATCGCCGGCATCTACGGCACCAGCACCCGGTCCTTCGACCTGACCGCCGGGTTCGAGGCGTGGCGCGACATCGACGCCTTCCAGTTCTTCTATTTGGTGCTGCCGCTGCTGCGCGGCGCCTACGAGTCGACGGCGGTCTTCTACTTCGATTTCGTTCGGCTGCGGCGCGTTCCGGCGCTGCGCGAGTACCGGGTGCGGTTCTTCCACCGGCTGCTGATCGTCACGCCCGTGGTCACCCTGCACTTCTGGGGGCTCGCGGTGGTGCTGGGGCTGTTCGTGCTGCCCGGCATCCCGTTCACGTTCCTGCTGGCGCTGCTGCCGCTGTTCATCGTGCGCAGCTTCATCGGCACCTACCAGGTGCGGTTGTTCGCCGAGGGGCAGTTCCGCGCGCTCAACATCACCATCGCGTTCTCGGCGGTGTTGTTCGCGCTGGTGTGGATCGACGTGAATCCCGCCTCGGATCTCCTCGAGCTCACCGCGGCGATGATCACGCTGCTGATCGTGCACATCAATCTGCAACATCTCCGCGACCGCATCCCGCCCCCGCCGACCCAGTTGCCGCTCGGCGACTGGATCCGGGCGCTGGCCGCTGAACCGGGCCCGGTGCGCGCCGGGACGATCACCGTCCCGGAGTGGATTCCGGAGCGGCAGCGCGCCGCCGCGATCGATATGATACGGAAGACGTTGACGGACAACGGATGTCTGGCGTTCTGTTCGGCGACGACGCTGGTGTTCTACACGCGCAGGGACATCGCGTGCGAGCCGCACCTCGAGGTGCAGACCGCCACCGGCGGCGCGGCCAATCGTGCTCAGTACTGGCGGGAGCCGGCCCCTGACGGACGTTCGGCGCTGGACCGCATCACGACGGCCCAGTGGCTCGCTCCGATTGCGGGTGTGCCGCAAGAGCCGCAGAGCCCGGAATGCCTCGCGCCGGAGTTCTTCGAGATCTTCCCCGACGGGGTGGTGGCCGCCCTGGACACCCGCGCGGGCGCGCAAGCCATGCGTGCGCTCGACGACGACCTGGTGCCGGCGATCCTGCCCGCGGCGATGAAGAGCCTCGACGACGACGCGTTGGTGGTGTCGGTGGCCGGGCGTTGGCTGTCGCCGATCTTCCACGAGAACAAGGTGCGGATGATCTTCCTGCTACCCCCGGATCCGGAGCCGGCGCAGTTCCAGCGTTGGCTGCGCACGCTGCGGGCGTGGCGGCTCGGGCAGTGGGACCGGGAGGTCGCGGTCCATGGTGCTTGAGCCGGTCGACATCGACCAGTGCTTGGTCGACCCGGCGACCTACGAGTCGACAATCCTGCGGATCTACGCCAAGCGCAACGAGCGGGGTATGGGGTTCCACGACGTCGCCGATGGCGTGACGTATTTCGATGCGGCCACCGATCGAAAGGCGTTGTCCCGGGCCATCGCCGCGAGCATCGCCGAGGGCAGCTACGAGCCGCAGCCGGTCGATCTGTGGTTCCTGGAGACCAACGGCAAGCGCCGTGCGGCGCACATGCCGGGGTTCGTCGATCACATCGTGGGGTCGGCGTTGTTCAAGTTGCTGTCGCACAACGCCCGCTGCTACGGCCTGCCGGGCGTGTACTCATATCTGCCGGGGGTGACGAACGTGGGCGCGATGCGGGCGTTCGCGGCGTTCATCCGTGACCACCGCGAACGGGTCGGACCGAGGGGCGGACCGGTGTACGTGCTGCAGTCCGACTTCGAGAAGTACGGCGACAATCTACCGGTCGGACCGGACGCCGCGCTGTGGAAGACCTTGCGGGAGGTGGCGTCGCTCGGCAACGGGCGTGGTGAGATCAGCGGTGGTGCATGGAATTTGATTACGGCACTGATCCGCCCGGTGGTGCGTGAGGAGGACGGTACCGAGTTCACCCGGCTCAACGGGGTCGCGATGGGGACGCCACTGGTGCCGGTGCTCGGGAATCTGGCGGTGGTGCCGATGGACCGGGCGATCACCGATACCGACGGGGTGTTCTATGCCCGGTACAACGACGACTTCATGGTCGCCCATGGGGATCTCGCAGTGATCCACGAGGCGGACGCGCGGATCGACGGGTTGGTCGCGGAGCTGGGCGTCAAGCGGAAGCTGAGCAAGGAGTTGCGGACGGCGCTGTCGGTACACGGCCGGCCGTGCGAGGTTGACCCCGCCTACCGTGGCCGGGACCGGATCGACTGCCTGGGCATGTCCGTGACGGCTGTCGGGACGGTGACGCTGGGGCCACATCGGTTGCGTCGCTTCGTTGCCCGGATCGCGGCGCGGATCGATGCGGCGGCGCCGACGTTGTCGGGGATGACGGCGCGGGAGCGGGCGGGCCATCTGGTTGCGGCGACGAATGTGATGCTGGATGTCAGCAGCCCGTTCGCGGTGGCCGGGTTGTCGGCACTGCTCGACACGGTGACGGATCGGGGGTCGCTGAAGGATCTGGATTACCGGATCGCGCGGAAGATCGCGCAGGCGGCGACGGGGACGCCGGGGGTGCGGGGGTTCCGGCAGTTGTCGCCGGAGGTGCTCTATCGGGAGATGGGTCTGGTGTCGTTGGTGGCGTTGCGGAATTCGCGGTGATCTTGCGGATGTGCCTGTGGCGCGGTTAGGTTGAAGCTGGCGCGGATCCCGCACGTGTGCGGTCACTGCGAGAGGCCACAGAGGTTGCGGCTTTCGGTCTCTCTTTTTCGGCGTTTTTGCCCGCGCCTCTTACTTTGGGGTGCCTGAAGTCCGGCTCTCGTCACGCCACGGCCGCCCTCGACGCGAGGTACACCTCCGTCGGCATGGGATGACGCAGGTGCCATGTGATGGCGATCGGCCGGTCGCCCTCGTGTGACACGTAGTCGGAGGGTCCGAGGAAGATGTACGGGGTTGGCCCCAATGCGTTCGTCTTGTTCTCCCGAACGAACAGCAAGATGTGTGAACCGCGTTCACGGTGTTGAAGGTACCGCTGACCGGTGGGCGACGCAGCCGAAGTAGTGGACTGCGACTCCCAGTGAAAGAGATCGCGGTTCAGCGCGTAGTCGCGGTACATCGTGGTCGGCGAGTAGTCGGTGTCGGTCTTTTTCAGCGTGATGAGGAAGGCGTCGGCGTTGACCTGCGGACACCACGCGACTCCCTCCCTCATGGTGCTTGGTGAGCGCCCTTCTGCGGTCCACCCGAGTGCGGCGAGAATTTCTTCCCTCGAGTATCTCGCGTGCACCGCAAGCGGGACGTCGGCGAGGGCCGGGGCGAGCTCGACCAATGGCCGGGCAATGCGATGAGCGGCGCCGAAGGCGATGTCGATCACCTCACGCATCTCGTCGATAACCGGTTCTCCGTCGAGAGCAGTCAAACCCGCTGCCGCATCGGTGAAGTCCCCGCCGTCGGGAAAGAGGCTGTAGAACAGCATCGCTACGAAACGCTGCTCGGCTGAGCTCGTCAAGCGCTGCCCGTTGAGGAGCGCGGTGTAGGCGTCTCGACGAGTCTGATCGTCAAGGTGCGCTAGGGCCCGCACTCGTTTGACGAGACGTTGTTCCAGCGGCCCCTCAGGGGTTGTGAGCTTACCGGCGGTGCGACGCAACGACGTCCACGATTTGTCCTTCCGCAGGACGTCTTCCAAGCTGCGACCAGATGCATCCAGGAAGTTAGCGAGGTTGTCGTTGGGGTGCGCGCGCACTTCAGATACCAACGCCGCCCAGCGGGGCGTCACCTGCTGGCGGACGTTCTCGAGAACGAGGCGTTGGCAACGGCGTCGAGAATGATCTGGCTGCCGGACGGCAGGAATGGGAACCCGTGCTCGACCTGGCGCGCTAACTCTTTCCGACTGGCGCCCGTGAGCGCATGGAAGCGTTGATCGAACCGGAACTCGCGGCGCTGATGGCCGACAAAGTCGAGCGCGGTCAAGACTGCCTTTCCCCTCGTGAGGCGCAAGCCGCGGCCGAGTTGTTGCAAGAAGACTGTGGCGCTTTCGGTCGGCCGGAGAAACAGCACCGTGTCGACTTCGGGGATGTCTAGGCCTTCGTTGAAGAGGTCGACGGCGAAGATGATATTGATGTGGCGGTTCCGGAGTGCAGTTAGGGCGTCTTGCCGCTCCACCGCTGGAGCGTCAGCCGAAACTGCCTGCGCCGGAATGCCGGCGGCAACGAATCGATCCGCCATGAAGCGGGCGTAAACAGCGCCTAAGTAAGTGCGATAGCGCTACACGGTCACAGCTCTCGGATTGCCGTCTCATCGGGCAACCGGCCGTGCCGGATCGGGAGTGTCGGAAACTTGTCCTAGACTCAGGCCCGTGACTTGTCAGCCGATCGAGAAGGCGCCGGCGGCTCTGCGGCCTATTCACTATCTGGGCAACAAAAGCCGGTTTCTTCCATACATCGAATCTGCGGTTACAGATGTACGAAGAACCGACGGCGTCGCAGTCGACTTGTTCTCCGGGTCTGGAGTGGTAAGCCGCGCATTGGCGACGAGTCATGCAGTGATGGCTGTCGATATCCAGGCCTACTCAGAGGTGCTTGTCGGAGCGCTCACCCGCCCAGCCGCCTTCGACGATTCGCTCCTGGAAGCGATCACGGCCGGCGTGTCCGAACGTCTCAGTGGACTCCCCAAGGCGATTTGGGACTTGATTGACTATGAACAGCAGGCCCTCGACGCGGCCGATACGGGTCAATTGGCACATCTTCTGGAGACGGGCTCGCTTATTGCCGGTCGGCCATCCGGCTCAGCCTTCGAAGATGTCCATCGACGAGCCCGTCAGTCGGTCGAGCAACTAGGCAGCGGGCACATCATGCTGCGTTACTACGGTGGCGTATATTTTTCTTATCGCCAGGCTGTCGAACTCGATGCGATCGTCGCAATTGTTCGTGCCCTAACTGATGATCTCCGGACTACGGGCCTTGCCGCAGTCCTCGGCACAGCGAGTGATGTAACCTCGACCGTTGGCAATCATTTCGCTCAGCCCATCCGGCCGCGGGATCGCGACGGTCGTTTGAAGAATGGGTGGTCAGCCCGAATCTGCAAAAGCCGGTTAATGTCGGCAGTAGACGGGTTCAAACTATGGGTTGTGCGGTACCGAGGACTTTCGCACACCCCGTACGCATGTACGTCGGTCCGAGGCGATTATCGAAATGTGTTGGCACGACTGCAAGAAGGCGACGTGGGTGTCGTTTACGCCGACCCGCCGTATACACGCGATCACTACAGCCGCTTTTACCACGTACTTGAGACGCTCGCCCTAGGGGACGATCCCGGAGTCAGCGTGATCCCAGGTACGTCAGATGAGCCCAGCCGCGGGCTATACAGAGTGCAGCGGCACCAGTCTCCGTTCAGCATCCGCTCAGAGGTTTTGCCGGCATTTTCCCAGCTGTTCGGGCACTGCAAGCGCCTCGGCGCCCCGCTTGTCTTATCCTATTCACCCACCGGAGCTGGGACCAAGGCGCGACCGCAGCCACGACTATTGACGGTGCCGCAACTCATTGACCTCGCTAAAGGGTACTTTGGGAACGTTACGGTCAGCGGCACCGATCGAATTGCCCATAGCAAACTGAACAGGCGCCATTTCAACAGCGAGATCGATTACGATGCCGAGATACTCATCATCGCGCAACCGTAATTGTTCTGTAGCCAGTTAGAGCCCAGTATTGGATAACTGCCAAAGGGCGGAAGTCGGCCAGGCAGAGCGCAGTTCGACGCTACTACACCGAATACGGCGCATCCGATCGGCGCGACCGGACCAGCGATCCGTCAAGAGCCCGTCGACTTCTCCGTAGCCCGGTTCTCCGGGTAGCAACAACGTATAAAAGAAGTAGCCAGACTTCTGACGGAGGAATACGCCTATCGGTCGACCCGTCTGCGGATAGTCCCTGCCCTTCGCTGCAGCGAGTTCGAAGCGGTAATTATCGCTCTGCACTTCCACACTGGGGCGATTCTCAACATCGCCGATTAACCCATCGGCATCGACGTGACGGAGGACGATACGGCGCTGCGGAGAACCGACTTTAGCGCCGAAAAACCGTTCGTAATTCTCAACGTCAAAGTTGGCTTGTGACCATCGGGTTGACGATTTCGGGATTTCGGCAACCAGTACCTCGTTCGTCGACGTGAGAACATTCGCGGTAGGTACGGCCGGCTTCAGCGAGGAACGCTCATTGCCGGTATTGCCCGCGACACGCTCCAGCACGCTAGCGGCGGTTATCGGCGCCATGTCGGCGCTCCGATCATCGAGGAATGTTTTAATGGAATCGAGCGCGGACTTCGCTTCCGAACCAGTTAGGTGACTGACGGTAAAAGCTTCCCAGTTGCCGAGTAGCCCACCCATTGTCAAGTTGCCCGAACCAACGATAAGGCTGAGGTGGGAAGTGTGTTCGAACCAGCTAAGCTTTGGGTGGAACAGTGCAGTACCAGGGTTAAGAAAGGCGCTGACTTGAAGATAAGGATGTTTCGCCTGCAGATCGCATAAGCGCATCACCGCTCCGGTATCTGTCACGGTGTCGGTGCCCACCGTCAACCTAAACTCACTGATTCCGACGAACTCGCTAAATATCTCGTTCGCGACCAGTGCGTCTGCGCCATATCTCGTAGCCCAAGCGAAGACGCCACCGCCGCGGTGTGCACCGATAGATTCATATAAGAGGTGCTCCAGCAGGTTGCCGCTAAGCGGCTCAGGGCGCTGGAAGTGAAGCACGGTTACCCTCCGTGTTGTTAGGCGCCAACTTCTTCTACGCCGTCGGAGCTTACGCTGCACGCGACAACCGTGAATCCGGCCTGCGGTACTAAGTCGGTAGCTACGCGGAGGCGCGGGAGGGCGACCCGCTCAACAGTGCGACGACTTTGCTCAATTCCGATCCAGCGGCGACCCATCTGGTGGGCCGCGAGCGCCGTGGTTCCGGAGCCAAGATAGCAGTCCAACACGAGGTCGCCGGGATCGGTGGCAATTGCTACGATCTGCTCAAGTAGCTGGCGCGGTTTCGGAGTGTCAAATGCTGGCTCGCCGGGTAGCTCTTTGTGCAGAGCCTTCTTCGCAGACGTCGTGGACCCAACCTCATCCGCTCTCCAAATTGTGAATGGCGCAAGACCGGAGATCTCTGCCGCATAACGCTTCAGTCGGGGCTTGCCAGCGCCGGCGCGTGGCCAGTAGACGAGACCCTGAGCGTCGAGTTCGTTTAGGCGGTCTTGGGTGTACGTCCAGCAGCGCCCCGCAGGCGGATCATGCCGCGCGCCGGTGGGCGTAACAACGGTATAAAACTGGGCTGCAGTAGCATGGCCGGCCTGCACTGTCATCGGTACGGATCGCCACGGGCCGCGCGGATCGTCGTCAGGGTTACTGAACGCCCCAGTGTCAGGCAGCCCATTACGCAGACGCTTCCATGCGACAGGTCCTGCTGGAGCGTACACATGGATATAATCATGCATTGAGCTGAACGCTTTTCGGTTGTCCCTCGAGGTCCGCTTTTGCCAGACTATGGTGGCTACAAAGGCCTCGGCGCCGAACACTTCGTCTAACACGCAGCGCGCACGATGCTGTTCGGAGTCGTCGAGGTGAACCCACACGCTGCCGTCGTCAGACAATAACTCCCGGATACGTATGAGATGTTCTCGGAAAACTGTGAGCCATGTTGAACTATCCATCCGGTCCGCATAGTGACGAAATTGCTCACCTGTATTATATGGGGGATCGATATAGCAAAGCCGCACTTGACCGAGTGCATTTGCCGACTGAGATTGAATTAGTGCGTCCATCGCCACCGCTGCATCACCCTCAATCAACAAATTGACCGGGCGTTCACCAACTTGAAGCACCGTGGATAACTCGATCCGGCGCCCCGTCGACAACGAGTCGAGCGATCGCCCTTCAGCGGTAGTATCTGTGGGCTTGCCAACCCATTTGAGCTCAACATCGGCTTGAGCGGCGCCCGTTACCTGCCGGGCGCGTGGCCTGCGTTGGTCGGAGCGTGCCTTCCGAAAGCTCACTAAACCACCCTCTCGTCTTCCGCCGGATGCGCGACTCGACAGTATCGTGACCCAACGACAGTCTCGGTTAAGACGGGAACGCGTCGCTCCCCGGACTTCAAGCCATCGATCTGGCCGAGTCCCGCGAGGCGGGAGCTCTGCGTCCAAGCTTGGCGACATCTGAGGAGTTCAACCCTGTCGCTAGCTGCGGTTCCCGCAATGCGGCAACACTCTTGCTCATCGCAGCTTGCCAAACACCCACACCTGTTCAGGACCTGCTGTTTGCTCCTAGCATCGCCGTACGAGCGGCCCGACAGGCGGTGGCTGGTATGCGACAGCTCGCATCGTCGATCGCTTCACCGACCGTGCCACCGATCCCTCCGCACCGCCGACTACGTCCACCTACGCCGCGCCCGCGTTGACCTCCGATCATTCATCTCGACCGTCCTGGCCACGGTGTCCCCGCTCGCGTACTACGCCTGCCAGGCCTACGCCGCGACCACCCCCGAGGGCGAACGCCGGGTGCTGCACGACCTGGAGACGGAGGGCATGTTCATCGACGACCTCGTACTCGTCGCCCGCGGGCACTTCCCACCACATCATCTACGACGCCCGACTCTTCGGACGGAACCGACAGGCCGCATCTTGCTCGGCGAGCAGGTAGCGAGCCCCACCACCCTCACCCCGCCCGCGCCACCACCCGACCATCCGGTACCCGCGTGAGCCCCAGATGCCCCCGCAGCGTCGACGTTGTGTACTCCCGCCGGAACAGCCCACGGTCTCGCAAGATCGGCACGACGTGGTCGACGAACAGTTCCAGCCCCGAAGGGAACACATCCGGCATCAGGTTGAACCCGTCCACCGCACCCGCGACGAACCACTCCTCGATCGCGTCCGCGATCTGCTCCGGCCCGCCGACCACCAACCGGTGCCACGTGATCACCCGGTCCAGCAGCTGTCGCACCGTCAACGACTCCCGCCGCGCCAGGTTCATCCATGATGTCCCGCGCCCCCTGCGACCCCGTGTCGGTCACCGCCCCGTCAAGCAGCCACTGCGGCAGCGGCTTGTCCCACGACAACTCGCTCACATCGACCGACAGCTGGCCCGCCAGATGCGCCAGCCGGCGCTCGCCCGCCAGCTCGTTGAGCTCGTCGTTGCGCCGCCGCGCCTCCTCCTCCGTGCTGCCCAGCACAAAGGACAGCCCCGGCATGATCCGTATCGCATCCCGCGGGCGCCCATATGCCACTGTCCGCGAACGCAACTCCGCAGCGTTACGCAACGCATCCGGCAGCGACGCCTGCGCGGCGAACACCCCGTCGGCGTAGCGCGCCGCCAGATCCAATCCGCCCGAAGATCCGCCCGCCTGGAACAGCACCGGATGCCCCTGCGGCGTCCGCGGCAGCGTCAACGGCCCGTCCACACGGAAGAACTCGCCGTGATGGTCGATCGTGCGGATCGCCCCCACCCGGCTGAACGCACCCGTCTTCTTGTCCGCCAGCACCGCGTCGTCATCCCACGAATCCCACAGCGCCCGAACCACATCGATGAACGCCGGTACCGCTCGCGGCGGTCCGGCTGCCCGCCTCCGCCGAAGTTGTTCCACGCGTAGGGATCACTGCTCGTCACCACGTTCCACGCCACCCGCCCGCCGCTGAGGTGGTCCAGCGAGGCGAACCGTCGCGCCACGTTGTAGGGCTCCTCGAACGACGTCGACACCGTCCCGATCAACCCCAGATGCGTCGTCGCCGACGCCAACGCCGACAACAGCACGATCGGGTCGAGCGCCAGCGGCGGCGCCACCAGCGGCTCGTCAGGCTTCTGAAACAGCGACGGGCTGTCCGCCAGGAACAACGCGTCCAGCGTGCCGCGTTCGGCGATGCGCGCGACGTTGATCCAATACGACAGATCGGTGAACCAGCTGGGGTCCGCGCCCGGGAATTACCATGCCGCCGGGTGCATTCCGTCGGACAGGACGTTGACACCCAGGTGCAACTGCCGCACGGTCACGCCGGGTCACCCGGCAGCGCCAGCTTTTTCACCTCGGGGTCGGTCGCGATGAACTCCTGCACCCGCGGATCCTTGAACGCCTTGATGAGGTTCTCCACATTCTCGGTGTCCACATAATCGCTGCCCACCGTCAGGACCGAGGCGAACTCGTCGGGCGACTTCGGCGCGAAGATCAGCTTGTCCTCGCTCACCCCGGCCGCCAGGAACGACTCCGCGTAGCCGACGATCGCGTCGAGATCCCGCAGCGCGCGCGGCTGCGCCCCGAAGTCGAGCAGGGTGAACTGCAGGTTCTTCGGATTCGCGACGATGTCCTTGACCGTCAACGCCGTGATGTCCGCATCTGGCCGCAGCGTGACCAGACCGGTCTGCGCCAGGTACCAGATGCCCTGCGCGTTGTTGGCCGGATCGGCCAGCAGCCACACCGTCGCCCCATCCGGCAGGTCCTGCGGGCTCTTGTACTTGTCCGACCAGACCCCGAACACCCAGTGGAAGAACGGACCCGTCGCCGCCTCCTCCTTGAACGAGGGGTTCGCGTCGAGCACCTGCTGCAGCCAGTGCCGGTGCTGGAGGATCGTCCCGGCGTAGCGGCCGTCGCTGATGGCCTGGTTGATCTGCGTGCTGTCCCCCAGCCCGACCGCACCGACCTTCACGTCGTAGTCGGGAGCGATGTTCTCGGCGATGTACTCGATGATCGCCTTCTCGGCCGGATTGGAGTCGAGGTAGACGACATCGAGCGTCGCGCCCGCGGTCTCATTGGCCGAGGTCGTGCCGCCGCCGCGCTGCACCACGAAATAGGTTGCCGCCGCGATGATCACCAGCACGGCGATCAGGACCAGCGGCCAGCGGCGCCGCTTCTTCAGCGTGAAACCATGCGGGTCGGCCGGCTCGGCCGACACCGATTCATCGATGCTCATGAGATCAGCACTCTGACGCACCAACGTCGCAGCGCCCAGAGTTGCGATCACCGCGATCCACTCACCGTGATCGCAAAGCTGTTGGGCACTAGTCCCTTTTGGCACCGTGACCGCATCGGCGATGACGCCTGCGCACAATCTCCCCTCGAAGGGCAACAATGATCGAGCTGACCGAGCTGACCAAGGTCTACGGCCACGGCGAGCACCGCACCGTGGTGCTCGACCGCATCAACTTCCGCGTCGACGCCGGCGAGATCCTCGCCGTGGTCGGGCCCAGCGGCGCCGGCAAGAGCACCCTGGCCCAGTGCATCAACCTGCTCACCGCGCCGACGTCCGGTTCGGTCGTGGTCAACGGCGAGGACCTGACCACGCTGTCGTCGCAGAAACTGCGTGTCGCCCGCCGTCGCATCGGCACCGTGTTTCAGTCGGCCGGCCTGTTCGAACGCCGCACCGCGGCCCAGAACGTAGCCCTCCCGCTGGACTACCTCGGCGTCACCGCGGCCGAATCGCGTGCGCGCGTCGCCGGACTGCTCGACCGGGTCGGCCTGTCCGACAAGGCCGACCACTACCCGTTCCAGCTCTCCGGCGGCCAGAAGCAGCGCGTCGGCATCGCCCGGGCACTGGCGTTGCGCCCCTCGGTACTGCTCTCCGACGAGGCCACCGCCGGGCTCGACCCGACCACCACCGACTCCGTCGTCGCCCTGCTGCGCGAACTGCGCGACGACCTCGACCTGTCCATCGTGTTCATCACCCACGAGATGGACACCGTCCTCAAGATCGCCGACTCCGTCGCGCGCCTCGACCGCGGCAGCATCGCCGAATCCGGCCGCCTGGTGGACCTGCTCACCGACCCGCAGTCGGCACTCGGCGCCGAGCTGCGCCCGCAGGGCGTCGCCTCGAAACCGGCCGACAGCCAACAGGTCTGGCACGTCGTCTACGACTCCCCCGACGTCCCGTCAGACTGGATCGCCCGCGCCTCGCTCGATCTCGGCGTCCCGATCGCGGTGCTCGGCGCGTCCGTGCAGGAGGTCCACGGCGTCACCGTCGGGTCCGCCACCCTGGGCATCGCCGCCGACCTCGGCCACCGGGCCACCGAGGTCCTCGCGCGCTACGGCCTGTCGACCGGCGAGAAGCGTGTGCGGAGCGCGGCATGACCCAGTCGCTGCTGGCCAACGCCAAAGTCCCGATCAACGAACTGCCCGCCCTGCTGTTCCCGGCGCTGATGGACACCCTCATCATGGTCGGCATCGTCATGACCATCGTGGTGCTCGTCGGCGTTCCGCTGGGTGCGCTCGTCCACAATCTGGCCCCGGGGGGATTGTTCGAAAACCCGGCACTGCACACGACATTGAGCTGGATCATCAGCGTCGGACGGTCGTTGCCGTTCTTGATCCTGATGGCCGCGATCATGCCGTTCACCCGCTTCATCACCGGCACCAACATCGGTATCGCCGCCGCGGTGGTCCCGATGTCCCTGGCCGGGATCGCGTTCTTCACCCGCATCGTGGAGAACTCACTGCGCTCGGTTCCGCCGTCGGTGGTCCAGGTGGCGCGCGCCTCGGGCGGGTCGCGGCTGCAGATCATCCGCACCGCCCAGCTCACCGAGGCGGTGCCCTCGATCCTAGGCGGGCTGACCATCAACATCATCGCGATGATCGAGTACTCCGCGATCGCCGGAACGATCGGCGCCGGTGGAATCGGCTACGTCGCAGTCACTTACGGATACCAGCGCTTCGACCAGGGCGTCATGCTGGCGACCATCGTCATTCTCGTCGTCACCGTCGCCGCGGTCCAGCTGATCGGTGACGCCCTGGTCCGCTTCACCACACCCCATGCCCGCGTGAGAGGAACCGTCAACGCATGACCACCACCGATGTCGACAAGTCCGACGACCACGGCTTCGAACTCAAGAAACGCCCCACGTGGATCTGGATCGCCGCCAGTCTCGTGGTCGTGGTCGCGTTGATCGTCGCCGGCCGGTTCCTGTTCTTCGGCAAGACGGAGTCGCCGAACGAGATTGCCGGTGCGACACTGATCGTGGCGACGAACGAGGGCAACGCCGCCGAACAGGCCCTCATCGAATACATCTCCCGCGAGGTCGCGCCCCGGCACGGCATCAAGGTCGGGTTCCGCGGCCTGGCCGACAGCAACACCATCAACCGCGCGGTCAGCGACGGTGAAGTCGCCGGCACGATCTATCAGCACAAGCTGTGGCTGGGGCAGGTGCTCGAGGCCAACCCCGACTTCCAGGAGGAGGCCGCCACACCCGTGTTCCGCTGGGGCTTCGGCATCTGGTCGGACAAGTACACCGACGTCAACCAGCTGCCCGACGGCGCCAACGTCTCGCTGTACTCCGATCCCGCCAACGAGGCCCAGGGCCTCTGGCTGCTCGAACGCGCAGGCCTGATCACGCTCAACCCGGCCGTCGACAAGTGGACGGCGACGCAGAAGGACATCGTCGCGAATCCGAAGAATCTCAAGTTCACGCTGCTCGACTTCGCCGCGCAGTCCCGCTCGCTGCCCGACCTCGACGCGGCGGTGGGCTACACCGAGTACTACCTGGCGGCCAAGATCCCGCTGCAGCAACAGATCTTCGCCCCACCCGCTCCGGACGAGTTCGCCGGACAGCTGACCATCGGCAGCCGCTGGGCCGACACCGACAACATCAAGAAGCTCGTCGAGACGTTCAAGGATCCGGCCGTCCAGCAGTTCCTGGCCACCGATCCCAGCGTGAAGGGCATCCTGCTGCCGCTGTGACCTCGATGCTCAGTCGACGCCGAAGCGTTCCTCGATGAGTCGTTCGTGCGCTCGTCCGTCCGTGAGCTCGGCGCGATCCTCCGGATGACGCCAGTAGTGCCGCACCATCCAGTACAAACCCACTCCGCGGGGAACGTAGAGGTCGGCGCCCTCGATAATCACCTCACTGCCGTCGTTCAGCGCCAGCACGATCGCCTTTCGGGTTCGCTTCTTCTCTGGTGTGTCCAGGACATCGTCGATGTCGTCCCACGCGTAAAACTTGGTGCGGATCACATCGGTGTTCTCGACACCCGCGGGGGTCAATCGGACGTACCCCCAGCCGTTCCTGCGCCGCCAGCCCTTGATCAGCCGCCCGACGACCAGTATGACGACGACGGCGAAGGCGTACGGCGAGGCTCGTCGCGGAAGACTCGACGTGGACATGTCCAGCACCCCGGTGAAGTACAGGACGTTGTACAGCACAGCTGTCGCAATGAAGGTCAGCAGCGAGACGAACCCGAAGACGGCCATCCAGCGGTCCGGCAGCACAGTGGTTCCTGATGAGTCGTGCCGCACGCGATATGGCACGAAACCGTAGGAAGCGCGCGCTATTCCGACGGCCACGGGCAGTGGGCTGGCGGCGAGCAGAAGGAAGAACACCGCCGTCGGGTAGCTGCCACGGACGGCCGCCGATACGGCGTACTCCAATCCGAAGCCGATGAGGAGGAAGCCGAACGCAAACAGCCAGCGGTACCTCGTGCGCGCACGCTGCCACGCATCGGGCTCGGGCAGGTTCAGTACGGGCACAAGACGTTCCCCACCGCCTCACCCAGGTCGGCCCCTTTCCAACCCCCGAGCAAGGATCCGCCGAACGCGAACAGCGGAACGGCGCCAACTGCAAGCGGGCCGGTCACCGCACCTACGGCCGCGCCCGCGGCTGCGCCCGCCTCAGCACCCGCCCAACCGCCCCCTGCTCCACCGATACCGCCGAACGCCGCGATGCACGCATCCCGGCCCGACTCGGCCATCACCATGTCGAACACGGTGGTCGCCAGACCCAGCGCAGGCCCACCGAACTTCGCCGCCTTGCCGATGTCATCGACGGACCGCGCGGTGAGCATGGGAAGCCCGCGGCCATGGTCCACATGCTTCTCCAGGCCGGACAGCACCGCTCCCGCGCCCAGGGACATCTTGTCGATCAGCTCCACCGGCACCGCCTGATGCCGACCGCCGGCGGTGGTGAACCCGGCATTGCGGTATCCCGTCGGGTCCATCGACATCGTGAAGTTCGACCCGTCGGGCCACGTGACCGAGGTGTAGTCGCAATCGCTTCCGAGGTCGTGCCACGAACTCGACCGCGAGACCTCCTCACCCGTCTTGTCGAACTGCTCGACGGTGATGAACTCCTGCCGGTCCGGCCAATCGAACGGGTCCTTCCGCGTGATCTCCTGCCTACTGCCGTCCTGCATGAACACCGTCGTCACCTCCTCGCCGTACGCACTCTCCGACTCGACGACCTCCCGGACGGTGATCGACATGTCGCCCTCACGCAAGGCCTCCTGCTGGAGCATGCCGACTGGATTCCGTGGATCCGGCACCTGATCCTGGGGCTTCTGCGGCGCAAGCGGTATCGCGAACGCTTCATTCGACGGGCTAACTGCGACGAACCCGAAACGCCCGCCAGCCTCGGACACCGCGCTGGCCATCCCTTCGTCCGCATCGCCCACCGCGGTCAGCAAGCCGTTGATCGCACTCTGTTCCGCGGCCGCAAGCTTGACCATCTCGGCGAAGTCCTCCGCCGACATTCGCACCGGATCGATGAGCACCACCCACTGATCGGTCACGCTCAGCGGCCCGGCATCCACCTGGTCGGCCCTGGCCAGCAGCGCCGCCCGCGCCGCACCGATCGCGTCGGCGCCGTTGCGCAGCGCGGTCGCGACCGCGTGCGCGTACTCCGAGAACTCGGTGGCGTCGGCGTTCGCCCGCCCGAACATCGCGCTTGCGGCGTCATGGGAGCGACCCTCCCATGCCCGCGTTTCGGGCATCCGACCGCACGCGGTGTCGACGCCCTTGACCACGGCGGCCACAGTGTCCGCCGCCGCGCCGACTGCACCCGCCGACGCGGCCAGCGCGTCGGGGTTCCAGCTTTCCAGCGTTGTCCGTGACGGCAACATCGTTCAGAACAGCCCGTCGAACTGTCCTGCGAGCGCGCCGTCTGCCACCTCGAATGTGTCACCCGCGCCGCGTACTGCCTGACCCATCTTCGTCACGTTGTCCGCCAGCTGTGTTGCCATCCGACTGAAGTGTTCCCCCACCGTCCACACCGCCCACTGCGTCGTCGAGCCAGGCAGTGCGTCGCCTGCGGACGACGTCTTGCCGCCCACGTCCGCTTCATCGATATCCGCCGCTGCGATATCCACCTGATGGGCAAATGCACGCAGTACTTCCGGGTCTACCAGCATCGCCGCCTCCTGCAGCCGCTTCCTTGACCTTTCGATTCTGCGGTATCGCAGGCACCTCCGACTCCGCTAATTTTCCGCGAGTCACACCTCCGTCGGCGCAGGCCCGCCGCGACACGAGTGCAGATACGCCGGATAGTCCCACGTCCGCAGGAACTCCTCGGCGGCACGCAACCCCCGCTGGTAGAGCGCGTCGCGCTCCTCGGCGCTGATGTTGAAATCAAGGGTGCCGACGGAGTCGGTGGGGACGAAGATCGTCCGCGCCACCGTGCACCGGTCGTCGATGTAGGCGGCGTCCTGATCGCTGATCAGCGTCTCCAGCGCCCCGAACGCCAACGACAACGGACCCCGGATCTCATGCGTCGGCACCCTCCCGACCGGTGCGGACAGCCGGATCCCGAACGTCGGCCAGCGCGGTTGGTCGTCGGAGCTGTCGAACAACTGGACCGGGAAGTTCGACAGCAGCCCGCCGTCGACCCACGTCGCCCCGCTCACCTCGACCGGTTCGAACGCGAACGGCACCGCCGACGAGGCGCGAACCGCCCGCGCGACCGGGAACTCGTCGGGGTCCACACCGTAGTTGGGCAGATCCCACGGGATGCGGACCAACCGGCGCCGGGAGAGATCACTCGCGGTGACCACCAGCGACCACGCATTGCGCTGCGGGTCTTCGCCGGTGCGCAGATCGCCGAACGTGCGGACCCCCAGCCCGCCGAGCAGCTCCGTCAGCAGGTTCTCCAGGTACTCGCCTCGGTACAGCCCGTTCTTCGCGGCGAGCGAGAGCGCCGGACCCACCACCGGTATCCGCGTGAGCAGGGTCGGGTCGGCGAACTTCGAGTAGTCGATCTCTCGGGCGAGTTCGTCCAGACGCGACAGCGGCTCCCCGGCGGCCTGCAATCCGGCGATCAACGAGGCCACCACCGCGCCCGCGCTCGAACCGGCGACCCTGGGAAACTCGTATCCCGCGGCGGCGAGCGCATGCACGGCTCCGACCAGACCGATACCGCGGACACCGCCGCCTTCGCACACCAGATCCGCACGGTTCATCTTTCGAGGCTAGGCCGCATCGGCCCGGTGGGTCACCCGCGCCGCGGTTCCCCCGACTCGTCGTCGTCGTGCTCGGTGACCGCCGAGTCGCCCGCGTCGTCGACCCAGGCAGCGCATCGCCCGCGGAAGAAGTCCTGCCGCCCAGGCCGCCCACGCCGGTAGCCGCCGTCGCGATATTTACCCGACCGGCACACGCGCGCAGAACCGCTGGGCTCAGTATCGGCACCCTCATCCATGATCTTCCGATTCTGCGGCACAGCTGACACCCCCAACTTCGCTAATTTCCTGCACCGATGCGCTAAGACAGACAAATGCCGACCGCCTTCCGCTACCCGCCCACCGGCCGCCGCGCCCGGCTGACCAGAGCGGCCCGCAAGATCGGCATCGACCTCCTCCCCGACGAGACCACCGCCCAGAAATTCATCGCCGGCCTGACCGCAGGCGACCCCACCGCCGAACGATTCGTCGCCGAGACCTACCACGGCGACCTCGGGGCGCGGAAGGCCCGCGACCTCGTCGAGCGCGCCCAAACAGACGGCATCGACACCGTCGAAGAAGCGCCCGACTCGATGCGTGACCTCTTCGCCGAATTCGAACAACGCCCCGCCTGGCTCGACCCCGACCTCCTCGAGCAGGGCGCCGCCGTCTGGCGCCGCTGGGCCTACGCCCTCGGCGCCCTCGGCAACGCCGGCACCAACGACACCTACACCGAGGGCTGGCTCGCCGTCCCCCTCTCCCTGTCCGGCGGCTACGCCGGCGACCGGGCGCTACACCGCTACCTCGAAACCTCGAAGTGGTGGATCGAAGTCTGCCGCCCCGGCGCCCTGCTCACCCCAAACTCCCTCGCCCGCAACATCTCTCTGCATGTGCGCATCATGCACGTCAGCGTCCGTGACCGCGTCAAACACCACCCCGAGTGGAACAGCGAACGCTGGGGCCTGCCCATCAGCCAGTCCGCCATGCTGCTCACCCTCCTCGGCGGGAGCGTCGCTCCCGCCCTCGGCCTCTTCGCCCTCGGGCACCTCACCTCCCCGCACGAGATGCGCGCGGTCCTGCACTTCAATCGCTACTGCGGCCACCTCGTCGGTGTCCGCTGCGACGGCTACTTCCCCGAAACCGTCGCCGACGCCTGGCGCATCCTGTTCCTGGCCGACTCCGCCCGCAGCTACGACAGCGCCGGCAGCGGAAGCGAGCTCGTCGAATCCTTCGTCCCTGCTTTTGAACCCACGTCGGCCCACAAGGGTCTCCAACGGCTGAGAGCCGAGTACCACTACCGCATCCAAGCCGGCTACCTCGGCCTCTACATGCTGCCCTGGAACCGACGCCGCTACCGCCTGCCCTCGGCGCTCCCCGGCATCGCCCTGCTCCTCGCCCGAGCCCCGTTCATCGCCGCCCTCGAAATCGCCCGGCGCCTCAGCCCTGCAATCGACCGAATGTGGCAAACCGCGAACCTCAAGAGGTGGGAGCGCTGGCTCGAATGGCAGTCCGCCGGCAAGGCCGCGACGTTCGAAGCCGCTGCGCCACTTCGTCGCTGAGCCATCACGCACAGCTATGCCCGAGCGACCCCACAGCACATTCCCAGGACTAGATCCACTACGGACGCTCGTTGTTCAAAGTGACGACCACAGAAGCCGTCACCGATCGTCCACGGGAGCGTCCCCATGCCAACTCCAGCCAACGAGCGCGAAGCGCGGCTCCTCCGCCGCTTCGACCAGCTGACCTCACACGACGCGCAACTCGTTGCCGCCCAACCTGATCCAACTATCACCGAAAGCCTCAACGGGCCCGACGTCCGGCTCACGGACGTCATCCGCACCATCATGACCGGCTACGCCGACCGCCCCGCCCTCGGCCAGCGCGCGGTGAAATACGTCACCGACGCCACCGGCCGGACGGTCACCGAACTGCAGCCGCGCTTCGACACACTGACCTACCGGGAGACCTGGGGACGGGTGCAGGCGCTCGCCCACGCGCTGGCCGGCAACCCCGTCCGCCCCGGTGACCGGGTCGCCACGCTGGGCTTCATCAGCGCCGACTACGCCATCGTCGACATGGCCCTTGCGCTGACCGGAGCCGTCGCGGTGCCGCTGCAGACCAGTGCACCCTTGACCCAGCTGCACCCGATCGTGGCTGAAACCGAGCCCGTGGCGATCCTCTCCAGCATCGACGACCTCAGCGACGCCGTCGAACTCGCGCTCACCGCTCATGCACCGCAGCGGTTCATCGTGTTCGACTTCCACCCGCAGGTCAACGACCACCGCGAGGCGTTCGACGCCGCCACCGCTCGGCTCCGCCCGCGACACCTGACCGTAGAGACCCTCGACGACGTCATCGCACTGGGCGGGCCGGGCATCGACGAGCTGCAGATCCACCGTGGCAACCCGGATGACCTGCAGCTGCTGATCTACACCTCCGGCAGCACTGGCGCGCCGAAGGGTGCCATGTACACCGACCGCCTGGTGGCGGGCTGCTGGCGCAGGTGGTTCACTCCCGACTGGGACGCCGACGACAGGTTGCCGGCGATCACCGTGAACTTCATGCCGATCAGCCACGTGATGGGCCGGACCATCCTGTACTCCACGCTCGGCGTCGGCGGGACCGCCTACTTCGCCGCCCGCAGCGATCTGTCGACGCTGCTCGACGATCTCGCGCTCGTACGCCCGACGCGGCTCGACTTCGTCCCGCGGATCTGGGAAATGCTCTTCCAGGAGGTCCAGAGCGAGGTCGAGAAGCGGCTCGCTAACAGCCCGGCGGGCGCGAACCGCGACGCCGTCGAGCACGAGGTGATGACCGAGAAGCGCGAAAACCTCATCGGAGGGCGGCAATTCGCGGCGATGACCGGCTCCGCACCGACGTCACCGGAACTGCGTGCCTGGGTCGAGGACTTCATCGACGTCCACCTGGTCGACGGCTACGGCGCCACAGAGGCAGGGGTCACGCTCATCGACGGGCGGGTCCAGCGTCCACCGGTCACCGACTACAAGCTGGTCGACGTGCCGGACCTGGGCTACTTCACCACCGACCGGCCCTACCCACGCGGTGAGTTGTACCTCAGGTCAACCAATCTCATCCCCGGCTACTACAAGCGGCCCGACGTGACCGCCGAGCTCTTCGACGCCGACGGCTGGTACCACACCGGCGACGTGATGGCCGAGACCGGACCCGATCAACTGCAGTACGTCGACCGCCGCAACAACGTTCTCAAACTCTCGCAGGGCGAGTTCGTCACGGTCTCCAAACTCGAAGCCGTCTACGGCGGCCACCCGTCGATCCGTCAGATCTTCGTCTACGGCAACAGCGCCCGCTCCTACGTGCTGGCGGTGATCGTGCCCACCGATGACGCGCTGGTGAGCGTGGGCGGCGACGTCGACGCGGTCAAATCGCTGCTGAGCGAGGCGTTGCAGAGTGTCGCACGCGAGGCCGGCCTGCAGTCCTACGAGATCCCCCGCGACTTCCTGGTCGAGACGCGCCCGTTCACTCTCGAGAACGGCCTGCTCACCGGCATCCGCAAGTTGGCCCGCCCGCAACTCAAGGAGTACTACGGGCCCGCTCTTGAAGGGCTCTACACGGAGTTGGCCGACAGCCAGGCCGAGGTGCTGCGCGAGCTGCGGCAGAACGGCGCCGACGGACCCGTGCTGGAGACGGTCACCCGGGCCGCCGAAGCATTGCTCGGCGCCGCCGCGGCCCACACCGCACCGGACACCGCGTTCACCGATCTCGGCGGAGATTCCTTGTCTGCGTTGACATTCGCGAATCTCTTGCACGACATCTTCGCCGTCGACGTGCCGGTCGGCGTGATCGTCAGCCCGGCCAGCGACCTCGCCTCCATCGCCGCCTACATCGAGGCGCAGCGCACCGGCGGCGCCAAGCGGCCCACCTACGACGCAGTGCATGGCCGCGACGCCACCGAGGTCCACGCGAGAGACCTGACGCTGGACAAGTTCCTCGACGCGACCACCCTGGCGGCCGCAGCGGACCTGCCCGGACCCAGCGGCGAGATCCGCACGGTGCTGCTGACCGGCGCCACCGGGTTCCTCGGCCGGTATCTCGCCCTGCAGTGGCTGGAGCGGATGAACCTCGTCGGCGGCACGGTCATCGCGTTGGTCCGCGCCAAGGATGACGACGGCGCGCGCGCCCGCTTGGACGCGACGTTCGACAGCGGGGACCCGAACCTGCTCGCCCACTATCGGGAACTCGCGGCCGACCACCTCAAGGTGCTCGCGGGCGACAAGGGCGAGGCCGACCTCGGTCTGCGCCGCGCGGACTGGCAGCGACTGGCCGACACCGTCGACCTCATCGTGGATCCCGCGGCGCTGGTGAACCACGTGCTGCCCTACCGGCAGCTGTTCGGGCCGAACGTCGTCGGCACCGCCGAGCTCATCCGCGTCGCCCTGACCACGCGGATCAAACCGTACGTCTACGTCTCGACGATCGGCGTGGGGGACGGCATCGCACCGGGCCGCTTTGTCGAAGACGCCGACATCCGGCAGATCAGCGCCACCCGCAGCATCGACGACAGCTACGCCAACGGCTACGGCAACAGCAAGTGGGCCGGCGAAGTCCTGCTGCGCGAAGCGCACGACCTGGCCGGCCTGCCGGTGTCGGTGTTCCGCTGCGACATGATCATGGCCGACACCAGCTACGCCGGGCAGCTGAACGTGCCGGACATGTTCACCCGCCTGATGCTGAGCCTGGCCGCAACCGGCATTGCCCCGAACTCGTTCTACGAGCTGGATGCGGGTGGCAGCCGCCAGCGGGCCCACTTCGACGGTCTACCAGTCGAATTCATCGCCGACGCCATCTCCACGCTCGGCGCCGCGGTGCAAGAGGGGTTCGAGACCTACCACGTGATGAACCCCCACGACGACGCCATCAGCCTGGACACCTTCGTCGACTGGCTCATCGAGGCCGGCTACCCGATCACGCGGGTGCCTGGGTACGCGGCGTGGCTGGAGCGGTTCGAGACCGCGCTGCGGGCGTTGCCGGAGAAGCAGCGCCAAGCATCGCTGTTGCCGCTGATCCACAACTATCAGAAGCCCGAGCACCCGATCAACGGCTCGCTGGCGCCGGCCGATCACTTCCGCGCCGCGGTGCAGGAGGCCAAGATCGGGCCGGACAAAGACATCCCGCACCTGTCGGCGCCGGTGATCGTCAAGTACCTGACCGACCTGGAGCTGCTCGGGCTGCTCTAGTCCCCTGGGGGTGTCGACCGTCTACCGTGGAAGCCATGGCCGGAAACATCGACGCCGCCCACCCTCCGCCGGCGCTGCTCAAGGTCGTCAACCCCACGCTGCGGTTCGCGCTGCGTACGCCGCTGGGCGCCGTGCTCAAGCAGTTCATGGTGGTGAGCTTCACCGGTCGCAAGACGGGCCGCCGGTACTCGGTCCCCGTTAGCGCCCACCACCTCGACGGTGAGCTCTACGCGATCCTCGAGGCCGGCTGGAAGCACAACTTCGGCGACGGCGCCCCGGCCGACGTCCTCCACAACGGCCGCACCACCCACATGCACGGTCAGCTCATCAACGACCCCGAGGCCGTCGCCGACATCGTGCACCGCGTCGCGACGTCCTACGGCGCCAAGAAGGCACAGCAGATGATGGGCCTGAAATTCCGCGACAACAACGTCCCGTCGAAGGACGAATTCGTCGCCGCGGCGCGGCAAGGCCTTGCGGCCATCCGACTCACCCCCGCCACGTGACGGAGTTCGACCTCGAGGCGCTGTCGACCGCCCACCACGGTTACACCGCCCGCGACGATGACGACGACGATCGCGTCCTGCCCTCAACACCTTCGAGAAGGCTAGGTCTTGAGCGAATCTTCGCGTGAGCAGAAGCGATCTGCCGACAACGTCTGGGCGGAGGTGCAGTACCGATCGCGGCAATGGATGGAAGCCAGCACACCCGTCTATACCCTCAGCCGCAACGTGCCGAATTACATCATCGGAGTTTCAGACACTCACATCCATCGCCGCTCCGCGGAAGGCCATTCCGTGGACCAACAGACGACCATTTCGCGCCGCATGATCGCGACACTCTGGAGTGAATTGTCCCGCGATGGCCAGACGAGCAAGGCAAGCATCACACACGTCCTTCGATTCACTTACGCCCTCCTGCAACGGAGCGTTCCAGGCATCGCATTCGATCCGGATCCCTACTTCCGATTGGTTCTCGTAGATTCCGACGAGGCCAACCGCGAGTTCGACCCGACAGCCGACCCGACGCCAGGCCTTGCCCCGTTGCCAACCCGAACCGGAGGCTCCGGCCGCTCAATCGGGGGTGGCGGTGGCGAGGGTCCTATCCACGCAGCGATCAAAGCCAAGATCAAGAATGATCCGGTCGCAGCGGTCGGGGAACGACTCACCTTTCTCTCGGAGGATCTATCAGAACGCCTTGGCGACGAAATTCGCTTCGCCACAGGTGACCGGGTGGATCTGCTCATGAAGGATCAAGACGGAAATTACGTAGTCATCGAGGTCGAGCCGACGATAGGCCCGCACGATGATGTCGGCTTCCTGCAAGCGGCCAAATATTGGGTACTGCTGGCCGTCTCGAAACGCATTGCGCTTGATCGGGTCCGACGTATGGTCGCGGCCACCTCGGTTGACCGCGGCCTACGCGAGCTCTACGAAGCTCGGTATGGCATCGAGTGGCGGGAAGTGTCGCTGCCGTAGTCAGCGTCTGCATCCGGTGCGAGCACCTTGCCAGCGACAGGTCCGCGTTACCGTTTTCTGCTACACGTGGTGCTATGACCGAGATCGACCTCGAGGCGCTGTCGACCGCCCACCACGGTTACACCGTCCGCGACGATGACGACGACGATCCCGTCCTGCTCGACCGCGCCGGGAACCCGATCGAGACCTGGCGAGAGCGCTACCCCTACGACGAGCGGATGCCCCGCGCCGAATACGAGTGGCTGAAGCGCAAACTGCAGATCGAGCTGCTCAAGGTGCAGCGGTGGAGCAAGCGGACCGGCGCGCGCCACGTGATCATATTCGAGGGCCGCGACGCCGCAGGTAAGGGCGGCACCATCCAGCGGTTCATGGAACACCTCGATCCCCGCTATGCGCGCACGGTCGCACTCGAGAAGCCGACAGAGCAGGAGCGGTCGCAGTGGTACTTCCAGCGCTACGTCGCACACCTGCCGACCGCCGGTGAGATCGTGCTGTTCGACCGGTCCTGGTACAACCGCGCCGGCGTCGAGAAGGTGATGCGCTTCGCGACCGAAGAGCAGCAAGCGGAGTTCATGCGCCAGGCGCCGGTGTTCGAGGAGATGCTCGTCAACGACGGCCTGCACCTCACGAAGTTCTGGTTCTCGGTGTCTCCGGCCGAGCAGCGCACCCGGTTCGCGATCCGGCTCGTCGACCCGCTGCGGCACTGGAAGTTCTCCGACATGGACATCGAAGCGGCAAGGCGCTGGGACGACTACACCCGCGCCAAAGAGGAGATGTTCCTTGCCACCGACACCGACCACGCACCGTGGATCGTCGTCAACACCAACGACAAGAAGCGCGGACGCATCAACGCCATGCGCTTCCTGCTCTCGAAGTTCGACTACGACGACAAAGACTGCGACGTCGTCGGCGAGCCGGATCCGCTGATCGTCGGCCGCGCGCTGGCCGATTAATCCCGCACCGCGAAGACCGGCCATCGCTGCGGGATGCCCTTGAGCTCATGGCGGCCGCGGTCGGCGAATTCGATGCGCGATCCGAGCACCAGCGGCGGCACCACCCCGGACACCAGCACCTCCCCGGGCGTCGCGAGCGCCATGATGCGCGCGGCGATGTGCACCGCGATGCCGTGGACGTCGCCGTCGGCCACCTCCACCTCGCCGGTGTGCAACCCGGTGCGGATCCTGAGGCCGAGCTCGGCGACCCCTTCGCCGATCGCCCGCGCACAGTGGATCGCCCGCGCCGGACCGTCGAATGTCGCCAGCGCCCCGTCCCCGGTGAACTTCACGACCGCACCGCGCGCACCGCTCACCTCACGCTCGACGATGCGGTCGTGCGCGGCGAGCAGCGCCGTCCACTGATCGTCGCCCAGGGCCGCGGCCAGTTCGGTGGAGCCCACGATGTCGGTGAACAGCACGGTGGACAGCACCCGGTTCGACTGCGGCACCGCGCGACCGCCCGTGACGAACGATTCGATCTCGTCGACCACACGGTCCGCATCGCCGGCGAACCACGCGTTGTCCTCGCCATCCAGCTCGACCAGCCGCGCATGCGCGATCCGGCCGGCCATGTCCACCGCATGGTCATGACGGACGTGCCGGTCACCGCGCCGAGGCAGCAGCAGGGTCGGCGCCTGGACACTGCCCAGTGCGGGCCGGATATCGGTGTGCAGGAACAGCTCCAGAATCGCCCGGAAATGCGCGGGACCGCCGGCCAGCCGCTCGTTGCGCGCCCACCACCGCCGCTTCGCCGCGTCGCCCGACCAGCTGGGCGCCAGCCGGTCCACCACCGCGCCGCTGCCCACCGCCTGCGCGGCCACGTCGAGATACCTCGCCAACACCGGTTCGGGCATCCCCACGGGATGGTCCGGGCCACGCACATACCGCGCGAACGGACTGCACAGCACGAGCGAACGCACCCGATGCGGATGGCTGCCCGCGAGCAGCAGCACCGGCAGCCCCGACTCCGACATCCCGAACACCGTCGCGGACTCGCTGCCCACCGCGTCGAGCACCGACACCAGCCCGTCCGCCCACGATTGCATCGCCGGGCGGTCCTTGATCGGCACGGCATCGGAACTCCCGGTGCCGAGCAGATCCGTCAGGATCAGCCGGCTGAACGACGCCAGATGGCGTAGGTGCCCGGCGACGGTGGGTTCATCCCACAGCAGATCGATCGGGAACGTCGCCGTCGGCACGAAGAGCAGGTCCGGACCCGCGTCACCGACAACCTGATACGCGAGATGGGCGTCGCCATCCCGCGCGTACAGCGTCTCCGGGGCGGACGCCATGGCACGAGCATGGCACGACCGCGACATCCGCGTCAGCGACTGTGAACCATCCGGCGCCTGCCCTCGTATCACCCGGTAGGGCCCTGTCCGCCCGAGCCGAAAGGACGACGTGCTGGAACGCATCGCACGGCTGGCCATCAGCGCGCCGCGTGGCGTCCTCACCGTTGCGGCGGCACTGGCCGTCGCCGCGGCCGTCTTCGGCATCCCCGTCGCGAAGACGCTGTGCGCCTGCGGGTTCGAGGATCCGACCTCCGAATCATCAGCGGCGGCGCGCCTGCTCTCCGAGAAGTTCGGTCAGGGCGACGTCCAGATGCTGATCGTGGTCGAGTCACCCGACGGCTACCGCAGCGCGGCCGCCCGCGACGTCGGCACGGCGATCGTCGACCAGCTGCGGCGCTCCCCGCACGTCTCCTCGGTCACCTCCCCCTGGACGGTCCCGCCCTCCGCGGCAACCGAGCTCATCAGCACCGACAGCAGCGCCGGCCTGATCATCGCCGGTATCACCGGCGGGGAGACCGGATCTCAGCAACACGCCAAGGCGCTGTCCGACGAGATCACCGGCGACCGGGGCGAGGTCACCGTGCGCTCCGGCGGCGTCGCCATGGTCAACGCACAGATCACCACACAGTCCCAGCATGACCTCCTCCTCATGGAGTCGATCGCGATCCCGCTGAGCTTCCTCGTGCTGGTCTGGGTGTTCGGCGGTCTGCTCGCCGCCGCGGTGCCCGTCGCCGTCGGCGGGCTGGCCATCGTGGGCGCCCTCGCCGTCCTGCGCACCGTCACGGTGTTCACCGACGTGTCGATCTTCGCGCTCAACCTGAGCGCGGCGATGGGCCTGGCCCTGGCGATCGACTACACCCTGCTCATCATCAGCCGATACCGCGACGAGCTGGCCGAGGGCGCCGACCGCGACAGCGCGCTCACCCGGACCATGGTGTCTGCGGGCCGCACGGTGGTGTTCTCCGCGACGACGGTCGGCTTGTCGATGAGCGTCATGGCGCTGTTCCCGATGCACTTCCTGAAGTCCTTCGCCTATGCCGGTGTCGCCACCGTGACGTTCGCCGCGCTGGCCGCGGTCGTGCTGACACCCGCGGCCATCGTTGTGCTGGGCCACCGGTTGGACGCGCTCGACGTCCGGCGCCTCGCGCGACGCGTGCTGCGCCGTCCCGAGCCGGTGCGTCGTTCCGTCGAACAGTGGTTCTGGTACCGGTCGACGACGTTCGTGATGCGCCGGGCGATGCCGATCGGGGTGGGCGTCGTCGTCCTGCTCCTCACCCTGGGCGCCCCGTTCCTCGGTGTGAAGTGGGGGTTTCCCGACGACCGTGTGCTGCCGCCGTCCGCATCCGCGCGCCAGGTGGGCGACCAGCTGCGCACCGACTTCGCCGGCAACTCGGCCACCGGCGTGTCCGTCGTCATCCCCGACGCAAAGGGGCTGCCACGCAGCGAGATCCAGCGTTACGCGGACGAACTGGCGCGCGCACCCGACGTCGTCAACGTGTCGGTCACCGGCGAGGAGCAGGGCAGCGTTCTGCTGACTGTCGACAGCTCGGCCCCGCTGTTCTCCGATAGATCGGATATTCAGCTCGACCGGCTGCACGCGGTCCCCCGCCCCGGCGACCGACCCGTCTACATCGGCGGCACCGCGCAGGCCAACCGCGACAGCGTGCACGCCATCACCTCGCGGCTGCCGGTCGTGCTCGGCCTGATCGCCGCCATCATGTTCGTGCTGCTGCTGTTGCTGACCGGCAGTGTGGTGCTGCCACTGAAAGCGTTGCTGCTCAACGCCCTCTCGCTGACCGCCGCGTTCGGGGCGATGGTGTGGATCTTCCAGGACGGCCACCTCGGTGCGCTGGGGACGACGCCGACGGGGACGCTCGTCGCCAATGTGCCGGTGCTGCTGTTCTGCATCGCGTTCGGCCTGTCGATGGATTACGAAGTGTTCCTGGTCTCGCGGATCCGCGAGTTCTGGCTGGCGTCGGGCGCCGACGGTGACGCCCGTCCGCCTCGCGTGCGCAACGACGAGAGCGTGGCACTCGGCATCGCCCATACCGGCCGCGTCGTCACCGCCGCCGCGCTGGTCATGACGATCTCCTTCGCGGCGCTGGTGGCGGCGAATGTGTCGTTCATGCGGATGTTCGGCCTCGGCCTCACACTGGCCGTGCTCGTCGACGCCACGCTGGTCCGGATGGTGTTACTGCCGGCGTTCATGCACCTGATGGGCCAATGGAATTGGTGGGGACCGGCACGGTTGAACCGATCGACGCGCCCCCTCGTTTCCAAAGTGTGTCTGCCACAAGCGTGATCGCCGGCGTCCGCGGGGAACTACCACCCCGGCGCTACACCCAGAGCGAAGTCACCGAAGCGCTGCTGGACAGTCCCGGCTGGCGGCCCTTCGAAGACCTGGTCCGCAGTTTGCACGTCAGCGCGAAGGTCAACAATCGCCATCTCGTGCTGCCGATCGAGGCCTATGCGACGATGACCGACTTCGGTGAGGCCAACGACCACTTCATCGAGCACGCCGTCGATCTGGGCTGCGCAGCGGTCGACGGTGCGTTGACCGAAGCGGGACTGAAACCCGCAGACGTCGACCTGATCATGACCACGACGGTGACCGGCCTCGCGGTGCCGCCACTGGACGCGCGCATCGCCGCGCGCCTGGGCCTGCGCCCCGATGTGCGGCGCGTACCGATCTTCGGCCTGGGCTGCGTCGCCGGCGCCGCCGGACTGGGCCGGATCAACGACTACCTGCGCGGTGCCCCCGACGGCGTCGCGGTGCTGCTGGCGGTGGAGTTGTGCTCGCTGGGCCGCCGGACCGAACCCACCATCGCCACCCTCGTCGGCAGTGCGCTCTTCGGCGACGGAGCGGCCGCGGTCGTGGCGGTCGGTGAACGCCGCGCCGAACGGATCGCCGCTGCCGGCCCGGACATCGTGGACTCGCGTGCGCATCTCTATCCCGACTCGCTGAGCACGATGGGCTGGGACATCAGTGCCGCCGGCTTCCAGTTGGTGCTCTCCGCGGATCTGCCTGCGGTGATCGAGCAGTACCTGAGCGATGACGTCACCGAGTTCCTGGCGATGCACGGATGCACGATCGCCGACATCGCCGCCTGGGTGAGCCATCCCGGCGGCCCGAAGATCCTCGAGGCCGTCACCGCCGCCCTCGATCTGCCCGACGACGCCCTCGAGCTGACCTGGCGTTCCCTCGGAGACGTCGGGAACCTGTCGTCCGCGTCGGTGCTGCACGTCCTGCGCGACACGATCGCCAAACGCCCGCCGTCGGGAAGCCCCGGACTCCTGATGGCGATGGGGCCGGGATTCTGTTCCGAACTCGTGCTGCTGCGCTGGCACTGATGTACCGGCGCCTCATCATCGCGGTGGCGTTGGAGCGCCTCGCTGAACTGGTTGTGTCCCACCGCAATCTGTCATGGAGTCGGGCACACAGCGGCACGGAGTACGGGGCTCGGCACTACCCGTTGATGATCGCGCTCCACACCGGTTTGCTTGCGGGATGCCTCATCGAGGTCTATGCACGGCGACGGCCCTACGTCCCGGCGCTGGGCAGGCCGATGCTGGCGGCGGTGCTGGCGGCCCAGGGTCTGCGCTGGTGGTGCATCGGCACTCTGGGACGCCAGTGGAACACCCGCGTCATCGTCGTTCCCGGGGCGTCGCGCGTGAGCGCCGGCCCGTACCGATACCTGGCACACCCCAACTACGTCGCCGTGGCCGTCGAGGGCGCCGCCCTACCGCTGGTCCACAGCGCGTGGATGACGTCGCTGTCGTTCACTGTGCTCAACGCCCTCCTGCTGCGGACGCGGATCCGCGTCGAGGACGCCGCCCTGGCCAGGCTGGCGTGATCGACCTGCTGGTCGCCGGCGGCGGCCCGGCCGGGCTCGCGACCGCACTGCACGGGGCGGCGGCCGGCCTCGACGTCGTGGTGGTCGAACGGCGCCGCGGACCGATCGAGAAGGCCTGCGGCGAAGGGTTGATGCCCCATGCGGTGGAGCATCTGAGCCGCCTCGGGGTGGATCCGCCGGGGGTGCCGTTGCGGGGCATCCGCTACCTCGACGGTGACCGGTGTGCCGATGCGCCCTTCCGGGCAGGGCCCGGCCGCGGTGTGCGCCGGACAGCCCTGCACACCGCCATGCTGGAGGCGGCGGCCGAAGCCGGAATAGCATTCCTGCACACGGATATCTGCACAGTGCACCAGGACTCGGCGTCGGTCCGGATGGGCGATCTGCGCGCGCGCCACCTGGCCGCCGCGGACGGGCTGCACTCACCGATTCGCCGATCTCTGGCTCTCGAGCAGCCGGTCGGCGGTCCGCGCCGGTGGGGAATCCGCCGGCACGTGAGGATCTCGCCCTGGACCGACCACGTCGAAGTGCACTGGGCAGACGACGCGGAGGCGTACGTGACACCGGTCGCCGACGACTGTGTGGGTATCGCGGTGCTGACGTCACGTCGCGGCGGATTCGACCAGCATCTCGACGAATTCCCGGGCCTGCGCAGGCGGGTAGCCGGATACCCGCACGGACCCGACATGGCAGCGGGGCCACTGCGCCAGAAGGTCAGCCGGCCTAGCTGTGGCCGCGTGCTCCTCGTCGGTGACGCCGCCGGCTACATCGACGCGCTGACCGGAGAGGGGCTGGGCATCGCGTTCGCCACGGCCGAACTCCTGGTCGGTTGCATCGCCGCAGGCCGCGCCGACGACTACGACCGGCGATGGCGGCAGGTGACCCGGCGCTACCGGCTGCTGACCGCGGGAATCCTGCAGGCGAGCACTTCGGCACCGTTGCGCCGCGCCGTCGTTCCGGCGGCCGACGCGTTTCCGGGCGTGTTCACCGGCTTGGTGAACCGGCTCGCGCAGGGACCGCGATAGCCGCTACTACGCGCCGAGCCTCAGTGCCAGAATCCCCGCGACTTCCGCTTTCGCTCATCGCCTTCCACGTTCACCCAGTCACCCGAGGCGTAGGAATGCCACTCTTTGGCGCCCTGCCGGACCACGTCCAGGCTGCCGTCGGTGCGCTTGACGTACGCGTCGCCGAATCGCATGTACTCGTCTGCGCCGCCGCCGGGCAGCATCACCGTGACGGTCATGTCAGCGCATCTTCTCGGGAATCGAGTTCAGCGCGTGCAGGACATGCACGGCAAGCGCGCGTGCCGCTTCGCTGTCGAGGTCTGAATGCGTGGTGATCGTGTTCTTGACCAGATCGACACGCAGGTCGTAAGGAGTGCGGAACGTTGTGGACGATGCCATCGAATGTCCTTCATAGCCGGGCTGTATCGCTCGAAGTCGAGCTGCCCGGTAGTCCCTACAGTACGCCCTGTGCGGCTGTCGGCTGCCAGTAGGGCCGGTCAGACGAACGCCGGGCGCGTGGCGAGCATCTTCTGCGCCAACCGCAGATAGCTTCCCGTCACCACCGGCCACGCCATGGTCGGCGCCAGACGCCTACCTTCGCCCGCCAGCGCGCCGGCCAGACGCGGTTCGGTCAGCACCCGGCGCAGCGCGCTCGCCATCGCGGCCGGATCGTCATGGTCGACGACGATCCCCGCTCCGGTGCAAAGCAATTCGACCGCGTGCGGGAAAGCCGTGGCCACCACGGGCCGCCCGCTGGCCACTGCCTGGGCCAGAACACCGGACGCTGCTTGGTCGGTCGAGTCGTACGGCAGTACGACCGCGGCCGCAGAGCGCGCCATGTCCGTCAGCGCCGTCTGACTCCGGTAGCAGTCGTCGAATCGCACCGAGTCCGCCACTCCGAGCCGCTGAGCCCGGTTGATGCAGAACCGCCGGTATGCCTCGCCCTCTGCCGCGGAGACTCGCGGATCCGTCTGCCCCACAACGAGATACTGTGGCCGTCCCGGAACATCGCTCAACGAGGGCATCGCATCGATCACCCGCTCGATACCCTTCCCGGGACCGATCAGCCCCCACGTGAGCAGAGTGGGCCGCCCTGCGCGTTTCGGCGCGGCCCCGCGCGGCAGGGTGACACCGTGCGGGATCGTGCTGATCTTCATGGGATCCACGCTGTAGCCCAGGCGCAGTCGCGAATTCGCGGCATCAGAGATCACCACCACGCGGTCGGCCTTTGCAATGATCGACTCGAGCACCGAACGCTGTGCTGTCGTGGGGTTCTTCGGGATCGTGTGCGCCAGGACGATCGACGGCACCTGCAGCGCGTCGAGGATGTCGAGCACATGCTCGCCGGCCGCGCCGCCGTAGATGCCGTCCTGGTACTGGACAAATGCCACGTCGTAGCGGTTGAGCAGCGCCGCGCACGTCTGCACCGACCCGTCGGCGACCTGACCGACCACCCGCAGATCCGTCGGCGCGGCGTCATCGTCAGCCACCCGAACCACGCCGACATCGGCACCCA
The DNA here is from genome assembly GCF_010731695.1 of Mycolicibacterium litorale. Taxonomy (NCBI): domain Bacteria; kingdom Bacillati; phylum Actinomycetota; class Actinomycetes; order Mycobacteriales; family Mycobacteriaceae; genus Mycobacterium; species Mycolicibacterium litorale. The sequence continues at coordinate 3,520,022 of NZ_AP022586.1, forward strand.
AAGCATTCAACCCGTCACACAGAGCGGCACTGAACGCCGCCGCCCCGCAGGGTGTCGGCGCGAAGGTACTGAGCACACCGAAGCTCGGCGGACGCGTAACATGTTGCGGCATAACGACAGACGAAGCAGTCAATGGTGAGTCCCGACTCGCGGTTGTGCACCGGCGCAGCCGACGTGAGCGGATGCTCGATGGGATCAGCGCGGATGGCCGACCCGGCCGGACTGGCTGGGCTCCAACTCCTTCGACGCTACACCCTGCAACACGTCCTGGTCGACAGCTACGGGCCCATGAACTGCCGATACGGGGTAGGGTCGGAGGATCGGGACCATTCAGGCCCCCAATTCAAAGGGCCGACGATGTCTGACAAGTCACCCCGACAGACCATGAGCAAGAAATCCGGCAAGAGTCTCAAGGAGAAACGCGTCGACAAGCACGCCAAGGCGTCCGCGAAGCTCTCGTCCGCCGACGCACTCCTTAATGCCAAGAAGCACTGACCCACAACACCTTTCACTCGGCGTCCTGGCCCACTCGCGGAAGCCGGACGAACGCCGCCTGCCGATCCACCCGGCACATCTGAGCAGAATCGATCCTCAACTCCGCGGCCGGATCGCTCTCGAAACCGGCTACGGATCGGACTTCGGTGCCACCGACGACTCGCTTGCCGAGTTGGTCGGCGGGATCCGCACGCGTGAGCAGCTGAACGACGAGTGCGGGGTGCTCCTGTTGCCCAAGGTGCAGGCGGAGGACCTGGCCGAGATACCCGTCGGGCGAATCGTCTGGGGCTGGCCCCACTGCGTGCAGGACACAGCGCTGACCCAGGTCGTTGGGCCAGCACGACGGCGGCACGTGGGCCGACACGCCCGAGAACGGGAGCATCCCGGTCGCCGATTTCCTCGCGGCCCACGACATCGTCGTCAACTGCGTGCTGCAGAACCCTTCGGCACCGCTGATCTTCCTGACGGAGGACGACCTGTCCGCGTTCACACCGGGCAGCCTGCTCATCGACGTCTCTTGTGACGTCGGCATGGGCTTCAGCTGGTCGCAGCCCACGACGTTCCGCGAACCCGCCGTCGAGAAGGGAAACGGACTGCTCTACTACGCCGTCGACCACAGCCCGTCGTATCTGTGGAACTCCGCGACCTGGGAGATCAGCGAGGCACTGCTGCCGCATCTGGACACCGTCCTCGCCGGACCGGACGCCTGGGCCGACAGCGACACCATCTCGCGGGCCATCGAGATCCGCGGCGGCGCCGTCCTGAACTCCGCGATTCTCGACTTCCAGCAGCGCGCCGCGGATTACCCGCATCCTTTGCTGAAGCATCACGTGCGGTGAGAACCGCAGCTAACTTATGCCCGTGGCAAACCGCGACCGTTAGCTCCGGCGATGTGCCCGACCAGCCAGTTCGCTCCCCGGTTGGCAATCCCCAGACACGCCAGACATAGTGACGACGTAACGCGTCTGCCGATTGACGGCAGGCGTAGTCTCGGCACCGTGTCGAGCAGAAGGCACCCTGTGTTCAGCATCGAATAGCAACTTCACCAGGACGGACCGTGGCAGATACATCGAGCGCAGCACCCAAGGCCGAGTCCGCGTGGCTCTCGAAGTCCGCTTCGCAGACCCGTGGGTCGGACAAGGGCGAAGTCCAGTTCCACTACGACATCAGCAATGAATTCTTCAAGCTGTGGCAGGACCCGAACCAGGTCTACAGCTGTGCCTACTTCGAGAAGGACGACTACACCCTCGAACAGGCCCAGATGGCCAAGATCGACCTGTCCCTGAGCAAGCTGAAGCTCGAGCCCGGGATGACCCTGCTCGACATCGGCTGCGGCTGGGGCGCCACGATCATGCGCGCCGTCGAGAAGTACGACGTCAACGTCATCGGCCTGACACTCTCGGAGAACCAGAAGCGCCACATCGAAGAGCACTGGTTCGCCAACGCGAAGAGCGATCGGAAGATGGAAGTCCGCCTGCAGCCCTGGGAGGACTTCGACGGCCGGGTGGACCGCATCGTGTCGATCGGCGCGTTCGAACACTTCGGCTTCAACAAGTACGACGACTACTTCAAGAAGACGTTCGACTGGATGCCCGAAGACGGCGTGCAGATGCTGCACACGATCATCATCCCGGAGGATGAGGAGATCAAGGCCAAGAAGCTCCCGCTGACCATGTCACGGGTGCGCTTCATCAAGTTCATCATGGACGAGATCTACCCCGGCGGCCGTCTGCCGCTGGCCTCGATGGTCAAGGAGCACGCGGTCAAGGCCGGCTACACGGTCACCCGCGAGCAGCACCTGCAGCCGCACTACGTGAAGACCCTCGACACCTGGGCCCGCAATCTCGAGGCCCACAAGGACGAGGCCATCGAGATCACCAACGAGGAGATCTACGAGCGATTCCTCAAATATCTGGACGGTTGTGCCGATCTGTTCCGGCAGGGCTACACCGACGTGGCGCAGTTCACCCTGGAAAAGGCTCCCGTTTAGCCAATCTAGGCAATCTGCGTTATACAGTTCAGGATCTTTTTGAGAAACGGAGGATGGCGCGGATGACGGACAGCGGGTCGGGGGGCTCGGGATCGATGAAGGTGGCGTACGAGGACGTTCAGGCCCACTACGACATCTCCAACGAGTTCTTCGGGCTGTGGCAGGACCCGACGCGGACGTACAGCTCCGCCTACTTCGAGCGTGAAGACATGACGCTCGAAGAGGCGCAGCTGGCCAAGATCGACCTGGCACTCGGCAAGCTCGACCTGCGGCCCGGGATGACGTTGCTCGACGTTGGCTGCGGCTGGGGCGCGATGATGAAGCGCGCGATCGAGAAGTACGACGTCAACGTCATCGGCCTCACCCTCAGCAAGAATCAGCAGGCGCTCGGCCAGCAGATCCTCGACGGGATCGACACGCAGCGGTCCCGCGAGGTCATGCTGCGCGGCTGGGAGGAGTTCGAACAGCCGGTCGACCGCATCGTCAGCATCGAGGCCTTCGAGGCTTTCCCGAAGGAGCGCTACAAGGCGTTCTTCGATCTGTGCCACCGCATCATGCCGGACGACGGGCGCATGGTGCTGCAGACGATCATGGGGCACCCGCTCAAGCGCTGGCCGGAGCTGGGGGTGCCGATCACCATGTCCGATCTGCGGTTCATGCGCTTCATCGCCAAGGAGATCTTCCCCGGCGGTTCGGTGCCGTGCGACGAGGACGTCATCGAATTCTCAACGGCAGCAGGATTTTCCGTCGCGGAGCGCGACGATCTGACCGCCAGCTACGTCCGGACACTCACCACATGGGCGCAGAGCCTCGAGGCGCAGCGTGAGCAGGCGATCGCGGTGACGAGCGAAGAGGTCTACGACCGCTACATGAGGTACCTGCTGGGCTGCGCGGACTTCTTCAACCGCAACGTCAGCTACGTCGAGCAGTTCACGCTGGTCAAGTAGAAGTTTGCGAAAGCACACGTTGACACATCCCCTTCTCAAATGAGCCCGCATCCGCTTCATCGGTGAGCGACACTGACACCCGGAACATCGCCATCCGGGGGGATCATGTCCGCGAACACGCAGCAGGAACAATCGACCGGGACCACACCGAGGCGCACCCTGCGGCTCGCTCTCGCGATGCGCGGCGGAGTCAGCCTGGCGGTCTGGATCGGCGGCGCCGTCGCCGAGATCGACGTGTTCCGCCGCGCCTGCAGCGGCGGGCCCACACCCGCTCCCGGAAGCCGCGGTGCGCGGTACCGGGAAATGCTCCACCGCACGGGCAAGTACGGCTCGGTCGAGATCGACATCCTCGCCGGTGCAAGCGCCGGCGGACTGAACGCCGTGCTGTACGGGCTGGCGCAGACGTGCGGATCCCGACTCGACGACATCGCCCACTCCACCTGGATCCAAGACGGGGGAATGTGGGAGCTGTTGCGCGAGCCGGGGTTGGGCCGCGTGCCGTCGGTGCTGCGCGGTGACGAACACTTCTACGTCGTCATGCGCGAGGCGCTCAAGCGGATCGCGGACAAGAGCGAAGGCGCGTACGCGGTGCAGCGGTTGACCGTCGAGCTGGCCGCCACCCTGCTGACCGACGAGTCCGACTCCGACCGCGCCAACCGCGCCCGCTTCTCGTTCCTCACCAGCCAGGGCACCATGGGGTCGCGGCAGAGCACCATCCCCAACGGCGCGGAGGCCGGCACCCCCGACGGCGAGAGCGCCCTGGACCGGCTGGCGCTGGCGGCCCGCGCCACATCGTCGTTCCCCGGTGCGTTCGAACCCGCGAGCATCTACTCGGTCACCCCCGCAGCGCCCGACGCCCAGAGCGAAAGTCCCTCCATCCCACCGTATTTCGAACCGCGCAAGAGGGGTGACCTCGCCCGCGGTACCCGCAGGGAGTCGCGGCCCGGCGGCCGGGACGCCGGGTTGGGGGTCAACATGTCCGCGGCGTTCCCGTACGCCGAATGGTATTCGTTGACGGCCGAGCGGGACTCAGAGGAGGCGGTCGTGGAGAGTCCGTACAACGTCGTCGACGGCGGGCTCTTCGACAACATCCCGATCGACCGGGCGATCCGGGCGATCAAGCTGGCCCCTGCCAGCGGTCCGTCAGAGCGGTTCCTGCTGTATCTCGATCCCGAGCCGCCCGCGCGTGAGTCGACAGAAATCGACGCAACGCGCAAAGATTCGGCACTCAACTGGTTGCCGGTGATCAAGCGGTCACTGAGCCTCAAACAACGCGCCGAAACCGCCCAGGACGAGCTCGGACTCCTTCTCGAGCACAACGATGCGGTATTGGCCAACCGCGGCCGCTTGGAGGCGTTGGCCAGTCGGCTTCGGGCGAATTCTCCGGGTGCGCCGCCGTTCATCGATCCGCAGGCCTACGTGCAGTACCGCATCGCCGCCGATTCGGCCCGGATCGCCTCACTGCTGACCAACCCGTGGGAGGAGCTGTGCCAGCCACCGCGTCTCGGCGGTGACTACATCCCGCTCAATCGTCAGCTCGCGTTGACGGTGAAGGATCAACTGGCCGCTTCCTACAACGGCACGACCGGGATCGAAGCGCGACTGGCGTCCGACGTGGTGGCGATGGCCGCGCAGGTGCGGGTGCTGATCGCCTGGGCGCGCAGCCTCGAGAGCCTGCTGCAGGAACTCGCTGATTATCCCGATCCGCAGGGCGAGCGCGCGCTCGCCGGAGCGACCATCTCGGCCTGGAAGCTGACGCTGTATCGGTGGCTGAGTGTCCTGGTCGCGGCCAAGCACCGCGCCGTCGACGAGGTGCTCGTCGACCCCCTGCGGAGCGACCGTGAACGGTTCGAAACCTACCCACTGGCCGACCGCATGGACGAGTGCTTCAACGCGCAGGACGACCTGCTCCTCACCGACGAGCTGGCCGAAATGCTCTGCGCTCCGTCGTCGCCGGCCGATGACATCCAGTTTCACCGGTACCTCGCCGACGGCGATGAGTTCACAACAGGCACCCCTCTGGCCGAGAACCTCACCAGCGCTGTGGCCACTGCTCGCGCATGCCTGCTGAATGACTCCTCGCCCGTCGTGGCCGGGTTGCCCACGCTGCAGCCACCCGTGCCTGACAAGGTTCGGATCTTCACCGAATCCGTCTACGCCCTCTTCTACGACGCCCCGCTCGACGACGCCTCCGTCGCGGACATCACCATGTTGTTCTGCCAGACCGGCATTCCCGACACCGCGTCCATCGTGAAGTTCGACCGGATCACCAGCACTGAACCGGCGTCAACAGAAGTGGTGGACACGGGCGTGCTCGTACGCGCAGCGCGCGCAACACTTCTGCGGTCCTGGCTCCGGCGTCCTCCAACCGACGTTGTCCGGTTGCAGCAGGTGTTGGACATGGACCCGAGGGAGCTGGTGTCGTCGTCGGACGCCAAGCTGGCCGGCAATGCCCTGGCCCGCTTCGGTGGGTTCTTGCTCACCAACTGGCGACGCAACGACTGGCAGTGGGGGCGACTCGATGCCGCCGCGGCCCTGACCCGGATCATCGACGACAGCTATCCGACACCGCCTGAGGACGAGAACGCGCGGGAGGCACAGCGAGACAACGACATCGAGTTCCTTCAGGGGTCCATCTGCGCCGATGCCCGCACCGCCGGAGACACCACCGCCGACGGCCGGTTGGTCACCGAAACCGTCGGCGGCCAGACCCTTGATGCGCTCACCCCGCACTACCGCTTTGCGCTGGCCTCGCGGATCGTTCCGCTGCTCTCGCGCGCCGTGTTGCCCGCGGATTCGGCCGGCTGGCCGGCGAAGGCCGCACAGTGGGCAGCGCACCTCGCTCTGCTGCGGCCCCTTGCCGTACCGCTGCCGCTGGTCGCCGACCCGTTGCGGCTGGTGCTGGCGCTCGCCGCGATCCTGCTCTCCTCGGCGCTGCTCGGTGTCTCGGACAGCCCCCGGCCGCTCCACATCGTGTACATCCTCGTGCTCATCGGGCTCGGAGGGGCCATCGGAGTCGCCACCGCACGAATCCATTCTCGGTGGCGCACAATGCGAAAGACTTTTCCTCCTGAGGACGACAGCCGACAGGCCTGGCGGGACCTTCTCGCCGCTTCCGATCGCGGGCGGTACCGCGCCGCCTCCGGTCTCCTGGCCCTTATGGTGGTGGCCGTCGGCGTCTGGCATCTGGTCGATCTGGTGAGGCACTGGGACTCGGGGAGGTCCTCCGATCCCGGATACCTTGCGGTCCCCTTCGAGGCATTCGCGGCGTTGGTGACGCTGGCGGTCGCCGCGTACCGTTGGCTGTTCAAGAAGTCGGCCGAGATCGAGGTCGAGGGGATCCGCGCCGTCGGTGCGAAGCATGGGGTCAGACGATTCGTGGGAGTCCTGTCGGCGCTCGCCTTGATAGCGGTGGTCCTGTCGACGCCGGACGTGCCGAAAGCGTGGCGGCCGGAATGGTTGACACCCACTCAGGCGGCCGCCGTGATCGCCGGGGTGACGGTGGCCGTGCTGGTCGGGGTCTCGCTGTGGGGGTGGGCGGCCGGACGAGGTCTCGCGATCTGTGTCGTGGCGATCACGCTGGCCGCCGCTCTTCTGCAATACGTCTTCGACGTGTGGTGGAAGAGTAGCGGCAACCGTGTCCTCGACATCCTGCCCGTGCTCACGTGGATGGTGTTGCTGGGCAACGTGATCGCGGTGCTGCCCTGCCGGCGTGCGAACTACGGCGACCCTGCGGCCGTCAGCGTGAGCCGAGAGCGCCCCTCCGGAACGTCGACGACAGCTCCCGCCGGTGCGCCGTCGAGTTCCACCGCCGTCCCCGGCGGCAGTGACGCCAGCCGGACCCGCACCGGGTGATCGGTCGACACCGCGATCGTCGACCGCGGCAGCGTCGCCAGCCCGGCGCGCACCACGTCCACCGCCACCCCGGCGACCCCACTGAGATCCAACGTCAGCCACGGCATCGGGTCGACCTCACCGCCGAGCTGCCATGTCATTTCCGTGAAGAGCCCGGGTGTCGGGTCGAAGTCGGGGATGACGCCGCGCCGGCGCTTGATCGTGCGCGTCCGGTCGGGCCGCGCGTAGGACCGGGCGTCGACCTTGGCGCGCCTCCCCCTCTGCGCCGTCACGTCGTCCGCGGCGCGTAGCTCCGACACCCACCACACCCGGTGCGGGCCGATGCCGAGATCCTCGCGCACCAGCTGCGGATACCACGCGAATGTGATGTGCCCCGGATCTGCCTGGCGCAGACCGGTTCCCATGTGCGCGACCGGATCGTCGAAGTCGTCCTTGAGCAGGAACGCGATGTGGTCCTCGACCGGATACGCGGCGAACCGGTATCGGTAGCCGAGCCGGTCCAGCTCGAACACCTGCTGGACGATGCCCGGGAACGGGACGAATTGGTCGAGGCCGCCGTGGGCGATGACGAACGGCAGCCACCGGGCGTTCGCGAGCAGCGGCCAGGTGTCCCCCTCTCGCGCGCAGTGTGACGTGGGGTCGAAGTCGGCCGGCGCCTCGACCCCGCGCACCAGCCGCACCCCGCACGTCGGCGGGCCGGCCAGCACGACCGCCTGGGCGAACACCTCCGGATAGCTCAACCCCAGCTTGTACGTGCCGTACCCGCCCATCGAGTACCCGGCGATCACCGTGCGGTTCGGGTCGGCGCCGAGCTGTTCGACCACCCGGGCGAACACCTCCCACACGTCGAGTTCGCCCTCGTCGAAGTACCAGCACGCCGGGCCCCGTGCCAAGGGGGTGACGACGATCGAGTTCCGGCCGTCGCACACCTCGTGCAGCAGCTTCGGATCGAACGCGGCGTACTGGTTCTGCCCCAGCGCCAGCGAGTGCAGCATCAGGGTCAGCGGCAGTTTCCGTCCCGGCGCGTATGTCGCGGGCAGGCACACCGAGTAGGGCTGCACCCGGCCGAGGAACTGGGGCTTGGTGTCGAGGATGTTGCCGTCGCCGACGCCCTGCCCCAGCTCGATCGACGACACGTACCAGCGGGTGGACGTGCCGGTCACCACCGGTTCGTCGTCGGTCCGGCGGGCGGCGAGCTGATCCCACGGCACCGCCAGCGAGAACTGCGACACGTCGCCGTCGTCGAGCGCATCGGCCTGCGCCTGATCCGACCAGAAGTTCAGGTGCACCTTCTCCTGCTCGCGGGTGCGGAACGCGAGGTTGTACACGTTGGGCTGGCCCGGCCCGGCGCCGCGCACGAACGGCACCTCGGCGAACCCGTCACCGTCCTCGTCGGCCAACCCGGCCCCCAGGCGCACCGTCCACGTGCCTGACGGTGCGACGAGGGGCCGCGGGACCTTGGCGAGGAACGTGCGCGACTCCATGTCGGCCCGGTGCTCCACCGCGGTGCGCGTCCCGGTGGTCAGGTCGATCAGCCACGCCCCCTGTCCAGACATCAGCAGTGCCAGATCGATCCCCGCGGAGCGGACACCGGCGTTCGCCGGCCACTCGTTGGTGCCGCCCGCAGAGCGGTCGGTGTCGAATGTGAACAGGCCGATGGGGATCGCGCTGTCCAGCAAGGTGTTCCAGTCGATCCGCCACCACGTGTGCGTGGTGTCCAGTCCGATCGCCACGCGGAAAATGTCGGCCCCGTTGTCGGCGGCGGGCCCCTCCGGATACACGTAGGTGCCCCGCGCCGGCGCCCCGCCGGTGGGCACCCGGACCGGAACCCCCGACGCGCCGTGGTCGTCGTAGAGGAAGTCCGTCCAGAACAGCGCCCCCTCCGCGAACCGGCCCGTGCCGCAGGTCCGGGGGAAATGCTCCCCGAACGGCCAACTCGCGGGTGCGGGCAGTGCCGGCTCGCGTTGCAGCGCCGCCGGCGGCACACCCTCGGGCATCCCGTCGAGGACGACGAGGTCCGCCGCGGGCGCCGGCGACGGGGCGATCGCGTTCGCGACCGCACCGACGACGCGGCGCGCGACCCGGACCGGGAGCAGGGCGGTGGAGATCAACGACACCGGCCCGACGTTAGGGCGAAAGTCCGGTTATGGCGGGCGGTTCGGGGTCAGTAGGCGCCGAACACCAGCGCGACGTTGTGTCCGCCCAGGCCGAACGAGTTGCTGACCGCGTAGCGGTAGTCACCGCGCCTGGCCTCACCGGCGACCACGTCGAGGTCGACGTCGGGGTCCTGGTGGTGCAGGTTGAGCGTCGGGGGCACGACCCCGTCCCGCAGCGCCTGCACCGTGATCACCGCCTCCACCGCGCCGGCCGCGCCGAGGGAATGCCCGAGCGCCGCTTTCGGTGCGTACACAGCCGGGTGGTGTCCTCCCAGCGCATGCCGGATGGCCCGGGCCTCGGCCACATCGCCGAACGACGTGCCGGTGGCGTGGGCGTTGACGTGGTCGATGTCCGACGGCCCGAGGCCGGCCAGGTCGATCGCGTGTGCGATCGAGTCGCCGGCGGGCACACCGCTCGGATCGGGTTCGACGATGTCGTAGCCGTCAGAGGTCATCGCCGCCCCCATCAGGCGGCCCAGGATGGTCGCGCCGCGCGCCTTGGCGTGGTCCTCGGTTTCGATGAGCAGCAGCGCACCGCCCTCCCCGAACACCATGCCCTCACGGTCCTTGTCGAACGGGCGGCAGGCGCCGACCGGATCGTCGTTGTTCGTGGACAGCACGCCCATGCGGGAGAAGGAGCCCACCGGGACGGCTTCGATCCTGGTCTCCACGCCGCCGCAGATCGCGATGTCCGCCTCGCCGAGCACGAGTTGGCGCCACGCCTGGGCGATGGCGGCCGCGCCCGAGGCATCGGCCATCAGCGGGGAGATGATGCCGCCCTTGGCCTGCCGGTCCAGTCCCACCGCGGCCGCGGGCGCGTTCGGCATGTACATCTGCACCGCCAGCGGCGACACCGCGCGCAGCCCCTTCTGCCGCCAGTCGTCGTACTGTGCCGGGATCTCCTCGGTGGAGCCGAGCGCCAGCCCGATCGACACCATCAGCCGTCGCGCGTCGATGTCCGGTGTTCCCGCGGCCTCCCACAGCCGACGGCCCAGCACCGTCGACATCTTCTGCATGTACGACAGCCGGCGCAGTTCGACGCGATTGAGGTGTTCGTCGAAGTCCTCCCGTAGCTGACCGCCGATGCGCACCGGTGAGCCGAGCTCGTCGACGAACCAGGAATCCAGCCCGCGGATACCGCTGTTCCCGGCCAGCAACCGCTGCCAGGTGTCCTCGGCGTCAGGTGCCAGCGCCGTGGTCGACGCGACCGCGGTCACCACCACGTCCGTGAACCCACTGCCTGTTCTCAACTTGGCCATGCCTGCGAATTCCTTCACTACTCGCTTGACGACGTTGAGTTGCTGCGTACAGGATAACGCTGCGGCAACGGGTTTTTCGTCCGCGGCAAGCGCGTCAGCGCACCGCCCCGTTGATCGCGGGGTCCTCGATCATGCCCTTCTCGACACCCCACATCGTGGCGATCGTGCGGTACTCGCCGGTGGCCATCACGTATTCGAGCGCCTGGCGCAGCGACTCGGCCAGCGGCGACCCCTTGGCAACGGGCCATCCGTAGGGCGCGGAGTCGAACACCTCACCCGCGGGTTCCAGCGCACCGCCGGAGGTCTTGATGGCGAATCCGGTGACCGGCGAGTCGGCCGACATCGCGTCCACCTCACCCGCGATCAGCGCCGCGGTGACGTCGTCTTGTTCGGTGAACACGACCTTCTCGATGGGCTCCCGCCCGGCCGCGACGCACGCCTCACTCTTGGCGGGCAGTTCCTCGGTCTCCTGGATCACGCTGTAGGCCACACCGACTCGCAGTCCGCACGCGTCCGCCGGGTCGACCGCCGCCCCGGCGCGCTGCGCCCACAGCGTGCCGGCCTCCAGGTAGGTCACGAAGTCGACCGTCTTCTCGCGCTCGATCGTGTCGGTGATCGACGACATGCCCACCGTGAACGCCCCCGATTGCACCGACGGGAGCACGCTTTCGAATGCGGTCTCGCGGAACTCCGGCACCAGCCCCAGCGTCCGCGTCACGGCCTTCATCAGGTCCACGTCGAACCCGACGATCTCTCCGTAGGCGTCGCGGAACTCGTTCGGCGCGTAGGGCACGTTGACGCCGACGACCAGCCGGCCCGACTCGCGGACGTCCGCGGGCAGTGTGGCGGCGATCGACGGCACCGCACCCGGTGTCGGCACCGGCGTCGGCGTCGCGGTGTCCTCGGCCACCACCACCTGCCGCGGGGCGCGGGTCCGGTCAGGCCACCCGCTCCACTGCCACGTCACGACCCCGGAGATCACCACCAGCACCAGCCCGGCGCCGACCACCGCACCCGCGCGGCGGGTCAGTCTGCGCCGCACCGGGATCCGCGCGGACCGCGCCGAGTGCCTTCCCGAGCGGCTCGACCAGCGCATCGGGGAGGTCAACGCCCGCCGCGCCGCCGCCGCGAGCTCCGCCGCGGACTGGTACCGGTGCTCGGGTTTCTTGGCCATGCCCTTCTCGATCACGGCGTCGAACGCAGCCAACCGGGCGTCGGTCGCCGACGGTTTGGGCACGGGCTGGACGATGTGGCCGGCGATCTGCTGTTCGAGGCTGTCGGCCGGGTACGGGCGCGCGCCGGTCAGGCACTCGTAGAGCACGCAGGTGAGCGCGTAGATGTCGGATCGCGGATCGATCTTTCCCCCGTTGAACCGCTCCGGCGCCATGTAGGCCAGCGTGCCCAGGGTGCTGCCCGCCGTCGTCATCCCGGGCTCGCCGGCGCTGCGGGCCAGGCCGAAGTCGATCAGGTAGACGAAGTCGCGTTCGGTGATGAGCACGTTGGACGGTTTGACGTCGCGGTGGATCAGCCCGGCCGCGTGCGCGGCGTCGAGCGCAGTGGCCACCTGTTCGACGACCTTGACGGCGAAGGACGGCAGCAGCGCTTCGCCGTTCTCCTCCAGGATGGTGCCGAGATTGCGGCCTTCGATGAGCCGCATGTCGAGATAGAGCCGGCCGTCGATCTCGCCGTAACTGTGGATCGGCACGACGTGCGGGTCCTGCACGCCGGCGGCGGCCTGTGATTCGCGCCGGAATCTGCGCTGGAACGTGGTGTCCTGGGCGAGGTGCGGCGGCAGCACCTTGAGGGCGACGATCCGGTCGGTATGGGTGTCGTAGGCCCTGTAGACCTCGCCCATGCCGCCTCGGCCGATCAGCTCCTGGAGCTGGTAATGCCCGAATGGTGTCGCGTCCACCGTTGTACTCCTCGGCAGCGGCCAGTCGGTGTGTCGACTGAAATTACCCCACGTTTGCCGAGAATGTCGCCACTCGTATCGACGTACCCGTCAAAACTGCCGTCGAAGTTTACTTATGGCAAATTTGGTAAACCGTAGGGAAACCCCCGATTCCTCGGCGCATCCCTGCGTCGGACACTTGCGGCAACGAACAGCCGTGGGGGACGGCCGGTCGTCCGCATGGGACCGAGAAGGGGGCAACCAGTGATTCAGCAGGTCGCGGACCGACAAACCAGCATCGACCACCGCGCGGACGGGGAACACCGCCGCGCCGGCAGTAGGGGAACCTTCCAAGTGACAGCTACGGGGCGTACCCCGAGTGACATGCCGGGCCTCGACATCGGCGAGCTCAAGTCCTGGCAAAACTATCTGGATGCCGCGCTGCGGCTGCAAGCCAAACTCAACCACGACCTCAACGAGGCCTGTCGGCTGACGCTGGAAGACGTCCGACTGCTGCACGAACTCGCCAAATCGGCCACCGGTTCGGTCCGGATGGGTGCGCTCGCGCAGACTTTGGTGTCGACCCCCAGCCGGGTCAGCCGCCGAGTCGACCGGCTCGAGGCGCGCAATCTGGCGCACCGTGCGTCGAGCGATCGGGACGGCCGCTACGTGCTGGCCACCATCACCGACGAGGGCCGCTCGCTGCTCGACAAGGCGATGGCCGTCTACGGCCAGACCGTGCGCACCCACTATCTCGACCCACTCAGCCGGCCGCAGACCGCCGCGATGGCGGAGAACTGCCGACGGATCAACGCGGCACTGTCCCCCGAGCTCCGCGCGGCCAACTGATTCCGTTGCGCCCCCTGGCTAACTGACGTCGAGGATAGTTTGCAGAGTCTGATGTTGAACATGCAACGAGGCGGCGGCGAAAACCGGTCCTGAGCACCCGCTCGGCACGAAATCATACCGGGGGTCGGTTTCCGTATCGCTTTGCTGTTTGCGATCATGACGTAGTGGACGTGCTGCGGAACACGCCGGCCGGATCGTCGGCTGTCGCGGAGTTCCTCAACGCCGTCCCCCACGGTCCGGCGGGGCTCCTGGTCGAGGGGGAGGCCGGGATCGGGAAGACCCGATTGTGGCTGAGCGGGGTCGAGGAAGCGCACCGCCGCGGATACCGGGTGTTGTCGGCGCGCGCTGGTCAAGCCGAGACGTCGTTGGCGTACGCCGCGGTCGCCGACCTCCTCGAGGACGTCGATCCGGAGATCACCGCGCACCTGCCCGTCGTGCAGCGCCTGGCCCTCGACCGGCTGCTGTTGCGCGGCGACGCCGACGGCCCCGAGACGGACCACCGCGTCGCCGCTGCCGCCGTACTGAGCACCGTCGAGACCCTGTGCCAGGCGGCGCCGTTGATCGTGGCCGTCGATGACGTGCAGTGGCTCGACGTGTGCAGCCGCGACGTCCTCGGATTCGTCGCACGGCGGCTCAGCTGTCCGGTCGGCCTGCTGCTCACCGAGCGCACCGAGGAGTCCCTCAACCACACCGAATGGCTGCAGCTCGCCCAGCCCGACCGATTGCGCCGTCACCGCGTTGCACCGCTTTCCCTCGGTGGCCTGCACGCGATGCTCTCGGAGCGGCTCGGTCGCTCGTATCCGCGGCCGACTCTGATCAGGATCGCCGAAACCTCCGGAGGCAACCCGCTTTACGCGCTCGAACTGGCCCGCGCGATGGCCGAGCAGACCGCCGCGGGCGAACCCACCCTGCCCGCATCCCTGACCGATGTCGTGCGCCGGCGCATCCAGGGCATCGACGAGGTGGTGCGCGACGTGCTGCTCGCCGCGGCATGCGTGGCCGCCCCCACGGTAGACCTGGTGGCCAGCGCCACCGAGAAGACACCGGAGGAAGTGCTCGAGCTGCTGGAAGCCGCCGAAGCGCAGGGTCTGGTCGAGATCGACGGGCTGACAGTACGATTCGCCCATCCCCTGCTCGCGCGCGGCGTGTATTCCGAGGCCGGCCCGGCCCGGCGCCGTCACATGCACCGCAGGCTTGCAGGGGTGATCTCCCAACCCGAGCAGAAGGCGCGCCATCTCGCGCTCGCCGCGACCAGTCAGGACGACGACACGCTCGCCGCCCTCGATGCGGCCGCCAACGCGGCGCGCGCCCGCGGCGCACCCGCCGCGGCCGCCGAACTGCTCGAGTTCGCGATGCGGCTCGGCGGGGACACCGATCTGCGCCGCTTGCAGGCCGCCGCCCATTACTTCACCGCTGGAGACAGCGGGCGCGCCGAGGAACTGCTCGAGAGCACGCTGCCACGGATGCCGCACGGGCCGCTGCGGGCCATCGCGTCCATGCAGCTCGCCGGAATAGTCATCGACCACAACGACTTCCACCGGGGGCTCGGACTACTCGACGAGGCGCTGGCCGACTGTGAATCCGACCAGACCCTCGAAGTGCACTGCCTGCTGTCGCTGAGCATGGCCCAGACCAACGCGGGTGACCACGAACCGGCGTTGCGCAATGCCGACCGTGCCGTGGCGATCGCCGAGCAGACGGGCCAGCTCCAGCTAATCGGACAGGCCCTCACCGTGCGGCTGTTCGTCCGCTTCATCTTCGGATTCGGTGTGGACCAGCAGGAGCTGCAACGGGCCCTCGACGCCGAGGATCCGAACGACGAGGTGCCGCTGCCGTTCCGGGCCACCGTGGTGGCCGGGCTCCTCAACTCGTGGACCGGTCGCCTCGACGAGGCGTACGCCACGCTGCAGGATCTGCGGCGCCGCAGTCTGGACCGGGGCGCCGACCGCGACCTGCTTGCGATCTCCGTGAGCGGAACCCTGCTCGAACTCTGGCGCGGACGGCTCGACGAAGCCGCCACCTACGCCGACGACGCCGTGGAACGCGCAGAGCAGGTCGGCGGGGAGAACTCACGCCTGGTGGCCCTCGGCGTGCGCGCCATCGTCAGCGCCTTCGCCGGGCGGGTGCGGGCCGCCCGCGCCGATGCGGAAGCGGCGCTGGACATGGCCCGGCGCAGCGAGGTCATGCGGATGACGTGGTGGCCGCTCGGGGTGTTGATCTTCCTCGAGGTGTCGCTCGGAAACTACCCGCAGGCGCTCGTCACGCTGGAACCCCTGATGGACGACTTCCTGCGGACTCCGGGCAACGAGATCTTCGGCTCCTTCTTCGTGCCCGACGCGGTCGAAGCGCTGGTGGCGGTGGGGCGAAGCGCCGAAGCGCAACCCCTGATCGAGAGATTCGAGAACGACGGCCGGCGCCTCGACCGCCCCTGGCTCTCGGCGGTCGCGGGGCGGTGCCGGGGGATGGATCTGGCCGCCCGCGGAGACGTCGACGGTGCGGTCGCCGCGGTGACCGAAGCGATGACCCACCACGACCGGTTGCCGATGCCGTTCGAACGGGCGCGCACCGCGTTGCTCCTCGGCCAGTTGCAGCGCAGACAGCGCCGCAAAGAGGCCGCCGCCGCGACGCTGGGTGAGTCGCTCGCGACGTTCGAGAGCATCGGGGCCGCGCTGTGGGCACAGCGCGCCCGCGAGGAACTGGCCCGGGTCAACGTGCGCCCCACGCGCGATCAAGGCCTCACACCATCGGAGCGGCGAGTCGCCGAACTCGCCGCGTCGGGCATGAGCAACCGCGACATCGCCGCGGCACTGTTCATCAGCGTCAAGACCGTCGAGGCCAATCTCGGCCGGGTGTACCGCAAGCTGGGTGTGCGGGGCCGCGTCGCGCTGGCCCGCCGACTCGAAGAGTGAGCGCCTACACCGCCTGCTGCAGGTTCGCCGCCGACGCGGCCGTGTAGATCGCCGTGTACGTGCTGGCTTGCCCCGGCACCCGGATGATGTGCGTGGACTCGCCGCCGTCGGACCACCTGTCGAACGTCAGCTGCGCACCGTTGACCACCTGGGTCGTGGGTGCGCTGAGGACGTAGTCCACGCCGACCACCGCACGCTCGGTGTACGACCCGGTGTACGGCAGCCCGTCGATGGTGAACTTGGCGCCCGGATTGCTCGCCGCCACAGTCAGATCCACCAGATTCGGGTTGATGTCCCGGTAGGTCGACGTCGACAGGCCGCTGCTGTCGGTGACGGTCAGGTGCACGCGGTACCAGGTGCCGTCGATCTGATCGCGCGACCGCGGGATCGTGATGGTGCCGGTGGGTCCGACGATGTTGTCGGCGAACGGATGGGTGTGCTCGTTGTGGTGGAACACCACCGTCCACCTGTAGGCGCTGTCGGGCAGCGACTCGCCATTCGGGCGGTCCTGCGCGTCGGTGCCGATCCCCGTGAAGGTGATCGTATCGCCGGCGTTGTAGGACGAGGGGAGGCTGACGATGTCGACGACCGGCGGGGTGCTGCCCACCGTGATCTTCTGCGTGGTCGTGTTCGTCTTCTCGCCGTCGCTCACCGTCAGCGAGACTGTGTAGGTGCTGTAGGCCCCGGCGGTGGTGAACGTGTGCGACGTGACCGCACCCGTTGCGGTGGTGCCGTCGCCGAAATCCCAGCGATAGTCGAGGGAGTCACCGGCATCGGGGTCATGGGACTTCACCCCGGAGAAGTCGACGGTCAGCGTCTTGTCGGCGGTGGTGGTCTGCGAGGCGTCGAGGACGGCCGTCGGCGCGCGGTTGCCGCCCGAGGGCGAGATCACCGACAGCTCACCGGGATAGATGGTCAGCTGGTAGAGGTTGCTGTCCGCACCTTGGGCGAGATTGACCGTTGCGCCCGCGTTGCCCCAGAACGTCTTGCTGCTGATCAGGCTCGAGTACTGCTCGTCGAATTCGAGCACACGAATCCAGCCCTGGCTATAGTCGGCGATGAACACCGTGTTGCGGTAAGCGTCGGGGAACGTCGTGCCGTTGTAGACGACCACCGAGGTGATCGCCCCCGCATTGGCCGGCGGTGCGGTGTGCCGGTAGGCGTAGATGGGGTTGACCGACGCGCATCCGGTGCAGCTGCCCTCGGCCGCGGGCCAGCCGTAGTTGCCGCCCTCCACCACGAGATTGAGCTCTTCCCAGGTCGCCTCACCCACGTCGGCCACCAGCAGCTGTCCGGTCGGGGTGAAGTTGAGCCGGAACGGGTTCCGGAATCCGTAGGCGTAGATGTAGTCGGCGGGACGCACGGTGGTCGTGTCCTCGTCGACAAACGGATTGTCGTCGGGCACGGAGCCGTCGGGGTTCAGGCGCAGCACCTTGCCGTGGATGTTGGCCAGGCTCTGCGAGTTCACCACGCCCTGGGTGTTGTCGCCCACAACCCAGTAGAGGTGCGTGCCGTCGTTGTCGAATGCGAGGTCACCACCGTGATGGAAATCCTTGGCGTCCTCGGTGGATCGAAGCATGATGTGGGTGCTCGCGACGCTGGTCATGTCCTCGGACAGCACCATGCGCGCCAAGGTGTCGCGGTTGTCCAGACCGGATGTGTAGGCGGCGTAGATGGTGCGGTAGCCGAACTCCCCCTCGTGCCAGAAGTCCGGGTGGACCTCGATACCGGTCAGGCCGCGTTCGCCGCCGGTGGTCGTGGAGATCACCGTCAGCGTGGTCACGGCGCCGGATTCGGGATCGTAGACCTTGATGGAGCCGCCCTTCTCCGCGATGAAGATGCGGTCGATCTCGTTGCCGTGGTGCTTGTTCAGGATCTTGAAGTCCGTCGGCTCGGTGAGGCCGGAGACGATCACGGTCCGGTCGAGTTCGGCCGGCAGGTCGGCGCTGGGTCCGCACTGGCCGAGGAGCTGGATGACCGCCGCGCCCAGTGCACGGCCCTCCGGTGAGTCGCCGAAGTCGTCGACGGCCGTGATGAACATCCGCACCGGCGTGCCCAGCGGCGACGCGATGAAGCCGTCGATGGCCTGGGTAGCCTGCCGGCGGACCCACGCGGCCAGCGCCCACAGTGCAGGCGCCTGTCCTGGTGCCGCCGGAGCCGCCGGTCCGGTCGCTCCCCCGGCCACCCCGCCGAGCAGCGGTTTGAGCACGTTGTCATAGAAAGTCGTGACGGTCTTGACGACCCCGCACAGGCAGGTGACCACCGGTGCCGGGATGCTCGCGATGAATTGCTCGGGCGTCGGAAGGTTGAGCCGCAGCGGCGGTAACCCGGCGAGCTGGGTGCGCGCGGCGCCGACCAGCGCCGTCTCGCCGGTACGCGCGGACGAATTCGCCTCCGTCGCAGGGGGATTCGTGTCAGCGGTGGTGGTGTCCAGCTCATCGACCGCGATGTCGGACGCCGGCACCGTCGGGTCGCCGCCGACGGCGGCCGGATCGGGGTCGGGTGGCAGGGCCGCCTCGGGTGCTTCTGCGGCATTCGAGTCCGGCGTTTGGGGGTCGCCCGGTGGTTCGCCTTCGGGCGCCGGTGGGGCTTCGGCCTCTTCGACGGGCTCGCTGGGTTGTTCGACCTCGTCGACGACCTCGGCCTCCTCGGGCACCTCGAGCTCGTCGTCCTCGAGGCCGTCCCCGATGTCTTCAGATTCTTCGCCGGTTTCTTCACCGGTGTCTTCGATGTCTTTCGACGGGGTGTCCGCGGCCACGTCGCCGCCGCCCGCCGTGGTGGGTGCCTGGTCGGCGCTCGCCGGTGACGAGGCGCCGGCCGAATTCGCGGTCGTCGACGTGGTGTCGTCAGCCCAGGCCACGCCCGGTGTCGTCGCCACCGCCCCGCCAACGCCGAGTGCGATGGCGAGGGCACCGACGCGGCCGATGTACCTGGCATAGGTGGTCGACGCTTTACGGTCGTTAGCTGTCATAGTGGGGTGCCCCCTTGAAATCCCCGTCAGAACGCCGCCGTCAGGCGCGCGGACCTCACTATCGCACCGGGCTCTCAGGAAATTTTGACTTTTCCGTAAGTCGGGAGGACGACTTTGCGGTCAGTCGCTGTAGGTGATCTTGAACGCTCGAGTTCAGTTATCCGCACACATCAGATGGTCCGTCGCCGACACTCCGGTTTAGCATCTTCTTAGCTATCAAATCTGCACGCCCTCCAGCAGCAACATCACGCACAACCGCAAGTCGTTGCAGAGTGCAGCGAAGGGACCGCGCTCAGCCGTCGGCTCCGAGCAGTTAGCTCGCCACGGGTGGCCAGCTATTTCGCTTCGCGAAAGACTTTGCGTGTGAAACTTCCCGTCCGCCTCGGACCGATCGTGGTGCGGGCGCCATCTGCTCGCGTGATCATGAACAGCCATGCCGTCGGAAACCGACTGGAAAGAGTAGGGAATCCCCCAATTCGTCTGCAGCCGATTGCCTCTACGGTGTGAGCATGCTCACTGTCGACGCTCAGACGTCGGGTTGTCTGGCCGAGTGGTATCTGCCGGACCTCACCGAAGATCTGATCGACGCCTTCGTCGCCCGCATCGAATCGGTCACCGCACAGCTGCGCGCCGAGGGCACCGACATTCACCTGGTCCTGACTGTGGCCGTACCCTCCGACGAGGTGCTGTACGGGGTGTTCGACGGGTGCGAACCGGACCTCGTGTCGCGCACCTGCCAACAGGCCGGCCTGGCACCGCAACGGCTCAGCACCAAGGTCGGAACCCGCATCCTGCACTCATATGAGCAGCGTAGGGAAAACCCCGATTCCTGAGGGGCCGGTTCTTGGTTCACTTGACAAGGACTCAGGTGGGATCAGCGGCGGGGCGCACGAATCGCACTGAGTCCGGGTGCGTCGCCCGGGGGATGCGACGTCACAGATGCTTGTCTACCTGCCGTCGGGGCGGCAGGTAGACAAGCTCTGTCCTTTTCCGGCCCAGGTGGCTGGCGCTGTACATCCGGTTGCACCGGATCGTCTTGCCGCGCCGGTCAACTCGTCTCCTCAGGCAGCACCGTGATGGTGACCAGCTCGGCCAGACCGCTGACGGTGAGGATGGACATCAGCAGAGGCGCAGCGATCAGATCGATCTTGTCCGACGCGGCGAACAAGACGTTGATGGCAGCGCTGTCCAGATAGTCGACCGCACTGAGATCGACGGTGAGCGACCCGCCTTCACCGCCCGCCTCGGCGGTGGCACCCGCGAGCGCCTGGCGGAAGGCGTCGACGTTGCTGAGATCGATCTCCCCCGCTGCGGTCAGCACCACCGTGCCGTCGCCGCCACGCGTGGTCTCCAGAGTCAGAGGCATGGGCATCACGTGATCCTCGCGGACAGGTGAACAGTGGTTCCGGCAGCGCCGGCGTTGATGGTGACATCGCGCATGAGGCCCCGCATGAGAGCGACACCCCGACCGCGATGAAGGTCGGGGGTTGCTTTCGGGGGCTTCCATGTCCCGCTGTCGGTGATGGTCAGATGCACCTCGTCGACCAGCGCGGTCGCGCTGAGACTCACCGTCCCCTCCGGCTTGTCGCGGTGGCCGTGCTCGATGGCGTTGGCAACGGCTTCGCCCGCGGCCACGAGCACGTCCATCGTCCGAACCGGGTCCACCTCCGCCCCGGTCAACCACTCGCGCAGGGCAGTGCGAGTGGGTGCGAGGTGACTGACATGCGCGGGAAACTGCAGCTGAAGCGGAGCGGGCCGGCGGTAGAGCAGGAGAACGACATCATCCTGATAACCGGCCACCGGGGCGAGACCGGACATCAGCCGGTTCGCCAGATCATCCAACGTGGCGGCGCGGCCGTCCCGGAAAAGCGCAGCAGCGCGCGAGATCCCGTCGATCAGCGCCTTGCGGCGGCGTTCGACCAGGCCGTCGGTGTAGAGCAGCAGAGTCGCGCGCGCCCGGATGGTCGTACGGGCTTCGGGGCGGACCCAGTTGGGTCGCACGCCCAACGCGATGGTGTGGCCTTCGTCGAGGGTCCGGGTGGTGCCGTCGGCGTCAACCAGGATGGGCGGCGGGTGCCCGGCACTGGAGTACACCAGCTCACCGGTGGCGGGATCGAGCACCGCGCAAACCGCCGTGGTGCCATGGGCGCCGGGAAGCCGCGCGGCGAAACGATCCATCCCCATCAAAGCGGCGCTGGGACTGGGATTCTCGAACAGCAACGCACGGCACGCGCTGCGCACCTGACCCATCACGGTCGCCGCGGCGAGGCCGTGGCCGACACAGTCGCCGACGATCAACGCGATGCGCCCATCCTCGAGATCGACGATGTCGTACCAGTCACCGCCGACCTGGAGGGGCCGGCTGGCCGCCTCATAGCGCACCACGAAGCCGCGCGGCAGTTCGGCGGGCCCGAGGATCGCGTGCTGCAGCGCCAACGCGGTTTCACGTTGCTGGTCGACCTGGTGCACCCGTTGCAGGCCTTGGCCGAGGCGACCTGCCAGCACGGTGAGCAGGGTCTGGTCCTCGAGGGTGAACGGCCGCTGCTCGGCCAGTTCGATCCACACGACCAGGACGCCAGCTGGGTGCTGGAGCGCGATTCCCGCCATGCCGGGCTGAGTCGAGACCGGAGTGAGGAGGTCCCCGGCGCGCAGGGCGTCGAGCATGTCCTGTGTGTCGAACGGCAGATCGGCCCACTGCGCGGGCTCGCCGACGGACACCACCTGAGGAGCCGTGGAGGCACCGTGGGCGGGGAAGGTGACGGCCAGGACGCGGCGCGCCCGCCACAGCCGGCGCAGCTCCTCAGCAGCGGTGTGGACCGCGTCGTCGACGGTATCGGCCTGCGCCAGTTCCTGATTCAGCGCATGTTCGCGACCGGCGGCCAACGCCAGCGCGATCGCCGCATGGCGAGCGAAGTCACTGACGAGGTCGAGATAATCGTTGCCGAACGGAGGCTGCTGAGGGTGGCGGGCGACGGCGATCACGCCGAGGACAGTGTCATCCGCGATGAGCGGGATCACGATCGCCGAACGCTCACCGACGTCGGTGAAGCCCTCGATCGGATACTCGAAGGCGCCGGTGATGAGCGGTAAGCCACGACGTGCGACGCCTCCGGTGGTGGACCCGTCCATCGGGACCTCCTGACCGATGACCTGTGAGGCGTACCGGCCCGCCGTGGCGGCGACCACCAGGGTGTCGGGACCATCGGCGAGGAGATCCGGTTCTTTCGGGATCAGCAGGATCGCCTGCTCGGCGTCGGCCAACTCCAATGCCCGGTTCACGATGAGCTGTAACGGTCCCGTCTGGGGATTGCCGGACAACAGGGCGGTGGTGATCTCGCGGCTGGCCTTCGTCCATCTCGCGGATTCGCGTTCGCGCTCGAAGAGCCGCGCGTTGTCGATGGCGGCGGCCGCCGCGGTCGCCACTGCCCGCACGGCGCCTTCCTGCGAGTCGGTGAACACCCGGTCAGGTCTGTCGTCGCCGATATAGAGGTTCCCGAAGTGGGCTCCCCGTACCGTGATGGGTATAGCCAGGAGGGCCCGTAGCGGTGGGACGTCACCGACCGGCTCCGACGCATACGGCGACGCGAGCAGGTCGTCGATGCGGAGACCGTCGCCCACCGGCAAGGCGCTGAGCCGCCGCACCGCGTCGTCGTCGAGGCCGTGGCGCAGGAAGGAGATTAGCTCTCCGTCGGTTCCGCGGATCCCCAGCGCCCCACACCGGGCGCCGGTGAGTTCGATGGCCGCACTGACGATCCGATGCAGGGTCACATCGAGGTCCAGGTCCGAACTGATCTCGACGATGACACGGACGAGTTGTTCGAGTTGGTGGCGGGCCGCCGCGAGTTCGTCGAGCTGCTCGTGCAGGACGTCGCGGGCGCCCCGCGTGTCCGGGTCGGTCTCCCCCCTGTCGTCGTCCATGGGTACAAAATAACGGGCAGGTACGCCCGCGCGCGGTCGGTAGTGCGATCTTCGTGTCCAGGCACGCGCCGAACTCAAGACGCTGACGTCGAACCGGCGTCACGCTCTCCGGTACGGCGCGCAGTTCCCCGGGTGCGTGACCTCCGGCGGTGACGCGGGCTCCGGCAGCGGCAACGTGACGGGGTCCGCGCCGAGCGTGAACGGCTGTCCGTGGTGGGTGAGGGCCATCGGCTCGCCGCCCTGCAGCGCATAGGTGGCCTCACGGGCGGTCACGTCTACCGCCAGACAGCTGCCGCGCCAGAGGATCCGGAACTTCAGACGGTGCAGCGTGTTCGGGAGCGCCGGGGCGAACGTCAACTCGGTTCCGCGTTGCCGCATTCCGCCGAACCCCGCCACGCAGACCATCCAGGTTCCGGCCAGGGCCGCGATGTGCAGGCCGCTGGACACATTGTGGTGCAGGTTGTGCAGGTCGATCAAGGCCGTCTCGACCAGGTAGTCGTAGGCGAGCTGTAGGTGGCCCACCTCGGCCGCCAGGACGCCCTGCCCGCACGCCGACAACGAGGAATCCCGGACCGTCAACGCTTCGTAATACTCGAAGTTGCGGGTTTTCTCTTCGGCGGTGAAGGCGTCGCCCCGCAGATACATCGCCAGCGTGAGGTCGGCCTGTTTCACCACCTGGGTGCGGTACAGCTCGAAGTACGGGTAGTGCAACAGAAGCGGATACGACGAGGGCGGAGTCCGCGCGAAATCCCAGTGCGCCAGCCGGGTGAAGCTCTCCGACTGCTCGTGCACCCCGAGGTCCGGGTTGTACGGCACCACCATGTGCGTCGCGGCGTCGCGCCATCCCGCGGTCTCCTGGGCCGTGACGCCGAGCCGACGAGCCTCCACCGGGCGGCGCGCGCACACGGCGACCGCCTCGGTGAGGTTGTGCTGCGCCATCAGGTTGGTGAACAGATTGTTGTCCACGAGCGCCGTGTACTCGTCGGGGCCGGTGACGCCGTCGATACGGAACTGTCCGGTCGAATCATGGTGGCCGAGGCTCATCCACAGGCGCGCGGTCTCGACCAACAGCTCCGCGCCGTAGTCGGTCTCGAACTGTTCGTCTCCCGTCGACGCGACGTATTGCGCTGTGGCGTAGGCGATGTCGGCCGTCACATGCGGCGCCGCGGTACCCGCCGGCCAATACCCGGAGCATTCGTCACCGTTGATGGTCCGCCAGGCGAACATCGCTCCCCGGTGGGCGAGTTCACGGGCCCGCCGTTTGGCCCGCTCCAGCGTGGAGTGTCGCCAGCGCAGCGCCGCGGCCGCCGCCTCCGGCATCGTGTGGGTCAGCACCGGCAGAACGAAGATCTCGGTGTCCCAGAAGGCGTGTCCGCCGTATCCGGTGCCGGTGAGGCCCTTCGCCGAGATGGGCCGGCTCTCGCCCCGCGCGCCGGCCTGCAGGACCTGGAACAGTGCGAACCGGATCGCCTGCTGCAGTTCCACGTCCCCTTCGATCTCGATGTCGGCGTGCGACCAGAACGCGTCCAGATATTCGCGTTGCCGCGCCACCAGTTGGTCCCAGCCGGTCTGCTTCGCCTGGGCCAGCGCGGCATCCACCTGCGCCCGCAACGCCGGCGTGGACCGCCTGCTCGACCATCCGTATGCGACGAACTTCGTCATGCGCAGTACGTCGCCCTTGGCGAGGTCGACCGCGACGGTCATGCGCGCCAGATCCTGTTCGGCGTGCACGGTGCACACGTTGTCCGGCACGTTGTCGAGTTGGTGATCCATGGCCGACGCGACGCGTAATCCGGACCGCCGGGTGTGATGGACGAGCACGGCCGAACGCTTCTGGGCCGCAGCGAATTCCGCGACGAGCGGTCGATCGAGCGCAGCGGCGAGCCGCGGGTCGCTGCCGGGTGGGGCCACCGCCTCGTTGGCCAGCAGATCGGACTGCACGACCAGTTCCAGGTCGGAGTCCAGCGGCTCGACCTCGTAGCGGATCGCGACCACGGCGCGCTGGGTGAACGAGACCAGCCGCTCCGATCGGATCCGCACCGACCGCCCGGTCTGGGAGGCCCAGATGGTGTCCCGGCGCAGGGTCCCCGTGCGGAAGTCCAGGACGTGTTCGTGTTCGATCACCCGGCCGTAGCGCATGTCCATCGGCGCGTCTTGGACGAACAGCTGGATGGTCTTGCCGTTGGTCACGTTCACGATGGTCTGCCCGTCTTCGGGGTAACCGTATCCGCCCTCCGCGTAGGGCAATTCGTGATGTTCGTAGAGCCCGTTGAGGTATGTGCCGGGCGTGCCGACCGGCTCGCCTTCATCGAGGTTTCCGCGCAGGCCGATGTGACCGTTCGAAAGGGCGAAGATCGACTCGATGTCAGGCAACACGTCGAGATCGAAACCGCACCACCGCAGTTCCCACGGGGCGATCTGGAATTCAGCCCGGGCCGTCATGGCGCCTGGCTGAGCACTTTCGCCTTCAGCGATTCGAATTCTCCCTGCGTGATCGCCCCGTCGTCCAGGAGCGCCTTGGCGTCGGCGATCTCCTGTGTGGGCGACCGGCCCGCGACCTCGCGGATGTAGTCGTCGGTCGCCTGTTTACTGGCGACGGCCGCCTCCCGCGCGCGTTCGGCCATGCCTCTGCCGCGAGCGATCAGATAGATCAGCGCGGTCAGCCATGGGAACACGATCAGGAAGAAGACCCAGATGGCCTTCATCCAGCCCGACGTCTTGTGGTCACGCCAGAACAAGTCCACCAGGATCTGGAACAGGACGAGCAGATACGCGATCCACGCGAAGATGATCAGGAAGTGCCACAGAAAATCCCACGTAGGCCCCCAGTCCATTCCCCCTCCTCGTGTGTCGGACGGGCATTTCGACCGGTTTCCAGTGAATCACTTCATCCTTGCTTGCGTGGCGGATTGTCTGTCCGAATCGCCGCGACGCGGACAGCTGTCGGCGCGATAATCGACCACATCGTGGCCGACACCGAACTGATCGCACCCAGGATCATCGCGGGGAACCGAGATGGATTCCCGCCGGTCACGCGGCGCCACCGGCACAGGTGACGATCAGATGTCCGACGCAACACTGAGCCTGGTGATCGTCGGCGTCGCCGTCGCGTTGTTCATCTGGAACCGGCTTCCGGTCGAGGTGGTCGCGATCGGTGTCGCGTTGGTGCTCTTCTTCACCGGTCTGGTCGACACCCGAACCCTCTTCAGCGGATTCGGCGACGCGGTCATCGTCTTCATCGCATCGCTCTTCGTGGTCAGCGAAGGCCTTGGCGCATCCGGTGTCACCGCGTGGGTCAGTGATCGGCTGGCCCGCCTGGCCGGACAGGGCTACGCCCGGCTGCTGGTCACCGTCTTGACGATCGGCGCTGTCGTCAGCGCCGTGATCACCGTCAACGGGGCGGCCGCGGCGCTGGTTCCGGTGACGGTGGCGGTGGCCCGCCGCGCCCGGATCCGGCCGTCAAAAGTGCTGATCCCGTTGGCGTTCGGCTGCAGCGCGGGAGCGCTGCTCACCCTCGGCGGCAGTCCGGTCAACGTCCTCATCTTCGAGGCGTCCCGCGACCGCGGCGAGGGCGGTTTCGGCTATTTCGAGTTCGCGCTCATCGGTGTGCCGCTCGTGCTGGTGACCATCGCGGTCGCCGTGGTTTTCGGGAACCGCCTCCTGCCCGATCGGGAGTCGACGACGCTGCCGAGCGACTTCAGTGACTACCTGCCGCGCATCGTCGAACACTGGGGGCTGGACCGGCGGCTGTTCCGGCTGACGGTGGGTGAGGGGTCAGCGGCGCTCGACGTGCCGGTACGCGACCTCGTCGCGGGGCGCGACGGGGTCACGCTGGTGGCCACCGAGACCCGCGCGGGCCGGGTGGCCGACGATGGTCACCGCCTCGCACCCGCTGACGTGCTCGTCGTCGAAGGCGACGACGACGCCGTCGCCGCGTTCGCGGGCCAGGCCGGGTGTTCGGTCGACGACGTGGCCGGCCGGTCGTACGACAAACTGGTGGGGCGCGAGTCCGGCCTCGCCGAGCTGGCCGTCCCGCCACGGTCGGACCGATTGGGAGAGAAGGTGTTTCCCGGACACACCTGGGACGGGCTGACCGTGCTCTCGGTACACCGGATGAACGCCGATGTGGGCACCCGCGTGGTCGAACTCGCCCAGGGCGACGCGATCCTGGTCCATGGCCGGTGGTCTGCCATCGACCGGTTGACCGGCTCGGGCATGCTCGTCGTCGATACGACCGAAGACGTTCGCCGTCAGACGGTGGCGCTCGACCATTCGGCACTCCGGGCGCTGGCCGTGCTCGCCATGATGGTCGGTTTACTGATATCAGGCGCCATGCCGCCGGCCGTGGCGGCGTTGCTCGCCGCGCTGGCGACGGTGGCGTTGCGGGTGGTGCGTACCGAACAGGTGTACCGCGCGATCCCTTGGCAGACCATCATTCTCATCGGCGCACTGATCCCGTTGTCCACGGCCATCCAGACCAGTGGAGCGGCCGAGCTGATCGCCGCCCCGATCGTCGAACTGGCGGGCAATCGCAGCCCGTATCTCGTGCTCACGGTCGTGTTCGTGCTCACCGCACTGCTCGGGCAGTTCATCTCCAATGTGGCGACGGTGCTGGTCGTGGTCCCTATCGCGGTGGCGGCCGCCACCGAGAGCGGCATCTCGGTGCAGGCGATGCTGATGCTGGTGGCGCTGGCCGGCGCGGCGTCGCTGCTGACTCCGATTGCCACGCCGGCCAACATGATCGTGCTGAACCCCGGCGGCTACCGGTTCAGCGACTACTGGCGGCTCGGGATCGTCACCATGATGGCGTGGTACGTGGTCGCCATGCTGGTGGTCCCGTTGTTCTGGCCGCTGCGTTGACAGCGTCTGTTTCGGAGTTTTTCGTCGGGTCCTTCCCGCACGGCGCTTCATCGTCGACTATGGAGTGATGACGGGGGCATCGCAGGGATCGTCGAACAAAGTCAGCATTGTCGGGATGGGCAGCGTCGGCACCGCCATCGCCTATGCCTGTCTGATCCGGGGGTCCGCCGGGGCGTTGGCGCTCTACGACATCAACAGCAAGAAGGTCCGCGCGGAACTGCTCGACCTCAACCACGGCAGCCAGTTCGTGCCGCACTGTCCGATCACCGGATCCGACGACATCGCGGTCACCGCCGGCTCGAGGATCGTCATCGTCACGGCCGGAGCCAAACAAGACCAAGGCCAGACGCGATTGGACCTGGCGACCACGAATGTCGCGATGGCCCAGGCGTTGACGCCGGAGCTCTTCGAGCACTCGCCCGGCGCGATCATCATCTTCGTCACCAACCCGGTCGACGTCGTCACCTACGCCGCCGTCACCGCGGCGGGCACCGACGACGGACGCATCTTCGGTTCCGGAACGGTGTTGGACTCCAGCAGATTTCGTTACCTCATCGCCCAGCGGGCCGACCTCGCCGTCGCCAACGTGCACGGGTTCATCATCGGCGAGCACGGCGACTCACAGATACCCCTGTGGTCGAGTGTCTCGATCGGCGGGGTGCCTGCCGAGAACTTCCGCGTCGACGGCAACGTGGTGTTCGACGAGCCCACGCGCAACGCAATCTCCGCCGAAGTGGTCAACGCCGCCTACGAGGTTATCGCCGGCAAGGGGGCGACGAGCCTGGCCATCGGGTTGTCGACCGCCCGCATCGTCGAGGCGATCCTGGGTGACCAGCACCGTGTGTTGCCGGTGTCGACGGTGCAGCGCGGCGCCTACGAGATCAGCGATGTCTGCCTGTCGCTGCCGACCGTGGTGACGGCCGCCGGCGCGGGCCGGGTGCTCGAAGTACCGCTGTCGGTGTCCGAACTGCTGAGCCTGCAGGCGAGCGCCGCGACCCTCAAACAGGCCCAGGCGTCGCTGGGCCTGTGAACATCGGAGGCGCAGATCGATAAACGACGAGGCGCGCTGCCCGATCTCGACGCGCTGGTCGACGCGACACCGGCCAGCCGGGACCGGGTGGTCGACTTCCTGCGGGCCGCCAGCATCTGCGTTGTCGTGCTGTGGCACTGGACGCTGTCGATCACCCACTGGGACGGTGACTACACGCTCGTCATGCCCAATCCCATCGGCTACGTGCCCGGTAAGTGGGCGGCGACGTGGGTGCTGCAGGTGATGCCCGTGTTCTTCTTCGTCGGCGGCTACGCCAACCTCGCGGGCTGGGACGCGGTGACCCGCGCCGGAGGGAGCGCCGCGAGCTTCATCGGGGCGCGGATGCGGCGGCTGCTGGCGCCGCTGCTGCCCTTCCTCGCCGTGTGGCTGGCCTTCGACCTGGTGCTGCAGGCCACCGGCCGGCGCAGCGTGCTCGAGTGGGGAATCGTGGTGTTCGTCCCACTCTGGTTCATCGGCGTCTACGCCGGCGTCGTCGCCCTGGTGCCGTTCACGGCGCGCCTGCACCGGGCCTGGGGGTGGCGGGTGCCCGCCGTCCTCGCCGCGCTGGTCCTGGCATCGGACGTCCTGCGGCTGGGGCCGGGGTGGGGCGGGTTCGCCCCGGCACTGATCGGTTCGGCGTGCGTGTGGCTGTTCTGCCACCAGATCGGCTACTTCTGGCGCGACGGCACGCTGGTCAAGGCCGGCCGACTCGGGGCGGCGGCGGTCGCCACGGCGGGATTCGTCGGCCTCGTCGTCCTCACGACGTTCGGGCCGTACTCCCGCTCGATGGTCGCCGTGCAGGGCGAGGACACCAGCAACATGTTCCCGACCACCGCCCCCATCACGGCGCTCGCGACGTTCCAACTCGGACTCGTGATGCTCGCCCGTCCCCGGCTCAACGCATGGTTGCAGCGCCGCGGACCCTGGCGGGCGGTCGTCGCCGCGAACGGGGTGACCATGCCGGTGTTCACCTGGCACATGACCGCTCTCGTGGTGTTCCTGTGGTTCTACGAGCGGGCCGGGTTCGCGTTGTCCAGCGAGCCGACCGCGACGTGGTGGCTCACCCGTCCGGTGTGGATCGTGGGCCCGGGCCTGGTGCTCGCGGTCATCCTGGCGATGCTGGCCGGGAGTCGGCTTGCCGTGCGCCGATTGCGGCGACCGTCCTGAAGCCGGCTACCACATCGCCGACGGCATGAACCTGCGGCCAACCCATTTGGCCAGCTCGACGACCAGGAAGACCGCAATGGCCAACGCGATCGCGACCAGCCAGCCACGGATCGTGATGGGCGCTGTATGGAACCAGTCGTTCATGAACGGTGCATAGGTGAACAAGAGCTGCAGCACGAGCATCGCGCCGGCCATCCGCCATACCCACGGATTGCCCTTGAACACTTTCGGTCTCAGGCTCGACGAGGTGACGAACCGGCAGTTCAGCAGGTAGGCCAGCTGGCCGAGGGACAACATGTTCACCGCGGCGGTCTGGGCCACCGCCAGCGCCACTCCGCCCGCCCGCGCGACGAAGAACTCGGTGAGGGCGGCCCCCGCCACGAGCACCGACACCAGGGCGATCATCGCGATGTCGGCCCGGTTCACCAGCGCCTGGTCCGGCGTGCGGGGCGGGCGCTGCATGAGGCCGTCCTCGGCCTTCTCGAAGACCAGCGCGAGCGTCAACGTCACGGACGTGACCATGTTGACCCACAGGATCTGCACCGGCTCCAGTGGCAGCGCGAATCCGAGCATGATCGCGACGAGGATGATCAGCGACTGGGCGCCGTTGGTGGGCAACATGAACAGCACGGATTTGCGGATGTTGTCGTAGATGCGCCGTCCCTCTTCGACGGCCTTCTCGATGGTCGCGAAGTTGTCGTCGGCCAGGACGATCCCTGCGGCCTCCTTGGTCGCCTCGGTGCCCTTGATCCCCATCGCCACGCCGATGTCTGCCCGGGTCAGCGCCGGTGCGTCGTTGACCCCGTCGCCGGTCATCGCGACGACCTTGCCCTGGGCCTGCAGTGCGCTGACGATGCGTAGTTTGTGCTCGGGGCTCGTACGTGCGTAGACGTCGACCTCGTCGGCCACCTGCCGCAGCCGCGTCTGGCTCATCGCCTCCAGTTCGGCGCCGGTGACGACCCGCGGCTCGTCACCGGTCTTGATGATGCCCATCTCGCGGGCGATGGCGCGCGCGGTCCCGGCATGGTCACCGGTGATCATCGTGACCTGGATGCCCGCGGTGTGGCACGTCGCGATGGCCGTGATGGCCTCGGGCCTCGGCGGGTCGACGATGCCGACGACGCCGAGGAACTCCAGCCCGTCGGCGACGTCGTCGATGTCGACGGTGTCGGCGCCGGCCGCAGGTCGCCGCGCCGCGGCCAGCACGCGCAACCCCTGGTCGCTGAGTTCGTCGATGCGTGACTCCCAGAGCACGCGATCGAGCGGCTCGGCGGAGGCGCCGCCGGCCTGCGTGGTGGAGCGGTCGAGCAGCCGATCCGGAGCGCCCTTCACGTACAGACAGCGGTCACCGCCGGGTGTGGCGTTGAGCGTCACCATGAATTTGTTCGCCGATTCGAACGGCACCACACCGAGACGCGGCCAGTCGGCGTCGTCGACACCGACCTTCTGCGTCAACGTGCGCAATGCGCCCTCTGTCGGCTCTCCCACCACCCGCCACTGACCGTCGGCCTCGTCCAGTCGCGCGTCGTTGCAGACGGCCATCGTCGTCAGTAGTGCCGCCAGGTCGGGATGGTCGCCCGGAGCGATCGGTGCGCCGTCGAGGTCGATACCGCCCTCGGGCCGGTATCCGGTGCCGGTGACGTCGAACCGGTGGTGCGCGGTCACCACGGTACGGGCGGTCATCTCGTTCTGGGTGAGCGTGCCGGTCTTGTCCGAACAGATGACGTTGACCGCGCCGAGTGCCTCGACCGCGGGGAGCTTGCGGGTGATCGCCCGTCGGCGGGCCATCTGCTGCACGCCCAGCGCAAGGGTGATGGTGACGACCGCGGGCAGCCCCTCCGGGATGGCTGCGACGGCGAAACCTATTGCCGCGGTGATGAGTTCGCTGATCGAGAATTCGTGCAGCAGCTTGCCGATCACCAGCATCAACGCCGCCATACCCAGAATGCCCACCGACAGTTGACGGCCGAAACGCGCCAGCTTGCGGGTCAACGGCGTGTCGATGGTCTGGACGTCGGCGATGAGCGACTGGATGCGGCCGATCTCCGTACTGCTTCCGGTGGCGGTCACCACGCCGGTGCCGGATCCGGCGGCGACGATCGTCCCCGAGTACACCATCGACATCCGGTCACCCAGGCCTGCGTCCGCGCCGACCTTCGCGACGTCTTTCTTCGCCGGCAGTGATTCGCCGGTGAGCGCCGACTCCTCCACGCGCAGATTCGCGATCGCGAGCAGCCGCATATCGGCCGGAATCCGGTCACCCGAGGCGATGCGCACGATGTCACCGGGGACCAGCGTCTGCGCGTCCACCTTCTGCCAGTGGCCGTCGCGGCGTACCTGTGCGGTGACCGACAACATCTCCCGGATGCTGTCGAGCGCCCGCTGGGCCCGGCCTTCCTGGAGGAATCCGACCGTCGCGTTGATCACCGCGACGGAGATGATGACAACGCAGTCCACCCATTCGTTGAGGATGGCTTTCAGCACGCCGGCAGCGATCAGGATATAGATCAGGACATTGTTGAAGTGCGCCAGGAATCGCAGAATTGCAGGCCGGGGCTTCTTCTCGGGGAGTTTGTTCGCGCCGTAGACCGCCAACCGCTCCTGCGCGGTGACGCCGTCCAGCCCGTCACTCGAACTGTCCAATACCGCAAGGACTTCGGCAGCACTGTGCGAATACGCCAGCGCAGTGTCCAGCGCATCTTCTCCCGGGGCGGTGATTCCCGCCATATTCGGATGGTGCCCGTTGATGCGGCGCTATGCAATTGCAACTTCGCCGGCCGCCTCAATCGCGCATCACGACCGCAAGCCCGCGATGATCCAGCCAGCGCTGTTCGACGGGACGCTGAGCGCTTTTTTCGATGAGCGACGGGTACAGCGCGAGGTCGGTGAATGCCAATTGGCCGGATCGGAAGCCGACTATCGCGCCGGCCCGACCGCCGGAGTCGAACTGCTCGGAGAGGAAATCCAGGCAGCGTGCCGTCAGGATCGTCGCCCGTACCCGGTCGAACGGCGTGGGGTTGCCACCCTCCTGCACGTGACCGAGGACTTCTTCCCGCGCGTCGAAGAGGTCCCCGCCCTCCTTCTCGAACAGTGCGGTGATGAATCCGGTGGTGTACACGCGATCGGACCTTTCGCTGCGGACGATCAAGCCGACCCGGTTGCCGGCGCGGAAGCTCGCCGCCAGCGCGTGGACATCGGCGGTCATGCCGTCCAGGGTGATGCCGTCTTCCGGCAGGTAGATCCGCTCGGCCCCGGTGGCCAAACCGCTCATCAGAGCGAGATAGCCGCACTCGTGACCCATCACTTCGACGACGAACACCCGCCGCGTGGCGACCGCGGACCGCCGGATCTTGTCGACGTCGGCCACGATACTGTTGAGCGCGGTATCGCCGCCGACGCTCAATTCGGTTCCCGGGACGTCGTTGTTGATGGTCATCGGCAAACACACGATCGGGATGTCGAGCGCGGCATACTGCTCTCGGTGCCGGTGCAGCTCGTGCGCGGCCTGGTAGCCGGCCCACCCGCCGGCCATCAGCAGTCCGTCGATCCGGTGGGCCGCGACCTGTTCGGCGATCTGGGCGATCTCGGCGGGTCCGGGCACGTCCCGGTTGGTGCCGATCTCGGCGCCCCCTTCGGACACCCAGCCACTGACGTCCATCCAATCCATTTCCCGGACATCGCCGTTGCGTAGTCCGCGAAATCCGTTCCTGACCGCGAGCACGGTGTGGCCGCGGTCGAGGCCCAATCGGACTGCGGCACGCACCGCGGTGTTCATTCCCGGCGCGGGTCCGCCGCCGTGCACGATCGCGATCCGGCGTCGCGGCGCCGTGACCGGCCGCGGGGCCGCCTTCTGAATGGTCTGCAGAATCTCGTACGACTGCCGGAAGTTCCCACCGCGCAACAGCATTGCCTTGTCGTAGTCGTGGGCTTTGACACGCTCGGCGAGCTCCTGGGTCTGCGCCACACATTCCATCAGCGGTTCGGTGACCACCCGGTCACCCTGCAGCCCGATCATCTGGGCCGGCGCGTGTGGTTCGTCGGTGAGCAGTCGTTCGACCGCGAGATGACCGAGCACCGTGGCGAAGTAGCGGTCGAAAGCGCTTGGCGCGCCGCCGCGTTGCACGTGCCCGAGGACGGTGACCCGGGTCTCCTCGCCGAGTTCGTCTTCCAGCAGCGTCTTCACCTGTTCGGCGGTGATCCGGTTGCCGTCGCGGTCGTGGGCGCCTTCGGCGAGCACGACGACGCTGTGCCTGCGGCCGATGTCCCGTCCCGCTTTGAGGTCCCGGCACATCTGCTCCTCCCAGCCCTTGGCCGGCGGGTGCTCGGGGATGAGGACCCAGCTCGCCGCCGTCGCCAGCGACGCCATCAGGGCGAGGTAGCCGCAGTTCCGTCCCATCACCTCCACGACGAAGGTGCGTTGGTGGCTGGCCGCGGTGCTCTGCAGCGCGTCCAGCGCCTCGACGATGCGGTGCAACGCCGTATCGGCGCCGATCGTCATGTCGGTGCCGGCCATGTCGTTGTCGATCGACCCGACGAGACCGACCAGACGCAGGAACGGATGTGCCTCCGCGACATCCGGCGAGATCGCCCCGCTGTCGACCAGTTCGGGGAGCAGGCCCGCCCATTCCTGGCGGAACAGGTTGGCTCCGGCGAGGCTGCCGTCGCCGCCGATCACGACGAGCGCGTCGATGCCGTGCGAAACCATGTTGCGGACGGCCGCGCGGCGGCCCTCGCGGGTCCGGAACTGCTTGGACCGCGCGGTGCCGATGACGGTGCCGCCCTGGTGCAGGATGCCGTCGGCGTCAATCGGTTCCATGCGGCGGATGAGGTCACCGCCGGTGACGAGACCGTGATAGCCCTCGTGGACGGCGTACACGTCGATGCCGTGGTGCGCGGCGGTGCGGGTGACGGCGCGCACGGCGGCGTTCATGCCCGACGCGTCGCCCCCGCTGGTGAGGACAGCGATGCTCGATGGTGCGGACAAGGCTTCAGACATGTCACCGGCTCCCCGTGCCGTTGGTGAATGGTCGATCGCAGGACAACCTAGCCAGGACATCACAGGGCGAGGCGGTAGCGCATGCGATTGCCGTGGACCTGCCGCACCAACGCAATCAGGCCCCTCCGAAGAGGGGCCTGATCAGTGTGGCAGGTGCAGGATTCGAACCTGCGTAGGCGTAAGCCGACGGATTTACAGTCCGCTCCCATTGGCCGCTCGGGCAACCTGCCGGGTGGTCGCACCGTCCTCTCGGATTTGGTGCGACTAGCAGGGTACAACGAGGATGGTCCGAAGACGAAAACGCCCGAACAAGCCAGGAGGGGAGCGAGTCCATGGCGGATTCCAGCTTCGACGTCGTGAGCAAGGTCGATCGCCAGGAGGTCGACAACGCGCTGAACCAGGCAGCCAAGGAGTTGAGCACCCGATTCGACTTCCGGGGCACCGACACCACGATCGCCTGGAAGGGCGAGGAGACCATCGAGATCGTCAGCTCCACCGAGGAGCGGGCGAAGGCCGCCGTCGACGTCTTCAAAGAGAAGCTCGTCCGCCGTGACATCTCGATGAAGGCGTTCGACGCCGGCGACCCGCAGCCCAGCGGCAAGACCTACCGCGTCACCGGCGACATCAAGCAGGGCATCACCACCGAGCAGGCCAAGAAGATCACCAGAATCATCCGCGACGAGGGCCCCAAGGGCGTCAAGGCCCAGATCCAGGGTGACGAGATCCGGGTCAGCAGCAAGAAGCGCGACGACCTGCAGACCGTCATCGCCCTGCTCAAGCAGGCCGACCTCGACGTGGCGCTGCAGTTCGTCAACTACCGCTGAGCAACTCCGCGGTGACGTCGCGGCCGACGGTCTTGCCGTCGTCGCGGTGGTCGGTCGTGTTGCGGCACTCGCCGAGGATCGTGAACGCCAGCAGTCCGGGGTTGTTGGCGCGCCGCATCACGACCATCACACCGTCCTTGTGGATGACCGTGCCGTACGGCTTCTTGCCCGGCGGCGGCCCGTCGGTCCAGCCCGCCGCGACCATCGCGTCGGCCACCTGACGGGCGTAGGTGTCGAGGTCGGTGCCCGCGGGCAGCTGCGCGCTCATGTCGACGAACCCGCGATACGGCGGCTCCCCCTGGTCGTTGCACGACTCGAACGAGAACCCGCCGCCGACGTCCTGCAGGCCGGCGACCGTTCGCAGCTGCCGGCCGGCGTCGATGACCTGCGCTTCGGCCTGCTCGTCGGTCATCGGGCTGGCGACCTGGTCGCCGCCGCCACCTCCGGGTCTGGACATCGAGCAGCCTCCTAGGACGAACGTGCACAACAGCAGCGTGGCGGCCAGCGCCGCCCGCAGCGGCTCAACCGGCCGGTTTGTAGTCATGGTCAGTGGTCACAGAGCTCCCTGGTCGGCCGGCTTCCGGGTCGATGAAGGCGGGACTGCCCGGAATGTCGGTGTCGAGGTGCGGCAGCGGAACCCTGCCGCCGAACGGTAGGTCGATGTGGTCGGGTGTGGTGATGTGCGGTTGGCGGCGCCCCTCGGCGATCAGGTCCTCTTCGGCCAGCCGCTCGCTGTTGCCGCTGGCGATGTCGGTCATCGCCCGCATCGATTCGCTGCCCAGGTCGTAGTAATGGGAATGATCATGCACGTCCAGGCCGTCCTCGCCGGCCACTTCGGCGCGGAAACGCACCGAGCCGAACTCGTCGCCCGCGGGATCGGTGCCCAGCCCGGCGTCCGGACCGACCGGATAACCGAGCTCCCGGTTGAGCCAGTCGGCCGGTAGGTCACCGGGCATGCCGATCCAGCTGACGGGGTCCGTGGAGGCCGCGCCGACGTACACCTTGCCGCCGTCGAGGTGGAAGTCCTCGGCGCTCTTGGCCAGATCGGTGCCCGGGCTGCCGATGAGCACCGCGTCGTTGGCTTTCATCCCGCTGCCGGCGAACGCGTCGGCCACCGTCGTCGACCCGTAGGAGTGGCCGATCACCGTCACGTGGGACGGCCCGGTGTGTGTGGCCGCCAGGCCGTTCACGTCGGCCGCGAGCAGCTCGCCACCCGCGCGGGCGAGGTCCGGGTTCGCGACCCGTGTGTCGGTGAACCCGTCGGGGGCGTCGTAGCCCATCCACATGATCACCGCGGTCGGCTCGCCCGGGTTCGAGGTGTTGGCCTGGTCGTAGAGGTGGATCGCATCGTCGTGCCCGTCGGACAGCCAGCCGTCACGCACGCTGCTCCCGGTGCCCGGCACGATCACGGCCGTGTTCGCGGCGGTGTCCGGGTTGCCGATCGCGATCGCGGCGCGGCCCTGACCGTTGTCGGCGAGAGGCTGGTAGCCCCACAACATCGCCGGCCGCTGATCCTTGGGGTTGCTGCCGCGCTGGTGGGCCAGCCCCTCGCTGGTGCGCCTGGCGTTGTAGAAGCGGGTGGCGTCGGTCTGTGCCAGGCCGTACCGGGCCGGGTCGGCGATCACCTCGTTCTCGGTGACCCCGTTGCGTTGCGCGACGTCGCGCACCCGGTTGAGGTCGTCGTTCATCACCGCCTGGTTGACCTTGTCGCGCACGTCGGCGGGAATCCCGTTGAGATTGCCCAACTCCGGGGGATGCTTCGCGATCAGCCCGTCCTTCTCGGCCTGGCTCAGCGAGTCCCACCACTTCTTGACGTCCTCGGGTGCGGTCTCCTTGTCCGGCAGCCGACGCGGATCGCCCAGCGTGCCCGCAGGTGTCTGCGGCACCGGGCCGCCGAGCGCCGAGGTGATCGCCGCGGCCGTCGAGGTGTCGATCTCGCTGTACTGCGCGAGCAGTTTCTGCACGACGGCCGTCCACGCCATCGCCAGCCCGGTGAACACCGGAGGCAGATACGGCGGAGGGGTGCAGGTGCCGTCGTCGGCGACCTGCCAGCCGGTGGCGCGCAGGCTGTTGACCACCATCAGCAGACCGCGCCGCGTCGAGGACAGCTGCGAACCGCCCGACTGCAACGCTGTCTGCAACGCCTGCAGCCGCGCCCGCAGCGCCTCCTGCTGATCGAGGTCGGCCTCGGCCCTGGTGATCGCCGCCGACGCGGCCTTGCCCTGCCAGTTGGCGCGCAGCTCGGCCAGGGCGCGGCGCTGCTGGGTCATCAGGGTGTCGAGGCGGCTGATCTTCTCGCCGATCCGCGCGGCGGAGTCGACCAGCCCGTTCGGGTCGGAGGCCTCCACCACCGACAACGAAACCGTCACCGCACCCCCTGAGCCGACCGGATCTCATTATCACCCGGCCGGCGACGCGGTTGCTGCACCAATCGAATCGCCCTCCCGAGTGCGGCACCCGTCCTACGCTGATCGCCATGGCACTCGCTCACCGACAACCCAACGTCGTCGTCCTCGGAGGTGGCTCCTGGGGCACCACGGTCGCATCGATCTGTTCACGGCGCGCACCGACGATCCAGTGGGTGCGCTCGGAGGACACCGCCAAGGACATCAACGCCAACCACCGCAACTCCCGGTACCTCGGTGAGGACTGCGTGCTGAGCGAGACGTTGCGCGCCACCACCGACTTCGCCGAGGCCGCCAACAGCGCCGACGTCGTCGTGATGGGGGTGCCGTCGCACGGGTTCCGCGGGGTGCTCGAGGGACTGGCTGCCGAACTGCGGCCGTGGGTGCCGGTGGTGTCGTTGGTCAAGGGACTCGAACAGGGCACCAACAAGCGGATGAGCGAGATCGTCGACGAGGTGCTGCCGGGGCATCCGGCGGGAATCCTGGCCGGGCCGAACATCGCCCGCGAGGTCGCCGACGGCTACGCCGCCGCGGCGGTGCTGGCCATGCCGGATCAGCACCTGGCGGCGCAGCTGGCAGAGCTGTTCCGCACCAAGCGGTTTCGCACCTACACCACCGACGACGTGGTGGGCGTCGAGATGGCGGGCGCGCTGAAGAACGTCTACGCGATCGCCGTCGGCATGGGGTATTCACTCGGTATCGGGGAGAACACCCGCGCCATGGTGATCGCCCGTGCGGTGCGGGAGATGTCCAAGCTGGGTGAGGCCATGGGCGGACATCGGGACACCTTCGCGGGGCTGGCCGGGATGGGCGATCTCATCGTCACCTGCACCAGCCAGCGCAGCCGCAACCGCCACGTCGGCGAACAACTCGGCGCAGGCAAGCCGATCGACGAGATCATCGCCGCGATGAACCAGGTCGCCGAGGGCGTGAAGGCGTCCAAGGTGGTCATGGAGTTCGCCGAGCAGTACGGGCTGAACATGCCGATCGCCCGCGAGGTCGACGGCGTCATCAACCACGGGTCGACCGTGGAGCAGGCCTACCACGGCCTGGTCGCCGAGAAGCCCGGCCACGAGGTGCACGGGTCGGGCTTCTAGGTCAGTTGAAGTAGGGGTTGCGGCCCTCGCGCGGCAGCAGCAGCGGGTTGCTGGGCTGCAGCACGAAGCTGGCAGTCGGGCTGATGACGAAACCCGCGCCGTTGTGCGCGTCCACGCACGTCGTCATCGTGCCGTCGGTGCCGCAGCTCACGGTCTGGAAGCTCAGCCGGGTGTTCGGCGGCAACGGTTTGACGTTCTCGACGACGTTGGCGAACGGGGCTGCCACGTTGGCGAACGTCGGCACACCGCCGATGCCGCCGCTGACGAGGTTCGCGCCCTGCGGGGCGGCGGGAATGGGGCCGCTGCAGCCGTAGGCGCCGCCGCGCTGGATGACGCACGTCAGGCCGCCGGGGGCACCGAACGCGTACCAGGTGCCGTTCATCGCCGAGAACTCCGCGGGGCTCACGGGCGGCCAGGCGTTGACGTTGGGCGCGGGAGGCGGGGCGGGCGCGGGGGGTTGAGCGGCGGCAAGGCCTGCCGTCATGACCGCTGCGCCGGCGACGGTCGCGGCGCCGGCCAGGATTCTGCTGAGCACGCCCACACCATATGTTCCGCTGCGGCGGCGCGCACCGGCTGACTGGTTTCCCATGCGTTGATCATCGGCCCGCGGTGGAATTTCGTTTCGTGGCCCGACCGTCGCGGCGCCGCCGATCGCCGAGATCGACGTGAGGGTCGCCAGACCGCCGCGTTGCGACCCTGGTGTCGATCTCGCCTCGCGCGGGTCGCAGCAGACGGCGCTCAGTACAGGCCCGGTCCCCGTCCGGCCATCTCCTCCAGCCGGCGGATCCGGTCGGCGATCGGCGGGTGCGTGGAGAACAACTTGCCGATCTTCTCCCCCGACCGGAACGGGCTCGCGATCATCAGGTGCGCCTGGTCGGCCAGCTGCGGCTGCGGTGGCAGCGGCGCCGCCTCCACCCCACCGGAGATCTTGCGCAGCGCCGACGCCAGCGCCAACGGATCGCCCGTGAGCTCGGCACCGGACTGGTCGGCCTGGTACTCCCGCGACCGAGACACCGCCATCCGCACCACCATCGCGGCGATCGGACCGAGGAACGAAACCAGCAGCAGCGCAAACGGATTTGCGCCCTCGCGGTTACCGCCGAACATGCTGGCGAACATCGCGATGTTGGCCAGCGCGGTGATGATCGACGCCATCGCGCCGGCCACACACGAGATCAGGATGTCGCGGTTGTACACGTGGGACAGTTCGTGGCCCAGCACCGCTCGCAGTTCGCGTTCGTTGAGGATCTGCAGAATGCCGGTCGTGCAGCACACCGCCGAGTTGCGCGGATTGCGTCCGGTCGCGAACGCGTTCGGGTTCGCGGTGTCGGAGATGTAGAGCCGCGGCATCGGCTGGTGTGCGGCGTTGGCCAACTCGCGCACGATCCGGTACATCACCGGCGCCTGCAGTTCGCTCACCGGCTGCGCGTGCATCGCCTTCAGCGCCATCTTGTCGCTGTTGAAGTACACGTACACGTTCATGCCGACGGCGAACAGCACCGCCAGCGCCATGATCGACCGACCGAACAGCGAACCCACGAACACGATCAGCGCCGACATGCCCACCAGCAACAGGAACGTCTTGAGCCTGTTCGCGTGCGGATTCCACGTCATCAGCCACCTCCTCGTGAAGTCTTCGCTGATCCAACGCTGCACACGGCGGTTCAGGTTCCGGCGGAACTCAGCCGTGCCGGGTGATGGTGTAATCCACCAGCGAGGCGAGCGCCTGGCGTCCCGGCACGTCCGGCAGCGCCGCCAGTTCGTCGCGGGCCTCCTGCGCGTACCGCGCGACGGTCGCCTTCGCCTGCTCCATGCCTGGTGAGCGGCGTAGCAGCCGCAGCGCCTCGGCCAGATCGTCGTCGTTGTCGATCGGCCGGGCGAGCAGTTCGCGCAGCCGATCGGTGTCCGGACCGGTCTCGCGTAGCGCGTACAGCACCGGCAGAGTGTGAACACCCTCACGTAGATCGGTGCCCGGAACCTTGCCGGACTCGTCCGGATCGCTGTCGATGTCGATGATGTCGTCGGAGATCTGGAACGCCGTGCCGACGATTCCGCCGAGGCGCGCCAACCGTTCGATCTGCGCCTCGTCCGCGCCCGAGAACGTCGCGCCGAACCGGCCCGACGCCGCGATCAGACAGGCCGTCTTCTCGTACACCACCTTCAGGTAGTGGTCGATCTCGTCGACGCCTTCGACGGCGCCGCGGGTCTCGCGCATCTGACCGGTGACCAGCTGGGCGAACGTGTCGGCGATGATCCGCACCGCCTCGGGGCCAAGCCGTGACACCAACCGCGACGCCGTGGCGAACAGGTAGTCGCCGGCGAGGATCGCGATGTTGTTGCTCCAGCGGGCGTTGGCGCTCGGCGCCCCGCGCCGCATCTGCGCTTCGTCCATCACGTCGTCGTGATAGAGCGTCGCCAGGTGCACCAGCTCGATCACCGCGCCCGCCACCGTGACCTGCCACGCGTTGGGCTCCGGACCCAGCTGCGCCGACAGCACGGTGAACAGCGGACGGAACCGCTTGCCGCCCGCCTGGAAGAGATGCTGGACGGCCTCGGCCATCAGCTCGTCCGCCTTGCCCAGCTCCGTGGACATCAGATCCTCGATGCGGGCGACTCCGTCGCGGACTTCGGCCGCGAAGGCCGCGTCGCCGAAATCCAC
The DNA here is from genome assembly GCF_010731695.1 of Mycolicibacterium litorale. Taxonomy (NCBI): domain Bacteria; kingdom Bacillati; phylum Actinomycetota; class Actinomycetes; order Mycobacteriales; family Mycobacteriaceae; genus Mycobacterium; species Mycolicibacterium litorale. Next base: position 3,562,300 of record NZ_AP022586.1, read on the forward strand.
GCCCGCCACCACGGTCGCCGGTGTCCTCACCCTGCCAACATACTGTGACAATGAAGAGCCGGGCGGATGTGGTCGTTGTCGGCGCCGGACCTGCGGGTTCGGCGGCCGCGGCTTGGGCGGCCCGCGCCGGCCGCGACGTGCTCGTGATCGATTCCGCCCGCTTCCCCCGGGACAAGGCCTGCGGCGACGGGCTGACCCCGCGCGCGGTCGCCGAACTCGAACGCCTCGGCCTCGGTCCGTGGCTGGACACCCGCATCCGCCACCGCGGCCTGCGGATGTCGGGTTTCGGCGCCGACGTCGAAGTCGCCTGGCCCGGTCCGTCGTTCCCGTCGACGGGCAGCGCGGTCCCCCGCACCGAACTCGACGACCGCATCCGCTCGGTGGCCGCCGACGACGGCGCCAAGATGCTGCTGGGCTCGAAAGCGATTGGCGTCAGCCATGATTCGCATGGCCGGGTCGAATCGCTGACGCTCGACTCGGGTGAGGAGGTCGGCGTCAGGACGCTGATCGTCGCCGACGGGGCGCGGTCGACCCTGGGCCGGGTGCTCGGCCGCCGGTGGCATCAGCAGACCGTCTACGGCGTGGCCGTCCGCGGGTACATCGCCACGCCGCGCAGCAACGAACCGTGGATCACCTCGCACCTCGAGTTGCGCTCCCCCGAGGGCAAGGTGTTGCCCGGCTACGGCTGGATCTTCCCGCTGGGCAACGGCGAGGTGAACATCGGCGTCGGCGCGCTGGCCACCGAGAAGCGCCCCGCGGACGCCGCGCTGCGTCCGCTGATGTCGTATTACACGGCGCTGCGCCGGGAGGAATGGGGTTTCGACGGCGAACCGCGGGCGCCGCTGTCGGCGCTGCTGCCGATGGGCGGTGCGGTGTCGGGGGTGGCCGGGCCGAACTGGATGCTGATCGGTGACGCCGCCGCCTGCGTGAACCCCCTCAACGGCGAAGGCATCGACTACGGGCTGGAGACCGGACGCCTGGCCGCCGACCTGCTGGGTTCCGGTGACCTGTCGCAGGCCTGGCCCGCCGTGCTGAGCGAGCACTACGCCCGCGGCTTCTCCGTGGCCCGCAGGCTGGCGTTGCTGCTGACGCTGCCGAAGTTCCTGCCGCTGACCGGTGCGGTGGCGATGCGGTCGACGACGCTGATGCGCATCGCGGTGCGCGTGATGGGCAACCTGGTGACCGACGAGGACGCCGACGCGATCGCCCGGGTGTGGCGGGCCGGTGGGCTGGCCTCGCGCGGGCTGGATGCCCGCAAACCGTTCAGCTGATCACTGGTCGAGGCCGCGGCGTTTGGCGAACGCCAGCGCGATCCGCATGTCGGCGGGCGGATCGTCCCTGTGCGTCGCATCGGTGAGCGCGAGCGCGATGAGGATGTCGGCGGCGGTGATGAACAGCCCGAACCAGTACGCCCACTTCATTGACGGATCGGGCTGGGTGGTGAAGTACAGGATGAGGAAGATCGGCCCGACGATGCCGAAGACGAACATCATCGCCTGGAAACGAAGGTAGCGCCAGAACGTCTGCACCCGTCCTCCCCTGCCGCCGTTGTGGTGGAGCATATCCCGCAGGATGACATTCATGGTGGCGGTCTACCGGGCGCCGATGCGCTCACGCGATGACGGAATCGACGTCGCGAAGACAGTCGAGCGCGCCCGCCGGGTCGGGGTGTGCGGGTTCGGCGAACGCGGGGTGGACGAGGACCGCCTGGCGCGCCGCATATCGCGCTTCGCCGACGCGCCCGACGGCGCACTGGTGTGGACCCGCGACCCCGACGGACTGTTCTGGCTGGGCCGCATCGACGGACCGTACCGGCCCGACACCACCGCTGCCGCAACGGCGGTCGACCTGGTGCACATCCGGCCGTGCCGGTGGCTGCCGGAACCGTTCCTCGAACCGGAGGTCCCGGCGGTGGTGCTGGCGACCTACCGGCGCGGCGGGCGGAACTTCCAGCAGACCCACGATTCCGCGGTCGGCCCCGAGAGTGCGCGGCTGTGGGAGGCGCACACGAACGCGGGGTAGCGCGCAGGCGCGCTGATGCGCTCGAAGCGCTGTCACGCAACGCTTCCGACGGTCGCGGCCGTATACGGCGGCTGCCGTGTCAGCGGTGGGCGTACCGGGTATCCGAGACGACGGCACGGTAGCCCGGGAAGGTGGTCCGCCAGGCATGCAATTCGGAATCTTCACGGTCGGGGACGTCACCCCCGATCCGACCACCGGCACCACACCGACCGAAAACGAGCGGATTCGCGCCACCGTGGCGATCGCCAAGAAAGCCGAGGAGGTCGGCCTCGACGTCTTCGCGACCGGTGAACACCACAACCCACCGTTCGTGCCGTCCTCACCGACGACGCTGCTGGGCTACATCGCGGCGCAGACCGAACGCCTCATCCTGTCCACCTCCACGACGCTGATCACCACCAACGATCCGGTGAAGATCGCCGAGGACTTCAGCGTGCTGCAACACCTGAGCGGCGGGCGCTGCGATGTGATGCTGGGCCGCGGCAACACCGGGCCGGTCTACCCCTGGTTCGGCCAAGACATCCGCAAGGCGGTCCCGCTGACCGTCGAGCACTACGGACTGCTGCGACGGCTGTGGCGGGAGAAAGTGGTCGACTGGAGCGGTCAGTTCCGCTCCCCGCTCCAGGGCTTCACGCTGGCGCCCCAACCGCTCGACGGGGTGCCGCCGTTCGTGTGGCACGGATCGATCCGCACACCGGAGATCGCCGAACTCGCCGCCTTCCACGGCGACGGGTTCTTCGCCAACCACATCTTCTGGCCCGCCTCCCACACCAAACGCCTGGTTCAGCTGTACCGCCAGCGGTTCGAGCACTACGGACACGGCAGTGCCGACCAGGCGATCGTCGGCCTCGGCGGGCAGGTGTTCATGCGCCGCAACAGCCAGGACGCCGTCGACGAGTTCCGGCCCTACTTCAACAAGGCACCCGTGTACGGGTACGGCCCCACACTCGAGGAATTCACCTCGCAAACTCCGCTGACCGTAGGATCACCGCAGCAGGTGATCGACAAGACGCTCGGCTTCCGTGAGTACGCCGGTGACTACCAGCGGCAGCTATTCCTGATCGACCACGCCGGTCTGCCGCTCAAGACGGTGCTGGAACAGCTCGACCTGCTGGGCGAGGAGGTTCTTCCCGTGTTGCGCAGGGAGTTCCGAGTCGGCAGACCCGACCACGTGCCCGATGCGCCGACCCACCAATCGCTGGTGGCGGCGGCGCGGGAGCAGACACCGTGACGCGCCTGGCCGTGATCAGCGGCGGGTTACGGCAGCCGTCGTCGACCCGGATCCTCGCCGACCGGCTCACCGCCGCCGTGGAATCCGAACTGACACAGCGCAACACCACGGTGACCACCTCGGTGATCGAACTTCGTCCACTGGCCCGGTCGATCACCGACACCATGCTCACCGGGGTGGCCGCCGAGGAGCTGGAAGCCGCCTTCGCCACGCTCGCCGACGCCGACGGGGTGATCGCCGTGACACCGGCGTTCAACGCGTCCATCAGTGGCTGTTCAAGTCGTTCTTCGACGTGCTGCCCCAGGAGACGCTCTCCGAGATGCCGATGCTCATCGCGGCCACCGGTGGGACAGAACGCCATTCACTCGTCCTCGAACACGCGATGCGCCCGATGTTCTCCTACCTGCACGCCATCGTCGCGCCGACCGGTGTCTACGCCGCGACGGCCGACTTCGGTGGACAGCGGGAGGCTGCGGACCTCACCGCGCGAATCGCCAAGGCGGCGTCGGACTTCGTCCGCCTGCTGCAGGCGTGCGGCGCCCGTACCCGCCGCGACGTGTTCACCGAGGAACTGACCGAGATGCAGCGCCTCCTCGGCTCGTCCCAGCCGCACGGCGACGGGACGGTCGAGGACTGACCGCCTCAGTCAGCGCTGGGGCTTGACCGCGGCGTGCAGCGCGACGATGCCGCCGGTCAGATTGCGCCAGCGCACCTGCGACCAGCCCGCGTCGGCGATGCGCTGTGCCAGACCGTCCTGGTCGGGCCAGGCGCGGATCGACTCGGCCAGATAGACGTAGGCGTCGGGATTGGACGCCACCGCGCGCGCCATCCGCGGCAGCGCCTTCATCAGGTACTCCTTGTAGAGAGTGGCGAAGGCGCGGTTGGTGGGCGTGGAGAACTCGCACACCACCAGACGTCCGCCCGGCCGCGTCACCCGTGCCATCTCCTTCAGGCCCGCGACGTGGTCGACGACGTTGCGCAGGCCGAAGCTGATGGTCACCGCGTCGAACGATTCGTCGGCGAACGGCAGTTTGGTCGCATCGCCGGCCACCTTCGGCACGGCGCGCTGACGACCCGCCGAGAGCATGCCGACCGAGAAGTCCGCGGCCACGCACCAGGCGCCCGAGGCGGCGAGTTCGACCGTCGACACCGCGGTCCCCGCCGCCAGGTCGAGCACCTTGTCGCCGGGGCCGATGCCGAGCGCCGACCGCGTCTCGCGCCGCCAGAACCGGTCCTGGCCCAACGAGAGCACGGTGTTGGTGAGGTCGTAGCGGCGTGCCACCGCGTCGAACATCGACGCGACCTCGTGGGGGTTCTTGTCCAACGTCGCCCGGCTCACGACGCCGACGCTACCTGTGAATCTGCGGTCAGCGGGAATGGGGGACGCCGGGAGTGCCCTTGTAGCCCGTATGAGCGGAAAAGTCTGGTTCATCACTGGTACCTCGCGCGGATTCGGCCGGGAGTGGGCGATCGCCGCGCTCGAACGAGGTGACCGCGTCGCCGCGACGGCGCGCGACACCGCGACGCTGAGCGATCTCGTCGAGAAGTTCGGCGACGCGCTGCTGCCCTTGACGCTCGACGTCACCGACCGCGACGCCGACTTCGCGGCGGTCAAACAGGCCCACGACCACTTCGGGCGCCTGGACATCGTCGTCAACAACGCCGGCTACGGCCAGTTCGGTTTCATCGAGGAGCTCTCCGAGCAGGAGGCGCGCGACCAGATCGAGACGAACGTGTTCGGCGCGCTGTGGATCACCCAGGCGGCGCTGCCGTACCTGCGCGCTCAGCGCAGCGGCCACATCGTGCAGGTGTCGTCGATCGGTGGGATCAGCGCTTTCCCCAACGTCGGGATCTATCACGCGTCGAAGTGGGCGCTCGAGGGGTTCTCGCAGGCCCTGGCGCAGGAGGTCGCGTCGTTCGGGGTGCACGTCACGCTGATCGAGCCGGGCGGGTTCTCCACCGACTGGGCCGGCCCGTCGGCCAAGCATGCGACCCCGCTGCCCGACTACGCGCAGATCCACGAGGAGGCCGATCGTGCGCGCAGCCAGCGCTCGGCCACACCGGGCGATCCGAAGGCGTCGGCCGGCGCGATCCTCAAGGTCGTCGACGCCGAGAATCCCCCGCTGCGGGTGTTCTTCGGTGCGGGACCGCTGTCGATTGCGAAGGCCGACTACGAGAACCGGCTCAAGACGTGGGAAGAGTGGCAGCCGGTCGCCGTGGAGGCGCAGGGTTAGCCCGCCTTGCGCGCGCTCGTGAGCTGCGCGAGCGTGCGCAAAGAGATGCCTGCGCGCGGCGTGTCGCGAAGCAGACACGCACGCTCGCGGTGCGGGGTGAGTCAGGGTCAGGCGGCGCGCAGGCGGCGCTGTCCGAGCACCGCCTCGTAATGCCCGAGTAGTTCGTCGCAGATCGCCGGCCAGGTGCGGCCGAGCACGCTGCGCCGGGCGGCGACGGAATAGCGTTGCCGCTCGGCGATCAGGTGGTCGACGGATTCGCTGAGCCGGGCCTCGAAGTCGGCCACGTCCAGCAGGAGCCCGGTGCGGTACGGCGCGACCAGATCGCGGGGCCCGCCGGCGTTCGGGGCGATCACCGGCAGCCCGGAGGCCATCGCCTCCTGCACGGCCTGGCAGAACGTCTCGTGCTCACCGGGGTGGACGAACACGTCCATGCTGGAGTAGGCGGCCGCGAGCGCATCGCCGTACAGCGCTCCGGTGAAAATCGCTGTCGGCATGGCGGATTCGAGCTTGCCGCGGTCGATGCCGTCCCCGACGACGACCACCTGGAGATCGTCGCGCGCACTCAGCGCCGCCAACCGTTCGACGTGCTTCTCCGGCGCCAACCGCCCGACGAACCCGACGATCGGCTTGCCGTCCGGGGACCACCGCAGGCGTAGATCGAGGTCGCGGGCCGACGGCGCGAACCCGGTGACGTCCACGCCGCGCGCCCAGCGGTGCACCCGCGGGACGCCGTGCGCCTCGAGGTTCTCCATCGCCGAGGTCGACGGCGCAAGCGTGCGGTCGGCCCGGCTGTGCAGGTGCCGCGTCCACGCCCACGCGGCGCGCGACGCCGCCCCGATGCCGTAGCTCTGCGCGAAACCGGCGACGTCGGTCTGGAACACCGCGACCGTCGGCACCCCGAGATGACGCGCGGCGTGCAGACCGCCGTAACCGAGCAGCGCCGGCGACGCCAGGTGCACGACGTCCGGGTCGAATCCACGCAGCACCCCGACCATGCGGGGCCGCGGCACGCCCAGCGGCAGTGAGGTCACCTTCGGGAACATCCGCGAGGGCACGCGGTGCACCCGCACCCCGTCGTGCACCCGCTCGGCCGGCGATTCACCACGCGGGGTGTCCGGGGCGATGACGATGACCTCGTGGCCGGTGCGGCGCAGATGCTCCAGCACGCGGAGCACCGAGTTGGTGACGCCGTTGACGTTGGGGAGGAAGGACTCTGCGACGATCGCAACGCGCACGGCCGAAGCCTCGCAGCCCAAACTGTCGACCAGGTTGCGCGCCGGAATACGCGACGCGAAGATCCGGCGCGGTACGGTTTGCCTGTGCGGATCTGGATCACGCTGGTCGCGGCGGTGCTGCTGCTGGTGACCGTCGGCTGCACGCGTGAGATCACCGGCGCCGCCCGGCTCGACCCCAATCAGCCCCGCACCGCGATCACCGAGGACGGCTACGGCATCCTCGTCGGCGATCCCGAGGCGTCGGCGCAGATCGAGGTGTTCACCGAACCGCAATGCCCGCACTGCGCCACCCTGCAGGCCGACTACGGCCGCGAGATGGCCAGCTACATAAGCCTCGGTCAACTGGCCGTCACCTACCGGCCCGTGACATTCCTCGACCAGGACGGTGACCACTCCGCGCGGGTGAGCAACGCGATGTTCGCCGCCGCCGAGGCAGCGCCGCGGGCCGTGGCATTCCAGGCGTTCGTCGAGGATCTGTGGGCCCACCAGCAGCCCGGCGGCAACGGGCCGTCCGACACCGAGATGGCGGACATGGCCCAGGAGAGCGGGATACCGGCCCCGGGCGTGCAGGCCGTCGCCGGCGGCAGCGTGGCCGTCGACACCGCTGACATGTCCGACCTCAACATCGGACTGCTCGCCGAGCTGAACTCCTACCAGGTCGCCACCCCAACGGTGTACAACCTCAACACCGACGAGGTGCTCGACATCTACGACGAGAACTGGCTGGCGAAGCTGATCTCGACGATCTAGCCGCCACTACGGACGAAGTGCCACGCGAATGCAGTTGTCCTGCTTGTTCTTGAACATGTCGTAGGCGCGCACACCCTGTTCGAGCGGCAGGTCGTGGGTGATGAGCTTCGCCGGGTCGAGGTCGCCCTGCTCGACGTAGTCGAACAGCCGCGCCATGTACCGCTGACCGTGCTGCTGCGCCGATTTCAGCGTCAGCCCCTTGTTCGTCACCACACCCATCGGGAACTTGTCGGTCAGCCCGTAGACCCCCAGCACCGACACCACACCGCCTTTGCGGCACGCCAGGATCGCCTGGCGCAGCGCGCTCGCCCGGTCGGTCTCCAGGCGCAGCAGCTGCTTGGCCCGGTCATAGACCTGTTGCAGACCGGTGCTGTGGCCCTCCATGCCGACCGCGTCGATACACGCGTCCGGGCCGCGGCCACCGGTCATCTCGCGCAGAGATTCCTGCACGCTGTCGGCGGACCCGTAATCGATGGTCTCCACACCGAATTCGCGAGCCAGCGACAGCCGCTCGGGGAAGCGGTCGATGACGATGGCGCGTTCGGCGCCGAGCAGCAGTGCACTCTTGGCCGCCATCAGCCCCACTCCCCCGGCACCCCACACCGCGACGGTGTCACCGGCGCTGACGTCGCAGAAGTCCGCGCCCATGAACCCGGTCGGCACGGCGTCGGACAGGAACAGCGCCTGCTCGTCGGTGATGTCGCCGGGAATCGGGAAGCAGTTCGTGTCGCCGAACGGCACGCGAACGAACTGCGCGTGCGATCCGGCGTAGCCGCCGAACGGATGCGTGTACCCGTAGATGCCGCCGGACGGATAACCCAGAAGGGGTTGCTGCAGTTCGGCGTTCGGGTTGGTGGTGTCACAGCACGAATACAGTTCGTGGTCGCAGTACCAGCACCGGTTGCAGCCGATGAACGACGGGACGACGACGCGGTCGCCGACCTTGACGTCACGGACCTCACGCCCGATTTCGACGATCTCGCCCATGAATTCGTGGCCGAAGACGTCACCCTCCCGCATGCCGGGCAGGTAACCGTCGATGAAGTGCAGATCGGATCCGCAGGTCGTGGTCAGCGTGACCTTGAGGATGACGTCGTGCGGGTTGATGATCTCGGGGTCGTCGACCGTCTCCACGGACAGGTTGTTGACGCCGTTCCAGCACAGTGCGCGCATGAGTGGACTTCCTTACCGCGCGGACGGGCGCGCGCTCGGGTTGTTTCGGATGGTCGGCACCTCGCCGGTCTGCAGCAGGGCCCGGCAGCGGTAGAGCACCTTGAACGCCAGCGCGCCGGAGAGCAGATCGGGGGCGGACGTCTTGGTCCGCAGGGTGACCTCGGTGCCGAGGTGGTTGGGTGCGGGCCGGAAGCTGACGAGGATCTCGTTGCCGTCCTCGCCGGTGAAGCGGATGCCCCCGTTGTCGGTGTGGACCGTCGACTCCCACGTCGTCTCGACCGGACCGGCGTGCAGGTTCCACCGGTAGCGGTCGGGTCCGGTGTTCTCGACGTCGCCGAGTTCGCCGAGCACGACCGACATCCGTCGCGCGTCGCGCCACAGTTCCTCGACTTCGACGACGTCGGCGTTGATCGTGACCGTCTGGCCGTTGCTCGCATCGGTCGGCGTCTTGTCGGGCATCTTGTCGCTGACCACGTTGGCCACGTTTGCGGCCAGGCTGGTGGCCCGGTCCTTGGCCGCGTCCAGAATCGACATGTGGGCTCCCTCCGTCGCGCGGGGCGATACCCGGCGGGGGGACGGCCAAACGCGTCAGACCGGCTCGGGCTCCGGGGCCAGCCGCTTCTGCAGGACCGCCAGCCCGATCAGCGCGCCGCCGGCGATCAGCCAGCCGACGACCGCGATCGACCCGGCCGGGATGATCGCCAGCGAGGCGTTGCGGTCGCGCACTCGCACGAGGTCGGGGTTGTTGCGGTCGTACTCGACGTAGATCCGCATCCCCGTCTCCAGCTCGGACGGGTACAGCACGCCCAGTTCCGGGCGGTACGTGATGCGGTCGGGGGTGACGAACTCGATGGTCGATCGCCGGGGTCCGGCGCTGAGCACCGTCGCCTCGGCGACGCCCATGTGGCGTTCGATCTGGCGGTCGTTGCGCCATGCGCCGATCACCATCAGCGTGGACTGCAGGGTCACCAGACACGCCGCGATGATGATGCCGATCCGCACCCGGCGGATGATCCGCTCGGACCGCGTCTCGTCGCCGTCACCCCACAGGTGCGGGATCACCACCCGGCGGATCGCCGCCAACCGTTCGGCCGATCTCACAGCGCGGCCTTGATGGCGGCGTGCAGCGCGCGCAGCGACGACCTGTCGGCTTTCACCTCCAGCACGCGCATCCCCTGGTGCGGTTCGTCGAGCGCCTCGGCGAGCTGGCCGACCTCGATCTGACGATTCTCCACGTGGTAGGCCCGGCACAGCGCGCCGACGTCCACATCGTGCGGGGTGCCGAACACCCGCGACGACACGTCGCTGAACCGCGGATCGCCCTGTTCGAGCAGTTCGAAGATGCCCCCGCCGTTGTCATTGGACACCACGATCGTCAGGTCGCGCGGGGTCGGCTCGGTGGGCCCGATCAGCAGGCCCGAGCTGTCGTGGACGAACGTCAGGTCACCCATCAGCGCGACCGTGCGTCCGCCGGTGTGGTCGTGGGCCAGTGCCGCGCCGATCGCCGTCGACACCGTCCCGTCGATCCCCGCGACGCCGCGGTTGGAGCGCACCTGCACACCGTGCGGGGTGAACCCGACCAGCGCGGCGTCGCGGACCGGGTTGCTCGCGCCCAGCACCAGCTGATCGCCCGGCCGCATGGCGTCGGCCACCGCGGCGGCGACGTGCAGACCGGTGGTCAGCGGATGCGCGGCGAGCTGTCCGCGCACCGCGGCGACGGCGTGGGCATTGGCCTCGGCGCAGCGCCGCAGCCAGGCCGGGTCGGGGGTGCCGCTGGTCACCGCGCGGGTGCCGGTGGCCTGCGAGTTCCCGCTCACATCGGGCCAGCGCGGCCCGGTGGTCAACGCGTACGCCGGCACCGACGGGTCGGCCAGCAGCGCCGAAACCGGCCGGTGCAGCGTCGGGCGGCCGAGCATGATGACCTGCCTCGGCCGCAGCAGCCGCAACGCCAGCGGGTGCAGCGGATTGGCCGCGGGCGGCGCTGTCGGTTCGGCGACCGTCGGCAGGTCCGCGAGGTTCGGGTGCACGCCGGCACCGTGGCCGGCGATCACCACGGTGTCCGGGGTGACGTCGATGTCGACCGGCTGGTCGAACATCACCGGCGGGGTGTAGGTCCACGGCTTGCCGTCCGGCCGTCCCGGCGGGCAGGAGCCGTCGTCGTCGAACGTGGGCACCAGCGGTTCGCGCAGCGGGATGTCGAACTGCACCGGTCCGGCGTTGGCGCTGCGAGAACCCGTGGCGGCCACCAGGACTCGGCAGGTCGCCGATCGCCACTGACCGTTGAGCGACGTCAGGTCGCCCGGGCCGCCTGCGCTCAATTCCGGGGCGAGGCCCAGGCTGATGTTGGCGCGGACCTGGTTGCCGAAGTAGCCGAGCTGCTCGAAGGTCTGGTTGGCGCCGGTGCCCAGCAGTTCGTAGGGCCGGTTGGCGCTGAGCACCACCAGCGGCACCCGCGCGTAGTTGGCCTCGACGACGGCCGGGCCCAGGTTGGCGACCGCGGTGCCCGAGGTCATCGCGATGCACACCGGGGCGCGCTCGGCGACCGCCAGCCCGATGGCGAGGAATCCGGCGGTGCGTTCGTCGATACGCACGTGCAGCCGCAACCGGCCCGCGCGGTCGGCGTCGGCCAGCGCGAACGCCAGCGGCGCGTTGCGTGATCCCGGACACAGCACGACGTCGCGCACGCCGCCGCGAACGAGTTCGTCGACGACGACACGCGCCTGTGCCGTCGAGGGGTTCATCGCTACAGGATATCGGCGAAGAATTTCAGCGCCGCGGCGTTGACTTCCTGCGGCTTCTCGATGAAGCCGAGGTGGCCGGCGTCGGCGATCTCCAGATAACGCCCGTGCGGCAACGCGTCGGCGACCTCCTTGCCCAGGTGCGCGGGCAGCAGGACGTCGTCGGCGAACCCGATCACCAGCGTGGGTATGCGGATGCTGCGGTAAGCGGGCAATCGGTTGTCCTTCGGCCCGACATCGCCCTGGGCCAGCAGGCCGGGTGTGTGTTTGGTCGGCCACATCGTGAACATGTCGAGCCAGTCGCCGATCGCCCGGTCGTCGTTGATGGTCTTGGGCGAGAAGTTCTCCAACACACGCACTTTCGCGTCGTAACGCGGCGGCAGGTCGATCCCGGCGGCGATCAGCTCCTTCTCGGCCTGGCCGAAGAACTGGCGGGCGCGGTCGTGGCGGCCGCGGGTGGCCATCAGCACCGCCGAGCGCACGAGTTCCGGGCGGGCGAGCATGAGTTCCTGCGCGATGTAGGAGCCCATCGACACCGCCACGATCCGCACGGGTGCCGCGTCCAGCTTCTCGATCAGCGCGATGGTGTCGGCGACCATCTGTTCGACGCCGAAGCCCTCGGCGTTCTCGGTGGCGCCGACGCCGCGGTTGTCGAAGGTGATGGCGCGATAACCGTTGCGCACGAACTCGGGAACCTGGTGCAGGTGCCACGTGCGGCCGGCGCCGCCGCGACCGGCGATGAACAGCACCGGGATGCCACTGCCGCGATCGTCGTAAGCGAGATTCACGCCCCCGACGCTACTTGAGGGCGGTTTCGGTGTAGTTGGTCGCGCCCTGCGCGATCAATCACACCGAAATCACGGCACTTCGGTGAAGGCCAGGATCGGGATGGTGCGGCCCTGGGTGAGCTTCTCATAGTCGGCGTAGCTGGGAATCCAGTTCTTGGCCAGCTCCCACAACCGGTCCCGTTCCGGGCCCGTGACCTCTTCGCCGACGAACGTGCCCTCGTAGCCGCCTGCGGTCAACGTGACGCGGGGCTGCTTCTTGACGTTGTGGTACCAGGCCGGATGACGGCGGCCGCCGTAGTTCGAGGCGACGACAATCACCCGGCTGCCGTCGGTGAAGTAGGTCAGCGGCGTCACCCGCTTTTCGCCGGTTCTCGCGCCGGTCGAGGTGAGCAGCAGCTCCGGGGTGACCATCGCGGAGGACACCCGGCCGCCGGACAGGCGCAGCAGCGGCGGGTCGATGCGCGGCACGATGTGACGTACCAGATACCGCACCGGCCGGGGCCGCAGCAGCCGCGCGCCCACCTTCAGCATCGGCGAGCCGGCGGTCGGATCCACCTCGGGTATGCCCATCGGGCGATCTTATGCAGACCTGACGCGACGCCCGCGGGTCCGGACCGCTTGCAGCGCGGCGTTCCACAGCAGCAGCGTCGACGGGCCGAGCTGGCGGTGGGTGACGAAGGTGTCCTTGCCGAGCGCCGCGGTGGCGGCAGCCTTCGTGGCGGCCGACGCCTTCGACAGGTGGCCGGAGTCGAACGGCGGCCGCGGGTCGTATTCGAGGATGAGCTGGGTCACCTTGGCGTGCGGCTCACCGGCGATCTGCGCGGCCAGCCACATCGCGAGGTCGATGCCGGCGGACACGCCCGCGGCGGTGACGACCTTGCCGTCCCGCACCACCCGCTCGTCGCCGACGGCGGTGACGCCGAACGGCTTGAGCAGGGACAGGGCCATCCAGTGGGAGGTGGCGCGCTTGCCGTCGAGCACCCCGGCCGCGGCGAGGATGACCGAGCCCGTGCACACCGACGTCGTCCACGTGGTCGTGGCGTGGGCGGTGCGGATCCAGGCGAGCAACGTGTCGTCGCGCGCGTGCTCGGTGGATGTGGGGCCACCGGGCACCAGCAGGACGTCCGGTGACGGGGTCTCGTCGAACGAGTGGGTGGCGCCGACGACGAGGACGCCTGAATCGGCGGTGACGGGTCCGGGTTCGTGCCAGACGAACCGGACGTCCGCGTCGGGCAGGTTGCGCAGCACCTCGTAGGGGCCGATGAAGTCGAGCGCGGTGAAGCCGGGATAGAGCACGATCGCGATCTGGGGCATGACTGTTCCTCTCAGGCGAAGGTTCTGCGGTACTGGTCGGGTGAGACGCCGAGGCGTCGGATGAAGTTGCGGCGCATGGTTTCCGCGGTGCCGAACCCGCATCGGGCGGCGATCGTGGTGACGGTGTCGTCGGTCTCCTCGAGTTGCCTCCGTGCGGCCTCGGTGCGCACGCGTTCGACGTACGCGCCGGGCGCTTCGCCGACTTCGGTGGTGAACACCCGGGTGAAGTGGCGCGGGCTCATCGCGGCCCGCTGAGCCAACTCGGCGACGCTGTGCGTGCCACCGGGTTCGGTTTCGATCGCTTCCTGCACCGCGCGGATCGGGGCGCGTTTGGCCCGCGGCATCCACACGGGCGCGGCGAACTGGGTCTGTCCGCCGGGGCGGCGCAGGTACATCACGAGCCAGCGGGCGACGGTCTGCGCGGTGTCGGTGCCGTGGTCGTCTTCGACCAGGGCCAGGGCGAGGTCGATGCCCGCGGTGACCCCGGCGGCCGTCCACACTTTCGGTGAACTGCGCACGAAGATGGGATCGGGGTCGACGGCGACGGCGGGATAGCGGTGTGCGAGCGCATCGGCGTAGGCCCAGTGGGTGGTCGCCGGGCAGCCGTCGAGCAGACCGGCTTCGGCGGCGAGAAAGGCGCCGGTGCAGACGCTGACGACGCGGCGGGTGTGGGAAGCGGCCTCGCGGACCCAGGACATGAGTTCGGTGTCGGTGACGGCGTTTCGGGTGCCGTGGCCGCCGGGGAGGACGAGCGTGTCACGTGGGGTTCGCGGGTCCGGGAGGGGTTCGGCGAGTAGGGCGAGGCCGGTGCCGGTGTGGATCGGTTGACCGTCGACGGAGGCGATGGTGACGTGATACCCGTCTTTGCCCTCGGCGGCCAGGTGGCGGGACGCGCCTGTGAAGACCTCGAACGGGCCGACGAGGTCGAGCGCCTGGATGCCGGGAAACCCGACGATCAGCACCGACTTCATGCATTCAGTGTCGGCGTGCGACGGCGTGGCGTCTACGCCATGCATCCCACAGATCAGGACATGCGGGGCGGCACCGGCTCGGAAACGCGGCCGGGGTTCGCCAGGGCACCGGTGTCACACGGTCGCAGAACGGCGACGACCCGGCCGTGGTACTCGACGGCGATCGTTTCACCGGCCGCGACCCTGTCGAAGAAGTGGGCGGCACGGACTCGCAAGTCAGTGAGCGCCACCGGCATCGGAAGCAGATCACCGGAAAGGGGGGCGGCGCACAGCTCTGCCGCCGCGCGGCCACGCCGGAGGATCTGGAACGCCTCACCGCACTCGACGCGCTGGACGTAGCGGCAGGTATCGCTGCGCAGTTGGCCGATTCCGATCGTCGTCGTCCGCACGTGGCCGCTCACGTTCACCGCACGAGCTTAGGCTTCTCACGGGTAATGAATGTTCACTTCATTGCGGCTTTTCGAATCACGAATATCGCGTCCGACCGGGTCGAAGTGACGGGATAATCACGATATGAACAGGACATCACTACAGAACTCATGGTCAGCATGAGGCACACAGATACGAATGATCAGTAACATTGCCGCCGTCACACGGCCATGAGGCTTCTTCGGCGCATCCTCGAGTGGGAGGTGTCGGTCGGAGCGGTTCTGCAGACCCTCGTGTGGTCCGCACTGCCGTACATCATCGTCGGTGTGGTCGTCGTCGGCCTCATCGCCGACGTGTGCATGTACTGACGCTCACCGCACCAACGGAGCGAGATACGTTCGCGCGTAACGACTCACCGCGTCATCATCGGTGACGTCGAGCACCGGCGTGCTCACCTGCACCAGCGACGCCGCCAACCGGATGTGCACTTCCGCAACCGCCAGCAACTCGCCGTCAGGCATCCTCGCGCCCGCCGCCCGTAGCGCCTTCGCCATCGCCGTGGCCGCACTGACGAGGAACACCCGCGCCTCGTCGAACATCCCCGATGTCGCCGTGAAGTCGCCGTCGAGTTGCAGGAACCGCCTCATCACCGGCTCACCCGTCAGCAGACGCACCCCCTCCCGGAACGCCGCGACCGCCGCCTCCTGCGGACCCGCGTCCACACGGACCGTCTGCAGCCGCGCCATCGCGTAATCGAAGGTCTGCCTGCCCAGTTCCGTGACGAGGGCATCGCGGCTGGGATACCGGCGATACAGCGTGCTCCGGCTGACGCCCGCCTGCCGCGCGATGACGTCCATACTCAGCCGGCCCACGCCGACGAGCGCGACCTCCTCCGCGGCGGCCTTGAGGATCGCCGCTTCCTGTTCCGAACGATTGGCACTGGTACGGCGCATCGGGTCAGCCCGCCGGGCAGCCGGGTGGCGGCGCAAACGACTCCAGCGCGACCGACCGGTGCAGGTGGACCAGCTTCTCGTATTCGATCCGGTTGCGGGCCAACGGAATCAGCAGCAACCTGTCCGGCAGCACGCGCCACGCCAGCTGCAGCAGGCGGGTGTACAGCTCGAACTCCCGGTCGTGGCGCGCCTGCCAGTCGAACCCCGTCATCTCACGGATCCCCGGATGCAGGATGCCGAACGAACACACCTTCACGACGCGCCCGGCGATCGGCCGCAGCAACAGCCACGGCGGGGTGAGCGCCCGGCGCACCGGCGGGGGGAGCAACAGCGTCGGCAACGGCAGTCGCGTCAGGTCCGCCGTCACCCGCCGCAGGAACGGGTTCGCGCTCAGTTCGGTGCGGACCATCGTGTCGTAGTACTCGGCCGCCTCGGCGTAGGTCGCGGGCAGCTTGGCGTTCTTCCCCGGCAGTTCGAGACCACGGAAGGCGTCGAGCAATTGCAGGTAGGCGGCGTCGCGCTCGGCGTCGGTGGGCACGATCCCCGTGCACGGGGTGAACGAGTTCAGCACCAGGAAGATACCGCTGACCGCGATCCAGTTCCACAACTTCGGGTCCAGCGCGCTGTAACGGACGTCGGCGAAATCGCCGCTGCCCTGGCCGCGCACATCGCGGTGCAGCATCTTGAGCCGGTCGGATTCGGCGACCCGGTCCTGCGCGTCACCCCAGATCGCCAGGAAGGCCGAGAATCCGCTGCGCACACCGCGATCGGCGAAGTTCGCGGCGAACCGGCCGGTCCTGTCCACGGCGGCGGCCACGGGGACCAGGGCCACCTCGTCGAACGCGGCCGCCCCGAAGAAGCCGCCCAGCACACTGCCGCTGTGCTTACGGAACTCGCGCATCACCTTCGGGCGCACCGCGGCGGCGGTGGGAACGTCCTGCGTGGACGGTTGGACAACTGCGACCATGTCGCCTCCAGGCGTCGGTGTTGACACAAAGACTATCCCTTTGTGTCAACATGTCAACGGTCCAGCACCTCGAAGCACGCCGCGACGCGATCGATCCACCACTGCCGGCGCTCGGACGGCGCAGCCAGGGCGCTCAACCGGTCCGGATCCGGCACGACGGGTGCGACCGGCAACAATCCGTCGACAGGGGTCAGGGGCGCGGCGACGTCCTCGACGAACAGCCCACCGGTGCCCAGGCCGCAACCATGCTCCAGCCGCGGCAGCGCCGCCGCCGCATACAGCCCGCGCGCGATGCCCACCGCCGAATCCAGCGCGCTGGACACCACGATCGGGATGTCGATCTGCGCGGCGATGTCGAGCAGCGGCTGCACTCCGCCCAGCGGGGCCACCTTGACCACCGCGACATCGGCGGCCCCGGCCCGCACCACGTGCAGCGGATCCTCCGCCTTGCGAATGCTCTCGTCCGCCGCGATGGGAACCGCGACGCGCGAACGTAATTCGGCGAGTTCGGCCACCGTCCGGCACGGCTGCTCGAGGTACTCCAACGTGCCGTCGGCGGTCAGTGCGGCCGCCGCGACCACCGCCTCCTCGACCGTCCAGCCGCCGTTGGCGTCCACACGCACCGTCGGCACCGCCGCCCGTACCGCGTTGACCCGGGCGACGTCGTCGGCCAGCGTCTGCCCCGCCTCGGCCACCTTCACCTTGGCCGTCCGCGCGCCGGGGAACCGGGCCAGCACCTCGGGCACCTGGGCGGCGTTCACCGCGGGCACCGTCGCGTTGATCGCGATGCGGTCGCGCCGAGTGGCCGGCGCTGCGGAGTAGGCCGCCTCGATCGCCGACGCCAGCCACGTCGCGGCCTCCGCAGGTGCGTACTCGAGGAACGGTCCGAATTCGCCCCACCCCGCCGGGCCCTCGATCAGCGCGAGTTCGCGCACTGTGATGCCGCGGAAGCGGACCCGCATCGGCAGGGAGACGACGTGGAGCCGATCGAGCAGATCGGCGAGGGTCGGTGTCACACCGCCAGTCTCGCCGACCTCACACCGTCGCCCGGTCGCGGCCCTCCCAATACGGGTTGCGGAGGTCTTTCTTGAGGATCTTGCCCGTCGGGTTGCGCGGCAATTCGTCGACGATGTCGATGCTGCGGGGGCACTTGTACCGCGCCAGCCGCTCGCGGCACCACTCGGTCAGTTCCCCTTCGGAGGCCGAACCCTCGATCGCCACAACGGCTTTGACGGCCTCGCCCCACTTCTCGTCGGGCACTCCGATCACGGCGACCTCCGTCACCGCCGGATGTTCGGCGAGCACCCGCTCCACCTCGATGGAGTAGACGTTCTCCCCACCCGAGATGATCATGTCCTTGAGCCGGTCCTCGACGAAGAGGTACCCGTCCGGGTCGATGCGCCCGACGTCGCCGGTGCGAAACCAGCCGTCGGCCGTGACGGATTCTGCGGTCGCCTCCGGCTTGTTGTGGTAGCCCTTCATCAACTGCGGTGTGCGGAACCACAATTCGCCCTGCCGGTCGGTCGGCACCTCCTCGCCGGTGTCGGGGTCGACCACCCGCAGTTCGGCCTTGGGAATGAGCCGCCCCGCGCTGACCAGCCGCTCGGGATGTTCGGCGTCGCGGTGGGCGTCGGGCATCAGGTGACTGATCACCCCGCACACCTCCGTCAACCCGTACACCTGGATGAAATCGGTGTCGGGCCAGGCGTCGAGCGCCTGGCGCAACAGCGGGAGCGGCATCGGGGACGCGCCGTAGCAGAACGTCTTGAGTGCGCCGAACAGCTTCACCGCGTCCGGACCGGCCTCGAGCACCTTGGCCAGGACGGCGGGCACCAGGAAGGTGCGGTTGGCGCCTCTGAGGATCGCATCGGCCAGCGACGCCCCGTCCACCTCGCGCGTCATCACGCTGGGCACGCCGTCGTGGATGCCGAATTGCACATAGGACTGTCCGCCGACGTGGAACAGCGGCATCGACACCATGTTCTTGTCGCCGTCGTCGAAACCCCAACCGTCATGGGCGTTCACCGTGTGCGCGATGAGGTTCGCCTGCGTTAGCTCGACCCCCTTCGGCCGCCCGGTGGTGCCCGACGAGTACATGATCACGCAGACGTCGTCGGGCGCCACGTCGGCGGCTCGGCCCGCGGGCGTGGCGCCGGCCAGCAGTGCCTCGTACTCGTCGCCGTCGCCGCCCTCGGGTGTCACCTCGACGACGTGCTCCACGTGGGTGAGCCGGTCGCGGATCTTGTCGATGGCCGGACGCAGGTCACGGCCCACGATCAACACCTTGGCGCCACTGTCGTTGAGCACGTAGTCGAGCTCGTCACCGGCCAGCCGGAAGTTGACCACCGCGTTCGCTGCGCCGAGTGACGCGGCGGCGAACGTCAGCTCGACGCACGCGGGGTGGTTCTTGTCGAGGAACGCGACCGCGTCGCCGTGGCCCACCCCGAACGAGGTGAGCGCACCGGCGAGCCGCCGGACGCGCCCGTCCCATTGCGACCACGTCCAGCTGCGGTCGAGGTAGACGATGGCCTCGCCGTCGGGTGTGGTCTGCGCCCAGTGGCTGAGACGGTCGTCGAGGAAACGTGGTTCAGGCAGCGCGGACATGGCGAAAGCGTGCCATGACAATGGCGGTTGTCAGCCGTGTTTGGCGTAAACGCAACGCCCGGCCAGGTAGGTGGCGCGGACCTCGAGCTCGGCGATCTCCTCCGGCGGCACGCTGCGCGGGTCTGCCGAGAGCACCACGAGGTCGCCGTACTTGCCGACCTCGATCGAGCCGATCACGTTGTCGGCGAACAACTGCCAGGCCGCGTCGAGGGTCTGGGCGCGGATCGCCTGGTCGACGGTCAACCTCTCCTCCGGCGCCAGCACCCGCCCGCTCGGCGCCTTGCGTGTCACCGCGACGCTGATGTTGCGCAGCGGCTCCTCCGGGGTGACCGGCGGGTCGTTGTGCAGTGAAATCCGCATACCGGTCGCGACGGCCGAACCGCAGGGCATCCACCGGCTGCCCCGTTCGGGGCCGAACAATCCGTCGACGATGACGTCACCCCAGTAGTGGATCTGGTCGACGAAGACGCTGCAGGTGACGCCGAGCGCGTGCGCGCGCTGCAACTGTGCATCGGTGATGGCGCCGACGTGTTCGAGGCGCAGCCGGTGGTCGGGCCGCGGATGCTCCTGCAGCACTTCCTCGTACACGTCGAGGATCGTGTCGATGCCGGCGTCGCCCTGGACGTGGCACGCCATGGGCCAGCCGAGCGGGAAGTAGGCGCCGACGATCTCGCGGAGTTGTTCGCGGCTGTAGTTGGCGTGTCCGCACGAGCCAGGCACCACGCCGATGACCCGGGTCGCGGTCGTGTCGAGGTAGGGAAACGTCAGGTCGATGTTGCCGATCCACGGCGACCCGTCGACCCAGATCTTGATGCCCACCTGGCGCACCATGTCGTCACCGTCACCCGGCCGCGCGGTGCTCGTCATCTGCGGATTGGAGATCTCGTAGGTGCGCAGCCGGATCGTGAGATCCCCCCGCAGACCGTCGAGCATCGGCCGGAACACCGGATCGAACGCCATGTCCGAGCACGTCGTCAGGCCTGCGCGGTTCAGGCGGGCACACTCCGCCATCAACATCGACGGGTAGTCGCTGGGCGAGACCACACCGGCCAGCAGCGGAAACACCGCGGCCGCCTCTTCGGCGGTCCCGTCGAGGCCGCCGTCGGCGTCGCGGCCGAAGCGCGCGCCCTTCGGATCCGGGATGTCGCGGGTGAGCCCCGCCCGCTTGGCCGCCGCGCTGTTGAAGAACGCCTTGTGCCCGGAGTTGTGCAGGATCACCAGCGGGCTGTCCGGCGCGATGCCGTCCAGCCACGCCAGCGTCGGCTCCGGAAGGCCGTTCTGCAGCAGCGGATCCCACCCGTTGAGGTAGGCGCCCTGCTGTCCGCGGCGCGCCACCTCCTTGTGCACGGCGGCGACGACGGCGTCGGCGCAGGCCATCGTGACCGGGCGGATGTCGACCATCCGCTCGGACAGCGCGATCGCCTCCATCAGCGGATGCCCGTGCGCCTCCACCAGACCCGGCAGCACACACCCGTCGCCGACGTCGATCACCTCGGTGGTGGGCCCGATCCACGATTCGACATCGGCCCGGTCCCCCACGGCCACGATGCGGCCGTCGGCCACCGCAAGCGCCTCCGCGGTCGGTTGGGCCTCGTTGACGGTGAGCACGGATCCGGTCAGGACGAGGTCGGCCGTGGACATGGGCCGAATGTTAATGCCCTGACCTGCGCATTACCGTCAGCCACGAGGAATTTCGACGAAATTCGTCGTTCGTGTCGATTCCGGGGGCTGTTATTCGACGTCATTGCGAGGGCACGATGAGAGTGCCCCTTCACCACTGAAAGAAGGAGACGACAATGGCGCGTTACATGCTGATCATGCGGGTCGGTCCGGAGGCCGAGGCGGCCATGGCCGACCAGGAGATCGATTTCGAGCAGGTCATCGAATCGATGGGCCGCTTCAACGAGGAGTTGATCAAAGCCGGTGTGCTGCTGGCCGGTGAAGGCCTCACCGGGCCCGAGGACGGCTTCGTCGTGGACTTCAACTCCGACCCGCCCGTGGTCACCGACGGCCCCTACACCGAAGCGAAGGAGCTGTTCAACGGGTTCTGGATCCTCGACGTGTCGTCGAAGGAAGAAGCCAAACAGTGGGCGCGCAAGGTGCCGCTGGGACCCGGTGTGAAGCTCGAGGTGCGGCGGGTCTCGGAGACCGAGGAGTTCCCCCAGGACAACCCGTGGGTGCAGAAGGAAGTGCAGTGGAAGGCCGAACTCGCCGAGAAGATCGCGGCCCAGGCCCGCGCGGAAGCCGACAGGCTCACGAGTCGCTGAGCGCCGCAACGGTCACCGGCGCGGGCGTCAAGCCCCGCCGGTGGCTGCGGGCGACTGGTAGCGCGACTAACGGGTGCGGATACGAATCGGCCCGCGCCACACCGCGTCAGGATCGACGACCTCGCCCTTCTGGGTGATCTCCACCTCGCCGGCTCGCGCGAGTTCGCGGGCGCACTCCCGTGCCTCGTCCATCAGGTCGCGCCAGCCGTCTCCCCCGACAGCCCGCGCGGCGTCCGACGGACAGATGCTGCTCGACGGACCGCGGCGGCGGGCCATCTCCAGAATCGTCGTGCGCAGGTCGCGCTCAGCGGAACCCATCGCACCTCCCGGCGTCGTCGTCACCGCCCAGCGTACGGGCGCCAACGCCGGTCAGGCGCCTTCGCACACCCCGGAATCCCGGATCACGGTGCCGTAGACGTTCGCGGTCGCTGTGTTGGCGTTGATCTGACCGGACGGCAGCCTGCGCGTGATCTTGTCGCTGAGCTGGGTGAACTGGTACCAGAGCCGGTATATCGAATCCCCGTGGAACAGCGGCGAATACTCACTCTGATCCGGGTAGTTGACGATGAACAGCGTGTGCGCCCGCGGATCCAGGAAAGCCGCGGACTGGTCGAGGTTCGCGGCGACGACATCACCGGCCTCGCTGACCCCGACCGTCCGCCAGTCGTCGTGGCGGTCACCGAGGTAGCGCTGGAATCCGTGGACCTGACCCATGAGTTCGTCGTACTGGGCGTTGAACCACTGACACGCCTCGCGTTGCGCGGTGATCTGCTGCGGCGTCACGCGGGCTTGCCACAGGTTGTAGGGAAACACGGTGTAGTCGGGTGCCCACGCGGACGGCCGCGGGGTGAACACCGGCATCGTCGGCGCCGCACCGGTGCCGGGTTCGGCGTGGCTCACCGGCGACGTCACGGCCAGCCACACCGTCAACGCTGCCCCCACCGACGTCGCACGCACCCCGAACACCCTCAGAGACCGCCGAATTCGGGCCGCAGAATCGGCGACAACGCCGTGAGTGGGATATGTGCCTGTACCGTACCGCCGTCCATCGACCATTGCATGATGCCAGGGGTGAAGTCGGTCGGCGAGTCCCGCGCCACCGGATAGTCCGGCATGTAGATGATCAGTTCGTCAGCGGTCAACGCCCACGCCTTGTATCCACCGGAGTACACCTTGTCCGGTGTCCACCGGTCGGAGACGAACGGGTAGCTGCCCGGCTGGTGCGGTGGCGGCGCCGCATCCAGAGCGTCGACGATGAACGGGTGGGCCAGCGGCGGAATCGCGGTGAGCGGGTCGACTCCCGGCTTGACCAGGTCGGCCAGTTGTAGCTCTGTGCCCCTTGACATGTCGAACGTGAAAGTGCGGTAGGCGTTGTTGAAGTCCGGCCCGTCGGCGTGGTAGGTCTCGCGGTACACAACGCTCATCGCCGGACCGTGCCGGAAGATCTGATAGTTGGCCTCGCCGAAACTGTCGGCGACCATCCGCACGCCCACCGATCTCCAGCTCTCGACCAGCGTCGCGAGATAGTGGCGCACTGCGGGACCTGCCACGGGATCGTCCACCAGTTCCGCGGGGATGGCGACCTTGATGTCGCGCACCGCGTTGCGCTCGTGCTGCACGCTGGTGTGGCAGTACCGCCCGTTCCATGCTCCCCCGAGTTCTCCACAGAACGATTCCGCCGACGCCGACGCGGTCGGCGCCGCGATCAGGGCGGCCGTCACCGTGAGCGCCGCGAGCGCGCCGGCCCGCATGTCAGGGCAGCTCGACTTTGCTTGCCCGCCAACGGCCGTCGACATCCTGCATCGTCATCTTGATCCTGCTGCGGTCGATCCGCGGATCGGGCACCGCGGAATTGGACACCGACTGGTCGACGAACAGCAGCACGACCACCGTGTGCTCGGAGGCGGACTGGATCGCCGAATCGACGACGACGCCGTGAGCCGAAGCCTTGTTGTCGATGAGCAGTTGCCGAAGCTGCATGCTGGACTGTGAATACATGTCCTTGAACTCGCCGGTCGCTCCGTCGAGTACCTGATCGAAATTCTCGTCGACCTTGTCGGAGTCGATGCTGGTGAGGATCTGCGCGTACTGCACGGCGGCCGCTTTGGCTTCCTCACCGGCCAGGGTGATCTGGTGGTCCTGCCAGAGCCGCCAGCCGAGGTAACCCGATGTGGCGAAGCCGCCGAGGATCAGGACCGCGGCGACAATCGCGAGGGCCCGGCGGCGCCGGGGCCGGCTCGGTTCCTCGTCGACGGTCTCGTTCTCGGGCGCGGCCGCGGTCTCGGACTCGTCGCCGGCTTCCTCGGGCTGAGCGCCGGTGTCGTCCTCGGTCTCGTTCTCGGTCCCGTCGAGTTCGGATTCGGTCGTCACGGACATCGTCATATCCTCACGCTGCGGTGGTCGGGGGGTCATCGGGGCGGTTCGATCGGTAGCGTCGGGCCGCCGTAGGGGGTGGGAATCGTGTAGCGCCCCTGGGGTGTCGGGTCGGTGGTGCGTGCCAGGTCGGCGCCCGGTGGCGGCCCGGCCGTATCGTCACCGGCGGGGCGTGGTGCGTTCTTCGCCCCGCGCACGAGGACACCCGGGTGGTCGTCGCGGCAATAGGTGTACATCGAGGGTTCGGGGAAGTCCGCCGAGGACGGCGGCAGCCGGGGTGTGCCGTAATCGCACGAGTACCGCGGATAGATGTCGCCGGTCGCCCACAGACCGTTGTCGTGCATGATGCTGCCGATCGCGTCGAGCACCGAGGTGCGATGGGCCGGGAACAGGGCGTGCAACGCCGGCACGCGCAGGTAGAGCAGTTGTGACGTCGACGCGAGGCTGCCCAGCAACTGCACCATCGTCTCCGAGTTGTCCACGAACAGGTTGTCGACGGAGGTCAGCGTCGTCGGCGTCTGTGTGGTCAGCGTCCGGAACCCGTCTCGCATCCGGTTGACTCCGGCGAAGGTCTCGCTCAGATTGTCGGACGCGGCATCGATGCCGGGGTTCTTGTCGGCGACCAGTGTCAGTACCACGCGGCTGGTGCGCAGCATGCTGCTCGTCTCCGGAAGCACCGAATCCAGCGTGCCGAGAAGGAAAGTGCCGCCGTCGATGACGTCGGCGAGCTTCTGCGGTCCGGCCTCGCTCATGCTCAGTTCCCGCTTGATCAGATCCAGCTTCGCCGTGTCGACCTGTGCGAGTGCGCCGTCGGCGTGGGCGAGCAGATCGGCGAGACCGACCGGGATGGTGGTGTCGCGCTGAGCGACGACGCTGCCCTCGCCGAGATAGGGTCCGGCGTCGCTGTCGGCGACGAAATCGAGGTACTGCTCGCCGGCTGGGGAGAGCCCGGAGACGCGCACCGCACTGGACTTCGGCAAAGCTACAGTCGAGTCCACGCTCACCACGGCGTTGACGCCCGTGGGAGTGATATCGAGCCGGTCCACGCGGCCGACGGGCACTCCCCGCATCGTCACGTTCTGGTTGGGCAGCAGACCCGCGGAGGCGGGCAGCTCGACGGTCACGCGATAGCTCGAGGCGAGCGGATTGACCTGCAGCGCACCGAGGCTCACATACGCCGTCGCCACGACGAGCATCGCCAGCAGGGCAGCGGCCGACAGCCACATGCGGCGGCGGCGCCCGATGCGGGCGGCGGCGACCACGAGGTTGGCGACGGAGTTGGTCATCGCGGCGCCTCCCCCGGCGATGGGACGGGGATCGGGGCGGGCACGATCTCTCCCGGTTCGGTGGGACTTGGGATCACCGGCACCTGCGGCACCCCCGGCCCCTTACCCACCACCCGCTCCTGCAAACGCAGCAGGGTGTACCGCAGGGACCCGACCAGCTGATGCCAGTTGTACCTCTTGGGCCCGTGCAGGCCGGTGTCCCCGGCGAATCCGATGTCCGGAATGGACCCCAGCACCAGCCGGTCGATGCTGACCCGTACCGCGATCGCGTTACTGGTGGTCGACTTGACGAACGGCGGCATCAAGCGGTTGAGCGAGTACAGATCCGCACCGGGCGCCAGCGCCACGTCGTTCCAGGCGCCGGCGATCGTGTTGGCGTCGGCGATGACGCTGCGTCCGCTGGTGTCGGCACCCGCGATCGACGGGAACTTCCGCAGCATCTCGGCGGTGTCGCCCACCTGCCGAACGAGATCGGCGACGTGGTCGGTGTGCGCGGCCAGGGTGTCGGTGGCGGGGCCCGCCGCATCCATCACCTCACCGAGGGACTGGTTCTTGGCCGCCAACTGTCCGGCGAGCCGCGACGTCTCGGACATCGCGGTGGAGATCTCGTCGGAACGCCTGTTGAGTGTGCCGAGCGTGTGGTTGGTCTTGCGGATCAGTTCGCCGAACGCCTGGCCTTGGTCGCCGGTGGCCTTGCCGAGACCGTTGATGATGTTGGTGAAATTGCGGACCGCTCCGCCGTTGACGAGAACCGCCGCCGAGCTGAGCACCGACTCGACGGTGGCAGCTGCCGTGGTGGATTCGATGCCGATGGTGTCGCCGTCGCGCAGCAGCGCCGTCCCCGCCGGCACCGTTGCCGGTGGTTCGAGGGCGACGAACACGTCGCCCAATGGCGTCGCGGACCGCAGCTCGGCGGTGCTGCCCTTCGGCAATTGCACACCGTCGCGGATGCGCAGGGTGGCGACCGCGGTGTAGTTGCGCGCCTTCATCGAGTCGAGTTCGCCGACGTCGGCACCGGCCAGCCTCACTTTGGCCATCATGGGGACGTTGAGCGCGTTGGAGAACACCGCGGTCAGTGTGTAGCCCGCCGAACCACCGCCGGGGGCCGGTAACGGCAGGCTCGCCAAACCCTCAGCGGCACAACCGGGCACCGAAAGGCATGTCGTCACCGCCAGCGCCAGCGCGGTTGTCGGGTGCCTCATCACTTCTGCCCCATCGCCGCGAGACCGTCCAGTACGTAACTCAATCCGAAGTCGGGGCCGAAGTCCTGCAAGGTGCCGGTACTGCAGCCGAGTTGCCGCAGACCCATCATGTTGCACATCTCCTTGACCGTCTGGGTGTCGAAGAGCACCTTGTCGGTGAGCACGTGCACACGCACCGATCCGTTGGTGCGGTCGATCGCGTTGTAGATGTTGTCCAGCGTCATCGGGGTCAGATCGAGGAATTCGGCGAGGTCGCGCTGATGCTCGACCGATGTGGTGAGTGCGGTGTTGCCGTTGTTCACGATGTGTTTGATCGCATCGCGGTGGGTGTGCAGCACCTCTCCGAGTTGCCCGATGACCTCGCTGAGTTTCCTGCCGGTGCTCCCTGAACCGAAGTCCTCGTCCGCCAGGACCTGACTGAGTTGGCGCACAGTGGAACCGAACTCCCGCAGGGTGGTGTCGTTGTCGGCGGCCGCCTGGCTGAGCGTGCTGACGTTGCGGATGATCGTGGTCAGCTGGTCGCGCGTCACGCCGCCACGATCGGAGCTGAGCCGCAACGCCTCCGACAGTTCACCGAGTGCGTCCTTCATCGCCTGCCCGTTGCCGTCGGCGATCGCGGCACTGGCATTGACGACGTCGGCGACCGGGCCGTTGCCCTCGCCGTCACCGTGCAGCGACGTCGACAGCTTGTCCAGTACGTCGAGAACTCGCGCGAACTCGACCGGGGTCCTGGTGCGATTGAGCCCGATGGTGTCGTGGTTCTGCAGCGTGGGGCCGCCACGGTACGGCGGGGTGAGTTCTATCTGCCGGTCGGTGAGGATCGAGTTCGAGATCGTCACGGCCATGACGTCGGCGGGCACCGCGACGTCACCGTCGACCGAGAACTCGACCTCCACGTATCCGCCCTTGGGGGTGATCTCGGTGACCTTGCCCACCGGCATGCCCAGCACAGCGACCGTGTTTCCTTCGTAAAGCCCTGCCACGCTGTCGAATTGCGCGGTGACCTCGATGGTGTTCAACCGGTCACCGAGATAGGACCAGCCGACGGCAGCGGCCGCGACCACGACTGCCACCACGGTGATCGCCAGCCCGACCAACTTCGACCTGATACTCATTCGCAGTCCTGGAAGTACTCGATCATGCCGAACTGTTTGGCGCGCCCGCTGATCGCGCACATCCATGAATCCACGAGCAGTCCGCTGGCCGCGTTGAAGTCGACCGCGTTGCCCGAACCGGTGGCGTTGGCGAGCCCGCGCAGCGCGACCGGACCGGACTGCAGTGTGCTGCGCAGCAGATCGTCGTGCTGACCGACCATGTCGGAGAGCTCACGGACGTTGACCAGCAGGGCCTCGAGCTCGGGCCGGTCCTCGATCACGATGTCGCTCAACGTCTCGACCAGGTTGGTGATCGCGGCCATCATGGCGCGGAACGACTCGCGCCGCATCACGAACTCACCGATGAGGTCGTTGCCCTGCCTCACCATGCTCGCGATGTTCGACTGCTGGCGCCGCAACGTGGCGCTGACCACCTCCGTGGTCTCGAGCAGTTCGCCCAGTTGGTCGCGGCGTTCGGCGAGGATGGTCGACAGCGTGTGGGTGTTCTCCAGCGCCTCGGGCACCAGCGGCGGAAGGTCCCGCATCTGCCGGCCGAGGATGGCCAACGTCTCGGCGAACTTGTCGGAGTCGACCTGTTCGTAGGTGGTCGTCACGTCGGTCAGTGCTTCCTGCAGATCGTAGGGGACCTCGGTGCGGGTGAGGTCGAATCTGGCGTCGGCCAGCGCGCCCGCGCCCGCCGGCTCCAGTGCGAGATATCGCGAGCCCAGGATGGTGGTGACCTTGATGACGGCCCTGGAGTCCTCGCCGAGGGCGACATCGTCGCGGACGGTGAAGTCGGCGACGACGTGGTCGCCGGCCAACTCCATGCTCGTCACCTCGCCGACGGGGATTCCGGCCACGGTCACCGGGTTGCCCGGCCGCAGCGCAGCGGCCTGCAGGAATTGCGCCGTATAGGTGCGGTAGCCGGCGTTGGTCGACTTGACCAGCAGCATCGCCCCGATCAGCACCACGACCACGGCGATGGCCGCAGTTCCCAGCCATGCCGCGTGGTAGGACTCCAGCCGTTGCCGGCCCACTCTCTTCTCATCAGCCATTCGCCATGTTCCTGCACTTCGGGGTGTAGCGGGCATCGTTGCCGGGGGTGGCGGCGTCGACGACGATCGGCACGACATCGTTGAGTCCGGGGAAGAAACCGGTGGCATTGAGGTCACAGGCGTAGGCGTTCGCGTAGGCGCCTTCACCGGTGATGCGGGCGAAGCCTTTGAGCAGCAGCGGCAGATTGGCACCGGTGAAAGCCAGCTGCGGCTCGATGCCGACCATGTGCTGCGCGAAACCGGGTTCCCGGGTGACGAGTTGGTTCAGCGACGGGTAGACCTCGTCGGTGATGACCGACAGCTGACGCACGACCCGCGACATCGAACCCGTCGCATCCACCAACTCCTGGCGCCTGCCGTTGAACGTCGTCACCGCCGACTGCGCCTGCGTGAGCACCTGATCGAGGCTGTCGTTGTAGCGCGCGAGGTTCCCCATCACCGCGTTCAGGTCGGTGATCACCGCGCCGAGTTCGTCGTCGCGGCCGGCGAAAGACGCTGTCAACTGCGAGGTCTGGTTGACCAGGGCGGCGATCGATCCCTCGTCGCCCTGCAGTGACTGGATCACGCCCTTGGTCAGGTTGTCGGCGTCGCGCGGGTTGAGCAGGCTGAACAACGGCTCGTATCCGTTGAGCAGTGTCGTCACGTCGAACGAGGGCTCCGACCGTTCCAGCGGGATCACCGAACCCGCTTGCAGTACAACGGGATCGCCCGTCTTGCCGAGGGACAGGCCGAGATACCGCTGTCCCACGATGTTCTGGTAGGTCACCGATGCCACCGTGGTACCCAGCAGCTGCTGGTCGCTCTGCACCACGAACGCGACCTTGGCGAGCCCGCCCTGCAGTTCGATCGTCTCGACACGGCCGACGCGTACCCCGGCCATCCGGACGTCGTCGCCCTCACGCAGACCGAACACGTCGGTGAACATCGCCTCGTACGCCACCGTTGACCCCGCCACGTCGCGCCGGAGCGTGACATACACCAGCCAGGTCAAGGTGACGGCGACGACCATGAAGAGCGACAGACCCACCAGCGCACCGCGGTATTTCATTGCTGCTCCTCACTGACCGTGGTGCCCCGCGCGACCGGGCCCAGCAGCAGCTGAGTGGCCACCGTGGCGCGGCCGCCGGTGATCAACCCGAGTTGGTCGAGTTCGTATCGGCTGCCGACCGGTCCGACGTTGCCGCCGAAGGCGGCGGGTGCGGCCTCCGCGGGCAACAGGTCACCGGGGCGGGGCGCGACAGGTGCCGGCGGAGACAGCGGAACCGGCGGAGGCGGCACCGGGGTCAGCGCGGGATTCGCCGTCCCCGGTACCGGCGGTGAGGGAGCCATCCACGGCGGCAACGGCGGATTCGGGTCCCGCAGATCGGGATTCGGGTTCACCAGAGGCGGCCCCACCGCGACCAGGTTGCCGTTCGGGCCGACCTCCGTCCCGGGCGGAGGGCGCAGATCGGCGGGAGGCTGGTAGTTCTGCGGAAGCAGGACGTCCGGCAGTTCGGCGCGCGTCGGCACCAGGGGGGCGGTGTAACAGCTGGGCCCTTTGAGACCGGCGTACTGCGGGCAGTCCGCCCTGGTGTAGGAGTACGTCGGCGTGAAGGACAGGTTGACGCGCATGTTGCCGATGTCCTGCTCGGGGATCCACACCTCGTCGAAGAACTTGCGTGACAGGTCGTTGAGCTTGACGAAAGCAGGAACCCAGTGGCGTGAGGTGTCGGCCAGGCTGCCGAGCACGGGCGTGAGCTCGTGGGTGATGCGCACCATGCGGTCGGTGTGATTGCCCAGCGCCGTGTGGGTGTTGCCGACCGTGTGGATCCCGCCGTTGACGAGCGTGGTGAGTTGCGCGCTCTGCTCGACGAGCGTCTGCATGGGGGCGACCGCCTGGTGCAGTGCGTCCACCAACTCCGGCGCTGTCTGCTGCAGGCCGCGGGTGGCGTCGACAAGGGCCGAGACCGTGGTGGGGCCGGGTTCGGTGGCCACGATGCGGTCCAGCTCGTCGACGATCCGGTTGAGCTGCGCACCGCCGGTGAGCAATTCGGCACGACGGCCCTGTGTGGCGGCGTTCACCGCGGCGAGGATGCCCACGGTGTCGTCTTCGCGGCCGCGTCCGGTTGCGGCGAGGATGTCGCGCAGCTTGCTGATCGTGGTCTGGAACAGCACGGTCGGCAGTTCGGTGTCCTCGGGGATGTGCGCGCCCGGCGCGATGGCCGGACCGCCGGAGCGGTCGACCAGTTGCACCGACGACACCGCGAACACGTTGCTCGGCACCACACGGGCGGTCACACCCGCTGGGATCGACGCCGCGAATTCGGGTTTGAGATCGATGTGCACGAAGTTCGGGTCACCGTACTGGGCGGGGGTCACACCGGTGACCGCGCCGACCAGCACGCCGTGATATTTGACGTCGGACCGTTGCGGCAAGCCGTCACCGACGTTGACCAACGCCGCGACGACACGCACGTGGGCGTCCAGCCGCCCCGTCGACTTGACCAGCAATGCAGCCGAGACGAGGGCGACGACGACCAGCAGTGCGGCCCCGCAGGCGAGCAGTTGCCGGTCGGTGGGACCGCGCCCGTCCAGTTCGAAGGAGTTCGCCACGTCAGCCCCCGAACCTCGCGCCGGCGTCAACCGACCACAACGCCATGGTCAGGAGCATGTTGACCATGATCACGACGGTGATGCTGGCGCGCATCGCGTGTCCGGCAGCCACTCCCACGCCGACCGGGCCGCCGGTCGCGTAGAACCCGTAGTAGCACTGGACCGTCGAGGCGATCCACACGAAGATGACCGTCTTGACAACGGAATACAGGATGTCGCGGCCTGCCAGCATGAGGGTGAAGTAGTGCAGATAAGAGCCGGTGGAGCCACCGCTGATGATCTGGACGACGAACTGGGTGGTCAGGTAGCTCACGGCGAGACAGGCGACGTAGAGCGGAATCACCGCGATCACCGACGCCATCAACCGGGTGGTGACCAAGTACGGGACCGGCCGGATGCCAAGCGATTCCAGCGCGTCGATCTCCTCGGCGATGCGCATCGACCCGAGCTGCGCGGTGAACCGGCACCCGGCCTGGGTCGCAAAGGCCAGAGACGCGGCGATCGGCGCGAGCTCGCGGGTGTTCACCAGTGACGAGATGATCCCGGTGGCGGGTCCGAGCCCGAGCAGGTCGAGGAAGTTGTACCCCTCGATCCCCACCAGCGCGCCGACGGTGATGCCGAGTACGACGGCCACCCCCGCGGTACCGCCGCCGACGACCAACGAGCCATTACCCCAAGCGATGTCGGACAGCAGGCGGACGAACTCGGTACGGTACTGGCGAAGCGCGACCGGCACTCCCTGCACCGCCCGGACGAAGAAGACGAGCATGTGGCCGAGCCGCACGATCGGTGCGGAGGCCCTGCGGTACACCCGGAGCGCGGGGGCGACCAGGGTCGGTGCGAACGTCGATACGGCCATGTGTCACAACCCCACTCGCGGGAACATCATGATGTAGAGCTGACTGATCGCGACGTTGACGACCATCAGCACCAGGATGGACTCGACGACGGCGGCGTTGACCGAGTTCGCCACCCCGGTCGGCCCGCCCCGGGTGGCCAGCCCCTTCTGGCACGAGACGACCGCGACGATGGCCCCGAAGATGACGGCCTTGACCAGCGCCACGATCATGTCGCCGGTGGTCGCAAAGGAGGCGAAGGTGGCGACAAAGCTGCCGGGCGCCCCGCTCTGGAAATAGACGTTGAACAAGTAGCTCGCGAGGAAGCCGACGAAACAGACCACGCCCGTCAGCGCCACACCGACCATGACGGCGGCGGCGAACCGCGGAACCACCAGGCGCCGGATCACCGAGACACCCATGACCTCCATCGCATCGGTCTCCTCCCGCATCTTCCGGGAGCCGAGATCAGCGGTGATCGCAGAGCCGACGGCGGCGGCCATGAGGATCGCCGCGGTCAGCGACGCCGCCTGTCGGATGACCGCGAGTCCGCTCGCGGCGCCGGCGAGCGAGGTCGCCCCGACCTGCCCAGCGAGCAGGGCGAACTGGATGGAGAGCGTGACGCCGATCGGCAGCGCGACCAGGACTGTGGGCAGCACTGCGGTGCCTGCCATGAACGCGCCCTGCCGGACGAACTCCTGGAATTGGAACCGCCCGGTGAGGAGGTCGATGACGAAGAACTGGACGGTCCGCACGCCGAGGACGAACTGGTCACCAACGGTCGCCAGCGACGCCAGGGGGTGGCGCCGAACGTAGCCGCCGGCCCAGTCGGCGATCACCGCCACCCCGTCGTCCGCCCTCTCTGGCTGCGAATTGGTATTCACATAATGCCTTCGCGCTCGTGCCGCAGCGTCCGCCCCGACGTCAATCGATGCAGGTTAAACGCGTCATAACGGCGAATATTGACTCGGCAGCTCTTTCAACGACCCGTCAAGCCGCGAACTCCCCGCCCCGTCGGGGATGAGTATGCACATTCACTTAGCGGATCGGCAAGGAATTCGGCAAACCCATCACGGCCGCCGTGCGTACGGCAGGGACCCGGGCGTCCGCGTCGGCCATGCGGCGTTCGGAGCGATGACTTCAGCCCGTTCCAGGCGGGGTCTGGCTACAAAGTTGGAACACGTTCTAGTCTTAGGCCCATGAGTGACGATCTGCTGCGCCACCCCATCCACTCCGGACACCTGCTCGCCGGCGCGCTGAAGCGCCATCGCGACAAGCCGCTGCTGTTTCTCGGGGACACCACGCTCACCGGCGGACAGCTCGCCGACCGCATCAGCCAGTACATTCAGGCCTTCGAGGCGGTCGGTGCCGGCACCGGCGCCGCGGTCGGTCTGCTCTCGCTGAACCGGCCCGAGGTGCTGATGATCGTCGGCGCCGGGCAGACCCAGGGATACCGGCGCACGGCACTACACCCTCTCGGCTCGCTGGACGACCACGCCTACATTTTGAGCGACGCAGGCGTCACCTCGCTGATCATCGACCCCAACCCGATGTTCACCGAGCGGGCGCTGGGTCTGCTCTCGAAGGTGGACTCGCTGGAGCAGATCCTCACCATCGGCCCCGTCCCCGCCGAACTCGCAGAATCCGGCGCCAAGGTCGTCGACCTCAACGCCGAGGCCGACAAGTACTCCCCGCGCCCGCTCGTCGCCGCGGACCTGGCACCCGACCACATCACCGGGCTCACCTACACCGGCGGCACGACCGGTAAGCCCAAGGGCGTCATCATGACCAGCCAGGCCACCACGACCATGACCCAGATCCAGCTCGCCGAGTGGGACTGGCCGGAGAACCCGAAGTTCCTGATGGTGACACCGCTGTCCCACGCGGGCGCCGCGTACTTCCTGCCGACGGTGATCAAGGGCGGGCAGATGTACGTGATGAGCAAGTTCGACCCGGGCGAGGTGCTCAAGACCATCGAGGAGCAGCGGATCACCGCGACGTTCGTGGTGCCGTCGATGCTGTATGCGCTGATGGACCACCCGGATTCGCGCACCCGCGACCTGTCGTCGCTGGAGACGGTGTACTACGGCGCCTCGGCGATCAACCCCGTGCGGCTGGCCGAGGCCATCGAACGGTTCGGCAAGATCTTCGCGCAGAACTACGGACAGTCCGAGGCGCCGATGGCGATCTCCTACCTGTCGAAGGCCGACCACGACGAGAAGAGGCTGTCCTCATGCGGGCGGCCGACGCTGTTCGCGCGCACCGCCCTCCTCGGTGAGGACGGCAAGCCGGTACCGCAGGGTGAGGCCGGCGAGATCTGTGTCAGCGGCCCGCTGCTGGCCGGCGGCTACTGGGGTCTGCCGGAAGCCACCGCCGAGACGTTCAAGGACGGTTGGCTGCACACCGGCGACATGGCCCGCGAAGACGAGGACGGCTTCTGGTTCATCGTCGACCGGGTCAAGGACATGATCGTCACCGGCGGGTTCAACGTGTTCCCGCGCGAGGTCGAGGACGTCATCGCCGAACATCCCGCGGTCGCGCAGGTGTGCGTGGTCGGCGCCCCCGACGAGAAGTGGGGTGAGGCGGTCACCGCGGTGGTGGTGCTCCGCGACGACGCCGGCTCCGACGAGGACGCGGTGGCGACGATGACCGCCGAGATCCAGGCATCCGTCAAGGAACGCAAGGGCTCGGTGCACACCCCCAAACAGGTCGTCGTGGTCGACGCGCTGCCGCTGACCGGGCTGGGCAAACCGGACAAGAAGGCGGTGCGGGCGCGGTTCTGGGAAGGCGCGTCGCGGGCGGTGGGCTGACGTTTCCATCCGTCAGACTTTCGCCAGATTCCGCGGCGCCGGCGCGGGGTAGATAGAGGCCAGACCTCGGAAACCAGCCAGCACGGCACCGTCGTCGGGAAGGTAACCATGGCGGAGCGGTGGGCCGGCGATGACGACGCGGACAGCGTCTGGCGCGACGAACCCGCGTCGCTGTTCGCCGCGACCGCGCCCTTCTGTGACAGCGCCGTCGCGTGGACGCGGGCCGACGGTGTCAGCTTGATCCTGCTGTCGGACTCCCGAAACAGCCGCGAGCTGGTGTTCGCCACCGACGGCCTCGCCCAGCGCCTCGATGAAGTGCAGTTCGCGCTCGGTGAAGGGCCGTGTCTGGCCAGCTATGCCACCGGCCTACCGCAATGCATCACCGACTCCGCCCACGACGACCGCTGGGCCATGTTCTGTCGCGAAGCGGCCCGTCTCGGCGTCAACGCGGTGTTCTCGTTCCCGGTGAGCGTCGGGTCGCACGCCGTGGGAGTGCTGGAGCTGTATCGGCGTGAGGCGCTCGGGTTGTCAACGGATGAATACGACGCCGCGCTGGGATGTGCCGCAGCCATCGGCGCTGTCATCGGTGCGACGTATGCGCGCTGGTCACATCGGCCCGTCGACGTAGAGAACCTCGACGGCGCCGCCCTGTCCGCCCTGTCCGAAGCCGACCCGTTCACTCGCTCGCATGTGCACGACGCCGCCCGCGTCGTCTCCGAGCAAGTGGGGGTGTCGATCAGTCAGGTGCTGGTCATGATGCGGGCGTACGCGTTCGCGCACGATCTGCGAGTCACCGATGTGGCCGACGACATCCTGGATCGACGGATCCCGTTGAGCGACTGGCGGGACCAGCCTCCCGAAGGGGAGATGGATCAGCCCCACTCGGCGTGACCGAGGTGGGCGAACGCGTCGCAGTGCCCGCCCAGCGAGCAGTGACCGCTAGCGTGGCGGTTGTGGACACCGGAGTTCGCGAGACCGTCGACGCGGTGTGGCGGATGGAGGCCGCGAAGATCGTCGCCACCCTCACCCGCGCCGTCGGCGACGTCGGCATGGCCGAGGACCTCGCCGCCGACGCCCTCGTCGACGCACTCACCCAGTGGCCGTCGGCCGGGGTGCCGCGCAACCCCGGCGCCTGGCTGACCACCGTCGCCAAACGCAAGGCGATCGACCACTGGCGGCGGCAGGACACCCTGGGCGCCAAGTACACCGAACTGGCCCGTGACCTGGAGACCCATCTCGACGAACCGGCATGGGACCCCGACCACATCGACGACGACGTGCTGCGGCTGATCTTCGTCGCGGCCCACCCCGTGCTGTCCCGGGAGAACCAGATCGCCCTGACGCTGCGGATCGTCGGCGGGCTGACCACCGAGGAGATCGCGCGCGCCTTCCTCACCTCCAAAGCGACTGTGGCACAACGCATCGTGCGGGCCAAGAAGACGCTGGCCGAGGCGCAGGTGCCGTTCGAGGTGCCACCGCGCGATGAGTATCCGCACCGCCTGTCCGCGGTGCTGAGCGTCGTCTACCTCATCTACAACGAGGGCTACTCGGCGTCGTTCGGACAGCGCTGGATCCGCGACGAACTCTGCCGCGAGGCGTTGCGTCTGGGCCGCGTCCTCGCGGCGCTGGTGCCCGACGAGCCCGAGGCGCACGGACTCGTCGCGCTGATGGAGTTCCAGACGTCGCGGTTCGCCGCGCGCACCGACGCCGACGGCCGCCCGATCCTGCTCGAGGACCAGGACCGCGCGAAGTGGGACCGCGCGCAGATCGGCCGCGGGGTCGCGGCACTGCACCGCGCGGCCACGGCCATCGAGCGGCGCGGCACCGGCTGGGGCCCCTACGCGCTGCAGGCCGCGCTCGCCGAATGCCACGCGACCGCGCCGTCGACCGCGGAGACCGACTGGCACCGCATCGTGACGATCTACGACGCGCTCCTGCAGATCGCCCCGTCACCGGTCGTCGAACTCAACCGCGCCGTCGCCGTCGCGATGGATTCCGGGCCGCAGCGGGCACTGGACATCGTCGACGGCCTCGACGGGCTCGCGGACTCCTACCTGCTGCCCAGCGTGCGCGGCGAACTGTTGTCCCGCCTCGGCCGCACCGAGGAAGCCGCCGCGCAATTCGAGCGGGCCGCCGCACTCACCGACAACGACCGTGAACGAGAGGTGTTGGCCGACAAAGCCGCCCGCATGCGGAGACGGTGACGTGGCACCATGGCGGGGATGACTGTACGAGCGGCGCTATTCGACTTCTCCGGAACGCTCTTCCGTCTCGAGGAGGACGACAGCTGGTTCACCGGCATCGAGGTCGACAACCAGGAGATCGACGCACACGTCCAGGCCGAGTTGCTGCGTCGCCTCACCGCGCCGACCGGGCGCTCGGTGGAGATGACACCCGAGGCCGACCACGCCTGGGTCAACCGCGATCTCGCGCCACATCTGCATCGTGAGGCCTACCTGCACGTGCTGCGGGAGTCCGGACTTGCCGACCATCACGCCGAGCAGCTCTACCGGCGGGTCATCGATCCGTCGTCGTGGACGGCATATCCCGACACCGCCGACGTGCTGGCCGGGCTGCGCCACCGGGGTATCAAGACCGCGGTGGTGTCCAACATCGCGTTCGACGTCCGGCCGGCGTTCGCGGCGATCGGCGCCGAGGACGACGTCGACGAGTTCGTGCTGTCGTTCGAAGTCGGCGCCACCAAACCGGCCCCCGAGATCTTCACGACCGCGCTGACCCGGCTGGGCGTCGACGCCTCCGACGCGGTGATGGTCGGTGACAGCGACGAGGCCGACGGCGGCGCGCGCGACGTGGGCTGCCGGTTCGTGCTCGTCGACCCCCTGCCCACCGCGCAGCGCACCACCGGGCTGCGCGAAGCGTTGACACGCGTCGGAATTGAGGTCTAGGAGGGATATGCCCGAGGAACGCATCCGGCCGCCGTGGTGGCTCAAGCCGATGAACAAGGTCGTGATCGCCTCGGCGAAGATCGGGTTGCCGATCTTCGGCAAGCAGGGGCCGCTGATCCTGACCGTCATCGGCCGCAAGAGCGGGCAACCGCGCGCCACCCCGATCACGCCGATGTACGTCGACGCG
This sequence comes from Mycolicibacterium litorale, assembly GCF_010731695.1. Lineage (NCBI taxonomy): Bacteria > Bacillati > Actinomycetota > Actinomycetes > Mycobacteriales > Mycobacteriaceae > Mycobacterium > Mycolicibacterium litorale. The sequence goes on from NZ_AP022586.1 coordinate 3,600,257, forward strand.
AAACGCTATGTGGTGGGCGGCTTTCCGGGCGCGGACTGGGTGCGCAACGCCCGCGCCAACCCCGAGGTGACCCTGACGCAGAATCGGCGCAGCGAGCGGGTGCGCATGGTGGAGATGTCCGCCGAGGAGGCCCGGCCGTTGTTGCGCGAATTCCCCACCCTGGTGCCGACCGGCGTCGACTTCATGAAGAACGCCGGACTGGTCACCGACGCGACCCCCGACGAGTTCGAGGCGCTGGCCGGCCGCTGCGCCGTGTTCCGCTTCGACCCGATCACGTAGGTTCTCCAGCCATGAGCGACAACCCGTTCGACCCGTCGGTGTGGCAGCCGGTTGCCGGGTTCGATCTGACCGACATCACCTATCACCGCCACGTCGTCGACGGCACCCCGCAGCCGACCGTGCGGGTGGCGTTCGACCGGCCCGAGGTGCGCAACGCCTTCCGCCCGCACACCGTCGACGAGTTGTACCGCGTACTCGACCACGCCCGGATGTCGTCCGACGTCGGCGTGGTGCTGCTGACCGGCAACGGCCCGTCGGCCAAGGACGGCGGCTGGGCGTTCTGCTCGGGCGGTGACCAGCGCATCCGCGGGCGCACCGGCTACCAGTACGCCTCCGGCGAGACCGCCGACACCATCGACCCCGCCCAGGCCGGGCGGCTGCACATCCTCGAGGTGCAGCGGCTGATCCGCTTCATGCCGAAGGTTGTCATCTGCCTGGTCAACGGCTGGGCCGCCGGCGGCGGGCACAGCCTGCACGTCACCTGCGACCTGACGCTGGCCAGCCGTCAGCACGCCCGGTTCAAGCAGACCGACGCCGACGTCGGCAGCTTCGACGGCGGCTTCGGCAGCGCCTACCTCGCCCGCCAGACCGGTCAGAAGTTCGCCCGCGAGATCTTCTTCCTCGGCCGCGCCTACGACGCCGAGCAGATGCACGCGATGGGCGCGGTGAACGCTGTCGTCGACCACGCCGACCTCGAATCCGAGGCGCTGCAGTGGGCCGCCGAGATCAACGGCAAGTCACCGCAGGCCGTGCGCATGCTGAAGTTCTCGTTCAACCTCATCGACGACGGGCTGGTCGGTCAGCAGGTGTTCGCCGGCGAGGCGACGCGGCTGGCCTACATGACCGACGAGGCCGTCGAGGGCCGCGACGCGTTCCTCGAGAAGCGCGACCCGGACTGGTCGGCGTTCCCCCGCTACTTCTGACCGGCGATTTGTGCACGATTTCGCGCGCTCACCGCTCGAAATCGTGCACAAATCGCTCAGTCTCTAGACTCCCGGAGTGAGCAAGAACCCGCTGCGCCGCCTGTCCGACAGCCTGATGCTGACCAGCATGCGGCCCTCGATGGCCGAGCAGTTCCTGCAGCCGCGCGCCAACGTCGAACTCGCGGGCAAACGCATTCTGCTGACCGGCGCCTCCTCGGGAATCGGCGCGGCCGCCGCGGAGAAGTTCGCCCGCCGGGGCGCCACGGTCGTCGCGGTGGCCCGCCGCCAGGACCTGCTCGACGCGCTCGTCGAACGGATCACGACGGCCGGCGGGAACGCCACGGCCCGCGCCTGCGACCTGTCGGACCTCGACGCGGTCGACGCGCTGGTGGCCGACGTCGAGGCGCAGTTCGGCGGGATCGACATCCTGATCAACAACGCAGGCAAGTCGATTCGCCGCCCGCTGGCCGAATCGCTGGACCGCTGGCACGACGTCGAGCGGACCATGACGCTCAACTACTACTCCCCGCTTCGGCTCATCCGTGGTCTGGCGCCCGCCATGATCGAACGCGGTGACGGCCACATCATCAACGTCGCGACGTGGGGTGTGTTCAGCGAGGCGTCGCCGCTGTTCGCGGTCTACAACGCCTCCAAGGCCGCGCTGTCGGCGGTGAGCCGCGTCATCGAGACCGAATGGGCGGCCAAGGGCGTGCACTCGACGACGCTGTACTACCCGCTGGTGAAGACACCGATGATCGCGCCGACGCGGGCCTACGACGGGGTGCCCGGGCTCAGCGCACAGGAGGCGGCCGACTGGATGGTCGACGCCGCGCGCCACCGGCCGGTGCGTATCGCGCCGCGGATGGCGGTCACCGCGCGGGCCGTCGACTCGCTGGCGCCGACCTGGTTCAACGCGATCGTCAAACGCCAGCAGGTGCAGCCGGGGCGCTGAGCGCCGTGATAGACAGTGGCCATGGAGATCCTGGCCAGTCGAGTGCTGTTCCGGCCGAAGGACTACCAGCGGTCGCTGCGCTTCTATCGCGACGAGCTCATGCTCGCGATCGCCCGTGAGTACGGCGGGGGCACCGTGTTCTACGCGGGTCAGTCGCTGATCGAACTGTCCGGACACGGCGGCACCGACCATGCGAGCGGACCGTTTCCGGGGGCGCTGTGGCTTCAGGTGCGCGACGTTTACGCCGTACAGGACGAGTTCCGCGGACGCGGGCTCGAGATCGCCAGGGACGCCAGACAGGAGCCGTGGGGACTGCACGAGATGCACGTGACCGATCCCGACGGCGTCACGCTGATCTTCGTGCAGGTGCCCGACGACCATCCGCTGCGCCGCGACACCCGCGGCTGACAGCGGTCAGCGCACGGGCGCGGCCAGCGGCCAGCCCACCGACGCCAAGCGCGCCGCGACCTGATGGACCTCTTCGGGATTGGGCTCCTTGGCGATCACCTCGTGCACCGCGGCGCGGATCTCGTCCTCGGTGACGGTGTCGGCGTCGGTCGAGCGCAGGATCGACTGCGCGGCCCTGACCACTTCCTCCTCGGTGAGCGACCGCTTCAGCAGCGCCAGCAGCGGGAAGTAGTCCTTCGGCGGCACACCCTGGGGGTAGCCGTCGCGCAACCACGTCAGCACCTTGTCCATGACGCCGGCGTTCTCTGTCATCACCACGACCTCACTTGGCGAACGGGAACAGGTTGACACCCAAGTGGTGCTCGATCGTCGACCTGGTGATCCACAGCAGCGCCAGCAGGATCACCGCGGCGACGATCGTGAACAGCGCCACGCCGAGGTACTTCAGCGCGGGGTTCGGGGCGTGGGTGGTGCCGTCCTCGTCGACGCCGCCCGACCCGGCGGAGTAGGCCACCAGCCCGTAGGCGAACACCGCGGGCAGACCCGCACCGAGGATCAGACCGATGACCAGCACCCGCAGGATGCTCTCGAGGTGAACCATTCCCAATGTCCTTCGTCGTTTCTCGAAAGGGTCAGACGGCCGCGACGTCTTTGGTCGTTTCCCGGAGTTCGACGGGCACCACGGAATTGGTGGACGCGTCCCAGTCGGCGTTGACGTTGCTGTGGTCGACCTTCTGCTGCTGGGCCCGCCACCACATGGCGAACGAGACGCCGACCAGGATGAGGAAGATCAGGCCGTCGCCCGCGAGTTGGGTGGTCAAGCCGGCCACGGTGTCGGAGAGCCAGAAGGCGAGCGCGCCGACGAGGCCCGCGGCGGGCAGCGTCACCAACCAGGCCACCGCCATGCGGCCGGCGACCGCCCAGCGCACCTGCGCGCCCGGCTTGCCGACCCCGCTGCCGAGGATCGACCCCGTCGCGACGTGCGTGGTGGACAGCGCCATCCCGGCGGCACTGGAGCTGAGGATGATCGCGGCCGAGGACGCCTCGGCGGCCAGGCCCTGCGGGGACTCGATCTCCACCAGACCCTTGCCGAGCGTGCGGATGACGCGCCAGCCCCCGAGGTAGGTGCCCAGGCCGATGGCCAGCGCGCAGCTGGCGATGATCCAGAACGGCAGCCCGTCCTCGGCGACGTTGCCGGTCAGATGACCGGTGGTGATCAGCGCGAGCGCGATGACGCCCATCGTCTTCTGCGCGTCGTTGGTGCCGTGCGACAGCGCGACCAGCGAGGCCGTGGCGATCTGGCCCCAGCGGAAGCCGGCTTCGCGCCGGTTTCGCATGACCTTGCGGGTGATGCGGTAGACCAGCCAGGTGCCGCAGGCGGCGACCAGGCCCGCGATGACCGGGGCGGCGATCGCGGGGATCAGCACCTTCTGGGTGACGCCCGACCAGTTGACGCCGGCCAGGCCGATGGCGGCCAGGCCCGCGCCGATCAACCCGCCGAACAGCGCGTGCGATGAACTCGACGGAATGCCGAACAGCCACGTCAGCAGGTTCCACAGGATGCCGCCGATGAGGCCGGCGAAGATGATGGTCAGCCCGGTCGACGCGTCGATATTGGGCAGCAGCGAACCGGTCTTACTGTCCTGGATCTTGAGCACCGAGGTGGTGACCGTCAGGGCGACCTCGACCGAGAGGAAGGCGCCGACGAGGTTGAGCACCCCGGCCAGCAGCACCGCCGTCTTGGGCTTCAGCGCGCCGGTGGCGATCGACGTGGCCATCGCGTTTCCGGTGTCGTGGAAACCGTTGGTGAAGTCGAAGGCCAGTGCTGTCGCGATGAGCAGCACCAAGATGATCAACTCGGAACTCACGAGGCCTCATTCTGCTGTGCCATGACCCACGTAACCAAAATCAGGCTGCCGCGAATTCCAGCGTGTCCTGGGCTTTTGCCGGGAAATCGGGGGTGTTCACCAACTGTTCATCCGGCATGCAGGCCCCGTTGGCCGGACGACGCCGGCCGGCGTCCGGCGCTAACATCGACTGCCTGCGGGCACACGGTTTCAGCGGGTGCCCGGGAAAGTGACGCAAGTGCCCAATTTCCTAGCCAGGATCGTCGCGTGGATCACGGCCGGCTACCCCGAGGGCGTGCCGGGGCCGGACCGGGTGCCCCTGCTCGCGCTGCTGCGCAGGCGGCTGACCGACGACGAGGTGGCGGCCGTGGCGCACACCTTGATGGACCGCGGCGAATTCGACCACGTCGACATCGCGGTGATGATCACCTCGATCACCGACGACATGCCCACCCCCGCCGACGTCGAGCGGGTGCGCGCCCGCCTCGCCTCCCGCAGCTGGCCGCTGGACGACCGGCGTGACCCCGAGGAGGACGGGTAGCCGTCCTGCGCGCCGTGGCCGTCCCGTCCGGCGCCGCGGCGCTCGAGGTGCTGTCGGTCGTCGAGGACGTGGTCGCCGGCCGCGGTCCGGCGCTGTTGCCCACCCCGGCCGCCGACGCCGACGAGAGCGCCCGGTTGGGTGACGCGTTGCGGGTGGGGGCACCGATCGCCGACGACGTCGCCTTCGTGGTTCCGACCTCGGGCACCACCGGGACGCCGAAGGGCGCGATGCTGACCGCCGCGGCGCTGACCGCCAGCGCGGACGCGACGCACCGGCGGCTGGGTGGCGCCGGGAGGTGGCTGTTGGCGCTGCCCGCCCACCACATCGCCGGACTGCAGGTGCTGGTGCGCAGTGTGGTGGCCGGTGAACGACCCGTCGCGGTGGCGGCCGGATTCGGCCCCGACGAACTGGTGTCCGCCGCGGCGGTCATGGGATCGGGACGGCGTTACGTATCGCTGGTGAGTGTGCAGCTGGACAAGGTGCTGCGCTCGCCGGATGCCACCGCGGCGCTGGCCACGTTCGACGCGGTGCTGATCGGCGGCGGTCCGATACCACCCGGACTTGCCGAAAGAGCCTTGGCAGCAGGGATTTCCGTGGTCCGTACGTACGGGATGAGTGAGACCGCCGGCGGTTGCGTCTACGACGGAGTCCCGTTGGACGGCGTGCGGGTGCGCCTCGACCGATCGCGGGTCCTGCTCGGCGGGCCGACGCTGGCGAAGGGCTACCGCAACCCCGTGCAGCCGGATCCGTTCGCCGAGCCCGGCTGGTTCCGCACCGACGACGTCGGCGCATTGGACGGTGGCGTGCTGCGCGTGCTCGGCCGTGCCGACGATGCGATCAGCACCGGCGGGCTGACGGTCATGCCGCCGCTCGTCGAGGCGGTGCTGTCGCGCCACCCGGCGATCGCCGACTGTGCGGTGTTCGGAGTGGCCGACGAACGGCTGGGGCAGCGGGTGGTGGCCGCGATCGTCGTCGCGCCCGGCGCCTCGGCGCCGACGGTGGCGGAGCTGCGGGCGCATGTCGCGGAAGAACTCGACGCCACCGCGGCCCCGCGGGAGGTGCATGTGGTGGACGAGGTGCCGCGGCGAGGGATCGGCAAGGTGGACCGCCGCGCGCTGAGCGCGCGATTCGGCTAGAGCGGCATGATGGCGGTATGCGCCGTGAAGTGATGACCGTCGACGAGCTCCGCGCGATCGTCGGCCACCCGAACAGCTACGTCGCGAACAAGGTCAGCCCGAGGCTGTCGGCGGCGCAGCAGGACTGGCTGCGCGCGGCGTCGCTGGGCTTCGTGGCGACCACCGACGCCCAGGGCCGGGTCGACGTGTCCCCGAAGGGGGATCCGCCCGGGTTCGTCCACGTCATCGACGACCGGACGATCGCGATCCCGGAACGGCCGGGCAACAAACGCGTCGACGGCTACCTCAACGTGCTGGAGCGGCCACGCGTCGGCACGGTGTTCGTGATTCCCGGCCGCGGCGACACCCTGCGCATCAACGGCAGCGCCCGCGTGCTGGCCGACGCCGACTACTTCGACGCCATGATCGTCGACGGCAAACGTCCGATCCTCGCCCTGGAGATCGATGTCGAGGAGGCGTTCTTCCACTGCGCAAAGGCTTTTCTGCGCGCCAAGGCGTGGAAGCCCGAATCGTGGAACCCGACCGCGGTGCCGAGCCTGGCCCAGCTCGCCAAGGCGTTCAAACCGGATCTGACCGACGCCGAGCTCGAGGAGTACTACTCCGAGCAGAACATGCGCAAGCAGCTGTACTGATCGGGAGTCAGCCGCCGATCTCGAGGATCGCGAGCAACCCGAGCACCACGGTGGCCACCGCGAGCACCCCGTGTCCGAGCACCACCGCAACCGGGAACGACCGCTCAGGTGCATCCTGGGGCGCCGACGACTGCCCGCCGACCGGCTGAGGCTGGGCTCGATGCACCGGCAGCCAGCGCAGCACCATCACGACACCGAGTGCGGCCACCGGGATCAGCAGGGCCAGCGCCACCCAGCCGATCGGATGGTTGTCGGAGAAGACGTACACGATCCAGAGCACCAGACCCAGCGCCGCAAGCGCGAAGTGGCCGAACACCACGGCGGGCGGCAGATGGGTTCTGGTGCGGTCGCGATGGCCGCCGCCGCCCACCCATTTGGCGAGCATGAAGGCGCCGCCACCCGCGGTCAGGATCCACGCGATCAGTGACGCGATACCCATGGTCTTCCTCCCTCTGCTTGTCGCTCCGTTCTCTCGAATCCGGTTGCCTGCGTCGATTCGTCGGCGACGCGCACGCCGAACCGGTAGGACAGCATTCCGCCCAGATAGCCCGAGACGGCGAGCGCCGCGAAGCTGACCGCCGACAGTGCCAGCGGTCCGATCCCGACCGCGCCCTGCTCGGGTTCCTCGGCGTACCGCCAGGCGAAGCCGGCGGTGTAGAGCGCGGTGACGGTGAGGTTCAGGGTCATGTGCACCAGGCCGATGCGTCGGGCCCGGGTACCCGAGGGAATCGCGATCAGATCGAGGAAGCCCACCGTCGCAGCCGCCACAGCACCGAGCACGCCGATCGCGATGAGCCACACGGAACCCCGGGTGAGGAAGGCCGGTTCGTCGACGAGGTGCGAGGCGACGTCGAAGACCAGGCTGGCCGCCCACGCGCCGATCGGAACCGTCACCAGGATCGGATGGAACGGGTGCCCGTAGGGTCCTGCCAGCATCGCGCTGACCGGGTGCTTGGCCTGTTCGAGTGGTGTTGTCACGACCACCTCCACACCGCTGTGGTTTAGGCAATCGATTTTTCTCTTATTCCACCCGGGCCGTCAAGAGCACGTTTCGCCCAGCTTCGTTGGCGATATCGTGATGGCGTGGAGCACGACAGCCGAATTCCCCACGCGGGCTCGATCCGCGCCATCGCGGCGCTGGGCGAGGACATTCGCCGACGGCTGTACGACTTCGCTCGCAACGAGCGGCGCCCGGTGAGCCGCGACGAAGCGGCATCGGCGGTGGGCATCTCCCGCAAGTTGGCCGCGTTCCACCTGGACAAGCTCGTCGACGTCGGCCTGCTGCACTTCCGCTTCCTGGAGCCCGCGCAGGCCCGTGTCGGCAGGCCGCCGAAGGTGTACGCACCGGCCGACACCTCGTTCACGGTGAGCATTCCGGCGCGCCGGCCAGAGCTCCTCGCCGACATCCTGGCGCGCGCGGTGCTCGCCGACGACGAGCCGGCATCGGTGCGCGCGACCGCGGTGGAGGTGGCCCGCCGACGCGGCGTGGCCGCGATGACCCCGCCCCCACGTCCGCGGGGCAGACGCATCGGCGCGGATCGCGCGCTGCGCCTGACCGAGGAGATGCTCGTCGAATACGGGTTCGAGCCCTACCGCGACCAGCCCCGGTGTATCCGGCTGCGCAACTGCCCCTTTCACCCGCTCGCCCGCGATATGCCCGAGCTGGTGTGCCAGCTCAACCACGCCTTCCTGACGGGTGCGCTCGACGCGCTGGGCAGCGATGCCGTCGAGGCCGTCCTGTCACCCACCGCCGGGGAGTGCTGTGTCGAATTGCGGCCGACACGCTAGTGCCGAGGCACTACTCTGCGGCGATGACCGTCTATGCCGTCGCCCAGTTGAGATTCACCGACCGCACGGCCTATGACCGCTACCAGGCGGCCTTCATGGAGGTGTTCGCGAGGTATTCCGGCACCCTGCTGGCGGCCGACGAAGCACCGCAGACCGTGGAAGGCGAGTGGACCGGCGACAAAGTGGTGCTCATGTCGTTCCCCGACGAGGCGGAGTTTCGACGGTGGGCCAATTCGCCCGAGTACCAGCGGATCTCGGAGGACCGACGGGCGGGTGCGGACACCGTCGTGCTGCTCGTCCACGGCTTGGGCGCCGCGCGCCGCTGATCACCCCCGGCTACCCCGCACGTCAGCCCTCGGCGGCCGTCCAGTCGTACGGCAGGAACTTGCCGTCGAGGGTGACCACCACACGGTCGCCCGCCGCATGCGGTTTGCGCTGTATGTCGATGCTGAAGTTGATCGCGCTCATGATGCCGTCGCCGAACTCCTCGTGGATGAATTCCTTGATGGCGCCGCCGTACACCTGGAGCACCTCGTAGAAGCGGTAGATGGTCGGGTCGGTCGGCACCGCGGTGGGCAGCCCGCCGCGCATCGGGACCGCGGCGAGCACCGGAATCGCGGATTCGTCGAGACCGAGCATGTCGACGACGACTGCGCCGCAGTCCACCGGCACCGGATGCTGTCCGAGCAGCGCGGCGATGGTCCACATGACCGGTTTGTCGATGGCGTCGGCGAGCTGGTGCCACGTCAGCCCTTTCGCCAAACGGGCGGCGACGATGTCGGCGGTGATCTGCTCCCGCGTCACGCGCGCGCCTCCAGCGGGAGCGTGAACTGCTCGGGTTCGACGGGCCGGTTCCACTCCGTGCCGGTGCGGGCGTGCGTCGCGTACAGCGTCAACCCGACGAAGGCCAGCCCTCCGACGAGATTGCCGAGCACCGTGGGGATCTCGTTCCAGACCAGGTAGTCCATCACCGAGAAGTCACCGCCGAGCATCAGACCGGACGGGAACAGGAACATGTTGACCACCGAGTGTTCGAAACCCATGTAGAAGAACAGCATGATCGGCATCCACATCCCGATCACCTTGCCCGACACCGACGTCGACATCATCGCCGCCACCACACCGGTGGACACCATCCAGTTGCAGAGCACACCGCGGATGAACAGCGTCAGCATGCCGGCGGCGCCGTGCTCGGCGTACCCGACCGTGCGGCTGTGGCCGATCTCGCCGAGCTTGAGGCCGACCTCGCTGGGATCGACCGAGAATCCGTAGGTGAAGATCACCGCCATCATCAGCGCGACGGTGAGCGCGCCGGCGAAGTTGCCGACGAACACCAGCCCCCAGTTGCGCAGCATCGACCGCACCGTCACGCCACGGCGCTTGTCGAGCAGCGCGAGCGGCACCAGCGTGAAAACCCCGGTGAGCAAGTCGAATCCGAGCAGGTACAGCAGGCAGAACCCGACGGGAAACAGCAGAGCGCCGACGAGCGCGTTTCCGGTCTGCACGGTGACGGTCACCGCGAAGGCCGCGGCGAGCGCGAGGATCGCCCCGGCCATGTAGGCGCGGATCACCGTGTCGCGGGTGGACATGAACGCCTTGGTCTCCCCGGCGTCGATCATCTTCGTGACGAACTGTGCTGGATTCACATAGGACATGGGTCGTCGCTCCTTTTCGAATGGCGAGGGGCAGCGGCGGACGACGGCACTGGACATCCAGCTTGACGACCGCATGTGTCCGGCACGTAACGCGGCTTTGTCAACGCGTCACGGTTTCTTCACCGACCCTGGTGACCGGCTGTGAACTGCCGAACCGGTGATCACACGAGCGCCGCCGCGCGGCCCCTAGGCTGGTCCGGGTGCGGGCCTATCGCAAAGAGACGATCGCCGCCGCGAGCGGACTGGCGCTCCTGGTGGCGGCGTTCGTCGTACCCCACCTCGACCTCGGCATCGTCACACCTCTGATCAACGCGAGCCCCGAGCGCATCCGCGACTTCGCCGACACCGCGCCGATCTTCGGCTGGTGGGACACCCACATCGGATGGGGCACCGTACCGGCGGTCGTGCTGGGTTTTGCGGCGGTCATCTGGGGTCAGGCCCTGGCGCTCCGGTTGAACTGGCGGGCACTGCTCCTCGGGGCGTGGGCGACGTCGGCGGCGTGGGCGTTCTCGCTGGCGATGGTCGACGGATGGCAGCGCGGCTTCGCGGGGCGGCTGACCGCGCGCCACGAATACCTGCGCCAGGTGCCGACCGTCACCGACATCCCCGAGGCGGTCCGCACCTTCGCCGACCGGATCCTCGACTACCAGCCGGACTCCTGGATCACCCACGTGTCCGGCCACCCGCCGGGCGCCCTGCTGACCTTCGTCTGGCTGGACCGCATCGGCCTCGGCGGCGGGACCTGGGCGGGGCTGCTGTGCCTGCTCGCTGGATCCAGCGTGGCGGCGGCCATCCTGGTCGCGGTGCGCACCCTGGCCGACGAGCGCACCGCCCGGCTCGCGGCACCGTTCGTGGCGGTGGCGCCGACCGCGATCTGGGTGGCGGTGTCGGCCGACGGTTACTTCGCGGGCGTCGCCGCCTGGGGGATCGCGCTGCTGGCGCTCGCGGTGCGGCGGCGCGGGCGGGTGCCCGAACTGTCCGCCGTCGCGGCGGGTCTGCTGCTGGGCTGGGCGATCTTCCTCAACTACGGCCTGGCGCTGATGGCGCTGCCTGCGATCGCAGTGCTGCTCTGCGCCGCCGACTGGCGCTCGGCGCTGCGGGCGCTACTGCCCGCGGTCGGCGCCGCGGTCGTCGTCGCGGTGGTGTTCGTGGCCGCGGGCTTCTGGTGGTTCGACGGCTATCACCTGGTGCAGGAACGCTACTGGCAGGGCATCGCCAACGACCGGCCGTTCCAGTACTGGGGCTGGGCCAATTTCGCGTCCGTGGTGTGCGCGATCGGGCTCGGCAGCGTCGCCGGGCTGGGCCGGGTGTTCGACATCGCAGCGATCCGCGCCCGCGCCGGACTGCACATGCTGATGCTCGGCGCGCTGGCGTCGATCGTCGTCGCCGATCTGAGCAGGCTGAGCAAGGCGGAGACGGAACGGATCTGGCTGCCGTTCACGATGTGGCTGGTCGCCGCCGGCGCACTGCTGCCCGAACGCGCGCAGCGGTGGTGGCTCGCGCTCAACGTCACAGGCGCGCTGTTGATCAGCCACCTGATCCTGACCAACTGGTGACCGCCGGTTTACCCGGCCACCGCCCGGGTAGGCCCTCGGTACCTGCTGCGCCGACGAAAGGCCGTGCCGTGACCTCCTCGGAACGACCCGCTCCGCGCGGACGTCTGCGCACCGCGGCGCTCGGGGTCGGCGTGGTGTTCCTCCTCGTCGGCCTCCTCGGGTTCATCCCCGGGGTCACGTCGAACTACGACCAGCTCACGTTCGCCGGACACCACTCCGAGGCGGCGCTGCTGGGTGTGTTCAACGTGTCGGTGCTGCACAACATCGTGCACCTGCTGTTCGGCGTCGCCGGTATCGCGCTGGCGCGCACCGACAGGACCGCCCGCGCCTACCTGCTCGGCGGTGGGGCGGTGTACGCGGTGCTGTTCGTGTACGGGCTCGTCATCGATCACCACAGCGCCGCGAACTTCGTGCCGGTCAACGACGCCGACAACTGGCTACACCTGGCGCTCGCGGTGGCGATGATCGCGCTGGGGCTGCTGCTCGGACGTCACCGCAGGCCCGGGGACTCGGCCGTCAACGCCGAGCACCCCTCGCCCGGTGGGTCGCCCGGGTTGATCAACTGACTCCCTGACAATGCGGTGACGGCACGCTGAAAGACCGTGCCGTCCGGCCGCGCGGATCGCACAATGCAGTGATGGGTCCCGAGCGTCCGCTCCGGTGGCGAAGCCCGCTTCGTGGGTTGTGGCTCACCTCCGTCCTGGGCGCCGTGCTGCTGGTGACGCTGCCGATCGTCACGGTGACCGGTCTGCTGTCCTACATCGCCTACGGCCCGCAGTTCGGTCAGGCCATCCCGGCCGACGTCGGGTGGCTCAAACTGCCGACGTTCGACTGGCCCACCGACCCGGCGTGGCTGTACCGGCTGACCCAGGGCGTGCACGTCGGGCTGGGTCTGATCCTGATCCCCGTGGTGCTGGCCAAGCTCTGGTCGGTGATCCCGAAACTGTTCGTGTGGCCGCCCGCGACGTCGCCGGCCCAACTGCTGGAACGCGTTTCGCTGCTGATGCTCGTCGGCGGCATTCTGTTCGAGATCGTCACCGGCGTGCTGAACATCCAGTACGACTACATCTTCGGTTTCAGCTTCTACACCGCCCACTACTTCGGGGCGTGGGTGTTCATTGCCGGCTTCCTGGTCCACATCACGCTCAAGATCCCGCGGATGCGCGTCGGCCTGCGGTCGATGTCGATGCGCGCGGTGTTGCGCACCGACCGCGCAGGCACCCGGCCCGAACACCCCGACGCCGACGGGTTGACGCCTGCGGGTCCGGCCGCCCCGACGGTCAGCCGCCGCGGCGCGCTGGCGCTCGTCGGCGGCGGTGCGCTGCTGATGGCCGTCCTCACCGCGGGGCAGACCCTCGGCGGGGTCACCCGGCAGGCGGCGCTGCTGCTCCCCCGCGGCCGCTCCTACGGCGACGGCCCCAACGACTTCCAGATCAACCGCACCGCCCGCGCCGCGGGCGTCACCACCGCGGCGACGGGTGCGGCGTGGCGGTTGACGCTGCGCGGCGGCCCAGAACCCGTCGTCCTCGACCGGGCCGCGCTGGCCGCACTGCCCCAGCACACCGCCCGGTTGCCGATCGCGTGCGTCGAGGGATGGTCGAGCACCCAGACGTGGACCGGAGTGCGCCTGCGCGACCTCGCGGCGCTGGCGGGCGTATCCGCACCGGCGTCGGCGCTGGTGTCGTCGGTCGAGCGGCGCGGGGCCTTCAGCCGGGCGAGACTGCAGGCCAACCAGATCGGTCACGGCGACGCGCTGCTGGCGTTGCGCGTCAACGGTGCGGAACTCTCACTCGACCACGGATTCCCGGCCCGGGTGATCGTGCCCGCGCTGCCCGGTGTGCACAACACCAAGTGGGTGGCCGCCATCGACTTCGAGGCCGGCTGACGTGACGACGTTCCGCAGGGTGTACGGATCGCATCCGCTGCATCTGCTGACGATGATCGCGGGTTTCGCGCTGTGCGGCTACGTCATCACCACGCTCGGCCCTGCGGCGCTGTGGAATCCGCGGACGTGGTGGCAGTCGATCGTGGTGTGGTTCGCCGCGGCCGTCGTCGTCCACGACCTGGTGCTCTACCCGCTCTACACGCTCGCCGACCGGATCCTCGGCCTCTCCCGGCGCATCCCGGTGCGCGTGCCGCTGCTGAACCACCTTCGCGTGCCTGCGCTCGCCACCGCGCTCACGTTCGTGGTGTTCGCCCCCGGCATCCTCCGGCAGGGTGCGCCCACCTACACCGCGGCCACCGGCCTGACGCAGGAACCGTTCCTCGGCCGATGGCTGCTGCTGGTCGCCGCGATGTTCGCGACCAGCGCCGCGGTGTACGCGGTCCGGCTCGCGAGGGCACGGCGGTCCGCTACGGCGCCGCCAAGGTAGCGAGCACCCGCCGCCCGACCGGGTGCAGACCCGTCATCACCAGCCCGGCCTCCTCCGCCAGGGCCGCCGCGCAATCCGCGCCCACCGACGCCCAGCTGAACCACGGGCCCACCGTGCTGGACGATTCGAGGCGCACCATGTTCGCCTGCACCCCTTGGGTTTCGGCATCGAACTCGGCCACGCAGCGGCCGCCGGACCGCAGCAGCTCCGCGGCGCGGCGCAATACGCGGCGCGGGTCCCCTCCGAGGCCGATGTTGCCGTCGGCCAGCAACGCGGTCTGCCAGCGCCCGAGACCGGGCAGCACCCCGAACACATCGCGGCGCAGCGCAGGCGCCCCGTTGCGCCGCGCCAGTTCGACCGCGGTCGCGGACTGGTCGACACCCAGTGCGGGAATCCCGCGGCGGACGAGGTCGGCGACCAAACGCCCTGGGCCACAGCCCAAATCGATGGTCGGACCCTCACAGAGCAGCACGATGGCCCGGTCGAAGATCCGGTCGGCGTGCCGCCCGCCGAGCCAGCTGCGCACCGGAAGGGTCCGCACCTCGCCGTCACCGTTGCGGATCCAGCACCGCTCTCCGTCGAGCGCGCGGTCGTAGAGGTTGCCCAGCATCGGTCACAGACCCGCGGCCGCGGTGGCGAACGCGAACCGGCCACCCGGTGGACAGTCCCTGCGGACCGACTCGACGTCCGCGGCGGTGTCCACATCGGCGAGCTCGTCGACCATCACCACGTCGATCCCCCTGTCCTGTAGCGCTTTCCGGGTCCGTGCACCGGTGTCGGAGCGCGACGTCGGAATGTTCCGCAGGCAGTCGGCCATGGTGGCCGTCCGCACCCCGAGCAGCCACCAGCCGCCGTCGCTGGCCGGGCCCAACACCGCGTCGGCGCCCAGCAGTGTCTGCGCACAGCGCGCCAGCAGGTCGGCGGTCACCTGCGGGGTGTCCATGCCGATCTGGATGATCGGCTGATCCCCCACCGCGGCGGCCGCGTCGGCGTGCGCGTTGGCCAGCCGTTCGCCGAACGTGTCGCCGCGCTGGTCGACGACGGTGAATTCGTCGAGTTTGGCGCGCAGCACGTCGGCGCTGTGCACCTGGTCGAGGTCACCGGTCAGCGCGACGACGCGGCCACTGACCGGGGTGGCGAGGACCGCGTCGAGGGTGTCGAGCAGCGCGGCCGCGGCGATCACCGCGGCCATCTCCGGTCCCGTCGTCGCCGCCAACCGCGTCTTGGCCTCACCGGGCACCGGCGCCTTGGCGACCACGAGCGCCGTCACCGGCAACTGCGTCACTCGATCACCCGCCAGAAATCCAGCGCGGCCACCGCGCTGCCGCGCACCGAGCCGCTGACCTTCGACTTCCCGCCGGTGCGGGGGCCGTAGGTGACGTCGCGCTCCACGACGCGCCAGCCCGCGGCGGCCGCGCGCACCAGCAATTCGAGTGGATACCCGGATCGGCGGTCCCGAACCCCGAGTGCCAGCAGATCGTCGCGGCGGACCACCCGCATCGGTGCGATGTCATGGACCGGCAGACCGTGCCGCTGCCGCAGCCGCCAGCACACCGCGGCGGTCCCGAGGCGGGCATGCCACGGCCAGCGCAGCCCGGGCACCGCGCGGCGCCGGCCGATCGCCAGCTGCGCGCCCCGGTCGAGTTCGGCCACCAGGGCGGGCAATTCGCGCGGATCGAGCGATCCGTCGGCGTCGAGGACGGCGACCACCTCGGTGCCCGCCGCCACCACCCCGGCATGTACGGCCGCGCCATAACCGGGCTGCGCCTCGAACACGACCTCGGCACCGTGCCTGCGGGCCACCTCCGCGGTGCCGTCGGTGCTGTTGTTGTCCACCACCAGGGGCCGGTAGCCGGCGGGAACTGCGGCAAGCACCGCCGGCAGGGACACCGCTTCGTCCAGGCACGGCAGTACCACCGTCACGGGACACTCGGGCATGACACGAGGCTAACCACGGCCGCTAGGAGCCACCTGGGACAACCGTGACGAATCCATGACATCGGCGCTGGTAGCGGGCGCCTGCGGCTAACCTCGAGGGGTGACACGGGTGCTGATCGCCGACGACGACACCGTCGTTCGCGATGTCGTGCGCCGATATCTGGAGCGCGACGGCCTCGAAGTCGCGATCGCGCGCAACGGCACCGAGGCTCTGCGACTGCTCGGAACCGAGCGAATCGACGTCGCGGTGCTCGATGTCATGATGCCCGGACCCGACGGGCTGACCCTGTGCCGCACCCTGCGCCAGCGCGGCGACCACACGGTCCCCGTCATCCTGCTCACCGCCCTCGGTGAGGAGGACGACCGCATCGCCGGCCTCGAAGCCGGCGCAGACGACTACCTGACCAAGCCGTTCAGCCCCCGCGAGCTCGCGCTGCGCGTGCGTTCGGTGCTGCGCCGCAGCCCGGCACCGGTCGGCGTGATGCCGGTGGACCTGCAGGTCGGTGACCTCATCGTGTCCACGGCCGCCCGGTCGGTCACCGTCGACGGTCAGCCCGTCAGCCTCACCAACCGCGAATTCGATCTGTTGCTGTTCTTCATCACCCACGCCGACACGGTGTTCAGTCGCGAGGAGTTGCTCAAACAGGTGTGGCGCTGGGATTTCGGCGATCTGTCCACCGTGACCGTGCATGTCAAGCGGTTGCGCTCGAAGCTGGGCGATCAGCACCGGGTGCAGACCGTGTGGGGTCGCGGCTACATGTGGAGCGACGCCGCCGGTGCTCGTGAAGGCCAGAGCACCGGTGCCGACGACTGACCTCTGGGAGATCGGCGCGTGGGCGCTGGCCTGTTCGATACCGGTGGTGCTGGCCGGTGCGCTGATCATCCGGCTGGCCCGGACGTGGTCGCTGGCGGTCAGCATGGTCGTGCTGGTGCTGATCCCGGTGCTCGCCACGTTCACCGGCGTCCTGGGCGCCAGCGGCTTCATGATCACCCAGACCTTCGAACCGATCGCCGTCGTGCTCGTGGTCGTCGCCGTGGTGACGATCCCCGGTGCGGTGATGCTCGGCCGCTACCAGGCTCGCCGCACGGTGTGGGAGCAGGAGATCCGCGACTCCGAGCGGTCGGCCGAGATGTCGCGGCGGCAGCTCGTCGCGTTCGTCAGCCACGATCTGCGCACGCCGCTGGCCGGGATCCGCGCGGTGGCCGAGGCCATCGCCGACGGGCTGGTCAGCGGTGACGAGGAGGTGCGCGCCCACGCCAAGCACATCGAGCAGGAGTCGATCCGCCTGTCGGAGATGGTCGACGACCTCTTCGAGATGAGCAAGATCAACGCCGGTGCCGTCCAGCCGGCCTTCGACCGGGTCGCGCTCGACGAGGTGGTCGACGACGTGCTGGCCGCCCACCGGATCGCCGCCGAACGCGCCGGTGTGCAGCTGCGCGCCGAACTGCCCGACAAACCCGTGCGGGTGCTGGGCAGCGACCGCGCGCTGGTGCGGGTGCTGTCCAACCTGGTGGCCAACGCGATCGCCCACACCCCCGAGGGCGGCCGCGTGCAGCTCGCGCTGGGCTCCGACGAGGACGTCGCGTGGGCCCGCGTCGACGACACCGGAGTCGGCATCGACGAGGCGGACCTGCCGCGGGTCTTCGACGTCGCCTACCGCGGCTCCAACGACCGTGTGCCGCGCGACGATTCGTCACTGCCCAGCGGTTCCGGGCTGGGGCTCGCGATCGCCGCGGGCCTGGTGCAGGCACACCGCGGCACACTGTCGGCGCACAACCTCGACACCGGCGCCCGCTTCGAAGTACGGCTGCCGCTGGCTGTCGACTGACCCACGCGTCAGTCCGGCAGCGAGTTGCTCAATCGCTCCGCGGCCGACAGGTAGTCCTCGATGAACTCGCGGACCACCTCGCGCGCCGGTTTCACCTTGTTCATCAGCCCCACCCCCTGCCCGACGAAGTACGTCGACAACTGCTGCGCGCCGGGGTGGCCCTGGGCGGCGAGGACGTCGATGCGGCGCAGCAACGGTTCGGCGAGCATGTTCTGTAGCGGCAACGGCAGCGGCGACCGGTCCCCGCGCGGCGCCCACGCCTGCGTCCAGTCCGACACCAACTGCCGCGCCGGCTTACCGGTGCGCCCCGCCGAGCGCACGGTGTCGCGCGACGTCGCGGCCAGCATCTTCTGCACGGTGTGCGGCGCGGTCTCGGCCTCTTCGGTGGTCAGCCACACCGAACCGGTCCAGGCACCGTCGGCACCCATCGCCACCGTGGCGGCCATCTGCCTGCCGGTCACGATGCCCCCGGCGGCCAGCACCGGCACCTTGGCGCCGGTGGACTCGACGGCCTCGATCACCTCGGGGATGAGCACAAGTGTCGTCACCTCACCGCAGTGGCCACCGGCCTCGGTGCCCTGGGCGACGATCAGGTCGACACCGGCGGCGACCTGTTTGACGGCGTGCTCCCGCGCGCCGACGAGCGCGGCGACCGGCACCCCGCGCTCGCGGCCCGCCTCGATCATGTAGTCCGGCGGGACGCCGAGCGCGTTGGCGATCAGCTTGATCGGGTGGCTCATCGCGACCTCGAGCAGTTCGCGACCGGTGTCCCCCGACAGCGACGATCCGCCGAGCCGCGGGGTGTCGTCGAGTTCGATGTCGTGGTCGGCGAGCAGCTTCGTGACGAACTCGCGGTACTCGGCGGGGATGCGGTCGACGAGCTGGCCGCGCGAGAGGTTCTCACCCTTGCCCTCGAACTTGGCGGGCACGATGATGTCGGCGCCGTACGGTTTCCCGCCGACGTGCTCGTCGATCCAGCTGAGCTCCCGGTCCAGCTGTTCGGGGGTGTAGGCGGTCGCCCCGAGCACCCCGAAGCCACCGGCATTCGTCACCGCGGCGACGACGTCGCGGCAGTGGCTGAAAGCGAAGAGCGGGAAGTCGATGCCGAACTGTTCACAGATCGCGGTTTTCACCCCGCCAGTATCGCCCCGCCTCAGGTGCCCGGGAGCGAGGTGTGCCCGAGGAATCCTTCGATCGCGTCGAGCATCTGCCGGCCGTCGAGCAGCGCCCGGTCGTTGTGCCCGGCGCCCGGCACGAGCACGAACTCCTTCGGTTCGGCCGCGGCGTCGAACAGCCGCCGGCTCAGCCCGGTCGGCACGATGTCGTCACGATCGCCCGCGATCACCAGCACCGGAGCGTCCACGTCGGCGATCCGGTCGATCGACGGATAGCGGTCGATCAGCAAGTGGCGCACCGGCAACCACCGGAAGTGCACGGCGCCCACGTCGGCCAGTGAGGTGAACGGTGACCGCAGGATCAACGCGGCCGGGGGATGCACGACGGCGAGACCGACGGCGACCGCGCCGCCCAGCGATTCGCCGAAGTACACCAGACGGCCCGGGTCGACCTCCCGTTGCGCGGCCAGCCAGTCGCGGGCCGCGCGGGCGTCGGTGGCCAAACCTTCCTCGGTGGGCCGGCCCGGGTTCCCGCCGTAGCCGCGGTAGTCGAACAGCAGGACCGACAGCCCCATCCGGCGCAGCGCCAGCGCGAGCGCCGCGCGCATCGACCGGTCACCACCGTTGCCGTTGAACACCACGACGGCCGGGCCCCGCTGCGCGGCCGGGAAGAACCAGGCGCCGAGGTCGACACCGTCGGCGGTGCGGATCACGACATCACGGGCGCCGGACCACACGGCCGCCGCCGACGGGACGGGACCCGGCGCCGGGAAGTAGATCAACCGGCGCTGCTGGGTCCACAGCAGCGCCAACGCCCCGGTCGCCACGAGGACGACGATAACCACGATGCGTGTCCAGCGGCGCACGTCACGCCCGCAACGGCGCGAAGGCGAACTCGCGCAGTCCGTCCCGCGGATCCACCGCCGCACGGAAGCCCAGCCGTTCGGCGGCCCGGTGCGGTGCCGCGACGATGTGGCGCACGTCGCCACTGCGGTACTGACCGGTGACCACGGGCGGAGCGGCGCCGCGGATCTCGCACAACTCGGTGGCCACCTCGATGATCGAGATCGGCCGACCCGAGCAGACGTTGAAGGCCTCGAACCCCGGCAGGGATGACTCGACCGCGGCCAGGTTGGCGGCCGCGACGTCGTCGACGTGGACGAAGTCGCGCATCTGCCCGCCGTCCTCGAAAACCCTCGGCACGTCGCCGTTCTCGAGTTCGGAGCGGAAGATCGCCGCGACCCCGCTGTACGGGGTGTCGCGGGGCATGTGGGGGCCGTAGACGTTGTGGTACCGCAGCGCCACCACCGAGCCGCCCGTCGCCTCGGCCCACGCCAGCGCGTAGTGCTCCTGCGCGACTTTGCTTGCCGCGTACAGGCTTCGGGGCCGTAGCGGCTCGTCCTCGCCGACCAGGCGCCACTGCAGCTGCGCGCCACACGCCGGGCAGCGGTGCTCGAACACGCCGGCGTCGAGGTCGGCGCGGGTGCGTGGCAGCGGATCGACGGGGCCGTGATCGGGGCAGTCGAAGCGGCCCTGGCCGTACACCACCATCGACGACGCCAGCACCAGCTTGTCGATGCCCGCGGCGAACATCTCGGCGAGCAGCACGGTGGTGCCGTAATCGTTGTGGCTGCCGTACGACGGGGCGTCGGCCGCGTTGACCCCCGCGCCGACGACGGCGGCCTGATGACAGACGATGTCCACGCCGTCGAGCAGCGGGGCCAGCGCGGCCGCGTCGCGGACGTCGACGAGGTTCGTGTCCGCCGGCGCCTGCGCCCCCCGACCGTGGGCGGCGGGCAGCATCACGTCGACGGCGACGACGTCGTGATCCGCCGCTTCCAGTGCCGCGCGCACCCGGGATCCGATGAACCCGGCCGCGCCGGTCAGCAACACCCTCATGGCAACTCGATCGGCAGTGTCACTCCCTCGTGGGGCAGGCAGTGCGTGCACGCCCGCTCCACGTCCACCTGGTCGATCGCCTCGTGGACCAGTTTCTTGAACGGCACGAGGTTGCGCTGGAACTCCGCGAAGACGTCGACCGTCGTCACCCCCTGCCCGGTCTCGATACCGGCATCCAGGTCGGTCACCAGAGCGATTGCGGCGTAACACATCTCGAGCTCCCGGGCGAGCACCGCCTCCGGGTAGCCGGTCATGTTGACCAGCGTGAAGCCCTGGCTCGCGAACCACTTGCTCTCCGCGCGGGTGGAGAACCGCGGCCCCTGGATCACCACCATCGTGCCACCGTCCACGACACCCGGCAGGCCGGTGGCCGCCGCGCGCAGCGACGGGCAGTACGGATCGGCGAAACCGACGTGGATGCCGCCGGAGTCGAAATAGGTGTCGTCGCGGCCGCGGGTGCGGTCCACGAGTTGATCGGGGACCACCATCGAGCCCGGGCCGAGTTCGGGCACGAGGCTGCCGACCGCGCACGGGCCGAAGATCCGGCGCACCCCGAGCGCGCGCAGCGCCCACATGTTCGCGCGGTACGGCACCGTGTGCGGGGAGTACTGGTGGTCGACGCCGTGCCGGGGCAGGAACGCCACCTCGTGCTCGCCGACGGTGCCGACCGTGATCGGTGCGCTCGGAAGGCCGTAAGGCGTGTCGAGGTTGACGCTGCGCGCGTCGGGACCGAAGAACGAATAGAAGCCGCTACCACCGATCACACCGAGCATCGGTCCATTGTGGTCCATCCCCGCTGGTGCCGGGGTGATGGAGGGGCCGCGGGGGCCGGGCGTGCGACGATTGCGCCCGTGGCAAGTTTCGCCGAATGGCTGGAGGGCGCCCGCCCCCGCACGCTGCCCAACGCCGTCTCACCGGTGATCGCCGGCACCGGGGCGGCGGCCTGGCTGGACGGGGCGGTGTGGTGGAAGGCGCTGCTGGCGTTCGTCGTCGCCGTCGCGCTGATCATCGGGGTGAACTACGCCAACGACTACTCCGACGGCATCCGAGGCACCGACGACGTACGCGCCGGGCCGCTGCGGTTGGTGGGGTCGAAGCTGGCCTCACCGCGCGCGGTGCTGACCGCGGCGGTGGTGAGCCTGACCGTCGGCGCGGTCGCCGGCCTGGCGCTCGCGCTGGCCAGTGCGCCGTGGCTGATCGCCGTCGGCGCCGTCTGCATCGCGGGCGCGTGGCTCTACACCGGCGGCTCGAAGCCCTACGGATATATCGGGCTGGGCGAGGTCGCGGTGTTCGTGTTCTTCGGTCTGGTGGCGGTCCTCGGCACGCAGTACACCCAGGCCATGCGCGTCGACTGGGTCGGGCTCGCGCTGGCCATCGCGATGGGCGCGCTGTCCTCGGCGGTGCTGGTCGCCAACAACCTGCGCGACATCCCCACCGACCGCGAATCCGGCAAGATCACGCTGGCCGTGCGGCTCGGTGACGCCCGCACCCGGCTGCTCTACCAGGCGCTGCTGCTGACCGCGTTCGTGCTCACGCTGGTGCTGGCGCTCGCGACGCCGTGGTGCGCGGTCGGTCTGGTCGCCCTCCCGCTGGCCGTGCGGGCCGCGCGGCCCGTGCGGGGCGGCCTCGGCGGCAAAGACCTCATCCCCGTGCTGCGCGACACCGGGCTCACGATGCTCGTGTGGGCGGTGGCCGTCGCGCTCGCGCTCGCCTTCGGTTAGGGCGTCAGGCCGTTCAGCCCGTCGACGTGCCCGTCCAGTACTCGACGAACCGGCCGTCGGCCACGCGCAGGATGTCGTTGCCGGTGAACCGCATCGGCCCCTGCTCGCTGGTGCCGCTGCCGACCCAGCGCCCGGCCACCAGATCGCCGTCGACCAGCGGTCCGACCTCGATCTCGAACGTCAGGTCCGACAGCATCGCATGGGTCTCGTCGATGATCGCCTGCAACTGCGCGGGCCCGTGCACCTCCCGGCCGGGCCAGTGCCCGACGAAGTCCTCGGCCACCAGCTCGGCGGCGACGGGCTCTCCGGCCCACAGGCGATTGATCCACTGTTCGTAGAGATCCTTGTGAGTCATGATCAAACACCTACCCACCTGCGCCGCCGGATAAGCTGCGCGTCATGAGTGCGCTGCGGGTTGTGGTGGCGGACGACGACGTGCTCCTGCGCGAAGGCGTCGCCAGCCTGCTCGACCGGTCGGGGTTCGAGGTCGTCGGCCAGGCCGGCGACGCCACCGAACTGCTCGACCTCGTGCGAGCTCAGCAACCGCAGGTCGTCATCGTCGACATCAGGATGCCGCCCACCCACAGCACCGAGGGCCTCGACGCCGCGCGGGTGATCCGTTCGGAGTTCCCCGACACCGGCATCCTGGTGCTCTCCGCGCACGTCGAGGTCGAGCACGCGACCGAACTGCTCGCGACCGGCCGCGCCATCGGCTACCTGCTCAAGACCCGCGTCACCGACGTCGCCGACTTCGTCGACACGCTCGAGCGCATCGCCAGGGGCGCCTCGATCGTGGACCCCGCGCTGGTGCAGGAGCTGGTCTCCGCGCGCCGCCGCGACGATCCGCTGGCCGTGCTCAGCGCGCGCGAGCGGGAGGTGCTGATGCAGATGGCCGAGGGCCGGTCCAATGCCGGTATCGCGCGGCGGCTGTGGGTCACCGAGGGCACCGTCGAAAAGCACGTGCGCAGCATCCTGACCAAGCTCAACCTGCCGGAGACCGGCGACGATCACCGGCGGGTGCGCGCGGTGATCACCTACCTCGAGGCTCGCTGACCGGACCCCTGTCCGCACCGAGCAGATTGCGGATCGCCGTGGCCGACAGCGAGATCTTGGAGACGAACCCGATCGCCGGGCTGACGGCGAGCATCTCGGCGAGATCCTGTTCGGCGTAGGTGGATACGAGAATGACCGCCGGGGCGGTCGGCAGGCCCGACCGGTCGAGTTGTTCGGCGAGGTCGAATCCGTTCTCCCCGCCGAGGTCCACGTCGACCAGTGCGACGTCGGGTTCGAGTTCGCGCGAGTAGCGCAGCGCATCGGCGATGTTGGCCGCGACGGCGACGACGTCGATCCCGGCGCGGGTGAGCATCGCACGGGCCGCGTCACGGAATTCCGCGCTGTCGTCGACGATCAGACAGCGCACGGCGCGGCGCCCCACCGGTTCACGTGACCACCCTTCCAGACCGACGGCCCCGGTTCATTCCCGCTAACCGGAACTTCTCGACCAGACATACCCGCCGGAGGAGTCCGTCACGCGAGAGCGGTCAGCAGGCGGTCCAGATCGTCGGCGGTGTTGTAGAGGTGGAACCCGACGCGGACCGCCCCGGCCCGCACCGACGCGCGGATACCGGCCTGCCGCAGGCGTTCGGCGGTGTCCTCCCCGCGCGCCGACGGCAGCGACACGATCGCCGACGGGTTCGGCGGCAGGTCCAGTTCGGCGCGCAGCGTGTCGGCCAGCCCCACCGTGTGCGCCTCGACGGCCGCCAGGTCCAGGCCCGCCAACCACGGCAGCGTCAACCCCGCGCCCAGTGCGCCGAACCAGGCCGGTGAGGTGTCGAAGCGCCGCGCGTCGGCGGCCAGTCGCGGGGGCAGCCCGTAGATCGACTCCCACGGCCGGTCTCCGGCGTACCAGTTCGCGGCGTGGGGTGTCACCGATCCGCCGATCCGTGCACTCAGCGACAGGAACGCGGTACCGCGCGGCGCCAGCAGCCACTTGTAGACCGACGCCACCGTGACATCGGCCCAGCCGAGGTCGAGCAGCTTCCAGCCGGCCGCCTGCGTCACGTCGACGATCGTGGTCGTATCGGTGCCGGCGACACTCGCGCGCAGCGTCTCCACGTCGAGCAGCGCACCGGTCGCCGACTGCACCAGGCTGACCGTCACGAAGTCGTAATCACCGGCGGTCGCGACGAGTTCGGCCGCGCACAGCTCGGTGAGCGACACCCCGCGGGCGGCCTGCGCGGCGAACGGGAAGGTGGTGCTGGTGAATTCACCCGCCAGCGTGGCGCCCCGGCTGCCGTCGGGGATCGCGGCGGCCACCAGGCCCAGCGCCGCCGACGCGCTGCCCGCCATCGCCACCGAGTCGACCGGCACGCCCACGAGCGCGGCGTAACCCGCCCTGGCATCACGCACGGGCTGGTCGAAGGACTTCGCGTCGAGGGTGCCGGCCTGCCACGCGGCCAGGCAGTCGTGCAGTGCGCCGATCAGGAAACCGGGTGGCAGCCCGTACGTCGGCGAATTGAGAAAGCCTGCGGCGCCGGGGAATTCAGCGCCAAACGCCTGCCGCGACGTCATGCCTCGGCGTCACCGGGCGGCTGTTCGCCGCGCAGCCGGGCCTGCAGCTGCTCACGGTCCCTACGGCGCTGCTCGTCGAAGGCGGCGATACTCGCGGTCGCCCGCCTGCGCAGCGGCGCGAACAGCCAGATGCCCAGTGGCAGCGAGATCACCAGCGCGAACAAGATCGCGATGACCAACGGAAACTCCTGCAGTCCCAGCAGCCGCCCGACTCCGTAGATCACCGCCGCGAGGGCCGCCACCAGTAACAGACGGGCCCCGACGTAGACGAGCACATCGGCGACGAGACGGGATCCTTGCCGACCTTTTGACACGCACCTGAGCCTACCGACGGCGCGTATATTCGATGGCAGGAGGTTTGAGTGGCGTATTTGCTCCTGATAATCGTTCTGGCCGGTCTGTTCTACGTCGGTTGGCGGCTCATTCGGGTCAGCGCGACCCGGCCGCAGCCGCGTGTGATCGGACCGGACGACGACCCGGATTTTCTCCGGCGTCTCGGCCAGGACGACAACAACCCGCGGCAATAGTCCCGCGGGTCCGCCCGGCTGCCGGCTAGGCGCGGTTGCCGGCGAATCCGTCGGCCACCACCCCAGCCAGTTCGAGTAGTGCCTCACGGGTCGCCGGCTTGAGACGGTCGAGGCTGATCTCCGCGCCCTCCTCCAGATGCGGGTCGAACGGCACCACCTTCACCGCGCGGCAACGCCGGGAGAAGTGGTCGGAGACCTTCTGCAGATCGACCTTCCCCGACCGCGGCCGCACTGCGTTGATCACCGCGATCGCGTTGGCCACCAGCGCCTGATGACCGTGCGCGTCGAGCCAGTCGAGCGTGGCCGAGGCGCTGCGCGCCCCGTCCACCGAACCGGAACTGATCACGACCAGCACGTCGGCGTTGGCCAGCACCGCCGTCATCGCCGAATGCATGAGCCCGGTCCCGCAGTCGGTCAGCACCAGGCTGTAGAAGCGTTCGAGCACCTCGAGCGTGCGCGTGTAGTCGTCGGAGCTGAACGCCTCCGACACCGCCGGATCGGTCTCGGAGGCGAGCACCTCGAGCCGGCTGGGCCCCTGCGAGGTGTACGCCCGCACATCGCTGTAGCGCTCGATGCCCTCGGCGTCGCGCAGCAGGTGCCGCACCGTGGCCGTCGTCTCCAGCGGCACCTTCTGGCTCAACGTGCCCCGGTCGGGATTCGCGTCGACGGCCACCACGCGGTCCCCGCGGATGGAGGCGAACGTCGCGCCCAGCGTCGCGGTGATCGTGGTCTTGCCGACCCCGCCCTTGAGTGACAGGACCGCGATCCGGTAGCAGCCGTTGAGCGGTTGTTTGACCCGCGTGACGAGGCCGTCGCGCTGCGCGGCCCGGGGGTCCCCGATGTTGACGAGCTTGAACGTCGACAGATACAGCCACTTGCGCCACCCGTGGGAGGGTGCGGACTTGCGCTGGCCGAGGAGCGCCACCGTGGACAGGTCGAGGTACGGCGTCGGCGGGACGGGCAGCGGCTGGGACACCGGCTGCGAGTCGGTGACGGGCGGTGGTGCCGGGACCGCGCCCTGGACCGCCGCCGGGTCGATGGCCGGCATCCCGTGCGGCGGTGTGGGGGCAGACCACTCCGGCGGCGTGGGGGGCTCACCGGCGGCCGGGTCACGGAACCGCTGCTGGGCCCGGAACCCGCCCGGGGAGTGGTCGCCCATCAACCCACCCCGGCGTAGGAGTGCAGGCCGACGGTGACGAGGTTGATGAAGAACAGGTTGAACACCATCGCCACGAAGCCGACCACGTTGATCCACGCGGCTTTACGGTCCCGCCAGCCGGCGGTCGACCGGGCGTGCAGGTAGGCGGCGTAGACCACCCACGCGATGAACGACACGGTCTCCTTGGGGTCCCAGCCCCAGTAACGGCCCCACGCCTCCTCGGCCCAGATGGCGCCGAAGATCACCCCGAAACCGAACACCGGGAACGCGAAGATCGTCGTGCGGTAGGCGATGCGGTCGAGGGTCTGTGCGTCCGGCAGGCGCTGCACGACGCGGGCCACCGCGCCGTCGTGTCCGGGCTGACCGAACCGCGACATCTTGACCAGGAACAGGATGCTGGCCACACCGCCGACCAGGAACACCCCGGAGCCGAGGCTGACCACCGAGACGTGGATGGGCAGCCAGTACGACTGCAGCGCGGGCATGACCGGCGCGGCGTGCGAGTACAGCCAACGTCCCGACACCGTCAGCAGGATCAGCACGGGGACCAGGACGAACACCCACAGCGCGCGGTACTGCGGGCGGCGCAGCACCACTGCGGCGGCCACCAGACCGCAGAACGACGTCAGGTTGATGAACTCGTACATGTTGCCCCACGGCACCCGTGAGGTGGACAGGCCGCGCAGCACGATGCACGCCAGCAGCAGCGCGGTGCCGACGTAGACCAGCGCCAGACCGGCCGACCCGATGCGCTCGTCGGCCGGGCGGCGCGGGATGTCGGCGACGATGCCCGGGCTGGCGCTGTCGGCGCCGACGGAGGCGCCGACGAGTTCGCGGTCGGCGACCTTGCGGCTGCGGCTGTAGGCCAGTTCGACGGCTAGCAGCAGCAGCGCCACGACCAGCACCACCACCGACGACGTGAACGCCCAGTCGGAATACCGGGCGAGACCGAGGTCGACCTCCGGACTGTTCATGTGACCTTCTCTCCTGACACGGCGTCGGCTTGCGTGTCGGCGTGGCCAGCGTCGGGGTGGCCGGACAACAGCCGCACCGTCAGCCGCTCGAACTCCTCGCCCCACCCGGAGTTGTCGGTGCGGGCCAGCCCGCCCAATTCGACGCCAACGGTACCCGGACCCGCCGGGGTGATCCGAACCCAGACCCGGCGGCGGCGCACGATGAGCGAGACAACGAGACCCGCCATCATCGTCATCGCGAAGACCAGCACCCAGATCTGTGCCGGATCGTGGGATACCTGGACGCTGACGAACGGAACAGCGCCGTCGAACCGGACCACGGTGCCGTCGTCGAGCCGGGTCTCGGCACCGGCACTGAGGTTGACCCGCGCCTCGCGGGTGAGCCGGCCCTGACCGATCAGCCGCTCGTCGAGGGTGAAGATGTTCTGCGGGCGGCCGGAGTCGAGTCCCGTGTCGCCGCGGTAGATGTCGATCGCGACGCCGGGGTCGCGCATCGCCGGGAAGCTCGACGACAGCAGCGTGCCGTGCAGCAGCTGGGTCGGCGCGAACAGCCCCTGGATGGCGAGCTGGTTCTTGCGGCGTTCGTCGGCGTCGGGATAGGTGCCGGCCGGCGGGTCGAAGCGCATCACCCCCGACGACAGGAAGGTGATCTGGTCGTCGGGCCGCCACTGCAGCGTCTGGGTGCGGGTCTGCCCGTCGGGGAACGTGACGGTGAACGTCGGCGCATACCCGTGGCCCTGGAGGTAGACCCGGTCGCCGCCGACGCGAAGCGGTTCGTTCACCTTGAGCTCGTAGGGCCGCCACGTTCCGGTGTCCAGGTCGTCGCCGGCCTGGTACTCGATGTCGGCGGAGAACGACGTGGCCTGTCCGTTGTCCAGATAGTCGGCCTGGAAGTCGTTCACCTTCAGGCAGATCGGATACAGCGAGGTGCCGTCGACGGTGTTGCCCGCCCGGAACGAGTCGAACGCGGCGGGTGAGGCCGAGCAGAAGCCCGGGCCGCCGTCGGCGATGACGATGACGTTGCCCTCATAGCTGAACAACTTGCCCGCGGCGATCGCCACCAGCAGACCGAGCAGCGAGAAGTGGAACACGATGTTGCCGAACTCGCGCAGATAGCCCTTCTCGGCGGAGATCTCGGTCGTTCCCTCGTTGGTGCGGGTGACCTTGCGCCACCCCCTGAGCTGTTCGCTCATCGACGCCGCCACCTGCTGCGGCTCGCCGGCGACCTGCGCGATGTGGTGTTTCGGTAGCCGGCCGAGGTTGCGCGGGGCGGGCACCGGGACCGTCCGGAGGCTGCGGACGTGCTCGACGAGCCGCGGCGTCAGGCAACCCACCAGCGAGATGAACAGCAGCACGTAGATCGCGGTGAACCAGAAACTCGAGAACACGTCGAAGGCCTGCACGCGGTCCAGCCACGGCCCGAGCGTGGGGTGTTCGGCGATGTACTCGGCGACCTTCGTCTCGTTGAGGCTGCGTTGCGGCAGCAGGGCGCCCGGGATCGCCGCGAGCGCCAGCAGGAACAGCAGCACCAGCGCGGTGCCCATCGACGTCAGGGTCCGCCAGGTGTTGCGCGCGTACGCGAGCATCCGGCGCATCAGATCGGCAGCCTCACGTCGCTGACGAACGCGTCGCGCACCCAGGACACGAAGTCGTTCCACAATCCCGTCACCAGGGCGGTGCCCACGATGAGCAGCAGCACTCCCCCGAAGATCTGGATGGTGCGGGTGTGGCGGCGCAGCCAGCCCATGCCCTGCACCGCGCGCGCCGAACCGAAGGCCAGCAGCACGAAGGGAATTCCGAGCCCCAGGCAGTACGCGATGACCAGCGCCACCCCGCGGGCCACGCTCGCGCCGTCGGTGGCCGAGGCGACGGTGATGACACCGGTCAGCGTCGGGCCGAGGCACGGCGTCCAGCCCAGCGCGAACACCGCGCCCAACAGCGGTGCGCCGGCGACGGTGGACAGCTGACGCGGGGTGAACCGGGCCTGCCGCTGCAGTGCGGGAACGAGCCCGACGAAGACCAGCCCCATGAGGATCGTGACGACGCCGCCGATGCGTTGCAGCACAAGCTGATTGGTGATCAGCGTGGTGGTCATCCCGAGCACCGCGACGGTGCCGAGCAGGAACACCGCGGTGAACCCGGCGACGAACAGGGCGGCGGCGCCGGCCACTTTGAGCCGCCGCGTGCGCACGGCGACCGCGCCCGGCTGCGTGTCGGCCTGCTCGGGGTCGACGCCCACCACGGCCGCGAGATACGACAGATAGCCCGGCACCAGCGGCACCACGCACGGCGAGGCGAACGACACCAGCCCGGCTAGGACGCAGACCCCCAGCGCCAGGACGACCGGCCCGGCCGCGGCGACCTCGGCGAACCCCGTCACGACTGCGGCTCCGGTCGCGGGTCTGGCGCCTTCTCGGCGGCGAGGCGTTCGACGACCGGCTGCAGATCCTCGGCGAGCAGCTCGCGCAGGAACACCGCCGCGACCCGGTGCTCCCGGTCGAGGACGACCGTCGACGGGATGACCGTCGTCGGGTACTTACCGCCGAACGCGATCATCGTGCGCATCGGCGGGTCGTAGATGGACGGGAACGTGATGCCGCGGTCGCGGACGAAGTCGACGGCCGCGTCACGGTTGTTGTCGCGGACGTCGATGCCGAGGAACGCGACACCGTCGCCGCGGGTGGCGTCGTAGACCTGCTGCAGCTCGCCGATCTCGGTGCGGCACGGCGCGCACCACTGACCCCACACGTTGATCACCACGACCTGGCCCGCGAAATCGTCGAGGGACAGCGCCTTGTCCGGGTCGAGCAGGTCCGGGCCGGACAGCGGGCCGGGCCGGCCGCGGTCGGCGGGCGGATCGTAGAAAATGTCGGTCTTGCCTCCGGGCGCCACGAATTCGAAGGTGCCGCCCTGCGCGACGGCGTCGTCACCGGTGGAGCAGCCGGCGAGCGCGACCATCGCCACGCTTGCCAGCACGATCCACCATCGCCTCACTGTCCGGCCAGCTCCGCGTATCCCCAGCCGACATAGGTGTCCCCGTGGAAATAGAACGAGGTGAGCGAGGCGAGGTTGCACAGCCGCCTGGTCGGGAAGTGGTGCAGGGGCTGGCCGGTCATCGATCGGCGCAGCGTCTCCACCGGAAGCTGGTGGCTGACGCACACCGCCTCGTGGCCGGCGGCCTTCTCCCGCGCCCGGTGCAGCGCGGCGGTCATCCGCGCGGCGATCTCGCTGTAGGGCTCACCCCACGACGGGGTGCGCGGGTTGCGCAGATGACGCCAGTTCACCGGATTGCGCAGGGCGCCGTCACCGGGTGAGACCCGTTTGCCCTGGAAGACGTTGAGCGATTCGATCAGTTCGTCGTCGGTGTCGATGGACAGACCGTGAGCCGCGGCGATCGGGCCGGCAGTCTCCTGCGCCCGTTCCAACGGTGAGGCCACGACGTACACGATGTCGCGGCCGGCCAGCCAGGAGGCGACCCGCTCGGCCTGCGCGCGGCCGCGCTCGGACAGGTGGTAGTCCGGGAGCCGGCCGTAGAGGATGCCGTCGGGATTGTGCACCTCGCCGTGCCGCATCACGTGCACGACGGTCTTCACGTCGCTCATGCCGGCTTCGTCGCTTCCGCTGCGGCGCGGGCCGCGCCCGGCAGGGCGGCGGCGATGCGGTCGAACGCCTCGTCGTCGAGGGCCGCCGAGACGAACCACGCCTCGAAGGCGCTGGGCGGTGGGTATACGCCCGCCTCGAGCAGCGCGTGGAAGAACGGCGGGAACCGCCACGTCTCGCTGGCGCGGGCGGTCGCGAAGTCGGTGACCGGTTCGGCGGAGAAGAACACCGACAGCATGTTGCCGCCCCGCTGCACGCGATGGGTGACGCCGGCATCGGTCAGCGCATCGGTGAGCAGGCCGCCCAGCCGGTCGGCGTTCTTGTCGAGTGCCGCGTACACGGCGTCGTCAGCAGTGCGCAGGGTGGCGAGCCCGGCGGCCATCGCGACGGGATTCCCCGACAGCGTGCCTGCCTGGTACACCGGGCCGAGCGGCGCAAGGCGCTCCATCACCTCGGCGCGGCCGCCGAACGCCGCGGCGGGCAGGCCGCCGCTCATGACCTTGCCGAAGGTGAACAGGTCGCCGTCGACGGGGTCGATGCCGTACCAGCCTGAACGGCTGACCCGGAATCCGGTCATCACCTCGTCGAGGATCAGCAACGCGCCGTGGTCGGCGGTGATACGGCGCAGCGCCGCGTTGTAGCCGGCTTCGGGTGGCACCGCACCCATGTTGCCGGGGCTGGCCTCGGTGATGACGGCGGCGATCTGGTCGCCGACCTGGTCGAAGACCTCTTCGACCGCGGCCACGTTGTTGTAGGGCAGCACGATGGTGTCGGCGGTCGCGGCGCCGGTCACTCCGGGCGACGACGGCAGCCCGAGGGTGGCGACACCGGATCCGGCGTCGGCGAGCAGCGCATCGCTGTGGCCGTGGTAGCAGCCGGAGAACTTGACGATCTTGGGGCGGCCGGTGAAACCGCGGGCCAACCTGATCGCGCTCATCGTGGCCTCGGTGCCGGAGTTGACCAGACGCAACCGTTCGACGGGTGCGACGCGGCCGATGATCTCCGACGCCAGCTCGGTCTCCGACGGGGTCGGGGCGCCGTAGGAGAGGCCGTCGGCGGCGGCTCGCTGCACCGCCTCCACGACGGCCGGGTGGGCGTGGCCGAGGATCATCGGGCCCCACGAGCAGACGAGGTCGACGTAGCGGTTGCCGTCGGCGTCGGTCAGCCAGTAGCCGTTGGCCGAGGTGATGAAGCGAGGCGTGCCGCCGACGGCGTTGAACGCCCGGACCGGGGAGTTGACCCCGCCGGGGATGACAGCGCACGCATCGGCGAACAGCCGCGCCGACTTCTCGGTCGCGGTGTGGTCAGCACCCATGACCACCAGTGTCCCAGCCGCGGCGCGGGCGTCAACTACAGGGTGTAGTTCGTCTCAGGGCAGCCGGCCCTGCCAGGTCAATACCTCGCCGACGCCCTGGGTCATCACGCTCGCGGGCATCACCCGTAGCCGGTAGGGGGTGAGGCGCAGCGCGGCGAACTGATCGGAGGTCGGGCCGTCACTCCACTGGGGGATCACGTAGGGGTCGTAGCCCACGGGCGCGGGCCCGTTGGCGAACTTCTCCCACACGGTGACACGGGTGTCGTCGTCGGTGTACCACTCGACCAGGCAGTCCGCGCTGCAGGTGTCCTGGCTGGGCGCCCAGTAGTTCAGCGACATCTCGGGGTGCGCGCTGAGGTGTGCGCGCTTGACCGGGGAGGGCACGGTCGCGATCCAGCCGAACAGGTCGGTGCCGTCCCACTCCCAGATCGGGTGCAGCACCCGGGATCGCGGCCGGCAGTTGGCGTCGACAGTCGCCGCCGACGCCCACACGATGGAGTGCGCCATGTCGACGAACGCCGGCGCGATGGTGTCCAGAGTCACGGTCTCACCCTAGGCGGGGCGAGGGTCGGCACGACGCCGCTCCCCACGCGAAACTGAACTCACGCAGGGTGCCTCTCGCACGTCCTCTGCGTGGCTTCCGTCTCGCGACGGTCAGCTGGACTCGGAGCCCGCCTGAGCCGTCTCGGCACCCTCGGCGTCCTGCTTGTCCTGCCCGCCGTCCTCCTTGCCGAACTTGGGTTCGCCGTTCTCGTCGACCCACTCGTTGACCGCGGTTCCCGCCACCGTTCCGCCGGTGCCCGGCATCACGATCGTGGGCCGTTCCTCCTCGTACTCCTTGCGCATCTCCTTGGCCACCTTGCGATGTTCGTCGGTGACCTCGGGTTTCTCGGTGATCTTGGCGTCGGGGTCGTCAGCCACGTTTTGTGACGCATTTTTCTCTGCCCCGGTCTGTTCTTCCTTGTCGTCGCTGCTCATGGGCTAACGACTAACCGAAAGTGTGAGCTGCGAAACACAACCCGCCTTACGCCGGTACAGCTCTCAGTGCGGCGGGCAGGCTCGGCAGGAAGTGCTGCGTGGCGAACGCGCGGAGTTCGTCAGCGGTGTCGAGCGGCTGCATGCTGGGCAGTAGCAGCACCATCGCGGCGTAGCGCAGGATGACGTCGGCGAGTTCGTTGACCGCGCGCGGACCGATCCGCTCGGCGAAGCCGGCCGGGAAGATGACGCGCAACGCCTCGGCCATCCGCTCGACGGCCGCCGCCCAGTGCCGGTGGGCCAGGGCGAGCACGAACCCGGGATCCTCGGCGAGCATGCCGTTGAGGATCCGGTGTCCGCGGAACTTCAGAATGGACAGCGTGAACGCCTCGACATAGTAATTCGCTTGCGGCGCGGCTTGTTTCAGCTCACGGGCGATGTCGGCGAACAGCGCGACGTTCTCCCGCTCGACCACGGCGCCGACCAGTTCGTCGCGGTTGGCGAAGCGCCGGTAGATCGTGGTGCGGCTGACGCCCGCCCGCCGGGCGACGTCGTCGAGGGCGACCCGGCGGAAGCCGTGCCGCTCGAACTCGGCGACGGCGGCGTCGAGGATCGCCTCGGTGGCGGAATCAGGCGGCGTTGGCATAGCCCCGCTGAGCGAACTTGTTGTAGCGCACGCTCATCGGCAACCGGTCCCACAGCCAGTTCACCGGACGCGACCGCCAGAACGCCGCGAAACGCTGATACCGCCGCTCCTGGCGCTCACTCCACGGCAGCCCGAGCAGTTGGCGGGCCTGGGGCGGCAGCCCGCCGGTGGTGAGGAACGCCGCAAGCGGGTTGAACCCGACCGACAGCACCCGCCACACCAGCGGATGCACGCCCTTGGGGCAGGGGAAGCCCTTCGTCACGTACCCCACGCCGTACTTGGCGGTCGAGTGGGCGACGAGGACGTCGTCGAGCATGCGCTGCCAGTACTTCTCGAACTCGGCGTAGGTGGCCGGCATCGGCCGGTCGCTGACGCCGTAGCGGCGGTACCAGGTCTTGGACTCGAGGTAGATCCGCTCCTTCTCCTCGCGGGACAGCTTCTTGACGAAGGTGTCGGCGAAGTACAGCACCTGCTCGACGAACGTCGCGTGCGCCCAGAAATACGTCTCCGGATCGAGCGCGTGGTAGCGCGACACCCGGCCATCGGGGAGGGTCATCTCGCCCTTGATGTTGTGGTGGAAGTCGCGGACGTTGAAGCCCTCGTTGTCGTCCTCGGAACCGTAGACGGTCATGAAGATCGGCGGCAGCGAGCGCTTGACGCGTGCGGCGGTGTCGGAGAAGAACACCGAGTGGTCCAGCACGCCCTGCCCGAGTTCGGCCAGCATGTTCTGCAGCACGGCGGGCCGCGGCCCGATCAGGTACATCCGGTTGTCCCCGAAGTACCGCCAGACCAGGGACTGCGGCCCCAGCGGCAGGGCGTCGTCGACCTCGGTGTTGTTCTGCGCCAGCTCCGTCATGGACACAGTGTTACAGATTCTGCACTTTGTACCAACAGGTGAGTGACCAGCGTCACCAGGTCAACGGATCCAGCCGGAGGTAGAACTCCAGGCGGGCGTCGTCGATGTGCCGCGGGTAACGCTCATCGGCCACCGCCCGGGTCTCCTCCGCGATGTCCGGGAAACTCTGCCTGGTGCTCTCCAGAAGCAGCGAGAGATCGGCGTGCGGGTCCGCCACGCCGAGGCGGCCCAGGTCGACGAACCCCGCCACCTCCGCGCCGTCGACGATGATGTTCGGCAGACACAGGTCACCGTGACAGACGACGGCGTCCGCCCGTTCCTCGGCACGTCGCCGCGCCACGTCGCGTTCGACCCGCTCCAGCAGCCGCGCCCCGGGGACCGATCGATCCTCGTCGGACAGGAAGTCGCGGTTGACCGCGTCGCGGGCGACGATGTCGCGGGCCCGCGCCAGCATGGCATCGAGATCTCGGCGGTACGGGCACGCGGAGACCGGGATGGCGTGAAGGGCCCCGACGGCTGCCACGACTGCGGGCCAGGCGGCGGCCAGGTCGCCTGGGCACAGGTGGTCGGCGGGTGTCCCGACGACCGCGCTGGTGATCATCTCCGCCCCGGCCTCCGTGCACTGCCAGTCCAGCACCGTGGGGCCTGGGATCCCGTGGGCATCCGCCCAGCCGATGCGCTCCCGTTCGTCGGCCAGCGCCGCGACGCCGCTGGTGTCGACCACCTTGCGGTATCGCGTACCGTCCGCGCTGCGGAACACCCGCGCGCCGGATTCTCCGGTGGTGACCGGCAGCCAGTCAGCCACGCCGCAGCCGCGCGACCCCCAGCACGAGCAGCACCCCGGCGAGAGTCGCCAACAGCAGTGCCAGCACCAGAAGCGGCGCCGAGTACACCGTCACGGTGGTTTCCGGCCCTTCGGGGATGACGGGGGCCGCCGTCGCCGTCCTGCCGGCCGCCGCCCAACTGGCCACACACCCGACCGCCGCCGCCGCGGCCGACACCAACTCGAGCAGCGCGCGACCCCGCGCGCTCACGGCACCCGTTCTTCGACGAGCCGGGTCAGCTCTTCGCGCAGCTTCATGTGCCGCCGCGCCCACGCCTGCGCCGTCCGGTTGTTCGACAGCTTCAACCCGATGCCGGTGCGTCCGCGCGGGACTCCGGTCAGCTCGCCGAGCGCCCTCGCCGACTGCCACTTCGGCACCTCGGAACCCGTCGCGGGCGGATACACCGCGACGATCTCGGCCAACCTGGTGGTCTCGACGCCCTGGCGCAGCGTGTCGCGCGTCAACTCGACGGAGGTGTGGATGCGCGCGGCCTTCACCTGGATGGCCAGAAAGCCCGACACGAGGACCAGGAACAGCCCCGGCACGAGCGGCTGCAACCCGTATCCGGCGGAGATCTGGATCGCCAGCATCGCCCCGGCCGCCGCGGGTCCGGCGAGCAGCCACGCCCAGCTGGCGCCCGGTTCGTAGAACAGCCGCTCGTCGGTCGGAACGGTCATCGGGACTCCTCCCGCTCGAACCAGCCGGCGGCGCTACGACGGGTCAGCAGCACGGTGCCGACGGCGATCGGCACCAGGGCCAGCAGCGTCATGGGCTGACCGACCCCGGCGCCGGCGGCCAGCATCAGCAGCACGACCGCGATGGCCAGCGCCAAGCCGACCGTGGCGCGCCGGAACTTGGGGTCACCGCGACGCGCGCGGCCCGCGACGAAGGCCAGGCCGGCCCCGGCGAGCACCGAGCCGATCCCCATCCCGCGGTAGACGTTGAGGTAATTGCGGACCTTCTCGTTGGACACCTCGGAGTCGATCGCCGACCGCGCCGTCTCGAACGTCACGGTGGCGGCGAGCAGCCCGCCGAGGATGAGCAGAACGGCCCCGCCGACCAGGGTCCAGAACGCGATCTCGACCACGCGTGGCCGCGACGGTGTTGGCGAAGCGGTCATGGTCGGGTCAGCCTAGCGCGGTCACCGGACGAAGAAGGCGTTGGCGTCTTTGCGGTGCAGCAGGAAGATGCCGCCGGCGATGAGCACCGATCCGATGATCGCGGTGACCGCGTACCCGAACGCCGCGACCGGTGATTCGCGCGGCACGGTGAACAGGTTCGTCACCGTGTAGGCGACCGATCCGAAGCCGCCCGCGGTCAGCAGAGTGCGGGTCCACCGGTAGCCCTGGCGCAACAGGATGAGGAACGTCGCCACGATCGCCGCGACCACGACGACGATCATCACCGCCATCCCCTTGAGGAACAGCGACGCACCCTCCACGGGCACCATCAGGTTGTCTATCAGATACCCGATCACCAGCAGTGGCAGCGCGGCCACCCACAACCAGAAGCCGGTGTCGACATCAGGCGGCCGGGTGGGCGGAGTGGACGGCGGCCCGACCGGGCGCTGAGCGGGTCCGGTCATGCCAGCCAGCCGGCGG
Source organism: Mycolicibacterium litorale (assembly GCF_010731695.1). Classification (NCBI taxonomy): domain Bacteria; kingdom Bacillati; phylum Actinomycetota; class Actinomycetes; order Mycobacteriales; family Mycobacteriaceae; genus Mycobacterium; species Mycolicibacterium litorale. The sequence goes on from NZ_AP022586.1 coordinate 3,637,896, forward strand.
CCTCGGCCGCCCAGTAGGTCAGCACGATGTCGGCGCCGGCGCGCCGGATCCCGACGAGCGCTTCCAGCGCGGAGGCCCGCAGATCGATCCAGCCGTTGGCGGCGGCGGCGCTGATCATCGCGTACTCACCCGAGATCTGATACGCGGCGACCGGCACCGGCGAGATGTCGGCGCACGCCCGCACGACGTCGAGATAGGACATGGCCGGTTTGACCATCACCATGTCGGCGCCCTCGGCGATGTCGAGTTCGATCTCGCGAATCGCCTCCCGGGCGTTGCCGCTGTCCTGCTGGTATGTCCGGCGGTCGCCCTGCAGGCTGGACCCGACGGCCTCGCGGAACGGACCGTAGAACGCCGAGGCGAACTTCGCCGCGTACGCCAGGATCGCCACGTCCGAGTGCCCTGCGGCATCCAGCCCGTCGCGGATCGCGGCCACCTGACCGTCCATCATCCCGCTCGGAGCCACCACGTGGGCACCCGACTGTGCTTGCGCCACAGCCAGTCTCACGTACTGCTGATTGGTCGCATCATTGTCGACCCGGCCGCGGTCGTCGAGTACACCGCAGTGTCCGTGATCGGTGAACTCGTCGAGACAGGTGTCGGCCATGATCACGGTGTCGTCGCCGAGATCCTTGGCCAGGTCCCGCAGGGCGATGTTGAGGATGCCGTCCGCGTCGATGCCGATCGAACCGCGGGGGTCCTTGTCCTCGTCGCGCGGCACTCCGAACATCATGAGCCCACCCACCCCGGCGGCCACCGCGTCCGCGGCCGCGCGGCGCAGGGAGTCACGCGTGTGCTGCACCACCCCGGGCATCGACGAGATGGGCCGCGGCTCGTCGATGCCGTCGGCGACGAACATCGGCAGCACGAGATGCCGTGGCTCCAATGAAGTTTCAGCGACGAGCCGGCGCATCGCCGGCGTCGAACGCAACCTGCGTGGACGCTGACGCATGATCAGCGGCCGATCTTCACCGACGACGGCTCTTCTTGCGCGGCGGGGGCAGCGCACCCTCGGCCCGCAGCCGGGCGGCGTGCTCGGCGAGTGCCTCCACCAGCGGACCGACCGCGGCCACCTCGGGCTGCACGTCGACGCGCAGACCGAACTCCGCGGCGGTCTCGGCCGTCTTGGGCCCGATGCAGGCGACGATGGTGCGGGCGTGCGGCTTACCGGCGATACCGACCAGGTTCCGCACCGTGGAGCTCGAGGTGAAGCAGACCGCGTCGAAACCACCGGTCTTGATCATCTCGCGCGTCGAGGCCGGCGGCGGTGCGGCCCGCACAGTCCGGTAGGCAGTGACGTCCTCGATCTCCCACCCGCGTTCGCGCAGCCCCTCGGCCAGCGTCTCGGTGGCGATGTCGGCGCGCGGGAGCAGCACCCGGTTCACCGGGTCGAAGATGTCGTCGTACGGCGGGAACTCGTCGAGCAGACCCAGCGAGGACTGCTCACCCGTCGGGACCAGTTCGGGGTTGATGCCGAACGCGCGCACCCGTTCGGCCGTCGCCTGACCGACGCAGGCGATCTTCACACCGGAGAACGCGCGGGCGTCGAGCCCGAACTCGTTGAACTTCTCCCAGACCGCGCGCACCGCGTTGGTGGAGGTGAACACGACCCACTGGAAGCGGCCGTCGACCAGACCCTTGACCGCGCGCTCCATCTGCGCGGGGCTGCGCGGCGGCTCGACGGCGATCGTGGGCACCTCGATGGGCAGGGCGCCGTGGCCGACGAGCTTCTCGCTCATCTCACCGGCCTGGTCCTTGGTGCGGGGCACCAGCACGGTCCACCCGTACAGGGCCCGACTCTCCCACCAGTTCAGCTTGGCGCGGTTGGCGACGGTCTTGCCGAGCGTCACCACCAGCGGACCGGCCAGCGGACCCGCGGGCGCGCCGGTCTGCTCGGGACCGGTCAGCACGGCCTTGTCGATCAGCCCGGACAGCGTGGTCTCCACCGACCGCTGCTGGCACGTGGTGCCGTTGGCGGTGACGACCGCGGGCGTGGTCTCGGCGATGCCGTACTCGATCAGCGTGCGCGCCGCGTCGGGCAGATGCGATGCGGTCGCGTGCAGGATCAGCGGGCCGGGCGCCGCGGCGATCGCGGCCCAGTCGACGTCACCGCGCACGTCGGCGACGGTGTGGGTGGAACCCAGCGGCAGGCCGGCGTACGTCGGCACCGCGGTGGTGTCCGGCAGGCCAGGCACGATCTCGAAGTTCGCGTGGCTCTTCGCCAGTGCGTTGACCTCGGCGATGACGGAGTCGACCGACAGCGGGTCGCCCGCGACCAGCCGGACCACGTCCACCCCGTGCTTGGCCTCGCCGGCGAGGGTCTTGGCCACCTCGGCCGGATCGCCCAGCGCGGGCCGGATGTCCGGGCCGCCGGGGAGCGTCGAGACCGGCTGCGCGTCGGCGCCGTCGGCCACCTGCGCCGGCTCCGCCGGTTCCGGGCCGGACGGCGGCGGCAGGTGCGCGCCCACCAGAGCCAGCACGGCCTCGGGCACGTCCGGGTCGGTGAACACCAGCGCGGCGTTGACGAGCACACTGTGCGCCCGCGTGGTCAGCAGGCCGGGGTCACCGGGGCCCGAACCCACGAAGGTGATGCGGCCGGGCTTCATCTTGCGCCCTCGCCCGCTCTCCTGCCGAGTCATCTGTCGCTCACTCCGCTCTACAGCTCAGTGGTGATCCGCAATGAGCTCGCGCGCCCCCAGTTCGAACAACTCCGCGGCGACCGAGACCCCGAGGTCTGCGGCCCGACCCGGAGTTCCGATGCCAGACGCACGGATCACGTCGGATCCGTCCAGCGCCGCCACGCAGCCGCGTAGCGACACCTCTTCGAAGATGTGGCCGTCCTCATCGATAGACTCGACCACCTCGGCGATCGCGCCCACCGGTGCGGAGCAACCCGCCTCCAGTTCGGCGAGCAGGACTCGTTCAGCGGTGACCGCCGCGCGTGTGTCGGCGTCGTCCAACTCCGCCAGTAGCGCGGCCAGCCCGGTGTCGCCTGCGCGGCACTCGACCGCGAGGGCACCCTGAGCCGGCGCTGGCAACATCTGCACCGGCTCGAGAGTCTCGGTGACATCGCTCAGCCGTCCGATGCGGGCCAGACCCGCCCGGGCAACCACGATGCCGTCGAGCTCACCGTTGCCGACCCTGTTCAACCTGGTATCTAGGTTGCCTCTTAGGGGGCGGATTTCCAAACCGAGACCCAGTGCTCTAAGCTGCGCGGCCCGTCGCGGGCTCGAAGTGCCGATCGTGGAGCCCGCGGGCAACTCCCCCAGCACCAGACCGTCGCGGGCCACCAGCGCGTCCCTGGGGTCCTCACGACGCGGGATCGCGGCGATCATGAACCGCTCGTCGACCGCCGTCGGCAAATCCTTGTACGAGTGCACGGCGGCGTCGACACGACCGTCGTGGATGGCCTCCCGCAAAGCCGCGGTGAACACCCCGACGCCGATGTCGGCGATGGGCCCCTGGTTGCGATCACCCTCGGTGGAGATGAACACCAGCTCGGCGGGGTGCCCGTTGGCGATCAGCGCATCCCGGATGGTTCCGGCCTGCGTCCTCGCCAGCAGGCTGGCCCGGGTGCCGATCCGGATAGGCGTGTCGGCGTTGCTCAAGCGCTACTCGGACTTGTCGATTTCGATGGGTAGCAAGGGCAATTCACCGGCGGCCACCGCGTCGACGGCCTGCTGGTCGAGTTCGAACAGCTCACGAAGCGCTTCGGCGTAGCTGTCCCCGCCCGGGGCGCTGGCCAGCTGCTTGACGCGCACGGTGGGGGCGTGCAGGAGTTTGTCGACGACGCGGCGAACGGTCTTGGCGACCTCGTCGCGGTGGGCGGCGTCGAGCTCCGGCAACCGGTTGTCCAGGCGCAGCAACTCGGCCTCGACGACGTCGGCGGCGCGCTGCCGCAACGCGGTGACCGTCGGGGTGACCTCCGCCATCCGCTGTCCGGCGAGGTAGTTCGCGACCTCGGCGGCGACGATCGAGCGGGCCGCATCGGCGTCCGAGGCCGCGGCGCGCGCCGAGGGCTCGCGCTGGATGCGCTCCATGTCGATGACGTTGACGCCGGGCAGCCCGGCGATCGCCGGCTCCACGTCGCGGGGCATACCGAGGTCGCAGATCACCAACTGGCGGTGCTCGGGCCGTCCGGTCAGCCCGCGGTGGGCGTCGGCCAGCGACACCACCGGGCGTACCGCGCCGGTGGAGGAGACCACCACGTCGGCGTCGGCGAGCGCGTAGGCGATGTCGTCGAGGGTGTGCGCGTCGGCGGTGACGCCCTGGTCGAGCAGGCTCTGGGCGAGCCGGCGGGCCCGCGGCAGCGACCGGTTCACCACGTGCACGCGGTCGACGCCGGCGCGGACGAGGTGTTTGGCCGACAGGGCGCCCATCGAGCCGGCGCCGATGACGACGGCGGTGCGGCCGGCCAGCGAGCCGAGTTTCGCCTCGGCGATGTCGAGGGCCACCGAGACCACCGAGGCGCCTGCGGCGTCGATGCCGGTCTCGGAGTGCACGCGCTTGCCGACCGACAGCGCGCGCTGCGACAGTTCGTGCAGGGTGCGGCCGACGGTGTGGTTGGCCTCGGCCGATGCGTACGCCCGGCGGACCTGCCCGAGGACCTGCTGCTCACCGATGACGGCGGAGTCCAGCCCGCTCGCGACGGCGAAGAGGTGCTCGACGGCGGCCTCGGCGTAGCGCACGTAGGCGTACTTCGTCAGATCGTTGAGCGACATCCCGCAGTGTTCGGCGAGGACCTGCCCGATGACGGACAGTCCGCCGTGGAACGCGTCCACGACGGCGTAGACCTCGACGCGGTTGCAGGTGGACAGCACCATCGCCTCGGTCACCAGGGACGATTGCAGCACCTGGTCGACGATCTTGGCCTGATCGGATTCATCGGTGCTCAACTGTTCGAGTACCGACACCGGGGCACTGCGGTGCGAAACCCCGAACAGCAGCACGCTCATGGCTTCATCACCACGTCATCCACGGTATCCGTTCACGAGCGTGCCGACCAAATTTCACCTAGTCATCTTTGTCACCACAGCCCGCATTTGTCACTGGGCGGATGCCAGGTCGGCCCTCAACCGCGGTTCGTCGACCTCCCAGTAGCTGTGTTCGGCGCCGTCGAGCAGCACCACCGGTAACCGGTCCCCGTATTCGGCCCGCAGCGCCGCGTTCCCGCCGGCGGCCGCCGCGTCGACGTCGGTGACGGCCAGCGTGAAGCCCAGCTCCCCGGCCAACTCGGCCAACTGCTCGGCCGCCCGCTCGCAGACGCTGCAGCCCGCGCGCGTCAGCAACTCGATTGCGTGATCCACCACCCCAGTATCCGGTTCCGGTGTCCTAGGGTTGAGCCGTGTCCGATACCGGGGGTACGCACGCCGAGCGGCAACAGATCGCCGGGGATGCCAGCGCGGAGGCCGCAGTCACGGATCTGGCGGCCGAACCCGTTCCGGCACCACCCGCGGCACCACCGCCTGATCTGACCGCGGCGGCGTTCTTCGACGTGGACAACACGCTGGTCCACGGCTCGTCGCTGGTGCATTTCGCCCGCGGCCTGGCCGCCCGCAAGTACTTCACCTACGGCGACCTCGGCCGCTTCGCGTACGCGCAGGCGAAATTCCAGCTCACCGGCCGCGAGAACAGCGACGACGTCGCGGCGGGCCGGCGCAAGGCGCTGGCGTTCATCGAGGGTCGCTCGACCGCGGAGCTCGTCGACCTCGGCGAGGAGATCTACGACGAGATCATCGCCTCCAAGATCTGGCCGGGTACCCGCGCGCTGGCGCAGATGCACCTCGACGCCGGCCAGCAGGTCTGGCTGGTGACCGCGACACCGTACGAGCTCGCCGCGACCATCGCCCGGCGACTCGGGTTGACCGGTGCGCTGGGCACGGTCGCCGAATCGGTCGACGGTGTGTTCACCGGCCGGCTGGTGGGCGACATCCTGCACGGCACCGGCAAGGCGCACGCGGTGCGCTCGCTGGCCATCCGCGAAGGCCTCAACCTGCGCCGCTGTACGGCCTACTCCGACAGCTTCAACGACGTGCCGATGCTGTCGCTGGTCGGCACCGCGGTCGCGATCAACCCGGATGCCGCGCTGCGCAGCGTGGCCCGTGAGCGCGGCTGGGAGATCCGCGACTTCCGCACCGCGCGCAAAGCGGCGCGCATCGGGGTGCCGTCGGCCGTCGCGCTCGGGGCGCTGGGCGGGGCGCTGGCGGCCGTGGTGTCGCGCCGCCAGGACGGCCGTACCGGGTGGCGCTGATAAGCTCGCGCCGCCAAGCACGTCGACGCGGGGAGTAAGCGAAGCCATGGCCATCGCTGAAGAGATCATCGGCACCCACTACCGGTATCCGGACTATTTCGAGGTGGACCGGGAAAAGATCCGCGAGTTCGCCCGCGCGGTGAAGGACGACCATCCGGCGCACCATTCCGAAGAGGCCGCGAAGGAATCCGGCTACGACGCGCTGATCGCCTCGCTGACCTTTCTCGCCGTGGCAGGCCGGAAGGTGCAGGCCGAGATCTTCAACCAGTTCGACGTGCCGATCAACATGGAGCGGGTGCTGCACCGCGACCAGAAGATCACGTTCCACCGGCCGATCCTGGCCGGCGACAAACTGTTCTTCGATTCGTACCTGGACTCGGTGATCGAGGCGCACGGCACCGTCGTCACCGAGGTGCGCGGCGAGGTCAGCGACGAGGCCGGCGAGCCGGTGCTCACCAGTGTCGTCACCGTCATCGGCGAAGCCGCTCACGACAGCGAGGCCGACGAGATCAGCGCGACGATCAAGGCGCGCCGCGACGAGGCGATCGCGAAGATGGTCGCCGGGCAGAACGCCAAGTAGCGCGAACGGTCAGCCGAAGAACATGTTCCGGCGGCCGGCGAGCAGCTGATAGAGCGTCTGCTGGATGGTCTCGCGCACCTGATCGGTCAGCTCGAAGGTGATCATCGGATCGTCGGCGGCGGACTCGTCGTACTCCGCGGTCGAGATCGGCTCACCGAACTGGATGTGCCACTTCGACGGCAGCGGCACCAGCCCCAGCGGACCGGCCACCGGGAACAGCGGTGTCACCGGGAAGTACGGCAGGCCCAGTAGTCGCGCCAGCAGCTTGACGTCGGCCATCATCGGGTAGATCTCCTCGGACCCGACGATCGAGCACGGCACGATCGGCGCCTTGGTGCGCAGTGCGGCCGAGACGAAGCCGCCCCGGCCGAACCGCTGCAGCTTGTACCGGTCCTTGAACTGCTTGCCGAGCCCCTTGTAGCCCTCCGGGAACACCGCGGTCAGCTCACCGGCCGCCAGCAGCCGGTGCGCGTCGGAGGTGCACGCCATGGTGTGGCCGGCCTTGCGGGCGGCCTGTCCGACCATGGGCAGGTCGAACACCAGGTCGGCGGCCAGCAGGCGCAGGTCGCGGTGGGCGGGGTGCTTGTCCTTCACCGCCACCGAGGTCATCAGCCCATCGAAGGGCAACACGCCGGCGTGGTTGGCCACCACCAGCGCCGCGCCCTCGGCGGGCAGGTTCTCGATACCGCTGACCTCGACGCGGAACCACGAGTTGAACAGCACCCGCAGGATCGGCAGGAAGACGCTGCTGTTGAGGTGTTCGTCGAAGCCGAACTCGTCGACGGTGTAGTCGCCCGACATCCGCTTGCGGACGAACTCGGCGACCGCGGCGATGCGCTTGGCGAGTTCGGTGGGGGTGTCCTCTACCGGGGCGCCGCCGGCGGCGCCGGCGCGGTGCTGATCGATCTCGCGCACCACCGCGGCGATCTGCTCGGCCGAGGCCCGGCCACCGGGGTCGGACAGCAGGGAGGGGTGACGACGGGCGCTGTCCGAGCGCTGAGCCGCCCGCCTCGCCGCGTTCCGCCCCGAATTCCCATGCAGTGGAATGACTTTGGCTCTTGAATCGCCCGACACGTACTCTTCACCCCACCGATCCGTCAGTCTTCTCTAACGTCCCCAGCGCTGCGCCACGGCAACAGCGCGGTCCTCCATCGACCGTACCCATCGTGGATCAACGATCGGCGTCAGTCCACGACCACGCACGTAATCGTCAAAAGCTTCCGCCGTGGTCCACTTTGGGTTATAACCGAGGACTTCACGCATGCGCGTGGTGTCCATGACCCGGCCGTAACTCAAGTAATTCAGCTGTTCGCGATCGAGTTCAGTGTATCGGGTTGCCCGTCTCAGCGAGTCGACAAGCGAAAGCGCCGAACGCGGCACCGGCAGCGCGACCCGCCCGGAACGCCGAATCGCCTGACTCATCATGATGATTCCGGATGCGCCGACGTTGAACGTGCCCGCCTTGCCGGCGATCGTCGCACGCTCCAGCGCACCGAGGGCGTCCTGTTCGTGCAGCAGCTGCAGGCGTGCGTCCTGCCCGAGCACCGTCGGCACCACCGGCCCCGCCAGGTACCGCGACAGCGCGGTGTCCATCGCCGGTCCGATCATGTTCGCCAGCCGCAGGATGGTGACCGTGATGTCCGAGCGGCGCCGTCCGAGCCCGCGGGCGTAACCCTCGATGTCGATACTGTCGCGAGCGAAGCCCTCCCCCGGTGGGCGGCGGGCGTCGCTGTTCTCGGTGAACATCACCGGGTCCCGCGGGCTCGAGCCGTACACCTCGGAGGTGGACTTGAGGATCACCCGACGCACCGACGGCGCCTTCTGGCACGCCGCGAAGAGCTGGATCGCGCCCATCACGTTGAGCTCTTTCAACGTGACGCGGCCACCGGCCCGCGGCGCGTACGACGCCGCGGCGGCGTGCACCACCGTGTCCACATCGCCATTGCGAATCACCTTGGCGATGAACGGGTTACGAATATCCGCCCGGACGAATTCGGCGCGGCCCATCCGCCGTAGCAGGTCCTTGCTCGGCGCCACCGCGTCGACGGCGATCACCTGGTTGATCAGCGGATTCTGCGCCAGCCGGGCAATCAGGTATCCACCCAGGAACCGGCACGCCCCGGTGACCAGCACCACCTTCGGGTACGGACCGGCGTCACCCGAGGCGCTGGAATTCACCACGCCAGACTAACGGCTGCGACTGAGAGCACCCGGGTGAACGCCTGAGAGCTACTTGCCGAGTTTTCTGCGCTGCACCCGTGTCCGACGAAGCAGCTTGCGGTGCTTCTTCTTCGACATGCGCTTACGCCGCTTCTTGATGACTGAACCCATGAACTCCGCTACCTACGTTTTCCTCGGTCCGACTCGGGGCCCGACCCAGCGATCGGCCCGACGTCCGGATTGACGTCCAACCCGGACACCTTACCCAAGGGGCGCAGGTGAACGAAAACGTCGGTGCCTCCCGGCCCGCTCAGCCGGCGTCGAAGTACGAACTCTCCAACATGTCGTGGACGGCTTTGGCGTGCACCCGGAACGACCGGCCCACCCGCACAGCGGGCAGTTCACCGTTGTGCACCAGGCGGTACACCGTCATCTTGCTGACCCTCATCAGGCTCGCCACTTCGGCGACCGTGAGGAATTGAGCCCGTGGCTGGCCGTCGGAGGCATTGCTGTCCCGCTTACCGCCAGCCGAGTCACGTGCCGATGGCCCGTTCATAGACGTCATCGCAACCCAATCCATCAGGCGCGGGCAGTTCCAGCGGCTTCCCCACCGCTGGCACCGACCCGTGCATACACGAGGAGAATAGCGTGGCGGATGGGGTTACTGCGACGGGTGTGGGCTAATCCATCGGAATTCGATGAACTACTCTGATGTAATTCCTAGCTGCTCAGAGCGGGTTTTGGCGGCGTCGACCGCGTTGGCCACCGCCGCCCGGAACCCACCGCGCTCGAGTTCTCGCAGCCCAGCGGCGGTGGTACCGGCCGGTGAGGTAACGGTAGCGCGAAGCTGCGCCGCGGTGGTGTCCATTGCCGTACCCATGGCGGCATCGCCCACCGGTTGCGCGTCGTCGAGGCGCTCGAGCAGCATCGCCGCCGAACCGGCCATCGTCTGCACCACCAGGTCGGTGGCCACCGTGCGCGACAGCCCGTTGGCGACGGCGGCGTCCACCAGTGCCTCCACCATCAGGAAGAAGTAGGCGGGACCGGACCCCGACACCGCGGTGACCGCATCCAGCTGCGACTCGGGCACCGTCAGCACACCGCCGACGGAGTCGAAGATCGCCGAGACCTCCCGCAGGTGCTCCGCGGTCGCGAACCGGCCTGCGGCCAGCGCGCTGACCCCGCCGCCGACGACGACCGGCGCGTTGGGCATCGCGCGGATCACCGGCGCACCCGCGGGCAGCTTGTTCTCGTAGTACGCCGTCGACACCCCGGCCGCGACGGTCACGAAAACCTGTTCGGCGGTGTCGGTGTCGGCGTTGGCGGCGGCTTCGGCGATGTCGTCGATGACGTGCTCGACGTCGGCAGGCTTCACCGCGACGATGATGTAGTCGGCGTTGTCGATGGCCTCCACGACGGAGGTGACCAACACGGAGTGCTTCTCGGCGAGGAACTTCGCGCGCTCCGGATACTTCTCGGCGACCACCAGATCCTTGACCTGCCTGCCCGCCCGGAGCATGCCGGACAGCAGTGCCTCGCCCATACTTCCGCCACCGATGATCGCGATTCTGGCCATGCGCCAAAGCATGGCACGTCCGGCGCGGGCGTCGTCATCCGGCGCGTCAGCCGTGGGTCACTGCGCGGCGGGCACCATCGCCAACTGCCGGCTCTGCACGACGATGCTGCCCTCGCAGTCGACCACGATGTGGTCCTCGTCGAACCACTCCTGGCCGATCTGCGTCGTCGTGCAGATGACCCGCAGCCACCCGTCGGCCGGGCGGGCCCTCAGATAGGCCGTCAGCTGCACCGTGGGCGCCCAGCCGAAGCGGTTGACCCCGAAGGTCACCGGAGCCGACACGTCACCGCACAGCAGCGCGAAGAGGACGTCCGGGGCGGCGTCGCGCGGCCGCACCCAGTACTCGATCACCGGCGGCCCGCCGTCGGAGCGCGGCGCCATCGTCGTCAGCGACGGCCGGATGTCGCAGCCGTGCGCGAGGTGCACGATGTCGGCCATGTGATGCCCCGGGCCGATCGGCTCCAGCCCGGGCGGCGGCTCCGGCGTCATCAGCGGCACCACCGGGTTCGCCGACAACAACGGGGCGACATCGTGCTCGGGCTCGCCGAGCGTGATCGCCGCGCGCACGGCGGTCCTGTCCCCCTGGTTGAGTTCGACGTCGATCAAGCTGACCCGTCGCCCGCGCTTGCGCACGGTGGCGACCACCTGCATCTCCCCCGGATCCGGCGCCCACAGGAAGTTGGCGGACACCGCGATCGGCTCGACGCCGCCGGCGTGCTCGATGCGAGCGGCGTTCGCGCACAGCGCCAGCATCGCGCCGCCGTGCACCTTCGGGCCGATCGTCCAGTGCTCGTTGAGCTCACCGCGGTACACGCCGTCGCCCAGCGCGGTCAGCGCCATGGCATCGGCGAACAGGGTCGAACCGGACATGCGGGGGTCCTCCGTCGGTCAGCGCAGCAGGTGTTCCCGGGCGTACTGCAGCGATTCGCGCAGCAGTGCCTCGCGCTCGTTGGCGGTGCGCGCCCCGGACGTGGTCACCTCGAGGATCACATGCCCGCTGAAGTCGCCGCCCGCCAGCATCTGGCACACCTCGGCGGTCGGCTGGGTCCCGCGGCCGGGCACGAGGTGCTCGTCGGCCGAAGCGCCGCTGCCGTCGCACAGATGCAGGTGCACCAGGCCGTCGCCCATTCGCTGCGCCATCTCGAGGGCGTCGGTGCCCGCGGTGGCCGTGTGCGAGAGGTCGAGCGTGTAGTGCGCGTGCTCGCCGTCCAGCGGGTCGTAGGACGGCGCGAACGCCGAGATGCCGGGCCCCGGCCTGCCGCCGCGTTTGCGCATCCGCTCGATCGAGGACTGGCCGCCGCCGAAGAACCGGTCGGCGCGGAACGGGAACATGTTCTCCACCGCGACCATCACGTCGCTGCCCGCCTCGAGCTCGGCGACCTGCTCGCTGAACCCCTCGGCGTAGCGGCGCTGCCAGCGGAACGGCGGGTGTACGACGACCGTCTGCGCGCCCAGTTGTTCCGCCGCGCGCACGCTGCGGTCGAGTTTCGGGATCGGGTTGGCCCCCCACACCCGCTGCGAGATCAGCAGACAGGGGGCGTGCACGGACAGCACGGGCACGCCGTAGCGCTCGGAGAGCTTGGCGACGGCGTCGACGTCCTGGCTGACCGCTTCGGCCCACACCATCAGCTCGACACCGTCGTAACCGAGGCGTGCGGCGTACTCGAAGGCGGCCTCGGTCCTCAGCGGATAGACCGAGGCCGTGGAGAGACCGACCTTGATCGCGGGGCGCACAGGGTGACTAGCCGGACTGCAGCAACGCCAGCGGCCCCAGGGTGACCAGCGCGCCCACCGCCACGGCGATCAGTGTGCTGCCGATGTCCTCGGTCTTGCGCACGACGCGGACCCCGACCACGAGCCCGAGGATGACCAGCACCGACAGCACCAGGGCGACGATGTTGTTCCACTTCCACAGCTGGTCGAAGGCGATGAACAGGCCCGCACCGAACGCGACCGCGATGATGCACTGGCCGACGATCCAGGCGCCGCGCAGGAACGCCGACATGCGATCGGCAGGCGCCTCGTCGCGCAGGTCCTGCTCGTCGAGGTCGTCCTCGGCCAGGTCGGCCTCGATCAGATCGGCATCGTCGACGTCGTCGAGTTCGTCGTCGATGGTGTCGGTGTCACCGCGCTTGCGGGCGAGGTCGTCGGCGACGGTGCCGCCGCCGAACAGCGGGCCCGCCGACGACCGCAGGTAGGACGGCAGCTCGTCATCGTCGTCGTCGGAGCGTTCGAGGAGTGCGGGCTCGTCGAGTTCCATCGCGGGGTCGAGCAGGTCCGCCGACTCGTCGTCGTCGTCGATGAGCGGGTCGGGGCTCATGGCGTCGGCGCCGACGGCGTCCCGCTCGCGGGTCGTGGCCGGCTCGTTCTCGACGACCTCGATCTCGACGACCTCGACCTCGACCTCGTCCGTCTCGGGTTCTGCATCGGCAGGCTCGGGTGCCGGGGCCTCGGGCACCACCGGCTCGACGGTCTCGGTGACGTCGGTCGTCTCGGTCGCGTCGAGCTCGTCCGGGGCGGGGGTGACCTCCGGGGCGGGTTCGGTGAGCGTCGGCTGCGCGGCGCCGTTGACCGGGATGCGGCCGGTCTCGTCGGTGGTGGTGTCGCGGGGGCGATCGGTGATGATCGGGATCTCACCGGTGAGCTCGGCGACCGTCACCGCGTCGGCGTTGCCGCGGCGGCGCCGGCGCCTGCCCCCGACAGGAGGCGCGCCGATGGTGCCGTTCTTCGCCAGCAACTCCGCGACGGAGATCGGCCGGGTGCTGCTGGAGCTGTTCTCTGGTTCTGTCATCGTGTGTTGCCTTTAGTGGCAGTCGGGCTGAGCGCCTTGGGTCCAGCATCCCGCACGGGCTTCCCCGCCGCGGCGAGTTCGTCGACACCGCCGACGCTGCTCACGAAGGGGCTGCCGTCGGCTTCACTGTCGAGTTTCCGCAGAATCAGGCCCTCCCGCAACGCCCACGGGCAGATGTCCACGGACTCGATACCGAGTGCCCGCATGCTTGCCTCAGCCACCAACGCTCCGGCCACGATCTGTGGCGCTCGCTCGGCACTCACCCCTTCCAATTCCGCTCGGTCGGCCGCGGTCATCCTAGAGATGAAAGCTATGAGCTGCCTCAACCCGGTCGCCGTCAGCGTCCGTTTGACCCGCGGCCCGGCCCCCGACGGGGCCGCTCCGGTGAGCCGCGCCAGGCTCCGGAACGTCTTCGACGTCGCGACGGTCAGGTCCGGATCGCCCGCGTCGAGCAGTTGTGCGCTGGCATCCGACAGTTCGGTGGCCAGCCAGTCGCGCAGCATCGCCACGCGGCGCCGGCCGGGCGGATCGTCGGGCAGCCACTCGCGGGTCAGCCGGCCGGCACCCAGCGGCAACGACAGCGCGACCTCGGGTTCCTCGTCGACGCCGTTCGACAGCTCCAACGAGCCGCCGCCGATGTCGATGTTGATGATGCGGCCGGCGCTCCAGCCGTACCAGCGCCGCACGGCCAGGAACGTCAACCGCGATTCGTCGACGCCGCTGAGCACCCGCAGCCGCACCCCGGTCTCGGCGAGCACGCGTGCCAGCACGTCCTCGGAGTTGGTCGCGTCGCGCACCGCGGAGGTGGCGAACGCCATCATCTCCGCGCACCCGGAACTCGCGGCGATCTTGGCGAACTCGTCGACGGTGTCCACGAGCCGGTCGGCGCCCTTGCGGGTGAGCTTGCCGGAGTCGTCGATTGCCTCGGCCAGCCGCAGCGACGCCTTGGTCGAGCTCATCGGAGTCGGGTGCCCTCCCCGCCGCGCATCCACCACAAGCAGGTGGACAGTGTTGCTGCCCACGTCGAGCACGCCCAATCGCACGGTTCCAACCTAGTCCGTCGACCCGGTGCGGCCACGCGCCGACACCCCTGTCAGGTGCGGCGCGGCGCCCCGGCGGGGCGGGTAGCGTTGACATCCGTGATGCCAGTCCATCCCGGCGAGGTGGAGCTCGACTTCGCCCGTGAGTGGGTCGAGTTCTACGACCCGGACAATTCCGAGCACCTGATCGCCGCGGACATGACGTGGTTGCTGTCGCGGTGGACGTGCGTCTTCGGGACGCCGGCCTGCCAGGGCACCGTCGAGGGCCGACCGGACGACGGGTGCTGCTCGCACGGGGCGTTCCTGTCCGATGACGACGACCGGGCCCGCCTCGACGACGCCGTCACACAGCTGACCGCCGAGGACTGGCAGTTCCGCGAGAAGGGCCTGGGCAAGAAGGGCTATCTCGAGATGGACGAGTACGACGACAAGCCCAACCTGCGGACCCGGAAGTACAAGGGCGCCTGCATCTTTCTCAACCGGCCGGGATTCCCCGGCGGCATCGGCTGCGCGCTGCACAGCAAGGCCCTGAAGCTGGGTGTGGAACCGCTGACGATGAAGCCGGATGTGTGCTGGCAGTTGCCGATCCGCCGCACCCAGGACTGGGTGACGCGGCCGGACGGTTCGGAGATCCTCAAGACGACGATCACCGAGTACGACCGTCGCGGCTGGGGTGAGGGCGGGGCCGACCTGCACTGGTACTGCACGGGCGATCCGGCCGCCCATGTCGGCGCGCGGCAGGTGTACGAGTCCTACGGCCCGGAATTGACCGAACTGCTCGGCGAGAAGGCCTACGCGGAGCTGGCGGCCATGTGCCGGCGGCGCAGCGGTCTCGGGCTGATCGCGGTGCATCCGGCGACCCGGGCGGCGCAGTGACCGCCCAGGGGTTGTTCCTGTTCAAGCTGGTGCCGCCGCGGGCCGACTTCGCCCAGACCATGACGGCCGACGAACAGCAGGCGATGGCCGGCCACCAGGACTACTGGCGTGAGCTGCTCGCGGCCGGGAAGGTCGTGGTCTACGGTCCGGTGGCCGATCCGGAGGGTGTCTGGGGGTTGGGCGTGCTGCGCGCCGCGGACCGGGCGGAGGTGCTGGAGATCGGACGGCGGGATCCGTCGATCCTCGCCGGCGTCAACACGTTCGAGGTCTTCGAGATCATGGGCGGGACGACGGGATAGTCCCGCTTCATCCCCAGCGGTGTGGGGCACGCTGCACGCCCACGACGCCGTGGTGTGGCGCTACCCGGGCGGGCGCACCCACACCACCCACCCGGGTAGCGCGCTGCACTTCCCGTCGCTGTGCGGCCTCAGCCCTCCAGCTTGTAGCCCAGGCCGCGCACGGTGACCAGATGCACCGGGTTGGCCGGATCGGCCTCGATCTTCGACCGCAGCCGCTTGACGTGAACGTCGAGGGTCTTGGTGTCGCCGACATAGTCCGCACCCCACACCCGGTCGATCAGCTGGCCGCGGGTCAGCACCCGTCCGCTGTTGCGCATCAGGTACTCGAGGAGGTCGAACTCCTTGAGCGGCAACGTGATCGACTCACCGTTGACGCTGACCACGTGCCGTTCGACGTCCATCCGGACGGGTCCGGCCTCGAGCACACCGTCGGGGATGCCCGCATCGTCGACGTCGGTGCCGCGGCGCAGCACGGCGCGGATCCTGGCGATCAGTTCGCGCGCCGAATACGGCTTCGTGACGTAGTCATCGGCGCCGAGTTCCAGGCCGACGACCTTGTCGATCTCGCTGTCCCGCGCCGTCACCATGATCACCGGAACGCTGGACCGGGCACGCAACTGCTTGCACACGTCGGTGCCGCTCATCCCGGGCAGCATCAGGTCGAGCAACACGATGTCGGCGCCCGCACGGTCGAATTCGGCCAGCGCCGAGGGCCCGTCAGCCACGATGGTGGTCTCGAACCCCTCCTTGCGCAGCAGGAAGGCCAGGGGATCGGCCAAGGACTCCTCGTCCTCCACGATCAACACACTGGTCATGGGTCTCGCGTCCTCCTATTGGGTAGGTCCCTCGTCCGGATCTTCGGAGTGGGGGTAGGCCGGAATCGACAGCGTGAACGTCGATCCGGTGCCCGGCTGACTCCACAGCCGGATGGCTCCGTTGTGATTGGCGGCGACGTGCTTGACGATGGCCAGGCCCAGACCGGTCCCGCCGGTCGCTCGCGACCTGGCCTTGTCGACGCGGAAGAAGCGTTCGAAGACCCGCTCCTGGTCGTCCTTGTCGATGCCGATCCCGCGATCGGTCACCGAGATCTCGATGTTGTTGCCGCGGCGTCGCCGGCTCACCGACACCGAGGTCCCCCTCGGCGAGTAGGCGATGGCGTTCGAGACGAGATTGGCCAGCGCGGTGACCAGCAGCGGCTGGTCCCCCAGCACCTTGTAGCCGGTCGGCGCGTCGGTGGTGACCTCGATGTCGGCGTTGTCGGCGGCCACCTTGTGCCGCGACAGCGCCTCGGCCACCACGGTGTCGACGTCGACGGCGCCGAGGTCGGGCAGCCGCTCGGCACCTTGGAGCCGGGACAGTTCGATCAGCTCGCCCACCATGTCGGCGAGCCGGTGCGCCTCGGCGACCATCTTGTCGGCGAAGTGGCGCACGGTCTCGGGGTCGTCGGCCGAGGCGAGCAGCGCTTCGGCGAGCAGTCCCATCGCGCCGACCGGGGTCTTGAGTTCGTGGCTGACGTTGGCGACGAAATCCCGGCGAGTCGCTTCCATCCTCGCGTACTCGGACTGGTCGTCGACGTAGACGACCGCGAAGCGGCGGTCCGCTCCGGTGAGCAGCCGCACCGTGCCCCGCACCGACAGCCCCGACCGGCCGGGGTGGGCGACCTTGCGCGGCGACAGATCGACCTGCACGTCCTCGCCGGTGCTCAGCGTGCGCTGCGCGGCCTGCCACGCCCGTTCGTCGAGCAGCCGCTCCCTGACCAGGCCCAGCTCGGCGGCCCGGGTATTGCTGTAGACCACGTCACGGAACTTGTCGACGACCACGATGCCGACCGGCGACGACGAGACGATGTGCGCGAGCATCTGCGACACCGTGATCCCCGCGGTCTCGGCCGCGCGCCTCCGACGGCGCTCCGCCACCCGCGGGGTGAGCGCGACGCCCACTCCCACGCCCACCATCAGCGTGAGTAGCGCCACGACTGCCGTCAACAGCAGCGCGGAAACCACACTCACGCGAAAATCGTACGCATGCGGTGAACGTCATCCCAGCAGCGTGCGGCCAAATCGAGACAAGTCACAATTCGAAACGCAGGAGTTCGGCCGTCGTTCACCGGGTGTTCGTGTAAGGCCTTACTTCGCGCCCTGCGAGGCGACGGCGGCCGCCCCGGCCGCCGCGGCCTCCGGGTCGAGGTAGGTGCCGCCGACCACCTTGGGCTTCAGATCCGAGTCGAGGTCGTAGCGCAGCGGGATCCCGGTCGGGATGTTCAGGCCGACCACGTCCTCGTCGGACATGCCGTCGAGGTACTTGACCAGCGCGCGCAGCGAGTTGCCGTGCGCGGCGATCAGCACGGTCTTGCCCTCGCGCAGGTCCGGCACGATCGTCTGCTCGAAGTACGGCACGAAACGGGCGACCACGTCGGCCAGGCATTCGGTCAGCGGTCCGCCGTCGATGTCGGCGTAGCGCGGGTCGCTGTCCTGGCTGAACTCGCTGCCCTTCTCGATCGGCGGGGGCGGGGTGTCGTAGCTGCGCCGCCAGGCCATGAACTGCTCCTCGCCGTAGCGCTCCTTGGTCTCGGCCTTGTTCAGGCCCTGCAGCGCGCCGTAGTGCCGCTCGTTGAGCCGCCAGTCGCGGTGCACGGGGATCCAGTGCCGGTCGGCCTTGTCGAGCGCGATGTTCGCCGTCGTGATCGCCCGGCGCAGCAGCGAGGTGTACAGCACGTCGGGCAGCCGGTCGAGATCGGCCATCAGCTCACCGGCCCGCGCGGCCTCCGCCCTGCCCTTCTCGGTCAGGTCGACGTCGACCCAGCCGGTGAACAGGTTCAGCGCGTTCCATTCGCTCTCGCCGTGACGGAGCAGGATCAGCGTGGAATCTCCCATGGGTGGATCTTCTCACGGGGGCCGCGAACCGCACCTCGACCGTCAGGCCGAGGTGCCGTTCGCAGGCGGTTGACCGTCGGGGTCGTCGATGAGGTGACGGAACGCCCGGAGGTTCTTCAGCGACTCGCCGCGCGAGACCCGCCACTCCCACTCCTTCTGGATGGACGTGCGGAACCCGAGTTCGAGCAGGGTGTTGAAGTCGGAGTCGACGGCCTCGAGCACCTGGCCGAGGATGCGGTCGACCTCGTCGGGGGTGACCGCATGCAGCG
The DNA here is from genome assembly GCF_010731695.1 of Mycolicibacterium litorale. Classification (NCBI taxonomy): domain Bacteria; kingdom Bacillati; phylum Actinomycetota; class Actinomycetes; order Mycobacteriales; family Mycobacteriaceae; genus Mycobacterium; species Mycolicibacterium litorale. The sequence goes on from NZ_AP022586.1 coordinate 3,656,610, forward strand.
CCATCCGACCCACCAGGTAGATGTCGCCGACGTTGTCGAGGGTGTAGGCCACCCCGTAGAGCCGCCGGTTGCGTTTGAGCAAGAACCGGTAGACACCCTCGTGGTTCTCGTCGGGCTTGCGGCAGACGAACGCCTCGATCCGGACCGAATGCTCACCGATCGACAGGATCGTGTTGGTCTTCAGCCGGCGCTCGCCGGGCAGTTCCACGATGATGCCCGGCAGTCCGCCGTGGGCGCCCTCGTGGAACGTGTAGGTCAGATCGTGTTCTTCCAGGGTGTCGACGATCGTCTGCCGAACGCTCATGCCCGGACCCCCCGTCGTCGTGAGAACCGGCGCGCGGTGCGGCGGGACAGCGTCTCGTCGCCACGGGGGTGCCGGTCGCGGTAGTCGCTGATCGCCCGGCCGTAGCTGGCCAGCAGATCGTCGACGGTGTGCGCCCAGGAGAATGTGGCCGCATGCTCGACCGCGGCCTGCCGCATGGTGTGCGGCCCGCGCGACAGCAGCGTGTCGATGGTGTGCGCCCAGTCGCCGACGTCGTGCCCGTCGACCAGCGCACCGGTCACCCCGTCGCGCACCGCCACCGGCAGCCCGCCGACCGCGGCGGCCACCACCGGGGTGCCGCAGGCCTGCGCCTCGACCGCGACCAGCCCGAACGACTCCGAGTAACTCGGTACCGCAACCAGATCCGCGGCGCGGTACACCCGCACGAGATCCTCGCGCGACTGCGGCGGAAGAAACGTCACGCGCTCCGAGATACCCAACTCGTCGGCCAGCGCAACCAGGGTGTCCGGCGCGGCCAGACCGCTGCCCGACGGGCCGCCCGCGACCAGCACCCGCACGTCGGGCAGCTTTGCCGCCGCGCGCAGCAGGATGTCGGGCGCCTTGAGCGGTTGGATGCGTCCGACGAACGCGACCACGGTCTCGCGCTGGTCCAGGCCCAGCGCGGCGCGGGCCTCGCCGCGGTCGCCGGGGGTGAAGGTGTCCAGGTCGACGCCGGGATGCACGACGTCGATCCGTGACCGGTCGGCGTGGTGCAGCGAAACCAGTTGCTCGGCTTCGAGTTCGGTGTTCACGATCAACCGGTCGGCCTCGTCGACCACCTGCTGCTCACCGACCGCGCGCAGCGGCGGTTCGGGTGAGTCGCCTTCGGCCAGTGCCGCGTTCTTCACCGCCGCCAGCGTGTGCGCGGTGTGCACCAGCGGCACCGCCCAGCGGTCGCGGGCCAGCCAGCCGACCTGACCGGACAGCCAGTAGTGCGAGTGCACGATGTCGTAGTAGCCGGGTTCGTGGGTGGCCTCGGCGCGCAGCACCCCGGCGGTGAACGCGCACAGCTGAGTGGGCAGGTCGTACTTGTCGAGCCCCTCGAAGGGGCCGGCCACGACGTTGCGGACCAAGACGCCCGGCGCCACCCGTACGACCGGCGGATCGGCCGATGTGGTGGCGCGCGTGAAGATCTCCACCTCGACGCCGCGGCGCGCCATGTGCAATGCGCTCTGCAGGACGTAGACGTTCATACCGCCGGCATCCCCGGTGCCGGGCTGCGCCAGCGGCGACGTGTGCACCGACAACACGGCCACGCGCTGGGGCGGCCTACCGAGCTGGTCCGTTGCTAGGCGCACACACTCATGTCTACACCCCGGTCAGCGACGGGCCGTCACGACGCCGCTTCGGGGCGGCGCGGCAGCGACCGCCGCATCGCGGCGATCGGGTCGGCGTAGAGCCCGCCGAGTGACACCACGCCTGCGCCGGCTTCCTGCACGCGGTTGCCGAAGGTGGTGAGCCGGATGTCGCGCGCCGGCAGCACCGACCGTGCGGCGAACGCCGCCTCGACCAGCGGCATGGCTTCGGGATACTCGGTGAACGCCTGGCCGCCGACCACCAGGTCGTCGGGGTTGAGCATGTCCCGCAGCAACGCCACCGCCTCGCCGAGCACCCGGGCCCGTTCCCCGAGCAGCGCCTGCGCCGCGTCGTTGCCCTGCCGCGCCGTGCGCAGCACCGCGGCCATCGACGACGCCGGCCCCTCGGCCGGGATGATCCGCTGCCTGCGGGCGGCGGTGAGCACCGCCTCGTCGCTGACCGTCGACTCCAGTTGACCACTGCCACCGAGCAATTCAGACTGCGCGGGCAGCGCGGCGATGGTGCCCGGACCGCTGGTCGGCGAGTGCACCCGGCCGTCGATCGACAGTGCGAAACCGACGGTCTCCCTGGCGTAGACGTAGAGGCTCGTCGACGACGGCGCGACCGACGGCCGACGGGAGCCGAGCAACAGTTCCGCCCCGGCCATCGCGTCGACGTGCGAGGCGACCGACACCGGCAACCCCAGCGATTCGGCGAGCACCGGCCCGACGGGCGCCTGCGACCAGCCCAGCCGGGGATGGTCCAGATGTCCGGTGATCCCGTCGACCACACCGCCCGCGGCCACGCCGACCCACAGCGGACGGCGCCGGTGCCACCGGCTCAGGTATTTGCGGGCGCTGGCCGACAGCACCGCGAGCGCCGCCTCCTGCGGACCCCGCGGCGTCGGCGTCTCCACCACGTCGAGGGTCCGGCCGAACAGGTCCGTCGCCACGATGCTCGTGGTCTTGGCGCCGATGTGGATGCCGAGGGTGAGGAACGGTTCGTGGTTGACCTCGACCGGCACCCGCGGCCGGCCGATGGCGCCCGAGACCGCGAGGTCGGCCCGCTCGCGCAGGATGGCGGCGTCGAGCAGCGCGCTGACCTGCCGATTCACAGTCGCAATGCTCAGGCCGGTGACGCGGGCGATGGCGTCGCGGGCGATCGGACCGCGCATCCGCGCGGCGGCGAAGACCGACGCGGCCGCCGCGTCAGCGACTTTCAGCGCCGGGGCGACGACGTGACGTTGGTGGGTGAGGCGCGGCGATGCCGCCGCGAGCGGCCGCTTCGAGGCGGGCAGGCGACGCACGGTGGTCGCAACGGCAGGGGCGGAAGGGAGAGTGGTGGCACGCACGGGATGGTCCTTCGGGAGAGTCGGCGGGTGGGTCCTGGCCACACCTGCGACTCAAACGGGACTGATCCCTCGGTTCGGTCAGGCGCGGCGAAGTGCGCGACGACAACAACAGTGCCGCGCGTCGAATGCCTGACCACCGGAGAACACGAAGCGAATCTAGCACGCTGACTAGAGTTGGGCAGATGACGACTCCTGGAGACGGCCGACGCGTCGCGGTGGTCACCGGCGCCAGTGCCGGAATCGGCGAAGCGACCGCGAGAACCCTTGCTGCACAGGGCTTTCACGTCGTCTGCGTGGCCCGGCGCGAGGCACCCATCAAGGCGCTCGCGGAGGAGATCGGCGGCACCGCGATTGTGGCGGACGTCACGTCCACCGAAGCGGTGTCCGCACTCGCCGACGCGCTGGACCGCATCGCCGGTCCGGTTTCCGTACTGGTCAACAACGCCGGCGGCGCCCGCGGGCTGGACCCCGTCGCCGAGGCCGACATCGAGCACTGGCGGTGGATGTGGGAGTCCAATGTGCTCGGCACCCTGCTGGTCACCCGCGCACTGCTGCCCAAGCTGATCGACTCCGGTGACGGGTTGATCGTCACCGTCACCTCGATCGCCGCGGTGGAGATCTACGACAACGGGGCCGGCTACACCTCGGCCAAACACGCCCAGGGCGTTCTGCACCGCACGCTGCGCAGCGAGCTGCTCGGAAAACCCGTGCGGCTCACCGAAGTCGCGCCCGGCATGGTGAAGACCGAGTTCTCACTGAACCGGTTCGAAGGCGACGAGGAACGCGCCGAGAAGGTCTACCAGGGCGTGACGCCGCTGGTGGCCGAGGACATCGCCGACGTGATCGGGTTCGTCGCCAGCCGCCCGTCTCATGTCGACCTGGACCTGATCGTGGTCCGTCCGCGCGACCAGGTCAGCGGCGCCAGCGGGTCACGCTTCAACCGCCGCTGACCGAAAGGGTCAGCCGCCGGGGCGCCCGTTGACGGGTTGCGGGGCGCCGGTCGGCGTGACCGGTGCGGTGCTCGGGATTCCGGTCGGCGCGTTCTCGTCCGACAGCGCCGACATCGACTTCCACTCGTCCCACGACACCGCCCAGTCCCAGATGTCGCCGTCGGCGTAGGACAGCTGGATGCGGGTGCCGGTGACCTCGACCGGATCGCCGTAGACGGCGGTGCGGAAGTACTGCTCGGCGTCGGTGATCGACAGGTTGATGCAGCCGTTGGTCACGTTGCTGTTGCCCTGCGCACCGGAGCTGGCCGGGTTGGCGTGGATGAACTCACCGTTGTTGGAGATCCGCACCGCGAAGCGCTCGCGCACATTGGCGTAGCCCGCGGCGGGGTTGGTCATGTAGAAGTCCTCGTACTTCTCGGTGACCACGTGGATGCCGCTGCGGGTGACGTTGCGGTCCAGATCGCCCTCGCCGTAGCTGCACGGGAAGTCCATGATGACCGCGCCGCCCTGGTCGATGACCTGGATGCGGTGGCTCGACGCCTCGGCCTTCACGACCTGGCGGCGGCCGATGGAGAAGTCGAGCGACGCGTCGGCCGCGCCGTAGGCGTCCTCGCCGAACTTCACGCCGTAGAGCTTCGCGTCGACCCGCACCGTCGTACCCGGGGCGAAGTACTCCTTGCTGCGCCAGTGCACCCGGGACCCGGCGGCCTCATCGGGCAGCCAGGCCCAGCTGCCCTCGGTGGGCGGGTTCGTGGTGACCGACAGCGACTTCTCGACCGTCGCGCGGTCCGCGTCGTCGATCGAGGCGTCGAACTGCAGGATGATGGGCGCGGCGACGCCGACGGTCTGCCCGTCGGACAGCTGGAACTGACCGCTGACCTGGGTGGACGGATCGAGCGTGGTGAACTCGCCCTTGACGGGTACGGCCTTGCCGTCCTCGCCCACCGCCGAACCGGACCAGCTGTAGGTCACGCCGTAGCCGAGCGGTTCGCTCACGGTGAAGACGTTGCGGTCCTGGTTCAGCGCGCCCGCGACGGCCTTGCCCTCGGAGTTGGTCAGCGCCACCCGCTGGAACCAGCCGCCGGTGACCTCGACGCGCACCGGTTCGGTGGGGGCCACGTCGGTGGCGGAGGTGGCCGGGGTGAACGACAGCGACGCCGAGGCGGGTGCTTCCGCGGGCTCAGGGGTGTTGCTGGCCGACCGGCTGCAGGCGGCGAGGGCTCCGGGCGCGACGAGACCGACCGCCAGAGCGGTCAGGGCGCGCCGCCGATTGATGGGCGGCAGCTTGTCGGCGGCACTCACGTGTAACCAACATACCTAGAGGGCGCAGCCGACCAGCGTCGGCTCGGGTGTGAGTTCGATCCCGAACGCCGCGCGCACACCGTCGCGCACCGTCCTGGCCAGCGCGATCACGTCGGCGGAGGTGGCCTCACCCCGATTGGTCACAGCAAGCGCGTGTTTGGTCGACAACCGGGCGGGGGCGTCGTCCCCGGGGTAGCCCTTGCCGAAACCCGCGTGCTCGACCAGCCAGCCGGCGGCCAGCTTCACACCGTCCGCGGCGGGATAGCTGGGCACGGGTCCGTCGACCTCGGCGAGGAGGCGTTCGTACTCCGTTGCCGGCACCACCGGGTTGGTGAAGAACGAGCCGACGCTCCACGTGTCGCGGTCGGGTTCGTCGAGCACCATGCCCTTCCCGCGGCGCAGGCCCAGCACCGCCTCGCGCACCAGGACGGGATCGGCGCGGCTGCCCGGCTCGACGTCCAAGGTCCGGGCGAGCTCCCCGTAGCGCAGCGGTGCGCTGCGGCCCTCGACGTCGAGCGCGAACTCCACCTCGAGCACGACCGCGTGGGCGGAGTGCTTGAGCACGCTGGTGCGGTACCCGAACGCCATCTGCTCCGGCGTCACCCAACCGTCGCGGCCGGTGCGGCGGTCGAACAGCCGGACCCGCCGGATGGTGTCGGCGACCTCGGCCCCGTAGGCCCCCACGTTCTGCACCGGGGTGGCGCCCGCCGAACCCGGAATGCCCGACAGGCATTCCAACCCGCCGAGCCCGTGCGCGAGCGCGGTGACCACGACGTCGTCCCAGTTCGCGCCCGCCTCCGCGCATACGAGGCCGTCCTGCACGGTGATCTCGGTGTTGGCGATGCGGATCACCGTGAGGTCGTCGATGTCGTCGGCCAGCACCACGTTCGAGCCGCCGGCCAGGACCAGCGCATCGCGGGTGGCGGGGGCGCGCAGCGCGGCGACGAGCTGTTCGGTGCTCGCGGCGGTGACCAGTCGGCGCGCGACGGGCCCGACCCGCAGCGTGGTCAGCGGCGCCAGCGCGACGTCGGCTTCCACCACCGCGCCCGCGAGTTCCTGACCGGTCACGGGCGGTAACGGTAGCGTGGCGGGCTATGCCGCGCTCATTCGACTTGGCCGCCGACTACGAGGGCACCGTCGAAGAGGTGCACCGGGCGTTCGCCGACGAACAGTACTGGCTGGCACGGCTGGCCGACTCGGGCGCCGACGCGGCGACGCTCGACGCCATGACCGTCGGCGAGGACGGCAGCATCGACGTCACCACCACCCAGATCCTGCGCGCCGACCGGCTGCCCGGTGTGGTCGCGCAGTTCCACCGCGGCGACCTGTCGATCCAGCGGGAGGAGACGTGGACCGGTGTCCGCGACGGAGTGGCCAACGCGACGGTCACCGGCTCCATCCCCGGCGCTCCGGTCACGCTGACCGGGACGGCGGTGCTCGCGCCCAGTGCCGCCGGCGGTGCCCGGCTGGAACTGAAGGTGACCGTCGAGGTGCGGGTCCCCCTGGTCGGCGGGAAGATCGAGAACTTCATCGGCACCGGGCTGGTGGACCTGATCATCGCCGAGCAACGGTTCACCACGGTGTGGATCACCGAGAACGTCTGACCAGGCGCGTACCGTGAGGTCCCATGGGCCGGCGGATGGAGCACACCGTCACGTTCGACGTGCCCGCCGCGCACGTCCACGCCCAGTTCACCTCCGAGGACTACTGGCGCGGATTGACCGAGGTGTACCGGTCGTTCAACCCGCGTACCGAACTCACCCTGTTCCGCTCTGACGCGCGCGGCACCGACATCGCGCTGCGCCAGGTGATGCCGCACGACGACCTGCCGCCCATCGCGCGCAAGGTGATGCCCGTCGACATGGTGATCACCCGCGAACAGCACTTCGATCCGTTCGACGACACCGCCGCCCGTGCCGACGGCACCTTCGCGGCGACCATGCCACGCGCACCGGGACGGCTCCGCGGCCGCTACGAACTGGCCGACGCCGGGTCCGGCAGCCACCTGCTGGTGCGCAGCTACTGCAAGGTCTCCATACCGCTGGTGGGCGGCACCCTCGAAGACCTGATCCTGAGCAACATGCGCACTCTGTTCGACGGTGAACAGCGCTTCACCGCCGACTGGGTCACCGGCCGCCGCTGATCCGATGACGCAGCGGCCGCACACCCCGATCGGCGTCCTCACCCGCGGCACCACCGGACACAACCGGCTGCGCCGCAGCGACCGCTGGCTCGTGCACTCCCCGCGGGTGCGGACCGCGCTGCTGTCGGCCGCCGACCCGCTGGTCGTCGACCTCGGCTACGGCGCACTGCCGGTCACCACGCTGGAGTTGGCGGCCCGGCTGCGCTCGGTGCGGCCCGACGTCCGCGTGGTCGGCCTGGAGATCCACCCCGAACGCGTGGCGGCCGCCCGCGCGGCCGCCCCGGCGGAGGTCGAATTCGCACTCGGCGGTTTCGAATTGGCGGGGCTACGACCGGTGCTGGTGCGGGCGTTCAACGTGTTGCGCCAGTATCCGGTCGACGCGGTGCCCGGCGCGTGGGACGTGATGCGTAGCCGGGTGGCGCCGGGCGGTCTGGTGGTCGACGGCACGTGTGACGAGCTCGGCCGCCGGTGCGCGTGGGTACTGCTGGACTCCGCGGGCCCGGTCAGTCTGACGCTGGCGTGCGATCCGTTCGCGATCGATCGACCGTCGGATCTCGCCGAACGGCTCCCGAAGGTGCTGATCCACCACAACGTGCCGGGGCAGCCGATCCACCGACTGCTCACCGCGGCGGACCGGGCGTGGGCCAGCGCGGCGGGTCACGGTGTGTTCGGCCCGCGGATCCGCTGGCGCGCGATGCTGGACCTGCTGGCCGAGGAGGACTTCCCGGTCGAGCCGCCACGGCGCCGGATGCGAGACGGGGTGCTCACCGTGCCGTGGGCGACGGTCGCGCCCCCGTAGGCTCGGGCGTATGCGGATCGCGTGTGCGCAGATCGTCGCGGGCACCGACCCTGCGGCGAACCTCGAGATCGTCGAGGACTTCACCGGCCGCGCCGTCGACGCCGGCGCGCAACTGGTGCTGTTCCCGGAGGCGACGATGTGCCGGTTCGGTGTCCCGCTCGGGCCGGTCGCCGAACCACTCGACGGACCATGGGCCGCCGCGGTGCGGTCCATCGCCGCGCGGGCCGGGGTCACCGTCGTCGCCGGGATGTTCACCCCCAGCGATGACGGCCGAGTCCTCAACACGTTGGTCGCGGCCGGCGGCGGGGTGGACGCCCACTACCACAAGATCCACCTCTACGACGCGTTCGGGTTCCGCGAATCCCGCACTGTCGCAGCAGGTTCCGAGCCCGTCACGATCAGCGTCGCGGGTGTCGAGGTCGGCCTGACGACCTGTTACGACATCCGCTTCCCCGAGCTCTACGTGGAGCTGGCCCGCCGCGGCGCGCAGCTCATCACCGTGCACGCGTCGTGGGGCGCCGGGCCGGGCAAGCTCGACCAGTGGACGCTGCTGGCGCGGGCGCGCGCGCTCGACACCACCGGGTACCTCGCCGCCGTCGACCAGGCCTATCCCGGTGACGAGGTGGCGGCCTCCGGACCGACCGGGATCGGCGGCAGCCTGATCGCCTCGGCGACCGGAGAGGTGCTGGCCTCAGCGGGTGCGGACCCGCAGTTGTTGGTCACCGACCTCGACCTCGAGGCCGCGCGCAAGGTGCGGGAGACCATCGCCGTGCTGGACAACCGCGCGGAGGTCGACTCGCCAGGTAAGGCAGAATCGCGGGCGTGACTGATCCCTGGGCCCGTCCGGCCGACCAGCCGCCAGTCCCGCCTCCCCCGCCGTTTCCGCAGGGTGCGCCGCCGTCGGCGCCCGATCCCGGCGCGCAACCGAAGGGCCGCGGCTCGCTGCTGACCAAGCTCAGGGACGTGTTCAGCGATCCGCTGTCCATCGTGCTGGCGGTCGTCATCGTCGTGGCGCTCATCGCCGCCGGCCTGCTCGGCGGCGAGCTGTACGCCCGCAACCGCGCCGACGACGTGGTGTCGCGGGTGGTGTCCTGCGTCGTGGAGGACGAGGCCACCGCATCCTTCGACGCGCTGCCGCCGTTCCTGCTGCAGCACATGACCGGCCACTACACGAACATCAACATCGAGACCGCGGGCAACCAGATCCGCAACGCCAAGGGCATGAAGGTCGGTATCGACATCAAGGACGTCCGCCTGGAGGACTCCGCGAACTCCAGCGGCTCCATGGGCTCGCTGGCAGTGAACGTCACCTGGTCGTCAGAGGGCATCACCCAGACGGTCCAGGACGCGATCCCCCTGTTCGGCAGCTTTCTCACCGGGGTGACCACCAACCCGGCGGAGGGCACCATCGAGCTGGAGGGTGCGCTCGGCAACATCGTCGCCAAACCCGAGGTCGCCAACGGCGGGATCACGCTGCAGGTACAGCAGCTGACCGGGCTGGGGTTCACGCTGCCCCGCGAGGCCGTGCAGCCCGCGCTGAACGCGTTCACCGCCGGACTCACGGAGAACTATCCGATGGACATCAAGGCGCAGAGCATCGAGGTCACCGACACCGGAATCACCGCGCTGTTGTCGTCGCAGAACGCGGAGATCCCGAAGGGCGGCGAGGACCCCTGCTTCAACGGTCTCTGACGCTCAGCCCAGACCGTCGAGCACGGCGCGGGTGCCGGACAGCCCCAACCGTCTGGCACCCGCGTCGAGCATCGCGACCGCGTCCGCCGCGGTCCGGATACCGCCGCTGGCTTTGACCTCGAGCGTGGGCCCGACGGTCGCGACCATGATCTCCACCGCGGTCACCGAGGCGCCGCCGCACGGGTGAAATCCCGTCGAGGTCTTGACGTACTCGGCGCCGGCGGCCGCCGCGGCCCGGCAGGCGTCGACCAGCACCGGGCTCCCGCCGAATTCGAGCAGTGCGGCCGATTCCACAATCACCTTCAGCAGCGTGCGCTCACCGATCGCGGCGCGGACCCCGAGGATGTCGGCGTACACCGCGTCGATGTCGCCGGCCAGGGCGGCGCCCACGTCGATCACCATGTCGATTTCGTCGGCGCCCGCCGCGACGGCGAGCGCGGCCTCGTGCGCCTTGACGGCCGGGACGTGTTTACCGGACGGGAATCCGACGACCGCGCCGACCTTCGTCCTGAACGGGCGCGCACGCATGGCGGCGGACACCATCGACGGCGACACACAGACCGCGTAGACCCCGAGTTCTGCGGCGTCCTGCACGAGCATGTCGACGTCGCCCTCGTTGGCCTCGGGTTTGAGGAGTGTGTGGTCGACGAGTGCCGCCACGGCTTCGCGGCTCCACGTGCCCATCAGAACGGTTCTTCGGTACCGCCGGGGTTGCAGCCGGCGGCCACCATCTGCGCGGCGTCGACCTCCGGGCGCCACGGCTCGAGGTTCCAGCTGGCCTTCCCTGGCTGGACGAACTCGGCGAACTGCCAGTGGCAGTCGAACTGTTCGCGCATGCCGGGGATCGCGGCGTCGGGTGAGGCGGCGAGCACCTCGGCCCAGGCCTGTTCGGCGGCCGCGACCGTGCCGACCTCACCGGCGGCCTGCCGGCCCGCAGGCGTCGGATAGACGCGCAGGCTGGACAGATCGCCCCACTTGGCCCACGTGACGTGGTCGATGTAGGGCGGCGGCGGGGCGGGCTGCGCGGACGCGTCCGGCGCGACGGCCAACGGCGAGAGGGAGAGTGGCAGGACGAGGGCCGCCGTCACGGCGGCGAAGGAGAAGCGCACCGACCTACCGCGACTTTCCCTGGATCTCGAGGATCTTCGGCCGCACGTCGACCAGGTAGACACCGGCCGCGCAGGCGCACACCGCGGCCCCGAACGCATCGCGGAACAGCAGCAGGACGAGCACACCGCCGCCGAGGATCGCCAGCCATACCGGCTTGGTGAGTTTCCCGGCCGCGGTGTAGGCGTCGGTGCGCTGTATGGCGGCGTGGACGAACGAGTACACGCCGACGACCAACACGATCAGGACGAGACCCAGGACGATGACGCCCGCAAGGTCGGCAAGTATCACCTCACCAGCCTATGCGGGCGTCATCCTGCGGTCGAATTCGACTTACTTCTGGGTGACCTTCTTGGCCGGAGCCTTCTTGGCCGGAGCCTTCTTGGCGGGGGCCTTCTTCGCCGGCGCCTTGGCGGGGGCCTTCTTGGCGGTCTCCTTGACCGGCGCGGCGGCCTCTTCGGTCCGCTTCGGCAGCTCGACACCGACCAGCTTGGCGGCGCGCTCGCCGACGGCGCGGGTCTGGGACGCCACGTTGCCCAGCGCCTGCTCGGTCAGCTCGACGGCCTGATCGGTGTAGTTCTCGACGCGGTTGGCGGCGTCGGTGAAGCCGGGCTGGCTGCGCAGCCGCTCCAGTGCGGCCTCGCCACGCTCGACCAGCTTCGCGTACGTGCTCTGCGCGGCCTCGGCGTAGCCCTCGGCGGCGCGGCGCAGCTCGTCGGCGGTCAGCCGCTCGCGCAGCTCGCCGACCTGCGTCGGGAGTTCTTCCTGCAGCTTGTTGATGCGGGCGCGGCTCTCCTCGACGCGGCTGTTGGCGTCGGTGCGGGCCTCCTCGGCACGCTCACGCAGGCTCGCGACGATCTCGTTGACGGTGGCCAGGGCCAGATCGGCAGCACCGACGGCGGCGAGCAGCGGCGCCTTGAGGTCTTCGATCTCGACTTGGGTGTTCTTCTCAGCCATGTTGGATGTCCTTTCCGGAATCTTGGGGTGTGGTTCCTAGTGCGCGTGCGGTCAGGTCGCCAGCGACAGGTGGGTAGTCGGTCGTTGGCTCCTCATCTACTTCGCCTCCTGCTGCCTCGTTCTGCTGGCAGAACGACGTGTAGATGTCGAGCAGCACCTGCTTTTGCCGCTCGGTGATCGCCGTGTCGTTGACGATGGCGTCGCGGACCTGTCCGGCTTCGCTGGGCTCGAGGATCCCCGCCCGGACGTAGAGCACTTCGGCCGAGACCCGCAACGCTTTGGCGATCTGGTTGAGCACATCGGCGGACGGTTTCCGCAATCCCCGCTCGATCTGACTGAGGTAGGGATTGCTGACCCCGGCCTTCTCGGCCAACTGTCGTACGGACACCTGCGCCGCTTCACGCTGGCTGCGGATGAAGCTCCCGATGTCCTGAGCGGCGTTGGTCACCACGGCGGCAAGGTGCTCGTCTTGCGACATGAGTGGCGACCCCCTCGAAACGCGGGTTCCGATCAACGACACCACCAACCGTACGCGGGGGTGCTAACTATTGCAAGCACCAGCTAGCGCAGGTCAGAATAGTAGCTGGGCTATCGAATAGATCGTCAGGCCGGCGAGCGCCCCGACCACGGTGCCGTTGATCCGGATGAACTGCAGGTCGCGGCCGACATGCAGCTCGATGCGGCGGCTGGCTTCGTCGGCGTCCCAGCGCTCGACGGTGTCGGTCACGATCGTGGTGATCTCGCCGCCGTATTCACCGACGATGTGCTGCGCCCCGCGGATGATCCAGTTGTCCACCTTGTCGCGCAGTTCGGCGTCGTCGCGCAAACTCTCACCGATGCGCATGACCGAGTCGGCGATGCGGGCGCGCAACGTCGACGACGGGTCGTCGACCGACTCGAGGATGATGCGCTTGGCCGCGCTCCACGCCGTCTCCGCAGCGCGCGCCACCTCGTCGCGGGCCATGATCTGTTCCTTGACGTTCTCCGCGCGCCGGATCGTCGCCTCGTCGTTCTGCAGATCGTCGGCGAACTCGAACAGGAAGCGGGTCGCCGAGCGGCGGAGTTCGTGATCGGGGTTGCGCCGCACCTTGTCGGTGAAGTCCATCAGTTCCCGGTGGATCCGGTCCCCCACCAGGTGGTCGACCCAGCGCGGCGACCACTGCGGCGAATCGCGCTCGATGACCCGCTCGATGACCTCGCCCGCGTTGAGCGACCACTCGAACGCCCGGTCGGCGAGCAGCTGGATGAGCGCCTCCTGACGGCCCGCGTGCAGCAGTTCTGACAGCACCCGGCCCACCGGCGGACCCCACTGCGGTTCGGCGATGCGTTTGACGATCATCCGGTCGAGCAGGTCCTGGACGTCCTCGTCGCGCAGCATCTCCACCAGGACCCGCAGCACGGTGGCCGTCTCCTTGGCCACCCGCTCGGCATGCGAGCGGTCGGACAACCACTTGCCCAGACGGCCCGCCACGTCGGCGTCGCGCAGCTTGGTCTCCACGTTCTCCGGGGACAGGAAGTTCTCCCGGATGAACTCGCCGAGACCCTCGCCGAGCTGGTCCTTTTTGCGTTTGATGATCGCGGTGTGCGGGATCGGGATGCCCAGCGGATGCTTGAACAGCGCGGTGACCGCGAACCAGTCCGCGAGCGCGCCGACCATGCCCGCCTCGGCGGCGGCGCGCACGTAGCCGATCCACGCCGCGGTGGCACCTTGGGACTGGGCCCAGGTGCAGAGCAGGAAGATCGCCGTCGCGCCGAGCAGAAAGCCCAGCGCGACGGACTTCATGCGTCGCAGGCCGCGACGGCGTTCGGCGTCGGCGGCCGAGTCCGCGCCCGCGATCGCCTCGGCGAAGCTGCGCCGCGTCCCGGCCGGGTCGACGTGCTGTGTGGTTGCCACTCGTCCATCATCCGCCATCGCGCGAGCGCGCCGGTCCGACGCGGCTTCGAGCGCTCATCGGCCGTAGTATCGAGAAGGACTAGTGAATGGGACAACGGGGATAGTGGCACAACAGACCCCGCCTTTGGCGGTCAAGACCGATGGTCGGAAGCGGCGCTGGCATCAGCACAAGGTCGAACGCCGCAACGAGTTGGTCGACGGCACCCTGGAAGCGATCCGTCGACTGGGCAGCAACGTCAGCATGGACGAGATCGCCGCCGAGATCGGCGTCTCCAAGACCGTCCTGTACCGCTACTTCGTCGACAAAAACGACCTGACCACCGCGGTGATGATGCGGTTCGCCCAGACCACGCTGATCCCCAACATGGCCGCGGCGCTGACCTCGAACCTCGACGGCTACGACCTGACCCGCGAGATCATCAAGGTGTACGTGGAGACCGTCGCCAACGAACCGGAGCCCTACCGCTTCGTCATGGCCAACAACTCCGCCAGCAAGAGCAAGGCCGTCGCGGACTCCGAGCAGATCATCGCCCGCATGCTCGCGGTCATGCTGCGCCGCCGGATGGCAAGGGCGGGGATGGACACCGGTGGTGTCGAGCCGTGGGCGTATCACATCGTCGGCGGGGTGCAGCTGGCCACGCACTCGTGGATGTCGCATCCGCGGATGAGCGCCGACGAACTCATCGACTACCTCACGATGCTGTCGTGGAGCGCGCTGTGCGGCATCGTCGAAGTGGGGGGCTCGCTGGAGAAGTTCCGGTCCTCGCCACACCCGTCCCCGATCCTGCCTTCCCCCTCGATGGAGCAATGAGCCGAGAAGCCGAACTCCCCGCCCTCTGGTCCCACGACCCGCATGTCCACCTCCGGTTCCGGCCGGGCGACAAGGTGGCCGACATCGAGACCTCCGCGACGCGGGGATTCGGTGGATCGAAGGCCGACGCCCCCGTGCTGCAGGCCGAGCGCAGTGTGCGGCTGGGTGAACTGCAGGAGATGCTGTACGCCAACAGCCGCGCCGGCGACACCCGTTCGGTGCTGCTGATCCTGCAGGGGATGGACACCGCCGGTAAGGGCGGCATCGTCAAACACGTTGTGGGAGCGGCGAATCCACAGGGCGTCAAGTACACCAGCTTCGGCAAGCCGACCGAGGAGGAGTTGGCGCACCACTACCTGTGGCGCATCCGCAAGGCGCTGCCGGAGCCCGGGCACATCGGGGTGTTCGACCGGTCGCACTACGAAGACGTGCTGATCGTGCGGGTCCACGACCTCGTTGCGCCGGACGTCTGGGGTGCCCGCTACGACGAGATCAACGCCTTCGAACGTGAACTCGTCGACAGCGGGGTGACGCTTGTCAAGGTCGCGATGTTCGTGTCGCTGCAGGAGCAGAAGCGCCGGCTGGCCGAACGGCTGGAACGTCCGGACAAGTACTGGAAGTACAACCCCGCCGACATCGACGAGCGGCTGCTGTGGCCGAAGTACGAGCAGGCCTACCAGGCGGTGCTCGACCGCACGTCGACCGACTACGCGCCGTGGTACGTCGTGCCGTGTGACCGCAAGTGGTACAGCCGCCTGGCGATCACCGAACTGCTCATCGAAGCGCTCAAGGGCCTCAACATGTCATGGCCGCCACCGAATTTCGACGTCGACGCGGAGAAGGCCCGCCTCGCCGAGGCTTGATCGCACCGACTGCCATCTTGCGCCGAGACTACGGAAGTTGACGCATTTCGCCCGATTCCCGTCAACTTCCGTAGTCTCGCGTCGAGATACCCGCCGCTGCGAGCGCCCTTCGCACCCGCGCCACAACCTCTGGGCGCTGCCATCGCAGTTGGCGAGAGCTGACCCGTACGATCGTCCACCCGCGTTCGGCGAGGAATTCGAGGCGCTCGATGTCGGCGGCGTACGCCTCAGGATCGGTGAAGTGCTGTTCGCCGTCGTACTCCGCGCCGACCATCCACTGCGGCCAGCCCATGTCGATGCGCCGCATCACGCGCCCGCGATCGTCCCGGACCGGAATCTGTGTGGCCGGCCGAGGCAGCCCGGACAGCACGTACAGGAGCCGTAGCCGGGTCTCCTGCGGCGACTCGGCACCCGCGTCGACCAGGTCGAGCGCTTGGCGGAGATGACGGATGCCCCGAGCGCCTGGGTAGCGGGAGGTGATCGCGCCAACGGCCGAGGCGGGAACACGTGTCGCGTTGAGCAGCGCGTCGATCCCGACGACTGCGCGTTCCAGCGGCACGAGCCGCCGTCCCAAGTCGTACGCGGTGCGATCAGGTGTGGTGCAACGCATTTCGCCGACCACGCATATCTCGTCGTCGGCAATCGCACCGCTTCGCACGACGATTCCGGGAGGCGACGGATACCGGACCCGTCCGACTTCAGCCGGCACGTCAGGAGACAGCCACTTGGCTCCCAGTAGCGCCGCCGCGGAGTTCCCGACGAGCACCGCCTCGCGGTCCGACCACAGCCAGGCCGCCTTGGCGCGGTCGAGGGCGGTCAGTTCGAGCTCGCGCCGGGCGTAGACGTTGCGATGCAGTTTGACGTAGCGACGGCGCAAGTCGTTCCGCGTCACTGTCCCGGCGGCGATCGCCTCGGACGCACGGATCAAGTCCTCCACGACTATTAGGCGTGGAAACGACGCGCTCGGTTCCCATCGACCGCCGCGAGACTACGGAAGTTGACGGAATCCGCGCGAAATCCGTCAACAACCGTGCGCTCGGCGCAGAAATCAGTACTTGTAGAAGCCCTGGCCCGACTTCTTGCCCAGCTGACCCGCCTCGACCATGCGCAGCAGCAGCGGCGGCGGCGCGAAGTGGGGATCTTTGAGCTCGTCGAACATCGCGTCGGCGATCAGCTTCATGGTGTCCAGCCCGATCAGGTCCGAGAGCCGCAGCGGCCCCATCGGATGCGACAGGCCGGCCACGATCGCCTTGTCAACGTCTTCGACCGTCGCGAAACCCGCCTCGACCATGCGGATCGCCGACAGCAGATACGGCACCAGCAGCGCGTTGACCACGAAGCCCGACCGGTCGCTGCAGCGCACCACCTGCTTACCGAGCACGTCGCTGGCGAACTGCTCCGTGCGCGCGATCGCCGTATCGGAGGTGGCCAGCGTGCCGACCAGCTCGACCAGCGGCAGCACCGGCACCGGATTGAAGAAGTGCAGCCCCAGCACGCGGCCCGGATTCTGCGTGGCGGCGCCGAGCTTCATGATCGGAATGCTCGAGGTGTTCGACGCCAGCACGGCCTCGGGGTCGGTGATGACCTTGTCCAACTCGGCGAAGACCTTCGCCTTGACCGCCACGTCCTCGATGATCGCCTCGATCACCAGCTGGCGGTCCGCGAAATCCGCCAGTGAGGTGGTGAAGCTCAGCTTCCCCAGCGCCGCCGACTTCTCGCGCTCGGTGACCTTGCCGGCGCTGACGCCCCGCTCGAGCGATTTGGTGATCCGGTCACGTCCGGCCGTGACGAGCGCATCGGTGGTCTCGAACACCAGCACGTCGACGCCCGCGCGGGCGGACACCTCGGCGATGCCCGCGCCCATCTGGCCGGCACCGACCACGCCTACTCGTTCAATGGGATTGCTCACTGCTACTTCCTAACAGACGACGAACGCACGGTTGTTGACACGTCTGGTCGACGTTTGCGTACAACAACCGTGCGCTCGGCGAACGGGCTCTAGTGGAACTGGCCCTCTTCGGTGGAGCCGGTCAGCGCCGTGGTCGAGCTGGTCGGGTCCACGGTGGTGGCGATCCGGTCGAAGTAGCCGGCGCCGACCTCGCGCTGGTGCTTCGTCGCGGTGTAACCGCGCTCCTCGGCGGCGAACTCGCGCTCCTGCAGCTCGACGTAGGCGGTCATCTGGTTGCGGGCGTAGCCGTAGGCCAGATCGAACATCGAGTAGTTCAGCGCGTGGAAGCCGGCCAGCGTGATGAACTGGAACTTGAAGCCCATCGCGCCGAGTTCCTTCTGGAACTTCGCGATCGTGGCGTCGTCGAGGTGCTTCTTCCAGTTGAACGACGGCGAGCAGTTGTAGGCCAGCATCTGGTCCGGGAACTCGGCCTGCACGCCTTCGGCGAACTTGCGGGCGAGCTCGAGATCGGGGGTGCCGGTCTCCATCCAGATCAAATCCGAGTACGGCGCGTAGGCCTTGGCGCGGGCGATGCACGGCTCGATACCGTTCTTCACCCGGTAGAAGCCTTCCTTGGTCCGCTCACCGGTGATGAACGGCTGGTCGCGCTCGTCGACGTCGGAGGTGATCAGCGTGGCGGCCTCGGCATCGGTACGGGCGATGACGACGGTCGGCACGTCGGCGACGTCGGCGGCCAGACGGGCCGAGGTCAGGGTGCGGATGTGCTGCTGGGTCGGGATCAGCACCTTGCCGCCGAGGTGGCCGCACTTCTTCTCCGAGGCGAGCTGGTCTTCCCAGTGCGAGCCCGCGACACCGGCGGCGATCATCGCCTTCTGCAGCTCGTAGACGTTGAGCGCGCCACCGAAGCCGGCTTCACCGTCGGCGACGATCGGGACGAGCCAGTTCTCGACGGAGGTGTCGCCTTCGACCTTGGCGATCTCGTCGGCGCGCAGCAGCGCGTTGTTGATGCGGCGGACGACCTGCGGCACCGAGTTGGCCGGGTAGAGGCTCTGGTCGGGGTAGGTGTGGCCGGACAGGTTCGCGTCACCGGCGACCTGCCACCCGGACAGGTAGATGGCCTTGAGGCCCGCACGGACCTGCTGGACGGCCATGTTGCCGGTCAGCGCGCCGAGGGCGTTGACGAACTCCATGTCGTGCAGCTGGTTCCACAGCACCTCGGCGCCGCGGCGGGCCAGCGTCTGCTCCTCGACGACCGAGCCCTGCAGGGCGACGACGTCTTCGGCGGAGTACTCGCGGGTGATGCCCTTCCAGCGGGGGTTGGTGTCCCAGTCCTTCTGGATCTCTTCGGGGGACTTCGGCTGGCCAACGGTCGACATTGGACTGCTCCTTCGGTTTACTTGCTCGCTGCCGGTGGGGCCGGAGTTCCCGGCTTGTTAACACCGACACGACTTCACTGCTGTGCTAATCCGAGGATGCACTACGGCATAACCGCAGGTCCACCCGTTTCGATCGCCAAGTTTTGCCAAGCGGGACAGCAAAGTTGCGAAGGTTGCGAAGGCGCAAACTCCTTGACCGGTTCAGTAGCTACTGGCGAGTAACCGGTTTCCGCTGGTCAGTACGCCCGTACTGTTAAACCGGGAACCTCAGAGCGCGAACAGGCATGCGACGGCTTTTGTCTCGTCGCCGACCGCATATGTGAGCGTTGTAACAGTCCGATCCACCAGGTCCGGACCGAACTTGTCGGTGGAACCGGCCGGATGCACGTGCGAAATGATCTCCAGCTTGTCGCCGAGGGCCACCGGGAGATCGTGCTCGATCGTCACCCGCAGCGGTGCCTGCAGCAACTCGGGATGGCTGTAGAGGTAGTCCTCGACCACCGACCAGTACACCGAGTTGTTCATGTGGTCGAAGATGTCGATGTCGCTGACCCGCACCGGATACTCGCGGATCTCGTGGGCGTCGTCGCGGCTGCCCGCGCTCAGGTAGGCCTTCCACCGCAACCGGTTGACATCGGTGGTGCGCTGCAGGCCGGCGATGAAGTCGTCGCTGATCCGCGCCGGTCCCTGGGTCTCGCGATTGATGTTGATCCAGAACGCCTCGGACTCCATCAGGCCGCCCTTGCGGCCGTCGATGCGCACCCGCATCTCGCACCACCGGTTCGACGTCCCCGAACACCAGCGCCGCAGCCGCAGCATGTCCTGGAACTCGATGGGCCGGATCAGGTCGATCATCGTGCGCCGCACGATCCACAGCGGGTGGGTGGCCTCGTATCCCAGTTCACGCAGGTGGTCGGAGCCGATGTCCTGGATGTGGCGGGTCGCGGCGTCGAAGCGCAACCGGCCGGTGCGGTCGATGTCGGCGACCCGCAGTGGCCATCCGGTGTCGAAGACGTCGGGGTGCGGATCCGGCACCGGCATCATCGTCTTGCTCAGGCCGGTGCCTGTCGTCGTGCCGGTCACCTGCGGTCCTCCCTGCTGACTGCCCGACGCGGAGATGCCAGGCGCCCCGATACTGCCACAGCCTGCACCGTGCCAAGAATGCGAAGATGCTGATTAGCAGCCTTGTTACGCTGGTTGACGTGCCGAAAACGTTCGTGGGATCGCGTGTCAGACAACTGCGCAGCGAACGCGGATACAGCCAGGCCGCCCTGGCACAGATGCTCGAGATCTCGCCGAGTTACCTCAACCAGATCGAGCACGACGTCCGCCCGCTGACCGTCGCGGTGCTGCTGCGCATCACCGAGGTCTTCGGTGTCGACGCCACCTTCTTCGCCTCGCAGGACGACACCCGGCTGGTCGCCGAACTGCGCGAGGTCGCCATGGACCGCGACCTCGGTGTGGACGTCGACGTGGCGGAGATCGCCGACATGGTCGTCACGCACCCGACGCTGGCGCGCGCGATGGTCAACCTGCACCGCCGCTACCGGCTGACCACCACCCAGCTGGCCGCCGCCACGGAGGACCGTTACAGCGACGGCAGCGGCAGCGGGTCGATCACGATGCCCCACGAGGAAGTGCGCGACTACTTCTATCAGCGCCAGAACTATCTGCACGAACTCGACAGCGCCGCCGAGGACCTGACGGTCCGGATGCGCATGCACCGCGGTGACCTCGCCGGTGAGCTGTCCAACCGGCTGTCGACCGTGCACGGCGTGCACATCGTGCGCCGCATCGACCTCGGCGACACCGTCCTGCACCGGTTCGATCCGGGCACCAAGACCCTGGAGATGAGCACCCACCTGTCGGTCGGCCAGCAGGTCTTCAAGATGGCCGCCGAACTGGCGTACCTGGAATTCGGCGACCTGATCGACAAGATGGTCGACGAGGGCATGTTCACCAGCGAGGAATCCCGCACCCTGGCCCGCCTCGGCCTGGCCAACTACTTCGCCGCCGCCACGGTGCTGCCGTACCGGCAGTTCCACGATGTCGCGGAGAACTTCCGCTACGACGTCGAGCGGCTCTCGGCGTTCTACTCGGTCAGCTACGAGACGATCGGCCACCGGCTCTCGACGCTGCAGCGGCCGTCGATGCGCGGCGTGCCGTTCTCGTTCGTCCGCGTCGACCGCGCGGGGAACATGTCGAAACGCCAGTCGGCGACGGGCTTTCACTTCTCCTCCAGCGGCGGCACCTGTCCGCTGTGGAACGTCTACGAGACCTTCGCGAACCCGGGCAAGATCCTGGTGCAGATCGCCCAGATGCCCGACGGCCGCAACTACATGTGGGTGGCGCGGACAGTGGAGCGCCGGGCCTCGCGCTATGGTCAGCCGGGTAAGACGTTCGCGATCGGACTCGGATGCGAACTGCGCCATGCGCATCGGCTGGTCTACTCCGAGGGATTGGATCTTTCTGGTGAGAATGCGACGCCCATCGGGGCGGGCTGCCGCGTCTGCGAGCGGGACAACTGTCCGCAGCGGGCGTTCCCGGCGCTCGGCCGCGCCCTCGACCTCGACGAGCACCGGTCCACGGTCTCGCCGTACCTGGTGAAGCAGTCGTGACCCGTATCGCGCCCGGCGGATTCCGGGAACTCGGACCGCTGAACTGGGTGATCGCCAAGGCCGGCGCGCGCGCCATCCGGGCGCCACGGTTCAGCCTGTTCACCGTGCTGGGCCAGCACCGCCTGCTGTTCCTGGCGTTCCTGCCCTACAGCGGTGTGCTGCTCGGCTCGCTGGGCAAGCTGTCCCGCCAGGACGCCGAGCTGGTCATCCTGCGGGTGGGCCATCTGCGCGAGTGCGAATACGAACTGCAGCAGCACCGCCGGTTGGCCCGCAGCCGCGGGGTGAACGCCGACCTGCAGGCCAGGATCTTCGAGGGGCCCGACGCCGCGGGGCTGACCGACCGGCAGCGGGTGCTGATCACCGCGACCGACGAGTTCGTGGTCACCCGCGGGGTGTCACCGCAGACGTGGGCGGTGCTGTCCCGCCATCTGACCAAGCCGCAGCTCATCGAATTCTGCTTGCTCGCAGCGCATTACGACGGTCTGGCGGCGACCATCAGCACGCTGCAGGTGCCACTGGACTTCCCGGACTAGGGGATTCGGCGGGCAGGAGCGACGGGGGTACCTCCCGCTTGCGGGGGCCGACCGGGGTCAGAGGTACGTCACGCCCAGGACGACGATCGAGAACAGCACCGGCGAGACCGCCAGCCCCCAGACGAACGTCGACCACACGTACGACTTCGCCTGGAACTTGCGCCATCCGAGATATCCCGCGACGGCGCCAAGGACGAACGACAGGCCGGCGACCACCAGCACCCAGGTGCTGACGTCGGTGGCGCTGGTGGCCAGCGAGATCGCGATCAGCCAGAGGATGTGGCCGACCACGAATCCGCCGACGCCGGCGACGATCTCGTTTCTCAAAAGTTGATCATGTGGCCGACCAGCCCGTGGAAGGCTTCCTGCAACGCCTCCGACAGGGTCGGATGGGTGTGCACGTTGCGGGCCAGTTCGTTGGCGGTCAGATCCCACTTCTGCGCGAGGGTGAGTTCGGGCAGCAGCTCGGAGACGTCGTGGCCGATCAGATGGCCGCCGATCAGTTCCCCGTACTTGGCGTCGGCGATGAGTTTGACGAAGCCGGCCGGGGCGCCCATGCCGTGCGCCTTGCCGTTGGCGGTGAAGGGGAACTTCGCGACCTTGACGTCGTAGCCCTCCTCACGGGCCTGCTCCTCGGTGAGCCCGAAGCTGGCGACCTGCGGCTGGCAGAACGTGGCGCGCGGCATCATCCGGTAGTCGCCGAGCGGCAGGGTCTCCGCGCCGGCGATGGTCTCGGCGGCCACCACACCCATCGCCTCGGCGACGTGGGCGAGCTGCAGTTTCCCGGTGACGTCGCCGATCGCGTAGATGTGCGGCTTGTTGGTGCGCATGTAGTCGTCGACGGCGATGCCCTTGCGGTCGGTCAGCTCGACGCCCGCCTTGTCGAGGCCGTAGCCCTCGACGTTCGGTGAGAAGCCGATGGCCTGCATCACCTTGTCGGCCTTGAGTTCCTGGGACTTGCCGTCCTTGCTGACGGTGACGGTGACCTGCTTGCCGTCGTCGTCGATCGACTCGACCTTGGTGCCGGTGAGGATCTTCACGCCGAGCTTCTTGAACTGCTTCTCGATCTCCTTGGAGACCTCGGCGTCCTCGTTGGGCAGCGCGCGCGGCAGGAATTCGACGATCGTGACGTCGACGCCGTAGTTCTTCAGCACGTAGCCGAACTCCATGCCGATCGCGCCGGCACCGGCGATGACGATCGAGCCGGGCAGTTCCCGCTCCATGATCTGCTCTTCGTAGGTGACGACGTTCTCCGACAGCGACGTGTTGGGGACCAGCCGGGTGCTGGCACCCGCGGAGATGATGGCGTTGTCGAACGTGACGGTTTCGGTGCCGCCCTCGTTGAGGTCGACCTCGATGGTGTGGTCGTCGGTGAACGTCCCGTACCCGTGAATCTCGGTGATCTTGTTCTTCTTCATCAGGAAGTGCACGCCGGCGACACGGCCCTCGGCGACCTTGCGGCTGCGGTCGAAGGCGGCGCCGTAGTCGAAGCTGGCCTCCCCGCTGATCCCGAAGGTCTTGGCCTCCTTGGTGAAGATGTGCACCAGTTCGGCGTTGCGCAGCAGGGCTTTCGACGGGATGCATCCCACGTTGAGACACACGCCGCCCCAGTACTTGGGTTCGACGATTGCGGTGTTCAGCCCGAGTTGGGCAGCGCGAATAGCCGCGACGTATCCGCCGGGACCGGCTCCGAGAACGACGACGTCATAGTGGGTCACGTCCACCACCCTAGTGGTCGCGGCGGCTGTGTCAGCGTGCGATCCAACCGAACACATAGCCGCCGTACAGCGCGGCCGCACCGGCGGTGGACGCCAGCGGCGCCGACATCACCGCGATCGCCAGCGCGGAGATGATCGGCTTCCTGGCCACCATCGCCACGACCAGCCCTGCCACCGTGGCGCAGACCAGGTAGACCAGAACGCCGTAGACGGGCCAGGTCTTGTCCGGATCCAGGTCGCCGACCCACCAGTAGTAGAAGCCGGCCCCGACGGGCGCGGCCACCACCCACACCGCGGCGAGCATCAATGCGAACAGCCAGCGCTTGAGGAACTGGTAGGAACCCGGCAACACGACGGGCTGGACGGGCTGAACGGCGATCGGCTCGGAGTCCGGATACAGCTCGAGGGCCTGGTAGGCGATCGGATCGGGTTCGGGATCCCGGTCGAGGGTGAGCGTGGGTTCGGGTCTGGCGGCCAGCGGCGTCACGGGGTCCGGCTGGCGGAAGCCGCCGGTGTCGAACGTCGGCAGGTAGGGCGACGTGTGTTCGCCCGTCGTCGGGTCTTTGCCGTCGTCAGCCACCGTTGACCACCTCGATCAGTGCCAGAGCGCCCAGCCAGCCCGGCGCGACGGCCAGCACGAACGCCCCCGCCGTGGTGACCCAGCGCCGGCCCGAGAGCAGGATCATCAGTACGCCGAGCACCCCGGGCACTCCGACCACGAGGCCGATGACGGCGTCCGGCCGTACGGTCGCGGTGATCAGCAGGGTCGAGGTGACGGCGGCGACCAACCCGACAGCGGCGCCGACCAACATCGCGGTGGTCAGCGCCCAGGCGCGCGGCAGCGGTATCACGCATTCGACGATAACGCCGCCGAACGCCGTCACCCCTGCACGCGCGCGGCGCGCCTCCCAGGTATCGGGCACGCGTCTTGGGCCTCGGCCACCACGGGCGCCCGCTGTCCGGGACGGTCACCCTCGGCGTACCGGGCGCCGGTCAGCGGCGGGTCCCGGTCGAGGGCGGCGTTCTCCGCGTCGGTGAAGGCGCGGCCCCGGCTGAGGAACCGCATCCCTTCCGGTGCCTCGAGGCTGAACCCGCCGCCGCGGCCGGGCACCACGTCGATCACCAGCTGGGTGTGCTTCCAGGTGTCGAACTGCGGTCCGGAAATCCAGATCGGGACGCCGTCGTCACCGACGTCGAGCACCGCGAGCAGCACGTCGCGGTCGCCGACGATGAAGTCGCCGTCGGGGTAGCACATCGGTGACGACCCGTCGCAGCAGCCGCCGGACTGGTGGAACATCAGCGCGCCGTGACGGCCCTGCAGTTTCGTGAGCAGGTCGGCGGCGGCCTGGGTCACGAGTGCGCGATGCGGGCGAACGTGAGCTTGTGCGCGAGATCCGGGCGCTTCATCGCGCACGAGCTCACGTTCGGCATCCATCAGTGTTGTCGCTTCCTCGCGCGAGCGCTCGTCAGAAGAACCCCTGCGCCTTGTTGCTGTAGGACACGAGCAGGTTCTTGGTCTGCTGGTAGTGGTCGAGCATCATCTTGTGGGTCTCACGCCCGATGCCGGACTGCTTGTATCCGCCGAACGCCGCGTGCGCGGGGTACATGTGGTAGCAGTTCGTCCACACCCGGCCGGCCTTGATGTCGCGTCCGGCGCGGTAGGCGGTGTTGCCATCGCGGCTCCACACCCCGGCGCCCAGGCCGTAGAGGGTGTCGTTGGCCATCGCGATCGCGTCGTCGTAGTCCTTGAACGACGTCACCGCCACCACGGGGCCGAAGATCTCCTCCTGGAAGATGCGCATCTTGTTGTTGCCCTCGAAGATCGTGGGCTGCACGTAGTAGCCGCCGTTGAGGTCGCCGCCGAGTTCGGCACGCTCCCCGCCGGTGACCACCCGGGCACCTTCGTCCTTGCCGATCTCGATGTAGGACAACACCTTCTCGAGCTGGTCGTTGGAGGCCTGCGACCCGATCATGGTCTCGGTGTCGAGCGGATCCCCCTGGCGCACAGCCTTCGTACGGATCGCCGCCAGTTCGAGGAACTCGTCGTAGATGTCGGCCTGGATCAGGCTGCGCGACGGGCACGTGCACACCTCACCCTGGTTGAGCGCGAACATCGTGAAACCCTCGAGCGCCTTGTCCTGGAAGTCGTCGCCGGCGGCCATCACGTCGGAGAAGAAGATGTTCGGGCTCTTGCCGCCCAACTCCAGCGTGACCGGGATCAGGTTCTGGCTGGCGTACTGCATGATCAGCCGGCCGGTGGTGGTCTCACCGGTGAACGCGATCTTCGCGATGCGATTGCTCGACGCCAGCGGTTTGCCCGCCTCGACGCCGAATCCGTTGACCACGTTGAGCACCCCGGCGGGCAGCAGGTCGCCGATCAACGACATCAGATACAGGATCGAGGCCGGCGTCTGCTCGGCCGGTTTGAGCACGACGGCGTTACCCGCGGCCAGCGCGGGGGCGAGCTTCCACACCGCCATCAGGATCGGGAAATTCCACGGGATGATCTGCCCGACCACGCCGAGCGGTTCGTGGAAGTGATAGGCGACGGTGTCGTCGTCGATCTGCGACAGCGCACCCTCCTGCGCGCGGACCGCACCCGCGAAGTAGCGGAAATGGTCGATGGCCAGCGGGATGTCGGCGGCCAGCGTCTCGCGGATCGGCTTGCCGTTGTCCCACGACTCGGCCAGCGCCAGCGATTCGAGGTTCGCCTCCATGCGGTCGGCGATCTTGAGCAGGATCTGCGCCCGCTCCCCCGGCGGGGTCTTCCCCCACGCCGGAGCGGCGGCGTGCGCGGCGTCGAGCGCCTTGTCGATGTCGGCTTCCGTCGAGCGCGGGATCTCGCAGAACGCCTGCCCCGTCACCGGCGTCACGTTCTCGAAATACTCCCCACCGACCGGCGCCACCCACTCACCACCGATGTAATTGCCGTACCGCGACTGGAAAGCCATCAGTGCATCGGCAGCACCCGGACGGGTGTAAACAGTCATGCGTTTCCTCCTTGAAGGGGTTGGGGATTCGGGGGTTCGATACGGGCGGCGTGGACCACGGGCGCGGTCGAGGTCGGCAGGAGCCGCATCATATCGGCGGGGTACTGCACCTCCAGACGCACTGAGTGGGCGATGCGGTACGGCTGGGCGGCGAGCAATCCGACGAACTGTTTGCGCATCCGCGACACCTCGGCGCGAACGGTGACCACCCGCGACGCGTCGCCGTAGAGGTCGCGGGCCAGCTCCGGCGCGGACCGGCCCTCGGGCCGGAAGGACAGCGCGAGAAGGATTTCCGCGTGCCGCAGGCTGAGGTCGCGGCGCCAGCCGCCGACCTGCCCGACCATCTGCAGCGCCGGGGAGTCGGGGTTGCGCAGATCGAGGGCGACCTGCGCCCCCACCCCGTCGGCTTCGGGGTCGGCCGCCAGCCGGACCAGCCATCCACCGGGCAGCGGGTCGACGTCGCACAGCCCGAGGGCCGGGACCAGCAGCCGGCCCGGGGCGACCTCGCGGGGCAGCGCGATCCGGTTGTGCGGTGGCAGCGAATCCACCGCGGCCACCCAGCCGTCGGGGTCGACCGCCAGTGCGGGACTGCCGATGCGGGCGAGGATGGGGGCAGCGACCATGCGCAGGCTGTTGAGTGTGCGGTTGTGCTGTTCACGCAGATGCGATTCGGCGAGCCGGGCGACGGCGTCGACCAGCGCCACCGTCGTCGGGTGCACGGTGGCTGCGGGACCGGACACGTCGACCACGCCGATGACGTGGCCGGTTCGGGGATCCTTGATGGGGGCGCCGGCACACGTCCACGAGTGGTGGCTGCGCGCGAAGTGCTCAGCGGAGAACACCTGCACCGCGCTGTTCGACATCAGCGCGGTGCCGATCGCGTTGGTGCCGACGGCGTTCTCACCCCAGTGCGCCCCCTCGATGAAGCCGAGCCGGTCCGCGGACCCGAGCACCGCCCGCGACCCGGCCCGCCACAGCACCCGGCCGCGCGCATCGGCGACGACGAGGATGTTGTCGCCCTCGACGATCAGCGATTCCAGTCCGCGCGACAAATCGTCGAGCACCGACATCAAACCGGAGGCCTGTCGCAACTCCTCGAGCGTGGTGCCCTCCACCTCGGGTTCGGGCAGGGTGTCGGGCTCGATGCCGCGGGCCATCAGCCGGTGCCAGGACTCCTCGATCACCCGGCGGGGCCGCGCGGGCGCGCGGTCGCCGGCCATGGTGGCGTCGTACACCGCCGACATCAACCGGGCGTACTGGCGCGGATCCTCGCCCGCTGCGACAGCGGGCTCGGGAACAGGCGGACGAGGCATCACAGCCGATTGTGCTCCCCGTCACAACGATGCGCCAAGGCGGTCACCGGTAGACCATGCCGCCGTCGATGAGACCGGCCTGACCGGTCATGTAGTCGGCGCCCGGTCCGGCCAGGTAGGCCACGAACCCGGCGACGTCCTGCGGCGTCTCCGGACGGCCCAGCGCGATGGCCTCGGTGAACTTCGCGAAGGTCTCGCCCTCGGCGGCGCCGGTGAGCTCGGCGAAGCGCTTGTCGATCTCCACCCACATGTCGGTGCCCACCACACCGGGGCAGTAGGCGTTGACCGTGATGCCGTCGGCGGCGTACTCCTTGGCCGCGGCCTGGGTGAGCGCCCGCACCGCGAACTTGGTGGCGCTGTACGGGCCCAGCATGGCGAAGCCTTCGTGCCCGGCGATCGACGAGGCATTGATGATCTTGCCGATCTTTCCTTGTTCTCCGTTCGCGGACTCCTTGAACTTCGCGGCCGCCGCCTGGATGCCCCAGAGCACGCCGTCGACGTTGATCGCCCAGAGCCGGGCGAGGTCCTCGGGGGTCACTTCGGCGATCGGGCCGACCAGCGCGATGCCGGCGTTGTTCACCATCACGTCGAAACCGCCGAGGGCGGATGCGGCGTGGTCGACGGCGGCGAACACCGCGTCGCGGTCACTCACGTCGGCGGCGAATGTGGTTGTCTTGGCGCCCATTCCGGCCACCTCACCGGCCGCCTCGGCGAGGGCGTCCTCGGAGACGTCGACCAGTGCGACGTCGGCGCCCTGACGGGCCAGCTCGAGCGCGATGCCGCGGCCGATGCCACGACCGGCGCCGGTCACCAGCGCCACCTTGCCCGACAGCGGGGCGGGAATCTGGGTTGCCATCAATTCTCCTTCGTCGGGTCGACCAGGACCTTCATCTTCTCGCCGGCGTGCAGGGCCTCGAAGCCCTCGTCGACGACGTCGTCGATGGCGATCGCGGTGACCCACCCGGTGGTGTCGTACGCACCGCTTGCCATCAGCGCGATGACGGCCTCGAAGTCGGCCGCCGTGTAACACAGCGAGCCCTGGATGCGGGATTCGTTCATCACCAGGTTGAGCAGCGGCGTGGTCAGCGGCTTCTCGTAGATCGCGACGCTCACCATCGGGCGTCGCGCGCCGACGCAGGCCAACGCGGTCTGCACGGCGGGAGCGACACCGGCCGCGTCGAAGACGGCGTCGGCGCCTCGTTCGCCGGTGTGCTCGGCGATGTGGCCGGGCACGTCCACAGCGGTGGGGTCGAGGGTCCGGGCTCCGAGGGCTTCGATCGACGCGCGGCGGGTGGCGGAGGGCTCGACGACGAAGACGTCGTCGATTCCCTTGCCGCGCAGTGCGAACCAGAGCCCGATGCCGATCGGACCGGCGCCGAACACCATCGCGGTGTCGCCCTCCCGCACGTCGCCGAGGGTGGCGGCGTGGTAGGCCACCGACATCGGTTCGACCAGTGCGCCGAGTTCCAGGCTCACGGTGTCGGGCAGCCGGTGCAGCATCTCGGTCGGTACGACGGTGTACTCGGCCATGCCGCCGTCGGACATCAGGCCGTGGAACCCGATCTGCGCGCAGATGTTGTAGTTGCCGGCTCGACACGGTGCGCAGTGTCCGCATTTGTAGATCGGTTCGACGGCCACCCGGTCGCCTTCGCGCCACCCGGCGACGCCCGCGCCGACCTCGGTGATCACACCCGAGAACTCGTGACCCATGACCAGTGGCAGCTCACGCCCGGTGAGGGGGTGCGGCTCGGTGGGGATGAAGATCGGCCCGGCGTAGTACTCGTGCAGATCGGTGCCGCAGATCCCGTTGAATCCCACCTGCACCTTCACGGTGCCCTCCCGAGTGCTGGGTTCGGGGACGTCAGCCACCTCGAGCTTGTTGGGTCCGTGATACACCGCAGCTTTCATGCCGCAGTTCTATGTGACCGCGACCACACTCCGAAAGAGTTGCATCGGGTTGCACGCCGCCGTGCAACGGCTTGCAACCCTTGTGCCGGCCTGGCTGCGGGGTGTGCCCTGAGTCACATGACACAGACCCTTGCAGATCCGCGCGAACCGACCACCGACCTGTCGCCGCAACAGCGCGTCGACGCCTGGCTCGCCGACTTCGAGGCCGCCCTGGCGGTTCGCGACATCGAACGTGTGGTGGGAAAGTTCGCGACCGACAGCTTCTGGCGCGATCTGGTCGCGTTCACCTGGAACCTCAAGACCCTCGAAGGTCGCGACGGCATCGCCGACATGCTCACCGCGCGGCTCGCCGAAACCGATCCCTCAGGCTTCCGCACCCGGGAGGCCCCCACCACAGACGGCGAGATCACGACGGCGTTCATCGAGTTCGAGACCGCCATCGGCCGCGGCGTCGGACACCTGCGCCTGCGCGGCGACGCCGCTGGGAATGACGTGGCCTGGACGCTGCTGACGACCATGCAGGAGCTCAAGGGCCACGAGGAGCGCAAGGGCCCGTCGCGGGTGCTCGGCGCCGTCCACGGCTCCGACCCCGACCCGCGGTCGTGGGCGGAGAAGCGCGCCGAGGAGGAGGCGGCGCTGGGCCGGACAGTCCAGCCCTATGCACTGGTGATCGGCGGCGGGCAGGGCGGCATCGCGCTCGGCGCGCGGCTGCGGCAGCTCGGGGTACCCGCGATCGTCGTCGACCGCCACGAGCGGCCGGGTGACCAGTGGCGCAAGCGCTACAAGTCGCTGTGCCTGCACGACCCCGTCTGGTACGACCACCTGCCCTATCTGCCGTTCCCGCAGAACTGGCCGGTGTTCGCGCCGAAGGACAAGATCGGCGACTGGCTGGAGTTCTACACCCGGGTGATGGAGGTGCCGTACTGGTCGAAGACCACGTGTCTGTCGGCCTCCTTCGACGAAGCGACCAAGACGTGGACGGTCGAGGTGGACCGTGACGGCGAGCGTGTCACGCTGCGGCCGACGCAGCTGATCCTCGCCACCGGTATGTCGGGTAAGCCCAACGTGCCGCGACTGGCCGGCCAGGACGTCTTCCGCGGCGAGCAGCACCACTCGAGCGCCCACCCGGGGCCGGACCGCTACGTCGGGAAACGCGCCGTGGTGATCGGGTCCAACAACTCCGCCCACGACATCTGCAAGGCGCTGGTCGAGAACGGCGTCGACACCACGATGGTGCAGCGCTCGTCGACGCACATCGTGAAATCGGATTCGCTGATGGATCTCGGGCTGGGCGACCTGTACTCGGAGCGTGCGCTCGCGGCGGGGATGACGACGGAGAAGGCCGACCTGACGTTCGCGTCGCTGCCGTACCGGATCATGCACGAGTTCCAGAAGCCGATCTACGACGCGATCCGCGAGCGGGACAAGGAGTTCTACGAGCGGTTGGCCGCGGCGGGCTTCGAATTGGACTGGGGCGACGACGGTTCGGGCCTGTTCATGAAGTACCTGCGCCGGGGCTCGGGCTACTACATCGACGTCGGGGCCTGTGATCTGGTGGCGGACGGGACGATCAAGCTCGCCCACGGCCAGGTGTCGCATCTGACGGAGGACTCCGTGGTGCTCGACGACGGCACCGAATTGCCTGCCGACGTGGTGGTCTACGCGACGGGCTACGGGTCGATGAACGGCTGGGCCGCCGACCTCATCGGTCAGGACGTCGCCGACAAGGTCGGCAAGGTGTGGGGTCTGGGCTCGTCGACCACCAAGGACCCCGGCCCGTGGGAGGGCGAACAACGCAACATGTGGAAGCCGACGCAGCAGGAGAACCTGTGGTTCCACGGCGGCAACCTGCACCAGTCGCGGCACTACTCGCTGTATCTGGCACTGCAACTGAAGGCGCGGTTCGAAGGCATCCCGACGCCGGTGTACGGACTGCAGGAGGTGCACCACCTGAGCTGACGCCTCGCGTGTTCGGCCACGACGCGCAGAATGGTGGGCGTGACAGTAGACGACGCGTATCTGTGGCTCGAGGACATCACCGGCGACGACGCCCTGGACTGGGTGCGACGGCACAACGAGCCGACCCTGGCCGACCTCGGTGGTGCGCGCTTCGAACAGATGCGCACCGAGGCGCTCGAGGTGCTCGACACCGATGCCCGCATCCCGTACGTGCGTCGCCGCGGCGACCATCTCTACAACTTCTGGCGTGACGCGGCCAATCCGCGCGGGCTGTGGCGGCGCACCACGCTGGAGAGCTACCGCACCGAGGAACCGGAGTGGGAGGTGGTCATCGACGTCGACGCGCTGGCCCGCGCCGACGACGAGAACTGGGTGTGGGCGGGCGCCGACGTCCTCGACCCCGACCACACCCGCGCGTTGGTCAGCCTCTCGCGCGGTGGCGCGGACGCCGCGATCGTGCGCGAGTTCGACATGCGGACACGGGAGTTCGTCGATGGGGGCTTCGAGCTCGCGGAAGCCAAGACGGCGATCAGCTGGGAGGACGAGGACACCGTGCTGGTGGGCACGGATTTCGGGGAGGGCGCCCTCACCGATTCCGGCTATCCGCGACTGGTCAAGCGGTGGCGGCGCGGCACACCGTTGAACGAGGCGGAGACGGTGTTCTCCGGCGACGCGACCGACGTGATCGTCACCGCGTCGGTGGACCGCACGCCGGGTTTCGAGCGCACGATGGTGCGTCGTGCCGTCGACTTCTTCAACGACGAGGTCTACGAGTTGCGCGGCGGTGAGCTCATCCGCATCGACGCCCCGACCGACGCCACAGTGTCGGCGCACCGCGAATGGCTGCTCATCGAGTTGCGCACCGACTGGGACACCGGGGTCGAGCGGTACCGGGCAGGATCGCTGCTCGCCGCGAATTACGACCAATATCGGAGCGGGACAAAGCGACTGCACGTGGTGTTCGAGCCCGACGAGCACACCTGCCTGCACCACTACGCGTGGACCCGCGACCGGCTCGTCGTGGTCACGCTCGCCGACGTCGCGAGCCGCGTCGAGGTCTACACCCCAGGTGAGTGGACCGCGCAGCCTGTTCCCGGGTTGCCGGACAACACCAACACCGTGATCGTGGCCGCCGACGACCTCGGCGACGAGATGTTCCTGGACTCCAGCGGTTTCGACACCCCATCGAGGCTGTTACACGGGACTGCCGGCGGCGAGCTGAGCGAGATCAAGCGCGCACCTTCGTTTTTCGACGCCGCCGATCTGAAGGTCGATCAGCACTTCGCGACCTCCGCCGACGGCACCAAGATCCCGTACTTCGTGGTCGACCACCGGCACAAGCAGGCACCGGGGCCGACGCTGCTCGGTGGTTACGGCGGGTTCGAGGTGGCGCGGACGCCCGGCTACGACGGCGTGCTGGGCCGGCTGTGGTTGTCGCGGGGCGGAACGTATGTGCTGGCGAACATCCGCGGCGGCGGCGAGTACGGACCGACATGGCACACCCAGGCGATGCGCGAGGGCAGGCACCTCGTCGGCGAGGATTTCGCCGCCGTGGCAGCAGATCTCGTCGAGCGCGGGATCACCACCGTCGACCAGCTGGGGGCCCAGGGTGGCAGCAACGGCGGGCTGCTCATGGGCATCATGCTCACGCAGTATCCGGAGCTGTTCGGAGCGCTGGTGTGCAGCGTGCCGCTGCTCGACATGCGCCGGTTCCATCTGCTGCTGGCGGGAGCGTCGTGGGTGGCCGAGTACGGCAACCCCGATGACGCGGACGACTGGGAGTTCATCTCGAAATACTCGCCTTATCAGAACATCTCGGCCGAGCGCAGGTACCCGCCGGTGCTGATCACCACCTCGACGCGCGACGACCGGGTGCACCCGGGCCATGCGCGCAAGATGACCGCAGCGCTCGAGGACGCCGGCCAGCCGGTGCAGTACTACGAGAACATCGAGGGCGGACACGGCGGCGCCGCGGACAACTCGCAGGCGGCGTTCCGCGCGGCGCTGATCTACGAGTTCCTGTGGCGGAAGTTGGGAGCTCCGTGATGGTTGCTCCGGGCGTCGCTGATCGTCGCAGCACGGCTGCGGTCAAGGATGAGGTCGA
The DNA here is from genome assembly GCF_010731695.1 of Mycolicibacterium litorale. NCBI lineage: Bacteria > Bacillati > Actinomycetota > Actinomycetes > Mycobacteriales > Mycobacteriaceae > Mycobacterium > Mycolicibacterium litorale. The sequence goes on from NZ_AP022586.1 coordinate 3,690,525, forward strand.
CCTTCGCGACTGACGGACGCTGGCAGGTGGTGAGTCGACGACGGTCGAACTCGACCGAATCGCCGGTGTAACGGATGGCCGGTGGCAGTGCACTACAGCGTGTACTGCATCGCCATTCGAGAGGAACCGATCATGACCACCTTCACCGCACCCGCCACCCTGTCCACCAAGGCCCTGCCGGTCATCGACCGGTTGGGGTCGGCACTCCCCCGCTATGGCCTGGTGGTCGTCATCGCCTGGATCGGGTTGATGAAGTTCACGGCGTTCGAGGCCAACGGCATCCAGCCACTCGTCGCCCACAGCCCATTCATGAGCTGGATGTACAGCATCTTCTCGGTCATGACGTTCTCCGCGCTGCTGGGCGTCGTCGAGGTCGCGGCCGCGGTGCTGCTGGCGGTCAAGCCCTGGTGGCCGAGGATCTCCGCGATCGGCAGCGTCATCGCGATCGGACTGTTCGTCGCAACTCTGAGCTTCCTGTTCACCACGCCCGGCGTCTTCGAGGCCTCGCAGGGCGGCTTCCCGATGCTGTCGACCACCGGTCAGTTCCTGATCAAGGACGTCGCGCTGCTGGGCGTCTCGGTGTGGACGTTGGCCGATGCGCTGAAGCGCCGCTAGTTCAGCTCTCGAGCGCATACGCTCAGCCCAGATGACCCGTCAGACCCTCGACGAGAGCGACCTCATCGCGGCGCTACGGCACCGCGATGAGGTCGCGTTCGCCGAACTGGTCGATCGCCACTCGCCCTCGATGCTGCGGGTGGCACGCGGATATGTGCGCACACACGAGACCGCCGAAGAAGTGGTTCAGGACACCTGGATGGCCTTGCTCAAGGGCATCGACAATTTCGAAGGCCGATCCTCCCTGCGCACATGGCTTTTCACCGTGCTGATCAACATCGCGAAGGCCCGGGGCGTTCGCGAGAGCCGCGACGGAGAAGCGGTGGCGGCCGCATACCGCGGGGGTGCGGTGGACCCGGCGCGGTTCCGTCCGGCCGGGGACGAGTGGCCGGGTCACTGGCGTGAGCACGAGACCCCCTCGCCGTTTCCCGACACGCCCGAGGGTTCGGTGCTGGGCCACGAACTGACCGACGTGGCGCGCCACGCGCTCGACGGGCTGCCCGAGCGCCAGCGGATGGTCGTGACCCTTCGCGACATGCTCGGCTTCGACTCCGACGAAGTGCGCGATCTGTTGGACCTGAGCGTGGCCAACCAGCGGGTGCTGCTCCATCGCGGCCGGTCGGCCGTGCGGCAGGTACTCGAGGACTACATGAAAGACGTGATGTGACGACCTCACCGATGAATTGCAATGAGCTCGTCGAGCTGGTGACGGCCTACCTCGACGAGTCGCTCGATCTCGAGACGCGGGCCCGGTTCGATCTACACCTGCTCGAATGTGATGGCTGCACCAACTACCTGCAGCAGTTCCGGACCACCGTGGCGACCCTGGGCAACGTCCGCGACGACGACCTCGACCCCACCTTCCGCGGCCGCCTCCTCGACGCGTTCAAAGACTGGAAGTGACCGGCCCCGGCGCCGACGACGCGACCGGTTGGACCGCGAACTCGACGCCGTACTGGTTCAGCGTCACCGGCAACGGCTCGTTCGGGGACAGCTGCGGCGTCGACGAGAGCCGGAAGTCCAGTGCGCTCAACAGGTTCGCCAGCAGCGTGCTCGTCGCGAACAGCACCAGGTTGCGGCCCGGACACTCCGCCGGGCCCGCCGAGAACGGCACCAGCTGCGGATAGGACCGGGCGCGGCCGTCGAGCCAGATGTCGGGCACGAAGTCATGCGCGAAGGGCAGCAGGTCGGGGTCGCGGTGGAACGCAGGCGTCACGATCATCAGCCCGGCGCCCTTCTCGATGGTGATCGCACCGTTGCGCCACGTCGTGTCCTCGGTGGTCTCCCGCAGGATCGTCGGCGTCGTGGGCCACAGCCGCACCGATTCGAGGACGGACGCTCGCAGGAACGGCCGCAATCGCAGCTGTTCGGGCTGGACCGCGTCCTCGATCGCCCGCACCATCGCGTCGGGATGCGTGGCCAGCAGTGCCAGCGCGCGCAGCTGCGCCATCCCCGCCGCGTCGAACGCGAACAGCCACTGCGGCAGCTGACCCACCGGGTCGACGGCGCCGCGGGTGGGCACGTCGGCGACCGCGGCCGCCAGCGTCCCGATCTGCGGATCCTCGACATACTCGTAGAGCCGCTGCAGGAACTTCGCGCGCTTGCGGTAGTGCGGGAGCGACAGGAACGACCAGTTCCCCGCCCGTCGCAACCGCAGCAGCGCGTCGGTGATCTCCTCGTCGTCGCGAGCGCGGTCACCGAGCGCCAGCCTGCGCACGATCCGCCACCACGCGGCCATGAACTGGTCGGCGTCCATGCTGCCGCGCGCCGCCACCGCGTCCACCAGTTCGCGCGCCTCCGCGGTGATCACGTCGGCGAAGGCGCCCGCGAGCCGGTGCATGTCCGCACCCGAGTCCAGCGCCGAGTCGTTGAGGACGCGCCGCTGCTGCCGGATCGGTCCCTGGGAGATCAGCACGCCGTGCGGCTGGAACCACTCGAGTGCCTTGCGCTTCTCCCTGTTGGCGGGGTGGAAGGGGTCGGGTGCCCCGGACAGCACGCGGGCGACGTCATCCGGGTCGAGCACGACCACCATGCGCCGCCCGGGGAGCACCAATTCCACCGGTCCGGCGCCGAACTCGTCACGGAGCAGCTGCATCCGCCGCACCGCCCTGGCATCGGCCTGCACGGTCTCCAGCGCCCGCACCGCGGGCTTGCGCCGGGCGATCACGCCGGCGGCGATCGACGCCGAACCAAGATCGGCCAGTGTCGCGGCCGCCCGCACCCCGGTCAGTCGATGTCCCATGATCTTGCGTTTCCCCGGCCGGCACCCTGCCAAACTGCAGGAATGCCCGAGTTCGAGACCCTGCTCTACCGCTCCGACGGCGCGGTCGCGACGATCACCCTCAACCGGCCCGACCAGCTCAACACCATCGTCCCGCCGATGCCCGACGAGATCGAGGCGGCGATCGCATATGCCGACCGGGATGCGCAGGTCAAGGTGATCGTGCTGCGCGGTGCGGGGCGGGCGTTCTCTGGCGGGTACGACTTCGGCGGCGGCTTCGAGCACTGGGGCGAGTCGATGAACACCCACGGCCGCTGGGATCCGGGCAAGGACTTCGCGTTCGTCACCGGCCGCGCGACCGCGCCGACCGGGAAGTTCATGGCGATCTGGCGGGCGTCGAAACCCGTCATCGCGCAGGTGCACGGCTGGTGCGTCGGCGGGGCGAGCGATTACGCGCTGTGCGCCGACATCGTGATCGCCAGCGACGACGCCGTGATCGGCACCCCGTACGCCCGGATGTGGGGCGCCTACCTGACCGGTATGTGGCTCTACCGGCTCAGCCTGGCAAAGGTGAAGTGGCATTCGCTGACCGGTGAGCCGCTGACCGGCGTCGAAGCGGCCGCAGCCGAGTTGATCAACGAGTCGGTGCCGTTCGAACGCCTCGAAGAGCGGGTTGCGGAGGTGGCGTCGAAGCTGGCACGAATTCCTTTGTCGCAGTTGCAAGCTCAGAAACTGATCGTCAACCAGGCCTACGAGAACATGGGGCTGGCCTCCACGCAGACCCTCGGCGGCATCCTCGACGGGCTCATGCGCAACACCCCCGAGGCGCTGGACTTCATTGAGACGGCCCAGTCGCAGGGCGTGCGCGCCGCCGTCGAACACCGTGACGGCCCATGGGGCGACTACAGCCAGGCTCCGCCGCACCGGCGGCCGGACCCGTCGCACATCATCGAACCCTGACGACGCGGCGAACCCTGATCACTCCGGCCGCCGCAGGCCGCCGAGCATCGACACCACCACACCGGTCACCACCAACGCGACCCCCGCGATCAGCGTCATGTTGAGCCAATGGTGCAGGCTGTCCTCGGCGTGGATCACCATCTCGTCGACGATGCGGCGGAAATTGCCCTCCACGCGCGTGAGCGCATCGTCGACGTGACGATTCGCGACCTCCAGCCCGGCCCAGCCGCCCGCGCCGACCAGCAGAGCCGAAACGCCGAGGGCGGCAAGCCCTTTACCGCGCCGCCGCGAACCCGCCAGGGTGAGCAGCGCGAGCAACCCGGTGAGCACCGCGGCGCCGATCGCGGCCCACGGCCCCCATGTCGCGAGCGCCTGCAGACGGCCCGGCCGCAGCTCGGGCGACGGCACGGTGACCGGCACCATCAACGTCTCGGGCACGTCCAGTTCGAGGTTGCCGAGGGTGGCCATGAGCGACGGGTCCGAAAGCATCGGCGCGATGTCGATCAGCCACTGGTCGTCGGCGCTGGCGTGCGGGAAGTCGTCGGTGAACATCCACCGGTGCGCGATCCGGTTGGCCTGCGCGAACTGGCCGGGAAAGCCGGCGTTGCCGGTATAGCCCGAGGCGACCTGGTGCACGAGTGTCTGGTTCAGCGTGTAGCCGCGATCGGCCGTCAGCGCGGTGATCTGCGTGGTGAGTTCGTCGGCCATGGCGTCCTGCAACCGCGGCTCGGTTGCCGCGGACGCGGCGAGTTCGGCGTAACCCTGCTCACTGACCAGATGCTGCTGTGCCCAGACCGCGGGCACGGCAACGGCCAGCATCACCGTCGTCAGCAGCCACAGCAGGGCTGTCAGGACGAATCGCACGCGGTGCGCCGCCGCCTTACTTGGCCATGCGGCGGGGGCGGATGAGCGCCAGCTTGGTCATCATCGTGTTCATCCGCTTGAGCGCCTTGGGCGAGTTGTTGTAGTAGTTGCCGCCTGCGCCGACGTTCGTCCGCGGCGCCACCACCGTCTCGATGCGGCAGTACTTGCGCAACCCCTCCGGGCCGCCGAACCGCGCCCCGATCCCGGAGGTCTTCCAGCCGCCCATCGGCGCCGTGGTGCACATCAGGTTGGAGATGACGTCGTTGACGTTGACCCCACCGCATTCCAGTTGCAGCGCAATGGCTTGCGCGCGGTCGAGGTCCTTGGAGAAGACGGCGGCGGACAGGCCGTACGGGCTGTCGTTGGCCAGGCGGACCGCTTCCTCCACCGACGACACCTTCATGATCGGCAGCGTCGGACCGAAGGTCTCCTCGGTCATACACGCCATCGAGTGGTCGACGTCGACCAGCACCGTGGGCTCGTAGAAGCTGCCGGGGCCGTTGCGCCGCTTACCGCCGGTGAGCACCTTGGCGCCCTTGGCGATCGCATCCTCCACGTGCCGCTCGGTGACAGCCACCTGGCTGTCGTCGATGAGCGCTCCGACGTCGTTGCCCTCGCCCGCGCCGATCTTGAGCTTCTTGACGTCTCGGACGACCGCGTCGACGAACTGGTCGTAGACCGATTCCAGGACATACACGCGCTCCACCGACACGCACGTCTGGCCGGCGTTGAACATCGCACCCCAGACCGCGGCGTGCGCGGCGAGGTCCACGTCGGCGTCCTCGAGGACGATCATCGGATCCTTGCCGCCGAGTTCGAGGCTGACGGGCGTGAGCCGGCGCGCGGCGCGTTCCATCACCTTGGCACCCGTGGCGCTGGACCCGGTGAACTGGATGAAGTCGGAGTTGTCGATGACGGCCTCGGAGACCTCGCGGGCGCCCTGTGCCAGCGCGAGCACCTCAGGGGCCCCGGAGTCCTGCCAGCCGCGCAGCAGCAGCTCGGCGGTCAACGGGGTGCGCTCGGAGGGCTTGAGCAGCACGGCACAGCCGGCCGCCAGGGCGCTGATGGCGTCCATCAGCGCGTTGGCGACGGGGTAGTTCCACGGCGCGATGATCCCGACCAGCGCGCGCGGGCGGTAGTGCACCGCGATCTTCTTGATCGACAGGAACGGCAGCGCCGCCGGCCTGGTGTCCGGCGCCAGCGCCTTCTCCATCGTGCGGATGTAGTACGAGGTGATCATCAGGATCAGCGGCACTTCCTGGGCCGCGTCGACCGAGGACTTGCCGGTCTCCTTGATCAGCAGGTCTTCGATCTCGGCGCGGTGGTCGCCGAGCCAGACGGCGTAGCGAGCCAGCACCTTGGCGCGCCCCTTGGGGCCTCTGGCCTCCCACTCCTTCTGCGCGGCGCGCAGGCCGGTGGCGATTCGCGGTACGTCGGCCGGGTCGGTCCAGCGCACCTGCCCGGCGACGGCGCCCGTCGCGGGATTGCGGATGGTGCTGTTGTCGAGCGCATCAACTTCAGGCGTCGCGGTCATGGGGCCATGGTAACCACCCTCTGTGACCCAGATCGCATCGGGGTTGACACGTGTCAAGTAACGCGGTGACGGGGCCTCTCCACCAGGCGGGCCGCCATCGCCACGTACGCGCTGCCCAGGAACAGCGCGCCTACGGTGTCCGTGAAGTAGTGGAAGGTGATCCCGACGAGGACCATGCCGACCACGACGGCGGCCGTCGCCAGCACGATCGCCCAGAGCCGCCCGCCGGCCACCAGCACGACCATCCCGGCGATCACCACCAGCGCGGTGATGTGTCCGCTCGGATAGGCGAGCTCACCGTCCCTGGTGCGGCCGAACACCCGCTTGAGCAGTTGGGCGGAGACGACGGCCACCGGCGGGCACAGCGCCGAGACGGCCGCCAGCCGCCACCTGCCCCGCCACAGCGCGTACGCGACCGCGACACCGAGCACCGTCACCTGCACAGGCGCCTCGACGAGCACCAGCAGCGGATCCGGGGCGTCGACCGCGAGGAGCCGGGCGTCCAGCGGCGTCGGCCCCGTGCCGACCAGCCAGCCGAGCGCGAACAGCCCGGCCACGGCGACCACCGGCCACCAGTGCAGCGCTGTTCTCATCTACCGGGAGATGCCCTGGATGTAGGCGGCCTGACCCAGGTGCTGGGCGCAGTCGTCGATGATGCTGACCAGGCGCGCGCTGGCCGTGACCGGCGGATCCCAGCGGCGGTCGACGATCTGCGCGAGTTCGTCGGGTGTCACGGAGGCGATGTAGGACAACGTGACCTTGTGGACGGCGGAGTAGTAGCCGGCGAGCAGATCGGCCGACACGCGCACCTTGCCGACGTCGTCGGGGCTGTGGCCGTAGCCGGTGTCGTCGCGCGGCAGGTCGAGCGCGAACTGGTCGACCCACCCCTCGCGCGTCCACACCTGCTCGATGCCCGCGATCTCGCAGAGCTGGGCGTCCTGAACGCGAGCGCTGTGCCACAGCAACCACGCAATGCTGTTCGCGGTCGCAGTCGGACGGTAGAGGGCCACCTCGTCGGTCAGTTCGTCGGTGAGCGCCTCGACATGCTCGATCAGGCGGGTGAACGAGTCACGCAGGAGTTCGCGGGCGGCCGCCGCATCCGAGTCAGACATACGGCCAACCTACCCAGCGAACGTCAGGTCTGCGGGCCACCGCCGTGGAAGACGGCCTCGACGTTGTTGCCGTCCGGATCGCGGACGAACGCCCCGTAGTACTTGTCGTGATACTCCGGCCACAGCCGCGGCTCGTGCAGCGGTTCGGCGCCGAGTGCGAGGGCGGTGTGGAAGAACGCCTGCACGCCCCCGGGGTCCTTGGCCGCGAACGCGACGTGCATCTCGCGATTCGGCCCTGCGACGTTGCCTGCGTTCATATCGCCGATCCAGAAAGCGGGATGACCTTCGGCGCCGTAACCGACGGCCACCCCGAAGTCCATCTGCCGCGTGTAGCCGAGGACGCCGAGCACCTTGTCGTAGAACTCTTTTGACTTGTCGAAGTCCGCGCAGTTGATTCCGAAGTGATCGATCACACGGTCACCGTACATTCGGGGGATGACATATGACCTCGTCATTCGCAACGGCACGATCGTCGACGGGCTCGGCGGTGCGCCGTACGTCGGCGATGTGGCGGTGAGGGGCGGCGTCATCGCCGCGGTGAGCCGCGCAGAGGGCCCGGCCGTCGGCGCCGTCGAGGGGTCCGGTGCCCGCGAGATCGACGCCGCCGGGCTGCTGGTGACCCCCGGTTTCGTCGACCTGCACACCCACTACGACGGCCAGGCCATCTGGTCGGAGCGGATGACGCCGTCGTCGGCGCACGGGGTGACCACCGCGGTGATGGGGAACTGCGGGGTGGGTTTCGCGCCCTGCCGCCCCAAGGACCACGACGTCCTCGTCGACGTGATGGCCGGCGTGGAGGACATCCCCGGCGTGGTGATGGTCGACGGGTTGCCGTGGACCTGGGAGACCTTCCCGGAGTACCTCGACGCCGTCGACGCCCGGCCCCGCGACATCGACGTGGCCGCCTACCTGCCGCATTCGCCGCTGCGGGTGTACACGATGGGGCAGCGGGGCGCCGACCGGGAACCGGCCACCGACGAGGACCTCGCGCGGATGCGGGCGCTGGCCCGGGAGGCGGTCGAAGCGGGTGCGCTGGGCTTCGCATCGTCGCGGTTCGCGCTGCACAAGACCTCCAGCGGAGCGCCGATCCCCACCTACGACGCAGCCCAGGCCGAGATCGCGGCCATCGCCTCGGGGGTGGCCGACGGCGGCGGCGGGCTGCTGCAGTTCGTCCCCGACATCCCGGCCGGCGGGTACGAGACGGTGCTGCGCCAGGTGTTCGAGGTCGCCGCCGACGTCGGGCTGCCGGTGACGTTCTCGCTCCTGACCGGAAACGTCGGCGACCCGGTCTGGCCGCAGGCGATGAACCTCGTGGAGAAGTTCAACGCCGCCGGCGGTTCCATCACCGCGCAGATGTTCCCCCGCCCGATCGGCATGGTGATCGGCCTCGAGGTGAGCGGCAACCCGTTCATCATGTACCCGAGCTATCAGGCGATCGCCGATCTCCCGCTGCCCGAGCGGGTCGCAGAGATGCGCAGACCCGAAGTGCGGCAACGGATCCTGAGCGACCAGCCGTCGGCTGCCGGGCACCCGTTGATGTTCATGGTGCAGGCGTGGAACTGGATCTTCCCGCTGGGCGACGACCCCGATTACGAACCGGCCGCTTCGGCGTCGATCGCCGCCCGCGCCGCGGCGCGCGGGGTCAGCCCGCTCGAGGAGGCCTACGACCGGCTGCTCGACGACGACGGGCACGCCATGATGCTGGTGGCGCTGGGCAATTACGAGAACAACTCACTGGACACCGTCGGGATGCTGATGCGCCGCGACGACGTCGTACTGGGCCTGGGCGACGGCGGCGCGCACTACGGAATGATCTGCGACGCAAGCTTTCCCACGTTCCTGCTGGCGCACTGGACGCGGGACCGGCCCACCGGCCGGCTGTCGGTGGCCGACGCGGTTCGCGAGCTGACGTCGGTGCCCGCGGGGGTGGCCGGGCTGGGCGACCGCGGCCGCATCGCCGTCGGCTACAAGGCCGATTTCAATGTCATCGACCACGCCGCGCTGCGCCTGCACAAGCCCGTGGTCGTGGACGATCTGCCCGCGGGCGGTAAACGGCTCGACCAGACGGCGGACGGCTACCTGGCCACCGTGGTCAGCGGTGTGGTGATCGCCGAGCGCGGTGTGCCGACCGAGGCGCGGCCCGGCAGGCTGGTGCGCGGACGCCAGCCCGCGCCCGCCTAGCTGTCCGTCGACTGTGCGATTTCAGCCGCGACTCTCCGCTGGCGGCGTATCAATGGGCACAGTCACCACGTCTTCGGGCACCCGCGAGACTCGAGGGCTGCGCCGACGCGGTCCAGGAACCACTGCGTGCCGTTGTGCAGAATCCCGCTGGTCAACCGGACGTCGATCCACCCGAGCTCCGACAGGCGGGCGTATCGGACGACATCTCCTGACCGCTGCCCCGGGTCCGTCCAGTGGTGTGCCCCGTCGAAATCCACGCCGACGAGGTACTCCGGCCACCCTAGATCGATGCGCGCAAACGCCCACCCGTCGGCGTCGAAGACGTGAATCTGCGTCTGAGGCGGCGGAAAGCCGGCCTGTACGAGCACGAGTCGCGTGAGCGATTCATAGGGTGACTCGGCGCCGCCGTCGACGAGCGCGAGGGTCGCCCGCAGCTGCCTTAGCCCCCGCACCCCGGGGTGCCGAGCGATGACCGTCTCGACGTCGGAGATCTTGACATCGGTGGCGTTCACGAGCGCGTCTATGCGTTGCACACCGTCGCGCAGCGGCAGCCGTCGGCCGAGGTCGAAGACGGTGCGAGCGGGTGTGGTGACGGGCAGCGACCCGATCGATTGAATCTCCTCGGCGACAAGCGTTTCGGTGCGGACGACGATGCCCGGCGGCGGACGCCTGTTGGTGTGGATCAGTTCGATCGGGATGTCGGGTTCGATCCACTTTGCCCCGTGCAACGCTGAGGCGGCCAGTCCGGCGACGACGGCTCTGCGGCCAGACCACAGCCACGCCGCACCCGCACGGTGATCCGTCGGCAGATCACTGCCACGAACCGTCCACACGCCCGGGAAGTCGGCGCGGTGGAACCGGCGCAACTCGCGGAAGGTGAGCAGGCCGTCGTCGAGTGCCTCGCGCGCCCGGAAGGGCCCGTCGATGAAGTGCATGGCCGGACGGTCGCACCGGCTCCGACGGTCCACGGCCTTCACGGGCGGGTCATCCACAGCCGCTTCGTCATCCACAGGGCTCGAGTGTGCGAAGCGATACGCCTGCAGCGGCGAGTCGCGGATGAATCCGCACACTCGGTGGAATCTGGGCGCGCCTCAGCGGGTGACGACGACCTTGCCGGTCATCCGGCCCGATTCGACGGCGCGATGCGCCTCCTTGAGGCCGGCCGACGAGAAGTCTTCGATGGTCCGGGTGACGGTGGTGCGCAGTACGCCGCGGTCCACCAGATCCGCGGCGGTGGTCAGCAACCGCTGCTGTTCGATCATGTCCGGCGTCTCGAACATCGGCCGGGTGAACATCAGCTCCCAGTGCCAGGCGATGCTCTTGGCCTTGAGACCGACGAGGTCGAGGCCGGGCGGTTCGTCGATCGCGGTGATGTGCCCGAACGGTTTCACGATCGCCGCATAGTCGTCGATGTTGCCCGCCGAGTGAGGTGAGAACAGGTAGTCGACGCCGCCGGGCGCCACAGCCAGCGTCTCGTCGCGCAGTCGGTGGTGGTCGACGACGGCATCGGCGCCCATGTTCGTCGCCCACGCTCGGGAGTCGTCGCGGCTGGCAGTGCCGATCACGCGCACACCGGTCAGCGCCTTGGCCAGCTGGATCATGATCGAGCCGACGCCGCCCGCAGCGCCCAGGACCAGCAGATCACCCGTCGACTCCTCGGTGAGCCCGAAGCGATCGAACAGCGACTCCCAGGCGGTGATGGTGGTCAGCGGCAAGGCCGCCGCATCCGCGAAGGACAGCGACGTGGGTTTGCGCGCGACGATGCGCTCGTCGACGGCGTGGAACTCGGCGTTGGTCCCCGGCCGGGTGATGTCCCCGGCGTACCAGACCTCGTCGCCCACGGCGAGCGTTTCCACCTGCGGCCCAACGGCTTCCACGACGCCCGCCGCATCGTAACCGAGGATCGCAGGCTCCGCCGAGGGCTCGAGCGCGGCGCGCTGCTTGACGTCGACAGGGTTGACCGACACGGCGTGCACCCGCACCAGCACGTCGCGGGGACGGAGGTCGGGCACGTGGACCGTCACATCCCGCAGCGTGCGGTCGTCGTCAATGGGTCCGCCGGCGTAGGAGCCGATCGCGCGCATCTCGGTCATCTTCACCCCAACGGCGCGGGCGGTCTCCTACTTCCCGCCGCGGCGCGTCGCGGATGAAACCGCACAGCCGGCGAGGGGAGCGGGAGGAGGCGCATGCGAAGAGGCCCCGGCTCGCCAAGCGAGCCGGGGCCTCCTCGTGAGTGGGACTTAGAAGTCCATACCGCCCATGCCACCGGTCGGGTCGCCCGCGGGTGCGGCCGACTTCTCCGGCTTGTCGGCGACGACGGCCTCGGTGGTGAGGAACAGCGCCGCGATCGAGGCTGCGTTCTGCAGCGCCGAGCGGGTCACCTTCACCGGGTCGGCGACGCCGGCGGCGAGCAGATCCTCGTACTCGCCGGTCGCGGCGTTCAGGCCGGTGCCCTTGTCCGAGTTGCGGACCTTCTCGGCCACGACACCCGGCTCCAGACCACCGTTGAAGGCGATCTGCTTCAGCGGGGCCTCGAGCGCGACGCGCACGATGTTGGCGCCGGTGGCCTCGTCACCGGTGAGCTTGAGCTCCTCGAGCGACGGGGCGGCCTGCAGCAGAGCCACGCCACCACCGGCGACGATGCCCTCCTCGACGGCGGCCTTGGCGTTGCGCACCGCGTCCTCGATGCGGTGCTTGCGCTCCTTGAGCTCCACCTCGGTGGCGGCGCCGGCCTTGATCACCGCAACACCGCCGGCCAGCTTGGCCAGGCGCTCCTGCAGCTTCTCGCGGTCGTAGTCGGAGTCGCTGTTCTCGATCTCGGCGCGGATCTGGGCGACCCGGCCCTGGATGGCGTCGGCGTCGCCGGCACCCTCGACGATCGTGGTCTCGTCCTTGGTGATGACGACCTTGCGGGCCTGGCCCAGCAGCGAGACGTCGGCGGTCTCCAGGGAGAGGCCGACCTCTTCGCTGATGACCTGACCACCGGTGAGGATGGCCATGTCCTGCAGCATCGCCTTGCGGCGGTCACCGAAGCCCGGGGCCTTGACGGCGACGGACTTGAAGGTGCCACGGATCTTGTTGACGACCAGGGTCGACAGGGCTTCGCCCTCGACGTCCTCGGCGATGATCAGCAGCGGCTTGCCGGACTGGATGACCTTCTCCAGCAGCGGCAGCAGATCCTTGACGGTCGAGATCTTCGACGACACCAGCAGGATGTACGGATCCTCGAGGACCGCTTCCTGACGCTCGGCGTCGGTGACGAAGTAACCCGAGATGTAGCCCTTGTCGAAGCGCATACCCTCGGTGAGCTCGAGCTGCAGGCCGAAGGTGTTGCTCTCCTCGACGGTGATGACGCCCTCGTTGCCGACCTTGTCCATGGCCTCGGCGATCAGATCACCGATGGACTGGTCACCGGCGGAGATGCCGGCGGTCGCCGCGATCTGCTCCTTGGTCTCGACCTCTTTGGCCGACTTCAGCAGCGTCTCGGTGACCTTCTCGACGGCCTTCTCGATGCCGCGCTTCAGGCCGAGCGGGTTGGCGCCGGCGGCCACGTTGCGCAGACCCTCGCGCACGAGCGCCTGGGCGAGCACGGTGGCGGTGGTGGTGCCGTCACCCGCGACGTCGTCGGTCTTCTTGGCGACCTCTTTGACCAGCTCGGCGCCGATCTTCTCGTACGGGTCCTCCAGCTCGATCTCCTTGGCGATGGACACACCATCGTTGGTGATCGTGGGGGCGCCCCACTTCTTCTCCAGGACGACGTTGCGGCCCTTGGGGCCCAGCGTCACCTTTACCGCGTCGGCGAGGCTGTTGAGGCCCCGCTCGAGGCCGCGACGGGCCTCTTCGTCATACGCAATTGTCTTGGCCATTGCGAAGGTTTCCTCCGATAACGGATGCACGTTCTCGTCGGTCGGGTCCAGTGCCCGCGACGGACGGCTTGGGTGTGCCCCGCAGGTGCGGACCCTCGCCTCACCGTCCCGACCTAGCACTCACCGGTCGCGAGTGCCAATTGCATTCTTAGCACTCGACCAGGGAGAGTGCAAGGCATCGGGGGGGCGGTCAGCGCGGCCGCAAACCGTCCGTCACCACGTCCGTCGCCCGCGCGGCCACCTCGGCGTCGTACGCGCCGATGGCCTGGCAGCCGACCAGAATGGCCTTGAGTTCCGGCACGTCGAGGTCGGCGCGGACGGTACCCGCCTCCTGCCCGGCCGCGAGCAACTCCCCCAGCAGTGTGCGCGCATCGGCGTCGGCCTCCGGAGCGACGGCGTGGACGTCGATACCCCGGCCTGCGAGTGCGTCGATGAGCACATGGTCGGAGGCGCCCCACTCCAGCACCATCGCCCGCAGGAAGGCGAACAGCGCTTCGCCGGGGTCTCCGGACTGCAGCAGCTGCCTGCCGCGGTCGGCCATGTCGCGGATCCGGTGTGCGACGACAGCCGCGTACAGCGCCTCCTTGGTCGGGAAGTGGCGGTAGATCGTGCCGGCCCCGACGCCGGCGCGCCGGGCGATCTCGTCGACCGGGACGCTCAGCCCCTCGGCGGCGAACGTCTCGTAGGCCACCTCCAAGACCCGGTCCCGATTCCGGGCCGCGTCGGCACGCAGCGGTCGGACCCCGCCGATATCCGCGGCCATATCCATCCGTTCATCTCGGAATCATTGAAACGGAGCGATCGTTCCGTATAGTGGCAACCAACCGGAGCGCACGCTCCGCTTTCATTGTAGGAGGACCCCGTGGCTTCATCGTCCAAGTGGACGGCCAGTGACATTCCGGCCCAGTCCGGTCGCATCGCGATCGTCACCGGCGCCAACACCGGCCTCGGCCTGGCGACCGCCAAAGCGCTCGCCGGCCACGGCGCACACGTCGTGCTCGCGGTGCGCGACACCGAGAAGGGCAAACGGGCCGCCGACGAGATCACAGCGGAACACCCCGACGCCACCGTCACCCTGCAGAGCCTCGACCTCGGATCCCTGCGCTCGGTACGCGCGGCGGCCGAAGCGCTCAAGGCGGAGTTCCCGCGCATCGACCTCCTCATCAACAACGCCGGCGTGATGTACCCGCCGAAGCAGACCACCGAGGACGGCTTCGAGCTCGCCTTCGGCACCAACCACCTCGGCCACTTCGCGCTCACCGGGCTGCTGCTGGAGAACCTCCTGCCGGTGCCGGGATCACGGGTGGTGACGGTCAGCAGCGTGGGGCACCGGATCCAGGCCGCCATCCACTTCGACGATCTGCAGTGGGAGCGCAGCTACAGCCGGGTGGGCGCCTACGGGCAGTCGAAGCTGGCGAATCTGCTGTTCACCTATGAATTGCAGCGCCGTCTCGATGCGGCCGAGACGATCGCGGTCGCCGCCCACCCCGGGCTGTCGAACACCGAGCTGATGCGTCACCTGCACCTGCCGTCCGCCTTCAACCCGTTGATCGGCCTCGTCGCGCAGAGCCCCGCGATGGGCGCGTTGCCGACGCTGCGCGCGGCCACCGACCCCGGTGTGCGCGGCGGGCAGTACTACGGCCCCGGCGGTCTCGGCGAGACGCGCGGATACCCGAAGCTGGTCGGCTCGAGCAGTCAGTCGCACGACCTCGACCTGGCGCGCCGGCTGTGGACGGTGTCCGAAGAGCTCACCGGAGTGACCTTCCCCGTCGGCTAGGTTGTGGCACGCTCAAAGTCGTGTCACTGGTCGTACCGCCGTATCCGCCGCCGCGCTACACCGATGACGAGCCCGAGGTCAGCGCGTGGCTCAAACGCGCGAACGAGCCGCCGGACTACGACGCCTTCGGCCTCGTGCGGTACCACTACCTGGCCAACCAGGAAGCCACCGGCGGGGACTACGGGCTCTACCGCGTCGAGATCGCGCCGCGCGGCGGCGGGCCAGGCCCGCACTTCCACCGGGCGATGTCCGAGGCGTTCTTCGTCCTGTCCGGCACCATCAAGCTCTACGACGGGCGGGACTGGGTCGACGGCAACCGCAACGACTTCCTCTACGTGCCGCCGGGCGGCATCCACGGTTTCCGCAACGAGGCCGACGAGCCCGCGTCGATCCTGATGCTGTTCGCCCCCGGAGCACCGCGTGAGCACTACTTCGAGGGCTTGGCCCAGCTCGGCGAGATGACCGACGCCGAGCGCAGGGAGTGGTTCGTCAAGAACGACAATCACTTCGTGGAATGACGTAGACGGGCGGCCAGATACGGCGCGGTGCGGCTGCCTTCGGCCCGGCTGACCTCCCGCGGTGTCCCGGCGGCGACCACCTGTCCGCCGTCGGCGCCCGCGCCGGGTCCGAGATCGACCACCCAGTCCGACCCCGCCACCATCCGCATGTCGTGCTCGGCCACCACGACGGTGTTGCCCGCGTCGACGAGGCGGTGCAGCTGCGCGTCGAGCAGATCCACATCCGACGGGTGCAGCCCGGTGGTGGGTTCGTCCAGCACGTAGAGCGTGTGGCCGCGCCGCGGCCGTTGCAGCTCCGAGGCCAGCTTGATGCGCTGAGCTTCGCCACCGGACAATTCGGTCGCGGGCTGCCCGAGCCTCAGGTAGCCGAGCCCCACCTCGCGCAGCGTCGTCAGGCTGCGGGCGGCGCCCGCGATGTCGGTGAAGAACTCCGACGCCTCGTCGACGGTCATGGCGAGCACCTCGGCGATCGTGCGGCCCCGGTACCGGATCTTCAGCGTGGCCTCGTTGTAGCGGGCGCCCCGACAGGTCGGGCACGTGCCGTATGTGCCTGGCAGGAACAGCAATTCGACCGAGACGAAACCCTCGCCCTGACAGGTCGGGCACCGGCCCTCGGCGACGTTGAACGAGAACCGGCCGGCCGTCCAGCCCCGGCGACGGGCGGCGGGCGTCGCCGCGAACTCGCGGCGGACGGCGTCGAAGAGCCCGGTATAGGTGGCCAGAGTGGAACGGGGGGTGCGCCCGATCGGCTTCTGGTCCACCGCCACCAACCGCGTGATCGCCTCCACCCCCTCGGCACGCACACCGATCGACGCGTCGTGGTCCAGGTCGGCGACCTCGGCGTCGGGATCTTCGCCATCAGCCTCGGATTCGGCGTACACGGCGCGGCCCAGATGGCGGTTGACCACATCGTCGAGCACCTTCACCACGAGCGTCGACTTACCCGAACCCGACACCCCAGTGACCGCCGTGAAGACGCCGAGCGGCAGATCGACGTCCAGCTCGCGCAAGTTGTGCGACGAGATGCCCTGCATCCGTAGCCATCCCAACGGCGCGCGTGGTGACCGCGCCGTCGTGGCCGCGGTGTCGAAAAGGTATCTCCCGGTGACCGATTCGCTGACCTCGGCGAGACCCGGTACCGGTCCGCTGTAGAGGACCTCTCCGCCGAGTTCCCCCGCCCCGGGGCCGACGTCGACGATCCAGTCGGCGCGGCGCACCACGTCCATGTCGTGTTCGACGACGAACACCGAATTGCCCGCGCGCCGAAGGCGATCCAGCACATCGAGCAACGGCTCCGCGTCGGCGGGATGCAGACCCGCCGACGGTTCGTCCAGGACGTAGAGCACGCCGAACAACCCCGCGCGCAGCTGGGTGGCCAACCGGAGCCGCTGCAGCTCGCCCGGGGAGACCGTCGGAGTGCGGCGGTTCAGCGTCAGGTAACCCAGGCCCAGGTCGACGAGCACCTGGATGCGGGCCACGAGGTCGGCGGCGATCATCGTGGCCACCTCGGTCAGCTCACCGGATGCCGTCGACTCGAACGCCGCCGCCGCGTCGGTGCGCGCGGCGACCGGGCGCAGTGCGTCGGCGAGTTCGGCCAGCGGCATCGCCACATAGTCGGCGATCGTGCGGCCGGCGAACGTGACCCTCAGCGCTTCGGGGCGCAGTCCCGATCCCCCGCACAACCCGCACTCGACGGTGTTGACGTACTGCAGCACCCGGCGGCGCATCGTGGCGCTCTGCGAGTTGGCCAGGGTGTGCCTGACGTGGCGTTCCGCACTCGAGAACGTCCCGTTGTAGTAGTAGTCGGCGGTGACGGGATGCCGGCCCGGGTCGATCTCGACGGTCGGCTGCTCGTCGGTGAAGAGTATCCAATCACGTTGCCGTTTCGGCAGTTTGCGCCAGGGCCGGTCGATGTCGTAGCCGAGGGTGATGAGGATGTCACGCAGGTTCTGCCCCTGCCAGGCCCCCGGCCACGCGGCGACGGCGCCGTCGCGGATGGTCAGCGACGGATCCGGGACGAGCGTCTGTTCCGTCACCTCGTGGATCCGGCCCAGACCGTGACACTCCGGACACGCCCCGACCGCGGTGTTCGGGGAGAACGCGTCGGAGTCCAGGCGTTCGGTGGCACCGCGCGGGTAGGTGCCGGCCCGGGAGAACAGCATCCTGAGCAGATTGGACAGCGTCGTGACGGTGCCCACCGTCGACCGCGACGTGGCCGATCCCCGGCGCTGCTGCAGCGCGACCGCCGGCGGCAACCCGGTGATGTCGTCGACCTTCGGCGCGTCGGTCGGCAGCAGCAACCGCCGGGCGTACGGGGCGACCGACTCGAAATACCGGCGTTGGGCCTCGGCGTAGATGGTCCCGAACGCCAGCGACGACTTCCCCGATCCGGAGATCCCGGTGAACGCGACGAGCGCGTCACGCGGGGCCGCCACGTCCACGCCCTTGAGGTTGTGCACCCGCGTGCCGTAGACGCGCACGCAGGGGTCGTGCTCGCCGGCGGGCGGATCAGCGGTGGCCGTCATCGTGCGCTGAAGAGTACCCACGATGACCGTGGGTACGCAGCGCGTTTGCTGCGCTCGTCGGCGCCCCGCCGGGTGCCGGACCGACTCGGCGGGCCGCCGAGTCCGCAGCCGTGACCGCGAACACCGGCGACACACCGGCTGTCCGGCGACGCGCCATGCGGATATGCGCCGCCGGAATCCGTTGCGTTAGGCTGTGTCCGATCAGTGAGGAGTCTCTGGGTGCGGGCATATGCAGCGCCCGACACCCAGGCTTTGCGGGGCTGGCAGCGTCGGGCATTGGTGCGGTATCTTGGCGCCAAACCACGCGACTTCCTGGCGGTCGCGACCCCGGGTGCGGGCAAGACCACGTTTGCCCTGCGCATCGCGGCCGAGCTGCTGGCCGACGGCACCGTCGAACGAATCACCGTGGTGGTGCCCACTGAACACCTCAAGATCCAGTGGGCCGCGGCGGCCGCCCGCATCGGCATCGCGCTGGACCCGAAGTTCAGCAACTCGAACTCCCAGACGTCGTCGGAGTACCACGGCGTCGTCATCACCTACGCCCAGGTGGCCACGCACCCGAGCCGCCACCGGGTTCGCACCGAGAACCACCGGACCCTGGTCATCTTCGACGAGATCCACCACGGCGGCGACGCCAAGTCGTGGGGTGAGGCGATGCGCGAGGCGTTCAGCGACGCCACCCGCCGCCTCGCCCTGACGGGGACGCCCTTCCGCAGCGATGACAGCCCCATCCCGTTCGTCAGCTACGTGCCCGACGCCGAAGGTTTGCTGCGTTCGGAGTCCGACCACACCTACGGCTACGCCGACGCGCTGGCCGACGGGGTGGTGCGGCCGGTCATCTTCCTGGCCTACTCGGGTGAGGCGCGGTGGCGCAGCAGCGCCGGCGAGGAGCACGCCGCCCGCCTCGGCGAGCCACTGAACGCCGAGCAGACCGCGCGGGCATGGCGCACGGTGCTCGACGCGAACGGTGAATGGATCCCCGCGGTCCTCAAGGCGGCCGACACCCGGCTGCGACAGCTGCGGGCCGGGGGCATGCCCGATGCCGGGGCGATGATCATCGCCACCGACCAGACCGCCGCCCGCCAGTACGCGGCGCTGCTGACGAAGATGACCGGCGAGGCGCCGACGGTGGTGCTCTCCGACGACCCCGGCGCCTCCGCGCGCATCGCCGAGTACTCCGCGGGCAACAGCGCGTGGCTGGTCGCGGTGCGCATGGTGTCCGAGGGCGTCGACGTGCCGCGCCTGGCGGTCGGGGTCTACGCCACCAGCGCTTCGACGCCGCTGTTCTTCGCCCAGGCGATCGGGCGCTTCGTGCGGTTGCGACGCCCCGGCGAGACCGCCAGCATTTTCGTGCCCTCGGTGCCGACCCTGCTCGACCTGGCCAGCCAGATGGAAGCTCAGCGCGACCATGTGCTCGGCAAACCGCATCGCGAGTCGATGGGCGACGAGGAACTCGTCGAGCGCCGCCGCAGCGAGCCCACCGAAGAGGACCGGGGCTTTGAATCCCTCGGCGCCAGCGCCGAACTCGACCAGGTGATCTTCGACGGGGCATCGTTCGGCACGGCGACGCCGGCCGGCAGCGAGGAAGAGGCCGACTACCTCGGGATACCGGGCCTGCTCGACGCCGACCAGATGCGAGACCTGTTGCGCCGCAGGCAGGAAGAGCAACTCACCCGGCGCACCGCCTCGGGTGAGCCGCCGCCGGTGACACCCTACGGACAGCTCCGCGAACTGCGCCAGGAGCTCAACACCCTGGTGTCGCTGGCCCACCACCGGCTGAACAAGCCGCACGGCTGGATTCACAACGAGCTCCGCCGGATCTGCGGCGGGCCACCGGTGGCCGCAGCGACGTCGGATCAGTTGCAGGCCCGCATCGCGGCGGTGCGCACGCTCAAGGCCTGACGCCCCCGTCGGCCGTTGACGATGGAAGAAGTCGGTTCGGCGACGCTGTCAACGGGCTGATCGAAAAACTACAGTCGGGGTACGCACAAGCGGGGGTTGCGATGAATTCGGTTGTCCGCACGGGGTACCGGCAATGGTCACACTCGATGAGTACTCGCGGCTAGTCTCGGCGATCCACGCCGCCGCCGTCACACCCGAGCACTGGGTGGACGCGATGACGGCGGTGCGGCAGAGCCTGAACGCGACGACGGGGGCGATGCTGATCGCCGACGATGCAGGCCGGACCGCCGAACGGGCCAGCCTCGAACCCGATGCCCACCGCACCTACAGCGAGTACTACCACCGGATCGACTACGTCCTCTCGGCGGTGGAACGCGGCCCGGTCGGCGTCATCCACAGCGGGCAGGCGTTGATCGACTCCGAGGCCCGTGCCGAGTTCAATGTCGACTGGATTCGGCCCTACCACATGGACGACGGCCTGTTCGTGCGCCTGACCGGCAATGAGCGGCCGGCGTGCTTCATCGTCGCCAACCCGCGTCGCGACGAGCCGTTCCTCACCGACGAGCGCGCGGAACTCGTGGCCGCCCTGGTCCCGCACCTGCAGCAGGCGCTGCGCACCGAGAAGTACCTCCACGAACTCAAGCGCGACGCCGTCGACCTCGCGGGCGCGATCGACTGCATGCGCCAGGCTGTACTCGTCGTCGCCGCGAAGGGCATTGTGGTGCACTGCAATGCGGCGGCGTCGGCCCTGGTGCGCCGAGCCGACGGTCTGACGGTTCGGTCGGGTCGGCTTCGCGCGTCCCGGTCGGACGTCGACGGCGCGGTGCAGCGCGCGGTGTCCGCCGCCCTCGGATCGAGCGACGGCGGCGCGCGCAGTGGGACGTCGGTGCTCTGTCCGCGGCCGTCGGGTGGGCGCCCCTACGTCGCACACACCTTCCCGTTCCCGGCCGGTGCCCACCACGACGGCGACGACCCCCGGGCGCTGATCGTGATCGCCGATCCCGACCAGCAACCGCTGCCGCCGAAGGCGATGCTGCGCAACCTGTTCGGTCTCACCAACGGTGAATCCGACGTGGCACTGCGGGTGGCGCGCGGGCAGGGTCTGGCGCCGATCTCCGAGGAGCTGTCGGTGTCTGTCGCGACGGTCAAAACCCACCTGCAGCACGTCTTCGACAAGACCGACACCCACCGCCAGGCCGAACTGGTCCGCCTGCTCACTGCCCTGTTGCCGTGAGCGCCGGAGCGTTCGCACCCGCAGCGGGCACGCGCCGCCGCAGCGCCCGTGCCACCCGCACCATGAACGCCGGATGCACCAAACGCCCGGGTGGGGCGACCATTCCGACCACACGCAGGAAGTCCTGGGTCACCAGCGGATCGACCTCGGCAGCGCGCAGCACATATTCGGTGTAGGCGTTCGTCAGCCGCATCGGCAGCGCGGGCCGGCCCTGCACCTCCGGCAGCGCGAGGTCTGAGCCCACTGCGGTCTGCCACGCGACCCGCACCGGTTTGGCCGCGGCGCGGTGGAACCGGCGGGGTAGGTCCGCCTCCCCCGCGCGCAGACACCGGTCCAGGACCGTCGCCTCGATCGCGGCGATCGTCATACCCTGCCCGTAGACGGGGTTGAAGCTGCACACCGCGTCCCCGACGACGACGAACCCGTCCGGCAGCCGTCCCATCCTGTCGTAACGCCGCCAGCGGTTGCTCGGATACTGATGCACCGTCACGCCGCCGAGCGGTTCCCCGGCGCGAACCGCTTCGACAGCGTATGCGGGGCCTCGCTTCTTGCAGAATGCGAGCAGTTCGGCCGGTGTGGCCGGGGGGCGAATCGGCCCCAGCGTCGCGGCGGCGACCAACCAGGTGTCGCTTTCACAGCGGAACATCGCGAACCCGCGAGGTTGTCCCGGCGCGAACATCCGGATGATCAGGTGCTGCCGCAGCGCTCCGTGCGGAATCCGCACCGGCATACTCGCATAGGCGACCCGCACCAGGAGCTCCTCGACGTCCGGCCGTCCGTAGCCCAGCTCGGCGAGGAACACCGGTGCTCGCGAGCCGCGGCCGGAGGCGTCGACCACGAGGTCGGCGTCGAGAGTCGTTGCCGCCCCGGCGGTGTCGCAGATCCGCACGCCCGTCACGCGGGACCCGGCGGTGGTCAGACCCTCGACGTGGTGACCGTCGCGGATCGTCACCTGGGGCAGCGCCACGATCCGGCGCCGCACGTGCTGTTCCACCAGCGGGCGGCTGGCGTAGTGCTGAACCAGGCTGCCGGGGTCCGGGATCGCCCCTTCGCCCTTCATCCTGTGACCGGAGAAGCTGACGTCGAATCTCGACAGATCGCCGTCGTCCCAGCGGTGGGCGCCCGCCTCGACCAGGGCGTCGAGGTAGCCCGGGAACAACTCCTCGAGGATCTCCGCGCAGCGGGTGAGCAGGGCATGCGGTTGCCACCCCTGCGGCACCCCGCGGCGGGGCACCACATCGTCGGTGAGGGGGTCGCGCTCCACCACCGTCACCCGGTCGTAGTGGTCCGTGAGCACCCGGGCCGCCAACATCCCCGCCATACTCGCCCCGCACACCACCGCGTGCTGACCGACATTCGGCATCGATCACTCCTCCGTGTGACGTGTCGGTTCAACCCAATCACCGACAAGGGAGGCGCGCCTCAGCCGAACGGCTGAGATCGTCAGAGGCCCAACAATGCGGGCAGATCCGCCACCGAATCGATGACGTGGTTGGGCTGCATCGCGAATTCGTCGGCGGCCCAACGGTCCAGCGTGTCCTGCCGGAATTTGCCGGTGCGTACCAGCACACCGGTCATCCCGACCACCTGTGCCGCCAGCACGTCGTTGTTGAGATCATCGCCGACCATGTACATCTCGTCGGGGTCGACACCGAGCCGCGCCGCGGCGGCCAGGAATCCCTCGGGCGCGGGCTTGCCCACGGCGGTGGCCTTGCGCCCGGAGGTCTCCTCCATACCGATCAGGTACATGCCGGTGTCGATGCGCAACCCATCGGTGGTGTTCCACGAGGTGCTCCGGTGCATGGCGACGACGGGGACGCCGCGCGCCATCCAGTCGTACACCCAGCTCAACGTCAGGTGGTCGTATTCGGGGCCCGCACCCCCGAGCAGCACCACGTCCGGTGTCTCCGGGGGATCGCCGGGCCCGTAGTCGCCCGCGTACACCAGGTCGACCCCCGGCATGTCCTCACCGATCCGGCCGTTGTTGACCAGGAAGCACCGGGCGTCGGGATAGCGGTCTCGGACGTATTCGGCGGTCAGCACCGCGGCGGTGATCACCTCGTCGGCACCGACCTGCATCCCGGCGTCGACGAGCAGCTCGGCGATCTGCCCGCGCGTCTTGGTCGTGGTGTTGGTCAGATAGGACCGGGCGATCTGGTGCTCGCTGAGCACCCGCAGGGCCTCCGCCGCACCGTCGATCGGTCGCCACGACGTCACCAGAACACCATCGATGTCGAAGAGCACTCCACCGATCGCCATGCGCCGACAGTAAACCGCCCCGGACGACGCGCAACTCGAGCCCGGTCAATCCCGCGCCCACGGGAGCTGCCCCACCCACGGCGAGGCGCCCGCGGCGATCGACCACGCCAGGTCTGCGGGAACGTCGAGGACCCGGTACGCCTTCTCCCCAGCGGCGGTGGCGGCGATCAGCGTCGCCACCCCCGCCCGCCGCTGGAAGAACGTCTGGCGCACCGTCCACCCGATGATCCCGGCACCGGCGACGCAGTCGCGGCGACGCTCCACGCTGCCTGCGCGCGCCACAAGCCAGCCGTTCCCGACGCGGTGCCCCAGCGCGCGGACCCGGTCGGCCGCGAGCAGGGCACAGCACGCGGTCAGCGCCGCCCACGGCAACCACACCCAGATCGGCAGCGTGCCCACAACACTCACCGCCGCCAGCACGGCGCCGGCGAGCGCAGGCAGCGCGAGTCCGCGGGCCCACCTGCGCCGCGCCGCCGCCGCGCCGTGACCCCGCAGCGGTCCGTTGACCTCCTCCTCGCCATCGATGAGATCACTCAACACCCGCCGCGCGGTCTGCGCCGGGCACGGCGGCAACAGCAGCGACGCCTCCCCCGCACCGCCCACCCCGGTCATGACCGCGTCCAGCCGTGCTCCGCCGAATGCCCGTACCAGCAGCGGTTCTCGCAGCGTGCCGCCGCGCAACCGGCGCATGTCGAAGGTGTGTTCCTGGCGTCGCAGGAGTCCGTGCTCGAGATGCAGGACGTCGGCATCGCGGCGCAGCACCAGGTTCCCGTAGGTCACCAGCGACCGCAGCACCGACAGCACGACCGAACCGATCAGCACGGCGATCACGACGGCGGCCACGGTGGTGGCGACCCCGAAGCGCTGCGCCGCATCGCGTCCGTCTGCGGCGAGGCGGGAATCGCGCAGCAGCGCACCGACTCCCGCCTGGTACAGCAGGCCCGCCGCCGCGGCGATCATCGCCAGTCCGGTGAAACTGAGCGGGCTGTATCTCAGCCACGCCGGCTGCCACCGCGCCAGCACCCGCCCCCTGGGCGCGGTGTCGGCGGGGACGGTCAGCGAACCCGCGAGCAATTCCGCCCGTAGGTGCGGCACCTGTCCGGCCTCCACTGCGTCGAGCGCGAAGGCGTCGTCACCCCGCGCCTCCTGGCCGGTGCTCACCCGCAGCACCGTCAGCCCGAGCAACCGGTGCAGCAACCGTGCGTCCGTCGACACCGATCGAATCCTGTTGCGGGGCACTGACAGTACCCGCCGCTGCAGCACCCCCGCCCGCAGCTGGACCTCCTCGGCGTCGATGCGGTAGGTGGTGGTGAACCACCGCGCCACCCCGACGCCGACCGTCACCACCAGCGCGGCCACCGCCCACAAGGGGTTGCCGGTCGCCGAACCGAGCACCACCGACCCGACCAGCACCGGGATCTGCCGCGCCACCTCGTGCACCGGATGCACCAGCAGCATTCGCGGACTCAACCGCAGCCACTGCGGGGACGGGGCCGTCACGTCGCGTCCTGCTCACCGAGCGCGGCGATGTCGGTCAACTGGGCGACGATCCGCTCGGCCACCTCGTCGTCGAGCGCGACGATGCGCACGGCCCCGGCCGACGATGCCGTCGTCACCGTCACACTCGCCAGCCCGAACAACCGGTCCAGCGGCCCCCGCTGGGTGTCCACCGTCTGCACGCGCGAGATCGGGGCGATCCGGCGCTCCTGCACCAGCCAACCGGTCCGTGTGTACACCGCGCGCGCATCGATGTCCCAGCGGTGCACCCGATAACGCCACACCGGCACGATGCCGACGAACAGGACGATGCCGAGCGCCGTGGCCACCGCGGCCAGGATGTGCGCCCACTCCAGCGACGGGTCCGCCGTCCACCACCCGATCTGCGCCACCACCACGACCGCCCACGGCAACGCCGCCGACGTCGCCCACAGCAGCGGCGCCTTGGTGCTTGGCCGGTTCGGCGGATCTGCCAGCACGAGGCCTGGGTCGGGCGGGACGCCGGGAGGAACTCTGTCCATGGTTCGAGCATGGCGCATCTTCAGTAGGGTTTCGGCCATGACCAAATGGACTGCCGCCGATGTGCCCGACCAGGAGGGCCGCGTCGCCGTCATCACCGGAGCCAACACCGGCATCGGCTATCAGGCGGCAGCGGTGCTGGCAGGCAAGGGCGCCCACGTGGTCCTCGCCGTGCGCAACACCGACAAGGGCAACGCCGCGGCCGACCGCATCAGCGCCTCAGCACCGCACGCCGACGTCGCGGTGCGCGAACTCGACCTGACGTCGCTCGACAGCATCCGGACGGCCTCCGACGAGCTGCGCGCCGACTACCCCCGCATCGATCTGCTGATCAACAACGCCGGGGTGATGATGACCCCCAAGGGCGTCACGAAGGACGGCTTCGAGCTGCAACTCGGCACCAACCACCTCGGCCACTTCGCGCTCACCGGACAACTTCTCGACAATCTCCTGCCGGTCGAGGGTTCGCGTGTGGTGACGGTCAGCAGCAACGCCCACCGGTGGGGCCGCATCAACTTCGACGATCTGCAGTCCGAACGCGGTTACAAACGCATCAACGCCTACGGTCAGTCCAAGCTGGCCAACCTGCTGTTCACCTACGAACTCAACCGCCGGCTCTCGTCGAAGGGCGCCCCGACCATCGCCGTCGCCGCCCATCCCGGCACCTCGAGCACCGAGCTGACCCGCAACCTGTGGCCGGTGGCCCGCCGGCCGGTCGAACTGGTGTGGGGCCTGCTCTCGCAGACGGCGGACATGGGTGCGCTGCCGACGCTGCGCGCCGCCACCGATCCCGACGTGCGCGGCGGCGAGTACTTCGGCCCGGGCGGTATGGGTGAGCAGCGCGGCTACCCCGAACAGGTGCAGTCCAACAGCAGTTCACACGACGAGGCCGTCGCCCAGCGCCTGTGGACGGTGTCCGAAGAGCTCACCGGCGTCACCTTCCCGGTGTAGCGATGCGGACAGTCGAGGAGCACCAGCGTGTCGTCGCGGGGCTGATCGAGAAACGACCGCCCGTGCGGCTGCCGATCGCCGCCACCCTCGGTCTCACACTGGCCGAGGACATCGTCGCGCCGCTGTCCCTGCCGGGTTTCGACAACTCGGCGATGGACGGATACGCGGTCATCGCCGAGGACGTGGCCGGGGCGACCGAGGACCGGCCGGTGCGGCTGCCGGTCGTCGAGGACATCCCGGCCGGCCGGACCGATCTCCTCGTCCTGCAACGGGGCACCGCGCACCGCATCATGACCGGCGCACCGCTGCCGCGCGGGGCGACGGCCGTGGTTCCGGTGGAGGCGACGAACGGCGCGACGGACACCGTCGAGATCCGCACCGCGGCACGGTCGGGCCAGCACGTCCGCACCGCGGGGGAGGACGTCACCGCGGGCACCACGGTCCTGCGCGCGGGCGTTGCGCTCACCCCGGCGGCCCTCGGTCTGGCGGCGGCGCTGGGCCTCGGTGAGCTGTCGGTGATCCCGCGGCAGCGAGTGCTGGTCATGTCGACGGGCACCGAACTGGTCGCCCCCGGCGCCCCCCTGCAGCCCGGGCAGATCTACGAGTCCAACGCCGTCATGCTGGCCGCGGCCATCCGCGAGGCCGGCGGTGAGGTGGTCGCCTCGCCCATGTGCGGCGACGACGTCGACGTCTTCCGCGACACCCTCAACCGCTACGCCGGGCAGGCCGATCTGATCGTCACCACGGGCGGCGTAAGCGCCGGCGCGTACGAGGTCGTCAAGGACTCCCTCGGTTCCGGAGCCGCCCCGGCGGCGACATCGGGCTCGGGTGAGGTCGAGTTCGCGAAGGTGGCCATGCAACCCGGGATGCCGCAGGGCGCCGGCCGCGTCGGT
This sequence comes from Mycolicibacterium litorale, assembly GCF_010731695.1. Lineage (NCBI taxonomy): Bacteria > Bacillati > Actinomycetota > Actinomycetes > Mycobacteriales > Mycobacteriaceae > Mycobacterium > Mycolicibacterium litorale. Next base: position 3,717,953 of record NZ_AP022586.1, read on the forward strand.
GGCACACCCGTCGTCACGCTGCCCGGCAACCCCGTCAGCGCACTGGTCTCCTTCGAGGTGTTCCTGCGGGTCCCGCTGCGGGCGGCGATGGGTGCGGTGCAGCCCGGACGTCCGCGCCGAAGCGCCGTGCTGACCGAGGATCTGACGTCGCCGCGGGGCAAGCGCCAGTTCCGCCGCGGAGTGTTCGACCCGGCCACCGGCGAGGTCACCAGCTACGGTCCGCCCGCGTCGCACCACCTGCGCTGGCTGGCTTCGGCCAACTGTCTGCTCGAGATTCCCGAGGACACCCATGAGCTGCCCGCGGGGTCGCGAGTCGACGTGTGGGACCTGAGCTAGCAAGTTCGACACCGCACGCACGTAGAATCCAGCCGATGGCCAGACGCCCCCGCACCGATGACCTGAGATCCGGCCCAGAGCGGTTCGTGGCGCTGGTGAAGACCACCGTTCCGCCGGTACACCCGGCCGGTCTGCCGTTCATCGGCGCCGGGCTGGCCATGGCCGCCGCAGGCCGCCGCAACCGTTGGGTGCGCGGGGCCGGACTGGTGGCCGCCGGCGCCAACGCCGCCTTCTTCCGGCATCCGCCCCGCGTGCCGCCGACCAGCCCCGGCGCGGTGGTTGCGCCCGCCGACGGGCTGATCTGCCTGGTCGAAGAGGCCGAGCCGCCCGCGGAGCTCAACCTGCCCGCCCGGCCCGTGCCCCGGGTCAGCATCTTCCTGTCGATCTTCGACGCCCACGTTCAGCGCATCCCGATCAGCGGTGACGTGGTGGCCGTCGAACACCGGCCCGGCCTGTTCGGGTCGGCCGAGTTGGCGGCGGCCAGCGAAGACAACGAGCGCAACAGCGTGGTGATCCGCACGCCGTCGGGCGCCCAGGTGATCGCCGTGCAGATCGCCGGGCTGGTCGCGCGGCGAATCGTCTGCGACCTGACACCCGGCGACAAGGTGGCCATCGGCGACACCTACGGCCTCATCCGATACGGGTCCCGCCTGGACACCTACCTGCCCGAGGGCACCGAGATCAAGGTGCTGCCGGGCCAGCGCGCGGTCGGCGGCGAGACGATCCTGGCGGAGCTGCCGTGAGCAAAGGTGTGAGTCGACGCCCCCGGGGCTTGCGGATCCTGCCCAGCGCCACCACGGTGCTCGCGATCTGCGCCGGCCTCACCTCGATCAAGTTCGCACTCGACGACCGCCCGCACATCGCGCTCGCGCTGATCGGTGCGGCGGCGGTGCTCGACGGTATCGACGGCGGAATCGCGCGCGCCCTCGACGCGCAGTCCCGGATGGGTGCGGAGATCGACTCGCTGGCCGACGCGGTGAACTTCGGGGTGGCGCCTGCGCTGGTGGTGTACGTGACGTTGCTCCCCGACTCCCCCGTGGGGTGGATCTTCGTCCTGCTGTACGCGGTGTGCATCGTGCTCCGACTGGCCCGGTTCAACGCATTGCTCGACGACAACACCAAACCGGCCTACACCCGCGAGTTCTTCGTCGGCATGCCCGCACCCTGCGGCGCGGTCGGCAGCATCGGACCGCTGGCCGCAATGCTCCAGTTCGGTGAGGGCTGGTGGACCTCGCACTGGTTCGTCTGCGCGTGGTTGGCCGCGAACTCGGCGCTGCTCGTCAGCCGCGTGCCGACGATCGCGCTCAAGGCCGTTTCGGTGCCCCCGAACGCCGCGCCGATCCTGTTGATCATGGTTGCGCTGGCCGCCGCCGCCCTGCTGCTGTTCCCCTACGTCCTGGTGCTGCTGATCATCGTCGGCTATCTGTGCATCATTCCGTTCACCATCCGCAACCAGCGCTGGGTGGCCGCACGACCGGAGGCATGGGACGTGGCGCCGCGACAACGACGCGAGGCGCGTCGCGCCAGCCGACGCGCCCAACCGCAACGCCGGTCCATGGCCCGGCTGGGACTGCGTAAACCCGGCCGCTGATGACCGAGACCGAACTGTTCGGCGACGAACCGGGTCTGAGCCATCTGCGGCTCACAGCCCGGCTGAACACCTCGGCGCTCGATTCCCGGCGCGGGGTGGTGCGGCTGCACCCCGAGGTGATCGCCGCGCTGGGCCTCCGCGAATGGGATGCGGTGGCGCTCACCGGCGCACGCACGACCGCCGCGGTGGTGGGCATCGCCCCGTCCGGCACGCCGACGGGTACCGCCCTGCTCGACGACGTCACGCTGTCGAACGCGGGCTTGCGGGAGAACAGCAGTGTGATCGTGGCGCCGGTGACCGTGCACGGCGCCCGGTCGGTGACGGTGTCGGGATCCCGGCTCGCCACCACCTCGATCTCCCCGGCGACCCTGCGCCAGGCCCTGCTCGGCAAGGTGATGACGGTGGGCGACACCGTCTCCCTGCTCCCCCGCGACCTCGGCCCCGGCACGTCGACGTCGGCGGCGACGACCGCGCTGGCGTCCTCGGTGGGGATCACGTGGACCTCCGAGCTGTTGACGGTCACCAGCGTGGATCCGCCGGGCACTGTGAGCGTCCAACCGAATTCGTCGGTGACATGGGGTGACGGCGGCGTCTCCGACGCGGTGGCGTCGTCGGTCGCAGCGGGTGGTGACGCGATCGGCCAGGCCACCGTCACCGCACCGTCGAAGGAGCCACCGGCGGTCACCTACGACGATCTCAAGGGCAACCACACCCAGGCCGGCCGGCTGACCGAATGGCTCAAGCTGTCCCTCGACGAGCCGTCGCTGCTCGAAACCCTCGGCGCCCGGGCCAATCTCGGCGTTCTCGTCTCCGGGCCCGCCGGGGTCGGCAAGGCGACCCTGGTGCGGGCGGTGTGCGCACAGCGGCGGGTCGTCGAACTGGACGGACCGGAGGTCGGCGCGTTGCGCGCAGAGGACCGGCTGGGCAGAGTGTCGTCGGCGGTGTCGACCGTGCGCGACGGCGGCGTGCTGCTGATCACCGACATCGACGCGCTGCTGCCCTCGACGCCCGAACCGGTCAGCACGTTGATCCTCAACGAACTGCGCACCGCGGTGGCCACACCCGGCGTCGCGTTCGTCGCGACCTCGGCGCGCCCCGACAACGTCGACCCCCGACTGCGCGACCCGGAGCTGTGCGACCGCGAACTCGGCTTGAGCCTGCCCGACGCCGCCACCCGCAAGGCGCTCCTGGAGGTGCTGCTGCGCGAGGTCCCCGCCGATGACCTCCAACTCGACGAGATCGCCGGACGCACACCGGGTTTCGTCGTCGCCGATCTGTGCGCGCTGGTCCGCGAGGCGGCACTGCGGGCGGCGGCGCGCGCCAGCGCCGACGGGGCGCCTCCGCGGCTCGCCCAGGCGGATCTGACCGGGGCGCTCACGGTGATCCGGCCGTTGTCCAGGTCGGCCACCGAAGAGGTGTCGGTCGGATCGGTGACGCTCGACGACGTCGGCGACATGACCGAGACGAAACAGGCGCTGACCGAGGCGGTGCTGTGGCCGCTGCAGCACCCCGACACGTTCGAACGGCTCGGCATCGAACCGCCCCGCGGCGTGCTGCTGTACGGGCCACCCGGCTGCGGCAAGACGTTCGTGGTGCGCGCACTGGCCAGTTCGGGGCGCCTCTCGGTCCACGCGGTCAAGGGCGCCGAGCTGATGGACAAATGGGTGGGCGCATCAGAGAAGGCCGTGCGCGAACTGTTCCGCCGCGCCCGAGACTCCGCGCCGTCACTGGTGTTCCTCGACGAGATCGACGCGCTGGCGCCGCGCCGGGGTCAGAGCTTCGACTCCGGGGTGACCGACCGCGTGGTCGCGTCGCTGTTGACCGAACTCGACGGCATCGAACCGATGCGCAGTGTGGTGGTGCTCGGCGCCACCAACCGGCCCGACCTGATCGACCCGGCGTTGCTGCGGCCCGGCCGACTGGAGCGGCTGGTGTTCGTCGAACCGCCCGACGCCGAGGCGCGCCGGGAGATCCTGCGGACGGCCGGCAAATCGATCCCTCTGGTCACCGAGGGCGACGAGGCCGTCGACCTCGATGCGCTGGCCGGCGAGCTCGACGGTTACAGCGCCGCGGACTGCGTCGCGCTGCTGCGCGAGGCGGCGATGACGGCGATGCGGCGGTCGATCGACGCCGCCGACGTCACCGCCGCCGATGTCGAGGCCGCGCGCGAGGCGGTCCGACCGTCGCTGGATCCCGTGCAGGTCGACACGCTGCGCGCGTTCTCCGAAGGCCGCTAGCGAATCGCCGCGGAATACATCTTGACGCTGACAAGTTCGAGTGGGACAGTCGAAGCATCCGAACTAGTCACCGTCTAGATCAGAACCGGGAGGCGTGATGTCCACCCCCATCTCCAGCCCGATCCCCACCCCGGTGCGCATCGGCGACGAGGACCGCCAACGCACCGCGACCTTGCTCGGCCTGGCCCTCACCCAGGGCTATCTCGACATGGCCGACTACGAGCAACGGCTGCAGACCGCGTTCGCCGCGCAGAGGAGCACCGAACTCCACACCCTCACCGCCGACCTGCCCGTCGCCGCGCTGCGGCGCAACGACCCTGCGAGGCGGGCCGCCCTCCGCCAGGCCGCTCGGCGCAGCGTGCACTGGCATCTGGCCGGCTACCTGACGATGGTCGTCATCGTGCTCGCGGTGTGGTTGGCCGTGGGACTCACGGCCGGCTCCTGGTACTTCTGGCCGATCTGGCCGATCCTCGGCGCCGGGATCGGTGTCGTCGCGCACGCGCTGCCGATGCGCTACGTGGGCGGATCGGCACCGCACGGATGGCGTTGCTCCCAGACGACCTCGGAGTGGGCCCGACGACCCCGCCAGCAACCCACGTAGAATTGACACAATCCAAAGCAGCTGAGGCTGACACCCCGACCCCAATCAAGATCGGAGTGCCATGCTGGCCATCCTCTGTGCCCACGCGGTCGCGACCGCGATGGCGCCCCTTCTCGTGGCCAGATGGGGACGGATAGCCTTCTACCCGCTCGCGCTCGTTCCGCTGGTGTCTCTGGTCTGGGTCGTGCTGAACTGGCCGCAGCCCGGCGGCGCACAGACCGTCGACCTGGTCTGGCTGCCCGAGTTGTCGATGGACATCACGCTGCGGTTCGACACGCTGGCCGCCATCATGAGCGTGCTCGTGCTGGGCATCGGGGCGCTGGTGCTGTTCTACTGCGCCACGTACTTCCACCACCGCGACGGTCACACCGAGAAACGCCTGCCCAGCTTCGCCGCCGAGATGGTGGCGTTCGCCGGTTCGATGTTCGGCTTGGTGATCAGCGACAACATGCTGATCCTGTACGTGTTCTGGGAGACGACGACGGTGTTGTCGTTCCTGCTGGTGGGCCATTACGCGGAGCGCGCGACCAGCCGCCGGGCCGCCACCCAGGCCCTGCTCGTCACCACCTTCGGCGGACTGGCGATGCTGGTCGGCATCATTATCCTCGGCAACCTCGCCGGGACGTACCTGGTCTCGGAGCTGGTGGCCGCACCACCGACCGGGGCGGCCGCCGCGACCGGGGTGGCGCTGATCCTGGTCGGCGCGCTGTCGAAATCGGCGATTGTGCCGTTGCACTTCTGGCTGCCCGGCGCGATGGCCGCACCCACCCCTGTCAGCGCCTACCTGCACGCGGCGGCCATGGTGAAGGCCGGCGTGTACCTGGTGGCGCGGATGACGCCCGGCTTCGCCGACTCCCCGGTGTGGCGGCCGATGATCATCACGCTCGGGCTGGCGACGATGCTGCTGGCCGGGTGGCGTGCCGTGCGCGAGTACGACCTCAAACTGATCCTGGCCTTCGGCACCGTCAGCCAGCTCGGGCTGATCACGATCATGGTGGGCACCGGCGGGCCCGACATGATGCTCGCCGGACTGGCCATGCTCGTCGCGCACGCGATGTTCAAGGCCTCGCTGTTCATGGTGGTCGGCGTCATCGACCACGCGACCGGCACCCGCGACATCCGGCGGCTGGCTTGGCTCGGGGACCGCCACAAACCGCTCCTGCTCATCGCGCTCGGCGCGACGGGCAGCATGGCCGCGCTGCCCCCCTTCCTCGGATTCGTCGCCAAGGAGGCCGACTTCGAGACGGTGCTGCACAGCGCCGCTCTCGGACCCACGGCGCCCTGGGTGCTGGCCGGCATCGCATTCGGTTCGGTGTTCACCACCATCTACAGCCTGCGCTTCCTGTGGGGGGCGTTCAGCCGCAAAGGGTTACACGAACCGAGCGTGCGAGTCCGGGAGATGCACCGGCCCTCGGTGGCGTTCCTGACCGCACCGGCAGTACTCGCCGCCGCCGGCCTGCTGTCCGGCCTGTGGCCCGCACCGCTGGACGCCATCCTCGGCGACTACGCCCGCACCGTGCCCGGGAGCTCCGACTACCACCTGGCCCTCTGGCACGGGTTCAACCTGCCCCTGCTGCTGTCGGCACTGGTGATCGCGGCCGGTTTCGCCGCCTTCTTCGAGCGGTCCAGACTGCGGCGCGCCCGGGTCGCCTACCTGCCGCTCGGCAACGCCGACCACGTCTACGACGCGCTGATCCGCGGCCTCGACCGGGTGTCGGTGCGCCTCACCGCGATCACCCAGCGCGGCTCCATCCCGGCCACCCAGTCGGTCATCCTCAGCACCTTCGTCGTCGTACCCGCGGTCGCACTCGCGCTCGGCGCGCGGGACCGGCCGGAGTTCGCGCTGTGGGATTCGCCGTGGCAGGTCGTGGTCGGGCTGCTGATGCTCGCCGCCGCGTTCGGCGCCGCGGTGATGCGCAACCGGCTGGCCGCCGTCCTGCTGATCGGCGTCACCGGATACGGCTGCGGCGCCATCTTCGCGCTGCACGGCGCACCGGACCTGGCGCTGACGCAGTTCCTGGTCGAGACGCTGGTGCTGGTCATCTTCGTGCTGGTGCTGCGGACACTGCCCGCCGAGGCCGAGAAGGCCCACATCAACCACAAACGCCTGCCGCGCGCGGTGCTGTCGCTCGCGGTCGGCGCCACGGTGACCTCGCTGGCGGTGTACGCGATGGCGGCCCGCACCGGCGTCGGAATCGCCGAACTGATCCCCGACGCGGCCTACTACCGCGGTGCCGGGTCGAACGCCGTGAACGTCCTGCTGGTCGACATCCGCGCCTGGGACACCATGGGTGAGATCTCGGTGCTACTCGTCGCGGCCACCGGTGTCGCCTCGCTGGTGTTCCGCAACCGCCGTTTCGGCATCGCGCCGCGGGTGTCCGACGCCGGTCAGCCCGACATCGGGCGCGCGGGCAGCTACGCCAACAGCCCGGCCGCCGGCGACATCACGTGGTTGCGGGGCAGCGAACTGCGCGATCCGCGGCATCGCTCGCTGGTGCTCGAAGTGGCGACGCGCATCATCTTCCCGCTCATCATGGTGCTGTCGGCGTACTTCTTCTTCGCCGGCCACAACACGCCGGGCGGCGGCTTCGCCGGTGGCCTGACCGCGGGTCTGGCCCTGGTGCTGCGCTACCTGGCCGGCGGGCGTTACGAACTCGGTGAGACGCTTCCGCTGGACGCCGGCAAGATCCTCGGCGTCGGTCTGGGCCTGTCCGCCGGCACCGCGGTGACCTCATTGCTGCTCGGCGCGCCCGTATTGTCCTCGGCCGTCATCGAATTCGACCTGCCGGTGCTCGGCGGCGTCAAGTTGGTGACCGCGTTGTTCTTCGATCTAGGGGTGTATCTGATCGTCGTCGGACTGGTCCTCGATGTACTGCGCAGCCTGGGTGCCCAGGTGGACGTGGAGATGTCCCAGCCCTCCGGGCCGGGCAAGGCGGCGGCGAAGGTGGGCGCGCGATGACCACCTTCCTCGTCCCCCTCATCCTGATCGGCGGGCTCACCAGCGTCGGCGTCTATCTGCTCCTCGAACGCAACCTGACCCGAATGCTGCTGGGCCTGTTGCTGATCGGCAATGCGATCAATCTGCTCATCCTCACGGTGGCCGGGCCGTCCGGTAACCCACCGGTGCGTGGACGGACCAGCGCCGGGGAGACCTCGACGGCGGATCCGCTGGCGCAGGGCATGATCCTCACCGCGATCGTGATCAGCATGGGGATCGCCGCGTTCGTCCTGGCGCTCACCTACCGCTCCTACCGCCTGACCACCGCCGAAGACGTGGCCAACGACCCCGAGGACCGGCGGGTGTCGGAGATGGCGGCCAGAGAGGCCGCCGCCCTCGACGAGGACCGGCCACCGGAGCCGGATCTCGCCAGGGACACCGACCTGCCCGACGAGCTCGACGCGCTTCCCGGACGGGAGGGGTCGCGGTGACGCTCGGCGCGGTGCTCACGCCCCTGCCGGTGCTGATCCCCACGCTCGCCGCCGCGCTGACACTGTTCGCGGGCCGCCGACCGGTGCTGCAGCGGGTGATCGCTCAGGTCGCCCTCGTTGCCGTCGTCGCGGTGTGCGCGGTACTGGTCTACCTCACCGACCGCGACGGGACGTTGGCGCTGCACGTCGGCGGCTGGGGTCAGAGCGAACCCGGGATGGGGCCGCTGGGAATCACTTTGGTGGTCGACCGGTTGTCGGCGCTGATGCTGATGGTGTCGTCCATCGTGCTGCTGGCGGTGGTCGCCTACGCCATCGGACAGGGCATCCGCGACGGCGACGGCCGCCAGCCGGTGTCGATCTTCCTGCCCACCTACCTGGTGTTGTCGGCGGGTGTGTGCACCGCCTTCCTGGCCGGTGACTTGTTCAACCTGTACGTCGGGTTCGAGGTGCTGCTGTCCGCGAGCTTCGTGTTGCTCACCATCGGCGCGAGCGCCGAGCGGGTGCGGGCCGGCATCTCGTACGTGATGGTGTCGATGGTGTCGTCGCTGATCTTCCTGCTCGGCATCGGCCTGGTGTACGCCGCCACCGGCACGCTGAACATGGCCGAACTGGCCGTCCGTCTCGACGACATTTCCGAGGGCACGCGGATGGCGTTGTTCGCGGTGCTGCTGGTGGCGTTCGGCATCAAGGCCGCGGTGTTCCCGCTCTCGACGTGGCTGCCCGACTCCTATCCGACCGCACCGGCGCCGGTGACGGCGGTGTTCGCCGGCCTGCTGACCAAAGTCGGTGTGTACGCGATTATTCGGGCGCATTCGCTGCTGTTCCCGGGCGGCGGCCTGGACCAGGTTCTGCTGTGGGCGGCGTTGCTGACCATGGTGATCGGCATCCTCGGCGCGATCGCCCAGAGCGACATCAAACGGCTGCTGTCGTTCACGCTCGTCAGCCACATCGGGTACATGGTGTTCGGCATCGCGCTGTCCAACCAGCTGGGCATGACCGGCGCCATCTACTACGTCGCGCACCACATCGTCGTGCAGACCACGCTCTTCCTCGTCGTCGGCCTGATCGAACGGCAGGCCGGCGCGTCGACGATGCAACGGCTGGGCGGGCTGGCCGCGGCCAGTCCGCTGCTGGCGTTCGTGTTCGTGGTGCCCGCGCTGAATCTCGGTGGCATCCCGCCGTTCTCCGGATTCATCGGCAAGGTGGCGCTGCTCGAAGCCGGTGCGGCCAACGGCACCCCGCTGGCATGGGCGCTGGTGGCGGGGGGCGTGGTCACGAGCCTGCTCACGCTGTACGTGGTGGCGCGGGTGTGGACCAAGGCGTTCTGGCGGTCCCGGGACGACGCACCCGAGGGGCACCTGTCCTCCACCGCCCCGGCGGCTCTGCTCGACGACACCGCGGAGTCCGAGGACATCCAGTTCGTGGACCGCGACCACGTCGGCCGCATGCCCGCGGGCATGCTGGTGCCGACCGGTGCCCTGATCGCGGTGGGGCTGGCGCTGACCGTGGCGGCCGGTCCGATCTTCGCCTACAGCGGACGGGCCGCCGACGAGGTCAACGACCGCAACCAGTACATCACCGCGGTGGTGGGTGAGCGGCCATGAAGGTGCTCGAGGGGACGAGGTGGTCACCGCGGCGGCTGGCGCTGCGGGCGTGGGTGCTGTGCTGGCTGACGCTGGTGTGGATCCTGTTGTGGGGCACGCTCTCTGCCGCCAACATCGTCAGCGGCCTGGCCATCGCGCTGCTGATCACGCTGCTGCTGCCGCTGCCACCGGTGCCGGTGGAGGGCCGGGTGCACCTGTTGTCGCTGCTGCGCCTCGTCCTCACCGTCGCGTACTACTTGGTGGTGTCGTCAGTCCAAGTGGCGTGGCTGGCCGTCAAACCCGGTCCGCCACCGCTGACCGCGGTGCTGCGCGCGCACTTCGCGGTGAAGTCGGATCTGGTGCTGGCCCTCGCGGTGAACATCATGAATCTGACGCCGGGCACGATCGTGCTCGAGATCGACCAGACTCGGCGCCTGGTCTACGTCCACGTCATCGACGTGGGTTCCGACCGGGCGCTGAGCCGCTTCTACCGCCAGGTCAGCCAGTTCGAGCGACTGTTGATCGCCGCGTTCGAACGGGACGCCGACTGGCGGCCATCGACGGAGAGGGAGGCGGACCCCGAATGAACGCCGAGCGAGAAGCGAAGGCGGATCGCGCATGACGTGGGTCTGGATCATCGCGGGAGTGATGCTCACAGGTGCCGCGACCGCGACGATGTTCCGCCTGCTGGCCGGTCCGAGCACACTGGACCGACTCGTCGCGCTGGACACACTGGTCGCCGTCACGATGTGCGCGATCGGCACCTGGGCGGCGTTCAGCCTCGACACGACGGTGACGTACAGCTTGACCGCGCTCGCGCTGATCAGCTTCGTGGGCTCGGTCAGCGTCGCCCGGTTCCGCGTGCCCGACGTCGACAAACCCGGCATCTCGCGGAGGCGCCGGTGACCGCCTTCGACATCGTCGCCAGCGTCCTGGTACTCGGCGGGTCGACGCTGGCGCTCACCGCGGCGATCGGTGTCGCCCGATTCCCCGACACACTGTCGCGTATGCACGCCGCGACCAAACCGCAGGTGCTGGGTCTGCTGCTGGTGCTCGCCGGCGCGGCGATCCGACTGCGCGGCAACGTCGACGTCGGCATGATCATCCTGACCGGCCTCTTCACGCTCATCACCGCGCCGGTGATCGCCAATCGCGTCGGCCAGCTCGCCTACCGCGAGCAGAACATCCGGGACGACCTGATGACCAGGGACGAGATGCTTGAGATCGCCGCGGAAAGGGAACACCGCGGCCATGACGACCCCTGACGGCATCGTGAGCGCCCTGTCGGTTGCGCTTGCCCGGCAGAGGGAGTCACACGAAGACTGTCCGTTGTTCAACGATCCCTATGCGCAGGTGTTCATCGATGCCGCGCTGAACCGGGGCTGCGACCTTCCCACCGACGAGGCGTCGCAGCGAATCGACAGCATCGCGAACTACGCGTCCTCGCGCACGAAGTGGTTCGACGAATTCTTCATTGCCGCAGGCGCACACGGGATCGAGCAGATGGTGATCGTCGCCGCCGGGCTCGACGCGCGGGCGTGGCGGTTGCCGTGGGTCAACGGCACCACCGTCTACGAGATCGACCACCCCGGGGTGCTGAGTTTCAAGAACGACGCACTGCGCGAGCACGGTGACACTCCAGCGGTGTCCCGCTACGTACCTGTGGCCGCGGACCTGTTCGATGACTGGCCAGACGTCCTGCGCGACAACGGGTTCGACGTCACCGAGCCGACGGCGTGGGCCGTCGAGGGCCTCCTTCCATACCTCGCCGACGGTCCGCACCTGCTGTTCGACCGCATCGACGAGCTGAGTGCGCCGGGCAGCCGGCTTGCAGTCGAGGCCGTCGGGACAGGCGTCGCCGACTGGCTGGCCGGGCGGGGGTGGCAGGTCACGACGATGGGCGCTCAAGAACTGCTGACCCGCTACGGGCGGTGCGGCGACCACGGCGGGGCAGACACCCAGGCGGACACCGTCTTTGTCGACGCCAAACGGGTGCGCTGACGCTTCATCCACAGCGGGGTTTTTGTCCACAGGGTCGTTGTTTTGGCGTGGCTGGTGTCGGTCGGGCGTGCCAGAATCGAAAGCATGTTCGATGGTTCGCTCCCCGAGATCGGTGACCTTGCCGCGCTCAGCGACGCCGAACTCATCACCGCCTCCGCCGGGTGGGGCCGCGTCGAATCCGCGGCCGCCGCCCGCAAGTTGGCCGCCATGGCCGAGGTGTTCCGCCGCCGCACCGGCCTCGACGACGCCCTCGACCGCAACCTGTGGTTCGTCGACCCCGAAACCAGCGTGGTCAGCGAACTGGCCGCCGCCCACAACATCACCGACTCCCTGGCCCTGTTCCAAACCCACCGCGCCGTCGCCCTGCGCGACCGACTCCCCAAAGTCGCCGCACTGTTCGCCCGCGGACTCCTCAGCGACCTGCTGGTGCGCGCGGTCGTCTGCCGCACCACCCTGATCACCGACCCCGACACGCTGGCCGCCGTCGACACCGCCCTAGCCGAGCAACTACTGTCCTGGGGCCCCACATCAGCCAAAAAGACCAAAGCCGCCATCGACGCGATCGTCGAGACCCACGACCCCGCAGCGCTGCGCTGCACCACAACCGCCGACCGGGACCGCGACATCGAATTCGGCGACACCGCCGATGACGCCGGCTACATGACCCTCTGGGCCCGCATGTACGCCCCCGACGGCGTCGCATTCGAACAACGCGTCGAGGCCATGGCCCACACCGTCTGCCCCGACGACCCCCGCACCATGCGCGAACGCCGCAACGACGCCTTCGCCGCAGTCGCCACCGGCAACCCACTGCGCTGCGAATGCGACAACCCCCACTGCCCCACCGCCACCGCCGACCGCCCCACCCCCAACGTCATCATCCACCTCATCACCACCCACGACGCACTCGATGACGCGCGAAACGAGGGTGCCGCGGAAGAGCCGGCCCAGGCCGAACACGATGCGCGCGAGGAGAAACCGACGGCTTCTGCGCCCGAGGACAATCCCACCGCCGACGGCTACGCGGCCGAAGGCCAGCCGGTCGACGACCACACGAACCCGCACACCACTAGTGACGCGTCAGAGGAACCCCCGGCCGACCCGCAGCCCGCCCCGAAGCCCACCCCCGCGCCGGCGTTCGTCATCGGCGGCGGGGTGCTCAGCCCGGTGGTGCTGCCCGCATTCCTCGACCGCGCGAAGATCCGCCAACTCCGCCACCCCGGCGACACCCCACCCGAACCCCACTACCGGCCCTCGATCGCGCTGCAGGACTTCGTGCGCTGCCGCGACCTGACCTGCCGCTTCCCCGGCTGCGACAAACCCGCAACCCTCTGCGACATCGACCACACCGTGCCCTACCCCACCGGGCCCACGAGTGCGTCCAACCTCAAATGCCTGTGTCGAAAGCATCACTTGCTCAAGACATTCTGGACCGGCCAAACCGGTTGGCGCGACCAACAATTGCCCGACGGTACCGTCATTTGGACCTCACCGAGCGGGCAGACCCACATCACCCACCCGGGTAGTGCGCTGCTGTTCCCGACCCTGTGCACCCCTACCGCAGCAGCCCGGAAAGGGAAGACCGCAGACGCCGCGAAGAACCGCGGCCTCATGATGCCCAAACGCCGCCGCACCCGCGCCCAAGACCGCCGCTACCGCATCGACGCCGAACGCCGACTCAACGACGACTTCGTCGCCGAACGCACCAAACCACCCCCGTTCTGAGCTGGGGCGGTCACTCCGACAGCTGGAACTCCACCATCGCCGCGACGGTGTCGACGGCCTCACTCAACGCGGCCAACCGTGCCGCGACCGACGGCGCCGAAAGCACGGCGTACTTGTCCGCCTGGCCCATCGGCACCCGAGACGCCAAGCCGTACAGGCGTTTCACGACGTCCGGCTCCTCCGGGCCCAGAACCGACGAGCGTCCGCCGAACTCGGCGCCGCGCGCAGTGGCGATCCGCTCGTACAGCGCGACGATGCGATCCTCCACATCAAAGACCGCTGCGGAATCGACACCGCCACTTGGGTCGTCCGCCCACACCTCGATGTCGGCCCGCGGATACGGGGCGTCGTCCAGCCACCCTCTCACCCGGATCCGTTCGCCCATCACACATCTGAGCCGAAACCGGTCGACCCCGAGGTCCGCGTAATCCACGATGCGTGCCAGCGCGCCCACGTTGCTGCGGCGATCACCGCCGCCGACCTCACGTCCCGCCTCGATCAGCACCACACCGAACGCCGGATCTGTCATCGCAAGGCAGTCCTGCACCAGCGCGACATACCGCGGCTCGAAGATCCGCAGGGGCAGCTCCTCGCCGGGCAGCATCGCCACCTCGAGCGGGAACATCGGCGTCACGGTCACACCCTCAATATGGACCCGCCCCGCAACGATGGTCAATCCAAACCGTCTTGACGTTGGTGAACTCGTGCACCCCGACGTGCGACAGCGGTGAGCTGCTGACCGGTACGGCGGCCGAATCCTTCGCCGCCACACACGGTCTCGCGATCACCTCAGTTGAATCCGCCTCCGACGACGGCGTCCTTGACGAGCGTGGCCGGGTCGGCGAACGTGCACATCGCGTTGGCCATCGTGATCCACAGTTCCGGGTTGAGGGCGACGAGTTCGTTCTGTTCGCCGATCGCCTCGATCACCTGACGCTGGGTGGCCTCGTCCATGTCGACGTATTCGCCGCACGTGGTGTCGGCCAGGCCGGCGGGCGGCGCACCGGGCGGCCGCGGTCCGGGTGTCGTGGGGTCGGGCACCCGCGCCCGCGTCGTCGGCGAGGGGCTGGTCGCGGTGGTGGTCAAGCCGGTCTGGTCGGGGTCGGCCATCGGCGTCCCCGTGGTGACATTGCTACAGCCCGCGACCGTGAGCGCGGCGACCGCACAGCCCGCCAGCACCCAACGCCGCATCGTCATCAGCTCAGCCTATAGCTCCAGTTCGGCGACAAGGGCGTCAACGACAGCACGGAGATCACCGTCGTGCTCCTCCGCGACGCGGCGCTGCCGCTGGTATCCGGCGCCGCTGCGGTAGATGTCGGCGACCCCGGCGAGTTCGTCGGCGCAGCCCAGAGACGTCGCCACCGGCTGCAGCCTGGTCAGCAGGTCGTCGAGGTCCTCGGTGACCAACCGCTCGTTGCTGTCGGCGTCGAGGATGATCTCGGCGTCGAGGCCGTAGCGCGCGGCGCGCCACTTGTTCTCCTGCACATGCCAGGGCGGCATGACGGGCAGCTGCTCACCCGCATCGAGCCTGCGGTCGAGGTCGACGACCAGGCAGTGGGTGAGCGCGACCAGTGCGCCCAGTTCGGCGATGTTGGAGACTCCGTCGAAGACCCGGATCTCCACGGTCCCCAGATGCGGCGAGGGCCGGATATCCCACCGGATCTCGTTCATGTGGTCGATGATCCCGGTCTTCTTCTGATCGTGGACGAACCGTTCGAACTCCGGCCACGACTGGAACTGGAACGGCAGACCTGCGGTCGGCAGCTGCTGGAACATCATCGCCCGGTTGCTGGCGTATCCGGTGTCCGCGCCGTCCCAGTACGGCGAAGACGCCGACAGCGCCAGCAGGTGCGGATACTGGTTGAGCAGCGACGAGATGATCGGCATGACCTTGTGCGCCGAGGAGACCCCGACGTGCACGTGCACACCCCAGATCAGCATCTGCCTGCCCCACCACTGTGTCCGCTTGATCAGCTCCGCATAGCGCGGCGCGTCGGTGAGCTGCTGCGCCGACCACTTGGCGAACGGATGGGTGCCCGCGCAGAACAGTTCCATCCCGCGCTCCCGCACGATGCGCCGCACGGTCTGCAGGGTGTTGCGCAGATCGGCCATCGCCTCACCGGAGTTCTCGCAGATCCCGGTGACGACCTCGACGGTGTTGCGCAGCAACTCCTTGTGCACGTGCGGGGTCTCGCCGATCTCGGCGATGACGGTGGCCGCCTCGTTGCTCAGGTCGCGGGTGTGGGCGTCGACGAGCGCGAACTCCCACTCCACGCCGACGGTGGGCCGGGGTGACCCGGCGAAGTCGATACGACTACTGGGCGGGACGGATAACACCGCACGCCACCCGCCCACCGGCGTCGCCGGTGGCCATGGTCGCCTGATCCGGCCCCGGGGTCCCGTTGACCTGGTTGTAGCGCTCCGGCGGAATGTTCGCGAAGTTGTCGGCCCGCTCGTGGATGATGATCGCGGTGCCCTCGCCCGAGGTCAGATCCTCGGCGGTGAAGGCATCGGTGGTCGTCACGACCATGGCCGAACCGTCCTCGCGGACCTGCAGCGAGGTGAGGTCGCCGCTGGCCGGGTGCCCGGTGTTGCCCTCGGCCTGGAAGTGCCCGCCCGCCGAGTTGAAGTTGCCCGGTGCACCGCCGCCCGGCGCCACCGAGTTCGGCTCACACTTGCCGACCTGGTGGACGTGCATCCCGTGGAATCCCGGCTCCAGCTGGCCGGTGGCGACGGTCTGGACGGTGACGGTGGCGAAGCCGCCGCTGAAGTCGAACTCGGCCTTGGCGATGGTGGTGCCGTCCGGGCTCCGCAGATCCGCGAACAGCTTCTGGCCACCCTCGGCCTGTCCCTCGGCGCCGCCGCCGTGGCCCCCGCCTTCGCCCGGCGCTGCCGTCGGGGACGGGGACCCCGTCCACACCGGCGGCGTGGTGCCCGGCTCGCTCGACACCGGCTCATTGGGGGTGCAGGCACTCAGCGCGAGCGCGGGAACGGCGAACATGGCGGCGACGGCGGCGGATGTGAGACCGGGCTTGAGCATGGTCAAGAGCCTAACCGGTGACCGCCACGATGATGCCTGGTGGTTGTTCGGACAGCGAGGGCACGCGCGGTTCGACCGGCGCCTCGAGGAGTCGGCCCACCTCTTCGGCGGCCTTCTGCTCCCCGGGTCCCTCGCCGAAGTACACCGTCGTCGCGGTGACGTCCTCGAGTGTCAGGTTGCCGGTCTCGGCGACGTTCCAGCCGTCGTCGCGCAGCCGGGTCGCCACCCCCTCGGCGGCGCCCGCGACATCGGAGATGTTGAACACCCGAACCTCGGGCCGGGCCGCATCGGCCGCCGGCGACGGTTCGGGTGACGGGGTGGCCGTCGTGGTGGCCACGGTGGTCTCGTCGGAGGCCGAATCGGTGTCCGACCCCAGCGCCTGGAACCCCACCAACAGGAAGACGATGCCGAGGAAGAGCAGCACCATCACGATGGCGCGCAGAGGCAGTCCGGAGGATTCTCGCTGGTTCATCACGCCCCACTGTAGCCAGCGGGTGCGATCAGGTGACCTCGAAGCCCAACCGGCGCGCCGCCCGCGCCTTCTGCCTGCTGGCACGCAGCCGGCGGAGGCGTTTGACCAGCATCGGATCCGCCGCGAGCGCCTCCGGCCGGTCGACGAGAGCGTTGAGGACCTGGTAGTAGCGGGTCGCCGACATCGAGAACAGCTCTTTGATGGCGTCTTCTTTGCTGCCGGCGTACTTCCACCACTGGCGCTCGAACGCCAAGATGTCGAATTCGCGCCTGGTGAGTCCTGCAGGCAGATCAGAGTCGTCGCCGGATTGCTCAGTCTGCGCCATGGCGCCGTCCATATTGCTCCTCGGACCCTCCGACACTTGAAATGACATCCATGTGTTTCGGCGCTCATTCAATCACGGCGGCGAGAGTTGAGGCGTCACCGATGCGGGCGAGTCGGCTCACTTCGACCGCTCGCCCTAAGCTGCACCCCGTGGCTGTCGTTCCGATTCGCATCGTGGGAGATCCCGTCCTGCACACCGCAACCACCCCGATCCCCGTCGGGGAGGACGGTTCACTGCCCGCCGACCTGGCCGATCTCATCCGCGATCTCTACGAGACGATGGATGCCGCCAACGGTGTCGGCTTGGCCGCCAACCAGATCGGCGTCGCCAAACGGGTGTTCGTCTACGACTGCCCCGATTCGCGCGGCCGCGCGGGCCGCCGCCGCGGCGTCGTGGTCAACCCGGTGCTCGAGACCTCCGAGATCCCGGAAACCATGCCCGACCCGGACGACGACGAGGAGGGCTGCCTGTCCGTGCCCGGCGAGCAGTTCCCCACCGGGCGCGCCGACTGGGCACGGGTGACCGGCCTCGACGCGGACGGCACACCCATCACCGTCGAGGGCACCGGACTTTTCGCGCGGATGCTGCAGCACGAGACCGGGCACCTCGACGGATTCCTCTACCTCGACCGGCTGATCGGCCGGCACGCGCGCGCGGCCAAACGCACGGTGAAGCACAACGGCTGGGGCGTGCCCGGATTGAGCTGGACACCTGGTGAAGACCCCGATCCGTTCGGCCACTGAGCATCGTGGCCGACCTGCCCCGGCCCGGTACGCGGGTGAGCCTGCGCTACCGGCTCCCAGCCGGTTCGGTCCCCCCGCTCAACGACGTGGTCGGCCACCTGCTGGACCGAGATCCCGTGCGGGTGCGCACGAAGACCGGTGAGACCGTCGAGATCTCACCGGCCGACGTGGTGTCGGTCCGCACACTGACCGACGTCCCGGTGAAGGCCTCTCAGATCCGCGCGGTCGAACACGCCGCGGCGCTGGGGTGGCCGGGGCTGCACCGGGAGTGGCTCGGCGGCTGGCTGCTGCGCGCATCCGACGGATACACCCACCGTGGCAATTCGGCTGTGCCGCTTGACATCAACGCGAGCACGGCGACGGTGCCCGCGATCCGCGACTGGTACGCGCGGCGCGGTCTGACACCCTGGCTCGCCGTCCCTGACCGGCTGGTGCGGATGCCGCAGAGCGACATCCACCTGGAGAGCATCGTGATGGTCCGCACGTTGCCCGCCGAGGGGGCGCCGGAGGTGACGCTCACCGCGGAGCCGGACGGGGCCTGGCTCGCCGTCTACGAACGGGAGGTTCCCGTCGAGGTGTTGACGGCCGTCGTCGACGGGCAGGTGGCGTTCGGCCGTATCGACGACGCCGCGGTCGGCCGTGGCGCCGTCACACCGGCCCACGACGGCACCCGGTGGGTGGGTCTGTCGGCCGTGCGGGTCGCCGAGGACCGGCGCCGCCGCGGCCACGCCCGCGCCGTGTGTGCCGCCCTGCTGGCCTGGGGTGCGCGCAGCGGTGCGACAAACGCCTACGCGCAGGTCCTGGCCGACAACGCCGGTGCCATCGCGCTCTACGAGTCGATGGGTTTCACCGCGCAGCACCGGGAGCGCTACGTGGACGCTTCTAAGCTGTAGCGCATGCGGCTGGCCACCTGGAACGTCAACTCCATACGCGCCCGGGTGGACCGGGTCACCGACTGGCTGCAGCGCGCCGACATCGACGTGCTGGCCATGCAGGAGACGAAATGCTCCGACCAGCAGTTCCCCACCATGCCGTTCGCGGCGCTGGGCTACGACGTCGTGCACTGCGGGTTCAACCAGTGGAACGGCGTCGCGATCGCCTCGCGGGTGGGCATCGACGACGCGCAGGTCGGGTTCGACGGCCAGCCCACCTGGGGTGACACCGATGTCGAAGCGGCCGCGGAGGCCCGCGCGCTCGGCGCGACGTGCGCGGGCGTGCGGGTGTGGAGCCTCTACGTGCCCAACGGCCGCTTCGTCGGGTCACCGCATTACGCCTACAAACTGGAATGGCTTGCCGCGCTGCGCGAAACCGCGCAGCGGTGGGTGACCGACGACCCCGCACTACCCATCGCGATGGTCGGCGACTGGAACATCGCCCCGACCGACGACGACGTGTGGAGTGTCGAGGCCTACCGCGACAGCACCCACGTCACACCGCCGGAGCGCGACGCGTTCCGCGCGATCGTCAACGCCGGTTACGCCGACGTGGTGCGGCCGTTCACGCCGGGCCCGGGTGTCTACACGTACTGGGACTACACCCGGCTGGCGTTCCAGAAGCGTCGCGGTATGCGCATCGACTTCATCCTCGGTTCGCCTGCGTTCGCCGACCGGGTGACCCACGCCGAGATCGACCGTGAGGAGCGAAAGGGCAAGGGCGCCAGCGATCACGCTCCGGTGGTCGTCGATCTCAGCGACTGAGCACCCGGGCGAGTTCGGCGCGCGACCGGATGCCGAGCCTGCGGTAGATGCGGGACAGGTTCGCCTCGACCGTCTTCTCGCTCACGAACAGCGCCGCCGCGATCTCGCGGTTGGTCATCCCCTGCGCGGCCAGCTCGGCGAAGCGGCGTTCGGATTCGGCGAGCCCGGCCGCGGTCTGCCGCCCGCTCAGCGCGGTCAGCTCGGCACGGGCCTGCTGGGCCCACAGTGCGGCCCCGATCCGCTCGAAGGCGGTGAGCGCCGCCGTCACCGCCTCGACCGCGGCGTCGTACTGCCGCCGCCGGTTCCACAGCCGACCCATCACCAGCTGGGTGCGGGCCAGCTCGAACGGCATCGCCAACCGCTCGTGTTCGGCGAGCGCACGCTCGCATGCGGCGACGGCGCCCGCGACATCGCCGCCGGCGGCGAGCAGCAACGCACGGCAGCGGGCGCCGACGGCGAGCATCCACGGCCGGTCGAGGCGGCGGCCGTTGGCCTCCAGCGTGTCGACGAGGTGCTGTGCGTCGTCGAGCCGCCCGACACCGATGAGCGCTTCGGCGGCGTCCGGCAGGAACGGCGCGGTGACGAGTTCGGTGGTCGCGGGCAGCGCCGACCACGCCTCGACCGCGGGAGCCAGCACCTCGACTGCGGCCTGGTGGTCGCAGAGTGACACCTCGAGGAATCCCAGACTCGCCACCACCCACACCCCGAGCCGGCTGGAGTTGCATCGCTCCGCGACGGTGAACGCCTGCGCGGCGAAGCGCCGGGTCTGCTCCACCTGGCCGAGGTGAGCGCTCACCATCACCCGCACGACCAGCGCGATGAACAGCGGCAGATCGCCGTGCGACTGCAGCGCCCGCTCGACGCTGTCCTCGGCCACCTGCTCCGCCGCGACGAGGTCGGCCCGCCACACGTCGACCTGGCCGAGGTGGAAGTCGATGAAGGAGCGTTCGCTCTCGTCACCGCGTTCGTCGCAGCGCTGGGCGATCGCGGTGAACAGTTCAGCCGCCTCGTCGAGGCGGCCGGTCCACAGCATCAGCAGCGCGTACAGCGTTCGCGGCCGTGCGGCCAGCGGCATGTCGTCGGGTTCGTCGAAGTCGAAGACACCGTCGAGTTCGGCCTCGTCGAGCCCGCCGCCGAGCAGGAAGCGCATCATCGCCCGCATGGGTCGGGCCTGGCTCAGCAGATCCGCCCGGTCCAGCGACTCCGCCTGTGCGACCGCCTCTTCCGCACGCTCCACCGCACGGTCCGCCCGCCCGGCGTTGAACTCGATGAACGCGAGCATGACGAGCATCTGCACCCGGCGGTCGGGGCTGACGCCCGGTTCGTCAACGGCTCGTTCGAGCAGCGGCACGGCGTCGGCGGAGCTGTTGTCCCAGAGCCGAACCAGACCCAGCAGGTGCAGCGCTCTGGCCCGCAGCTCACCCGTAGTCATCCGGGAGATGTTCTGTTCCAGCACTTCTCGTGCCCGTACGGTGTCGCCCGCCTCGAAGTGACACGCCGCGGCGCGCAGGCCGCGCTCGGGCGTGTCGCCGCCCCGGGCGCGGGCCATGTCGAGCAGTTCGGCGGCCGCCGCGGGTGCGCCGCGGACCCGCGCCGACTGGGCGGCCTCGTCGAGTTCGCGGATCGTGTTCTCGTCGTCGTCGTCACCGGCCAGGGCCCGGTGTCGCGCCCTGGACTCCGGGCTGTCGACGATGTCGGCGAAACGGCGGTGCATGGCGCGGCGCCTCTCGGCCGGGGCGTCGGTGTACACGCCGCGGGCCAGGAGCGGATGGCTGAAAGTCAGCCGGTACCCGTTGATCTCGACGATGCCGTGCCGCTCGGCCTCCTCGAGGGCGGTGACGGTGGCAGCCACGTCACCGCCGACGGCCTGCGCCACCAGATCCACGGTGGGCGCTGGCACACAGGCCGCGGCGAGCAGGACGTCGCGCGTGTGGTCGGGCAGCCCCGCGAGACGCGTGGTGACCAGCTGGGCGAGCGTGCCGGGCAGTTGCTCGGCACCGTCGGCGTCGCTGCTCAGCGCGCGCGCAAGTTCCAGCGCATAGAACGGGTTGCCCGCCGAAACCTCGTGTATCCACGCGATTCCCGGCCGGGTCAGCGACCGGCCCAGCCGTTTGGTGATCATCGCGTGCAATCCGCCGACCGACATCGGGTGCACCTGCGCCCGGTGCAGCCGCTCCGGGCGTGACGGTTCCAGCAGCACATCGGTGCGGTCGCCTTCGCCGGCGCGCACGGTGACGAGGAAACCGATGGGTCCGGCGCACCGTCGCGCCACCGACGCCATCACCACCGCGGTGGCCGGGTCCAGCCACTGCAGATCGTCGATCGCCACCAGAACCGGACCGTCCTGCGCCAGGCGCTCGAGCACCGATCGCGCGGCTGCCGCCACCGCGCGCTGATCGCTGCCGGGTCCGGTGTCGTCGGCGCGTGACAGCACCCGGTCGATCGCCAGCCGCTGCGGGGCGGGCAGGTGGTCGAGGACGGCGGTGTCGACCTCGGCGAGCAGTTCCGCCAGCGAGGAGTACGCGGCCGCCGATTCGCTCGACACCGGGCGCGCCGAGAGAACCTGGAAGCCGCGGGCCCTGGCGCGTTCGATGCCGGCCCGCCACACCGTGCTCTTGCCGATCCCGGCGTCACCCTCGAGGACGAGGACCGACGTGCCCGCCGACACCTCGGCGAGCAGGTTCTCGACAGCGCTCAACTCCGCATCGCGGCTGATGAGCTGCAGGGGCACTCATCCATCTTCGCAGCCGATGGGCAGTGGCGCGGGCTGGATCGTCATCGTTGCTCGGCGTAGCGCCCGGCGTTGAAAAGCGATGCGACGGCTCCGATCAACATCATCGCCGCGGCGGCGACGAACACGACCACCAGACCGGTGTGGAAGGGTCCGGTGATGAGGTGCGGGAAGAACGTCTGACCGGTCAGCACGTCGGCATTGACGCCGGGTTGCTGCAACGCATGCGAGGGTTCGAGCAGTTCACCGATCGGGTTGTAGCCGAGGAACGCCGCGAACAGGCTGCCGACGGGCGGGGTGCCCGCCACCTCTTCGGCGACGGTCGCCGAGACTCCCTGCTCCTGGAGGCCGGCGCTCATCGCGCCGGGCAGGGAGTTGGCCAACCCGACGACCATGAGCGAGAAGAAGATCCCGATCGACAGCGATGAGCCGGCGTTGAAGAACGTCGCCCGCACGCCCGATGCGGCGCCGCGCTCGGCGGCGGGAACACTGGACATGATCGCGGCGGTGTTGGGCGCGGTGAAGATCCCGCCCCCCAGCCCGTTGAGGAAGACCAGCACCGCGAACACCCAGTAGTCGAAATTCACCGGGATGAGCACCAGCGCCACGAACGTCGCGGCCATCAGCAGCATGCCGCCGACGGTGAAGGGCCGTGCACCGAACCGATCGGACAGTGAGCCGGCGAGCGGGCCGGCGACGAGGAACCCGGCGGTCATCGGCAGCATGTAGATGCCGGCCCACAGTGGGGTGGACTCGAAGCTGTACCCGTGCAGCGGAAGCCAGATGCCCTGCAACCAGATGATGAGCATGAACTGCAGGCCGCCGCGGCCGACCGAGGACATCAGTCCGGCGAGGTTGCCCATGCCGAACGAGGTCGACCGGAAGAGCCTGATGTTGACCATCGGCTGCGTGACGCGCAGTTCGATCAGGCAGAAAGCCACGAGCAGCAGCAACCCGGCCCCGATGGCGCCGAGCACCCACGGGCTGGTCCAGCCGGTGGTGGAGTCACCGTAGGGCTGGATGCCGTAGGTGATGCCGATCAGCAGCACCGTCAGGCCGATCCCGAACGTCAGGGTGCCCGCCCAGTCCATGCGTCCGGGCGTGCGCACGCCGAGTTCGCGCAGCGAACGGAAGCTCCACACCGTGCCGAGGATGCCGATCGGCACACCGACCCAGAAGATGGCCTTCCAGCTCCACTCCGAGAGGAATCCGCCGATCAGCAGCCCGAGGAAGGATCCGGCGACTGCCGCGACCATGTTGACGCCGAGGGCCATGCCGCGCTGGTTGGCGGGAAAGGCATCGGTGAGGATCGCGGACGACGAGGCCATGAGCATCGCGCCTCCGACGCCCTGGAGAACTCGCCAGGCGATCAGCCACACGGCGCCGCCGCCGAGGTGGAACGGGTCGAACGAGAGGGCGATCGCGGCCACGGTGAAGACGGCGAACCCGAGGTTGTAGATCCGGACCCGCCCGACCATGTCGCCGAGGCGGCCGAACGGCACGACCAGCACCGCCGTCACCACGAGGTAGCCCATGAGCATCCACAGCAGGTAGCTCACGTTGCCCGGTGCCAGCGGATTGAGTCCGATGCCGCGGAAGATCGCCGGCAGCGAGATCAACACGATGGAGGCGTTGATCGTGGCCAGCAGGGTTCCCAACGTGGTGTTGGACAACACGATCCACTTGTAGAAGGGGTGGTCGTGGTCCATCCGCGCGCGGCGCCGGGAGGTCTCGGTCTGCTGATCGGCGGCGTCGCTGGTCATATCGGTAGTCATCTGCTGTCTTCGTTCGTTTCGTATCCGACGCGGGCAAGCAGCGCCGTCCGGCGCGGCAGAACACATATATTAGCTATATAAATGATCGGCGGGCAATTCTCACCGTGGGCCCCGGGTCTGCGCTAAGTTGGGCACCGCAAGACCGACCACGCGGGAGCGCGCACCGAGCGCGCTGAGAGGACAACTGGGGTTGTCGACCGTATGAACCTGACCGGGTAATGCCGGCGTAGGGAGTTTCGATGAACAGTGATGTCTTGGCGGCCACCGTCACCACCGGTCCGATCACCGGCAGCAGCAAGGTCTACCGCGACGTCGATGGAATGCGGGTGCCGTTCCGGCGGGTGCACCTGACCAACGGCGAACACCTCGACCTGTACGACACCTCCGGTCCGTACACCGACCAGGCCGCCGCCGTCGATCTGCGCAAGGGCTTACCGGCCCGGCCCGGTGTCGTCAGCGATCGCGGCACCCAACTGCAGCGGGCGCGGGCCGGTGAGGTCACCGCGGAGATGGCCTTCGTCGCCGCACGCGAGGGCGTCAGCGCCGAGACAGTCCGGGCCGAAGTCGCGGCGGGACGCGCGGTGATCCCGGCCAACCACCGCCACCCCGAACTGGAGCCGATGGTCATCGGCAAGGCGTTCGGCGTGAAAGTCAATGCCAACATCGGCAATTCGGCGGTGACGTCGTCGGTCGCCGAAGAGGTCGACAAGATGGTCTGGGCGATCCGCTGGGGCGCCGACACCATCATGGATCTATCCACCGGACGCGACATCCACCTCACCCGGGAGTGGATCCTGCGCAATTCGCCGGTCCCGGTCGGCACCGTCCCGATCTACCAGGCGCTCGAGCAGGTCGGCGGCGACCCGACGAAGCTGACGTGGGAGATCTACCGCGACACCGTGATCGAGCAGTGCGAGCAGGGCGTCGACTACATGACCGTGCACGCCGGCGTGCTGTTGCGCCACATCCCGCTCACGGTGCACCGCGTCACCGGCATCGTCAGCCGCGGCGGATCGATCATGGCGGCGTGGTGCCTGGCCCACCACACCGAATCCTTCCTGTACACGCACTTCGCCGAACTCTGCGAAATCCTGGCGCGCTACGACGTGACGTTCTCGCTGGGCGACGGGCTGCGGCCCGGATCGATCGCCGACGCCAACGACGAGGCTCAGTTCGCCGAACTGCGCACGCTCGGTGAGCTGACGAAGACCGCGAAGGCGCACGGCGTTCAGGTGATGATCGAGGGCCCCGGTCACGTGCCGATGCACAAGATCGTCGAGAACGTCAGGCTGGAAGAGGAGCTGTGCGAGGAGGCGCCGTTCTACACCCTCGGCCCCCTCACCACCGATATCGCGCCGGCATACGACCACATCACCTCGGCCATCGGCGCGGCGATGATCGCCCAGGCCGGTACCGCCATGCTCTGCTACGTCACCCCGAAGGAGCACCTGGGGCTACCTGACCGCAAGGACGTCAAGGACGGGGTGATCGCCTACCGGATCGCGGCGCACGCCGCCGATCTCGCCAAGGGCCATCCCCGCGCCCAGGAGCGCGACAACGCACTGTCGAAGGCGCGCTTCGAATTCCGCTGGTACGACCAGTTCGCGCTGTCGCTCGATCCGGATACCGCGCGCGAGTTCCACGACGAGACGCTGCCGGCCGAACCGGCGAAGACCGCACACTTCTGCTCGATGTGCGGGCCCAAGTTCTGTTCGATGCGCATCACCCAAGACATTCGGGCGTCCGTCGCACAGGGCATGGCGGACAAGTCCCGGGAGTTCGCCGAGCACGGCAACCGCGTCTACCTACCCTTGAGCTCATGACCTACCTGCCCCTCACCCCGCCCGGTCAGACTCCGCTGCGGGTGATGACGATCGCCGGGTCCGACTCCGGCGGTGGCGCCGGCATCCAGGCCGATATGCGCACCTTCGCCCTGCTCGGCGTGCACAGCCTGGTCACGGTCACCGCGGTGACCGTGCAGAACTCGTTGGGCGTCAGGGGTTTCCACGAGATCCCGCTGGACGTGATCGCCGGTCAGATCGAGGCGGTGGCCTCCGACATCGGCGTACAGGCCGCCAAGACCGGCATGTTGGCGTCCTCGGCGATCATCGAGACCATCGCCGACACCTGGCGGGCGCAGGGGCTGGCCGGGTCGGTGCCGCTCGTGGTCGACCCCGTCTGCGCCTCCATGCACGGTGACCCACTGCTGCACCCCAGCGCGCTGGATGCGATGCGCACCGAACTGTTCCCGCTGGCGACGCTGGTGACCCCCAACCTCGACGAGGTGCGCCTACTGGTCGACATCGACGTCGTCGACGAGCAGTCGCAGCGGGCGGCGGTGCAGGCGTTGCACGCGCTCGGGCCGCAGTGGGCGCTGGTCAAGGGCGGGCATCTGCGGTCGTCCCCGCACAGCCCGGATCTGCTGTACAACGGCACCGACTTCTTCGAGTTCGACGGGCCACGCATCGACACCGGCCACGACCACGGCGCGGGGGACACGCTGGCCGCCGCGGTGGCCAGCGCGCTGGCGAACGGATACGACATGCCGGATGCCGTCGCCTTCGCCAAGCGCTGGGTGACCGAATGCCTGCGCGCGGCCTACCCGCTGGGCAGCGGCCACGGGCCGGTCTCGGCGATGTTCAGGCTGAGCGCCGATGAGCATCGATGACATCGCCGGCATCGCCCACGCACCCGCCGGGACACCGACCGGGGTGGTGCTGCTGACCCACGGCGCCGGCGGCAACCGGGATGCGCCGATGCTGGTCAGGGTCTGCGACGAGTGGGCCGCGCGGGGCTGGCTCGCCGTCCGCTACAACCTGCCGTACCGGCAGCGCAGGCCCAAAGGCCCGCCGTCCGGGTCCGCGGCCGCCGATCAGGCGGGGGTGGCCGAGGCGGTCGCCGTGGGCCGGGAACTGACGACCGGCCCGGTGATCGCCGGCGGACACTCCTACGGCGGCCGGATGACGTCGATGGCGGTCGCGGGCGACGGGGCCGGCGCCGGGGTCGCCGTCGACGCGCTGACGCTGTTCTCCTATCCGCTGCATCCGCCCGGTAAGCCCGAGCGGGCCCGCACCGAACACCTGCCGCGCATCGGCGTGCCGACGGTGTTCACCCACGGCACGAAGGACCCGTTCGGCACCATCGACGAACTCACCGCGGCGGCATCGCTCGTCGGCGGCCCCACCGCGGTCGTCGAAGTCACCGGCGCCCGGCACGACCTGGGATCGAAGGTGCTCGACGTCCCGAAACTGGCGGTGGACGCGGCTTTGCGGCTGCTGGTGTGACGAGCCACAGCGGCACGGCGGGTCAGCGGGTTATCGTCATCGCATGACCATGCCGCCGGGCCCGCCGACCCCACCACCCGGCCAGCCTCCCTACGGCCAACCTGCCTACGGTCAGCCTCCGTACGGCCAGCAGCCCTACGGTCAGCCGTACTATCCGCCGCCACCGCCGCAGCCGTACGCGGAGATGCCGCCTGCCGGCCCGCCGCCGAAGAAGAGGAACAAGACGTGGCTGATCCTGGGCATCGTGGCGCTCGTCGCCGTGGTGGCCGTCATCGCCATCGTGCTGGTCGTGTTCCTGGTGGTGCGCCAGGGCACCGTGACCGCGACGGAGGTCAAGCTCGGTGACTGCCTGTCGGAAATCCCCGACGGCACCCGGGTACTCACCGTCAAGACCGTCAGCTGCGACGAACCGCACGCCGGCGAGGTGTTCGCGGTGCTGATGATGCCCGACGGGGACTTCCCCGGCGCCGACGCCGTGACCGAGTACTCCAACCGGTGCGGACCAGAGCTGGCGAGTTACTCCCCCGCGGCGGTCACCGACGATTCGGTCCAGCTGTATGTGCTCTATCCCACCGAGGAGACCTGGGCCGACGGCGACCGCGCGGTGACCTGCGTGGCGACCCTCGACCCGCCGCGCACGGGGTCCCTCAAGGGCTGAGGGGACGCGGGGCGACCCCGATACCTGGGGTACCGTCTACTCATGACTTCGGAGCAGTATGACGCGGTCATCGTGGGTGCGGGATTCGCCGGAATCGGCGCCGCGATTCAGCTCAAACGGTTGGGCTACGCGAACTTCGTCATCCTCGACCGCGAGGACGACCTCGGCGGGACCTGGTACGTCAACCACTACCCGGGCCTGGCCGTCGACGTCCCCACCACCACCTACAGCTATTTCTTCGAGCCCAACCCGAAGTGGTCGCGGCTCTTCTCCACCGGCGCGGAAATCAAGCAGTACGCCGACGACGTGGCCGACAAGTACGACGTCCGCAGGCACATCCGGTTCAACACCGCGGTCGAGGGTGCCCGCTGGGACGAGGACGCGAAGCTCTGGCGGGTCACCACCGCCGACGGGCAGACGCTGACCACCCGCTACCTGATCACCGCCACGGGCTTCCTGTCGCAACCGCGCATGCCCGACATCCCCGGCATCACCGAGTTCGAGGGCACGGTCATCCACACCACCGACTGGGACGACAGCTTCGACCCGGCCGGCCGGCGAATCGCGATCATCGGAACCGGCGCCACCGCGGTTCAGCTGATTCCCGAACTGGCGAAGAGCGCCGCGGACCTCACCGTCTACCAGCGCACCCCGATCTGGGTCGCCCCGAAGGTGGACATCCGATTCTCCGAGCGCACCAAGCGGCTCTTCGCCCGGGTACCGCTGCTGCAGCGCACCGTCCGGGCGATCACCGACACCATCTACGAGCTGATGATCACCGTCGGCGTGGTCAACTACAAGGTGCCGCTGTTCCGGCGCCTCAACATGTCGGCGATGGACCTGTGCAAGCTGAACCAGTTCATCGCGATCCGCGACAAGGAACTGCGCCGCAAGCTCACGCCGGACTACGACATCGGCTGCAAGCGACCGACGTTCTCCAACAGCTACTTCCGCACGTTCACCAAACCGCACGTGCACCTGCAGGCCGACGGTATCGAACGGGTCGTGGCCGACGGCATCGTCAACGCCGACGGCACCAAGACCGAGATCGACACGCTGGTGCTGGCCACGGGATTCGACCTATGGGAGGCGAACTTCCCGGCCATCGAGGTGATCGGCCGCAACGGCCGCAACCTCGGAAAATGGTGGCGGGACACGCGTTTTCAGGCCTATCAGGGTGTGTCGATGCCGTACTTCCCCAATTACCTCAGCCTGGCCAGCCCGTACGCGTTCCTCGGTCTGAACTTCTTCAACACGATGGAATACCAGATGCGGCTGATGGACCGGCTGTTCACCGAGGTGAACCGCCGCGGCGCCACCACGTTCGAGGTGACCGAGGAGGCCAACGCCCACTATCTCGAGCGGATGACCGAGGCGCTCGGCAACTCGCTGTGGACGGTCGGCAACTGCGCCTCGTCGCGGTCCTACTATTTCAATCCGAGTGGCGAACCGTCGCTGCTGCGCCCCATGTCGACGCGCGACGCCATCAAGGAGGCGTCCGAATTCCCACTGAGCGATTATCAGATCGCCTGAGAGAGGACCATCCGTTGCCGCAACAACAGGACAAGCGTGCCGCCAAGCTGACCGGTCTGGCCCTGGCCGGAACCGGACTGGCGCATTTCGCCCGTCCCCAGCTGTTCGAGCCGATCACGGTGCCGGCGTTCCCGCAGAACACCCGTCGCCACATCTACACCAACGGCAGCATCGAGACGCTGGTCGGCCTGGCGCTGGCAGGCCGCAAGACGCGCAAGCTCGGCGTCGCGGGTCTGCTCGGGTACCTGGCCTACTTGGCGGGCAACACCGTTCGCAAGCGGTAGCGGCCGAGCAGCGTCAGGTCCATCATCCCGGCGACGAGCGCACGGGAGTAGGGCGAATTGCGGTAGCGCACCAGCCGGCCCAGGTCGATCGTGACCGCCATCGCGGCGTACACCGCGAAACGCGCCTGTCCCGCAGTCCATTCCGGACGAAGCGTCACCACGAGGTCGGCCCACGTCTCGACCGTCGAGCGCTGGAGATTGCGCAGGATCTGCTGATCGGCCGCCGACATGTTGAGCCGCTCGGTGTAGTAGACGTAGTCCAGTTCCGGCTCGCTGAACGATCGGGCCACGTGTCCGTCGATAAGCCGCGTCAGCGCCTCTTCCCGGTCGGCCGTGCTGTCGAGGATCGCCGACATCTCCGCCGACCACCGGTCGGCCGACCGGCGGAACACCCCGGCCAGGATGTCACTCTTCCCGGAGAAGTACCGGTAGATCCCCGAGGCGGGCATCCCCACCGCGGTGGCGATGTCCTCCATCGAGGTGTCCCGGTAACCCTTCTGGTTGAACAGCCGCATCGATTCCACAAGCAGCGCTTCGTATTTCGAGCGGCGCGCGGGGGCCGCTGACACCGGCGGATCGGGCGCCTCGGACAGGGTGGGGAACTCGGCGTGGACCAGGGTCACGACGAGTTCGGCGAGCAGGGGACGGATCTGGCCGGCGGGCAACTTCGCCCGGTGGTCGACGATGCTGCCGAGCACGCTGATCATCGCCGTGGACAGGGTCCAGCGCTGCCGGGAGTCGAGTTCGGGACGCAGCGCGCGCAGCGGTTGCTGAAAGCGGCGGTGGACAGTGCGGATCTGCGAGTCGAGGGTCGCCTGATCGTCACCACGGAGATACCGCGCCTCCCAGCGGTAGAGCCCGCCGGAATCGCGGTTGGCCAACGCCGTGTCACACAGCGCGGTCGCGAGATGGTCGAGGGTCTCGCGCGGGTCGTCGGGGGTGGACTCAGGGGTGAACTCGTCGACGAAGGCGGTGGCGTCGACCAACTGCTGGCCGAGCGCCAGGACCGCGTCGCGGAACAGTTCGTACTTGCCGGTGTAATGCCGGTACAGCGCGGCCGCCGAGATACCGACCCGCGCGGCGATGGCGTCCATGCTGACCCCGTGATAGCCCAGCAGGCTGAACGCCTCGGCGGATGCCCTCGCGATCTGGGCTTTGCGGTCCTTCGGACGGCGCCGAACACCGTCACCGCGGCCGGGCGGGGTGGACGCCATGCCGAACACACTATCGCCGCACGTCGGTGCGCAGGCCGCAGTGCGGCGACAGATTCTCGTCGAAGTCCCCACCGGTTGAGAATGACCATTAACATAGGACGGGACATCTCGAAGGGGGAAGCGTGCGACCACGTGCTTGGTACGTCGCCATCGGCGGCGCCATCCTGCTGGCCATCGGTTTGTTCGCGCTCCGCTTCCCCGTTTTCATCGACGGGTACGACCAGTGGGGCTGGCAGATCAACTGCGGTAGCGGATTCGTCGCCAACCTGACGCAGGCCGAGAACGCCGCGGTCGACGGCACCGACTTCGTCGCCTCGTGCCAGAGCGCGTTACTGAGCCGCAGGCTGTGGACGATTCCGCTGATCATCGTCGGGTCGTTGGCCCTGCTGGCGGTGTTGCTGACCGCGACGATCACCCACCAGGACGACGAGGCGCTCGCCGGCGATCGGGAAACTCCCTAACATCGCGGTGTGAATGCACCCGGCAGTCGCGCACTGCCGCGTCGGCTCGGTGTGACCGACGCGATCGTCATCGGTCTCGGCGCCATGATCGGTGCGGGAATCTTCACCGCGCTCGCACCCGCCGCCGCCGCGGCCGGTAGTGGCCTGCTCGTCGGCATGGCGCTGGCGGCGGTCGTCGCATACTGCAACGCCACGTCGTCGGCCCGCCTCGCCGCGCGCTACCCGCAGTCCGGCGGCACCTACGTCTACGGCCGAGAGCGGCTCGGCGAGTTCTGGGGTCACCTGGCCGGCTGGGGTTTCGTCGCGGGCAAGACCGCGTCGTGTGCCGCGATGGCGCTGACCGTCGGGGTGTACGTGTGGCCCGACGGTGCGCGCCTGATCGCCGTGGCCGTCGTGGTGGCGCTGACGGCGGTCAACTACGCCGGTGTGCACAAGTCCGCGCTGCTCACCCGGCTCATCGTGGCGTTCGTGCTGGCCGTGCTGGCCGTCGTCGTGGTGGTCGCGCTGGGTTTCGGTGACCCCGCGGTCGGGCGGTTGGCCCTACCCGACGACGTCTCGGTCGGCGGGGTGCTGCAGTCCGCCGGGCTGTTGTTCTTCGCATTCGCCGGCTACGCCCGCATCGCCACTCTCGGTGAGGAGGTGCGCGACCCGGAACGGACGATCCCGCGTGCGATCCCGATCGCGCTCGGGATCACGTTGGCGGTCTACGCGGTGGTGGCGGTCGCGGTGCTGGCCGTCTTGGGCAGCGGGACACTGGCCGACGCGGCGGCGCCGCTGACCGAGGCCGTCCGGGTCGCCGGGTTCGCCGGGTTGGTTCCGGTCGTGGCGGCGGGTGCAGCGATCGCCGCACTCGGCTCGCTGCTCGCGCTGATCCTCGGCGTCTCCCGCACCACGCTGGCGATGGCGCGCGACCGGCACCTGCCTGCCGGTCTCGCGGCGGTGCACAGCCGGTTCGGCAGCCCCCACCGGGCCGAGGTCGCGGTCGGGGTGGTCGTCGCGGTGCTCGCTGCGACCGTCGACCTACGCGAAGCGATCGGGTTCTCGTCGTTCGCGGTCCTGATCTACTACGCCGTCGCCAACGCCTCCGCGTGGACGCTCGGCTACCGGGCGGTGCCCGCGGTGGGGCTGGCCGGGTGTCTGGTGTTGGCGTTCGCACTGCCCTGGACCTCGGTGGCCGCAGGCGCCGCGGTGCTCGGAGTGGGTGCGCTCACCTACGCGGTACGGCGCGCGGGGACGACGGGGAGCGGTGCAAGATAAGCAACCGTGATGCCAGCCAAGACCAGATGGACGTGGAAGCCCGTCGAAACCCGCTCGGACGCGGATTTCGTCGTTGCACCCGATGAACGCCTGAGCTGGCCGCGGACCGTCGGCCTCGGTGCCCAACACGTGGTCGCGATGTTCGGGGCGACGTTCCTGGTGCCGGTGCTGACCGGCTTCCCGCCCGCCACCACCCTGCTGTTCTCCGGCGTCGGCACCATCCTGTTCCTGATCATCACCGGCAATCGGCTGCCCAGCTATCTGGGTTCCAGTTTCTCGGTGATCGCGCCCGTGACCGCGGCGGTCGCGGCGGAGGGCACCGGTAGCGCGCTGGGCGGCATCGTCGCGCTCGGGCTGGTCCTGATCGTCATCGGCGGCGTCGTCCATCTGGTCGGTACGCGCTGGCTCGACCTCGCCCTGCCGCCGGTCGTCACCGGCGCGATCGTGGCGTTGATCGGGTTCAACCTCGCACCGGCCGCGAAGGCGAATTTCGAGAAGGGTCCCGTCGTCGCGACCGTCACCCTGGTGCTGCTGGTGGCGACGCTGGCCTTCTTCCGGGGCATGATCGGCCGTCTGGCGATCTTCCTCGCCGTGCTGATCGGATACCTGCTCGCGCTGGCCTTGGGAGACGTCGACACCTCGGCGATCGCCGCGGCCCCGTGGGTTGGTCTGCCCGACTTCCAGGCACCGTCGTTCTCGCTCGCGGTGCTGCCGATGTTCCTGCCCGCGGTGATCGCGCTGATCGCCGAGAACATCGGGCACGTGAAATCGGTCGGGCAGATGACCAGGACGGATATGGACCCGCTGATGGGCCGGGCGCTGGCCGCCGACGGCGTCGCGACGACACTGGCCGGAATCGGCGGCGGATCCGCCACCACCACGTACGCGGAGAACATCGGCGTCATGGCCGCCACCCGTGTGTACTCCACGGCCGCGTACTGGGTGGCCGCCGTGGTGGCCATCGCGCTGTCGCTGTGCCCCAAGATCGGCGCGGCCATCTCGGCGACCCCGGCCGGTGTGCTCGGAGGCGCGACCGTGGTGCTCTACGGGTTGGTGGGCGTGCTGGGCATCCGCATCTGGCTGACCAACCACGTCGACTTCTCGCTGCCGGTCAACCAGATGACTGCCGCAATCCCGCTCATCATCGGAATCGCCGACTTCACCTGGCAGGCAGGCCAGCTCACGTTCACCGGTATCGCACTGGGGTCGATCGCGGCGCTGCTGGTGTACCACGGGATGCGGCTGCTCGGACTGCGCACCAGCAGGGCCGCCGGGCAGACGCGCGGTCGGGACACCCCGACCGCGCGTCCGGCGTGACTCGAGCTATTCAGCGCTGTCCGACGCGGAGCCGCTGTCGGACGCCGAACCACCCTCCGACGCCGAGCCGGCGTCGTCCGATGAGCTCGGGGCGCTTCCGGATTCGGCGGGCTTCGCCTTCTTGCCGGTGAGTCCTGCGGCGGCGTTCTTCAGCCCGTTGCGCACGTCATTGACCGCGCCTTCGATGCCCTTGCGGAGGTCGTTGAGCGGATCCGCCTTCTTGGTGACGACGGCTTCCGTCCCCGTGGTGGCCTCGTCGTCCTCGACCACAACCGCCGCGTCGTCCACGGGCGTGGTGGACTCCTCCTCCGCGCCTGCGGTGTCTGAGCTCAACCCCGCTGTCGGATCAGTCGCTCCCGCTTCCGTTTTCGGCGCTTCGGTCGTTTCCAGTGCGGGAGTGACGTCCAACGTGACGGTGGTCGTCGCCGCCTCGGTCACGTCGGCGCTACGGGCGGACGCCAGTGCTGCGGTCGAGGCGGTAGCGCCCAAGGCCTGGGCGATCATGTCGCGTGCGGTCAGGAGTGCGGCGACAATTCCCTGGTCGTAGCGGTAGGGCGGGGTGCCAGGGTTGAGCAGCCGGTCCAGCACCGCCGCGGTGATGTTCGCACTGCCGTTGGTGATCGCGTTGATGAATCCTTCGGGGTCGCCCGCCTCGGCGGCGTCCAGGAGCGCTTCCGCCGCTCCACCGATAGCGGTGTTGAGCGCGTACACCGTCTGAAGCGGGCCGAGTCCGATGTTCAGGAGGAACTCCTGGTTCCCGAGCAGACCGATCACGTTCTGGGCGCTGACGAACGGTTGTTGGAGAACTCCCACCAGATCCTGGAGGACGCCGTCGCCGAAGAAGATGCTGTCGAGTAGCGGGCCGATGACCGGTGAGATCGCGAGGTCGAACAGCGTGTTCATCGCCAGGGTGATCTCACCGTCGGAGAGTTGCTCGAACGCGGTCTCGAGCCGTCCCGGGGCCTCGACGAGCGCCGTCCGGAACGATTCGCCGAACACGCCGGCGATCCCGCCGAGCGTCTGTGCAGTGGCGAGCTGATTGGCCAGAATCTGCTGCAGGATCGGCGCGGGGTTCGCGAACACCCGCTGGCCGAGGGCCCCGGTGTCTTCGAACGCCTTCTCGAAGATCGGCGCGAAAACCTCGATCGGGTTGACGAGAGCGTTCAGCTCCACCGTCGCGGATGACATTGCCGGCACCGTGACGTCGGGCATGGGCGTCACCGGGCTCAGGGCAATGGCCCCGACACCGGCGAGCGCCACGCCCGCGGTCAGATAGGAGCGAACGGCAACCTGCATTGAATTCTCCTTTGCTCTGTCCCACCCCGGCCTGAAACTTACCTGAGAGTAAGTTTAAAGCAAGCATGAATTCGCAGATCAGCGCGATGCATGCAGAACGTCGCACGGAACCCGTCCGCGCTATCCAGAAAACGAAGTTTGCTGTCCGGCAGCGAGGCCGCTCCTGATAATGGGAGTGGCTAACTCTTTGTCATGACAATGACCGCCCACGCGCGCAAACTCCCCGGATGACGGTGCGCCCCGTGCGCGAACCCCGGGTTCCGTTCGCTGCGAGCCCGCCCCTCAGCCTCGGTATCTGCTGTTACTCGTCGGTAACAGGAGTCGATGTGGGACGGACCACGTTTGCCCGCCCAATATGTCGCGCCTCACGCCGGGGCCACTCCGCTAAGTGGTCGCCGTCGACGCCGGCCAGCGGCAGCAATCGACGATCGACAAATCCCCCATTATGTCCAGTTCGCTGTCGTCTCGCGCACTCATGTAAACAACGCATTCAGTAGGGGTGGAGTACCGGTGCCGAAGCTGGGTACTACCGCCCGGGTGTTGCGCACCGGCCCGGCCGCCCTCGTCCTGCTGATCGCGGTCGCCTGCGGCATGGAGCCGTCCGCGCCCGGCCGGCGGCCGCATCTCGAGGAAGCGGCACCCGCGCTGGCGCCCGCGGACCCGTCGGGCGGACGGCTCCGGTCACGCCCGGCGCCACCGACGTTGCCGCCGTATCCGCCCGGGTTGCACGAACTCGACATCGGTACCGACCGCACCGCGCTGCTGTACGTCCCCGCCGGCTACCGGCCGGATCAGCCCGCGCCACTCGTCGTCCTGCTGCACGGCGCAGGCGGCGACGCCCGCGGCGGTATCACCCCACTGCTCTCACACGCCGACGAGGCCGGACTCCTCCTGTTCGCACCACCCAGCCGGCACCGAACCTGGGACGTCATCGTGCGCTCGTTCGGTCCCGACATCACCGCCCTGGACACCGGGCTGTCGCACGTCTTCGCCCGTCACGCCGTCGACGCCGAGCACCTGGGCATCGGTGGCTTTTCCGACGGCGCGTCATATGCCCTCTCGGTCGGGCTGACGAACGGCGACCTCTTCACCACCGTGCTGGCCTTCTCCCCCGGCTTCTCCGCGCCGGGTGAGGCCGTCGGGCAGCCGCGGGTGTACATCTCACACGGTGTCGACGACCGCGTGCTACCCATCGACCGCACCAGCCGCCGACTCGTCCCGTCCCTGCGCGGCGCCGGTTACGACGTCCTGTACGAGGAGTTCGCGGACGGCCACGTGGTGCCGGCGGACAGGGCGAGGCGGGCCGTCGACTGGTTCCTCCACTAGTGCGATGCCAGAGGAAGCGGGGCTCCGACGATGGCTTCGACCACTGGTATGCCGTTCACGCCGACGGCCGCGGCAATCTCCGGGTGACGCCGATGGACTGACTACCGCACCTTGCGGTCGCGGTTGTCGCGCGGGGGCACCCCGTTGGCGCCGTCGATGGACCGTGCGTAGGTGCCGACCGCGAAGGCCACGCCGGGCGCCATGATGCCCAGTGCCCGACGGTCGACGTTGTCGACGGTATCGCGCCGGGTGTGATAGTTCGGATCGAAGGGCGTGGCGGCACGGCCGCCCCACAGGCGCGCCTGCACCGGCGTCTTCTGTTGTGCCGCACCGGTGGTGAGCCCGCCGATCGGAACGCCTGCGGCCAAGAACGGTTCGTAATCGGTGGCGTTGCCCAACGGCATGTCGGCGGGACGGACGCCGGCGAGGTTGAGATATCCGGCGAGCAGCCGTTCGACGCCCGCCGACCCCTCGGGGACGGGCACCGGGGCGGTTGCGGCGGACTGGTCGCCGTCGTAGGTGAAGTATCCGGCGTTCGGTGAGCCCAGCATGTCGAAGTTGAGATACACGGCGATGTCGGCGAGATGCTCGGCGTCCAGACTGCGAAGGTAAGCCCGTGATCCTTCCAGCCCGATCTCCTCCGACCCCCAGAACGCGAACCGGACGGCGTTGTCGATCTGCGGGGAACTCCCCAACTGCAGGGCGGTCTCCAGCACCGCGGCCACACCCGTGCCGTTGTCGTTGATACCCGGGCCACCCGCCACGCTGTCGAGGTGGGCACCGGCCATCACCACGTTGCGAGCGTCGCCAGTCGTGGTCTGTGCCAGCACGTTTCGGGACTTCGCCATCACCGGCTGGCCGTCCAGTCGTAACCGCACCGGCGCGGTGGTGCGGCGCAGTGCGGCGTTGGCGTCCGCGCCGATGATCCCGACCGGAATGGTCAGTTCGCGGTAGTACCCCGGGGTGAACAGGCCCGGTGGGCTGCCCTTGTCCCCACCCGTGGTGACCACGAGCAGCCCG
The DNA here is from genome assembly GCF_010731695.1 of Mycolicibacterium litorale. Lineage (NCBI taxonomy): Bacteria > Bacillati > Actinomycetota > Actinomycetes > Mycobacteriales > Mycobacteriaceae > Mycobacterium > Mycolicibacterium litorale. The sequence goes on from NZ_AP022586.1 coordinate 3,755,889, forward strand.
ACGGCACCTCGGTCGACCGCGACGTTCTGTTTCACGACCACCGAGCACCCCGTGTCGTCGACGACCACGATCGCGCGGCGGACATCTGTCCTCCCGTAGTCGGCGGCGGCACAGCCGGCGGGCTTCACCGGGCGCAGCGTCACAGCGTCGACACCTTCAGGGCCGGTGTCCACCAGAAGTGACGCCTTGTCCACGGGGTGGCCGCGACCGTTGACGGTCAGCCCCGGTGCACCGCCACGCGTGCCGCCGTAGCGGTCGAACTCCGGCGTCTGCACCTCGAACCCTCTGTCCCGCAGCAACTTCGCGACATAGTCGACGCTGGCGTCGAAGCCGGGTGTGCCCTGCGCGCGGTTACCGCCGTTGCGTTCGGCGATGTCCTGAAGCGCCTCGAGGTGGGTGCTAAGGGCGTCGACGGTGACCTTGGCGGCCAGATCGTCTGCGAGATCGGCCGGAGGCGGGGGCGGTGATGAGCAGGCCGCGGCCAAGGCCACTGCCACGGCGACGACTGCCCAGCGGAATCTCATCAGGCGCCGGCGGGATGGCGCGTGCGGTCATCACGAAGTGGAATACCGTTGCGCCCGCGCTGATCCTGCGCGTACAGCCCGACCGCGAAGGCGACGCCACCGCCATTGATCTCCATCGCGGTGCGGTCGATGTGCCCGAGGTTGTCCTCTTTCTTGTGGTAGTTCGGGTCGAAGGGCGCGTCGGCTTCACCACCCCAGCGCTCGGCCTGCTCTGGCGTCTTCTTCTCTTCCGCACCGGAGAACAGTCCGCCCGCCGGGATACCGGCGAGCGTGAAACCGTCGTAGTCCGAGCGGCCGTCGAAGCTGGTGTCCTCGGCCGGTTTCCCCGCATCCGCGAGGTACCTGGCCAGCGTGCGCTCGATGCCCGCCGACCCTTCCGGCACGCGCGGTGTTCCCGCCTCGGGATTCGGCGGTGTGGACTGATCCCCGTCGTAGGTGAAGTAGCCGGGGTTAGGTGAGCCGAGCATGTCGAAGTTGAGGTAGAGCGCGATGTCCTTGAGTTGCTCTTCGTCGAGCGACTGGGTGTAGTCGGACGAGCCGAGCAGCCCTTCCTCCTCGGCACCCCAGAAACCGAACCGGACCGCGTTGCGCACGTCGGGCTCAGCGCCCAGTTGCAGCGCCGTCTCGAGCACCGCGGCGACCCCGGAACCGTTGTCGTTGATGCCGGGCCCCTCCGGCACGCTGTCGAGGTGCGCACCGACCATCACCACGTCGGCGGTGGACCCGGTCTTGGTCTGCGCGATCACGTTGCGGGTGCGCTCCTCGCGTACCCCGGCGTTCAGACGCAGAGTCGTTTCCCCGGGGGCGTCGCGCAATTCGGTACCGACCGCCTTGGTGACGCTCACCGCTGGGATTTTGACGTCGGTCTCGTCACCCAACGTGCCGTTGACGACGTCGCCGTCGACGTTGTTGACCACCACCATGGCCACCGCGCCGCGTTCGGCGGCGATGGTTTGTTTCACCGAGAACGGACACTCCCCGCGATCGACCAGCACGACTGCGCCCTGCACCGGCAGGCCGTCGTAATCGGTGGCGGTGCAGCCCGGCGAGTCCTCGACACGCGCGGGCACCAGCGGTCCACTCACTCCCTGGGGTGCGGTCCCGATCGTGTACTCGAGCGGTTTGGCTTCGATGTTCCGGCCGCCGACGGTGAGCTGCGGCTCCTCGGCGAACGGCAACCTGACCTCGAATTCGGGGGTCTGTACGTCGAAACCCTTGTCGCGCAGAGCGTTGGCGACGTAGTCGACGCTGGCGTCGTAACCCGGCGTACCCAGCGCGCGGTTCCCGCCGTGCGCGTCGGCGATCTCCTGCAGGTCGGTCAGGTGCCCCATCATCGCGTCGACGGTCACCTTGTCCCGCAGCGCGGTGCCGAACTCGGTCGCGGCGGGCGAGGTCTCCTGGGTCGACGGAACCGCCGCCGGCGCGGGTGCCGCGTCGCGTCCACACCCGGCCGAGCCTGCCGTGACGGCCGCTATCGACAGCACCACCAGCATCTTGCGCACCATTGCATCCACGTTAGCCGGTGCGCGGGAGTGCTCGGTGGCATTCGGCCCCCGTCAAACCCTCGTGGCGCCCTCCGGTTGCGGTTCGGGCTTGGCGTGGCGGCCGGCTCCGGTCGGCGCCTGTGGTGCAGCGGCTTTCACAGGTTCAGCGGGCCTCCTGTGACGGTGGAGTCGGGCCGCGACGCCGTCGGCGATGGCCTTGGACCGCTCACTCGGGATGAACGCCACATACAGCACGAAGACCGCGAGGCTGAACAGCCCGATCGCCATGCTGACGAAGATGCACAGATGGAGGACGACGCCGCCAGCCAGCACCCACGGCCGCCACCGTCGATTCCACACCATCAGGCCGATCGCGAGTTCGATGACCAGGGTGCCCCAGCTGAGCACATTCGAGATCACCAGCGTGTCGGTGATCCAGGTCGGCGTGGTGAAGAACAGCAGATCCCGCTGCCGCAGGGAGTAGGCCACCGCGGTGCCGTCCTGCCACGTCTCGCCGTGGAGCTTCGCCACCACCGTGGACACGTAGATCACCGACACCTGGATCTGCATCAGGCGGATCGCCCACAGCGGTCGCACCTCGGCGTTCCAGAAGCTGCCGGCCCGTCGGCGCTGATCGAGCGACAGCGCCGCACCGGACGGCGCCAACGCGATGAACAACGCTTCGATCCGAAGGAGCACGTCGCCGGCGTTCATGACGAACGGGTTGCGTCTTTCGAACGACACCAGCAGGACGAAGACCAGGATCGCGGCGAGGCGGCTGTGCCAGCCGACCGTCAGAGCCAGGGACGCGGCCAACAGCACGATCCAGCCGATGAGTACGGCACGGTCGTCGGGCAGTAGCCGGAACAGGCTCCAGGTGAAGTCCGGGGTCGGGGATCGTGGCACCACACCCGCGGGCCCGAACAGGTCGTCGAGTGAGGGGTACAGCGACAGGGTCCACGCCGTCATCAGCAGTCCGAATGCAATACGGACCAGCCCGACGGTGTAGGCGGGTTCGGTACGGAACCAGAACCGCTGCCATGCACGGACCGAGCGACGGGCGGTGTCCCCGACGCCTGCACGGACGGCGATCACCGCGCCTGCTCGGCGGGCTTGGAGTCGTAGATCAACTTGCGTACCTTCTTGGGCTTTCCCTCCGCCGGGAGGGGCAGGGTCTCGCTCTGCATGATCATGAGGACGCGGACCGCTCGTTCGCCCGGGTCGGTGACGTCGCGGACGACGTACCGCGCGAGGCCGGGCCGCAGCTCTTTGCGCCGGATCACTTCTTCTTTGAGCTTGCGCCAGCGGTATCCCGGCAACGACCGGTCGGCGTCGAGCCGCCACACGCGGTCCTCGCCGTCGCTCATGATGACGTGCACCTCGACTTCGGTGAGCTTCCGAGGCGGGTTCGGGGAGAACACACCCCAGCTCTGGTCGAGTCCGGTGACGCGCATCAGCGGAGCGAGCACGGGGCCGGCCGCATCCTTGATCGAGGAGTCCGGCAGCGATCCGACGACCGCGGTCGCGACGAGCAGCGTCACCATGACGCTGATCGCGAATTGCCTTGCACCGACGGGCCTCTCCGGCTGATCGGTCGGGTCGGCGGCACGGTTTTCGATGAGGCTCACCACGGTGGGCTAGAACTCCCACCAGCCGTTGCGGCCGATGTTTCCGTCGCCGCCGAGGATCAGGTCGGCGAATCTGTTGACGATTTCCTGGATGAAATGCACCACGCTCCAGAACAAGTCGGACAGGAACTTGAAGAACCGTGCGATCGGTCCGGGCGTTGGCCGGTGGTCGGTGGAATCGGTACCGTCGCTGGCGTCGACGCCGCTGTCGATCGTGTCGGTAGCGTCGCTCACGTCGAGGATGCCGTCGAGTACGTCGGAGGAGTCGAGTAGGTCAGCGGTGTCGACTGCCCCGTCCACCGCATCGGTGACGCTGTCGACGGTGGCGTCGGTGACGTCGAGGAGGTCGGTGCTGTCGACCACGTCGGTGAGGTCAGCCGCGTCGGCGGTGTCATCGACGGTGTCGAGTATCCCGTCGACCGCGCTGTCGATGAGGTCACCCACTCCGCCGTCGGAGGCGTCCGAGGAATCACTCACATCCAGGGTGGCATCGAGGGAGTCGACGGTGGAGTCCACGGCGTCGGCTGCCCCGTCGGCAGCGGTGTCCAGCGTGTCGGTCAGGTCGGTGCTGTCGACCACATCGGTGAGGTCAGCGGTGTCAGCCACGTCGTCCACGGTGTCGAGGATCCCGTCGACCGCACTGTCGATCATATCGCTCACCCCGCCGTCCGGAGTGTCCGACGAATCACTCACATCGAGGGTGGCATCGAGGGAGTCGACGGTGGAGTCAACGGCGTCGGCCGCCCCGTCGACAGCGGTGTCCAGCGTGTCAGTGAGGTCCGTGCCGTCGACCACATCGGTGAGGTCAGCGGTGTCAGCCACCTCGTCCACGGTGTCGAGGATCCCGTCGACCGCACTGTCGACCAGATCGCTTACCCCGCCGTCCGGAGTGTCCGACGAATCACTCACATCCAGGGTCGCGTCGACTGCATCCAGCGTCGAATCCGCCGTATCCCCAACACCATCGACGGCGGTGTCCAACGTGTCGGTGAGGTCGGTGCTGTCGACCACATCGGTGAGGTCAGCGGTGTCAGCCACCTCGTCGACCGTGTCGAGAACACCATCGACCGCACTGTCGACCAGATCCCCCACCCCGCCGTCGGAGGCGTCCGACGAATCGCTCACATCCAGGGTCGCGTCCACGGCATCCAGCGTCGAATCCGCCGTATCCCCAACACCATCGACAGCCGTGTCCACGGTGTCGGTGAGGTCGGTGCTGTCGACCACGTCGGTCAAGTCCGCCGAGTCGGCCACCTCATCGACCGTGTCGAGAACACCGTCCACCGCACTGTCCACCAGATCGCTTACCCCGCCGTCCGGGGTATCCGACGAATCGCTCAGATCCAGGGTCGCGTCGACTGCATCCAGCGTCGAATCCGCCGTATCCCCAACACCATCGACGGCGGTGTCCAACGTGTCGGTGAGGTCGGTGCTGTCAACCACATCGGTCAGATCCGCCGAATCGGCCACCTCATCGACCGTGTCGAGAACACCGTCCACCGCACTGTCGACCAGATCCCCCACCCCACCGTCCGGAGTGTCCGACGAATCGCTCAGATCAAGAGTCGCGTCCACGGCATCCAGCGTCGAATCCGCCGTATCCCCAACACCATCAACAGCCGTATCCAGGGTGTCGGTCAGGTCGGTGCCATCAACCGCATCGGTCAGATCCGCCGAATCGGCCACCTCGTCCACGGTGTCGAGGACACCGTCCACCGCACTGTCGACCAGATCCCCCACCCCACCGTCCGAGGTGTCCGACGAATCGCTCAGATCGAGGGTCGCGTCAACTGCGTCGAGGGTGGAGTCCACGGTGTCATCCACTCCGTCGACCACCGTGTCCACGGTGTCGGCGAGATCTGTCAGATCGACCGCGTCGGTCACGTCCAACGTGTCGTCAAGGCCGTCGACCAGATCGCCGAGGTCGAGGTTTCCCAGGTCAAGGCCGCCACCGCCACCCCCGAGATCCAGCAGACCACGCGTGCCGATCCGATTCTGCGTGGTGGGTTCGTCCGCTATTGAGCCGGCCCCCGCCCCGTCGTCCGCGGCCCCGTCGTCCGCGGCCCCGTCGTCCGAGCCCTCCGAGCCGACGGCGTCGTCCGCGGCCGGTGCAAGGGGAAGCGACCCCGCGCCGCCGGGCGCGGAGAGAAGCTGGATCGCGGGGATCTCCGGCGCCTGGTAGTAGGCAGTCACCGACAGCGCCACGCCTCCCGCGAACAAGGCGCTGAGCGTTCGTTTGACCGTGGCGCCCGCGCTCGGAATCTGGGACCTGTCCGGCTCCGGTGTTTCGTCGACCGGCCGTAACGAATGCTTGCCCATACTGCCCGACCCTCCTGCCCGGCGCTGCCCGAAGACGCCGGGGTGGCTCAAATTATGGACCTCCTTTCGGGATTGTCAATATTCGCTCGATTATTGCTTGTGCGAATAGTTACCTTCCGCAACTAACGTGCATACGCAAACGGTTGCCTGCCGCCGACTACGACGACGGCAATAGCGAGCAAAGCATCGCAGGATGCTGGATACCCCCCAATGCCCGCAAATTACGTGTATTCGCTGCACAAATAGGCGGCGCCAATGCTATGCAGGTACGCGCCGATGCCAGATCGGCAAGTGATGTCCTTCTATCACACGATCGCCATCAGCCGTCAGAGATCCGGCATAATCACTTGATACCGCAAGTTTGTGGCCGCAGTCGTGGCAGTCTGAGTCCGTTGCTGTAAATCGCAGCGACGGCCTTGTGCGAGGTGCGACGAAGCTTGGAACGCAGTCACCCGACGGCAACTTTCGTTGCACCGTCAATCACAGTGCTTTTGCCTGATCCGGTTCTGCGCGCCGGTTTCGAGCGAGTCGGTTACGGGTCGCGGCGGTTGATGTCGATCATCGCCAGCACGAACACCACGACGACGAAGCCCGCGAAGTAAGCCAGCGAGCCCAGCGGTCCCCACCACATGGAGACCGTCCGCAGCGACGGCACGGCGGTGAATGCGTTGGCGTTCGTGAACGGCAGCAGCGGGCCCACCCGCTCCCCCACCTGTGGCATCGCACCCAGCAGCGGCTCCACCACGAAGGGCATCATCAGCAAGACAGCGATGACGCCTGCGCTGTGCCGGATCAACGCGCCAAGCCCCACGGCCAGAACCGATCCCAGCATCGCGTACAGGGCGATCGCCCCGACCGTCCTCCATAGGCCCGGGTCCGACAGCGCCAGGTCCGCACCCTGCCTCTCGGTGCCGATCACCCGCACCACGACCGCCGATGCCACGACCATGACAGCGGTCCACAGTCCGGCGAAAACCGCTGCCACGACGGCCTTCGCCGACAGCACCCGCATGCGATTTGGCTCGGCCAGGAAGGTGGTGCGGATCATGCCTGTGCGGTACTCACCGGTCACCGTGAGCGCTGCAAGCACGAGAAGGACGGGAACCGCGAACGTGGCGACGCCGAGCGCCGCGCGTTCCGGCTCGATCGGGGTCGACATGCTGCCGACCGAAGCCTGCAACGCAGCCAGCCCGAGACTCAGCACCACCACACCGGCCACCGTCCACACCGGCGAACGCGTGGTCGCGAGCTTGATCTGCTCGGCCCGGATCGTCATCAGCGAGCCCGATAGTCGACGGCCTCGTCGGTCAGGCTCATATAGGCCTCCTCGAGTGACGCGCGCTGAACAGTCAACTCGTGCAACGTGACGCCGTGCCGGGCGGCCAGTTCGCCGACCTGTTCGGTGGACGCGCCGCGCACCAGGACGGCCGAATCCTCGACTGTCGACGACAAGCCCGCCTCGGCCAGCACCTCGCTCAGCCGATCGCTCTGTGGTGAGCGAACGCGGACCGTCTCCAGTCCCGACCGGTCCAGGAAGTCACTCATGGTCGTCGCCGCGATCAGCCGGCCGCGCCCGATCACCAGCAACCGGTCGGCGGTCTGCGCCATCTCGGCGAGCAGATGACTCGACACGAACACCGTCCGCCCCTCCTCGGCGAGGTCGCGCATCAGCGTGCGGATCCACCGGATACCCTCCGGATCCAGCCCGTTGACCGGCTCGTCGAACAGCAACACCGGTGGATCGCCGAGCAGCGCCGCCGCGATCCCCAACCGCTGAGACATGCCGAGCGAGAAGGTGCCGGCGTGCTTGCCGGCGACCTCCGTGAGCCCGACCATGTCGAGGACATCGTCGATCCGCTTGCGCGACAACCCGTTACTGGCGGCGATCCACCGCAGGTGCGCACGTGCCGTTCGGTTCGGATGAACCTGCCGGGCGTCGAGCAGCGCACCCACCGTCCGCAGCGGGTGCTTCAGCTGCCGATAGGGGCGGCCCATCACCGTCGCGGTCCCCGCGCTCGGGCGGTCCAGCCCCAGGATCATCCGCATGGTGGTCGATTTGCCTGCGCCGTTGGGACCGAGGAAACCGGTGACGACCCCGGCCTCGATAGAGCATGTCAGATCGTCGACGGCACTGATCCGGCCGAACCGTTTCGACAGACCATTGAGCTCAATCACTCACCGCTCCAACCTGTTCGACCACAAGGTCCGCCACCGCGCGCATGCCCGCGGCGTTCGGGTGCAGGGGCGCCGGGCGCCCCGGCCACGGCAGCCCCGGCCGCGTGGTCCACGGCACCGCCGACCAGGCGTGGTGAGACCGGCTGGCCTGCGCGGCCCGCACCCACTCACAGCCCGTGTCGGCGGCGGCCTGGCCGGTCAGCCGTTCGAGGGTGTCGGCGATTCGCCGACCCAGCGCCGCATCGGATCCCGACAGCGGTGGCACCGGCTCACCCGGCGGCGGCAGAAGCGCCAGGTAGTCGACGAACAGCACCCGGGCATGCGGGGCCCGTTCCAGCACGGCGCGCCCGACCCGGCGCAGCGATTCGCCGACCTCGACCAGTGCCCGGTCGCGGGTGGTGGCGTCGAAGAGTTCGCGCACCGGCGGTAACCACCGGACGAACCGCGGTAGCCCGGCGGCCATCAGCATCGGCACGTAACCGACGTCGTTGCCGCCGATCGTCACGGTCACCAACGTTTCGGTGCCGTCGAGTGCCTCGATCTGGGGTGGCGTACCGTGCTGCGGTTCGTCGAGGATGTTGGCGGTGGTCGCGCCCGAGTAGGTGACGTCGGTCAGGTCGAGGCCCAACCGGTCGGCCACCAGATGCGGATAGTTTCGGGCCGACCGGCCGGCGCGGAACGGCGCGTCGGCGGCCGACGGCCGGATGCCCGGGCCTGCCGCCATCGACGAGCCCAGCGCCACATACCGCCTCACAGCGCCGGACTCGACGCCTGCGCCCAGAATCGCTTCGGGATTCGGCCGGCATGGCGGGCGAGGTGACCAGCGGTCACGGCGGCCGCCATCGCCGCGGCCATCGCCGGCGGGTCGGCGGCGCGGGTCACCGCGCTGGCCAACAGCACTGCGTCACAACCGAGTTCCATCGCCAGCGCGGCATCGCTTGCGGTGCCGATACCGGCGTCGAGGATCACCGGAACGTTCGCGGCATCGACGATCATCTCGATGTGGTGCGGGTTGGCGATGCCCAGACCGGTGCCGATCGGCGAGCCCAGCGGCATGACCGCGGCGCATCCGATGTCCTCCAACCGGCGGGCGAGCACCGGATCGTCGTTGGTGTAGGGCAGCACGGTGAAGCCGTCGTCGACCAATTGCTCTGCCGCGCGGATCAATTCGACGGCGTCGGGTAGCAGTGTGCGTTCGTCCGCGATGACCTCGAGCTTGACCCAGTCGGTGCCGAGCGCCTCCCGCCCGAGCTGGGCGGTGAGTACCGCCTCCGCCGCGCCGCGGCAACCCGCGGTGTTGGGCAGCGGGCTGATGCCGAGCCGGCTCAGCAGTTCGAGCACGCCGGTGCCGGTTTCGGCGTCGACGCGCCGCATCGCCACCGTGGTCAGTTCGGTCCCCGACGCCATCAGCGCCTGTTCGAGCACGGCGAGGTTGGCCGCCCCGCCGGTGCCCAGGATCAGGCGGGAGCCGAACTCGCGGCCGGCGATGGTGAGTTTCGCGGTGTCAGCCACCCTGCACCGCCGTCACCACCTCGACGCGGGCGCCGTCGCGCAGCGGCGTCTCCCACTCCGATCGCGGCAGCACCGACCAGTCGACCGCCACCGCGATTCCCTTCTCCGGAAAGCCCATCCGCTCCACCAGTTGCGCGACAGTGGTCTCCGCGTCGAGCTGGACGTCCTCGTTGTTGACCGTCACGTTCATGTCCTGGCTCCCAGTGTCGTCTGCAGTTCGGTGGCGATCCGCTCCGCCGTCCACGGCGCGAGCAGGAAGCCGTTGCGCCCATGCCCCGCGGCCACCAGTGTGCGCTCGTCTAGCCGCTCCACGAGCGGCAACCCGTCGGGGGTCATCGGCCGCAGCCCCGCCGCGCATTCGGCGAACTCGTATTCTCCCAGTGCCGGCATGACCGTGCAGGCGTCGTCCAGCAGATCGCGCACCCCGCTGACCGCGGGTGCGGTGTCACGGCCGTGCTCGTACTGCGTCGCGCCGACCACCACTCCGTCGGCGCGCGGCACCAGGTACACCTGCCTGCCGTGCACCCGCGCCCGGATCACCCGGTGCGGGGCGGGCATACAGCCGCGGCGCCAGCGCAGGCGCAACACCTCACCCTTGACCGGGCGGATCGGCAACCCCGGCCACAGCGCAGGCGCGTCGACTCCGTTGGCGAGCACCCGCAGCTCGACGTCGTCGACCTCGCTCAGCGCGTTCACCGGCGGAGCCCACCGCACCCCGAGTCGCGTGCAGTGCGCCTCGAGCGCGTCCACGACGGCGCGGTTGTCGACGGCCAGTTCCGTGTCCGCGACGAAACCGTGCCGAATGCCTTGCGCCAGTAGCGGTTCGATGTCTCTGGCTGCGGTGGTCAGCGTGACGGGGTAACCCTGGGCGGCCAGCCATTCTCCGACGGTCTTGAGGTCGGCGGCGTCGGCGCGGTCGACGGCCACTACGAGCGATTCGCGGGCGGTGACCACGTCGGCGGGCAGTCCGTCGAGAAAGCCGTCGTGCCAGAGTCGCAGCGATTCCAGCCCGATGCTCAGCAGTTCGTGCTCCCCCGGCCAGCCTTCGCTGTGCGGGGCGAGCATCCCGCCGGCCACCCACGACGCCCCCTTCTCGGGGCTGCGGTGCACACGCACCGACCAACCGTCGAGTGCGGCGCGGCGCGCGACCGACAGGCCGATGACGCCGCCGCCGATCACGGCCAGAGTCCTATCCGGTGGCATGAGCACCTCCCTTCGCCGGCATGATCCGGATCAGGTCCGACGGTAAGGGCCGGAAAGTTTGGGCCCACTCTCAGTCCCGCTTCCCCGGGACTCCCGTGTCGGCCATCAACCCTACCCGGGCCGAGGCGCTACCGTCGCCCTGTGTCAGAACCCCTCGATCGGCTCTCCTCGGCGACGCTGTACCTGTGCACGGACGCGCGCCGCGAACGCGGTGACCTCGCCGAATTCGCCGACGCCGCCCTCGCCGGCGGCGTCGACCTGATCCAGCTGCGGGACAAGGGGTCGCCCGGCGAACAGCGGTTCGGCCCGCTGGAAGCCCGCCAGGAACTGGCCGCGCTCGAGGTGCTCGGCGACGCCGCCCGCCGCCATGGTGCGCTGTTGGCGGTCAACGACCGCGCGGACATCGCGCTGGCGGCGGGTGCCGACGTGCTGCACCTCGGCCAGGACGACTTGCCGCTGCCCGTGGCCCGCGGCATCATCGGTCCGCGTCCGCTGATCGGCCGGTCCACCCACGACCGCGATCAGGTCACGGCCGCCGTGGCCGAAGAGGTCGACTACTTCTGCGTCGGGCCGTGCTGGCCCACACCGACCAAGCCGGGGCGAGCGGCGCCGGGACTGGATCTGGTCCGCGAGGCGGCGGCTCTGAACACCGACAAGCCGTGGTTCGCGATCGGCGGCATCGACGAGGCGCGCCTGCCGGAGGTGCTCGCGGCGGGAGCCCGGCGCATCGTCGTGGTCCGGGCGATCACCGCCGCCGACGACCCGCGCGCAGCGGCTCAGCGGCTCAAGGCGACGCTCACTGCTGACCGTTGACCAGCAGCGGGATGCTCGCCGTCACCGTCCGCAGCCGATCCCAGCTCGCGGCGAAGCCCGGGTGCAGCGGCAGCGAGGCGACGTCGTCCTCGGCCACCCAACGCAGTTCGGCGCTCTCCCGGTTGGGCACCGTGCGCAGCAGTGTGGGCGCGTCGGCGATCACGGTGGTGTACGTCCACGACGCGCCGCCGGAGCCGGCGATCTCGGCGGTCACCACGGTGGTCCGCACGGTCACCTGATCCGCCGACAGCCCGGCCTCCTCGTGGGCCTCCCGCACGGCGGCCTGTTCGGGTGTCTCGTGGCTGTCGCGGGCGCCGCCGGGCAGCCCCCAGGTTCCACCCTGATGACTCCACGGCGCGCGGTGTTGCAGCAGCACCGCGGCCGATCCGTCGGGCTGCGGGGCGCGCAACAGCAGACCCGCGGCACCGTGACGGCCCCAGTAGCGGCCGCCGCCGTCGGAGAAGACCCAGCCGTCACCGTCGCCACGCACCCGTACAGGATAGGGCCGCATCTTCCACAACGGCTCGGCTCGATCGGGCGCGAGCCGTGACAGAACCTCTTAGGATTCTTTTATAGAGTCGGACGGTCGGAAAGTAGCCGGATAGATGAGGACGGCGCGCAGGTGACTGTGGAGTTGGCGCACCCATCGACCGAGCCGCTCGCGTCCCGGTCGCCGACCACACCCGCCCACCCCCGCTGGTGGTTCCTGTGGACCACACCGGGCCGCATCCTGACCATCGGCCTGGTGCTGTCCGCGCTCGCGATCGCCAGCGCCTTCGCGACGTCGACCACGATCAACGACCGCCAGCAGGCGCTGACCACGGTGCTCAACCACACCGAACCGCTGTCCTTCGCCGCCGGTGAGCTCTACAGCCGGCTGTCGGTGGCCGACGCCGCCGCCGCGACCGCGTTCATCGCCGGCACCGAACCCCGTGACGTCCGGCAGCGCTACGAACAGGCGATCACCGACGCCGCGGTCGCGCTGACCCGGGCCTCGAGCGGACTCACCGACGAGGAACTGGTGCAGCTGCTCGGCCGGATCAATGCCGAACTCGCCGTGTACACCGGACTGGTGGAGACGGCGCGAACCAACAACCGGGCGGGCAACCCGGTCGGCTCGTCCTACCTGTCCGAGGCCTCGTCGTTGATGCAGACCAAGATCCTGCCCGACGCCCAACGCCTTTACGAACGCACGTCCGCGCAGGTCGACCAGGAGACCACCGCGTCGACGCGCATCCCGGCGCCGGTCATTCTCGTGGTGCTGGCGACGCTGCTGTTCGGTCTGTTCGCCAACCGCTGGCTGGCCCGGCGGACCCGACGCCGCGTCAACATGGGCTTCGTGGCGGGCGGTCTGGCGGTGCTGATCATGGTGCTGTGGGTGGGGACCGCGCTGACCATCTCCACCGCCGACAGCCGCAGCGCGAAGGGCGCGGGCGCCGAGTCGCTAAAGACGATCACCACCCTGGCGATCACCGCCCAGCAGGCACGCGCCGACGAGACGCTGGCCCTGATCCGTCGCGGTGACGAGGAGGTCCGCAAGCAGTCGTACTACGAGCGGATCGACGGGATGCAGATGAAGCTCGCGCAGTACCTCGCGCGCGAGGACGCGATCGACAGCGTGGACCTGGTTGCCGCCGAGGATCTGTTGGCCCGCTGGCGCGCCGCCGACGACCGCATCAACGCCTACATCGCGGTCGGCAATTACCAGGCCGCCACCCAGGTCGCGCTGGGCACCGGCGAGGACGACTCCACCCCGGCGTTCGACAAGCTCAACGACGCGCTGGGCAAGGCGATCGAGCAGAGCCGCAGCCAGCTGCGCAACGACATCCTCAACGCCCGGCGGGTGCTGTCGGGTGCGACGGCGGGTGCGGCCGCGCTGAGCGTGATCGCGGCGGTGGCGGTCGCGCTGGGATTGTGGCCCCGACTGAGTGAGTACCGGTGATGAGCGCCCGCGCGAAGAACAGACAGCCGGTGATGAAGAGACTGCTGGCGCTGCTCACCACGTTGGTGGTGCTGACGGGTTGTGCGCAGGCGGCGTCGGTGATGCCCACGCCCGGTGTGACGCTGGCCCCGCCCACTCCGGCGGGCTTGGAGGAACTGCCGCCCGAACAGGTCCGGTTGCCGATGCCGGACAACGACGACTGCGACCGGCGAGCGAGCCTGCGCCCGTTCCCGACCCGCGCCGAGGCCGATGCCGCGGTCGCCTACATCCGGGAACGCGGCCGGCTGATCGTCGGGCTGGACATCGGCAGCAACCTGTTCTCCTTCCGCGATCCGATCACCGGCAACATCACCGGATTCGACGTCGACATCGCCGGGGAGATCGCCCGCGACATCTTCGGCAGCCCCGCCCAGGTCGACTACCGCATCCTGTCGTCGGCCGACCGGATCGTCGCGCTGCAGAACAACCAGGTCGACGTCGTCGTCAAGACGATGACGATCACCTGCGAGCGCAAGAAGCAGGTGGCGTTCTCCACGGTGTACCTCAACGCCAACCAGCGCATCCTGGCGCCGCGCGATTCGGCGATCACCCGGGCCGCCGATCTGTCGGGCCGGCGGGTCTGCGTGGTGAAGGGGACGACGTCGTTGCGGCGGGTGCAGCAGATCAGCCCGCCGCCGATCATCGTGTCCACGGTCACGTGGGCGGACTGCCTGGTGGCGTTGCAGCAGCGGCAGGTCGACGCCGTCAGCACCGACGACGCCATCCTGGCCGGGCTGGTGGCCCAGGACCCGTATCTGCACATCGTCGGGCCGAGCATGAACCAGGAGCCCTATGGCATCGGCGTGAATCTGGAGAACACGGGGCTCGTGCGGTTCGTCAACGGGACGTTGCAGCGCATCCGCGCCGACGGCACCTGGTCGGCGCTGTACCGCAAGTGGTTGACGGTGCTGGGCCCGGCGCCCGCACCCCCGGTCGCGAGGTACGTGGACTGATGGCGACCTCCGAACACGACCTCGGCCCCACCGTCGACGAGGATCCCGGTACGCAGCCGGCGAGCCTCGACGACCTCGACTTCGATTCGGCGTCGACGATGCGCCCGATGGCCACCCAGGCGGTGTTCCGGCCCAATTTCGACGACTCCGACAGCATCTCGGTGCACACCGGCGACACCGAGCCCCAGGACCACGTCACGACGGTGATGCGCACGCTGTCGCCGGTGCGGCGGCTCGGCGGTGGGCTGGTGGAAATCCCGCGCGTGCCCACCAAGGATCCGCTCGAAGCGCTGATGACCAACCCGGTGGTCGCGGAGAGCAAGCGGTTCTGCTGGAACTGCGGGCGGCCGGTCGGGCGTTCGTCGTCGGACGGCAAGGCGCTCTCGGAGGGTTGGTGCCCGCACTGCGGCAGCCAGTATTCGTTTCTGCCGCAGCTCAATCCGGGTGACATGGTCGCCGACCAGTACGAGATCAAGGGCTGTATCGCCCACGGCGGCCTTGGCTGGGTGTATCTGGCGTTCGACCACAACGTCAACGAACGTCCGGTGGTGCTCAAGGGTCTGGTGCATTCGGGTGACGCCGAGGCGCAGGCGATCGCGATGGCGGAGCGGCAGTTCCTTGCCGAGGTGACGCACCCGGGGATCGTCAAGATCTACAACTTCGTCGAACACGAAGACAAGCACGGCAACCCTGTCGGCTACATCGTGATGGAGTACGTCGGCGGGACGTCGCTCAAACAGGCCAGGGGCAAACGGCTTCCGGTCGCCCAGGCCATCGGCTACATGCTCGAGATCCTGCCCGCGCTGGGCTACCTGCACTCACTCGGACTGACCTACAACGACCTCAAACCCGAGAACATCATGCTGACCGAGGACCAGGTCAAGCTGATCGACCTCGGTGCGGTGTCGACGATCAACTCGTTCGGCTATCTGTACGGCACCCCGGGCTACCAGGCGCCGGAAATCGTGCGGACCGGCCCCACCGTGCAGAGCGACATCTACACCGTCGGCCGGACGCTGGCGGCGTTGACGCTCGAATTGCGCACGCGCAAGGGACGTTACGTCGACGGGCTGCCCGAGGACGATCCGGTTCTCACGCAGTACGACTCGTTCGGCCGGTTGCTGCGGCGTGCGATCGACCCGGATCCGCGGCGGCGATTCGCCAGCGCGGAGGAGATGTCGTCGCAACTGCTCGGTGTGCTGCGTGAGGTGGTCGCCCGTGACACCGGTGTGCCGAGACCCGGTCTGTCGACGGTGTTCTCGCCGACACGTTCGACATTCGGCATCGACCTGCTGGTCGCCCACACCGATGTGTACGTCGACGGTCAGGTGCATTCGGAGAAGCTCACCGCGCAGGAGATCGTGCGGGCACTGCCTGTGCCGCTGGTCGATCCGACCGACGTCGGGGCCGCGGTGCTGTCGGCCAGCGTGTTGAGCCAGCCGGTGCAGACCCTCGACCAGTTGCGCGCCGCGCGGCACGGTGCACTGGACTCCGAGGGCATCGATCTGTCCGAGTCGGTCGAGTTGCCGTTGATGGAGGCCCGGGCGCTCCTCGACCTCGGCGACGTCGCGAAGGCCACCCGCAAGCTCGACGAGCTGACCACCCGGGTGGGCTGGCGCTGGCGGACGGTGTGGTTCCGTGCGGTCGCCGCGCTCCTGTCCGCCGATTACGACGCCGCGACAAAGCATTTCACCGAAGTCCTCGACACGCTGCCCGGTGAGTTGGCGCCGAAATTGGCGTTGGCCGCGACCGCGGAACTCTGCGGCTCCGACCTCGAGCACGCGCCGTCGCGCAAGTTCTACCAAACGGTGTGGGGCACCGACCACGGCATCGTCTCGGCCGGCTTCGGGCTGGCGCGGGCGCAGTCGGCCGAAGGTGACCGGGAGGGTGCGGTGCGCACGCTCGACGAAGTACCCGCCACCTCACGTCATTTCACCACCGCCCGATTGACCAGCGCGGTGACGCTGCTTTCGGGCCGGTCGTCGAGCGAGATCACCGAACAGCAGATTCGCGACGCCGCGCGCCGGGTGGAGGCGCTGCCGGACACCGAACCGCGGGTGCTCCAGATCCGGGCGTTGGTGCTCGGCACCGCGATGGACTGGCTGGTCGACAATTCGGCGAGCACCAACCACATCCTGGGATTCCCGTTCACCGAGTACGGATTACAGCTCGGCGTCGAGGCCTCGCTGCGCGCGCTCGCCCGCGTCGCGCCCACACAGGCGCACCGCTACGCGTTGATCGACCTGGCCAACAGCGTGCGGCCGATGAGCACGTTCTGACATCAGAGCACACTCGCCGACCGTAACGCCCGGGCGTGCCGAACTCGTCGGACGATGTCGACCGGGTGATCCTCCCTGACCACGCGGACGACCAGCCAGCCGGCGGCGTCGATCTTCTCGGCGCGGCGGATGTCCTTGGTGTACACCCATCTGCTGGTCTGGTGATGCTCACCGTCGTATTCCATAGCGACCATGCAGTTCTCCCAACCCATGTCGAGGAACGCGAACGGCGCACCGTCCGGACCGAGCACGGGTATCTGGGTGCGAGGTCGGGGCAGTCCGGCCCGCATGATCAGCAGCCTCAGCCATGTCTCCTTCGGTGATTCCGCGCCGGAGTCGACGAGGTCGACCGCTGTCTCGAGCTGTCGCAGGCCCCGTACCCCTGGATGGTGCCGCGCGAGGTCCGCCACATCGCCCAACCCCAACGCCGTGGCACGCACGAGCGCGTCCAGCCGTTCCACTGCCGCGTCCACCCTGCCTTCACGCCCGAGATCGAACGCGGTTCTCGCCGGGCTGGTCACGGCACGACCGCGCACGACCTGTCGCTCGCCGTCCAGCAGGACTGCGCGGCGAGTCCGAATCCCCGGTGGCGGCTTCGGATTGGCGTAGATGAGGTCTACCACCACGTCGTCGTCGATCCACTTCGCGCCGTGTAGTGCGGCGGCCGCCAGGCCGGCGATGGTCGCTCGCCTGCCCGACCACAACCACGCCGCGACGATGCGTTCGTGCAGGGAGAGCGGTGACAGCTTCTGCGCGTACACGCCGGGGAAGACCGCGCGGTAGCGGGTCCGCAGCTGATGGCGGCTCACAGCGCCGCACGCCAGCGCCTCACTGCCGATGAAGGGGTCCCGCAGCTGGTTCATGACCGCACCCTGACGGAAGTGGCCGACATCAGGGCGAGGTCGGCGAAGACTCATCCACAGTCGCTCAGATCGAGTGTGCCGTCAGGGCGTCGAGTGTGTAACCAGGGCGGGATTTCCGCCGAATTCCCGCCCTGAGTACACACTCGCCGACTGCCGTCAGGGCACTCGGCACTCGGCGGCGCGAATCCTGCTAGATCACTGCGACGCACGCTCGTGCGATCGCCAACTCCTCGTTCGTCGGGATCACGAGCACCGTCGTGGGCGACGTCTCCGCCGAGATCCGCCGCGCCGTGTGCGAGGGGCTCTCGTTGAGGTGCTCGTCCAGTTCGATACCCAGCCGCCCCATGCCCGACAACGCATCGCGCCGCACCTCGGCGTCGTTCTCGCCGACGCCTGCGGTGAACGTGATGACGTCGGCGCTGCCCAGCAGGGCGAGGTAGGCGCCGATGTACTTACGCAGCCGGTGGATGTAGACGTCGTAGGCGAGCCCGGCGGCCTCGTCACCGCTTTCGATGCGCTGATGCAGTACCCGGAAGTCGATCTCGCCACCCAGTCCGCGCACCCCGGCACGCTTGTTCAGCATCGTCTCGATCTCTTCGACGCTCATCCCGGCTTCCCGCCACAGATAGACGAACAGCCCCGGGTCGATGTCACCGGAACGCGTGCCCATCACCAGACCCTCCATCGGCGTCAGGCCCATGGAGGTGTCGACCGGGCGGCCGCCCAGAATCGCCGACGCCGACGCGCCGTTGCCCAGGTGCAGCACGATCTGGCTCAGCGAGGACAGCGGAACATCGAGGAACGCCGCGGCCTGCTCGCTGACGTACTGATGTGAGGTGCCGTGGAAGCCGTAGCGCCGGATGTGCCACTGCTCGGCCACCTCCCGGTCGATCGCGTAGGTGGCCGCGGCGGCGGGTAGGTCATGGAAGAACGCGGTGTCGAACACCGCCACATGCGGCAGTTCCGAGAACGCCTTGCGGGCCTCGCGGATACCGAGGACGGCGGGCGGGTTGTGCAGCGGCGCCAGCGGGGCCAGTTCCTCGAGCTTCTCGATCAGCGCGTCGTCGATCAGTGTGGGCTGATACAGGTCCGGACCTCCGTGCACGACCCGGTGTCCGACGGCGACGAGTCCGACGCTACCCAGCTCGGTCCCGGCTTCGTCGAACATGGCGTACGCCGTGCGCAGCGCGGCTTCGTGATCGGGCACCGGGTCGCCGTGCGTCACCTCGCGCTCACCGCAGACCAGACTCGCCGACGACGAGTCCTCGCCGATGCGCTCGACGATCCCGTCGGCCAGGGACAACCCGGAATCAGGCTCCACCAGTTGGAATTTCAGTGACGACGATCCGGAGTTGAGGACCAGAACGGTGCGGCTCATCACTTCCCCTGGGCCTGGATCGCGGTGATCGCGACCGTGTTGACGATGTCCTCCACCAGGGCACCTCGCGAGAGGTCGTTGACCGGTTTGTTGAGCCCCTGCAGCACGGGACCGATCGCGATCGCACCCGCGCTGCGCTGCACCGCCTTGTACGTGTTGTTGCCGGTGTTGAGATCCGGAAAGATCAGCACGGTGGCCCGGCCGGCGACGGGCGAGTCCGGCATCTTGGTCGAGGCGACCGACGGTTCCACCGCGGCGTCGTACTGGATCGGCCCCTCGACCAGGAGGTCCGGTTCGCGCTTGCGTACCAGTTCGGTCGCCTCCCTGACCTTTTCGACCTCGACACCGGCACCGGAGGTACCCGTCGAATACGACAGCATCGCCACCCGCGGGTCGATGCCGAACTGGGCGGCGGTGCGCGCCGAGGAGACGGCGATGTCGGCCAGTTCCTCCGCGGTCGGATCAGGGACGATCGCGCAGTCACCGTAGGCGAGCACGCGGTCGGCCAGGCACATCAGGAAGATGCTCGACACGGTCGACACATCGGGCAGGGTCTTGATGATCTCGAATGCCGGGCGCACGGTGTGGGCCGTGGTGTGCGCCGCCCCGGAGACCATGCCGTCGACCATGTCGTTGTGCACGAGCATGGTGCCGAAGTACGAGACGTCGTGGATGATCTCGCGTGCCTGCTCGACGGTGACGCCCTTGTGCTTGCGCAGATCGGCGTACTGCTCGGCGAACCGGTCGCACAGTTCGCTAATCCGCGGATCCAGCACCGTGGCCGCGGACAGGTCGGCACCGAGTTCGGCTGCCCGGGCCCGCACCCGCGCCTCCTCACCGAGGATTGTCAGGTCCGCGACGCCGCGCTGCAGCAACCGGCCGGCCGCCTTGAGGATGCGGTCGTCGTCGCCTTCGGGCAGCACGATGTGTTTGCGGTTCGCGCGCGCCTGGTCGAGCAGCTGATAGGTGAACATGTGCGGTGTGGTGACGGTCGGAATGGGAATCGCCAACCGGCTCAACAGGTCCGCGGTGTCGACGTGGGTCTCCATCAGCGCAAGCGCGGTGTCGATCTTGCGCGCCGAGGTGGCGGTCACCCGTCCCCTGGTCCCTGCGACGCGGCTGGCGGTTTCGAAGGTGCCGTAGTCGGTCGCGACGATCGGCAGCCGAAGTCCCAGCCCGGCCACCAGCGCCGCGATCGCCGGATGCAGCTCCAGCCCACCGTTGAGGATGACGCTCGACAGGGACGGGAACCCTTCTGCGGCATGGGCGCTCAGCACGGCGAGTACCACGTCGGACCGGTCTCCCGGCGTGACCACCGTGACTCCCTCGGTCAGCCGCTCCAACACGTGTTCGGCGGTCATCCCGGCGACCAACACGTCCATCGCCTCGCGGTCCAGAAGGCTCTCGTCACCGCCGATCACCGTCCCGTCGACGGCATCACGCAGTTCGGCAACCGACGGCGCGACCAGCAGCGGCTCTTCGGGTAACACGTAGGCCTGCGGGCCGCCGTGCCCCTGCAGTGCCTCACGCACCTCGGTCAGCTGGTCCGGGTCGCACCGATTCACCACTACCGCAGCGGTGTGTGCGTGCTGGGCGGCGATCTCATCGAGGCACACGTCGATGACCTCGACGACCTCCGACGGGGTGCGGCCGCGCGCTTTGACGGCAAGGACGACGGGAGCACCGAGGTTGGCCGCGATGCGCGCGTTCATCGACAGCTCGCTGGGGCTGGCCACGTCGGTGTAGTCGCTGCCGACGATCAGCACCACATCGCACCGGGCGGCGACGCGATGGAAGCGGTCGACGATGTCGGCGAGTGCGCTGTCGGGGTCCTCGTGCAACTGGTGGTAGCTCACTCCGACGCAGTCCTCGTATGGCAGACCCGCGGTGGTGTGGGCGAGCAGCAGTTCGAGGATGTAGTCCCGCGCCGGCCCCTGCCGGGTGATGGGCCGGAACACTCCCACCTTCGCCGCGGTTGCCGTCAGGCGGTCGAGGAGTCCGAGCGCGATCGTCGACTTTCCTGTGTCGCCTTCCGGCGATGCGACGTAGATGGCGGAAACGCGCGAATCGGTCACGTCGGGCACCCTCACAGCCTGCCGCATCGGCGGCATTGCGGCCAGCAGGCCACCCCGCTCGCCAAAACCGACACCCAATGCAAAGTTTTGGTTATTTAGTAATTCTTTGCTAACTTCGCACGCACACGTTTCAAACGCCTGCGTCAATAACTTACTCAGCAGTCAGGATTGCCGTGAGAACTGCCTCTTCGGTCGAATATGTAAGAGAGCTGGCCGCGCCTCCGACGACGAAGCCATCCTCAACTGGCGTTACTGGCAGCTCACTCGCGAAGCCTTTAGCGTCCCTAAGGGGAATCGCGGAGACAACGATCGCGGACCGGCGGGAACACCGCTGGTTCCACCTTCGGCTCGTCATCGCCATCGGCCTCACCGCGATCGCCTACGCCATCCCCTACGCCGACACCGTCGTGCTCGCGATACACGGTTCAGGCGCACCCCTTCCGGCGGTCCTGCCGGTACTCGTCATCCTGATCACCCTCGGATACCGCACCGCACCGCGCGGCGTGGCCGACGCCGAGTCGAACTGGATCATCGGGGCACTGGTCGGGGTGGGGGCACTCGGCGGCATCGAACTGCTCAGCCACCGCACACCGACCCTCGCCGGGCTCTGGCACCTGCAGGATTTCGGCGCCCCCGTCTGGCTCGCGTGCGTGATGACGGTGCTGTTCGGGGTGCGGCACGTCGTTCGGATGTGGCCGCTGTGGCTCTTCGCGCTGTGTTGTGTGAGCCCGCTGCCCTTGATGCTGGCGTCCGCGGCTCTCGGCGGGTCGGATACCGCCACGGCGCTGCTCACCGCGCTGGCCGGAGCGGTCGCCGTGCTGCTCGCGGGCCGGATGACACCGCCGGCCCACCGGTGCGCCGCCGCACTGTCCTGCTTCGCGGTGTCGGCCCTCACCGTGCTCGGCGTGGGCGGGCACGTGCCGCTGTTGCTCACCACCGTGCTTGTCGGCGCGGTGTTCCCCAGCCTCGCGACCGCCGCTCTGCTGACGACGCGCACCGCGCGCGTGCGCCTCGCCGAACGGGCGTGGCCCGAACCGCACCAGCACACCGTGCGCGCGCTGGGCACGCTCGCCGTGACGGCCGTGGCCCTCGCGCTTCTCAACCCGCCCGTCGACCGGACCGCCGCGCTCCCCACGGTGTCGGCCGACTGGACGGACAAGGCCGGGCTGCGTGCCCCCGTGGCCTATGACTTCGTCACCCGGTACGCCGGACCGGACGCCACCTTCGTGCGTTACCGCACGCCCGCACAGCGCGGCCTTCCCGCCCTCGCAGTCGACGTCCTGACCACCCCGGACCGCACCGCGCTGACCGACACCGCCGACATCATCTGGTACCCGTCGGCCCGTCCGGTGGACTACCGGGTGATCACCGATCGTCCCGACCTGCCGGCGGGCAGTCGGATGGCGTTCAGCAACGCCGACGCGGCCACCGACGGCACCCACTCCGACTGGTTGGTCATCACCTGGCAATGGCAGTCCGGCAACGACTTCCAGCGGGTCAACGTGGTCGCCAGCCAATCGCTGGCCGGTGACCACCTGCCCCCGGAACCCCAGCCCGTGAACCTGCTCGACGTGTCGCTGCGGCCCGCGCTGTGGGTGGCCCGCCAACAACCGAACGATCCGGGTGACGTCGACGAGGTCGTGATCGGGCGCGCGACCACCCTGGCCGGGGTGCTCGACCGCGCGGCTGCCGGCCCGGCGGGCGGTGCCGCGGCCGATGCCTGACCTGACTCCGGTCGTGCTGCCGGCCCACCTGTCGGCGCGCGGACTGCTGGGCCGCCGGGCCCTGATGCTGCTGGCCGCGGTCTTCGTGGTCCACGCCGCGGCCGTCGCGCACTGGCCACACATCCTGGCGCCGGTGCTCACCGGGGTCTTCGCGCTCATCTACCTGGTATCGACGCTCGACCGCAATTACCTGCTGCTCATGGGGCTTCGGTCCAGCGCGCTGGTCAGCATCAGCGCCGAGGAGGCGCTGGCCATCCCCGACGACGAACTGCCGGTGTACACCGTGCTGCTGCCCGTCTACGACGAACCGACGATCGTCGCCAACCTGATCAACGGCGTCGGCAGACTCGATTACCCGGCCGACAAACTGGAGATCCTGCTGCTCGTCGAGGAGGACGACCTCGCCACCCAGGGGGCCCTCCTGGGTGCCGACATGCAGTCGGTACGGATCGTCATCGTCCCGCACAGCCAGCCCAAGACGAAACCCAAAGCGTGCAACTACGGGATGTCGCTTCCCGACCTGCGTGGCGAGTACCTGACGATCTACGACGCCGAGGACATCCCCGATCCGCTGCAGCTGCGGCGCGCGGTCGCCGCGTTCCGCCGGGTGCCGCGCGACATCGGTTGTCTGCAGGGGCGACTCGGCTATTTCAACGAGAAGCAGAATCTGCTGACCCGGTTCTTCTCCCTCGAGTACGACCAGTGGTTCGGGGTCGTACTGCCCGCCGTCGAGCAGGCCCGCTGTGTCGTCCCCCTCGGTGGCACCTCCAACCACATGCCGACGACGGTGTGGCGGGCGGTCGGCGGGTGGGACGAGTTCAACGTCACCGAGGACGCCGACCTCGGGGTGCGCCTGGCGCGCAGCGGCTACCGGACGATGATCCTCGACTCGATCACGTTGGAGGAGGCCAACTCCGACGTCGTCAACTGGATTCGCCAACGGTCGCGCTGGTACAAGGGCTACCTGCAGACCATGCTCGTGCACCTGCGCGATCCGCGGGGTCTGCGCCGCGCGATCGGCACCAAGGCGTTCCTGCGGATGCTCAACATGACCGGCGGTGTGCCGTTGACCAGCGCGCTGAACGTGCTGTTCTGGTTCACGATGCTGATGTGGATCGTCGGCAGACCCGCCGTGATCGGGATGCTGTTCCCTCCGCTCACCTACTACGTGTGCCTGACCCTGCTGCTGGTCTGCGCGCCGCTGTCGGTGTTCACCGGGCTGATCGTCACGCAGGCGCTCGGTAAACCGCATCTGTGGGTGGCGGCCCTGCTCTCACCGCTGTACTGGGTGTTGCAGTCCGTGGCCGCCATCAAAGCGATCTACCAGCTCGTGTTCCGACCGTCGTTCTGGGAGAAGACGATTCACGGCCTCTCCCCCTCTCGTGACAACGCACCTCTCACCGAAGGACTCCGATGACCACACCCACGCGCGCCCTCGCCGTCCTCGCCGCCGCCAGCGTCGCGGTGGCGGGCAGCCTGGCCGGGACGCCACCGCCCACCGCGCACGCCGAACCGATGAACAAGGCGGTGCGCGACGCCGGGGCCACCCCGCCGATCGGGTGGGCGCAGCTCGGGATGTCCGACCGGATGGAACTGATCGGCGCCAATCAGCCTGCGGAGACCGCGATCCCGGTGCCCGACGGTGTGGGTCCCGGGATGCTGAGCGGCCGGATCGGCTCGGTGGTCAACGTCGCCGACGGCCGGGTCGAGGTGATCGACGGCCGCGGCACCGTCCTGGGCTCGTTCCCCGCACCCACCGACGGGAACACCACCCCGTTCAGCGTCAACATCTCGCCCGCCCAGGTGGTCGAGGACCGCGCCCGCGTGAGTTTCGTGTTGCGCGAACCGGGCCGCGACGCGAACGCCTGCACGCAGCCGCCGGCGCTCACCCTGACCCAGCTTGCGAACACCTTCACCGGCCCCACCCCCGATCCGGTGTCGGTGGCCGGATTCCTGCCCGGCTACCTCGACGAGATCGTGATCCGGATCGGATCCGATCCGACGAACTTCGAGCAGCAGGCGGCACTCGACCTGGTCGCCGAACTCACTCACCTCTACCGCCCGATGCCGGTGCGCATCAACGTCACCACCGCCGACGTCCTGGCGCCGGCCGCCGGGGCTCGCCGCGTCATCGAGATCCGTGACGGCGCGGCACCGGCGATCTCCATCACCGGCGCGGGCACCCCGGCCGCGGCGCTCGTGATCGCCGGCACCGGCGAGAAGCTGCTCGACCAGGTGGAACTGTTCACCGACCAGCGAATGAAACTCGCCCAGTCCCCCTCGGCGGCCGTCGTTTTCGCCAACCGGCAGCCCGACGTGGCCTCGACCATCAAGACCTTCGACCAACTCGGCATCACCGGTCAGACGTCGGTGCTGGGCAACACCGTCCTCTACGCCGGATTCGACGTCAGCGCGTTCGGCGTCGGACCGGTCACCCAGGCCGACGTCCACATCAAAGCCAAGTACACGCCGGTCGTCGGCGGTGAGGCATCCGTTCTCATCCGCTCCGCGGGCACGGTGGTGGCCACCCACACGCTCGACGAATCGGGCACCCTCGACGTCAAGGCGACGATCCCCGCCGAGACCATCACCTCCAACGTGGGCCTCGCCCTGGAACTGCGGTACATCCCCCGCCAGGAGTGCGCACCGCTCACCGACCGCATCACGTTCGCACTCGACCCGCAGTCGACGGTGAGCGTGACCCCGGGCGACAACAACAGGGGCGGGTTCCCGGTCCTCCCGATGGCGTTCACCCCGGACTTCGACGTCACCCTGAACAGTCCGGACCACATCGGCTTCGCCGCGCAGGCGATCAACCTGATGGGCCAGCAGACGGCCATGCTGCTGCGACCGCGGCTGAACACCTTCGAGGACGTGATCGGTTCGCGCACCGCACTTCTCGCCGTTGTGGACGGACCGGAGCTGACCCGCGCGGGGATGACACCGCCGTTGGCCACCGAGGCACCGGATCGGCTCACCGTCGGCGGCAGCACGACCACCGGGGTCGATTTCCGCGGACCCGTCAGCTCACTGCAGGCGTTCGGTGACAACGGCCGGACGGTGCTCGCGGTGTCCGGCGGTGGTGACTGGTCGCTGCTCGACGATTCGTTCCACTACATCCGCAGCCTGCCCGAGCGCTGGGCGTCGCTGTCCGGTGACGTGCTGGCCACCGGGTCGGCCGGTGAGACCGTGAACCTCACCGTCGCGCAGGGCGGTCCGATGGCCCACCAGCCGGCGCCCGGACCGGGCTGGCAGGTGTGGGCGTGGATCAGCGCCGCGGTGGTGGGGTTGGCGGCGCTCGCCGCGGGAGCGGTCTTCGGTGTGCGGCACCGCCGGTCGCGCGGCAGAGCCTGACCCATGACGACGACGCTGCCGGACGTCGCACCGGCACAGCGGACGGCGCCCACCGGCCCCGCCCGCTGGCCGGGCGTCCTGCTGTACTGCGCGCTGGCGGTCGGCTACTTCATCGTGGGCGCGGTGCTGGTGCTGCGCTACAACATCTTCGAACCCGACGCCCCCAACCGGGTGGCCAACGCCGGCTTCGCGCTGCAGTCCAGACATCCGCACCTGTCGGCCATCGGGTTCGTGTGGAACCCGCTGCCCAGCATCGTCGAGATCCCGCTGGTGTGGTTGAGCCAGTGGTGGCCCGCGCTCAAGCACGCCGGCCTGGCCGGGGTGGTGCAGAGCGCACTGTTCATGGCGGGCGCCGCCGTGGTGCTGCGGCGCATCGCGATCGACCGTGGCGTCGGCCGGGGCTGGCAGTGGATCGCCGTCGCGGCGTTCGCCCTGCATCCGATGATCGTGCTCTACGGCGCGTCGGGGCTCAGCGAGGCCGCGCAGGTGTTCAGCCTGCTGTGGTGCGTACGCCACCTCATGCTGTGGTGCGACAACGGGCGGGTCGGTGACCTGGCGCTGACCGGGATCGCCTTGGGCATCGGCTATCTCGCGCGTTACGAGGCCCTCCCGGCGGCTGTCGGCGTTCTCGTGGTGGTCGCCGCGGTCAGCTGGGTGCGGTCCCCTCGAGCGCTGCGGCGGTCCTCGACGATCCTCAACGTGCTGATCGCGATGTTTCCGTTCGCCACCGCGTTCGTCGCCTGGGCGGTCACCGGGTGGATCATCAACGACGAGTTGTTCGCGACCCTGACGTCCCAGTACGGCAACTCCAGTCAGGTGGCCGGGCGACTCGCCCACGCCGCCGGCCACGACGCTGGATCCACCTGGCCGGTGATCGCCTCCCGGTTGTTCGGTATGCAGCCGCTCATCGGTGTGGCGGTCGCGGTGGCGGTCCTGGTCGCCGCGGTTCGGCGCACCGCCGGCACCGTGGTGCCGGTCGCGGTGGTCGGCGGTACGTTGACGTTCGCGGTTGTGGCGCAGGCAAATTCGACGACGTTCGGCTGGTTCCGGTTCTATCTGCTGGCGATTCCGCTGGTGATCTGCGTGGCGCTGGCGTGCTGGTACCGGGCGAAGTGGCCGTCGGCCGTACTACTCACCGCCTCGCTGGTGGTGGCGATCCCGTTCACCGGGCGGCTGATCACCGACGAGGACGTCGCCTACGGACAACTCGAGTCGGGGTTCGTCTCCCTGGTCGACCCGGTGGGGCATCCGCCCGCCGAGCATCCGGCCCGCCGCAGGCTGATCAGCGAGCGCACCCTCGCGCAGTGGTTCGACGCCAAGGATCTGCCGCCCGGTTCCGTGCTGATGGACAGCTTTCTCACCTGGGGCATCTGGCTGTCGTCGACGGATCCTCGACAGTTCGTGATCACCAGCGACTACGATTTCACCGCGGCACTCAACCGGCCGTGGGACTTCGGCATCCGCTACATCGTCGCGACCAACCCGCAGCTCAACGTCGCCGACGCCGTCAACCGCAGGTACGGGACGATGTGGGACGACGGAGCGGGCATCGGCGACCTGGTGTTGTCCGCCGACGGCCCGACGCCCGACGAGATGTTCCGCGTGTACCGCGTGACCGGACGGCCCGCGCCGCCGGACTGACGGTCAGCCCAGCTTGCGCAGGCGCGGTTCGAGATCGCGCTGGAAGAGTTCGAGGAAGCGGCGCTGATCTTGCCCCGGGGCGTGGAACACCAGGTGGTTCAGGCCCCACCCGACGTACTGGCCCACCTTCTCCACCGCTTCGTCCGGATCCGACGCGACGATCCACCGCTTGGCGACCTGCTCGATCGGCAACTCGTCGGCGGCCTTCTCCATCTCGATCGGATCGTCGATGCTGTGCTTCTGTTCGGCGGTCAACGACAACGGCGCCCAGAACCGCGTGTTCTCCAGGGCCAGTTCCGGATCGGTGTCATACGAGATCTTGATCTCGATCATCTTGTCGACGTCGGCGAGGTTCTTACCCGCGGCCTCGGCACCCTCGGCGACCGCGGGCAGCAGCTTGTCCTTGTACAGTTCCTCCCCCTTGCCGGAGGTGCAGATGAACCCGTCGCCGGCGCGTCCGGCGTACTTGGCCACCACGGGACCGCCGGCCGCCACATATACGGGCACACCGCCCTCGGGCACGTCGTAGATCGAGGCGCCCTTGGTGCGGTAGTACTCGCCCTCGAAGTCCACCCGGTCGCCGAGCCACAGCTCACGCATCAACCGCACCGACTCCCGAAGCCGGGCGAACCGCTCCTTGAAGTCGGGCCAGTCACCCTCGTAGCCGGTGGCGATCTCGTTGAGCGCCTCTCCGGTACCCACACCCAGGAAGATCCGGTCCGGATACAGGCACGCCATCGTCGCGAAGGCCTGGGCGATGACCGCCGGGTTGTACCGGAACGTCGGCGTCAGCACCGAGGTCCCCAGCTGCAGGCGCTTGGTGCGCTCACCGACCGCGGTCATCCACGCCAGGGAGAACGGGGCGTGCCCACCCTCATGGCGCCACGGCTGGAAATGGTCGCTGACCGTGGCACTGTCCATACCGTGCTCTTCGGCCGCCACGGCCAGCTCGACGAGTTCACGGGGCGCGAACTGCTCCGCCGACGCCTTGTATCCGAGTTTGAGTTCAGCCACGTTTAATTTCTACTCCTCTCTCCTAAACTCGCGGCATGGCAGCCACCTTGACCGCCGTCACCGATCGCGTCCACCTCGCACACACCGACCTGGTGAACTGGACGCTGGTGACCGACGGCGGCGGTGTGCTGCTGATCGACGCCGGCTATCCCGGCCATCGCGACGACGTGGTGGATTCGGTGCGACGGCTTGGGTTCGAGATCGCCGACATCCGCGCCATCCTGTTGACCCACGCCCACGTCGACCACTTCGGCTCGGCGATCTGGTTCGCCGCCACCCACGGCGTGCCGGTGTACGCCCACCTCGACGAGGTCGGGCACGCCAGGCGCGAGTACCTCGAGCAGGTCTCCCCGCTCGATGTGGCCAAGCACGTGTGGCAGCCGCGCTGGCTGAAGTGGTCGCTGACGATCAGCCGCAAGGGTGGGCTCGAGAAGGCCGGCATCCCGACCGCGCAGGCACTGACCGAGGAAGTGGCGGCGACACTGCCCGGGACACCGCGGGCGGTCCCCACGCCGGGGCACACCGGTGGGCACTGCTCGTATGTCGTCGACGGTGTGCTGGTCAGCGGCGACGCGCTGGTGACCGGTCACCCGCTGCTCACCGACACGCGCCCGCAGCTGCTGCCCTCGCTGTTCAACCACGACCAGGCCCGCTGCGTGCAGAGCCTCGCGGCGCTGGAGACGCTGGAGTCCGACGTGCTGCTGCCCGGCCACGGCCCGCTGTGGCGGGGTCCCGTCCGCGACGCGGCGCGCGCAGCGCTCAGGTGAGGATGCGATAGCCCAGCAGGAACACCCCGGTCAGACACAGTCCGCAGGCCACCACGATCGTCGGCATCAGGATCATCTGATCGAGTTCGTCGGGGTCGAGCGCATCGCGCTGCACGGGACCCAACAGCACCCGGGCCAGCGACGTCTCCCGGATCCGCCGTGTCAGGCGGCCGAGCACATGGCGGTCGGCGCGGCGGCCGATGAACCCCCGAAACATCACGCCCGCCGCGGCGATGACCACCGCGGCGGCCAGGATCAGCCAGCCCACGGTCATCTGTGACATCCGCGCCAGCTTACAAACCGAGGTGACCGCGCAGCGTCTCGTCGGAGTATTCGGTGCGGAAGGCGCCCCGCTCCTGCAGGAGTGGCACCACCTTGTCGACGAATTCGTCGAGGCCCCGTGGTGTCAGGTGCGGAACGAGGATGAACCCGTCACAGGCGTCGGACTGCACGTGGAGGTCGATCTCATCGGCGACCTGGGCGGGCGTGCCGACGAACTGCTGTCTGCTGGTGACCGCAATGACCAGTTCGCGGATGCTCAACCGCTCGGCTTCGGCCCGGGCGCGCCACTCGGCGGCCAGCGCCTTGGAGTCCCCGTGGCGCACACGGCCCTGGGTGATCGTCGGATCGTCGACGGGGTCGACGTCCGGCAGCGGCCCGTCGGGGTCGTATCCGGACAGGTCGCGCTGCCACACCTGTTCGAGCATCGCGAGCGCGGTGGGCCCGCTGACCTGCTGCAGCCGGATGTGGCGCGCCCTGTCGGCGGCCTCGGCTGGAGTGTCGCCGAGGACGAAGGTGGCGGCGGGGAACACCTTGAGCCGGTCCGGGTTCCGGCCCGCGGCCACCGCACGCGCCTTGACGTCGGCGTAGTACCGCCGGCCCGCGTCGAGCGACCCGTGCAGCGTGAACAGCGCATCGGCATGCTGCGCACCGAAGTCCCGTCCGTCGGCGGAGTCACCGGCCTGCAGCAGCACGGGATGCCCCTGCGGGCCTGCGGGCAGCGTGGCGGTGCCCCGTACCTCGAAATGGGCGCCGGAATGGTCGACCGGGCGGATCGCGTCCGACGCCCAGCTGTCCCAGAACTCACGGGCCACCGTGACGAACTCCGCCGCGCGCCGGTAGCGGTCCGCGTGCGGCAGGAAACCGCCACGGCGGAAGTTCTCGCCGGTGAACGCATCCGAGGAGGTGACCATGTTCCAGCCGGCGCGGCCGTCGGAGAGGTGGTCGAGCGTGGCGAACTGGCGAGCGACCTCGAACGGTTCGTTGAACGTCGTGTTGATGGTGCCGACCAGGCCGAGCCGGTCGGTGACCCCCGCGAGCGCCGCGAGGACGGTGAACGTATCGGGCCGGCCGACCACGTCGAGGTCGTGGATGCGGCCGCGGTGTTCGCGCAGCCGCAGGCCCTCCGCCAGGAAGAAGAAGTCGAACCGGCCGCGTTCCGCGGTGTGGGCGAGGTGCACGAACGAGTCGAAGTCGATCTGGCTGCCCGATTCGGGATCCGACCACACCGTGGTGTTGTTGACTCCCGGGAAGTGCGCGGCGAGGTGAATGGGCTTGCGCTGCCTGCCTTCCCGTGGGCTCACCTGCGCCACCGCCCGGCGATCAGCTCGTGGGAGCGCAACCGGTCGGCGTGGCGGTGGGTCACCGAGGTGATCACCAACTCGTCGGCGCCGGTCACCTTCTGCAGGGTTTCCAGCCGCGCGGCCACCTCGTCGGGATCGCCCACGAATTGTGTCTCGGTGCGGTCGTGCACGAGCTGCTGCTGTTCTGCGGTCAGCGGTTCGCAGCGTCGGGGGTCCGGGTAGGGCACCGCACCGTCACCCGCGCGGATCGAGTACACCCAGTGGCCGTAACTCGAGGCGAGCTCGCGCGCGGTGTCGGTGTCGTCGGCCGCCACCACATCAGCCGAAACCACCACGTAGGGCTCAGCCAGCCGGGCCGACGGGGTGAACGCCGCCCGGTAGGCGTCGATGGCGTCGAGTGCGGTCGAAGGCGTGATGTGGTAGCTCGCGACGAACGGAAGGCCCAGCGCCCCGGCCACTTTGGCGCTCTGCCCGGGACTGCTACCGAAGATCCACGGGGTCAGGTCGGCACCCTCGCCGGGAACCACATGGGCGTCGACGTCACCGATCCGGTAGGAACCGGCCAACATGGCCAGGACGTCGTCGACCTGGTCGGCGAAGTCGGGAGCGACCGCTTCGGGCTGCTGCAACACCGACATCCGGGCGCTCAAGCGTGGTTTGCGCAGCAGCGCGCCGGTGTCGAAGGGGGCGGGTACGACGAGTCCGTCGACCTCCCGCCAGGGTCGCGTCTGCGGTTCGGGCGCGGGTTGGGTCTGCGCCTCGCGGCGTCGCTGGCCGGACCGGCCGAGCCCGAGGTCGATGCGGCCGGGGTACAGCGCGTCGAGGATGCCGAAGCTCTCCACCACGGCGACGGCGGTGGTGTGGCCGAGTTGCACCGCCGCCGCACCGACGTTGATCCGCTCGGTGGCGGCGGCGATCTGCCCGATGAGCACGGCGGGGGAGGAACTGGCCACCGCGACGAAGTGGTGTTCGGCGACCCAGTAACGCCGGTACCCCCACTCTTCGGCGTGGCGGGCGAGGTCGATCGTGTTGCGCAGCGCGGTCGCGGCGTCGGCGCCCTCCGGGATGGGCGAAAGATCCAGAATCGACAGCGGAACGGTCATGGCTGCTTCACTCCGAGGTAGCGGTTGACGGCGACGGGCAGGCCGAGGCGAGCGCGCAGCGTCTCCCCGTCCCGGTAGGCGGTGCGGAAGCGACCGGCGCGCTGCAGTCGTGGCACCACCTCCTCGACGATCGCGCGCAGATCGGTCGCGTTCACCGCGGGGCGTAGCCGGACACCGTCGATCCCCAACTGTTGCCAGTGCAGGAGCAGATCCACCAGATCGTCGGCATCTCC
Source organism: Mycolicibacterium litorale (assembly GCF_010731695.1). NCBI lineage: Bacteria > Bacillati > Actinomycetota > Actinomycetes > Mycobacteriales > Mycobacteriaceae > Mycobacterium > Mycolicibacterium litorale. The sequence goes on from NZ_AP022586.1 coordinate 3,788,495, forward strand.
GCCGAAAACCATGGCGTCCGAGGCGAAGTCGGTCTGCCCGGACAGGGCGACCACGAGGTCGACGTACACCTGCAAACCCGCGCCGACCTGGCGCAGGATGGCTTTCAGCGATGCCTCGTCAGCCGGGGTGACGAAGACGAGATCGCTGGTGTGCGCGGCGAATTCGTAGATGCGCGGCGCGTGCGCGAGTGCGGCGACGACAGGTTGCCCCTGCGGCGGTCTGGGCGTGATGGCCGGCCCTTTCACCGAGAAATACCGGCCGGTGAAGTCGATGTAGTGCAGTTTGTCGCGGTCGACGAAGCGGCCCGTGGTGACGTCTCGGATCTCCGCGTCGTCCTCCCAGGAGTCCCACAGGCGGCGTACCACCTCGACCACGTCGGCGGCCTCGTCGAACAGCGCCTCGAGATCATCGCGGTCCACGGTTCGCCGGCCGAAGAGCGCCGCTTCGGATGCGGTCGCACTGACGCGGGGCTGCCAGCCGGCGCGGCCGCGGGAAACGTGATCGAGGGTGGCGATCGCCTTCGAGACGTGGAACGGCTCGGTGTGGGTGACCGTCGCGACGGGAATGAGACCGATGTGCCGGGTGGCGGGCGCGATGCGGGCCGCCACCATAACCGCGTCGGCGCGGGCGACGCGGGTCGGCGCCAGGGAGTCGTCGATAGTGAGGAAGTCGAGCAGGCCGCGTTCCGCCGTGGCGGCGAGGTCGGCCCAGTAACGGCCGCTGGTGACCGGCGGCAGTTCGGGAGTTCGGCGCCAGGCGTGCGGGTCCCAGCCGTATCCGTCGAGCGCGACGCCGACATGCGGCGGGGCCGTCACGGCAGGGCTTTCGCGAACGCCACCGGGTACACCTCGCCGTCGGCGGGCAGGGGCTCGGCGAGACGGTGGTAGCCGGTCGCGAGGTAGAGGGCTTCGGCCTCGGGCTGGCGGTCACCGGTCGTCAGATAGATCCTGCGGTAGCCGCGCGCGGCGATCTCTGTCTCCAGTGCGGCCAGCAGTGCACGGGCGAACCCGCGACGACGATGCGCGCTGTCGGTCCAGATGCGCTTCAGCTCGGCGGTGGTGGCGTCGAAGCGGCGAAAGGCGCCGCCGGTTACCGGTGTGTCGCCCAGCAGACCGACGAGCATGGCGCCGTCCGGCGGGGCGAACTCCTGGGCGGGGTAGCGGCGCAGCCAGGCCGCGACCGCCTCGGCCCGCCCGTCGTACCGGTCGGCGTATTCGACGGCGAGTTCGTCGAGCAGCGGTTGAGCCAGTGGGTCCCGTTGGTCCACGGCCACGAATCGCAGGTCATCGGTCACCGGCACAATCATCACCTCACTTTCCAACGCCGCAGGCCGGGACGCATTCCGTCGACGGGGTTCGGCTCAGCGCGATCGAAAATAGCGGCAGGTCGCCTGAGAACTCACCCTCTTCCGATCAAAACTTGACACCTGTAAAGTTCCGCGACATGGACAACATCAGGGGCAAGACCATCGCGATCACCGGCGCCGCTCGCGGTATCGGTTATGCCACCGCCAAGGCACTTCTGGCTCGCGGCGCCCGGGTCGTCATCGGCGATCGTGACGTGGCGCTGCAGGAGTCGGCGGTCGCCCAGCTCACGAAGCTCGGCCCGGTGTCGGGATATCCGCTCGACGTCACCGACCGCGAATCGTTCGCGACCTTCCTGGACAAGGCCCGTACCGACGGCGGCGGGCACATCGACGTGCTGATCAACAACGCGGGTGTGATGCCGATCGGGCCGTTCCTGTCGCAGTCCGAGCAGGCGATCCGGTCGTCGATCGAGGTCAACCTCTACGGTGTGATCGCCGGCTGCCAGCTGGCGTTGCCCGACATGATCGCGCGGCGCCGCGGCCACATCATCAACATCGCATCGTTGTCCGGGGTCATCCCGGTTCCGGGTCAGGTGGTGTACGTCGGAGCCAAGTTCGGGGTGGTCGGACTGTCCGCGGCACTGGCCGACGAGGTGGCACCGCACGGTGTGCACGTATCAGTGGTCATGCCGCCGTTCACCCGGACCGAACTGATCTCCGGCACGAAGGAGACGGTCGGCACGAAACCCGTTGAGCCCGAAGACATCGCGGCAGCCATCGTCAAGACGCTGAACAAGCCGAAGACGCATGTGTCGGTGCCGCCGTTCCTGCGCTTCACCGCCCAGGCCTCGCAGCTCCTCGGACCGCGCGGGCGGCGGTGGATGAACAAGAAGCTCGGCCTGGACGACGTGTTCCTGGAGTTCGACACCGCCAAGCGCAAGAGCTACGAGGATCGGGCGCAGACGGCGCTGGGTGTGGTCGAAGGCGGTGACAAGGGCTAGCGGCGACGGCCCTACTCGAAGTCCGGGACCGGGTCCCCCGCGCGGTAGCGCTCGATCGCCTCGAGGTGTTCGAGCAGCGCCTCGGCCGAGAACACGTAGTCGATCCCGTCGGCACCCGCACCGACGAAGATGACGTGCCACTCCTCCTCGGTGGTCAACCAGATCCGTGTCACCGTCTCGATGGCCTCGTCGTCGGTCGAGATACCCGACGGTGGGAAGTACCACGTGACCATCTCGTCGTTCGAGTTCTCGAGGTCGAATTCCCAACCGCGCGAGGTGATCACCTCGTCGACGACGAGGCTGTCGTCGGCGACGTCCGGGTTCCAGCGCGGACCCCGGGCGGCGAGACGCTTCTTCCGGCGCGCCTTCTTGGCGTCAGAGCGCTTCGACACTCAGCCCAGCGCCCGGTCGAGATCGGTGATCAGGTCGTCGGTGCCCTCCAGCCCCACCGAAACCCGCACTACGCCGTCACCCAGTCCGATCGCCGCGCGACCCTCGGGCCCCATCGCCCGGTGCGTCGTCGTGGCGGGATGGGTGATCAGCGACTTGGCGTCGCCCAGGTTGTTCGAGATGTCGATGACCTGCAGCTTGTCGAGCACCTCGAACGCCCGCTCCTTGCCTCCGGCCAGTTCGAAGGTGACGACGGTGCCGCCGCCCCGCATCTGCCGCTTGGCCAGGTCGTACTGCGGATGCGACTCCAGGAACGGGTACTTCACCCAGCTCACCGACGAATGGCCCTCGAGGAACTCCGCGATCCGCTGCGCCGAGCGGTTCGAGTAGTCGACCCGCACCGCCAATGTCTCCAGCCCCTTCAGCAGCGTCCACGCGTTGAACGCGCTGATCGCCGGACCGGTGTGGCGCATCAGCTTCTGCACCGGCCCGTCGATGTACTCCTGCGAGCCGAGGATCGCCCCGCCGAGGACACGGCCCTGACCGTCGATGTGTTTGGTGCCCGAATACACGACGACGTCCGCGCCCAACGGCATGCCCTGCTGCAGCAGCGGCGTCGCGAACACGTTGTCCAGCACCACTTTTGCGCCCGCGGCGTGGGCCATTTCGCAGACCGCGGCGATGTCGACCAGCGACTGCATCGGATTCGACGGCGTCTCGAAGAACACCGCCTGCGTCGGGACCGACAGCGCCTCTTCCCACTGCGCGAGGTCGTCGCCGTCGACGAACACGGTCTCCACACCCCACCGCGGCAGGATCTCGTTGCACACCACGAAGCACGACCCGAACAGGCTGCGGGCCGCCACCAACCGGTCCCCCGCACCGAGCAGCGCACCCAGCGACGTGAACACCGCCGCCATCCCGGTCGCGGTCGCGAAACAGGCCGGCGCGTCCTCGATCAGGCGCAGCCGCTCCTCGAACATCGAGATCGTCGGGTTGCCGTAGCGCGAGTAGACATACCGGTCGATCTCACCGGTGAACGCCTTCTCCGCCTCGGCGGCCGACGCGTACACGTACCCCGAGGTGAGGTACATCGCCTCGGCGGTCTCCTCGAAGCCCGAACGCAGCAGTCCGCCGCGCACACCGAGAGTGGCCTGGCTGACCCCGTCAGGCAGTTCGGCGGGCTTACGTACCGAGGGAACCTCGCTCATGACTGCCGCCAGGGCAGACCGACGGCCTTCCAGCCGGTGCGGCCACGGTGCTTCTGCTCGTCGAGGTCACCCTCGAAACCGTCGAGAATGTTGTACGACGGTCCGATCCCCGCCGCGGTGGCGGCTTCGGCGGCGCCGATCGAACGGTTGCCGGAGCGGCACAGGAACACCACGGGGCGCTCGCCGGGCGTGATGCCCGCAGCCTGCAGATCGTCGACGAAACCCGGGTTGCGGGTGCCGTCGGTCCGGTTCCACTCGATGAACACCACGTCGCGGGACAGCGCCGACAGATCGGGCACCCCGACGAACCGCCACTCGGCGTCGGTCCGACAGTCCACCAGCACCGCATCGGGGTTGTCGTCGAGTAGCTGCCAGGCCTCCTCCGGCGTGATGTCTCCCGCATAGCTCACGGCCGTGAGTGTCCCACACCTAGTCAGAACGGGTCGAACACACCTTCCACGCCCCGTCCTCCCGGACGAACGTCGTCGGCACCTGGAACTTGTCGTCCTCGGACCTGTCGAAGTGGTAGGTGACGGTGGCGGTGGCGCGGTCGCCTTCGACCGCGACCCCGGTCACGCCGTCGATGAACCTGGCGCCCTGCTCGGCTACGGAATTGCGTTGCCGCTCAAGCACATCGCTCTCGTTGCCCTGTTCGGCACGGCACGTGTTGGCGCGGAAATCGTCGTAGTCCTCACGCTGCAGGGCGTCGTTCTGCGCCGCAGCGGCCCGGCCGATCTGCTGTTCGTCGGTGAGCTCGTCGCCCTCGAACGCGTTGACCAGCCAGATACCGATCACGACGAGGACAATGATGACCAGCGCCGCCATGAACGGGGCGGCGGTCGGCCGGTCGCTCGGGCGGCCCGTATCCGGATCGGATTCAGCGGACATCGCTCACCACAGCTTCCGCAGCGCGGCGCCCACCCGACGGGCCCGGTCCCGGGCGATGATCACATCCGGCGCGGTGGCCAGCGCGACCCCGAGCCTGCGGCGGCCGTCGGTCTCGTCCGGTCGGCCGAACAACCACACGTCGCTCTCCTGGGTGGCCAGCGCTTCGGCCACCACCGCGGCGATCTCCGAACCCGACGGTTCGGCCACCGGCGCCTCGGTGCCCGCGTAGCGGACCTCGGCCGCACCGGGCGAGATCATGATCGTGTCGACCGCCAGGCCCAGTATCGCCCGCGCATGCAGTTCGAACTGCGACAGCCGCTGGGACCGAAGCGTCACCAGACCCGTGTCCTGCGGCCGGGCCCGCACGTCGGAGAAGTACACCTCGTCGCCGCGGACCAGCAGTTCGACCGCGAACAGCCCGCGCCCGCCGAGCGAGTTCACGATGCGCGCGGCGATCGACTTCGCGGCGTCCAGCGCCGCGGGCGTCATCTGCTGCGGCTGCCAGGACTCCAGCGCCTCACCGTCGCCGGGACGGTGGCCGATCGGTTCGCAGAAGGTCAGCGTCGGACCCGTCGCGCTGATGCTGCGCACGGTCAGCAGCGTCACCTCGTAGTCGACCTCGACGACGGTCTCGGCCATCACGCGGTTGTGGGTGATGCGGCCCGCGGCGATCGCGCGCTTCCATGCCGGTTCGACATCCTCGACCCGCAGCAGTACCGACTGGCCCTCACCCGGTGCGCCGGAGATCGGTTTGACGACGAGCGGGAAGCCCGCGTGCTGGGCGACCGCGCCCAATTCGTCCGCCGAACCGGCGAACCAGAACGGCGCGGTCGGCAGGCCCAGTTCGTCGGACGCCAACCGGCGCAGCCCTTCGCGGTCCTGCCCCAGCCGGGTGCTGCGCGGGGTCGGGAACACGTCGACGTCACTGCGTTCGGCCACCGCGATCAACGCGTCCGCGGCGATGGCACCGGACTGCGCGACGACGTAGCGCGGCTTCTCACGGTCGATCAGCGCGGTGAGCGCCTCGGCGTCGGTCAGCCGCACCACGGCCGAGCGGTCGGCCACCCCGTGTGCGGGTGCGTCGGCGTACCGGTCGACCGCCACCACGACCGCACCGAGTCGCTGGAAGGCGAGCGCGAGTTCCCGACTGAGCTCGCCCGCGCCCAGGAGCAGCACCGTGCTCCTCGGTGCGGCTGCGGCCGGCGGAGCCTGCGGCACCACCGGTTCCGGGGCGGTGGACGCGGCCGCCACCGTCACGCCCGGGTCGGTGTCGGTGGTGTCGGTGTCGGTTGGTTCAGTCATCGCTCGCCAGCCTGCCAGATGCTCAACCCACCCGGAGGTCGATGTAGCACCACCGCCACGACTCCCCCGGTTCGGCCGAACGCATGACGGGGTGACCGCTGCGGCGGAAGTGCTCGGTGGCGTGTTGATGCGGGCTGGAATCACAGCAGCCGACGTGCCCGCACGTCATGCACATGCGCAGGTGCGCCCAGGTGACCTCGCCCAGTTCGGCGCAGCCTTCGCAGGAGCTGGGAGTGTTCGGCGACGGGTCGGCGTTGAGGGTGGCCAGGTGCTCACACGTCGGCGGTGCGCCCGTATCCTGCGCCCGCCGGGTGGCTCGACCTGCTCTGCTGCGCATGGTGGTCGAGGATACGGACGCTGCGAGAAGTTCCAGAGAGGAAGGCTGCCGACGTGACTGCCTCACTGCTGGCGGTGCTGGTCGCCGCGCTGCTGCTGGCCGCGGTGGCCCGCCGCGCCGACGTGTCGGCCCCGCTGGCGCTGGTCGTCGCCGGTCTGGCCGCGGGTCTGATCCCCGGGGTGCCCGACATCCAGCTCGATCCGGACCTCGTGCTGTACGTGGTGCTGCCGCCGCTGCTGTGGTCGGCCGGGCTGGAGAGCAGCTATGTGGCGCTGCGGCGCAACGTGCGCTCGATCGGGATGCTGGCCGTCGGGTTGCCGCTGGCGACGACGTTCGCGGTCGGGGTGGTGGCGTACTGGGCGGTGCCCGAACTCACGGTTGCGGCGGCGTTGACACTCGGCGCGATCGTGGCGCCGCCGGACGCGGTGTCGGCGACCGCCGTCGGGCGCAGGCTGGGGTTGCCGCGCCGGCTGATGACGCTGCTCGGCGGCGAGAGCCTGCTCAACGACGCCACGGCGCTGACCGCCTACAAGGTGGCGCTGGGCCTGGCGATCGGCGGCAGCGCGAGCTGGACCGGCGGCCTGAGCACGTTCGCGCTGGCGGCCGTCGGTGGCGTGGCGGTCGGCGGTGTGCTCGGTGCGGCGATCGTCTACGTGCGGTCGCGGCTGAGCGATCCGCTGGCCGAGAGCGCGCTGGGCCTGGTCGCGCCGTTCGGGATCTACCTGCTCGCCGAGGAGGTGCACGGCTCCGGAGTGCTCGCGGTCGTCGTGGCCGCGCTGATCCTCGGGCAGCACTCCACGAACGCCAGCTACGCGACGCGGCTGCAGGACTCCGCGGTGTGGCGGGCCGTCCAGCTCCTGCTGGAGTCGTTTGCGTTCCTGCTCATCGGACTGCAGCTGCCGAAGGTGGTCGAGGAGCTCGCCGGGATCTCGGCGGCCGTGCTGACCGTCGCCTCGCTGGCGGTGCTCGCGACGGTCATCGCGGTGCGGATCGTGTGGGTGTACCTGTTCGCCTACATGCCGCGGACGCTGTCGAGCACCCTGCGTGACCGGGAGCCCCCGCCGCGTCCGGCGCAGGTGTTCGTGGTCGCGTGGGCCGGGATGCGCGGCGTGGTGTCGCTGGCCGCGGCGTTCGCGGTGCCGGCGACCACGCTGACCGGTGCCCAGTTCCCCGGCCGGCCGCAGCTGGTGTTCCTGACCTTCGTCGTCGTGGTCGGCACCCTGCTGCTGCACGGGCTGACGCTGCCGTGGCTGATCAAGCGGCTCGGCGTCCAGGGCGACGAGGCCCACACCGATGCGGTCGCCGCGGCCGCCGCCCAGGACAAGGCGGCCCGGGCGGCGGCCGCGCGCCTCGACGACATCCTCGACCAGCAGCGCGCCGACGGCACCATCGACGACGTGCACGAACGCGCGGCCGAGATCCTGCGCGCATGGAACACCCGGCGCCGCAACTCCGCGTGGGAACAACTCGGCCGCGACGAGGCGGACATCGGCGAGAGTCCGGCGGCAGCGTTCCGCCGGCTGCGCCTGGAGATGCTGGCCGCCGAACGGGCGACGCTGATCGCCGAACGCGACAGCGGCCACATCGACGACGAGGTGTTGCGCTCGGTGCTCTACGGCCTCGACCTGGAGGAGGCGACACTCAATCGGCGATAGCCCGACCGGGGGCTAGTCGTCGAGGTCGCGCCGGAACGCCGACATGGCGTCGAGCAGCGTCACGAACGTGCGGTGCGCCGCGGCCACGTCGTCGTCGGGGATCCCCGCCATCGCCCGGGTGGTGTGTTCGGCCAGCGGCGCGAAGAACTCGCTCGCCACGCCGCGTCCGGGTTCGGCGACCCGCAGGATGACCTTGCGCCGGTCAGCGGGGTCGGAGTCGCGCCGCAGATGCCCGGAGGCGATCATCCGCTCCACGAGGTAGGTGATCGCCGCACCGGACACGCCCATCTTCTTGCGCAGGTCGCCCGCGGTCAGCGGAGTGCCCGCCGTCTCGGCCACGATGATGTGCAGCAGTGCGCGAAAGTCGTTCGGCGCCAACGAATGACGCGCTGCGAAGGCGCGGCCGATCTGTTCGGACTCGGCCGACAGGGCGCGCATGTCCGCGGCGATCAGCGCTTCGAGCTCGGCGCGGTCGGCGTCAGCCATCCGATGAGGATAGTTCCGGCGAAGATGTTCAGTTTCTGAAATATCGGGAATATCAGGTGGCATGGCGGGTCGTTTCTCCTGGGTCGTGGCATTGCTGGTGGTTCTCGTGTCCGGTGGGCTCATGGGCGTCCTCGGCGGCGGTGAGTCGAGTTCGCAGTCGCCGGTGTCCGTGCCGTCGGATGCCGAATCGGCGAAGGTCAACGCGTTGCGCACCGAATTCCCGGGCGGCGATCAGGCCCCGGCGATACTCGTCGTCACCCGCGATGACGGCGCACCGCTGTCCCCCGCCGACGTCGCCGCCACCGAGGCCGCCCGCCACCGCATGCTGGGCGCGGCCCAGAGCGCCCCGTCGGGACCTCCGGTGCTGGTGTCCGACGACGACAAGGCGGCCGTCGCCACCGTGCCGCTGGCTGCCGACCTGTCGGGATTCGGGCTCAACGATGCGGTCAAGGGACTCCGCGAAGCCGCCGCCGACGGACTGCCTTCCGACCTGAAAGCCGAGGTGACCGGCGGTCCGGCGTTCGGCGCGGACATCGCCGACTCGTTCTCCGGCGCCAACTTCACGCTCCTGGCGGTGACGGCCGCCGTGGTGGCGCTGCTGCTGATCGTCACCTACCGCTCACCGGTGCTGTTCCTGGTCCCGCTGGCGGTGATCGGATTCGCCGACCGGGTGGCCGCCGTGGTGGGCACCGCGATCGCCGAGGGGGTCGGCATGACGCCCGACGGATCCACCTCCGGCATCACCAGCGTGCTGGTGTTCGGCGCGGGCACGAATTACGCCCTGCTGCTGATCTCCCGGTACCGCGAGGAGCTCGGCCGCAACGGCAATCACAAGGAGGCGCTGGCGGTGGCGGTCCGCGCCGCCGGTCCGGCGATCCTGGCCAGCAACGCCACGGTGGTGCTCGCGCTGCTGACCCTGGTGTTCGCGTCGGCGCCGAGCACCCGCAGCCTGGGCGTGCAGGCCGCCTCGGGGCTGGTCGTCGCGGCCGTGTTCGTTCTGCTGGTACTGCCCGCGCTGCTGCGCGTGTTCGGCAAGAGACTGTTCTGGCCGCTCATCCCCAAGGAGGGCGCTGCGCCGCTGACCGACAGCGGGCTGTGGCACCGCATCGCCGCGGCGGTGGCCAAGCGCCCGGTTCGCGTCGCCGTGGTGTCGATCGGCGCGCTCGCCGTGCTGTGCACCGGGCTGTTCTTCACCCCGATCGGGCTGACGCAGACCGAACAGTTCCGCGTACAGGCCGAGTCCGTGACGGGATACGAAACGCTCGCCGACCACTTCCCCAGCGGGCTGACCGATCCCACCCGCGTCATCGGCCCGTCGAACAAGGCCGGCGAGATCCAACGCGCGATCGACGACACCGACGGTGTGGTCTCGGCGAATCCCGCGGGCACCTCGCCGTCCGGGCTGACGCAGTGGTCGGTGGTGCTGTCGGCCGAACCGGCGTCGGAGGAGGCGTTCTCGACCGTCGACACGCTTCGCGACCACGTGCGGGCCGTGGACTCCGCGGCGCTGGTCGGCGGCTCCGACGCGCAGGCCCGCGACATCAGCACCGCCGCCACCCGTGACCGCATGGTCGTGATTCCGACGATCCTCGCCGTGGTGCTGGTGGTGCTCTATGTGCTGCTTCGGTCGGCGCTGGCCCCGCTGATCCTGGTCGGGGTGACGGTGCTCAGCGCGCTTGCGGCGCTCGGGCTCGGCGGCTGGGCCAGTGTGCACCTGTTCGGCTTCCCGGCTCTGGACAACTCGACGCCCCTGTTCGCGTTCCTGTTCCTGGTGGCGCTCGGTGTGGACTACACGATCTTCCTGGTCACCAGGGCCCGCGAGGAGACGCCGGAGTTCGGCACCCGCCAGGGCATCGTGCGCGCGGTCTCGGCGACCGGCGCCGTCATCACCAGCGCGGGCATCGTGCTGGCCGCGGTGTTCTGCGTCCTCGGCGTGCTGCCGCTGATCGTGCTCACCCAGCTCGGCATCATCGTCGGCCTCGGCATCCTGCTCGACACGTTCCTGGTGCGCACGGTGATCATCCCCGCCCTGTTCACGCTCATCGGGCCGAGGATCTGGTGGCCGGCTCTGCGCGCGAAGCCGTGAACGCGGCGCGGCACGCGTACGTTCGGTAGGTATGACCGGGACGACTGGCACATCGGCGGCTCCTGCACTCCCGCCGCTGCACATGCGGCGCAACGGCTTCGACCCGACCGCCGAACTGCGCGACATCCGCGAATCCACCGGCGTGCGCGTCACCAAGAACGCGTTCGGGATGGACATCTACCTGGTGACCCGCCATGAGGACGTCAAATCGGTGCTCGCCGATCACGAGCGGTTCTCCAACACCCGCCCACCCGGCTTCGTCGGCGCGGGCGCACCGATCTCCGACGCCGAGCAGGCCAGGGCGCAGGCGGGCAACCTGCTCGCCAACGATCCTCCCGAACACCAGCGGCTGCGCCGGATGCTCACCCCGGAGTTCACGCTGCGCCGCATCAACCGGCTGCAGCCGCGCATCGTCGCGATCGTCGACGAACACCTCGACGCGATGGAGAAGGCCGGTCCGCCAACCGATCTCGTGGCCGGCTTCGCGCTACCCATTCCGTCGCTGGTGATCTGCGAACTCCTCGGCGTGCCCTACGCCGATCGGGAGGACTTCCAGCGCCGCAGCGCCCGTCAGCTCGACCTGTCCCTACCCATTCCGGAACGGCTCGAGCTGGCCCGCGAGGCCCGCGACTACATGCACGCACTGGTGACCCGGGCCCGGCACACACCGGGCGACGACATCCTCGGAATGCTGGTGCGCGAACACGGCGACGAGTTGACCGACGACGAACTGGTCGGCATCGCGGGGCTGCTGCTGCTCGCCGGGCACGAGACCACCTCCAACATGCTCGGGCTCGGCGTGCTCGCGCTGCTGCGCCACCCCGAGCAGCTGGCCGCGGTGCGCGACGATCCGGCGGCGGTGGGTCCCGCGGTCGAGGAGCTGCTGCGGTGGCTGTCGATCGTGCACAGCGGGATCCCGCGCATCACCACCACCGACGTCGAGGTCGCCGGTGTGCCGATCGCCAAGGGGCAGCTGGTGTTCGTCTCGCTCCCGTCGGCCAACCGCGATCCCGGCTTCGTCGGCGCCCCGGACACCCTCGACATCCACCGCGGCGCACCAGGACACCTGGCGTTCGGCCACGGTGTGCACCACTGCCTCGGTGCGCCGCTCGCCCGGATGGAGATCCGGATCGCGCTCCCGGCGCTGCTGCGCCGGTTCCCGACGCTGGCGCTGGCCGAACCGTTCGAGGATGTCGAGTTCCGGTCGTTCCACTTCATTTACGGGCTACGGTCGTTGCTGGTGGGATGGTGAGGACGCGATGAAGATCGAAGCGGACCGCGACGCCTGCATCAGTGCGGGCAACTGCGTGATGAGCGCGCCGGAGGTGTTCGACCAGGACGACGACGGCATCGTGGTCCTGCTTGCCGATCCGGTGCCCGACGGCGAGCTGGAGAACGCCCGCGCCGCGGTCAGGCTGTGTCCGGCGTCGGCCCTGCGGGTCGCGTCGGAGTGAGCCGGCCGCCGAACAGCAGCACGCTGATCACCAGCACCCACGCCGGAAACGCCAGCGTCAGCCACATGCTCACCTCCGCGGCCGCCATGAGCGCCAGCGCCACCACGTAGGTCCCCCACGCGAGCGGCCGCGGCATCAGCCCCGTCCGCAGCCAGATCGTGGCCACCGAGATCATGAACACCGCCGCCATCCGCAGCGCGTAGGTCTTCGAAACCACAAGGGCCAGCGACTGTCCGAAGGCCATCGCGGCCGCACGGGTCGACGCGTCGAGGTGCGGTCCGATGCCCTCGAGCGCCGCGCCGATGCCGGCGGCGACGAACATCATCGCCAGGAACAGCAGCCCGCTGCCGAGGAACACGGTGGCGAAGAACTTGTCCTCGTAACGGCCGAAGCCGTCGCGGATCACCCCGATGAACCACAGGAAAGCGATGCCCGCGAACGGCATCAGCAGCGCAGCCACCCGCAACCGGTGCTCGCCGCCGTCGACCCACTGTGAACCGGGTTCGGCGCCCTCGGGCAGGGCGGTGCGGATGAGAATCAGTGCCGCACCGAACAACACCGCGAACACCACACCGGCCAGCGCCGCCGCGCGGGGAGTCGACAGCGCGCGGGGCGTCACGGCTGGCCGGGCAGCAGTCTGATCATCAGGCCGTTCGCCTCGGCCAACAGGTTCTCGTCGGCATCCCGCAGTTCGGCGTTGACGAACGCCTTGCGCCCCTCGGCTTCACGCACCCACCCGCGCACGGTGAGCGGGACGTCGATGGGGGTGATCTTGCGGTAGTCGACGTGCAGGAAACCGGTGCGGCTGATCGGCCGGCCGGTGGCGTGGATGACCATGCCGAACGTCGAATCGAACATCAGCGGCAACACACCGCCGTGCACCGCGTAGTTGCCGCCGACGTGGTAGCGGCTGAACTGCACGGTCAGCTCGACGCCGTCGGAGTCGAACTTGGTGACGTGGTAGGGCGGCATGAGCAGGCTGCCCGCGCCGGGCAGGGACGGCACCCGGTTGGCCGGCCCGACACCTTCGGCGGCCTCGGTCGGGCCGAGCAGCCCCACCAGTTCCTCGACGAGATCGGCTGCGCGATCCCATGTTTCGCTGTCCGGGTCCGCGGAAACCGCCAGATCCTGGGCGCGGCGCATCGCGGAGAGGAACCGTCCGAAACCCGGTCCGGGCGTGGCGGGCTGGAAGTTCGGGAACCCGCCGTGGCGGTCGTATTCAGGATCTTCGAGATGCGGGTCGGTCACCGACCGGCCGCCAGCACGTCGCGGCGCACGATCGTCTGATCGCGCCCCGGGCCGACACCGATACACGAAACATGGGCTCCGGCAAGCTCTTCGAGCCGCAATACGTAGTCGCGCGCCTTGGCGGGCAGATCGTCGAACTCCCGCGCCCCGGAGATGTCCTCCCACCAGCCCGGCAGTTCCTCGTAGATCGGTTCGGCCCGCGCGATGTCGCTCTGCGTCATCGGCATGTCGTCGGTGCGCTTGCCGTCCACCGTGTAGCCGACGCACACCGGCACCGTCTCGAGGCTGGAGAGCACGTCGAGTTTGGTCAGGAAGTAGTCGGTGATGCCGTTGACCCGGGTCGCGTACCGCGCGATCACCGCGTCGAACCAGCCGCAGCGGCGGGCGCGTCCGGTGGTCACCCCGACCTCCCCGCCGGTCTTCGCCAAGTAGGCGCCGTACTCGTCGAACAGTTCGGTGGGGAACGGGCCGGAGCCGACGCGGGTGGTGTAGGCCTTGAGGATGCCCAGCACCGTGGTGATGCGGGTGGGCCCGATGCCCGAACCGACCGCCGCACCGCCCGCGGTGGGGTTGGACGACGTCACGAACGGATAGGTGCCGTGGTCGACGTCGAGCAGCGTGCCTTGCGAACCCTCCAGCAGTACCGTCTCGCCGCGTTCGAGGGCGGAATTGAGCAGCAGTCGGGCGTCGGCGATGCGGTGCTTGAACCCCTCCGCCTGCTCCAGCAGGTTGTCGACCACCTCGGCGGCGTCGAGCGCCTTGCGGTTGTAGATCTTGACCAGCACCTGGTTCTTGAACTCCAGCGCGGCCTCGATCTTCTCGGCCAGCTGCACCGGGTCGAGCACGTCGGCGACGCGGATGCCGATGCGCGCGATCTTGTCCTGGTAGCAGGGACCGATACCGCGGCCGGTGGTGCCGATCTTCTTGCTGCCCGCCCAGCGCTCGACGACCTTGTCGATCGCCACGTGGTACGGCATGAGCAGGTGGGCGTCGGCGGAGATCAGCAGGCGTTCGGTGTCGACGCCGCGGTCCTCCAGGCCCCTGAGCTCGGTGAGCAGCACCCCGGGGTCGACGACGACGCCGTTGCCGATCACGTTGGTGACGCCGGGGGTGAGGATCCCCGACGGAATGAGGTGCAGGGCGAAATTCTCGCCTGTGGGCAGCACGACGGTGTGACCGGCGTTGTTGCCGCCCTGGTATCGCACGACCCACTGCACGCGGCCACCGAGTAGATCGGTGGCCTTTCCTTTGCCCTCGTCGCCCCATTGGGCGCCGATGAGCACGATTGCCGGCATGGCTTAATCTCCCGCTTGATGTGGTGCAGCCGGTGACACACCCTATCCCAGCAGGTCGGGAGGAGCTGTTTTGAGTGCCAGTGAGGGTGCCGCGGAGGTCGTCGTCCTCCGGTTCGGCGAGCGCCGCGTACCGCGCGGTCTCCGCGGGCTGGACGTTGTCGACGTGGCGGGATCCGCGGATGTGGACGCCGCCTCGGCCGGTGCGCGGCGGCTCGTCGTGGTGGGCGGCGGCGCCGATGTCGCCACGGTCCTGACCAGGCTGATGCGCACCGAACGCCTCGGCGTCGAGCTGGCCGCCGCGACGGGGTTCCTGTCGGCCCGCACGGCGCTGAGCGGCGTGGCGCGGCGGGTGCCGCTCATCCGCGACGACGCAGGCATGGCGATCGTCGGGTCCGCCGAGTGGCGGGGGTCGCCGCTGGTCGGAGAGGGCGTCGTCGACGACACGACGCTGTTCACCGGGGAGGTCGCCGGCGTGCGGATCGAACCGACGTCGGAGATGCCGGGCCTGCGGGCGGCGGTGCTCTCCCGCCGGGGCCGCCCGGGCCGCTGGGTGGCGGGGCGGGCCGCACAGCTGGGGACGACAGGCGCGCGCGTGGTCCGCGACGGGGTCGACGGCGCCCGCGAGGTCAAGCGGTCGACGTTCTACCGGCACATCGAAGGCTGGCTGCGGGTGGGCTGAGGGCCGGTAACGTCGAATCGTGAGCATCCGCCCGCTGCGCCAGTCGGTGCGGCCGAGCCCTGTCTTCCTCGCGGTCCTGGCGATCACCGCCGCCGGCGGCGCCCTGGCGTGGATCGCCGCGGACACGGTCCGGCCGCTGGCCTACGCCGGCGTGTTCGTCTTCGTCATCGCGGGCTGGCTGGTGTCGCTGTCGCTGCACGAGTTCGGGCACGCGTTCACCGCGTGGCGGTTCGGCGACCGCGACGTCGAGATGCGCGGCTACCTGACGCTCAACCCGCTGAAGTACTCCCACCCGATGTTGTCGCTCGGGCTGCCGGTGCTGTTCATCGCGCTCGGCGGTATCGGACTGCCCGGCGGGGCCGTCTATCTGCGGACCTCGTGGATGACGGCGCGGCAGAAGACGCTGATCAGCCTGGCCGGACCGACGGCGAACCTGGTGCTGGCGGTGCTGCTGCTGGGCTTGACGCGGCTGCTCTACGACCCGGCCCGCGGCGTGTTCTGGGCGGCGGTGGCGTTCCTCGGGTTCCTACAGGTGACCGCGTTCGTGCTGAACATGCTGCCGATCCCCGGACTGGACGGGTACAACGCGCTCGAGCCGCATCTGAGCCCCGATACGCAGCGGGCGCTGCAGCCCGTCAAACAGTGGGGCTTCTTCATCCTGCTGATCCTGCTGCTGGCACCGGCGCTCAACCAGTGGTTCTTCGGCGCCGTGTACTGGCTGACCGAGCTGTCGGGGGTGCCGAGCGCGCTGGTGTCGATCGGCGGTCAGCTGACCCGCTTCTGGTCGGCCTGGCTGTAGCTGTCCCGGCGGGACTCTTGCGATATATGCGACTTTACGCATAGATTGCTGGCATGGGCGCGGGACACGATCACCACCACGGGGCCGACACCCGCGTCAGCCGGATGCTGATCGCCGCGGCGATACTCACCGCGTTCTTCGCCCTCGAACTCGCGACGGCGCTGTGGATCAACTCGATCGCCCTACTCGCCGACGCCGGACACATGCTGACCGACCTCGTGGCGATGTTCATGGGGCTGACGGCGGTGCTGCTCGCCCGGCGCGGCAGCGCCTCGGCGGCCAGGACGTACGGCTGGCACCGCGCGGAGGTGTTCACCGCGGTGGCGAACGCGGCGCTGCTGCTCGCGATGGCGGCGTTCATCCTCTACGAGGCGATCGAGCGGCTCGGTGACGCACCGGAGATCCCCGGCGTCCCGATGATCGTGGTGGCGCTGGCCGGGTTGGCCGCCAACGCCGTCGTCGTCCTGCTGCTGCGCTCACATTCGAAGGACAGCCTCGCGGTCAAGGGCGCCTACATGGAGGTCGTCGCCGATACGGTCGGCAGCGTCGGTGTGCTGATCGCGGGCATCGTGACGGTCACGACGCGATGGCCGTACGCCGACGTGGTGGTGGCGGTGTTCGTCGCGCTGTGGGTGCTACCGCGGGCGATCTCGCTGGCGCGGGCGGCGCTGCGGATTCTGTCGGAGTCGTCGCCGACGCACATCGACGTCGACGAGCTGCGGACAGCGCTGTGCGCGGTCGACGGCGTGACCGAGGTGCACGATCTGCACGTGTGGACACTGGTCCCGGGCAAGGACGTCGTCACCGCGCATCTGACGTCGGAGCGGGATTCGGCTCGGGTGCTCGACGACGCCCGCGCGGTGCTGGCCGCCCGCGGGTTGGACCACGCGACGGTGCAGGTGGAGCCACCGTCGGGCGCGTCGGACTGCAGCAGCTGTGAGAAGAACGACTGGTAGGTCGAGCCGTCCCGCGCGAATACTCGATCTCGGCGAGCAGACTTCAGCTCAGACCGAGTTCCGCCCGCGCCGAGGGGTCGCAGTCGTCGAGCAGGTCGAGGCACCGCTGGTATTCGTCGGTCTCACCGATCGTGTCCGCCGCGCGGGCCAGTGCGGCCACGCACCGCAGGAAACCGCGGTTGGGCTCATGCCGGTAGGGCACCGGCCCGAAGCCCTTCCACCCGTTGCGGCGCAACTGGTCGAGTCCGCGGTGGTAGCCGGTGCGGGCGTAGGCATACGCGGTGATGGCTTTGTCGTCGGCCAGCGCGTCCTCGGCAAGCGCCGCCCACGCCACCGACGCCGACGGATGAGCGGCCGCGACGATCGCCGGGTTCTCGTCGGCGTCCAGTTCCGCTTCCGCCTCGGGATCTCCCGGAAGCAGTACCGGGTCCGGTCCGAGAAGATCACCCATCCGCGTCATGGAACACATTGTGCCGTGCTCGTCGCGGCGTGCGCTCATCGGCTCGGTTCGCTCGATAAGCTCCATCGGTAGCGTCGTTGGAGGAGGAACGCAGCAGGGATGTCGAACCCACGAGGGCCCCAACAGGGCGACGAGCCGGCCGTGCCGTCGGCAGCGGGTGGTCCCGGTGAGCAGACCGGTCCGGACGACGAGACCCGGCCGTCGCCGTCCGCCGACCACGAACCCGCCACCGAGATCATCGCGTCGCAGACACCGGACCGGCAGCCGCCCGAACCGGCCGACGCCGAGCGTCGCTTCACCGCACCGTCGAGCTTCGACGCGGGATCCACCCAGAAGATCGACCCCCCGCCGGACCCCGCCACCGAGGTGTTCCCGCGGTCGGAGGCCGGCCACGGCGGATCAGCCACCGACCCGTTCGCCGCGCAGAAGGCCGCAGGGCCCCAGGTCATCCCGCCGCGCGGAGACGCGCCGCGCCCGCCGCAGCAGCAGCAGGGCCGGCGCAGCTGGGGCTGGGTGGTGGCCGTCGTCCTGGTGATCGCGGCGCTGGTGGCCATCGCGATCCTCGGCACCATCCTGCTGACCCGCGGATCCGGGTCGGCGTCCTCGCAGGAGGACCAGGTCCGGGCGACGATCGAGCAGTTCGACGTCGCCATCCAGAACGGCGACCTGGCCACCCTGCGGGGCATCACCTGCGGCGCCAAACGCGACAGCTACGTCAACTACGACGACAAGGCGTGGGAGGAGACCCACAAGCGGGTTGCGGCGGCCAAGCAGTACCCGGTGGTCGCCAGCATCGACCAGATCGTCGTGAACGGCGACCACGCCGAGGCCAACGTCACCGCGTTCATGGCCTACGCCCCGCAGACCCGCTCGACCCGCAGCTTCGACCTCGAGTTCCGCGACGACCAGTGGAAGATCTGCCAGGCCCCGTCGCCCTAACCCGCGGTGACCGAGCGGCCCTCGCTGTGGAGGTCCCGGCAGGCCTCGATGACGCGTTCGCTCATCCCCGCCTCGGCTTTCTTCAGATAGCTGCGCGGGTCGTAGACCTTCTTGTTGCCCACCTCGCCGTCGATCTTGAGCACACCGTCGTAGTTGGTGAACATGTGCGCGGCGATCGGGCGGGTGAACGCGTACTGGGTGTCGGTGTCGACGTTCATCTTGACCACGCCGTAGCGGAGCGAATCCTCGATCTCCGACTTCAACGAGCCGGAACCGCCGTGGAACACGAAGTCGAAAGGTTGTGCGTCCGACGCCAATCCGAGCTTCGCGGCGGCCACCTTCTGCCCCTCGGCCAGCACCTCCGGCTTGAGTTTGACGTTGCCCGGCTTGTACACCCCGTGCACGTTGCCGAACGTCGCGGCCAGCAGGTACCGCCCGTGTTCGCCGGTACCGAGCGCGTCGACGGTCTTCTCGAAGTCATCGGCGGTGGTGTACAGCTTGTCGTTGATCTCCGACTCGACGCCGTCCTCCTCGCCGCCGACGACGCCGATCTCGACCTCCAGCACGATCTTGGCTGCCGCGGCCTGCTTGAGCAGTTCCTGTGCGATCGTGAGGTTTTCGTCGATCGGGACGGCCGATCCGTCCCACATGTGCGACTGGAACAGCGGATTGCCCCCGGCGGCCACCCGCTCGGCGGAGATCGCCAGCAGCGGGCGCACGTAGGTGTCGAGTTTGCCCTTCGGACAGTGGTCGGTGTGCAGGGCGACGGTGATCGGGTACTTCGCGGCGATCACATGGGCGAACTCGGCCAGCGCGACGGCACCGGTCACCATGTCCTTGACCCCGAGGCCGGACGCGAATTCCGCTCCGCCGGTGGAGAACTGGATGATGCCGTCGCTGCCGGCGTCGGCGAACCCCTTGATCGCGGCGTTGACGCTCTCCGACGACGTGCAGTTGATGGCGGGGAAGGCGAACGAGTGCTGCTTGGCGCGGTCCAGCATCTCGGCGTAGACCTCGGGCGTGGCGATCGGCATACCAGGAAGTATCCCCCTATCGCCGCATGATCACATCGTGAGGACCATGCGGTACCGCGCGCGGCCCTCGTCCATCGCGGCGTAGGCCTCGGCGGCCTCGGCCAGCGGCCGCTCCTCGATCTGCGCCCGCACCCCGGACAGCACGGCGAAGTGCATCGTCTCCTCGACGTCACGCGAAGTGCCCGAGGGGTGTCCGGTCACCGACAGGCCCGCGTTGATCAGGTCCAGCGGGCTGATCGGCAGCTGCTCGGGGGTGACGCCGACGGTGATCAGCTCGCCCTGCGGGCCGAGGCCGCCGATGGTCTGACCCATCGCGGCCGAGCTGGCCGCCGTCGCCAGCACCACCGCGGCCCCGCCGAGCTTCTGCAGCTCCGAGGCGACGTCCCCGGCGGTGGAGTCGATGTAGTGGTGGGCGCCCAGCGCTCGGGCGTCCTCCTCCTTGGCCGCGCCACGGGCGATCGCGACAGTCTCGAAGCCCATCGCCCGCGCGAACTGCACGCCGAGGTGGCCCAGCCCGCCGATGCCGAGGACCGCCACCAGGTCACCGGCGCGCGCCCTGGTCTGCCGAAGGCCGTTGAAGGTGGTGACGCCGGCGCAGCCCATCGGTGCGGCCTCGACGAACGAAAGCTCCTCGGGGATCCGGGCGGGCGCCGTGGCGGGCACGGTGACCGTTTCGGCGTAGCCGCCGGGATAGTGCCAGCTGGGCACCTGCATGTTCACGCACTGCATGAAGAGCCCTCGGCGGCACGGGATGCACGTGTTGCAGTTCCCGCCGAACCAGCCGACGGCCACCCGGTCGCCGACCGAGAACTGGTCGACGCCGTCACCGACCTCGGCGACCGTGCCCGCGATCTCGTGCCCCAGCGTGATCGGCCAGTTCAGGCCGGGGAAACCGCCGTTGACGAAGCCGTGGTCGGTTCCGCACACGCCGCACGCGGCGACGTCGATGCGCAGGTGGCCGGGCGGCGGCGCGGGTGTCTCGACGTCCACGAGGGTCAACGGCTCTCCCGCGGCGGCGACATGGATGGCTCTGTGCGTGGACATGATGTGGACACTAGTGAGGGCAGCCCGGCGCCGTTGGGTGAATGCGCACCGGCTAGCTGCCATTTTCGGCCGGTATCTTGGGTACCCATGACGACCACCCATCTGGCCCTCATGCCCGACTTCCTGGATCCGATGACTCTGCTCGGCTACTTCGGGACCTGGGCGCTGGTGGGCCTGCTGGTCGTGATCTTCGTCGAATCCGGGGTGCTGTTCCCGATCCTGCCCGGTGACTCGCTGCTGTTCGTGGCGGGCATGCTGGCCGCCGGGACGGCCGCGGTGGCCGACGAGGGCGGCGAGACGATCAACTTCCAGCTGTGGCAGCTGCTGGTGTTCATCCCGATCGCAGCGATCCTGGGTGGGCAGGTCGGATACTGGATCGGGCGGAATCTGGGGACGGCGATGTTCAAGCCGGACGCCCGCTTCCTCAAGCAGAAGTACCTCGACGAGGCGCACCTGTTCTTCGAGACGCGCGGCCCGTTCGCGATCGTGATCGCCCGGTTCGTGCCGATCGTTCGTACGCTGGCACCGCTGACCGCCGGTGCCGCCCGGATGAGCTATCCGGTGTTCGCGCTGTACAACATCCTCGGCGCGGTCGTGTGGGGCATCGGGCTCACACTGCTGGGCTACACGCTCGGCCAGTTCGAGATCATCCAGAAGCTGCTGGAGCCGATCTTCATCGCCATCGTGCTGGCCTCGGTCGCGCCGATGTTCATCGAGTACTACAAGCGTCGCCGCGCCGCCAAGCGGGCGGGGATCGCCGCGCCGCCGATCGATCCGGCCTAAACCTCCCCCGCCAAATCGGTCAGGATCGTCGCCGTCGGCTTCTCGGCGGCGTGCCGGTAGCCGGTGCCCGCCCACAGGTGGACGACGTCCGCGTCACCCGCGGCGGCCGCCGCCTTGCGCAGCGGACTCGTCAGGTGGTGGAGGGCGGGATAGCCCAACGGCGCCGACGGCTCGTACCGGTCGATGAACCGGTTGCGCAGTCCGCGCGCCGGGCGTCCGGTGAAGGCGCGGGTGAGGACGGTCTCGGTACGCGACGGATTGTTCAGCGCGGCCTTGTGGGTGGCCGACGCGCCGCTCTCGTCGGCGCGCAGCAGCACCGTCCCGACCGCGGCCGCCGAGGCGCCGGCACGCAGCACCGCGGCGACGTCGCCGGCGGTGCCCAGCCCGCCGGCGGCGATCACGGGCAGCGCGACGGCGGCGGTGACCTGCGCGACCAGATCGGTGAGCGCCAGCGGCGCGGGCATCCGGTCGGGTGTGAAGGTGCCCGAGTGCCCCCCGGCGACCGCGGCCTGCACGGCCAGCATGTCGACACCCGCGGACGCGGCGGCTTCGGCTTCCCGGGCCGACGTGACGGTCTGTACGACGGTGGTGCCGGCCTGCTGCAGTGCCCGGATGACGTCACCTGCCGGCAGCCCGAACGTGAAGCTCACGACGGGCACCGGGTCTGAGCGGAGCAGGTCGATCTTCGCGTCGAACGCATCGTCGTCGTCGCGGGGCTCCGCGGGCAGGGTGAGACCGTACCGGTCGGCCTCGGCGCGGATCAGGTCCGCGTACCGGCGGTAGGCCGCGGCGTCGATGGGCACCGGGTTCGGGGCGAAGACGTTGACACCGAACGGAACTGGCGCGGCGCGCACAGCGGTGATCTCGGCCTGCAGGGCTTCGGGGGTCTTGTAGCCCGCGGCGAGCAGTCCGAGACTTCCGGCCTCCGCGGCGGCGATCACCATCGCGGTGGTCGTGGCGCCGCCCGCCATCGGCGCGGCGATCACGGGCAGGCGTACGCCCAGTTCGGTCAGTGGTGTTGTCATCGGTGCTCCTCGATCTGGGTGTCGCTCCGTGGAACCGATTCTGTGTGCGCAGACATCCGGCCGAGTAGGACCGATTCCCTCGTTACTGGGAGGCGCAAGCTCACAGCAACGACCAGAATCCTGCGCCGCTCGAGACGATGCGGTCCGCGATGCCCGCCTCGTCGAATGCGGTCCGCACGTCGGAGAAGTCCTCGCTGTAGATCGACCATCCCGCGATATGGGCGATCACGACACGGGAAACCCCAAGCGCCGCAGCGACGTCCGCAGCCCGGGGCCCGGTCAGCGTCAGCGGGCGGCCCTGATTCTTGGTGGGCAGCCGAGACGCGCCCGCGAAGAGCACGGCGACGTCGATGTCCGGGAATCGCCGTGCGATTTCCACGACGGGGGCCAGCGACGCGTTGTCGCCGCTGACGTACACCGTCGGCAGGCCCGCTGCCCGCAGCACGAAGCCCGTCACCTCAGCGTTGACATGCCCGGAGGCGTCCCGGGTTCCGTCGAGTGGACCGTGGACGGCGGGTGCCGCGGTGACGGTGATGCGCCCGGCGCCGTCCGCACGTGCCACTTCGGTGCTGTCCCAGGTCGGCAGGCCCAGCGCGGGTGCGCCGAGGCGGGTCGCGGCGCCGGGCCCCGTCACGATCAACGGAACCGCGGTGGTCGCCCACTGCCGGCCGGCGACATCGAGGTTGTCGTGGTGGTCGTCGTGACTGAGCAGCACCGCGTCGACCGGTCCGAGGCCGGCTGCCGGCACCGCAGGCGGCTCCAGCTTGGCCATGTTGCCGAAGTCGCGTGGTTCGTCGAACGTCGGATCGGTCACGAAACGTGTTCCACCGTAATCGATCACCACGGTGGGACCGCCGACGACGCCGACGGCGAAGGTGTGCCGCGTGGGGTCGATGGGGACGGCGTCCATGCGCGCTACTCCTCGCCGAGGAGGTAGGCCGGCGACAGCCGGGTCGTGCGGATCTTGTTCGGCTTCTGCCGGACCTGTCATGTGCGCGCTCCGCTCCTCGAGGGCTGCCTGGGACAGTACCGACGACGGGCCTCGACGGGGCCGGGAATGAACCCTGTCACCGCCGACGTTCATCCGGACACGCCGGTACGATCCGGCTGACACAGTCCGAACCGCGACTTCTGTGCCACGGCTCGAACCCACAGAAATGTAGGAGCCGTCATGGATCTGAAACTCGAAGTCATCGTGGTACCCGTCTCGGACGCCGACAAGGCCAAGGACTTCTATGAGGCACTGGGGTGGCGACTGGACGCCGATTTCCCTGTGGCAGAGGGGTATCGGGTCATCCAGGTGACCCCACCCGGGTCGTCCGCCTCGGTCATCTTCGGTGACGGTGTCACGACGGCCACGCCGGGCTCCACGCAGGGCCTGTACCTGGTCGTCACCGACATCGAAGCGGCCCGCACGGAGCTCGCCGAGCGAGGCGTCGAGGTGAGCGAGGTCTTCCACGACGTCACCGGTGTGTTCAACCACGCGGGGACGGCGGCGCGCGTGCCGGGACCGGATCCCGAACGCCGCAGCTACGCGTCGTACGCGTCGTTCCACGACCCGGACGGGAACGAGTGGATTCTGCAAGAGGTCACCGACCGCCTGCCCGGGCGCTGATCGCTGAAACCGTTGCGACGCAGAAGGAGAGAGCATCATGAACACTGAGAACGTCGTCGCCCTGGTGACCGGTGCCAACCGCGGATTGGGTCGGCGGTTCGCTGAACAACTCGTCGCCCGCGGCGCCAAGGTCTACGCCGGCGCCCGCCGCCCCGAGACCGTCGACCTGCCCGCGGTGATACCCGTACAGCTCGACATCACCGATCCCGAATCGATCCGGCGCGCTGCCGAATTGGCCTCCGACGTCACCGTCGTCATCAACAACGCCGGGGTCTCCACCCGCTCCACGCTGCTCGACGGCGCGCTCGACGACATCCGCCTCGAGATGGAGACGCACTACTTCGGCACCCTGCAGGTGATCCGCGCGTTCGCGCCGATCATCGAACGCAACGGTGCTTCATCGGGAGGCGGAGCGATCCTCAACGTGCTGTCGGTGCTGTCGTGGGCGCATCCGCCGACCAGCGGTGCGTACGCCGCCGCCAAGGCCGCCGGTTGGGCGCTGACCGATGCGGTGCGAACGGAGTTGGCGCCGAAGGGTATTCACGTCGCAGCACTGCACGTCGGTTACATGGACACCGACATGGTGCCCTACGTACCCGCCGACCAGAAGACCGACCCGGGTGTGGTG
Organism: Mycolicibacterium litorale; assembly: GCF_010731695.1. NCBI lineage: Bacteria > Bacillati > Actinomycetota > Actinomycetes > Mycobacteriales > Mycobacteriaceae > Mycobacterium > Mycolicibacterium litorale. The sequence goes on from NZ_AP022586.1 coordinate 3,813,117, forward strand.
GCCAAGCTCGCACTCGACGGTCTGTTCGCCGGCGAGAACGAGATCCTGGGCGACGCGCTGACGCGCACCGTCAAGGCGCAGCTGTCGGCCCCGCCGCGCTAGCCCTTGAGCCCCAGCGCCTCGGCGAGCTCGCGCAGCGCCGGCCGTGGATCGGCCATCGGATTGTCACCGAGCACCTGCACCACCACGTGGTCGGCGCCGGCGTCGAGATGGGCGGTGACCGACGCGGCGGCCTGCTCGACCGAGCCCATGCCGACGACACCGCGTGCCAACCGGTCCGAACCGCCACGCACCAGATCGGATTCGTCGAATCCCTGGCGCAGCCACGAGTTCCGGTAGTTCGGCAGCCCGCTGTAGACGTCGAGGTGCTGGTGGGCGCGGCGCAGCTGGTCGGCATCGTCGCCGCCGGTCGCGACGGCCTGCTCGGAGACGATCCACTTGTCCGGCCCGAGGATCTCGCGCGTGGTGCGCGTCTGCTCCGGCGTGACGAGGTACGGGTGGGCGCCGTCGGCGTGGGTGCCGGACAGCTCGATCATCTTCGGGCCGAGCGCGGCGAGCAGCCGGACCGGCCGCGGCGCGCCGGGTTCGATGGCTTCGGACACCGCGGCCATCTTCTCGAGGTAGGTGCGCATCGTCGCCAGCGGCTTGGCGTAGGTGCCGCCCATCGCGTGTTCGACCAGCGGGGCATGGCTGACCCCGAGCCCGAGGACGAAGCGGTTCGGGTGCAGCGCGTTGAGCGTGCGCCCACCGGTCTCGGCGGCCGACGGCAGCCGGATGTGGATGTTGGCGATGCCGGTGCCGACCACCAGCCGGTCGGTGGCCGCCAGGAATGCCGCCGACTGCGTCAGGCACTCCTTGCCCGTCACCTCGGGGATGAACAGCGAACCGAAGCCGAGCGCCTCGATCTCCCGCGCCACGTCCTGCGCATCGGTGATCGACCAGGTCTCGCTGGCCCACCACACACCGATACGGGCGGGGAATTCGATGCTGGGCTTTCCGGAATCCGTCACCGCCTCAACCTAACCCGACCTCGCCAGCCTCAGGCGGTCGGGTGGGCGGCGAACCAGTCCAGAAGCAGACCCGCGAGCTCGTCGGGGCGCTCCTCGGGAATCCAGTGCGACGCGCCCGACATGATCTCGAACCGGTACTCCCCCGACACGTATCGCTCGGTGTCGTAGGCGCCTTTGGCCAGCAGCGCGGGATCGTCGTCACTCCACACGAACATCGTCGGCACCGTGATCTTGCCGCCGGTGGCGCGCGGATCCATCAGCGGCATGGCCCGGTACCAGTTCAGGCCGGCGGTCAGCGCACCCGGTTCCTGCATCGCGGAGATGTCGCGTTCGGCGAGCGCCGGGGTCTGCCGCATCCGGGTCAGCGACGCCTTCGCCACCCCGCCGCCGCGGCTCATCAGCAGCCGCTCCGGCAGCCAGGGCAGCTGGAAGAAGTACATGTACCAGGACGCGAGCCCCTGCCTGCTGGTCGGAATGGCCTTGAGGAACGCCGCGGGGTGCGGTACCGACACCGGCGTCACCGTGGCCAGCCGCTCGGGCATCTCCGCGGCGACGCCCCACGCGACCGCGGCGCCCCAGTCGTGGCCCACGAGGTGGACACGTTCGGCGCCGCTCGCGTCGATCAGCGCGCCGACGTCGGCGATCAGTTCGGGCAGCCGGTAGTCGCGGCGCCGCTGCGGCCGCGCGCCCGGCGAGTACCCCCGCTGGTTGGGCGCCAGGCAGCGGTACCCCTGGGCGGTGAGCCGCTCGATGATCGCGTCCCAGCTGGTGTTGCGCTGCGGGAACCCGTGCAGCAGTACGACGACCGGCCCATCGGGCGGGCCGGCATCGCGGACGTCGAACACCAGGTCATCGCGCCGGTACTGATCCATACCGCTCAGCATGGCATCTCGGGTCAGTTCACGGAACTGCTGTGCTCGTCCTGTTCATGGTGGATGCGTCCGCCGACGTCGCCGAGCGGACGCCCGGTGCCGCCCCACCGGCGGGCGATGATCTCCGCGGCGATCGACACCGCGGTCTCCTCCGGGGTGCGCGCCCCGAGGTCCAGGCCGATCGGGCTGGCCAGCCTGGCGAGTTCCTCGTCGGTCAGCCCGGCCTCGCGCAACCGCTGCAGCCGGTCGTCATGGGTGCGGCGGGATCCCATGGCCCCGATGTAGCCGACCTCGGGCAGCCGCAGTGCCACTTCGAGCAGCGGGACGTCGAACTTCGGGTCGTGGGTCAGCACGCAGATGACGGTGCGACCGTCGAGGGCGCCCGCCTCGGCCTGGGCGGCCAGGTAGCGGTTCGGCCATTCGACGACGACCTCGTCGGCGGTCGGGAACCGCGCGGCCGTCGCGAACACCGGCCGGGCGTCGCACACCGTGACCCGGTAGCCGAGCAGCGAACCCTGCCGGGCGACCGCGGCGGCGAAGTCGATGGCGCCGAACACCAGCATCCGCGGCCTCGGCGCGTGCGCGGCGACGAACACCTCCATGCCCTCACCGCGGCGTTCCCCGTCGGGGCCGTAGGTCAGCACCTCGCTGCGGCCGGTCGCCAGCAGTCCCCGCGCGTCGTCGGTCACGGCCGCGTCGGCGCGCGGCGAACCGAGGCTCCCCGACACCTCCTCGGTGCGCACCACGATCCGCCGGCCCACCCATGCGGTGTCGGGGTGCGTGATCACGGTGGCAACCGCGACTGGGCGGTGCTCGTCGATGTCGGCGGCCACGTCGGCCAGTTCGGGGAACGTCCGCCGCGAGACCGGTTCGACGAAGACGTCGAGGATGCCGCCGCACGTGAGCCCGACGGCGAACGCGTCGTCGTCACTGACGCCGTAGCGCTCCAGCCGCGCGACACCGTCGGCGATCACCTCGTTGCCCAGTTCGTAGACGGCGCCTTCGACGCAGCCGCCGGACACCGAACCGCTGGCGGCGCCGTCCGGGCTCACCACCATCGCGGCGCCCGGCGGCCGCGGGGCAGACCGGAAGGTGCGCACCACCGTGGCCAAGGCCGCAGTGCCTCCGGCACGCCAGATCGTCACGAGATCGGCCAGCACATCCCTCACGTCCACCAACCTAGGCGTGTTCTGAGCGAACGCTCAGCGCGGGGGTCTGCCGGCCTCGAGGGCACGGATCAGGCTGGCGGCGTCCCACGGTCCCTTGTGCCGTGTGCCGTTGACGAAGAACGTGGGTGTGGAGTTGAGGTCCATCACCTCGGCGTCCTGCGCATCGTCCTGCACCCGGTGCAGCACCTTCGAGGCGTGCACCCGCACGTCCTGGTCGAACTGCTCGATGTCGAGTCCGATCGCGACGGCGTAGCGGTACATGTCCGACCACTCCAGGTCGTCCTGGTGTCCGAACAGTTGACGGGCCATGTCGAAGAACTTGCCCTGCCGGGCGGCGCCCTCACTGGCCCGCGCGGCGTCGAAGGCACGCGGGTGCGCGCGTTCGAGTGGGAAGTGGCGCCACACGTAGAGCAGGTCGTCGCCGAAGTGGGCGCGGACCTCGTCGATGGCGCCGGTGGCCCGGCCGCAGAACGGGCATTCGAAGTCGCCGTACTCGACGAGGACCAGCGGTGCGTTCGGATCACCCCGGATGTGGTCGCGATGTGGATCGACCGGCCGCACCAGGTGCAGGCCGACGGGATCCGGCGGGCTCACCCAGTCGGTGATCCGGAACAGCGCCCAGCCCAACGTGAATGCGAGCACCGAGGCGATCAGCACGCCGACGCGCGCCTCGTCCTGGCGGGCCGGGTCGTCGATGGCGAGCTCGACGATGAAAAGCGAGATGGTGAATCCGATTCCGGACAGCACCGCTCCCCCGGCCACCCGCCGCAGCGAAAGCCCGGGGGCGAGCTGTCCCCAGCCGGTGGCGCGCATCAGCGCGGTGGCCGCGGTGATGCCGACGAACTTGCCGAGCACCAGGCCGGCGACGATGCCCCACGTCAGCGTCGAGGTCATCGCCGCCGTCATGGTGTCCTCGTCGAGGTGCACCCCCGCGTTGGCCAACGCGAAAATCGGCAGCACCCCGAACGACACGTAAGGCCCGACGGTGGTCTGCAGCCGCTCGTTGATCGAGATCGACTCGCGCAGACCGCGGGTCACCGCGCGGGCGTAGTGCGGGTTGGGTGACTGGCGGAAGGCGCGCACCAGGTCGACGGTCTGCTCGACCTGCCGGCGCTCCGGGGTGAACACCGGGATGAGCACGGCCACCGCCACACCGGCCAGCGTCGGGTGCACGTGTGCCAGATACAGCGCGATCCACAGCGCGAAACCCAGGACGGCGTAAGCGGGTCCGCGCAGGGCGGGCAGCCTGCGCACCAGGCTCAGCGCGACGATGAGCACCACGGCGACGGCCAGCGGGGTGACCTGCAGGTCGTCGGTGTAGAACAGCGCGATCGCGCCGAGCGCGCCGACGTCGTCGACCACCGCCAGCGTCAGCAGGAAGATCCGCAGGCGCGCCGGGAATTTCGGCTTGATCACCGCGAGCGCGCCGACCAGGAACGCGGTGTCGGTGGAGATCACCACACCCCAGGCCTGCGCGTTCTCCCCGGAGGGGTTGAACACGAGGAAGATGACAGCGGGTGCGATGAGCCCGGCGATCGCCGCCACCACCGGCACCGCCGCCCGCGACCGGTCGGTCAGTTCGCCGATCACGAACTCGCTCTTGACCTCCAAGCCGACGATGAAGAAGAAGAACGCCATCAGACCGTCGTTGACGAGGTGCTTGACCGACAGCTCGGCGCGGTACTCACCGAAGCTCACCGCGACGTGGGTGTCCCAGAACGTCGAATAGGTCTCCGCCCAAGGCGAATTCGCCCACAGCACGGCCAGCACGGTGAACGTGAGCAGCAGGGCGGCGGCGCGGTTGTCCGTCGACCGCGGGGTCTTCGGGTCCCGGTTGAGCCGACTGGGCAGCGAGCCGATGGTGCGGGTGGACGTTTCGGTCACGTTCCGGTGGATCCCTCGTCGGACGGCTGATCGCCGCTCACGGTGTGCGCGGCCTCCATGAGCATCCATCCCGAGAGCTGCACGGACAGATCGCGTTCCGGGATCTCCGAGGCGTTGACGGCGCCCTCGACGGACTGGGCCTGTCGCCCGAGCGCGGTGGGCAGCTCGGCGGTGCGCTCCCAGAAGGCGGCGAACAGCGGGAGCCCATCGACGGTCTGCCGGTTGTCCCACGCCGCCTCGGCGGAGGTGAGCACGAGCCGGCGCGCGATGTCGCGGGCCGCCGTGTCCTCGGGGGTGCGTTCGGGCAATGTGGTCGCGACCAAGGCGAGGTAACGCGCGAGGATGCCGTGGAACAGGCCGCCGTCGCCGCCGCCCGCGCCCTTGAGGATGCCGTCGGGCGCCATGTGCGCGGCGACGGCGCCGACCAGCCGGCACACCCGCATGGCGTGTTCGTCGTCGCCGGTGCGTACGGCCAGCTCGGTCTCCAGGCCGAGGACCACGCCCTGGCAGTAGGTGTACTGCGCGCGCACCAGTGACCCGGCCTTGATGCCGTCGAAGACCAGCTGGGTCTCCGGATCGATGAGCACCTCGTCGATCCAGTCGGCCATCTGCTGGGCGCGCCGTAACCGGTCGTCATAACGGGCGAGGAAGATGCCTGCCGGACCGTTGGCGGGGGCGTTGAAAAATTGGTCCTGCTTGCGCCACGGGATGCCGCCGCCGTCCTCGGGCACCCAGGCGTTGACGAACTGATCGCACAGGGTGCGTTCGGCGCGCGGTTGCGCCACACCCGCCAGCCGGTCGGCACGTTCCAGGGCGAGCGCCAGCCAGGCCATGTCGTCGTAGTAGTCGTTGACCCACCGGCCGACGTTGCGCAGGCGGTGCGCGCGGATCTGGCGGGCGATGCGCTGCCTGCGGTCCGGATTGGGATCCCGCAGCTGCGCGTCGACCAGGCAGTCCAGCAGGTGGGCCTGCCACCAGTGGTGCCAGGTCTTGAACCGCTTGTGCGGTGCGGCCGCCGGCCAGGCCACCACGCCGAGCTGGGTGCCGGGCAGTCCCCAGAGGCGTCGCAGATGCCGTTGGGTGATCGCCGCTTCGGCGCTGGCCGCACGATTGGCCCACAGCTGATCCATGGGTCGATCCTGCCTCACCCGCCGCGCCTCGGAAACCGGTCCGGATCAGCAGCATGAGACATTAATGTCTCAAATGAGATACTCTCGCTTCATGGCAACCGATCGAGAGGCACTGCTGCGTGCCGCGGCGGACTTCCTCGGCCGCCGCCCGAACGCCACGCAGGACGAGATCGCGGCGGCCGTCGGGGTCAGCCGGGCCACCCTGCACCGGCACTTCGCGGGTAAGCCCGCGTTGATGGCCGCCCTCGACGAGCTGGCGATGTCGGAGATGCGGGCGGCGGTCGCATCCGCGCGGCTGCCCGAGGATTCGGCGTCCGAGGCGCTGAGCCGGCTCGTCGCCGCGTGCAGGCCCGTGTCGCCGTATCTGGCGCTGCTCTACAGCCAGAGCCAGGAACTCGACGCCGACCAGTCGATCGACGGCTGGACCGAAATCGACGCCGCGATCACCGCGTTGTTCGAACGCGGCCAGCGCACCGGCGAGTTCCGCCCCGACCTGACCGCGGCGTGGCTGACCGAGGCGCTGTACAGCCTCGTCGGCGGCGCCGGCTGGTGCATCCAGGTCGGCCGCGCGGCGAGCCGGGACTTCGAACGCATGATCACCGAACTGCTTCTGAGCGGAGTACAGAACTCATGACCCGTCGCTGGCTCGCGCTCGGCGTCCTCACCCTCGCGGTCCTCCTCATCGGGATCGACGGCACGGTGCTGGCGCTGGCGACGCCGTTCATCAGCAGCGACCTCCACACCTCGGGCACCGAGCTGCTGTGGATCGGCGACATCTACTCGTTCGTGCTCGCCAGCCTGCTCATCACGATGGGCAGCCTCGGCGACCGCATCGGCCATCGCAGGCTGCTGCTCTGTGGTGCAACGCTTTTCGCGGCGGTGTCCGTCGTCACCGCGTACGCGCCCACCGCCGAGGCACTGATCGGCGCGCGCGCGTTGCTGGGTGTGGCAGGTGCGACGCTGGCGCCGGCCACCCTGGCGTTGATCCGCGGTATCTTCGCCGACGCCCGGCAGCGCAGCCTGGCCGTCGGCGTGTGGGCGTCGGCGTTCTCGGCCGGCGCCGCGCTCGGCCCGGTGGTGGGCGGCGTACTGCTCGAACACTTCTGGTGGGGTTCGGTGTTCCTGATCAACGTGCCGGTGATGGTGGTGTTGCTGATCGGCGGGTTGACGTTGCTGCCCGAGCACCGCAATCCCGAACCCGGGCCATGGGATCTGCCCAGCGTCGGGTTGTCGATGGCCGGCATCCTCAGCGTGGTCTACGCGATCAAGGAGACCGCGGCGCACGGCCCGCAGCTCACCGCGGCGGCGGCCGCCCTCGTCGGCGCCTCGGCATTGACGATGTTCGTGCGCAGGCAGCTGCGGCTGCCCAGTCCGCTGATCGACGTCCGGCTGTTCGCGAACCGCGCGTTCTCCGGGGTGGTCGGCGCGAATCTGCTGTCGGTGCTGGGCCTTTCGGGGCTGGTGTTCTTCCTGTCCCAGTACTTCCAGTTGGTGCAGGGCTACAGTCCGCTGGGCGCCGGGCTGGCCGAACTGCCCGCGGCGCTCACCGCCACCGTGTTCGGTGTGCTCGCCGGCTTCGCGGTGCGCCGCTGGACCCAGCGCGCCGTCCTGACGACGGGCCTGGCCATGGTCGGCGTCGCGATGGCCACGCTCACCACGATCCATCCGCACACTCCCTACCCACAGCTGGGCTTCTCGCTGTTCGTCGTCGGCGTCGGACTCGGGCTGGCGTTCACCGTCGCCAGCGACGTCATCCTGGCGAGCGTTCCGCGGGAACGCGCTGGTGCGGCCGCCGCCGTCTCCGAGACCGCCTACGAGCTCGGGATGGCGCTGGGCATCGCGGTCATCGGGTCCATCGTGACCGGGGTGTACCGCACCCTGGCCCTGCCACCGAACCTGCCGTCGGGCATCGCCGCGCAGGCGCGTGACTCGCTGGCGGCGGCACGTGACGTCGCGGACACGCTGCCGGCCGACCAGGCCGGAATGCTGCTCGACGCGGCGCGCGAATCCTTCAGCAGCGGACTGGCGATCGCCTCGGGTGTGGGTGCGGCGCTGATGCTCAGCGCAGCGATCACGGTGTGGCTGCTGCTGCGCGACCGGCTACCAGGCTCTACTGAGGTCGGCGTGCTGGACGATCCAGGCGTGCATGGCGATCCCGGCGGCGACCGCTGCGTTGATGCTGCGTGTCGAGCCGAACGCGGCAATTGAGACCGTAAGTCGCGCACCGGTTTTCGCGTCGTCGGTGATCCCGGGACCCTCTTGCCCGAAGATCATCAGGCAGTCGCGCGGAAGCGCGGTGCGTTCCAGCGGCACCGCACCGGGCACGTTGTCGACCGCGACGGCGGTCAGCCCCGCGGCCGCGGCGAAGTCCAGCAGTTCGGCGGTGCTGTCGTGGTGGCGCAACCGCTGGTAGCGGTCGGTGACCATGGCGCCCCGGCGATTCCACCGGCGCCGGCCCACGATGTGCACGGTGTCCACCGCAAAGGCGTTGGCGGTGCGGACCACCGCCCCGATGTTGGCGTCGTTGCCGAAATTCTCGATCGCGATGTGCAGCGGGTGTCTGCGCCGGTCGATGTCGGCGATGATCGCCTCGCGCGTCCAGTAGCGGTAGGCGTCCACCACGTTGCGGGTGTCGCCGGTGCGCAACAGCTCCGGGTCGTAGCGGGGATCGTCGGGCAGCTCACCGGGCCAGGGCCCCACCCCGGGACCCTCACCCCATTCGGTGGGGCCCGGCGCATCCGTCATTCCAGCGTCCACAGCGCGGCGTGGGTGCCGATCACCGACACCGACGCGTACAGCAGCGCACTGTTGATCTCACCCTGGGTGCACAGTGAGGCGCGCATCGCGACCGCCTCGCGGGACGCGTCGGGCAGTACCAGCACCGATGCCCCGTATGCCGAGCATGCGTAGCTCAGTCCCTTACCGGGCAGGGAGGGTGCGGCGACGACCATCAGCGGGCCGCCGCGCCGCGTGGAGTCCTCGCGGTAGCGGCTCGCCAGGCCGTCGATGTCGAGGCCGAGCAGCATGTAGCCGTTGCCCGTGAACGCCTCCGGGTCACCCAGCGCGCTCTGGTTGAGCTGGGCGCCGTCGGCACGAAACGCCTCGAGGCTGGTGGACTTGAGCGTCAGACCGGTCTCGGTGTCGGTGGTGGGCAGCAGACCGACGGGGAACGCCGCGGCGTAGGCGACGGTGGTGCCGGGCATCCGGTCCTGCGGTGAGTACACGTAGACGCCGCGCACCTGGCTCTGGTCGCGCTGCGGGCCCAGACACACCGTGCCGCTGAGCCGGTCGGGACTCGGGGCCGCGAGCGGCGTGACGGTGAGCGCGTCGATGTTCTGGCAGCCGCCGAGCCCGTTCGTCTCGATCGGATGGACGAGCGCGCCGTACAGGCCGAATCGCAGCGACTCGGGTGCGACCGGCTCGCCGTCGCCCGAATGCGCGGCGTCCACGTCGACCAGGACGTGCTCGGCTTCGAAGCGCACGTTGGACACCGAGATGTTCCAGCCCGAGACTTGTAGTGACTCCCCGACTTTCGCGGTCGGCGCCGCGTACGTGTCCGAGGGGGCCGCTTCCTCCGAGCAGCCCGAGACCGCGACGAGCAGAACCGTCACGACGACGGCGAACAGTGCCCGCACCGGCGATCAGGTTCGGCCGCGACCGCGGCCCACGGTCCTCGTCATGGCGCGCACCAGATTGCGTGGCATCAGCCGGCTGGCGGTGGTCATCGCCTTGTACTGCAGGCTCGGCACGATCACGACCTTGTCCTTGGCGACGTCGGCGAGGCAGTCACGGACCACGTCGTCGACCTCGAGCCACATCACGGACGGTAGACCGGACATCTCGATACCGGCCCGCTCGTGGAACTCGGTGTGAACGAAGCCGGGGCACAGGGCGTGGACCCCGACGCCGGTGCCACCGAGCCCGTTGGCGAGCCCTTCGGAGAAGGCGATCACCCATGCCTTGGACGCCGAGTACGTCGAGCCCCTGCCGGGCAGCAGGCCGGACACGCTGGCCACGTTGATGACCGTGCCCTTGTGCGCGTCGAGCATCGGCGGCAGGGCGGCGTGGGTCAGCTGCATGACGGCGGTGACGTTGACGTCGAGCTGGGACTGCAGCAGCGCGTAGTCGGCGGTCCAGAACTCGCCGGAGGTGCCGAATCCGGCGTTGTTGACCAGCACCTGAACCCCGGCGGACAACCACTCGGCGACCTTCTCGCGGCCGGCGGCGTCGGCGAGGTCGGCGGGCAGCACCTCGACGGTGGCGCCGGTCCCGGCACGCAGATCCTCGGCGAGGGCCTCGAGGCGGGTCTGGTCGCGGGCGACGAGCACCAGGTCATAGCCATCGGCGGCATAACGCCGCGCGAAGCCCTCACCGAGGCCGGAGGTCGGTCCGGTGATCAGAACGACGGGGCGTGGCATCGCGTATGAGAGTACTCAGCGCTGGAAGTTGGGCGACTGGTGCCCGTTGCGCGCGGGCGGGGTGCGCCGCGCGCTGTCCGGGCGAGCCGCGGGCGGGCCGTCGGGACGGCCGGCCTCGGGACGCTGGGCGTATGGCCGCGCGGGCGGGGCCGCCGGGCCGGGGCGGCCCTGCGGCGGTTCCGGCTGGCGCAGCGGCGCGGGGTTGATCGGGCGGCTCGGTGAACCGCTGCGCCTGGCCACGGCCTGCACCGAATCGGTCTGCGGGATCGGGGGCAGGACGCGGAGCAGGTCGTTGAACTGCCGCACGGTGCGCAGACCCTCGTCCCACTGGGCGCGGGTGCTGGTCACCGGCATGCTGATCAGCGTCCAGTGCTGTTCGTTCCACATGATCTCGGCGCAGTCGGGCGCGGTGTGGGCGAAGGTGACCATGCGGCGGTCGCAGGCGCGGCGGGCGGCGTCGAGGTTGGTGGAGTACACCATCCGGGGGCCGATCGCGCCGAGCAGCCAGATGTCGTTCTCCCGCGGCTCCTTGATGCCCTTGAGCCGCATGTCGACCACGACGTTGGTGCCGACCTTGCGGTGCAGCGCGATGACGGTGGCGACGTCGTCGAGGTCGAAGATGAAGACCGCCTCGCCGCGGATCTGACCGAGCACGACGTTCTTGGCGGTGATGTCACCGACGGTGGACATCACGCCGCGTTTCCAGCGTTTGAGGATGTCGGCGGACTCGTGCTCGTAGTCGAAGCCGTGCGACTTGGCCCACGACTTGCGGCGTCGGCCGAGCCCGCGCCGACGGTCGATGTCGACGTAGAGAAGCACGGCCGCACCCACGAAGCAGAGCGCAGACAGCGTGAACCAGAGCGGGACCATCGGACCTAGCCTACTTGCTGGTACCGCTTTCGCCCGAACTCAAGTTGGTCACAACCGAGTCTCAGACGCACGTGTCCCACAAGCCACAGTGGTCAAACGCCGAGCAGACACAGAATCGCGTTCCCGAGGGTGTGCGGGGGCGATTCTGCGTCTGCTCGCGGTGCTGTCTCAGCCGAGCACGAGCGATTCGCCGTCCGGGCTGACGTTGACCGGCACGATGTCGCCGTCGTGCACATCGCCGGCCAGCAGCATCTTGGCCAGCTGGTCACCGATGGCCTGCTGCACCAGGCGGCGCAGCGGCCGGGCGCCGTAGAGCGGATCGAACCCGCGCTGGGCCAGCCACTTCTTCGCCGGCAGCGACACCTCGAGGTGCAGGCGGCGCTGCGCCAGCCGCTTGGCCAGCTGCTGCAGCTGGATGTCGACGATGGAGACCAGCTCTTCGGGGTTGAGCCCGTCGAAGATGATCACGTCGTCGAGGCGGTTGATGAATTCCGGCTTGAAGGCGGAGCGCACCGCGGCCATCACCATCTCCTCGGATCCACCGGCGCCCAGGTTGGACGTCAGGATCAGGATGGTGTTGCGGAAGTCGACCGTGCGGCCCTGACCGTCGGTCAGCCGGCCCTCGTCGAGCACCTGCAGCAGCACGTCGAACACGTCCGGGTGGGCCTTCTCGATCTCGTCGAACAGCACCACCGTGTACGGGCGACGGCGCACCGCCTCGGTCAGCTGACCGCCCTGGTCGTATCCGATGTAACCCGGGGGCGCGCCGACCAGGCGGGCCACCGAGTGCTTCTCGCCGTACTCGCTCATGTCGATGCGGACCATCGCGCGCTCGTCGTCGAACAGGAACTCCGCCAGCGCCTTGGCCAGCTCGGTCTTACCGACACCGGTCGGCCCGAGGAACATGAACGACCCGGTCGGACGGTTGGGGTCGGCGACCCCGGCGCGGGAACGCCGCACCGCATCGGAGACGGCGGTGACGGCCTTGCGCTGACCGACGACCCGCTTACCCAGCTCGTCCTCCATGCGCAGCAGCTTGGCGGTCTCACCCTCGAGCATGCGGCCCGCGGGGATACCTGTCCACGCCGACACCACCTCGGCGATGTCGTCGGGTCCCACCTCCTCCTTGAGCATGACGTCCTCACGCGCTTCAGCCTGGGGCACCGCGGCGTCGAGTTTCTTCTCGACCTCGGGGATGCGGCCGTAGCGCAGCTCGGCGGCCTTCTCGAGGTTGCCGTCGCGTTCGGCCCGGTCGGCCTCACCGCGCAGCGTCTCGAGCTGCTCCTTGAGTTCGCGGACGATGTCGATGGCGTTCTTCTCGTTCTGCCACCGCGTGGTCAGCTCGGCCAGCTTCTCCTTGTAGTCGGCCAGCTCGCCGCGCAGCTTCTCCAGCCGCTCCTTGGAGGCGTCGTCCTCCTCCTTGGCCAGCGCCATCTCCTCGATCTCGAGGCGACGGACCAGGCGCTCGACCTCGTCGATCTCGACGGGCCGGGAGTCGATCTCCATGCGCAGCCGGGATGCGGCCTCGTCGACCAGGTCGATGGCCTTGTCCGGCAGGAAGCGGGCGGTGATGTAGCGGTCGCTCAACGTCGCGGCCGACACCAGCGCGGAGTCGGTGATGCGCACGCCGTGGTGCACCTCGTAGCGCTCCTTGAGCCCACGCAGGATGCCGACGGTGTCCTCCACCGACGGTTCGCCGACGTAGACCTGCTGGAAGCGACGCTCCAGCGCGGCGTCCTTCTCGATGTACTTGCGGTACTCGTCGAGCGTGGTCGCGCCGACCAGCCGCAGCTCACCGCGGGCGAGCATCGGCTTGATCATGTTGCCGGCGTCCATCGAGGAGTCTCCGGTCGCGCCGGCGCCGACGATGGTGTGCAGCTCGTCGATGAACGTGATGATCTGCCCGGCCGAATTCTTGATGTCGTCGAGGACGGCCTTGAGCCGTTCCTCGAATTCACCTCGATACTTAGAGCCGGCCACCATCGAGCCGAGGTCCAGGGAGACGACGGTCTTGTCGCGCAACGACTCCGGTACGTCGCCGGCGACGATGCGCTGGGCCAGGCCCTCGACGATCGCGGTCTTACCGACGCCGGGTTCGCCGATCAGCACGGGGTTGTTCTTGGTGCGACGGCTCAGCACCTGTACGACGCGGCGGATCTCGGTGTCCCGGCCGATGACCGGGTCGAGCTTGCCTTCACGCGCGCGGGCGGTCAGGTCGGTGGAGTACTTCTCCAGCGCCTGGTAGCTGCCCTCGGGGTCCGGGCTGGTGACGCGGGCGCTGCCGCGGACCTTCACGAACGCCTCACGCAGGGCCTGCGGCGACGCGCCGTGCCCGGTGAGCACCTTCGCGACGTCACTGTCACCGGTGGCCAGGCCGACCATCATGTGTTCGGTGGAGACGTATTCGTCGTCCATCTCGGTGGCGAGCTGCTGGGCTGCGGTGATCGCGGCCAGCGATTCGCGGCTCAGTTGCGGCTGCGCGCTGGCGCCACTGGCGCTGGGCAGCCGGTCGAGGAGGCGCTGCGTCTCGGTGCGAATCGTCGCGGGTTCGACGCCGACGGCCTCCAGAAGGGGTGCGGCAATGCCCTCGTTCTGCGTGAGCAGTGCCATCAACAAGTGGGCGGGCACGATCTGCGGGTTGCCGGCGGCACTGGCCGCCTGCAACGCCGAAGTCAGCGCCGCCTGGGTCTTGGTCGTCGGGTTGAAAGAGTCCACGACACCTCCGATCGTCTGGTTGGAATGCTTCTCGCCTATGTCAACGCGGTCAAGGTTGAGTCTGTTCCGCTCAAGTCTGACAAAATTCCGCGACTTCTGTCCACCGGGATGCGCACAATCGCCGCGTGCACATCTGCGTCGTCGCCGCTTCGGCGCCCAGCCACATGTATCCCCACCTCGCGATGGTCCGGGAACTCGTCAGCCGAGGACACCGGGTCAGCTATGTGGTCGGCGGCCACCTCGCCGGTATCGCCTCGCCGACCGGCGCCACCGTCGTCGCCTGCTCGTCGGTGCTACCGGGCGCTCCCGGCGCCCCGACGGCATGGGCCGACGACGACCCGGTGGCCGGCATGCGACTGTTCCTCGACGAGGCGGTACACGTGCTGCCCCAGCTGCACGAGGCACTCGACGGCGACCGTCCCGACGTGGTGCTCTACGACATCGGCGGCATGGCCGGCCCGGTGGCGGCGCAACGCTGGGGGGTGCCGTGCGCTCAGCTCTCGCCCAGTTACGTGGCGTGGGACGGCTATCACGAGGACATGGCCGATCAGTTGAGCGCGCTGTTCGACAGCCCGTCCGGCGGGGACTACCGGCGCGCGTTCGACGAGTGGCTGACGTCGTCGGGCACGACGCTGACCTACGAACAGGTCACCGGCGCACCGCGGCGATGCCTGGTGCTCATCCCCCGCGCCCTGCAACCGAACGCCGATCGCGTCGGCGACTCCTATCGATTCGTCGGACCCTGTATCGACCCGCACCGCGAAGATCCCGGCGACTGGACGCCACCGCCCGGCGAGGGTCCTCTGCTGCTGACGGCCTTCGGCACCTCCTACACCCGGCGCCCGGACGTCTACCGCAACGCGATCGAGGGGCTGCAGGGCACCGGCTGGCGGATGGTGCTCGCCACCGGCGCCCGGATGACCGCCGACGAACTCGGACCTGTTCCCGATTGGGTGCAGGTTCGCACCGTCGTCCCTCAGCCGGCCGTGCTCGCCCATGCCGACGCCTTTCTCACCCACGCCGGAATGGGTTCGTGCACCGAGGGACTCTGGTACGGCGTGCCGATGGCCGCCGTACCGCAGGCCGTGGACCAGCCCGCGAATGCCGATCAGCTCGAGGCCGCAGGCATCGGCCGACACCTTCGCGCCGACCCGCCCACCCCGCAGGAGATCAGGGAGGCGATCATCGGTCTGGCGTCGGACCCCGTGGTCCGGTTGCGGCTCAACAGCATTCGTGAGGAGACCCGCCGCCACGGCGGACCCGCCCATGCCGCTGACGCGGTCGAGCAGGTGGCCGACGGGCGGTGGTGATCAGCGGTAGTCCCAGTACTGCAGCCACGTGATCGACGCGAAGAGGGTCAGCGTGACGACGTACACCGCGAGCACCACCGCAGCACCGCGCAGCGTGGTCACGAGTCCGGCGCCGTCGACCGGATCGAGCCACCGGCGAAACAGGCTCGTCGCCCCCGGCATCAACCACCACTGCATGAGGACAACGCTGACGACCTGGCTCAGCCACAGCGCCAGCCACGGCTGCACACCCCAGCCGTCCAGTACCGGCCCGAAGAACCGCGACAGCAACATCACCGTCGGGTAGAGCACGAGCATCACCATCATCGCCGACTTCCAGTTCGGCGTCATCCGCAGGCGCCCGTCGTCGACGCGCACCGTGGTGCCGAACGGGGTGGTCTGGCTGAGCGGCGAAAAGTCCTCGGCCAGGCTGCTTCTCAGCTCCGGCAGCGCCTCGGTGCGACGCGCCGACGCCAACCAGTCGGCCAGCTGGCGGTCGGTGCGGAACCGCAGCACAGACAGCCATCCGCCGGCCGCGTCCGGCGGGAAGAGCGCGGTGCCCTCGTAGCCCGGCGCCTCGGCCACCGCGGTGCCGAGACGGCGTTGCGCCGCGACGAACTCCGCCTCCCTTCCGTCGGCGACATCGTGGCGGAACGCCGCGACGCCGTGCGGCGGCGGCGCCTCCGAACTCAGCACCACAGGCGTTGCGGCCCGCCAGAACCCGAGCTCGTGGCCATGCCCGAGCATCTCGGCATGCTGCGGGCTGTCGAGCCAGTG
Organism: Mycolicibacterium litorale; assembly: GCF_010731695.1. Classification (NCBI taxonomy): domain Bacteria; kingdom Bacillati; phylum Actinomycetota; class Actinomycetes; order Mycobacteriales; family Mycobacteriaceae; genus Mycobacterium; species Mycolicibacterium litorale. The sequence continues at coordinate 3,829,251 of NZ_AP022586.1, forward strand.
TTCGAGCGAGTCGTCGTCGGCGAACGTCACGGCGACGGCGAGCTCGAAGTCGTCGAGCGCGGCGGATGCGGCGACGAAACCCGGGCACCCGCGGGCGGAGTCGGCGAATGCGTGGGCGTACTCGGCGAATCGGGCGCGGCCGGCGGACGGATGGAAGACGGTCACGCCGGTGGCCATGCGGAAGTCCCCTCGTCGACGACGGCTCACGGTAGCGTGCCGACGCGCGGTGGGGCCGGATTAGCGGCACCCCCGGGCGTTCGCTCACTACGTTGAGTGCGACATCCGAGCGAAGGAGCGCACATGTCGGGCAGTTGGGGTTCGGTGCTGACAGAGCTGATCCCGCTGGCGTTGGTCATCACGCTGTCGCCGCTGTCCGTCATCCCTGCCGTGTTGATGCTGCAGACGCCGCGGCCGCGTCCTACCGCGCTGGCCTTCATGGCGGGCTGGCTGCTCGGCCTCGGCGTCCTGACGGCGGTGTTCGTGGCGGTCTCCGGGGCGATCGGCGGGTTCGAGAAGCCGCCGAGTTGGGCGTCCTGGCTGCGCATCGTGATCGGTGCGGCGCTGGTCGTGTTCGGCGTCGTCCGCTTCGCGCGACGTCGATCCGCGTCCCACCAACCGAAATGGCTGCGCAACCTGACCACCCTCGGCCCGGCGAAGGCGGCCGCCACCGCGGCCGCACTGACGGTCGCGAATCCGAAGGTGCTGTTCCTCTGCGTCGCAGCGGGTCTGGCGATCGGGTCAGCGGGCCTGGGCGGTGCCGTGTGGGCCGCGGTGGTGTATTTCGCCGCGGTCGCCGGGTCGAGTGTCGCCGTGCCGATCCTGGCCTACGCGATGTCCGGTGACCGGTTGGACGCCGCACTCGAGCGGCTGAAGGACTGGATGGAACGCAACCACGCCACCCTGATGGCGGTGATCCTCGTCGTCATCGGACTTCTCGTGTTGTACAAGGGAATTCACGCGCTCTAGGTGGGCAGCCCCAGCTCCGCGGCGTCGGCGGTCAGGTAACGGGTCACCGTCGGGGCGAGCAGCGCGACCAGTTCGTCGCCCGACAGCGTCGCCAGCGGCGGGATCTTCATGACGTACCGCAGCATCGCGGTGCCGACCAACGACGTGGCGGCCAGCATCGCCCGCAGTCGCGCGTGCTCGTCACCGCCCAGTACACCGGAGACCGCGGTGAGCACGTAGGTCTGCATGAAGCTGCGGAACGCCTCGTGAGCCTCGCTGTTCGAGGTGGCGGACTGCAGCATCACCACCATGGACGGACCGGTCTCCGGCGACTCCCAGATCTGCAGGTACACCCGCACCATGCGGGCGCCGACATCCCCGCCGGCTTCCGAGAGCGCGGCGACCAGCAGTTGCGGATCGATGATCAGCCGCAGCGACTCCCGGAACAGGTCGAGCTTGGACCCGAACAGGTAGAGCACCATCGACGGGTCGACGTGGGCGTCGTGGGCGATGGCCCGCAGTGTGGTGCGTTCGTAGCCGTCGCTGGCGAACCTCTTCTTGGCCGCGGTGAGCACCGCCTCCCGCGACACCGGTTCACCTTGGCGGCGGCCGCGGCGACGGGTCGTCTTCGCAGGTGAGGGCATACGTCGACAGTATCATTTCAATTGACGTTGAATAACTGCGTCCGCAGCGCTACGCTCGCAGCACGAAATTCAACGTCTAATGAAAAGGAGCGGGCCATGACAACGACGTCGTCCCCTCGCACCGGCACGCACCACGAACCACCGCCTGCCGTCCGCGCCACCGGCATCGTGGTCGGGCTCTGCGTGGTCATCGCGATCGTCGCGCTGGCCTTCGCGCTGCCTGCCGCGAAATCCGGCCCCCACGACGTCCCGATCGGCATCGCGGGCCCGCAGGCGGCGAACGGTCAGGTGGCGGCGATGCTGGATCAACGTGCCCCCGGTGCGTTCGCGATCACCTACTACCCGGGCGCGGACGCGCTGCGCGACGCCATCCGCGACCGCCAGGTCTACGGCGGGCTGTCCCTCGGACCCGACGGCCGCACCCTTCTGATCGCCAGCGGCGCCAGTCCGGCCGTCGCGCAGGTGCTGACCCAGCTCGGCACGGGCATGGCGGCCCAGACGGGCAGCGCGCCGGTCATCGAGGACGTCGCCCCACTGCCGACGTCCGATCCGCGCGGCACCGGCCTGGCCGCCTCGGCCCTGCCCATCACGTTGGCCGGGATCCTGCCCGCGGTCGCGCTGGTGCTGGCCCTGCGCCGCGAGGTCTGGACGCGGTTGACCGCAACCGTCGTCTTCAGCGGCGTCGCGGCCTGGACGATCGCCGCGCTGCTGTACTACGTGCTGGGCTCGTTCGACCAGAACTTCTGGGGCGTGACGGCCGCGCTCGCCCTCGGCCTGCTCGCGTGCGGTCTACCGGTGCTCGGACTCGGCTCGTTGTTCGGCCGCGTGGGGCTGGCCTGCGGCGCGGTGCTCGCCCTGCTCCTCGGCAATCCACTCTCCGGTCTGAGCAGCGCGCCCGAGATGCTGCCGCGCGGGTGGGGTGAGGTCGGCCAGTGGCTCCCCCAGGGCGCGACCGCGACGCTGCTGCGGTCGGCCGCGTTCTTCGACGGCGCCGGCGCGACGTCGGCGATCGTCGTGGCGATCTGCTGGGCGGTGGCCGGTGCGGCGCTGGTGGCCGTCGCCGCGCTGCGGCAGAAGGAGCACACAGCGAACTGACTTAGACTCGGGCGACGTGGGACTCGACGATCGCGACGCGCTGGCAGTACTGCGCGACGCGGTCGATCCCCGTCGCGGTTCGGACGCCCTGATCGCCGACTTCTACACCCGCTGGTTCGCCGTCGACCTCTCGGTGCGCGACCTGTTCCCGCCGGATATGGCCCGGCAGCGCACGGTGTTCGCCGAGGCGATGACCTGGTTGTTCGGAGAACTGATCGCCCAGCGCGCCGAGGAGCCCGTGGCATTCCTCGCCCAGCTCGGCCGTGACCATCGCAAATACGGTGTGACGCAACGGCATTACGACACCATGGGCGAGGCGTTGTACGCCGCGATGCGCCACCGGCTGGCAGACCAGTGGTCTGATCGGCTGGCCGAGGCGGCGCGCGACACCGTCGCGCTGGCCACCGGGGTGATGCGCGGTGCGGCCGAGGCCGAGGAGGGGCCGCCGTACTGCGACGGCACGGTCATCGAACACATCCGCGCCACCCGCGACGTCTCGGTGGTGCGTCTGCAGTTGGACCAGCCACTGGCCTACCACCCCGGCCAGTACGTGACCGTGCAGGTGCCGCAGTGGCCGCGACGCTGGCGCTACCTCAGCCCCGCGATACCCACCGAGCCCGGCGGCGGCATCGAGTTCCACATCCGGTCGGTGCCGGGCGGCATGGTGAGCACCGCGATCGTCAACGAGACCCGCGTGGGCGACCGGTGGCGGCTGTCGAATCCGCACGGTGCGCTCGCCGTCGACCGCGACGGCGGCGACGTGCTGATGGTGGCAGGCAGCACCGGGCTGGCGCCGCTGCGGACGCTGATCATGGACATGACCCGGTTCGGGGTGAACCCGCGCGTACATCTGTTCTTCGGCGGCCGGTTCCCGTGCGACCTCTACGACCTCACGACGCTGTGGCAGATCGCCTCGACGAACCCGTGGCTGTCGGTGACTCCGGTGTCGGAGTACAGCACCGATCCGCCGTGGGCCGCCGATTACCCGGACCCGACCCCGCCGCGCGGCCTGCACGTCCGCCAGACCGGCCGGCTGTCCGAGGTCGTCACCCGATACGGCAACTGGGGCGATCGGCAGATCCTGATCTGCGGCAGCGCGGCGATGACCGAGGCCACCAAGGCGGCGCTGATCGCCAAAGGCGCACCGCCCGAGCGCATCCAGCACGACCCGCTCACCACCTGAGCCGCCGTGCCACACTGGCGCCATGGCCGAGTACCAACCCATCACCCTGCGCGACCCCTCGTCGTCGGTGACCGCGACGTACGTGCCCGCCGCGGGGATGATCTGCACATCGCTGGCCGCCGACGGTGTCGAGTACCTCGGCCAGCGCCGAGGCGTGGAGGCCTACATCACCAGCGGTAAGACGATGGGCATCCCGATCCTCTACCCGTGGGCGAACCGGTTGAGCGCGACGAAGTACCCGATCGACGGCGCCGTCGTGACGCTCACGCCGGGCGTGGGCGGGGTGCGCACCGACGAGCACGGGGTGCCGATCCACGGGGTGCTGGGCGCGTATGCCGGATGGGTGGTCACCGAGCGGTCCGACCACAGGTTGGTCGCCGACCTGGACTGGGGTGGCACACCGCGACTGCTGGCGGCGTTCCCGTTCCCGCACGTCCTCACCATGACGGTGACGCTGGCCGACCGGGCGCTGACCGTGGAGACCACGGTGGCGCCGTCGTCCGCGGCGCCGGTTCCGCTCTGCTACGGCTACCACCCGTATCTGCAGATCCCCGGTGTCGCGCGGGCGCAGTGGCAATTGCAGACGCCGGCCATGCGCCACCTCCAGGTCGACAGCTGGGGCATCCCGACCGGCGGCACCCAGGAGTGGGCCGGCGGCGATCAACCGCTCGGGGACACCGAACTCGACCACGGGTTCGACCAGGTCGACGAGGGTGCGGTGTTCGTCCTCTCCGGGGGCGACCGGCGGGTCGAGGTGACGTTCGGACAGGGCTATTCGGGCGCGCAGCTCTTCGCGCCCGCCGCCGACGACCTCGTCGCCATCGAACCGATGACCGCGCCCACCGATGCGCTGCGCCGAGGCAACTACCGGATGGCGGCCCCGGGCGAGCCCGAGACCAGCCGGTTCTCGATCAAGGTCGGTTAGCGGCCGCGGCCCTGCCGCGGCTGCCACACGACCAGCGCGGTGCTCTTCGCGGGCACCGCGAGGTCGCGACGCTGGTTGGCCCGCAGCTCCTCGACTTCTCGGACCAGTTCCGAGACGCGCGACTGCAGCGCCTCGACCTGATTGGTCAACTCGATGATGCGTTTGATGCCGGCCAGGTTGACGCCCTCGTCCTGCGACAGCCGCTGTACCTCACGGAGCAGGTCCACGTCGCGTTCCGAATAGCGCCGGCCACCGCCCGAGCTGCGTTGCGGGCTGACCAGACCGAGCCGGTCGTAGGTGCGCAGAGTCTGCGCGTGCATCCCGGCCAGCTCGGCGGCCACCGAAATCAGGAAGGTCCGGGCTTCTCCGTTGCGTTTGGCGGCCATGTCACGCTCCCGACCATCCGGCCCGCGGGTCGAATCCGCTCGCCCGCTCCGCCTTCGCGTAGGCCTCCAGCGCTTCGGCCGCCTCACCCTCGAGATTCGGCGGAACGGCCACCTTCACCGTCACGAGCAGATCGCCGTGTCCGCCACCGCGTTTGGGTACACCGCGGCCGCGCACCCGCAGGATGCGACCGTCCGAGGTGCCCTTGGGCACCCGCACACCGACCTTGCCCTCCAGCGTCGGCACGGAAAGCGTTGTGCCGAGTGCCAGTTCGTGGAAGCTGACCGGCACGGAGACGGTGAGGTCGTCACCGTCACGGCCGAACACCTTGTCGGGGCGCACATGCACGGTCACGTACAGGTCGCCTGACGGTGCGCCGCGCAGACCCGCCTCGCCCTGACCGGCCAACCGGATCCGCTGACCGTCCTCCACCCCCGGGGGGATCCGCACGTTGATGGTGCGGGTCCTGGTGGTGACCCCGGTGCCTTTGCACTCACCGCAGGGGTGCTCGATGATCGAGCCGCTGCCCTTGCACTCGGTGCACGGTTCGGAGAACCCGAACGCCCCCTGGTTGCGGTTGACCACGCCGGCGCCGTTGCAGTTGGGGCACACCTTCGGGCTGGTGCCCGGACGTGCGCCGCTGCCATGGCAATTCGTACACGGGGCGGGGCTGGTCAGCCGCAACGGCATCGCCACACCCTTGGTGGCCTCCAGGAACGACAGTTCGGTCTCGGTCTCGAGGTCGTTGCCGCGCCGCGGCCGGCTGGGCCGCGGCGAGGCACCTCGCCCGAAGAGACCGCCGAACAGGTCGCCGATGTTGGCGCCGCCGGTCTGCCCGGCGGCGTCGAACAGATCGTTGAGGTTGAACTCGACGCCCTCAGAACCGTAGGCACCGCCGCCGCCGAAACCGCCGCCGAATCCTCCACCGCCACCGCCGTTGAAGCGGCCGCGGCCGAATCCGCCGCCGGCGAACAGCCGGCGGGTCTCGTCGTACTCCTTGCGCTTCGCCGGGTCCGAGAGCACGCTGTGCGCCTCGGACACCGCCTTGAACCGCTCGGAAGCAGAGGGATCCGGGTTGGTATCGGGGTGGAGATCACGGGCCAACTTCCGGTAGGCCTTCTTGATCTCGTCCGCGCTGGCGTCAGAGGAGACGCCGAGTTCTTTGTAGAAGTCCTTCTCGACCCACTCGCGTTGGGCCATGCCGCGTCACCTCCTCACCTTTCTCTCGTTATCGGTTGTCTGATTCTGGACTTGATTCTGGGCCCAGGGCGCTCGGAGCGCTGCCGTTCTCGGCCGTGTCGGCCGACGGGACGGTGTCCACGACACCGACCATCGCGTGCCGCACCACCTGTTCGCCGACCTTGTAGCCGCGGCGCATCACGGTGCCCACCACGGGGTGGGTGCCGTCGCCCTCGTGCTGGACGGCTTCGTGCAGGGACGGGTCGAACTCGTCGCCCTCCTCGCCGAAGGCGGTCAGCCCGAGTTGCTCGAGCGCACCGGCCAGCTTGTCGGCCACCGACTTCAGCGGTCCCGACTCGAGGTCGCCGTGGCTGCGGGCACGCTCGAGGTCGTCGAGCACGCCCAGCAACTGGCTGACCACCGCCACCTTCGCGCGGTCGGCGATCATCTGCTGGTCGCGCAGCGTGCGCTTGCGGTAGTTGTCGTACTCCGCCTTCACCCGCTGCAGGGTGCTCTTGAGCTCGGCCACCTCGTCGGTGTCGGTCGCGCTCGCCGGCGCCGGGTCCGGCGCCGGCCCGCTGGATGTCGCCGCCTGAGCGGCTCCAGGGGCCGACGCCGTCGCCGGGTCACGAATCTCGCCGGTCACCGGGTCGATGCGCCGTTTGTCGGTGACGGTCACCGGCTCCTGCGGCTCATTCTCGCCGTTGTGAGGACGGGTCACTTGTTCTCCCGGTCATCGTCGACGACCTCGGCATCAACGACGTCGTCATCGCTGCTGGTGGACGAACCCGCGGCGCCTCCGGCACCACCGGAGCCCTGTTCGGCCTGGGTGGCCTCGTAGATCGCCTGCCCGAGGGCCTGGCTCTCCTCGCCGAGCTTCTCCATCGCCGACTTGATCGCGCCGATATCGGTGCCGGCCAGCGCCGTCTTGGCGTCGGAGATCGCGGAGTCCACCTTGTTGAGGGTGTCCTCGGGAACCTTCGATCCGCCTTCCGCTTCGCGCTGTTCCTTGACGAACTTCTCCGTCTGGTAGACCAGCGTCTCGGCCTGGTTGCGGACGTCGGCCTCCTCGCGGCGCTTGCGGTCCTCCTCGGCGTGCGCCTCGGCGTCCTTGATCATCCGGTCGATCTCTTCCTTGGACAGGCCGGAGCCTTCCTGGATGCGGATCGTGTTCTCCTTGCCGGTGCCCTTGTCCTTCGCGGTGACGTGGACGATGCCGTTGGCGTCGATGTCGAAGGTCACCTCGATCTGGGGCACACCGCGCGGGGCCGGCGGGATGCCGGTCAGCTCGAAGCTGCCGAGCAGCTTGTTGTGCGCGGCGATCTCGCGCTCACCCTGGAACACCTGGATCTGCACGGACGGCTGGTTGTCGTCGGCGGTGGTGAACGTCTCCGACCGCTTGGTCGGGATCGTGGTGTTGCGTTCGATGAGCTTGGTCATCACGCCGCCCTTGGTCTCGATACCGAGCGACAGCGGGGTGACGTCGAGCAGCAGAACGTCTTTCACCTCACCCTTGAGCACACCGGCCTGCAGGGCGGCGCCGACGGCGACGACCTCGTCCGGGTTCACGCCCTTGTTGGGCTCCTTGCCGCCGGTCATCTCCTTGACCAGATCCGAGACGGCGGGCATGCGGGTGGAACCGCCGACCAGCACCACGTGGTCGATGTCGGCGACCGAGATGCCGGCGTCCTTGATCACCTGCTGGAACGGCTTACGGGTGCGGTCCAGCAGATCCTGGGTGATGCGCTGGAACTCGGCGCGGGTGAGCTGCTCGTCGAGGAACAGCGGGTTCTTGTCCGCGTCGACGGTGATGTAGGGCAGGTTGATCGAGGTGCTCTGGCTCGAGGACAGTTCGATCTTGGCCTTCTCGGCGGCCTCACGCAGCCGCTGCATGGCCATCTTGTCCTTGGTCAGGTCGATGCCGCTGGTGCCCTTGAACTTCTCGACCAGCCAGTCGACCACGCGCTGATCCCAGTCGTCACCACCGAGGTGGTTGTCACCGGAGGTGGCGCGCACCTCGACCACGCCTTCGCCGATCTCGAGCAGCGAGACGTCGAAGGTGCCGCCACCGAGGTCGAAGACCAGGATGGTCTGTTCCTTCTCGCCCTTGTCGAGGCCGTAGGCCAGCGCGGCGGCGGTGGGCTCGTTGACGATGCGCAGGACGTTGAGGCCGGCGATCTGGCCGGCTTCCTTGGTCGCCTGACGCTGGGCGTCGTTGAAGTAGGCGGGCACGGTGATCACCGCGTCGGTGATGTCCTCACCGAGGTAGCTCTCGGCGTCGCGCTTCAGCTTCTGCAGCGTGCGCGCGCTGATCTCCTGTGCCGTGTAGTTCTTCCCGTCGATCTCGACGGTCCAGTCGGTGCCCATGTGCCGCTTGACGGACCGAATGGTCCGGTCGACGTTGGTCACCGCCTGGTTCTTGGCGGGCTGTCCGACCAATACCTCACCGTTGCGCGCGAACGCGACGACGGACGGCGTCGTGCGCGAGCCCTCGGAGTTGGCGACGACGACGGGGTCGCCACCCTCCAGCACTGCGACGACGGAGTTGGTGGTCCCGAGGTCGATTCCGACCGCACGAGCCATGTTGATGTCCTCCTTGTTGCCAACTACTACGTTTGTGGGGTCTGAGCGGACCTCACTCAAGACTGCTCCGCCGGAACCCCGGCTGTCAACTCAGACTTGAGCGATGTTCACTCAACTTGTCGCAATCCACAACGGGCCACCCCGCGGGTTTGTTCCCGGGCGGGGATTTCTGGTCGCGAGACCTACCCGCCGGTCCCCGGCAGGCGGACCATGAGGACATGGAGACCGTCGTCGACGAGATCGCGCCCGGAATCTTCCGGCTGTCGACCTTCATCCCGGACATCACCGAGCACGGGTTCACTTTCAACCAGTTCCTGCTCACCGGCGACCAGCCGTTCCTCTTCCACTGCGGTCAGCGGCAACTCTTCCCGCTGGTGTCCGCGGCGATCGAACGGATCGTCCCCCTCGAGTCGCTGCGATGGATTTCGTTCGGCCACGTCGAGGCCGACGAGTGCGGCGCGGTGAACCTGCTGCTCGACGCCGCCCCGCACGCCGAGGTGATCCACGGACCACTGGCCTGCATGCTGTCGCTGACCGACATGTGCGACCGGCCGCCGGTCGCGACGACCGACCAACCCCTCGACACCGGCGGCCACACCCTGCGCTTCATCCCCACCCCGCACATCCCGCACAACTGGGAGGCCGGCCTGTGGTTCGACGAGGCGACGGACACCCTGCTCGCCGGCGACCTGTTCACCCATGTCGGGCGCGGTCCCGCCATCACCGAGAGCGACTGCGTCACAACGGCTCTCGATGCGGAGGACTTGTTCCACGCCACCGCACTCTGCACCGGTCTGGTGCCCACCCTGGCGGCCCTGGCCGACCTGCGGCCGACGACGCTGGCGATCATGCACGGTTCGTCGTTCGCCGGCGACGGTGCCAACCAGTTGCGTGGCCTCGCCGACGGCTACGCCGACATGATGCACGCGTCACTTCCGTCACATCGGCCCCAGTCGCCGTAGGGTTGCCCTGTGGATCTGCGGCTGACCGGGGCGAGCGTGCTCGCCGTCGCGGCGCTGCTGGCCGGCTGCCAGGACGACACCTCGGGTACCGCCGTGCGCAGCCCCGACTCTCCGACCGAACCCACCGTGCCGACGCCACGGCCGTCGCGCACCCCCACCACCGCGCCGCCGCCGCGGACCGTCACCCCGGCGCCGCCCAGCGCGTCACCGCCCGCCGCCGCCGAGGTGCTGGCACCGCAGAACGGCTACGTGTTCGTCCAGACCAAGTCGGGCAAGACGCGCTGCCAGTTGTCCGCCGAGGAGGTCGGCTGCGAATCGCAGTTCACCGACGCCCCGCAGGTCAACGGGCTTCCGGCCAACGGTGTGCGGCTGTCGGCCGATGGCCGGGTCGAGTGGGTGCTGGGCAATCTCGGCGACATCCCGGCGGTCACCCTGGACTACCGCCGCTACTCCGCGGTGGGCTGGACGATCGACGCAGGCAGCGACGGCACCCGCTTCAGCAACGACCGCACGCACCGGGGCATGTTCGTCGCTGTGGAGCGGGTTCAGACTTTCTGACTTGTCGGTCGTAGCCGGTTTGAACACCGTCGTCGGCCGGGCATGTTGGCCCCATGAGCGAGCAGCGCCCCGCGCCACAGATTTTCGTGCTGTTCGGCGCGACCGGCGATCTGGCGAAGCGAAAACTCTTTCCCGGGCTCTACCGGCTGGCGGCGGCCGACCGGCTGCCCGCCGACTACGCGATCATCGGTTCCGGCCGGCACTCACCCGGCAGTGCTGACGAATTCCGCGGCACGGTCGGCGAGGGGTTGCGCGACTCCGTCGACGACATCGACGAGGACGTCCTCTCGGATCTTCTCGGCCGCCTGTCGTTCGAGGTCTCCGACGGGGACGACGGCAGCGAGCTCGCCGAAGCCGTCCGGACCGCGCAGAAACGACTCGGCGACGACGCGCAGACGTTGATCTACCTGTCGGTCCCGCCGAAGGCGATGCAGCCGATGATCACGATGCTCGGCCGCGAGCGGCTCACCGACGGCGCCCGACTGGTGGTGGAGAAACCGTTCGGCACGGACCTGGAGTCGGCGCGTGACCTGGACGCGGCGCTCAAGGACGTCGTCAGCGAGGATCAGGTCTACCGCATCGACCACTTCATCGGGAAAGAAGCGGTGCAGAACATCCTGGCCCTGCGGTTCGCCAACGGCCTCATCGAACCCGCCTGGCACCGCAGTCACCTCGAGTCGGTGCAGATCGACGTGCCCGAGGAACTCACGATCGAAGGCCGGGGTGGGTTCTACGAGTCGACGGGCTGCTTCCGCGACATGATCTCCACCCACCTGTGCCAGGTGCTGGGTTTCGTCGCGATGGAACCGCCCGTGCACCTCGACGCGGTGTCCCTGCGCAACGAGAAGGCGAAGGTCTTCGAGGCGATGCGACCGCTCGACCCCGACCGCGTGGTGTTCGGCCAGTACGAGGGATACCGGGACGAGGAGGGCGTCGACGGCGATTCTGCCGTCGAGACCTTCGTCGCCCTCGAGGCGTTCGTCGACACCGAACGGTGGCAGGGAGTGCCGTTCTATCTGCGTACCGGTAAGGCGCTGGGCGGCACCCGCCGCACCGTGACGCTGACCTTCCGCAGCCCGCCGATGGAGCGGTTCGGCGCCGAGGCCATGGGACCCAACCAGCTCGTCCTCGAACTCACCGACTCGCCGCAGTTCGAGGTGCGGATGCTGGCCAAACGCCCCGGCCCGGACCTCGTGCTCATGCCGCTGGACATGCACCTCGACCTGGCCGCCGACGGGGATTCCGACGACGCTCCGCTGGAGGCCTACGAACGGTTGCTGCTCGACGTGATGCGCGGGGACCAGACGCTGTTCACCCGGGCCGACGAGGTCGACCGGCTGTGGCAGGTGTGCCAGCCGGTGCTCGACTCACCGCCACAGGTGCGCCCGTACGCCCGCGGTTCGTGGGGGCCGGACGAGGCAGTGGCGCTCGCGGGTGCCGCCGGGTGGCGGCTACCGGATGAGTGAGCCACTGGGCATCGCCGAGCACGGACTGATCAGCGCCGCGATCAACCTCGACCGATCAGATGGAGGAACACCATGACCGCCGCTCAGCGGGAACGCGCCGCACTCGTCGACGCCATGCGGACCCGGGGTCCCGACGCGCCCACCCTGTGCGAGGGGTGGAAGACCCGCGACCTCGCCGCGCACCTCTACATCCGCGAGCACCGGCCGGACGCTACGGCGGGGATTCTCGTTCCGGGGCTCGCGAACTACACCGCCAAGGTGCAGGACCGGACGGCCGAGACGACCGAATGGAGCGCGCTGCTGGACAAGATCGCGGCCGGTCCGCCACGGTTCTCACCGTTCAAACTGCTCGACCCGGTTGCCAACCTCGCCGAGATGTTCATCCACTGCGAGGACGTGCGGCGCGCGCAGCCGGGCTGGGAGCCGCGCCCGCTCGACTATGCGACCGTCAAGGGCCTGACCCGCACGCTGTCGCTGATGGCCAGGATGACGCTGGCCAAGGCGCCGACCCGGGTGGCGTTGCGCACACCGGAGGGCAAGACGATCCTGACCGCGGGCAAGGGTGACCCGGTCACCGTCACCGGGCGGCCGGAGGAGCTGCTGCTCTTCGCCGTCGGCCGCGAGGCCCGTGTCGACTTCGAGGGTGAGCCGGCCGCCGTCCAGGCGCTGCGCGACGCCCCCAAGGGTCTGTAGGTTGACCGCCGTGGATTTCCGTGTCTTCGTCGAACCGCAGCAGGGCGCCCGCTACGCCGATCAGCTCGCCGTGGCCCGCGCCGCCGAACAACTGGGCTACTCCGCCTTCTTCCGCTCGGACCACTATCTGGCGATGAGCGGCGACGGGCTGCCCGGGCCCACCGATTCCTGGGTGACCCTCGCCGGCATCGCGCGCGAGACGTCGTCGATCCGGCTGGGCACCATGGTCACCTCCGCCACCTTCCGCTATCCCGGTCCGCTGGCGATCGCCGTCGCCCAGGTCGACGAGATGAGTGGCGGCCGCGTCGAATTGGGCTTGGGCGCAGGCTGGTTCGAAGAAGAACACAAGGCGTACGCGATCCCGTTCCCGCCGCTGGGCGAACGGTTCGACCGGTTGACCGAACAGCTCGACATCCTCACCGGCATGTGGGCGACCCCGGTCGGTGAGACGTTCGACTACAGCGGCACCCACTACACCGTCGTCGACTCACCCGGCCTGCCCAAACCGGTGCAGGCGTTGCCGCCGATCATCATCGGCGGACAGGGCGCCAAGCGCACCCCCGCGTTGGCAGCGAAGTATGCGGGCGAGTTCAACGTGCCGTTCGTCCCGCTGGACACGGCGCGGACCCAGTTCGATCGGGTCCGGACCGCCGTCGCCGACGCCGGGCGCGAACCGGATTCGATGGTCTACTCCGCGGCCTTCGTCCTGTGTGCCGGTGCCGACGACGCCGAGATCGCCCGTCGCGCGAACACGATCGGCCGCGAGGTCGACGAACTGCGCAGCAATTCACCGATGGTCGGGACGCCCGCGGAGATCGTCGACAAGCTGGGACCGTTCGTCGAGGCCGGTGTCGAGCGGGTGTACCTGCAGGTGCTCGACATGAGCGACCTCGACCACCTGGCGCTGGTGGCCGGGCAGGTGCTGCCCCAGCTGCGCTGACCCGGCGAAGCCGACCTGGTCGCGGTTAGGATCGGTGCCCGTGACGGGCCCCCGCGACGATGACGAGGCGCATTCCGGCCGAGAGGCGGATGCGCCCGCACCGTGGCATCACTCGACGGCGAAGGTGCTCGGGGCGAGCGTCGCCGCGATCGCCGCGCTCGCGCTGATCGTCACCGGCGTGATGTTCGTGTCGAGGAAGGCCGGCGAGACCCCCGAGGCACCACTGAACTTCGTCGATCCGACGTTCTCGTCGATGACCTCCGAGGCGACGACAGAGCCCACCACCGCCACGACCACCACCCGCATCAGCCCACCGCTGACCACCGATCTGGACCTCCCGCCGGAGATGGCGACGTCGACTCCGCCGTCGGAGACCACCAGCAGCGGCGAGCGGCCCTCCACCCGGAAGTCGGAGGAGTCCGAGGAGTCCGACGAGCGGGAGGACGAGTCGGCGGCGCCGACGACGACCCGCAATCGGCCACGACTCAACGAGACACGCACGCTTTACCCGCGTCCGTAGAGCAAACGCCGCCTACTATCGAAGGCCGTGGCGCGACCTCCCGAAGATCCGAATTACTCGGACAACGAGCCGACCCAGTACTCCAACGCCTACAGCGCCGAGCCGACGCAATACGGCGACTACACCGGCGCGTACGACCAGCCGCCGCCCGAGGAGCCGCAGCCGTGGTACCGCAAACCGGGTGCGCTGGTCGCCCTCGGGGCGCTGGCCGCGCTGCTGCTCGCGGTGATCATCTGGCTCATCGTGCAACTGGTGTCGGGTGACGACTCGCCGTCCGACTCCACCACCACGACGACGACCACGACGACGTCCGAAGCGCCCGCGGTGGTTCCGCCGCAGACGGTGACCGAGTCGCCGACCGAGACGACCACGCCGGCGGAGACGACGACGGCGCCCGAGACGACCACCACCACGGCACCGACCACCACCACGACGACCACGACGGCGCCGACCACGACCACCACCACGACGCCTCCGCCCACCACGACGGTGGAGACGAGCACCAGCACGGTGACGATCACGGTGCCGACGCTGGTTCCGCCGGGTGGCTGAGCCCACCTCGAGTGTGCGGTTTCATACGCAACGCGCCGGCTGACGCGTATGCGGTCGCACAGTCGGCGTAGTTAGCAGACGGTTTCGGCGTCCGGCACGCACTCCTGCACCGGGGCCGGTTCGGCCGAAGGCGCCGGTTCCGGCTGGGGCTCGACCGACGGCGCCGGCTCGACCGAAGGCGCGGGTTCGGGTTCGGGTTCCGGTGCCGGCGCGGGTTCCGGTGCCGGCTCGGGGGCCGGTTCCGGTTGCGGCTCCGCCGAAGGCTCCGGCTCCGGCGAAGGCTCCGGCTCCGGCGAAGGCTCGGGCGACGGCTGCGGTTGCGGAGTCGGCGCGGGCGACGACGACGGCGGAGCGGCCGGCGGGACGGTGAACACCGGCAGCGGCAGCTGCGGCAGTCCGAACGCCGGGGCCGGAGCCGGCGCCGCCGGTCGGGGCGCAGGGGCCGCCGGCCGCGGTGCTGCCGGGCGGGGCGCGGCGGGCCGTGGCGCCGCCTGCTGCGGTGCCGCCTGCTTCGAGGCCACTCGCCGCTCGGCCGAGGTGTTGGGGCTCGGCTGCTGCGGTGCCGGTGCGACCGCGCGCGGTGCCGGTGCGACCGCGCGCGGCGCCGGTGCGTTCGCGATCACGGTCTCGGTGACCGCGGCCGGCGCGGGTTGCGCGGCCGGCTGTTCGATCGGCGCGGTCGCCACCGGTGCGGTGATCGCCGAGGAGCCGGCCTCCACCGCACCCGCGTCGCCGGTGTGCGAGGTCAGGATCAGACCCGTCGCCGCCAACGCGGCGAAGCAGGCCGCGCCCGCGAACAAGGCGCCCGGCCTGCGGAACCACCGCACATCGTCCGAGTCCTCGGCCTCCGGATGGTCGAACGCGATATCGGGCCGGGCCATCGCGGCGTCGTAGACCGGGTGCACGTACTGCGTCGCGGCGTCGAAGTCGACGGTTTCGGCCGACCACGCCAGCGGTAACACCGCGGCGACGGTCGCCGGTTCGTCCGGCGCGGCGGCGATCGTGGTGACGGCGTCCTGCTCCACGCCCCGCGACGCCAGCAGCTCGGCACCGGCCGCGGCGGCCACCTGCGCGTACGGACCGGTGATGACCGGCAACCGCAGCGCCTGCGAAAGGTGTTGCGTGACAAGCGGAATCCGCGCGCCACCACCGACGGTCGCGACCGCGGCGAGCTGCGCAGGCGCGATGTGGTTGCGGTGCAGCACCTCGAACACCGCCTCGACCAGGCCGCCGAGCGGGGCCGCCACCAGCGCCTCGAGCTCGGGGCGGGTCAACCGAACCGCGGCATGCGGTCCTTCCAGCGCGGTGGCGGTCTGCACCGACAGCCGCTCCTTGGCGTCGCGGCACTGCTCGCGCAGCGAGGTGAGCGAGGCCACCGCCGACGTACCGGTCGGGTCGACGTCGAGGTCGGCGAGCACATGCCGCAGCACCGCCTGATCGATCAGGTCCCCAGAGAAGTCGTCGTAGCGGACCGTCGAACCGATCGGGCGGAACCCGTCACCGGCATCGGCCAGCGTGATGCTGGTTCCCGTCGCCCCGAAGTCGCACAGGGCGACGACACCGTGGGCGGGCAGCCCGGGATTGGCCTGCAGCGCGGTGAGCGCCGCGACCGCGTCGGAGACGACGGTCAGGTGTGGCACCACGGCGCGCAACGCCGCCACCGCGGTGGGCGACCAGTGCGCCGGGACCGCGACCGCGGCCACGTCGGGCCGCCGCAGCGGGTGCACGGTCCGGGTGAGCGATTCGACCGCCGCCGCGACCAGCTGACCGCCGTAGTAGGCCGACCCGTCGGCGGCCACCAGGGGGACCGGATCGCCGACGCGGTCGACGAAGCCGGTGAGGGTCTGACCGTTCAGCGTGAGCACCGCCGGGCGGACGGTCGGCCGGCCGTCGGCAACGGCGACCAGGTTGGCGGCACCGAGGGATACGCCGAGAGAAGTGCGCATACCTGTATGTCGCCGCAACGCGGCGAAACGTTAAGCGGGTCCGCGACCTTTCGCGGTATACGAGGCGACGAGCGCCTCGGCGCTGCGCACCGCCGCCCGGCAGGCCCGCGCGGTGAAGGGATCGTTGAGGGGATGCTCGGCCCGACGGCGCCACCGCTGCGCCGCGGCGAACGCCGCCCGCGGACCGTCGTAGGGGTCCTCGGGCTGCAATCCCAGCCGGCTGGCCGCGTCGGTGCCCGAACCGCCGATGAGCCGCCGCAGCGACGCCATCTCGTCCTCGGTCAACGTGGTTGCCCGCGAACGCAGCTGGCTCAGCAGCCGCAACTCTTCGAACGCGTGGGTGTCGGCCAGCAGCGGGTCGATGTCGGCGACGATGTAGGGCGTCGCGTAGATCGGGTTCAGCTGCACGAACTGCCGCAGCGACAGCAGCGCCGTATGAGCTTTGAGCAGGTCGGAGCGCTGCGCGAACTGCTGGTCGATCACGTCGCGCAGGGCCACCAGACCGCTGCGTTCGAGCAGCTCGTCGGCCAGCGCCACCGAATCCTTGACTCCCGCGCGCAGCACCGCGATCGAGATGCGGACACCGAACATCCCGAACCGGTCCAGCAGCGCCGCGCGTGTGGCCGCGTCGACAGGCAGCGGGCTGTCCTCGCGCACGAACCGGTCGACCGACAGCATCGCCTTGGCCAGCTCGGCGGGATCGACACCGGCGAGTTTCTCCAGCGCGACGAACTCGCTCTGCCGCAGCGTGCGGGCGGTGAGCGCCAGCAGGCCCGACACCGGGACCACGGCCTGGCAGATGCCGGTGCGGTCCATCTCCTCGGTGAAGCGGGTGGCGACATCCTTGGCCGAGAGCATCGCATCGATGCGGCCGGCGCCGATCTCGTCGGCGCGGGAGGCCACCCCGATCACGCCGAGCGCCCCCGACGAGCCGCCGACCAGTTCGCCGATCTGCTTGAGCAGCGCGATGTCGGCGGCATTGAGCGTGCGCAGCAGGAACACCACCGCGTCGACCCGCGGCACCCCGTCGTCGGGCACCAGGAGCCGCAGCGTGCGCGCCGACACGTCGCGATTCAGCGACGACGTTCCGGGCGTGTCGATGATCGTGGCGTCGATGAGTTCGGCGGCCGGCCACTCCACGTCGAGGTCGAGCACCTCCTCGGGGTCGAGCCGCGCGAAGTCGAACGTCAGGCCCCGGTCGTGCGGATCGCGGGTGATCGGCACGTTGGACCGCCGGCCGCCGCGGTGGTTCGCCGTGACCTTCGGCGTGGGTCCGTGGCGGAACCAGGTGACGATCCGGGTGGCCTCGGTCGCGTCGGTGGGCGCGATCTCCTCCCCCACCAGCGCGTTGACCAGCGTCGACTTACCCGCCTTCAACGTGCCGGCCAGCGCGATGCGGATCGGCTGGTTGAGCCGGGCGCCGATGCGCTCGAGTTCGTTGTGCACGTCGGGGCGCTGGCGGTATGCCGGATCCGCCCGGTACGCCGCGATGGCGCCGCCCAGGATCGCGCGCACTTGGTCGCTTGTGCTCAGGGTTTGCCCAGTCCGTTCCAGTTACCCGACTGCTGACCCATCGAGCTTAGAGACCCCGCCCGGCGATCAGGTCGCCGCAACCGGCGCCGCGGCCGGTGCGCCGAGCTTCTCGGCGTGTTCGACGACCTGCCGCAGGATGTTGAGCTGCCGTTCGAGTTCCTTGACGCGGGTGTTGCGCTCGGACTCCTCGAGCTTGGCCGCGGCGATCGTGGCCTGCAGTGATTCGTTGAGTGAGCGGGTCGTCTGGTTGGCGATCTCGCGATAGTGGTCGCGCAGTTGCCGCTGAATTCCCTTGAGCCGGTCACGCGACTCCTTGCCGACGACGAACGCCACGTCGTCGACGAACCGGCGCACGTTGGTCTTGGCCTCGCTGCGTACCCGGAGCATCCGGTTCTCCATGTCCTCTTTGTAGGCCTTGCGGCCGAGGACGAAGCCGGCGCCGAGCGACAGCGGGTTGAACATGCCCAACCCGGCGAATGACGTCAGCATGCCGAACATCAGCACGCCGCCGTAGGAGCCGCGCATCCCGGTGACGATCTTGTGGCCGAGCTTGAGCGGTTTGGCCTCGAGGTGGGCCAGCGAACGGAACTCGGAGAACTCCGCGCCCATCTCCCTGGCGTCGATCGCGGGCATCCGGACCGCGTCGAGACCCGCCTCCATGAACGTGCGGGCCACCTCGGCGGCCAGCGCCTCGGCGCGCTGATACGCCCACACGAAGTTGTCGCCCACGGCGGTGGCGACGGCCTCTTCGAGTTCGGCGCCGATCTCGGCCCAGTGCAGGGTGGGATCGCCGGCGTCGATGACCCGTTCGGTGTGAAAGGTGATGTTGCGGAAGCGCTGCCGCAGGTCGTGGTCGACGTCGGCGGTCAGGTCGGCGATGCCGTCGTTGAGAACCTGCTGCCACAGCGCGGTGTGCTGCAGTGCGTCCTGCGCCTCCTGTTTGCGCCGCTCGAGATCGGCGGTCAGATTGCCGCGGGCCTGCGGGTCGTTGAGCGCGGACAGCTCGGACTGCACCGCCATCGTGAGATGTTCGGCGGCGGCGCGGATCTCGTTGACCACCTGTATCCGGACGCGGTCGGTGTTGCGCGAGAGCACCTCCTCGGACAGGAACTTCACGATCGCCGGGAAGTTGGACTCTTCGTTGAGTTCCTTGTCGTTGAGCTGCACGGCGTGGCTGCGCAGCGTCGAGGACACAGGGATCATCGGCGTGGTGACGCCGGCGCGCTGCAGGTGGACGCGGTTGGCGTCGGCGACCTGGCGCCAGTGCGGATACAGGTCGGTCTTGGTCGCGACGATCGCGGCGACCGGGCAGATCTCCAGCGCCTGCCGGATGAACGTCATCTCCGGTTCGGTGAACTCCTGGCTCGTGTCGCTGATCATCAGCATCGCGTCGGCATCGGGCAGCAGACCCAGCGTCGCCGACAGGTGGGGCTGGCCGTGCCCGCCGACACCCGGGGTGTCGACGAACGCCAGACCGCCCTTGAGCAGCGGGCTGGGCACAGTCACCTCGACGCGCAGCACCTCGCGGCCGCCGGCCTGTGGCGCGCGCCGCAGATCCTTGCCCAGGTCGGTGGTCGGGATCTCGACGAGTTCGGGTTCCTCCCCTTCGGGCCGGGCCACCACCAAGCGCGCCGACGGCTGCTCGGCATAGGACACGACGGTGGCCAGTACGGTCGACTCGTCGTCGCCGACCCGCGCCACCGGCATGTTCAGCAGCGAGTTGAGCAGCAGGCTCTTGCCCTGTTTGAGCTGACCGGCGATCACCACCCGGATCTGCGGATCCCCGATGCGCTTGCGCGCCCGCGCCAGTCGCGCCACGAGGTCGCCGCGGTCCTGGGCTTCGGCGATCTTCGTCGTGTGCTCGATGAGCTCGAGGACGACTGAATTGGCCGGCCCGCCGGCCGCGACTGAATTGGCCGGCCCGCCGGCCGCGACTCTGCGGGTGTCGTTCGGTGGCGTCATGGTGCCCCTCTTGTCCGGTCCCTCAACGGTATGCGCGCGAACTGGCGGGGACCATGTCGGTCCCCGCCAGTCGCGTTATCCGGTTGCCGATCAGAAGGCGTCCAGATCGGTGTTGGTGTTGTTGTTCGAGGCGACGTCGGTCTCGATACCGGTGTTGGTCTCGAAGCCGGTGTCGTTGCCGGAGAACAGGTCGGTGTTGGTCTCGTTGCCCGACCCGATCGCGGTCTCGTTGCCCGAACCGATGTTGGACTCGTAGCTCGAGGAGTTGTCCTCGATCGAGCTCTCGGTGGACGTCGAGGTGTTGGTCTCCACCGAGGTGTTGATCGAGTTGTCCTCGACGTTGTCGCTGCCGTAGTCACCGTCGATCTGGGTGCCGGCGTTGACGTCGTTGTCGGTGATGATGATTCCGCCGCCGTTGCCGCCGTCACCGCCGACCGCGTTGCCGCCACCGATGCCGATGAGGCTGCCGCCGCCGTCGGCGCCACCGCCGTTGCCACCGCTGGTGTCGACGTCGTTGAGCACCGGGGCGTCGTTGTCGGCGATCAGGTCGCCACCCGCGGTCTGCGAGTTGTCCTCGACCTCGTTGTCCTTGCCGACGACCACGTTGGAGCCGGAGCCGGCGAGGATGTCGCCGTTGTTCATGGTGTTGCCGTCACCGAGGGCCGCGCCGTCACCGCTGACGATGTCGCCGTCGTTGTCCCCGCCGACCACCACGCCGCCGTTGGTGGCGGTGTTGGAGGTCTTGTCACCCAGGGTGATGTCACCGAAGCCCAGGTTGAACGCACCGTTCTGGGCGTTGGCGCCGGCAGCCTGGTCGGGGCTCGCGATCGGCACGTTGTTCCCGCTGAGCAGATCGGTGTCGTTGCGGCTCGCGAACTCGGTCGTCGGCGCGAACGAGGTCTGCGGCGAGAACGGCGAGGCGAAGTTCGACGCCAGCTGGTGGTGGTCGGCCACCGCCCGCTGCAGGCCGACGATCGGGTCACCACCGCCGAGGGCGTAACCGGCCGGCGCGGCCGTGGCGGCCACCGAGGCCAGCTGGGCGGCCGTCACGTTCGGCAGACCCGCGTCGCGCAGGGCGCCGTCCGGGTCGACGACGAAGGACGCGGCCGAGGCCGGGTTGCGGAACAGATCGAGGATGAAGTCAATGATGTTCATGTGACTGCCTTTCGTGTCTTCCCGGTGTCCCGGGGAGGTTGTCTCGCCGGCCCTCCGGCGATCTGGAGACCAATTTATGGAGTTCGCGGCACCCGGCCAACGGGGTCACCACCCCTGCCTCTGCGGCCCGAGTGGGGGGTTTCCGCACTGCCCCGATAGGGGATTAGGGGGTATATCGGGGCGTTTCGGGATCCCCCGCATAATGCCAGGTCAAACAGCAGAAAACCCGCGCGGATCGGGATCCGCGCGGGTTTCGGGAGAAGCAGAGGGTCAGTCGAAGAGGTCGAACCCCGGGGCGTGGTCCGCAGGCTGGGCGTCGTCGACGGCCGCACTCCACACGTCGGCGAGGTCGGCGCCGGCGGGCGAAGCATCGTCGAACGCCGGATCGGTGAGCTGGGGCGTCAGGTCGTCGACAAGGGTGGCCGGCTGGTCGAGGGCGTCGACCGCCGGGGCCATCGCCTGCGCCGTGTCGATGAGGGGCGCGCCGGTGTCGATGACACCCGACGCGGGGGCCGGATCGTCGAACGCATCGAATGCCGCGGTGGCCGCGCCGCTGGCCCAGACGTTGCCCGCCAGCTCGGCACCGAACGCGTCCACCCCGGTCGACGGGGCGGCCATCGGCATCGACTCGGTCACCACAGGGATGAGGTTGTCGACGTCGATACTGGTCACGTCGGTCAGCTGAGCGTGTGCGAGGGCCGCGTCGGGATCGGCGGCGTACCGTGCAGCGGCATCGGGATCCCGCACCAGCGACATCACGAAGTCGAGTAGCGAGTTAGCCATCGGAACACCATCTCCATATCGGCACGACATCAACGCGGAGTCGGGAGCCAGTCCCCCGACTGCTTGTCACGATGCTATCCACGCGGCACGGCCACGGGATCGGTGCGCAGCCCACCGTCGGCCACCGGACATTAGGGGGTCGACCGTTAGGGGCTCGACGCCACTAGGGGGATCTCCCGAGGATCGGGGGATCCCGGCGTTATTGTGGCCATCATGACCGAACCCCTGGGGTTGTCGATCGGGATGACGAACCTGGTGGCCGCCCGAGTTGGCCGCCCGCCGGTGATCCGACGAGCCATCCTCACCCTCTTCTCCGACCGGGCTCCGGAAGTCGGTGTGCCCGCCGAGAACCCGAACCTCGATCAGCCCGGCCTGGTGCTGAGCGGTTTCGTCGACCGGGTCGGCGACCCGGTCCCCATCGTCGCCGCGGACGGTTCCGCCCACCGCGGCGAGCTGGTGCTGGCCGAAGCCCTCGACGCGATGGCGCGGGCGGTGGACGGCGGTTCGCCGATCGCGATCGCGGTTCCCGCCCACTGGGGTCCGGGTTCGGTCGGTGCGTTGCGCGGGGCCCTGCGGGCGCGGCCGAACCTCGCGCCGCACGGGGTGCCCGCCGCGCTGATCCCCGATTCGACGGCCGCGCTGGCCGCACTGCAGGCCGCGCCCGGACTGCCCGGCCAGGGCGTGGTGGTGCTCGTCGATCTCGGCGGCAGTGGCACCAGCGTGTCGCTCGCCGATGCGGGCGCCAACCTCGACACCGTGGGCCAGACCGTGCGGTACCCGGAGTTCTCCGGCGATGCGATCGACCAGGCCCTGCTCAACCATGTGCTCGTCGGTATCGCCGACGCCGGCAGTGCCGACCCCGCCGGCACTGCAGCGGTCGGATCGCTGGCCCGTCTCCGCGACGAGTGCAGACAGGCCAAGGAACGTCTCTCCGCCGAGACCGCCACCGCGGTGCCCGTCGAACTGCCGGGGGTGCACTCCGACATCCGGGTGACCCGGCCCGAACTCGAGCAGCTGATCTCCGAACCGCTCGGCGGACTGCTGAACGCGATCGAAGACACGTTGCAGCGCAACCACATTCCGCCGGCCAACGTGTCGGCGGTCGCTACCGTGGGCGGCGGGGCGGCCATCCCGCTGGTGACGCAGCGGCTGTCCGAGCGGTTGCGGGCCCCGGTCGTCACGACCCCGGAGTCGCAGCTCAACGTCGCCGCGGGCGCGGCCCTGGTGGCCAACCAGAGCGCCGACGCCGACGCCCCGACCGGGATGGCGCCCGCCGCCGACGCCCCGACCGGTCTTGCGCCCGCCGCGTGGGCCGCCGGTGCGGCAGGCCTGGCCGCCGGGGAGACCGCGGCCGACGGCGCATCGTCGGCGACGTTCCGCGCCCTGGCCTGGTCACAGGACGACGCGCCCGCGGGAGAACCCGTGCCGTACACCGGTGAGGACTACGACCCGTCCGCGACCGGAGCCCGTCCGCCGATGGCGTTCGCGTCCGACGACACCGGTTACGGCGCCGCCTACGACGAGGAACCAGGACCGCTGCCCTGGTACAAGCGGCCGCCGGTGCTGTTCGGTGCGGCCGCCGCGGCGGCGCTACTCGCCGTCGGCGGGTTGGCAGTCACGCTGACCAGCAACGAGGGCGATTCGTCGCCGGTGACCGAGACGGCGACGACCGTGTCGATGGAACCGTCACCGCAGGCGCCGCCCCCGCCGGTCACGACCGTCACCGTGGGCCCGGACGGCCGGGCGACCACGACGGTGAGCCAGCCGCCCCCGCCGCCGCCACCGACGACGACGCAGGCCACGACGACCACCACGCAGCCGACCACCACGACGACCACGACCACCACCACGGCGACGACGACGACCACGCAGCCGACCACCACGCGCCCGACCACCACACAGCCGACGACCACACAGGCGCCGCCGCCGACCACCACGGTCGCACCGCCGCCGACGACGGTCGACCCGCCCGACCCGCCGACCTCGATTCCCGTCCCCGACGACGGCGCCTGACCCGAAGCGATGACGAGCCCGTCGCCGCACCGGCAGGCGGATGTCCCGGCCGCCGCCCGCGAGGTCGTCGCGGCGATCGAAACCGATCCGGCGACGCCGGCGAAGGTGCTGGTCACCGGCGGGATCGGCACCGGCAAGTCGACGGTGCTCGCAGCGGTGCGCTCCGCACTGCGGTCCGCGGGCCGTGCGGTGCTGTCCCGCCCGCGGCGACGCGACGATCCTGCGGATGCGGCGGTCGTCGTCGACGATGCGCACCTGCTCGACGACGCCGAGATCGAACGGCTCACCGACCTGGTGGCCGACTCGGCCGCGACCGTGGTGATCGCTACCCAACCGCTGGCCCATCATCCGGCGCTGCGTGCCCTGGTCACCGCACTGGAGCGCGAAAACCCCTCTGTCACACTGGGTTCCGTCCCGCCGGTGGAAGTGGGCCGGGCAGTCGCCGCGACGCTGGGCGCCGCGCCGGCGCCTGAGGTGGTCCGATTGGTCACGACGGTCACCGCGGGTCTGCCGTTCCTGCTGCGCCCCGCGCTCGCCGCGGTCGGCGACGGGGCGGCCGCGGTCCGGCAGGCCACCCGCATCGCGCTGAGCGAACGGCTGCGCCGCCTCGACGAACCGCTGCTCGACACGCTGCTGGTGGCGTCGCTGAGTCCCGAGCTGGGGCCCGACGACGTCGCCGCGGCGCTGCACATGACCTCCGACGCCGGGCTGGCCGCGGTCGACCGGGCCCGCGCGAGCGGTCTGCTGGAACCGAGCTACCACCACAGCTTCCTGCGCGCCGTGCACGACGGGATCGCGCAGATCGCCGGCGCCGCGCGCCATCATGACATCGAGGTGTCGCTGCTGCGCTCGCAGCTCGAATTGTGCACGTTGACAGCCGATTTGGCGCTGCGCATGGCCGAGCACGGGTTACGCGACGAGCGGCTGGCCACGGCCCTCGCCGACCTGGCGACGCGCACCGGCGACGATCCGGCCCGCGCGGCGCGGCTGTACCGGGCCGCCGCGGACGCGGGCGCCACCGCGCTGAGCGCCCGACTCGCCGACGCGCTCGCACTGACCGGGGACTGCAGCACGGCGGGGCGCCTCGCCGACGAACTCCTCACCTCGCCGGATGCCGGCGAGCGTGCCGCGGCGGTGCGGATCTCGGCGAGCATCGCCATGCACGACGGCAGTGCCACCCAGGCACTCGACCTGTTCCGCTGGCTCGGGCCGTCGTCGGATGCGCTGTTGAGCGCGGCCGGCACCGTCGCGGCTCTCGCCGCGGGCGACGCGGGCACCGCCAAAGAGCTGTCGCAGACACAATCCGCCGGGCCGCCCACGTCGACCGCGCGGGCGGCCCGCAGCCTCGCCGAAGGCCTCGTGCTGTCCCTCGATGAGCCCTATCCGGTCGCGGTGGCGCGGTTGGGACAGTCGCTGGGCCCGGAGCAGCGCCGGGCGGAAGTCACCCCGGATTCCCCGGCGGCGCTGGTGACGCTGGCCGCACTGCACGGTGGCGATCCGGTGCGCGCCCGCAGCGTGATCGGCCGCGCGGTCCGGGGCGGGGACGAGGATGCGATCTTCGTCACGCATCGGCACCGGTTGCTGCTGGGTTGGACGCACATGCAGGACGGCCAGCTGCAGGCGGCGGCCGCGAGCGTTCCCCGGGCGGACGCCGGGCTGCACCGGCGGGACGCGCTGTGGGCCACCGCGCTGCAGACCGCGATCGCGCGCCGCAGCGGGGACAGCGGCGCCATGCAGATGCACTGGTTCTCCGCGATGGAGGTGCTGGCCGAGTACTCCGTTGACCTGTTCGCGCTGCTTCCGCTCGGTGAGCTGTGGGTGGCTGCCGCGCGGCTGCGTCAGGTCGAGCGGTTGCAGCACACCCTCGACGAGGCGTTCGCGCTCCTTCGTGCGCTGGGCGATCCGGTGCTGTGGTCGGTTCCCCTGCACTGGGCGGGCGTGCACGCCGGCATCCTGGCCAACTCCCCTGAGGCGGTCGCACCGCACGGACAGGCGCTGACCGCCGCCAGCCGTGACGAACGCGCACAGAGCGCGTTCGCGAAAGCGCTGGCCACGGCCGGTCGGACCTGGTTGCGGGTGCTGGCCAACCACGTCGAGGTCGAGGAGGTGACGGCCGCGGCCCGCGCGCTCGCGCAGTTCGGCCACACCTGGGATGCGACTCGACTGGCGGGTCAGGCGGCGCTGCAGACTCCCGACGCCCGGGTCTCGCAGGCGATGCTCCAGTTGGCGCGCGACCTCAAGCAGACGGTCGCCGCCCCCGATATCCCGGTGGAGGTGGCGGCGCCCGGCCGGGCCGCGGCCGAACCCGTGCCGGCGCCGGCCCCTGCGCGACCGGCCTCGGCACAGCTGTCGGAGCGTGAGCGCGAGGTGGCCGAGCTACTGCTGCTGGGCATGCCCTACCGCGACATCGGTGCGCAGCTGTTCATCTCAGCGAAGACCGTCGAGCACCACGTGGCGCGGATCCGGCGGCGTCTCGGGGCGGAGTCGCGCTCCGAGATGTTGTCGATGTTGCGCGCCCTGCTGGCTCCTTCGGGCTAGCGAAATCGGGGGTTAGGGCAGCCTTCGTAGCGGCCCCGGTACCGGTGATGTCACTATGAGCAGGATCGAGCCTAAGTTACTGACGGGTAACTTAGTCTAAGTTACTGTTGAGTAACTTCATACCGGGAGGCCGCTGGTGGACACGCAGATTCTCATCCGACTCATCGTCGGGTTGCTGATGACCGGCATCGTGATCGCCCTCGCCGCAAAACGCGTGCTGTGGCTGACGAAGCTCATCCGGTCGGGCCAGCCCACCAGCGAGGCCAACAACCGCAAGGACAACCTCGGCAAGCGCATCACGACCCAGTTCGAGGAAGTCTTCGGACAGACGCGTCTGCTGCGCTGGTCGATCCCCGGCATCGCGCACTTCTTCACGATGTGGGGCTTCTTCATCCTCGCGTCGGTGTACCTCGAGGCCTACGGCCTGCTGTTCGACCACGATTTCCACATCCCGATCGTCGGCACCTGGGATGCGCTGGGCTTCCTGCAGGACTTCTTCGCCGTCGCGGTGCTGCTCGGCATCATCACCTTCGCAATCATCCGCGTGATGCAGGAGCCCAAACAGCACGGCCGCGACTCGCGCTTCTACGGCTCCCACACCGGTGGCGCATGGCTGATCCTGTTCATGATCTTCAACGTCATCTGGACCTACGCGCTGGTCCGCGGCGCCGCCGCCGACGTCGGCAACCTGCCGTACGGCAACGGCGCGTTCTTCTCGCACTTCATGGGCTGGGTGCTGAGCCCGCTCGGCCACGACGTCAACGAGTGGGTCGAGACCATCGCGCTGCTGCTGCACATCGCGGTCATGCTGGTCTTCCTGCTGATCGTGCTGCACTCCAAGCACCTGCACATCGGCCTGGCACCCATCAACGTCACCTTCAAGCGGCTGCCCAACGGTCTGGGTCCGCTGCTGCCGATGGAGTACAACGGCGAGCCGATCGACTTCGAGGATCCCGCCGAGGACGCGGTGCTGGGGCGCGGAAAGATCGAGGACTTCACGTGGAAGGGCTACCTCGACATGACGACCTGCACGGAGTGCGGTCGCTGTCAGTCGCAGTGCCCGGCGTGGAACACCGGTAAGCCGCTGTCGCCCAAGCTCGTGATCATGAACCTGCGCGACCATCTGTTCGCGAAGGCGCCGTACATCCTCGGCGACAAGGAGTCGCCGCTGGAGAACACCCCCGAGGGTGGTCTCGGCGAGGAACTGCGCGGCGAGAAGGACTCCGAGAAGCACTCGCACGACCACGTCCCCGAGTCCGGCTTCGAGCGGATCATGGGATCGGGCCCCGAGCAGGCCACCCGTCCGCTCGTCGGCACCGAAGAACAGGGTGGCGTGATCGACCCGGACGTGCTGTGGTCGTGCACCACCTGCGGCGCCTGCGTCGAACAGTGCCCGGTGGACATCGAGCACATCGACCACATCGTCGACATGCGCCGCTACCAGGTGATGATGGAATCCGAGTTCCCCGGTGAGCTCGGTGTGCTGTTCAAGAACCTGGAGACCAAGGGCAACCCCTGGGGTCAGAACGCCAAGGACCGCACCAACTGGATCGACGAGGTGGACTTCGACGTGCCGGTCTTCGGCAAGGACGTCGACTCCTTCGAGGGTTACGAGTACCTGTTCTGGGTGGGCTGCGCCGGCGCCTACGAGGACCGCGCGAAGAAGACCACCAAGGCCGTCGCCGAACTGCTCGCGATCGCCGGCGTCAAGTACCTCGTCCTCGGCGAGGGTGAGACCTGCAACGGCGACTCGGCACGCCGCTCGGGCAACGAGTTCCTGTTCCAGCAGCTCGCCGCGCAGAACGTCGAAACCCTCAACGACCTGTTCGAGGGTGTGGAGCGAGTCGACCGCAAGGTCATCGTCACCTGCCCGCACTGCTTCAACACGCTGGGCCGCGAGTACCCGCAGGTCGGCGGCAACTACACCGTCCTGCATCACACCCAGCTGCTCAACCGGCTGATCCGCGACAAGAAGCTGGTGCCGGTCTCCCCCGTCGACGGCGGTGCGGACATCACCTACCACGACCCCTGCTACCTGGGCCGCCACAACAAGGTCTACGAGGCGCCGCGTGAGCTGATCGGCGCGTCCGGCGCGAAGCTCACCGAGATGCCGCGCCACGCCGACCGCGGTCTGTGCTGCGGCGCGGGCGGTGCGCGGATGTGGATGGAAGAGCACATCGGCAAGCGCGTCAACCAGGAGCGGGTCGAGGAGGCGCTCGACACCGGGGTGTCGAAGATCGCCACCGGCTGCCCGTTCTGCCGCGTGATGATCACCGACGGTGTCGACGACGTCGCCGCCACCCGGAACGTGGAGAAGGCCGAGGTCCTCGACGTCGCCCAGCTGCTGCTGGGCTCGCTCGACACGAGCACGGTGACGCTGCCGGAGAAGGGCACCGCCGCCAAGGAGGCCGAGGAGCGCGCCGCCAAGGCTGCTGCGGCCGCACCCGCTCCGGAGAAGGCACCGGCCGAAGAGCCGGCCGAAAAGCCGGAAGCCCCGGCCGCCAAGGCGTCGACCGCGACCGAGACCAAACCGGTCACCGGCCTCGGACTCGCGGGAGGTGCGAAGAAGCCGGGCGCGAAGAAGACCGCGGCCGCCGACGACAAGCCCGCTGCCGCGGCAGCGCCTGCCAAGGGCCTCGGCATCGCCGGTGGCGCCAAGCGCCCCGGCGCCAAGAAGACCGCGGCCGCACCGGCGGAAGCCAAGGCAGAGACCGCCACGGCGGAGACCACCGAGGCGCCGGCCGCACCCGCGGCGAAGGGTCTCGGCATCGCCGCAGGTGCCAAGCGCCCCGGCGCCAAGAAGACGGCCGCTGCACCGGCGGAAGCCAAGGCCGAACCCGCGAAGGCAGAAGCGGCGGAGGCACCTGCGGAGGCCAAGCCCGAGCCCGAGGTCAAGGGTCTGGGTATCGCCGCGGGCGCGCGTCGGCCCGGTGCGAAGAAGGCCGCTCCGAAGGCGTCGCCGAACGAGGGCGCCTCCACGGTCGTCCAACCCGCCAACGTCGATCCGGATCAAGCCAAGGCCGGAACGGAGGCAGCGGACACCGCCGACTCCGATCTGGGTCTGGAGAGCAAGCCGGAACCCGAGGTGAAGGGGCTCGGTATCGCCGCGGGCGCACGTCGCCCGGGTGCGAAGAGGAAGGCCGCCCCCGCGCCGAAGCCGGCCGAGGCCAAGCCGGAGCCCGCAGCGGAGCCTGCGGCCGAGGTTGAAGCGCCCGCGCCTGAGGCCGAACCGGACGCCACGCCCGAACCGGAAGCCGCGCCGAAAGCCTCCGGCAACGGCGACGCCCGGATCGTCGGCGACGAGCCGCCGGTCAAGGGTCTGGGCATCGCCAAGGGTGCCCGTCGCCCCGGAAAGCGGTAACCCGCACGCGTACGTCGCGGGTGGCCGCGAGCCGCGCGAATTTCTAATTGATTGGACGGCAGTGCCACCATGGACGACGTGACCATGCCTCAGACGCCCGCGACCTGGCACGCCGGCGGCCATCAGCAGCGGCCTCGGACGTTCACGCAGTCGTCGAAGCTGCAGGACGTCCTCTACGAGATCCGCGGGCCGGTACACGAGCACGCCTCGCGGCTCGAGGCCGAGGGCCACCGCATCCTCAAGCTCAACATCGGCAACCCGGCGCCGTTCGGCTTCGAGGCACCCGACGTGATCATGCGCGACATGATCGCGGCGCTGCCGACCGCGCAGGGCTACTCCGACTCCAAGGGCATCGTGAGCGCCCGCCGCGCGGTGTTCACCCGCTACGAGCTGGTCGACGGCTTCCCCCGCTTCGACATCGACGACGTGTTCCTCGGCAACGGCGCCTCCGAGCTGATCCAGATGACGTTGCAGGCGCTGCTGGACAACGGCGACCAGGTGCTGATTCCGGCCCCGGACTATCCGCTGTGGACGGCGTGCACCTCGCTGGCCGGTGGCACCCCGGTGCACTACCTGTGCGACGAGACGCAGGGCTGGAATCCCGACGTCGCCGACATCGAGTCGAAGATCACCGACCGCACCAAGGCGATCGTGGTGATCAATCCGAACAACCCCACCGGCGCTGTGTACAGCCGGGAAACGCTCGAACAGATCGCCGAACTGGCGCGCAAGCACCAGCTGCTGCTGCTGGCCGACGAGATCTACGACAAGATCCTCTACGACGACGCCAAGCACATCTCGCTGGCGTCGGTGGCGCCCGACGTGCTCACCTTGACGTTCAACGGGCTGTCGAAGGCCTACCGGGTGGCGGGTTACCGGTCGGGTTGGCTGGTGATCACCGGCCCGAAGGAGCATGCCAGCAGCTTCATCGAGGGCATCAGTCTGCTGGCCAATATGCGGCTGTGCCCGAATGTGCCTGCGCAGCACGCCATTCAGGTCGCACTCGGCGGCCACCAGAGCATCGACGATCTGGTGCTGCCCGGCGGGCGGCTGCTCGAACAGCGCGACGTGGCGTGGGAGAAGCTCAACGGCATCCCCGGGGTCTCGTGCGTGAAGCCGGCCGGTGCGCTGTACGCGTTCCCGCGGCTGGACCCCGAGGTCTACGACATCCACGACGACGAACAGTTGGTGCTCGACCTGCTCCTGCAGGAGAAGATCCTGGTCGTGCAGGGCACCGGGTTCAATTGGCCCACACCGGATCACCTGCGCATCGTGACGCTGCCGTGGGCCCGTGACCTGGCCGCCGCCATCGAGCGGCTCGGCAACTTCCTGGTCAGCTACCGGCAGTAGCCGGACGGCGTCGCCGCCGAAGGGTGCGAGTGGCCCGCGGGCCGGACCTCTACCCTGGCCGGGTGACGCACACCCACTCGCACTCGCACTCGCTGGGCGGTCCGTCGCCGCTCGGCCCGCTGGCCGCCAGGATCGTGGTCGGCCTGCTGATCGCGATCGGCGTCGTGGTGTCGATCGGTGCGGTGCTGCTGTGGCCCAGCCAGCAGAAGGCCGACATCCCGCTGCCGTTCCAGAACGCCGAAGGCGGCGCGGTGACGACGGAGGCCGGGCAGGTGCGCGCCACCAGCCTGGCCCCGTGCGGCAGCCCGTCGGCGGGCCAGGTCCTCACCTCCGACCCGGCGCCGACACCCGGCGACGGTCAGCAGTGTGTGCAGGTGCTCGTCGCCATCGACTCGGGCCCGAACAAGGGCGCCAACACGCTGCTGGAGTTCAGCGGCGGCCCCGGTCAGCCTCAGCTCGCCGCCGGGGACGACATTCGGCTGAGCCGCCAGGTGGACCAGGGCGGCGCCACCAGCTACACGTTCTACGACTACGCGCGCGGCTGGCCGCTGGCCGGGCTGGCCGCCGCATTCGCCGTCGTCGTGGTGGCGGTGGCGCGCTGGCGCGGCCTGCGCGCCCTGGTCGGCATCGTGGTGGCGTTCGCGGTGCTGGTGGTGTTCCTGCTGCCCGCGCTACGCGACGGGGCGTCGGCCGTCCCGGTTGCGCTGGTGGCGTCCGCGGTGATCCTCTACGCCGTCATCTACCTCGCGCACGGGGTGAGCCTGCGCACCAGCGCCGCCCTGCTCGGCACGCTGACCTCACTGCTGCTCGCGGCCTTATTGTCCTGGGGTGCCATCGAAGTCGCGCATCTGACCGGCCTGTCAGAGGACCAGAACAACGAGGTCGCCGCCTATCTGGGCAACGTGTCGATCACCGGTCTGCTGCTGGCCGGGTTCATCATCGGGTCGCTCGGTGTCCTCAACGACGTGACGGTGACCCAGGCGTCGACGGTGTTCGAACTGGCCGAACTGCAGGGCAGTTCACGGCGGACGGTCTTCGTGGGTGCGATGCGGGTGGGCCGCGACCACATCGCCAGCACGGTGTACACGCTGGTGTTGGCCTACGCCGGCAGCGCGTTGCCGCTGCTGCTGTTGTTCAGCGTCGCCAACCGCTCGCTGGTCGATGTGCTCACCAGTGAGAGCGTGGCCATCGAGATCGCCCGGTCGGCCGTCGGCGGTATCGCGCTGGCGCTGTCGGTGCCGCTGACCACCGGCATCGCGGCGGTGCTGGCGACGCCCCGCGTTTCGCGATCAGGGCCGGGGGTACCCCCGCGCCATGACCCAGCCCACCGGTCATCATGACGTGACCCTCGAAGTCGACGGCGAACAGCGGACGCTGCGCCTCGACAACCGCGTCACCCTGCTCGACGCGCTGCGCGAGCACCTCGGGGTGACCGCACCGAAGAAGGGGTGTGACCACGGACAGTGCGGTTCGTGCACCGTGCTGCGCGACGGTCGCCGGGTCACCACCTGTCTGACGTTCGCCGTCGCCGCCGACGGTGCGTGCATCACCACCGCCGCCGGACTCGGTGACGGCGACGATCTGCATCCGGTCGCGCAGGCGTTCCACGACGAGGACGCGTTCCAGTGCGGCTACTGCACCCCGGGCCAGATCTGCTCGGCGGTCGGCATGCTCGACGAAGTCAAGGCGGGCGCACCGAGTTTCGTCAGCGACGACCTCGACGCGCCGCCCGAGCTGACCGACGACGAGATCCGGGAACGCATGAGCGGCAACCTGTGTCGGTGCGCGGCATACCCGAACATCGTCGCCGCGATCGAACGGGCCGCGGCCCAGTGAGGAGCGTCCAGTGAGGACGTTCGACTACCACCTCGCCGAGAGCCCGGCCGATGCCGTCGCAACGCTGACCGCGCACCCTGACGCCGCCTATCTCGCGGGGGGCACCAACCTGGTCGACCACATGAAGCTCGGTGTCGCCACACCCGGCCTGCTCGTCGACGTCAGCCGGCTGGCCCTCGACGAGGTCACGAACACCGGCGACGGCGGGGTGCGTGTCGGCGCCACCGTCCGCAACAGCGACCTCGCCGCCCACCCGCTGATCCGTTCCCGCTATCCCGGCCTGTCGCGGGCGCTGCTGTCGGCGGCGTCGGGGCAGCTGCGCAACTCGGCCACCACGGCCGGAAACCTGTTGCAGCGCACGCGGTGTGTGTATTTCCAGGACGTCACCACACCGTGCAACAAGCGCACCCCGGGCAGCGGCTGTTCGGCGATCGGCGGCTACGTGCGCTACCACGCAATCCTCGGCGCGTCCCCGCAGTGCATCGCGGTGCACCCGTCGGACATGGCGGTGGCGATGAGCGCCCTCGACGCCGTGGTGGTCGTCGAGGGTGGCGACGGGGAACGCCGCATCCCGATCGACGAGTTCTACCGGCTGCCAGGCGACGAACCGCACCGCGACACCGTCCTTCGCCACGGCGAGCTGATCACCGCGGTGGAACTCCCCGCGCCACCGGACAACGCCGTGTCCGATTACCGCAAGGTCCGCGACCGGGCGTCGTTCGCGTTCGCGGTGGTGTCGGTCGCCGCGGAGATCACCCTGCGCGGCGAGGAAATCGCCTCGGCGCGAATCGCTTTGGGTGGGGTCGCGCACAAGCCCTGGCGTGCCCGCAGCGCCGAGGAGGTGCTGACCGGCGCCGCCCCCACCGAGGAGACGTTCGCCGCCGCGGCCGACGCCGAACTCGCGGCCGCCCAACCGCAACCCGGCAACGAGTTCAAGGTCACGCTCACCCGCCGCACGCTGATCGCCGAACTGCGCGCGCTGACCGGACGGGGACCCCGATGACAATCCTCGACCCGCAGGCCATCGGCGCCCCGCTGACGCGGTTGGACGGCAGGGCCAAGGTCACCGGCGCCGCGCCGTACGCCTTCGAGCAACCCGTCGACGATCCGGCGTACCTGCATCCGATCCAGTCGACCGTCGCCCGCGGGCAGGTCGCAGCCATCGACGTGAACGCCGCACGGCAGATCGACGGCGTGCTGGACATCCTCACGGTGTTCGACGCGCCGAAGCTCGCCGACGCCTCCGACGGGGAGCTGTCGATCCTGCAGGACGACCGTGTGCACTTCCGCGGTCAGATCATCGGCGGCGTCGTCGCGGAGACCGCTGAGATCGCCCGGCACGCAGCCTCTCTCGTCCAGGTGATGTACACCGAGGAGGCGCACGACGTGGAACTGACCGTCGACCACCCCGGCCTCTACACCCCCGAGGAGGTCAACCCGTCCTACCCGTCGGACACCGACGAGGGCGACGTGGACGCCGCGCTGGCGGCCGCCGAGGTCACCGTCGACCAGACGTACTCCACACCGATCGAGCACAACAACCCGATGGAACCGCACGCCTGTATCGCGGTGTGGACGACACACGACGGTCGGCCAACGGTCACGATGTACGACTCCACCCAGGGCGTCCACGCCGCGCGCAAGGCGCTGGCGCCGATCGTCGGGCTCGAACCCGACCAGCTGCGCGTGATCGCCCCGCACGTCGGCGGCGGATTCGGGTCGAAGGGCGCACCGCACGCCCACGACGTGCTGGTGCTGCTGGCCGCGCAGCGCAGCGGTGGCCGCCCGGTGAAGCTGGCCCTGACGCGTCAGCAGATGTTCTCGCTGGTGGGTTATCGCACCCCGACGATCCAGCGCATCCGCCTCGGCGCGGCGAAGGACGGCAGGTTGACCGCGCTCGCCCACGAAGTCGTCGAACAGACCGCCACGGTCAAGGAATTCGCCGAGCAGACCGCGGTGACGTCGCGCAAGATGTACGCGGCGCCGAACCGGCGCACCGCGCACAAGCTGGCCGCACTCGACGTGCCGGTGCCGTTCTGGTTCCGCGCCCCCGGGGAGTGCCCCGGCACGTACGCCGCGGAAGTCGCGATGGACGAATTGGCGCTGGCCTGCGGTGTCGATCCGATCGAGCTGCGGGTGCGCAACGATCCCGACGTCGACCCCGAGACCGGTAACCCGTGGTCCGGCCGCCACCTCGTCGAATGCCTGCGGCTGGGCGCCGAACGGTTCGGCTGGTCCGACCGCGATCCACGGCCCGCGCAACGGCTTTCGGGTGACTGGTACGTCGGCCTGGGCGTCGCGTCGGCGACTTACCCCGCCATGCAGATGCCGGGGAACACCGCCCGCATCACCTACGCCGCCGAGGGCCGGTACCTGGTGCAGATCGGCGCCGCGGACATCGGCACCGGCACATGGACGACGTTGACACAGATCGCCGCCGACGCCCTGGGCTGTGACGTCGCCGCGGTCGAGTTGCAGATCGGGGACACCGACCTGCCCGAGGCGTCGGTGGCCGGCGGTTCCTCGGGGATCAACTCGTGGGGCCGGGCGATCGTGGCCGCCGCACGCCGATTCCGCAGTGACCACGGCGATCCGGCGGTGATCGGCGCCTCCACGGAGGCCGAGGCGCCGGAGAACCCTGACGCCGAGAAGTACACGATGCAGTCCTTCGGTGCGCATTTCGTCGAGGCGAGGGTCAACCGGGACACCGGCGAGGTGCGGGTGCCGCGGATGCTCGGCGTGTTCTCGATCGGCCGCGCGATCAACGCCCGCACGCTGCGATCCCAGCTCATCGGCGGGATGACGATGGGCCTGTCGATGGCGTTGCACGAGGAGAGCGTCCGCGATCCGCGGTTCGGGCATGTCGTCACACAGGATTTCGCGACCTATCACATCAGCGCGCACGCCGACGTGGCCGGCATCGACGCGATCTGGCTCGACGAGGTCGACCAGTACGCGAACCCGATGGGCTCGCGTGGCGCCGGTGAGATCGGCATCGTCGGAGCGGCCGCCGCCGTGGTGAACGCGGTCTACAACGCCACCGGCGTGCGGGTGCGCGACCTGCCGGTCACCCTCGACAAGGTGCTCGCCGGCCTACCCTGATCAGCGGTCGAGCAGCTCCAGCAGATAGCCGCCGTACCCGGATTTGAGCAGCTGCTGCCCGCGGGTGGCCAGCTGTTCGTCGTCGATGAACCCGACGCGCCAGGCCACCTCCTCGGGCACCGAGATCTTCAGCCCCTGACGACGTTCGATGGTGCGGACGTAGTCGCTGGCGTCGAGCAGCGAGTCGAACGTGCCGGTGTCGAGCCACGCGGTGCCGCGGGCGAGGACCTCGACGCTGAGCCTGCCCTGATCCAGGTACCGCTGGTTGATCTCGGTGATCTCGTACTCCCCGCGCGCCGACTTCTGCAGCGAGCGGGCGATCTCGATGACGTCGTTGTCGTAGAAGTACAGGCCGGGCACCGCGTAGTGCGACTTCGGGGTGGCCGGCTTCTCCTCCAGCGACAGCGCGGTGCCGTCGGCGCTGAACTCCACCACCCCATACGCCGACGGGTTGGCGACCCAGTAGGCGAAGATCGCCCCACCGGAGACGTCGTGGAAACGGCGCAGCCCGGTGCCGAGCCCGGGACCGTAGAAAATGTTGTCCCCCAACACCAATGCCACCGAGTCGGTGCCGATGTGGTCGGCGCCGATGACGAAGGCCTGCGCGAGCCCGTCGGGCTGGTCCTGTGTCGCGTAGGTGAGGTTCACCCCGAACTGCGCACCGTCGCCGAGCAACCGGTGAAACGCCGGGGCGTCGTCGGCGGTGGTGATCACCTGGATGTCGCGGATGCCGGCCATGATCAGGGTGGACAGCGGGTAGTAGATCAGCGGTTTGTCGTACACGGGCAGCAACTGCTTGCTGGTCCCGAGCGTGATCGGATACAGCCGGGTGCCCGACCCGCCCGCCAGGATGATTCCCCGCATCAGCCGGTCAGGTCGTCTTCGTCGAGGTCGGTGGCGGCCAGTGCGGTGGCCAGGTCCGGATGCCGGAAGACCGAGGTCACCTTGTCGTGGACCACCCGGAACGCCGACGCCCCGGTCCCCGTCTCCCCGGTGACCGAAGTGATCTGCTGTTCGACGACCACCACGCCGTCGTGGACGTAGATCCGGCCCGGCTCGACCTGGACGTCGAGCCCCCGAGCCCAATCCTGCAGCGCCGCATGGCCTTGCGCGGCGCCGTGCGCGTCGCCGATCTCGATGTCGTCGCTGGACAGCTCGACCAGGGTGCCGAGGTCACGGGCATTGAGCGCGTCGTGCCAGGCGAGCACCGTCGCCATCTCCGATGTGGTCATGTTCGTGAAGGTACGCCACTCAGAACGGCGTGCGCTCCAGCCACCGGTCCCAGATCGCCGTCTTCCCGAAGGCCTCGAGGCCGCTGTCGGCCAGCGAGCGGCGACGGGTCACCGCCAGCAGCAGGTCGGTGACGGGCCCGCGGACCGCGACGTCACCCTTGCCGTGCTCATGGGTCCAGTCGATGCCCTCTTCACTGCTGGTGATCATCCACTCCCCGACCCCGCCGAGGCTTTCGTCGGTGGCGTGCAGGTGCAGCGAGCGGCCCCGCTCGATGGGCAGTCCGTGCCGGCCGGCCTGCACCGCCGCCAGCTCGATCCACTCGCTGAGGGCGTCGGCGGCCAGTTCCGGCGGCAGCTCGAACGGCACGCCGAGCGCCAAAGCGGCGTCCGCGCGGTGGACGGCGACTTCGTGCACGCGGCGGCGGATCCACCACCCGGCCGCCCTGGGGCCGAGGAACGTCCACACCTTGGTCCCCGAGCCGACCCCGTCGACGGCGTTGATCAGAAGCTGGGCTCCGTCGCGCAGCCATTCGAGGGCGCCGGCCTGGTCTTCGGGCGGTCGACCGTCGCGCACCTCACGCGGGTCCAGCGGTTCGTTGCGCCGTTCGGCGACGATCTGCGCGGCCCACCGGTTTCCGCGCCCGACGTGGCGGAACAGCTGTTTGAGTTTCCAGTCCCCACAGGTCGACACGGGCGTCTCCGGATCGCCCGTCGCGATCAGGTCGCCGAAGGTGTTGGTCTGCTCGAGCAGCGCCGCCCGGAAGTCCACGTCACGAACCTAGCGCGGCACGCGCCGTTCCGAGCGAGATCGGCAAGGTCGACCACCCGCGCAGCACCCGGGTGTCGCGGCGGCTGCCCGCCCCGGCGAGCCGGGCGTCGGGGAACCACTCGAAGAACGTCCGCAGCCCCACTTCACCTTCGGCCCGCGCCAGCGCGGCACCGAGGCAGAAGTGCCTGCCGCCGGAGAACGAGAGGTGCTTACCGGCGTTGTCGCGTTCGACGTCGAAGCGGTGCGGTTCGTCGAACACCTTCGGGTCACGGTTGGCGCCGGCGAGGTGGATGATGATCAGCTCGCCGCGGCGCACCGGCATACCGGCGACCTCGACGTCCTTGCGGGCCACCCGCGCGCTCATCTGCACCGGGGAGTCCAGCCGCAGGATCTCCTCGACGGCGGTCGGCCACAGCTCAGGGCGCTCACGCAGCTTCGCGAGCTGTTCGGGGTGGTCGAGCAGCATCTTGATGCCGTTGCCGAGCAGGTTGACGGTGGTCTCGAAGCCGGCCGCCAGCACCAGCCCGGCCGTCGCCTGCAGCTCCCGTTCACTGAGGCCCGCCCCGTCCTCGGTGGCCGAGATCAGCTGGCTGAGCAGATCGTCGCCGGGGTTGCGACGCAGGTTCTCGAGGTGGTTGGTCAGCCAGGCGTTGAACCCGACGATCCCGCTGTGCACCCTCAGGTACTGGGGCCAGCTCAACCCGATGTCGAGGCTGGGCGCGCCGAGCTCCCCGTAGTGCAGGATCTGGGCGCGGTCGGCGTCGGGGACCCCGAGCACGTCGCTGATCACCGAGACCGGCAGCAGCGAGCAGTACCGCGCCACGATGTCGACGGCGCCGGAGCCGGTCGCGTCGCGTTCGAGGTCGTCGAGCAGCTTCTCGGCGGTGGCGGTGACCCCGTCGCGCAGCGCGGCGACGGCGCGGGTGGTGAACACCGAGGACACCAGCTTGCGGCAGCGGGTGTGGTCGGGCGGCTCGATGGACAGCAGCGACGGCGGTTCGATCGGATGCAGCAGCCCGGTGTCGGTGCGGTCGATCACCCGGCGCAGCGGTTTGGGCAGTTCCCCGCCCAGCGACGACACCCGGAAGTCATCGGAGCGCAGCAACTCGTTGGCGACGGCGTGGTCGAACGTGATCAGCCCGACCCGCCCACGCAGGACCGGGCCTTTGACGCGGTGTTCGTCGGCGAAGGCGGCGGGGTTCTGGCGGACCGTCGGATCGGCGATGAGCCGCGCCTGCGGGTCGCCGCGCCGCATGCCGAGCCGCGCCATCGTGCGCACGAAACCGTGCAGCGCCAGCCACCGGACCCGCTGTCGGACCGTCGCTCGCGTGGAGTCCAGCACCATCACTCGAGCTTAAGGAGGGGCCGCAGATCATCCAAGCGATCGAACAGATGCCAGATGTATTTCGAGGAACCGTTCTCGCGGTGCGGATGCAGATCGGCGAGGTCGGGGTCGTCGCGGTAGCTGTCGAACGCCTCCTTGGACTCCCATTCGACGAGGATCAGCACCTGCCGCGGTTCGATGTCCCCGGTGACCGACTCGCGGAACTGACCGAGGGCGACGACGCGGCCGCCGTGTGCGGCCACCGCGGCGGGCGACCGCCTGGCGTAGGCGAGGTATTCGTCGCGGTCGGCGACGTCGAACAGGTTGAGCGCATAGACCGGCACGGCCGTGACGCTACGCCGCGGGCCGCCGGCCCAGCGCGTACACCCGCCAGCCGGCCTGCCGCCACCGTGCGGCATCGAGGCAATTGCGGCCGTCGACAACGACTTTGGCGCGCACCACGTCGGTCAGGGTGGCGGGTTCGAGGTCGACGAACTCGGGCCATTCGGTGAGCACCAGCACCGCGTCGGCGTGCTCGCACGCCTCGGTGACCGAGGTCGCGTAGGCCAGCGTGGGGAACACGCGGCGGGAGTTGTCCATCGCCTTCGGGTCGTAGACGCTGACCGCGGCGCCGTTGAGTTGCAGCATGCCGGCGACGTTCAGCGCCGGTGAGTCACGGACATCGTCGGATTGGGGTTTGAACGCGGCGCCCAGCACCGCGACGTTCGCACCCAGCAGCGACCCGCCGCACGCCGCGGTCGCCAGCTCGACCATCCGGGTGCGGCGCCGCATGTTGATGCTGTCGACTTCGCGCAGGAAGGTCAGCGCGTGGCTGGCGCCGAGTTCACCGGCGCGTGCCATGAAGGCCCGGATGTCCTTGGGCAGGCAGCCGCCGCCGAAGCCGAGGCCGGCGTTGAGGAAGCGCCGGCCGATGCGGGGGTCGTGGCCGAGCGCGTCGGCGAGCAGACCGACGTCGGCGCCTGCGGCTTCGCACACCTCGGAGATGGCGTTGATGAACGAGATCTTGGTCGCCAGAAAGGCGTTCGCGGAGACCTTCACCAGTTCCGCCGTCTGCAGATCGGTGAGCAGGAACGGCACGCCCGCGTCGAGCAGCGGCGCGTACAGCTCGCGGACCACCTGCTCGGCACGCCGCGAATCCGGTTGCACCCCAAGGACGATGCGGTCGGGGTGCAGGGTGTCGTGGACGGCGAGGCCTTCGCGGAGGAACTCCGGGTTCCACGCTACCTCGACGTGCACCCCGCGCGGTGCCAGCGCGCGGGCGCGGTCGGCGAGCTCGGCGGCGGTGCCGA
Organism: Mycolicibacterium litorale; assembly: GCF_010731695.1. Classification (NCBI taxonomy): domain Bacteria; kingdom Bacillati; phylum Actinomycetota; class Actinomycetes; order Mycobacteriales; family Mycobacteriaceae; genus Mycobacterium; species Mycolicibacterium litorale. The sequence continues at coordinate 3,870,094 of NZ_AP022586.1, forward strand.
CGGGCACCGTCGACTTGCCGACGATCACCGCGTCGCGTCGCAGCCGCGGCACCAGCATGTCGATGACGGCGTGTACGTGGCGCAGATCGGCGCCGTACTCACCCTTTTTCTGCGGGGTGCCGACGCCGAGGAAGTGCACGTCGGCGAACTCGGCGGCCACGTCGTAGTCGGTGGTGAACGACAACCGACCTGCGGCGAGGTTCGCGCTGAGCACCTCGGGCAGACCGGGTTCGTAGAACGGGATGTCGCCGGCGGCCAGCTTGGCCACTTTGCCCGGGTCGATGTCGACACCGACGACTTCGTGACCCAATTCGGCCATTCCGGCGGCGTGGGTGGCGCCCAGGTAGCCGGTGCCGAACACAGCGCATTGCATACCGCCTTGGTAGGCGGGTCCGATGAGCGGACCGCTACGTGCCGACGAGCAGGACGCGAACGTCCGGTGGACGCTTAGCGACCGCCGCCGAAGGACGGGAACGGCCAGAGCGTGTCCTCGCCGCCGGACGACGATCCCCCGCCGTCGTACGAGCCGGAGCCCGAGCCTGAGCCGTAGTCACCACGACTCGACCCCGCGCCCGATCCGCCGGTGCCGCCCGTTCCACCCGTGGGCGGGTAGTACGGATTCGACGGTGCCTGGGGCACCGATGGCACGTAAGGCGTCTGCTGCCGCGGCGCCTGGGGCACCACGGGAACCGACGGTGCCTGCGGGACGACCGTCCGCGTCGGCTGCTGCGGCAGCGGCCAACTGGTGTCGGGCTCCTCCTGCTGCGGCGGCTTCTGCGGGTTGGGCTGCCACGGCGGCTTCCACGGGCTGGGCCACGACGGACGGTCGGGCTCGTCGTCGTCGTCGTTCGGCGGCCGGAAGATCGGCGGCAGCTGCGGGCGTGGCAGCTGGATCACCGGCGCGGGCAGCCGGAACACCGGCGCGGGCGCGACCGGAACCGGTGCGGGCACCGGAACCGGCGCGGCGGGCACCGGGACGGGAGCGGGCGCCGCGGGGGCAGGCGCGGGTGCGGGGGCCGGTGCGGCGGGGACAGGCGCGGGCGCCTTCTCGACGTACACGGTGCGCGGCGCCTGGGGAGCCTGTTGCACGACGGGGATCGGGGCCTTGATGGTCTCGGCCGGCGGCGGCGGGGGCGCGACCGCCGGTTGGGCCTCCGGCGCGGGCGCCGGCCGGGGCGCCTGCGCGCTGGGCACGATCGCGGACTCGGCTGGGCTCGGCCGCTGGTCGGCGGTGGGCCGGATGTTGACGGCCAGCGAGATGACCAGGGCCACCACGCCCACCACGAAGATCGACGACAAGGCGCTGCCGACCAGCAGGAACGGCTTGCGGTTCTCCTCGTCGATCGACGAGCGGACGTCGTCAGCCGGTGTCGCGGCTTCGGCGTAGGCCATGGGTGCGACGGCGGGAACGCTCGCCGGGGCCATCTGCGTGGCGGCCGCGCCAAACGCGGCGTAGGCGCTGCCCGCGGTGGTGCCGTCGTCGGGATCCTGCGAGTAGGCGAGCCCGACGGTGGAGGCCTCGAAGGCGGGGGCGTGGGCGGAGGCCAGTGCGGCGCCGCGGGCGAGCGCGAGTTCGGGCTCTTCGGGGGCGTTGATGGGCAACGACAGCAGACGCCCCAGGTGCGCCTTGACCTCGCTGACGTCGACGCCGGAGCCGACGACGAACATGCCCTGCGGCGGGGAGTCCTGCGCGTCGACGGCGGCGGCCATCTCGGTGAGGACAGCCATCGCGTCGGTGCTGTGCAGGCTGCGGCTGAGCACCTTGGTGACCGAGCCGTCGTCGGTCTGCACGACCGACAGCGTCGCGGTGTCGCGGTCGATGAAGAACAGCGCCGTGGACGCGTAGCCGACGGCGCGGCCGACCGCCTGGGCCAGCGATGCGGCGGCGTGGCCTTCGGAGACCAACATGACGTCTTCAATCCCGCGGGCGGTCAACGTGTCGCGCAGGGCGGCCGCTTCGGCGTGATCACTCCACGCCACACCGATCGACCTGAGATGGTGGCCGCCTGCGGCGGCGCTCTCCTGTGTCCCGAGCACCGCGGCGACGACCTGATCGGCCGCGCTCGACGTTGCTGAACCTTCGACAGCGTTGATGTCGAAGACGTCGTGGTCGACGGTCACACCGTCGGCCTTCTCGCCCTCGACCAGCACCATGCGGACCGTCTTCGGTGTCATCGAGACACCAAGTACGATGTCCACCAAGCCCTCCAAAAGTTTGCTATATCGATTATTCAGTTCCGGCGCGCCGGTACCGCACGAGCCGACAACTAGATACTTCATCGGCGCGACCAGCCGGGCCGTTACAGGCAACGGCGTTAGCTGATCGCATCGAGTCTCCGTATGAGAAAACCCTACTCGGGACAACGACAACGGGCCCGGGTCGGTTCACATTCCCGGTTGACTCTGCGTCTGCGGCGTCGCCTAATCGCACATCTGCGCCGTGGCCGCAGAGTCAGCTGAGCTTGATGAAGTTCTGGTAGGACCGCGACGGCGTCGGCCCCCGCTGGCCCTGGTATTTCGAGCCGACCTTGGCGCTGCCGTAGGGGTGCTCGGCCGGGCTCGTGAGGCGCAGCAGGCAGAGCTGGCCGATCTTCATGCCCGGCCACAGCGTGATCGGGAGGTTGGCGACATTGGAGAGCTCGAGGGTGATGTGGCCGCTGAAACCGGGGTCGATGAACCCGGCGGTGGAGTGGGTGAGCAGGCCGAGCCGCCCGAGCGAGGACTTGCCCTCCAGCCGGCCGGCGAGGTCGTCGGGCAGCGTGCACAGTTCGAGGGTCGAGCCGAGGACGAACTCGCCGGGATGAAGCACGAACGGCTCGCCGGGGTCGGGTTCGACCAGGGTGGTCAGCTCGTCCTGCTGCTTGGCCGGGTCGATGTGGGTGTACCGGGTGTTGTTGAAGACGCGGAACAGGGTGTCGAGGCGAACGTCGATGCTCGACGGCTGCACGAGACTGTCGTCGAACGGATCGAGAGCCAGCCGTCCGGCGTCGATCTCGGCTCGAATGTCACGATCAGAGAGCAGCACCCGACGAGAGTATCGGCTCCGGGTGATAATCTCCGTGATCACCAGCGCCAGCTGGTAAGGCCGATGTAGTTCAATGGCAGAACATCAGCTTCCCAAGCTGAATACGCGGGTTCGATTCCCGTCATCGGCTCCAGGTCTACCAGGGGTTTTGCCCTATTGCGCTAGGCGCCAGCGGCGCTCGGTCCCGTAACGGTCCCGTACCGACTTGAGGACCGTTTTGCATGTGACCGCGCAGTACGTGTCAGACTCCAGCGATAAGTTGCAAACCAGCGCGCCCCCAGGGGGAGGGTTATGTCAGCAACCGCGCCGGTGTCCCTCTATGGCGTGCGTGGGTCCGTTGAAGAGACGGCGTCGAAGGAACTACTGCAGGAGGGCGCGTTGCACGCACTTGTTGCCGCCGCCGGTTGCGACCTCGCCCCTCCCAGGCCCGATAGGCGAGCAGTCGACTGGACCGTCACCCTGACATCGTATAACCATCAATACATCATCGACGCCCAGATAGACGTGCAGCTGAAATGTACTCACCAATCCAAACCAGGCGATTCTGGCGACTTTCCATTCACTCTGAAGAACGACCAATTCAGAAAGCTTGCGTCAACTCACATTTCTCATCCCAAGCTCCTACTTGTGATGCTGTGCCCAGAGAACGTTGATCGATGGGTATACAACAGCAGCAACTTCACCGCGCTTCGCCACTCGATGTATTGGCTCAATCTGTACGGCAAAGAGCCTACGGGCAAGGATGAATCCGTAGTACGTGTCCCATTCTCGAATAGGCTCGACCCACATGAGTTATGTCGGATACTTCACATAGTCGGTAACTCACAAGGAAAGCCATGGACTTTCTGACGATTCCCGATCGAGACCTACAAGGCATTGGGCCGCAAGAGGTCGAAGCACTTCTGCAGAGCATCGGCTGGCAGCAACAAGGCGGCGTCCCCGGGATTTCTCGCCAGTGGGTTTACAGCGGAGACGAAAGCCACCATGCCAGATCTGTAGTAGCCGTCGTTCCCCTCGACGCTACGTTTGATGATTACACGCGGAGGATTCGCGAGGTCCTCGACAAAATATCGAAAGTGTATCCTCGCCGACCAGAAAGCATCCTTCTCGAGATCGAGTTGCCCGGGTCGGATGAGATAGAGAACCGCAAATATTCTCCCTCGATTTCGGGATCTATTGCATGGCGTGCCGCAGAACGGCAGATCGTCGGTTTTCGGAAGGCCTTAGTGGCCTCAGCTAAGGCGGCCGAGGATCGACAACGTCAGTTCGCCCGATCCCACCGAAAGATTGCCCAAGAATATCTTGGTCAACTACGAATGGGGCAGACACGCCCCGGCAGCTTCATAATTACCGCACTGTCGCCTACCGGCGTATTGCCAGCGGCAGACCGAGGCGGCGTTTATGACGCTCACCTCGGAATTACAGGACGCGAAGTTGTCGAAACGCTGACGAGCAGCCTTAACACGCTTCATATCGCCGCGGACGAGTATTTGAATGAAGATCGAGAGGAAGTCTTCGACGACACAATCGCAGATGGTGTATCAATCGATCTGATAAAGGGCATGATCGAGAATCTAGGCACCGCCGAAGGTACCGAAATCTCTATCGACTGGAACCCCCGCGTGCCCAGAGAAGGCGGCGTGAAGTCAACTACCGTCGTCTTCGAATCCAAGCACGTCACTGCGCTGAAAACAGCCCAAAGTCGTCTGCAGAAGTTGAGCGCGCCGAGAAGCGTCACCATTATCGGCAACGTCATCAACCTTGATCGGAAGTCACCAAGAGACCCCGGTGTAATCACCGTTGATGTCATCGACGGAGTTGACGCCGCCACGGTCAAGATTCGACTCGGCAGCGAATACAACGACACAATTGACTCGCATAAATCCGGCGATCTCATCCGAATCGATGGAATTCTTCGCCAAGAAAACACCCAGCACTGGTTCACGGCTGTAAACGAATTGGCTTTGTTCGACTCTCGCGGAGACGTTCGCGTAGTGATAGGACCTGACACTGGAGAAGAGAGCGACCGAGCGGCTGCGCAAATCTCCACCGCCGAGATCGAACGCCAAGGTGACCCCGACGGCGATGAAGATTCCGAAAATGAGGACGCCACCGGCGAGGATGTGTAGGTAGATCTGCTGGCTACCCGTGCATCGGGATTACGTTGTCATAGTTGGCTTTCTGCGCCGGAGCGGATAGCGCGCCGAGCGCGGCCATGTTTGCCCGTGTGGTCGTCGGTGTTGATGAGGTGCGCGTACACGGTCAGCGTCGTCTTCACGTCCGGTGCCCCATCAACTCCGCGACGTCGATGGGCCGGATGCAAGCCGCGAGGCACAAGCTCGCGTATGTGTGGCGGAGCGAGTGAAACGACTGGTTGGGGTCGAGCTTGGCGGTCGGCGTGAGCCGATTGGCGCGCAGCACCGCCGGGCGGTAGAGGGCTTTGTGAAAGGTCGCGTGGCGTAGCGGCGTCGTCCATCCAGCACCAACCGCTTCTCGGTCTCCGCCACGGTGAGGGCGGCCAAGGCGTCGGCCTGCCGTCGCGCGCGGGCCTACGCGGTGGCTTTCGGCGGTAAGTCTTCGACGCCTGTAGCCCTCACTACCGATGCGACGGGCGTTGTCGGTACCGCCGCTAGGCCGGGGACGCGTCAACGTCGTACCGGGGAACAGCGGGGCGTCAGGCTCACCCTGCGCGGATGCGCCGCGAGGTAGTCCCGCAGCAACTCGGTCGTCTCGGCGGTAAGCGGCACGCGACGGTAGCTCTGCTTGGTCTTGAGCGGGCCGTACTCGATGGCCGCACCCTTTGCGCGCGCAGCCTGCTCGACCCGCAGCACGCCTGGCTTGGCCGGGGCGTTGGGTTCAACGGCGGGTCCGGCAGTTCGACGTTGGCGATGGTGAGCCCGCCGAGTTCCGCCGCTCGCAACCCCGCCCACGCCGCGACGTGGACCAAGACGTTGTAGGGCAAAGGGGTCGCGGCTACGAGCGCGAAACCTGTGCAGGGGTGAGGAACTCGCCCGGTCCACGACCACCCCGACCTGACCACCGTTGGTGCCGGTCTCAGTCGGGAGCTTGATGTACTCGGCGGGGCTCTTCGCCAGCCGGCCATCCACAACCGCCTGCTCCAGGACCATGCGAACGGTCCAGAACCTACGCCAAGGCGTTCGCCGTCCATGCCCGTCAGCGCCGGGGTGATCGTTCGCGCGGATATCCCGGCGAGCGCGTCTGAAAAGGACCTTGCTTAGGCAGCCATGGAACAGCTCTTGCCACATTTCGTGGCAACCGATATCTTGATCCACATGTTGTAGCTCTTGCCAGCGACCGGTGGACTCCACAGCTGGAGTCTGTCCAAAACCGGTCGACGGTAGGGAGCGCGCAGTGATCACAGTTCTGGGGATTATATTCCTCATCAGCACCGTAGTGCTGGCAGCGAGCCGGACGCTCGCTATCGCAATCGCTCTGAAGGGCGCCGATTCGCGGCACCGCGCTGATATTCTGCGTGGTCTCGCCCACTGCATGCGGTGGTGGAGGCGGTGATGGCTGGCGTTTCACGAGCGTCACCTCCATTCGTCCCAGGAATGGAAGTGCCTACTATTTGGGTTCGAGGGAAGCAAAGTAGCCGGTTTCGACCTTCACGTCTTCAACCACACGCTCGGTGGTGGTGACGCCGATGGCGTTCTCCTTCAGCAAATCACACAACCGGTCCCCGTCGATCAAGTCGATGGGCGGCGCTCCATCACGCTTGGCTTCCGCCCGCGCATCGTTCGTGAAGCTGCCGGTTGTGATCAACAGCCCCTTTTCTCCGCGACCGGCCATCGCTCCGCGAAAGTCCCGAACGGCTGAGCTACCGACACTGCCCTTGTATCGCTTGCACTGAAAAAACACCGGGAAGCTCAGCAGTGAAATTTGGTACACGCCGAGCCCATCGATACCGCCGTCGCCCGTTCTCCCGGTAACCGCCGCACTACTGAATCCCGATTCCCGCAACAGCCGTTGAGCTAGGCGCTCGAACGCGGTCGGCGACATCTTTAGCAGCGTTTCCAGAAGCGCATCCTTCCAATCCGCCTCGGCCTCCGCTTCTACTTGGTCAAGCTCGCCCGAGACGTTCGACTTCGAAGTCTTCTTCTTGCCCTTCTTCTTGGAAACGTTCACGAACTGCTGGTGCAGCGGGACGATGTCTCCCTGCTTCGCGGCCTGCCCGGCCTCGGTTACCGTCCAGACACCCCGCTTACTGTCTGTGAGCAGTCCCATGCCCTTGAGATAGGTCCGCGCCCAACCGAGCCTGTATTGAATTTCGGTTAGCGGTCCGTCGCCGTGCAGCACTTCTTGCTGTTTCGGCGAGTACTGCTCGCGGTCGATGACCGCCGCGTCCAATTCTGCAATTGACGCCGACCCGCCCAGGGCGATCGCAGCCTGGAGTGTCGGCCAGAGCATGTCCGTATAAGGCGGTACCGCAGCAGTCACGGTTACCAGCATCCTAAAGTGCAATGGACGGTTCCAGGTCAACGCGCGGTCCCGCTTCGGTCCCGTAGACGCAGCCGAACTGCGGGAGTACCTCGGCGTTACTAGAGGCGTTCATTAGCCGTAGCGAAAGTGAGCTTTACCAGCGCAGACAGTGCTACTTCCAGGCCCTCCTACCAGCCGGTCTCGCTCACTCGTTTGGGCATCGTAAATACTTCCCAAGCTGAATACGCGGGTTCGATTCCCGTCATCGGCTCCACGACGACCTGGGCGATGGTCCGTTCAGCCGGGCGTCGGCTCAGCGGCGAGCGTCGGGCAGACTGCCGGGCTCGTGCTCCTCATCGCATCAGTCGAATACCGGTGCGACGAACCGTTGCACGATCTGGTGTTCGACGTCGCTGTTGCCGATGGGCCAGTAAGCCAGCGACATGACGACGCGAACGATCCATTGGGCGGCCTCTGGGTCGTCGTCGGTGATCCCGGTGAGGTCGGCCGCGAGATGGCCCAGCACCGGCGACGAAGGAAGCTCGGTCAAATCTCGGCCGGCGCTCAAGCCCGCCATCATTTGACGCATCGGGTCTGACCGGATGTGTTCAAGTGCGACCGTGATTGCTTTCACTACCCGCTCCGGGCCCGTCAGGCCATCGACGGCGCGCCGAACCGAGTCGACGATGCGAGCTGCAAGGCGCAGCAGAACGGCGTCGCGGATCTGGGCTTTACCTCCCGCATAGCGGTAGATAGTGGCCCGCGAGCAGTGCACTCGCGCGGCCAGGGCGTCGATGTCAAAGGCTTCGAGGCCGTCGCGGACGACGAGGTCGGTGGCGGCGGCATAGATGCGGTCTGCGGCAGCCGTACGACGCTCGCCGCCAATGAGCCAATCATCTCGAGCCACGGGTCCACCCCTCCATACGTGGGAATCCGATCGTCTCAGGATTGAGACGAACTCGGCGGCTTATTCCAACGTTGACGCAGGTGCGAAGGACGGCGTGAGACGGCACCTCGCACGCTGCCCGAGCAGCGGTTTCAACGTGGCTGCAATCTCTTGACGCGGCAGTCATCGCCGCCCAGCGTGAGGGAATGACGTCATGCGATGGCCGGCTCGGCATCCAGTTGTTCGATGACGAGTGCATCCAAGACCCTTACCCGCTCTACCGGCGAATGCTGGACACGGCACCGGTGCATCGGATTGGCGATTCCGGGTTCTATGCGGTGTGCAGTTGGGATGCGGTCAACGACGCCATCGCTCGACCCGAAGACTTCTCCTCGAATCTGACCGCGACGATGACCTACCAACCTGGCGGCTCGGTGGGCGTTTTCGAGATGGAAGGTCTAGGGGGCAAGAGCCATGTGCTGGCCACCGCCGACGAGCCGATGCATGCGGTCCACCGGAAAGCGTTGCTACCGCAACTGGCGGCCAAGCGTATCCGCGAGTTCGAGCCGTTCATCGCGCAAACAGCCGAGCGACTCTGGCACGCCAACGTGCGGGGCGGGCGCATCGAATGGATGCACGCCATCGCAAATCGACTGCCGATGATGATCGTCGGGCGCATCATCGGTGTCCCGGACACCGACATCGACAAGCTCGTCGGCTGGGGGTATGCAGCCACCCAGGTGGTCGAAGGCCTTGTGAGCCAAGATCAGCTCGCCGCTTCCGGCGTCGCCGTGATGGAACTCGCCGCATACATCGCCGATCAGTTCGGGCAGGCCGCCGCCGACCCGCACGACAACCTCCTCGGCGATTTGGCCGTGGCATGCGCATCGGGCGAGATCGAAGAACTCACCGCGCAGGCGATGATGATCATTCTGTTCAGCGCGGGCGGTGAGTCCACCGCGTCGCTGATCGGTTCCGCGGCTTGGATTTTGGCGACCCGTCCCGACATACAACAGCAGGTGCGTGAAGATCCGGAACTACTCGGCGCATTTGTCGAGGAGGTGCTGCGCTACGAACCACCGTTTCGAGGCCATTACCGCCACGTCGTCAACGACACGACGCTGTGCGGTGTGGACCTGCCAGCGGGGTCGCGCCTGCTGCTGTTGTGGGGAGCGGCCAACCGGGACCCATCGCACTTCGAAGATCCCGATCAATTCCTACTGGGCCGCTCCGGTGGAAAGGGTCACCTCACCTTCGGCAAGGGAGCCCATTTCTGCGTCGGAGCGGCGCTCGCGCGGTTGGAGGCAAAGATCATGGTGGGCCAACTCCTGGAACGCACCTCGAACATCGAAGCCACTGAAACAGGGCGGTGGCTGCCGAGCCTGCTCGTACGTCGCCTCGAGCGACTAGAGCTGGGCTGCGACGCTGTCTCGGCCATCTAGCGAGTCACGTCGCCTGGTTCGCGTCCGCCACGGTGGGGAGCGTAGCGCCGTTCGAGACGACGACGGCCCCCTCGTCGCCGAGAGGGCCGTCGCTGCTACTGCGTCGAATTACTTGGCGGTGTCGCCACCGGCGTTGTCGCCGCCAGCGTCTCCACCAGTCGTGCCACCGGTGCTGCCGGTGTCAGCGCCGGCAGCCCCGCCCTCGTTGCTGTCCTTCTTCTTGGGACTGAAGAAGTTCTTGACGCCCTTGTTGAAGTCGTCGCCGGCCTTCTTCAACGCCTTGAGACCGTCGCCGGGCTTGTAGCTCACCTTGCCCGGAGTGACCTTGGTGTCATCCTTGGTCTCCTCGACGATCTCCCCGGACTCACCGGCGGTGGTGTCGACCTCGTTGTCGCTGACCAGCTTCGCCGTGTCGTCGGCCGACGCCCCCGCGGGAAGCTCGGCGGCCGGCTCGGTCTCCTTGACGGTGCCCTCCGGCGCGGCCGCGGCTGCGAGCAGCGCGCTTGTCTGCGCACCGGGAGCGGTCGGCGCCGGCGGCACCTGCGGCACGTACGGCGTTCCGCCCAGCGCGGTAATGAGCTGGTTGGGCAGGTCGACCGCGAGGTACTTGAACAGACCGGCCTGCTGCTGCCTCGGGTCGAGCAGGCTGGGCCACTCTTCCCCACCCGGGCTGAAGCTCGGGGCGAAGCCGTTGACGAACGCGTTGACCGTCCGGAGAGGCAGGTTGGTCAGCTCGTTGATCGCGACTTCGGTGTCGCCTTCTTCGTAGGCCGCCAGTGCGTCGTCCAGCGACTTCGCGACCTGGAAGAACGCCGTCTGGAACGGACCGACAGCGGCACGGACGAGCGTCTGCTCGTTCAACACGTTGATCAGGTTGTCGAGTCGGTCGAAGCCGGGCAGAGCACCCTCGAAGCCACCGGCCACCTCGCCGCCCAGGAAGTCGCCCGGGATGGAGAACAGCGGGACGACGCCCGCGGGTGTGCCGCCGATCAACGGGCGGAGGTTGTCGAGAACGCCGAACACGAAGAAACTGTTGATCTCGAAGGCCGCATTGGTGAACCGACCCTGCGTCGGATCGGTCGTCGGCGGGTCGTAGTTCTGGAGATCCGCCAGCAGCGTTTGGAACTCCGTGTTCGCCAGCTGGTAGCGCTCGAAGACGCCGTCGTAGTTCTCGTTGGCCGTCGTGGTCGGGTCGTCCTCCCGGCCGAAGAAGGCGATCTGCAGGTCGTCACCGTGGACGGCCTGGAACTGCGACAGGCGCGTCAGCAGCGGAGTCGGGTTGGACAGGTTGCCCAAGACGATGTCCGACAGTTCGCCGAAGAGGTCGGCGTCCACGAACGCCGACGCCACCGCCGCGTAGGCGTTCGTGGCGTTGCTGCCGAGGTACCCCGAATTCAGCAGGGTCTCTGCGACGAATCGCTGGAACACGACGAGCGGGTCCGCCGCAGCCGTCAGCGCGACCGCGCGCTGCTCGGCCTGGGCCTCGATCCTGACGTCTTCGAGCACCGGCGACACCGGAGTGACGGCGATGGCGGCAGCGCCGGCGGCGGCTACGCCGGCGGCGAGGAACTTGCTGACGCGCGACTGCGGGGCGGCGGAATGCCGGCCCGAGTCAGCGGCATGGGCGTGGTGCACGTGGTCTCCTGGTGGAAGTAACTGAGGGTCGCCTTATCAGGCAGGACGGACCGTAACTGAGCGTTAGCTGATGAACAATGCCTACGTCTCACCTGCGATGACTGACGAGAATCGAAAACGCCCTGTGAGAACCCTGAGACCTGCCTGACAGCACCGGTGCTAGCTGAAACCCGCTTCAAGTGCGAGGACACGCCCAGCCGCACGATCCGCGCCGAACTGCCGTTCTCCGCACGACGTAGCATCCTGCTGGGGACATTGACGATGTAACTTCACGCTAACCAGCCCGGCCGACGCGTAGCGTTGTGAGCTGCTGGTTTAGGGCAGCCTATCCTAATGAGCTAATCAGTTCGCACGCGTGATCGCCCACGACTCATGTTTGCTGCCGGAACCGCTTGGGCCCGCTCCGGGGTTCGCGCGCAGGCTGTTTCCCGCGCGGCCGACAGCTCCTCGCGTCAGCATCAGACGCCCGGTTGTGATTCTGGTCACAGCGGCTCGCGAGCGACGATCTCAGCGGCCGCTGTCCGTTGATTTTCGCGCGAAGGCATTGCCCTCGGTCGGCTCCGTCGACTCGTCCGTGAAGGCGACCGCGCGCAGGAACGGACCCACCAGAGCGTCATAGATCGACGGCAACAGGCGGTACATCGCGATGGCGGGCAGGTTGGCCAACCCCACCTGCCGCTCACTGGACCGCTGACGATCCGTGGCACGCACGATCGCCGACACCACGGTCGACGCCTTGACCGCGGTCGGCGGCACCCGCGGCGTGCGGCCGTAGTAGTTGCTCGCGGCGCTGTACACCGGGGTGTCGACCGGCCCGGGGTACACGCCATGGATCTTCACCCCGGGACGGTCGCGATTCTCCTGGCGCAAGGCCCGGACCAGCCCGTTGAGCGCGAACTTGCTTGCCACATAAGCGGATTGATAAGGCACCGCGGCGCTTCCGAGCAGGGAGCCGATCAGCACCAGGTGCCCGCTTCCGCTCACTCGGAACGCGCTCAGCGCACACCGCGCCACGTTCGCGGCCCCGATGAGGTTCGTTCGGATGATGTTGTCGAACACGTCAACCGGCACATCCTCGAACCGGCCGAACGCCGTGATCGCGGCGGACTGCACCGTGATGTCGATCCGGCCGAAGCGTTGGAGCGCGACGTCGAACAACTTCTCGACCTCGCCGCATTCGCCGATATCGGTCGCCTGGACCAGCACCGCCTCGGCGCCGGCTGCGCGGCACTCGTCGGCGACGCGTTCCAGCGCATCCTCGTTGCGCGCGGCCAACACCAGTCGCGCTCCCCGACCGGCGTAGCGCAGGGCCGTCTCCTCCCCGATGCCGCTGGAGGCACCGGTCACCACGACCACTTCGGACTGTAAAACACCCATTACCGGGCATTACCCGCCCGCAGCAGGCGAAAACGACTGAGTTATAACGGCTTTCTTGCGTTGGTTGCGTTCGGACATGCGCAGCAACTGCAAGGCGCCGGTGGCGGCAACCGCAAGCCAACCGCCACGCACCGTCGCGCCCAGCGCAGCTATGACGGCCACCGGCGCGAGCAATGCGACCGGATCCGCGCGCCGATCGAGCACCCGGTCCAGCGCCATCGGCGTCCCGGTGACGAGGTTGGCTGCCACCACTGCCGCGTCCACCGCGCGTGCGCGGCGCACGCCGACGGCCCGCGCCAACGCCGACACCCCCCACAACCCGAGGGTGACGTCGTGCGCGCGGTCGATCGCGCCGCGGACATCCCTGCGGGGCCGCAGCTGCCAGCCCATGGCGGCGCTGGTGCCCACCGCCTCTTCGGCCAGGCCTTCGATCAACTCCCGCGCGCTTTCCGCTGAGGACCGTCCCGGCGTCCAGCCCAGAACTCGGCGGGCTTTCGACGTGTCCATCAGCGGGGTGTTGAACGCCACGTCGTACCAGCCCGGGGTCAGCGCCACGATGCGCAGAGCACTCAAGGCGGCCACCACAGTGCGCACGGCGGTCGGCGGAACCTCGACCGGGCGTGCGCCGACGAGGTCGGCGAGCGCGGCGGTGTCCAGCACGTCGGCCGCGATGTTGAACGAGCCGCGGGCCCGCTGGGTGGTCAGCCGGATCACCGCGTCGCCGACGTCGTCGGCGTGGACGAACTGCAGTCTCAGACGCGCGGGCAGCGGCAGTACAGGCAACTCTCGCCGACGCAGCAGGCCCAGCGCGGACCTGGGCACCAGCGGGCCGAGGTACAGCGATTTGATCAGCCAGGCGGCCTCACGCTGCACCACGACGGTGGGCCGGAACCGCGACACGGTGACCTCGGGGTGCTGGCGCTCGAACTCGTCGAGGATCTGCTCGACCATCACCTTGTGCCGGCTGTAGATCGAGGTGGCCTGGCCGGTCGTCGGCCAGTCCTCGGTCACCGGTTCCCCGGACCCGGGCGCGTAGATGCCCAGACTGGACGCGTAGACCAGCTGCCTCACGCCGGCCGCCGTCATGGCATCCAGGACTGATTGTGTGCCAACCACATTCGCTCGATACAGGTAGTCCTCGTCGCGCACCGGCTGGACCGCCAACGCCAGATGGATCACGACGTCTGCGTCCGTCATGGCGGCCCCCATGTCTGCGACGGCGCTCGGTGCGGCCAGATCGACGGCGTGCCAACGCACACGCTCGTAGGGATGACCGTGCGTAGGAGGTCGCCGGCACACGCCGACGACCTGGGTGTCGGGCAGTTGCGAGGCAAGGGCGCGCAGTACGCCGGTTCCGACGTTGCCGGATGCACCGGTCACCACTACGCGGGAAGGTTGGGCTGGCACGTGGATCGACGTCCGTTCTGTCGGATGGTCCCGGCTACCCGCCGCACGGGCGGCCAAACCGTGCGCGGCTGGGCCGGCATCGGCCACATAATCGGCGAGTGACCGCGTCTCCCCTCGCACGCACGACTGCCCCGCGCCGCGTCGCGTTCCTCGTCTACGACGGAGTGACACTGCTGGACGTCGCCGGACCGGCGGAGGTGTTCAAGGAGGCCAATCGACTCGGCGGCGAATACGAACTCGTCATGCTGTCGCCCACAGGCGAGAGCATCAGGTCGAACCTCGGCTTCGGCGTCACGGTCGACGGCGGGGTCTCCGACGAGCCCGCACCCGACACGTATCTGGTGCCCGGCTCGGACCGCTTTCCGCGGACGCGGGTGCCCCAGGACCTCGCCGACGCCGCACGCGTTCCCGCGGCCGGGGCGCGCCGCGTCGCGTCGATCTGCACCGGCGCGTTCGTCCTGGCCGCCGCCGGCCTCCTCGAAGGCAAGCGCGCGACCACACACTGGAAGGCGACGCAAGCACTGGCGACCCGGTGCCCGACGTGCCGCGTGGAAACCGACGCCATCTACGTGCGGGACGGCAGCATCTACACCTCGGCGGGAGTGACCGCGGGCATCGATCTGGCCCTCGCCCTCCTCGAGGAGGACCACGGACCGGACCTGACCCGCGACGTCGCCCGTGCCCTCGTCGTGTACATGCAGCGCTCAGGGGGCCAGTCGCAGTTCTCCGCTCCCCTGCAGGGACCGCCACCCCATTCGCCGGCCCTGCGCAAGATCACCGATCGGGTGACGGCAGACCCGCACGGCGACCACTCGGCCAGTGAACTCGCCCGGCACCTCAACGTGAGCACCCGGCATCTCACCCGGCTGTTCCGGGAGGAGATGGATACCACCCCCGGCCGGTATGTGGAGAGCATCCGCTTCGACATGGCGCGGGCCCTGCTCGATCAGCGGCACACCGCGACACAGGCCGCGGCCCTCGCCGGCTTCCCCAGCTACGAGAGCATGCGGCGCGTTTTCGCCAGACAGCTGGGAATCAGCCCTGCGGCCTACCAACGCCGGTTCAGCACCGCGCGCGCCGGTTCGGGCTGAGGATGCCTGCGACGACGCGCCTCGAGCGGGCTGAGGTCAGGGCTGCGGATCGTCGACCTTGAGTTGTTCTCCGTCGGTGGCGACGAAGACCACCAGCAGTTTCGCCTCGTCGCTGCGGCTGATGTTCTCGGTCGCGACATGGTGCGCGCCCGGCGGCTCCGACCAGCTCTGCCCCTGGTGGTACACCTGCGCGGGCGTGCCCTCGAGCTGGCTGCTCACGGCGCCTTCGAGCACGTAGGCGTAGACGAAGGCGTCGCCGTGCCGGTGGGGTACCGCGCGTGCGGCAGGCGGGAAGGTCACCACCGCCGAGGTGAAGGTCTTGCCCGGGACGTTCGGCAGCGCCTGGGAGAACAACGGCGTCAGCGTCTCCCCGACCGGCGCCGAGGTGGCGTCGGTCTGCGGACTCGACGCGGCGGAGCCGCACGCGAGAACCGCCGCCGCCGTCAGGGTGCTCAGCAGCCCCGTGACGATGCGCGCCCCGGTCATTGCCGTGCTCCGTCCCGGTCGTCGGCCACCGCGATGATGGTCTTGCCCGGTACCCGCCGGCGACCGGCGAACGCGTCGGCCGTCTCGGTGAGCGGACGCACCGCGCCGACGATGGGCCGTAGCCGGCCATCCCTCACGCGCTGCGCCAGATCGGCGAGCTGCGTCCGGTCCGGTTCGACGACGAAGAAGACCGCGCGCCCGTCTTTCGGCTGTGCCTTGGGTGGCACGGCGATGGTCACGACCGTGCCGCCGGGACGCACCAGCTCGATCGACCGCTCGAGGATGTCGCCGCCGATGACGTCGAACACCACATCGGCCTCGCCGACATCCCGCAGGTCGTCGGCGGCCAGATCGACGAAAGCCTGTGCACCGAGGCCGAGGACGACGTCGCGGTCGTCCGACCGTCCCGTGCCGACGACCCTCGCACCCACCTCGCGCGCGAGCTGGACGGCGATCGATCCCACACCGCCGGCGGCACCGTGCACGACGACGGTCTGGCCGGTCCGGAGCCCGGCGTGGACGAACAGCCCCTGCCATGCGGTGAGCCCCGAGATCGGCAATGCCGCTGCCACGACGTGGTCGATGTCCGCGGCGAGAGGGGCGAGGTTGCGCGCCTCGACGGCGGTGTATTCGGCCAGCGCGCCGTCACGCGCCCAGTCGGCGAGCCCGAACACCCGTTGCCCCACGGTGAGGCCGGTGGTGCCGTAGCCCAATTCGACCACCACACCCGACAATTCGTGGCCGGGAACGGTCGGCGTGCGATCACGACCGGCCCGGTCGGTCCAGGTGGCGGGCCATTCGAGTTCGCCGGGAGTGAACCCGGCCGCGTGCACGCGCACGATGACGTCGTTCTCGGCGGCGTGCGGGTAGGGCAGTTCGGTGAGGGTCAGCCCACCGACACCGGCGTCACGGTCTCGTACGGTGATGGCTTGCATAACGTGTCCTTTCATGGGTTCTGACGGACGTCCAGGCCCTGCGGGCAGGGACGGGTGGCTAGCGGGGTCAGGACGAGTTCGGCTCTGGCGCAACGTCGGATCGTCGACGCGGCGTGAAGGGCGGCGACGACCGACAGCACGCCGATGAACGTGATGTACACGTAGCCGGTGGTCTGCAGCCCCCACAGCGGCGACGCCAGGCCGGCGGCGAGAGACGGAACACCCAGCGCCGCGTAGCTGACCACGAACGCGGCGGAGAACACCTCCGATCGCGACCCCGCTTCGGTGGCCTCGCTGATGCCGCGCAGAGTTCCGTTGAACGTCAGGCCGGCACCCACCCCGCAGACGATCGCTCCCCCGATGAACACGGCCGTCGAGGTCGCTGAGAGCGCAGCGCCCAGACTCGCCGCGCCCACTGAAAGCAATACTGCGCCAATCACATTGGCTCGCCGCGCGGTGAGCCGCGCCGCCCACAGACCGCCTCCGCTGTTGGCGAGGAACAGCACCGTGATGCTCAATCCTCCGGCGGCGCCCCAGCGGACGTGCATCACGTCTCGTATCAAGCTCGGTGCGAGCGCGAGGAACAGCCCCGTCATCGACCAGCCCGCGACGATCGCGGGGATCGCGGCCACGAACCCCCGCCGCGCCTCGCGGGGGACGCGAACACGGGGCCGCATCGCGGCGAACCCGGCCTTGCGGCGCGCGACGGTCTCGGGGATCAGGGAGACCAGCGCGGCGAGGAGCAGCAGCGCCATCGTGAGGGCCGGGAAGACGACCCCGTCAGGACGTGGGCTGAGCGAAACGAGCAGACCTGCCGAACCGCCGCCGACGGCGAGCCCGAAGGTCGTCCCCACGGCGGTCATCGTCGGTCCCCGATGCGGTCGCTCCGCAGGGGCGAACTCGAGCAGCCCGGCGGCGAGGGCGCCCGTCGCCGTTCCCGTCGCGACGCCCTGCACCACCCGGGCGAGCGCGAGCCAGACGGGCCCTTCGGCCGCCCAGAAGATCGCGGTTCCCGCCGCGGCTACCACGAGTGAGGCGATCAGCACGGGCCTGCGCCCGACACGGTCGCTCAGCGATCCCACCGTCAGCAGCGCCCCGACCAGTCCCAGGACGTACACCGCGAAGATCGCCGTCAGAGAAGTCACCGACAGGCCCCAGCGCTCCAGGTACAGCGGGTAGACCGGAGACGGCGCGCTCGTCGACGCCATCAGCACCACGGTGGCCGAGACGAGCACACTGAAGGACGCGCCCCGGGTGAGTCGTTGGCCGCCCGTCGAATTCATCAGGCCTCGCATCGCCGTCTCCTGGCGCCGCGTCGTCAGCTCGGCCAGGCGGAGCTGTGAATGCGCTCCACCGAGGTCGTGCGCTGGAAGTTCGGGATGAAGTGCTCCAGGACGTCGGAGTTCACTGTCCCGTAGGTCGTTTCCGGGCGGTTCTTGAGTCCGTCGAAGTAGGCACTGAGGAAGTCGTTCTTGAAGTCCCCGCGCGGATGTACGGCGACGATGTGATCCATCTGGTCGGGATCGAGCCGGTCGAGACCGAAGCCGACGACATCGGTGAGCACGCCGAGTTGGGTGGCGGCGATCTCCGGACCCATCCGCCCCGGGATACCGGGCGTGGTGTGCAGCGCGATGGCTGTCCACACGGTGTCGGCCGCGGCACTGGAGAATCCGTGTTCGAGCAAGAAGGCGCGGCCGTGGTCGGCGCCGTCGACCTCGAACCGCTGCTCCACCTCGGAGAAGGGCCGCAGCAGTCCGGTGTCATGGAAGACGGCCGCCAGGTAGAGCAGCTCGGGATCCGGTTTGACGGCGAAGTCCTGCGCGTGGAGCTGTCCGAAGAAGTAGACCCGGCGGGAATGGTGGTAGATCAGCGGACTGGTGGTCTCCCGAACGTGTCGGGTCGCCTCGGCGACGGCGGCGGTGTCGGGGACCTCCACCCCGGCGATGACTTCCGACATGATTGCTGCCCCTTCCCGTGTTCGTTGCGTCTGACCTCCATGCTGGTCCCACGGGTGCCTTGGGCGCCGCCTCCGTCCGGCCAGAAATCCCTCGAAAACGGACCGCGAATCAAGACGGCGACACAGCGGAGCACGCCGCGAGTCGCGACGTGGGTGTCAGTGCACGACGGCATCGCACACGACCGAACGACCGGCCGCGTGCGATGCCGAGGAGAGGAACGGCGGCTAGAAGACCCGGATCCAGTCGACCAGCATGTCGGCCGGATAGTTTCCGCCGGCGGGCTCGCGGCCCCCGGAGCCGCCGACGGCGATGTTGAACACCGGGGCCATGGTGTAACCGGGATCGTTGAACGGCCACTCGGGCAGGGAATTGGCCAGCACCGTGAAGAACGGCTCCATACCGGGCTGGTAGTCCTTCCAGAAGTACATGCCTTCCGGTTTCCAGGTCATGCGCCAGGTGTGCCAGTCGCCGTCGACCGGGTGCTTGTTCGTCTGGAATTGAGTGCCGTCCAGTCGTGCGTGCACGGTGGTGCCCGACGGCCAGTCGCGGTTCCCGTACCACTCCACGAGGTCGACTTCACCGCCCCGCACCGGGTTGTCATTGATCAGCCAGAACGCCGGCCATGCGCCGTCGGTCAGGCAGTTCAGCTTGATGCGGGCTTCCCAGGTGGTTCCGACACCGCCGCGCCAGTTCCCGATGATCTTCGCGCTGGCGTACTTCTCCTGGATGTTGGCGCCCTCGCCGCGGGTGGCGCGGATGACCAGGTTGCCCGCCCCGTCCTGGAAGACATGCTGCTGGTCGGTGACGTAGCGGCCCATGTTGTAGGGCTTGTCCCATT
This sequence comes from Mycolicibacterium litorale, assembly GCF_010731695.1. Lineage (NCBI taxonomy): Bacteria > Bacillati > Actinomycetota > Actinomycetes > Mycobacteriales > Mycobacteriaceae > Mycobacterium > Mycolicibacterium litorale. Next base: position 3,889,614 of record NZ_AP022586.1, read on the forward strand.
CGACGGGGTTCCGGATGGTCTCCCGGGCCGGAACGATGAACCACGACGCGGGGTCCGGCGGCGCCCCGGCCGGACCGTTGAACTCGTCGGCGAACAGGAGGCCGGGTCCGGGCTGCGCTGCGGCCGCGGGATCCCCCAGCCCGCCGGGGCCGGGAGGCGGCCCGGGCGGGGCGTCCCCGATCACCGGCTGGGCTCCGGCCTGGGGGATCGGCAGGGCGGCAGCGGCCACACCGAATCCGAACATCATCATTGCGCGGCGACGATCCATGCTTGGCACCCCCAAACCGTAGACGGAAGGGGTGCTTTTTTGGGTGCCAAACCCGCCGATGTCTTGATACGAACGCGCAGCGCGAAGACGAGAGCCCCACAGGGGCCAGGCGAATCAGCGGAAGTACGTCTCCGAACCGGTGGGATATCCGCCGCCGGTCGTGGTGATGTGGACGTGGTCGAAGTGCCCGTTTCCCGAACCGCGCGGACCGTTGGGCGTGTAGTAGACACCGCGCCAGATCGCGTCCTGCATACCGAACCGTTCGGCGTTCTTGATCACGTACGCGACGATCTGGTTGCCGAGCGCGATGCCTTCGGCGCTACTCGGATTCGGGATCATCACGTCGACCGCGAGCCCGTCAGGATGCCAGCGGAGCGCATCGGCCCGCACGCCGCCGATCTGGCGGATCTCCGGGAACACCGCGCTGACGCTGCGCGCCACCAGGATGGTCTTGACCTGCAGGCCGCGCTCGGACGCGACGCCGACGGGCAGCGCCTGCCGCACGGCACGATCCGCCACCCGCCAGTTCGAGACGGACGCCATCTGCCCGGGCGCGACCTTGAGGTCGGCGGGCCCGGCGGCAGGTCCGGAAGCCACGACCTCGAGTTTGTAGTCCGGCGCGTCGGGCAGCGGCGGCGGTACCGGCGCGGGCGCGGCGACGGGTTCGGCCTCCCTGTGCACGTCGGCACCGGCGGCGATCACCATCGCTGCGGGGGCGGCGAGCATCGCCAGCGCGAGCGATGACGACGGAATCCGTCGCTGCTCGCTGGGCTTCGAGTGCCTACCCACGCCAGCACTCTACGAAATAACCTGCGTTATGTCACGGCGCGGTCACGGAATGATGTCGAACCGGGGTTCAGCAGGGCGCCCGGCCGACGCGCCTACCCTCGGATACATGCGGCCCGCCACTGCGCTGAGCATCGTCTCGGTGATCCTGATCGTGAAGGCCCTCCTGATCGGGTGGGTCACCTGGGGGCGCGCGCAGATGCTGGGCGTAGCACCGCCCGCCGGTCAGGCCGGGCTGACCATTGCCACCGTCGCGTTGGCGATCGGCCTGGCATGCGCCGTCGCGAGTCTGCTGCTACGGCGCCACGACCGGCGCATGGCCGCTGCGGACCCTAGTACTGCGGTTCGTGGAAGCGGTTGATGATCGGAAGGCGCTCGATGATCCGGTCACGCAGCCGGGGCTGCGGGGGGACCGGCGGCACGTAGCCGGGCTGCGGCTGGGTGTACGCGGGGGCGACCGGTGCCGGCGGCACGTAGGCGGGCTGCGGCGCGACGGCCGGCGCGGGTGGCACGTACACCGGCGGGGCCGGCGGCACGTAGACCGGCGCGGGCGGCGGGGCGGCCACGGGTGCGTCGTACACGGGCTCGATGACCGGCGGGGCCTCGGGCGCGGGGGCCGGCGCCTCGGGCACGTCGACGACGGGCGCGACCGCCGGGGCCGGTGCCGGCGGGGCCTGCGGGGGTGGTGGCGGCGGGGCGGCCGGTTTCGGCGCCGCCTTCGGCAGCGCCTCGGCGGCGGGTGCGCTGACGGCCTTCGGCTGATCCGATGAGCTGGCGACCTGCTGGGTCGCCGCATCGTCCGACCGCATCTGCGGCGTCAACTGCAGTCCGAGTGCGACCGACAGCGAGACGACGAAGGTGACCACGGCCGCGACCAGCACCGAGGTGAGCGCAGGGATCCGCCACGTCCGCCACGACTTCGGCTGTTCGGCGGCCACCTGAGCCAGCATCATCGGGGCGTCGACGCCGACCGAGCCCTGCGCCGACGCCACGGCGGCACCGCGCGCCAGCGCGAGGTCCGCCTCGGCGGCCGACAGCACCGGGGCCGTCACCCGTCCGGCGAGCTCGCCGACCACGGCATCGACGTCGTCGGCCGAGCCGAGCACGTACAGCGCCTCGGGGCGCACGTCGGACGAGTCGACGGCCTCCTGCACCCGGCGAGCGAGCGAAGCGGCACCGTCGTGCGCGACCTGGTCCACGTGCACGGCGTCCGCGGTGACGACCGCGACGAGCGCGGCGTCGGGTTCGGCCACGCACACCGCGAGGTCGTCCTGGGCGGTGAGATCGCCGAGACCAGCGGCCAGCGCGGCCGCGGATTCCGCCGGCGAGAGGGCGACGACGTTCTGTGCGCCCCTGGCGGTCAAGGCGGCCACCAGCGTGGCGGCCTCCTCCGCGACGGCCTCGGTCCACGTCACGCCGACCGCGCGGGGCCGAACTCCGGGGACGGCGGCGTATTGGCCCTCGCCGAGCACCGCGCTGATCAGCGCGTCGGCGCTGGCTGCGGACACCGGCATGTGGAGCGTTCCGCTGTCGAGGGTCGCGCCGTCACCGGTCGCCCCTTCGACGAGCACGAAGCGAAGCGCCGTCGATGTCATCGACACGCCGAGTACTAGGTCCACTGATCTGTCCCGCTCTGGTTGCACAATTCGGACTGACCATACCGCTGTGTTGACGCGGTTCAAGTTTGCCCGGGCACCGGGCCCCTGACCAGGGCCTCAGCCGGCCTGCCAGAGGCAGTCGCCGTCCAGGTGGATCGAGAACATCACCGGGAGCACCTCGAATCGCAGTGGTTGGCCCGGCTCACCTTCGGCCACCTGCGGTGCGCCCACCTTGCCGGCGGTGACGACGGCGGTCTGCTCGGCGCGGCAGGTGGTCGCGGGATCCTGCGGGATCCCCGTCCACGGACCGGACAGCATCTCCGGGTTGCGCATGCCCTGGCCGTGCAGGTCCAGGCCGTCGCCGTGGGACAGCCAGCGGTCGCTGGAGGGATACGGCCCGGCGTAGACCTGCCACCGACCGCCGCTGCACTGCAGGACCGCGTCGTCGGCGACCTGCGACAGTGCGCCCTCGACCGGTGGCGGGCAGGGCGCGCCGGGTTGAGGGGCCGCGGGCGCCGCGTGCGCGACCGCGGTGGCCGGCAGGCCCAGTACGGCAGCGCTGACGGCCAGCGCTGCCAGCGTCCTTCGCTTCATATCTGAATTGTCGTCCCCGGAAGCCGTGTCGCTACACCTTCGTCAGATCGGTGCGCATCAGCTTCACCTGGTAGTCGTCCCAGGTCGACAGATTCCAGTAGAGGTACTGCTGCTCCTCGGGGCTGAGGTTCTCCGTCGACGACCAGGGGTGGATCATCGGCGCGTACAGCCCCGGCATCTTCGACGCCGTCACCAGCGTCACAGGGGCCGACCACGGCCCCTCGGGCGAATCGGCCTTGCGCATCACGATGTTGTTGTTCTTGTCGCCGTACAACATGATGTATTTCTTCTCGTAGCTGTTGTACTGCACCGACATCTCACTGACGGTCGGATATGTGGTGGTCCTGACCAGCCCGAAGAAGCTCGTGGTGGTCGTCGACGGCAGGATCGGTTTGGCCGCGGCCGGATTCCCCGGCGTCCAGGACGTCCCGTTCCAGTACTCGTACTTCGTCTTGTCGAGGATGTCGGCTTCGGCCACCCGAGACACGTAGGCGGTCCCGGCGCGGCCCGCCGGGGTGCCGTAGGAGTAGATGTAGCCGTCGGTGATCTCGCGTCCCGCGGCGTCCTTGAGCGGCTTGCCGGTGACGGGGTCGACCGTGTACTTCCTGACGTAGGCGCCCTGCTGGAAGTTCTGGTCGCCGTTGACGAACGGCAGCGTCGTCCGCCCGGCGGCGGCGGGCCGCACCGAGGACTGCGGGACGACGGTCCAGTTCTGGCCGTTGTCGTCGGAGTAGGCGATGGCCGAGTAGTTCGTCGTCCAGCGGCCGGGGGTGTCCCACGACTTCACCGCCATGTAGTTGATGTACTGGCGCGTCGCACCGTCCTCACCCGCGCCGGGCACCGAGATCGCCGCGGTCGGGATCATCGTCACCTCGGGTCCGATCCCGTAGTGGTAGTTGCCGATGATCTCGCGGGAGAAGTTCGGGTCGCTCATCGGTGAGCCGCTGTACATGCCGGGGTCGTGGGGGATGCCGTCGGCGACGTACATGCCGTTGGACAGCTTGGTGTCCGTGCTGCGGAACAGCGTGTTCATCCGCCAGATCCCGGTGCGCACAGGCGTGCGGTTGCTGAAGGTGTCACCGAATGCGATGAGCACCTGGTGTTCGTTGACCGCCGTGTTCGGGTTGTCACGAATTCCGTTGTCCCACATGATTCCGAGGTCCGTACCTCCGATACCGAAACGGGAGGTGGTGTTGTTCAGCCCGCCGGGACCGGTCACGTTGGTGATCCGGACTGTGTTGCCGCTGACCGTCACCGGGGTCACCACGTAGTCCTTGGCCGGGTCGTACGGAGCCGCCGCCGCGGCCAGGGCGACGGTGGACTGGCTGGTGCTGACCGACCGCGTCGCCAACGTGCGGTCCACTTCGCGCCGCGAGGCCAGCGCCATCAGTGCGCTGACCGCCCATGTCGGGCTGGGCAGGGCGGGCAGGTGGCGCAGCGAGCCCAATCCGAACGCGGCGAGCAGTCGGTTGAGCACCGGCGCGGCGGACCGGGCCGCGGTCGGCGCGGTCATCGCCGTGACCACGGCCGCCGTCTGCGGGACCAGCGTCTGCCCCAACTCCGAGACGTCGTCGGCGACGGCGCCCCGCAGCGCCGCCAACGGCTGCCCGGTCGGCTGGTCGGCCCCGAAGGAGGCCGTATCGGGTTCTTCCGCGGTGGCAGAAAGCGTTTCGGCTTCCTGCGCCGCTGCGCTGTCCGAGGCTTCCGACACCTTAGGGGGCTCCGGAGCTGCGGGTTCGTGGTCGCGATCGCGGCTGCGCGCGAAGCTCTGCGGCGGCGCCGGCGCAACCGGTTCCGCTTCGATGGTCGTCCCGTCGGGGTCCGTCTCCTCGGGGTCGGTCACCATGGAGTCCTCGGGGTCGACCGTGACATCCTGCGGCTCGGCCTCGGCGTCGTCAGCTTCGATGTCGTCGACATCCTGCTCGTCGGCGACCTGCTCGTCGGCGACCTGTGCGCTCTCCGTCTGCCGCGGCGAATCCTGTTCCGCTGCAGGCGTGTTCGCAGAATCACCGTCATCGGTCTGCGACGTCGGCTCGGTGTCGGTGGTCGCGAACGCCGCGCCTGGGCTACCCAGCACCACCGCGGCGCCCACCCCCAGCGCCACCGCCAAGCCGCCGACGCGCCCTATGTACGCCGAAGCATCCATCGCTCTCCCCTTGAAGATGCATCCCCCGACGCCATCTGAGATTCCCTCGACGCTCCGGCCGGTGGTTATTTGAAGATAGCGGCAAAACCCCTGCACATTGCAAATTTCGCCCGAAATTCTTCGTTTGCTGACCAGGCCAGGCATGATTTCCGCCGATACCGGCGTTGTAGTTATCGTCGATAACAGACGGAGGGATGCCATGGGGTATCGAATCCAGGAAGCGCTGCTGAAGGCCTACGCCGTCTTCACCTCCTGCATGGACGCCGGACGGTCATGGCCGAGCTCCGCCGACGTGCATGAGGTCACTCGGAGGTCGAAACCGACGGGCGACCAACACGAAAGGGGTAAGTAATGAACAAGTTCCGATTGACCACGATCGTCGCCGGTGGACTGGCCCCAGCCCTCCTCACCCTGGCTGCCCCCACTCAGGCCGCGCCCGCGGGCCCGAGCAACGCCCAGGACGTCATCAGCCAGCTCGACGACCGCGGATACCAGGTGCGCATCAATCACCACGGTGCGGTCAAGCCTCTCGATGAGTCACAGATCGTGTCCGTGCGGTACGACAACCACGACCGCGTCGTCTACGTCGACGTCCGCTGAACGCAGTTACCGTCGGGGGACGATCCCTACCGCGCCGGCGAAGGCCCGTAGTTCACGCTCGATGTGAGGGCCGCTCGGCTGGTAGACGAGTTCCGTGACGCCGGTCGCGGCATATCGGGTGGCGGCGCCGGCCACTTGGGCTGCGGTACCCGTCAATCCGATTGCGTCGCGGCACGTTACGAGCCGATCGAGGGGGACCCGCGGCCCGGGCTCGACCAGGTGTATCGCCAGATGACTCTCCCCTGCCGGTTGCGCATCGAGCGCGGTGCGCCACGCGTGTCCCCCCGGCAGTGCATCGACAGCGGCAGCTCCCGAACGCTGATATATGGCGTGGTAGTGCAGTACCGCCGCAGCAGCGACGGCGCCGACCGCCCGTGGTGATGTCACCTCTTCTCCCTCGTCGAGCACCGTGCCGAAGACCAACTGCGCGCGCCAATTCCCACCGGTCGCCCCATCGGCAACGGGCGGCGCCACGGAGAAGAGTCCGTCGCCCAATTCTGCGGCGACCCTGCGCCCCTTGGGTCCGTCAGCGGCCACCAGGATCGGCACGTCGATGGGACGCGGAGCGCCGAAGCCCGGCAACTGCATCATGCGCAGTTTCGCGCCTCGCCATTCGGCGGTTTCGCCGGCCAGCAGGGTGCGCAGGCACCGGATGTAATCGGCGACATGCTGCCACCGCATCGGCCGCTCCCCGAGGGCCAGCCGGCCGGTGAAGCCGGCGCCCACCGCGACCGCAACCCGTCCGGGGGCTTGTTCCACGAGTTCTGCAATCGCGGAGGCATTGACCATCGGGTGACGCAGGCTAGGCACCAGGACGCCTGGGCCGATTCCGATGCGGGTGGTCTGCTCGGCGCACCGGCTGAGGACCATCCACACATCGGTGACGACGGCAGGCGACTCGTAAAGCCATGCGCGCTCGTACCCGAGCGATTCGGCCAACCGCACATGAGCCGGCGTACTCGACGCCGTGGCGAACGCACAAGAGATTTCCATGCGAGTGATCCCCTCAGACGAACGATGGATTCTGTCGGCCGTTTCGTGCGTTATCAGTGGTACCACTCGGCATGCTACCAACGTAGCTACCGATGGTACTGTCTAATCGTTATCAGTGGAAACGGAGCGCGCATGTCGCAAACGCAGGACTACGACTTCATCATCGTCGGTGCAGGCACAGCGGGTTCGGTACTCGCCGGCCGCCTCAGCGAGAACCCCGACGCCCGTGTGTTGCTCATCGAAGCCGGCAGCACGGTGCTGCCACCGGCGAGTGCGAGACCGCCGGAGTGGCACACGCTCATGGGTGGACCGGCCGACGGCGGCTTTCTGACGACCGTGCAGGCCACCACGGGTAAGGCGGTCCATTTACCGCTCGGCCGCGGTATCGGCGGTTCGTCGGCGATCAACGCGATGATGTTCGCCCGGGGGAACCGCGAGAGCTACGCCGACTGGCCCGCCGGTTGGCGCTTCGACAACCTGCTGCCCTACTTCAAGCGAAGTGAAACGGCGCGCAACGGCGACCCGGCGGTCCGCGGCGTCGACGGACCCCTCCACGTGGGTCCTGCCGATCCTCCGAACGATGTCCTCGCCGCAGGATTGGAGGCCGCCGTTCAATGCGGCTACCGGGCGGCGTCCGATATCAGCAGCGGCATCGAGACCGGCTTCGCTGCAGCAGATCTTGCGATTGTCGATGGGCGCCGTCAGAGCGCCGCGGACGCCTACCTGCTACCGGCACTGAACCGGCCGAACCTCGAGTTGATCTCCGATGCCGTGGTGCACCGGCTGATCCTCCTCAGCGGACGCTGCGTCGGAGTCGAATTCCATGCCGCAGACGGGCATTCCACATCCATCCGCTACGGCAACGAGATCGTGCTGGCCGCAGGTGCGATCCGCTCACCGCAGCTCCTCATGGTGTCGGGGATCGGTCCGCGGGCTCATCTGCGTGACTTGGGTATCGACGTCCTCGAGCACCTGCCGGGAGTTGGATCGAATCTGCAGGACCATCCCCTCAGCGGTCTCATCTGCCGTTCACCGCAACCGCTTCCGAAGCCTCGCTACAATCACGGTGAGGTGATGGGATTGATCGACACCTCCTCCTCCGACGGTGGGGCGCCTGACTTGCAGATCGTCATGTCCGACACCGCCGCGGTAGTGGGACTCGACATGCCCGACTCCTATCTGATCGGTGTGTCGGCCATCCAACCGCACAGCCGCGGCAGCGTCCGGTTGGCCACTGCGAACTTCGAGCAACCACCACTCGTCGACCCCAACTATCTGGGCGATGAACGAGACTGGAAGACCCTTCTCGAGGGCTTCCGCATCGCACGCGACATCAGTACCGCTCCCGCGTTCACCCCGTGGCTCGGCGAGGAACTGGCTCCCGGTCCGGACGTCGACAATGAAGGCTCGTTGCGCCAGTATCTGAGAGAGGCGCTCGGTACCTACTTCCACCCGGCAGGGACGTGCGCGATGGGCGACTCCGACGAGTCGGTCGTCGATGCGAAACTGCGGGTGCACGGCGTTCCCGGCCTTCGGATCGCCGACGCTTCGGTCATGCCGACGCTGCCGTCGAACAACCCCATGGCGACGGTGTACGGCATCGCCGAACGCGCCGCGGCGTTGATCCGCGGATCGTGAAATCCTGTGTTGCTCAGGTGCTCTGATCCGCGAGTCGGCGCAGCCACTCGTTGAGCAGGGACCGCTCGGCGGAGGTCATCGGAAGGGCCTCCCCGCCGCGCAGCGCTTCGGCGAGCGCCACCGCACGCGCCGGGAGCTTGGTGTTGCGGGCCCGTGAACCCGATTTGCGGTGCACGATCACCGACAACGCGTTCTCCCTCGCCAGCTCGGACAGCTCGAGATCCCGCTCGCCGGGCGGTTCCTGCAACAGAGACAGCGTGGTCCCCAGGCCGGCGGCGAAGATGTAGCGGGTGGCGCGGTCGACGCTCATGGAGAGCTTGCTCTGGTTCCCCAGTTCGGCGACCATGCCCTTGAGGAGGCTGACCGTCTCCCGCTTGGCCGCGGCACCGAGCTCCCCAGGGGGGCGTGGCGCGGCGTAGGCGAGCACGTAGGCATCTGGATGCTGTAACCCGAAGTCTACGTGCAAGTCCCAGGTTTGCCGCAGTTGATCGATTGGGTCGGCGGCGGCGTCCAGGATCTGGATCTTTGCCTTGACGTACTCCTGGAGCAGATAGTGCGTCAGTGCGTCGAGCAGTCCGTCCTTATCTCCGAACCGCCGGTAGATGACCGGAGGTTGAACACCGGCGGCAGCAGCGACCGCCCTGGTGGACACCGCATCGACACCTCCTGACTCGAGGAGTTCCGCTGCCGCTCTCAGGAGGTTCTCGGCGGTACTCAGCCGCTGTCGGCCCTTCGGTCCGTCACCCATGTTTCCGACGATAACAAGTGACGGGCTCGCCGCGCGCGCCCACGATCCAAGTCAGTGTTTTCGCCGGTACTACCATTGCATTATCGTTGATACCGAGTTGATGTCGACTCGTCACGATTCAGCACACCGACAGAGAGGAAACCCCATCGAAGAAACCGAACGTCTGCACCGGCTCTGCGAACTGGCCGACACACAGGCCGCCTTGAAGCGTCTCGCCGTGCTGATCGCACGAAATGACTCTCCCACAGAGGTGTTCGCCGCGGTGACCAAGGAGATCCGGCGACGGTTCGGATCGGTGACCGCGCGGATGATCCGTTTCGAGAGCCACGGTACCGCCACGATCGTGGCTAACGAGGGCACCGCGGGTCCGCACGTCCGCGTCGGTGAGGAGTGGACGAACTTCCCGGAGCGCGGTCTCACCTGCACGGTATGGCGTACGGGGCGGCCGGCGCGGGTGGATGACTATCGCGAGGTCCCCGGCGGCGAGGTCTATCTGACTGAAGGTCTGCTCAGCGCGGTCGCGGTGCCGGTCTACGTCAGCGGCAGTCTCTGGGGTCTCATCGCGATCGGCTCGGGGACCGGTCCGCTTCCAGCCGATGCCGAGGAGCGACTCAGCGAGTTCACCGGCCTGACCGCCACCGCGATCGCCACTGCACAGAGCCGCGCCGAGCTCATCGCGTCGCGCGCGAGAATCGTCGCCGCAGCCGATGAGGCGCGTGAGCGCATCGAGCGGAATCTGCACGACGGCGCTCAACAGCAGCTCGTCACTCTCGCGCTGCGGATCGCGACATTGACCGAATGTCCTGACCTCACCACGAGTGTGCGGGGGGAGTTGCAGACGGTGTTGTCCGATCTTCGGACTGTGCTCACAGAACTGCGGGAGATCGCGCGCGGAATCCACCCCGCGGTGCTGTCCGAGGCCGGTCTCGGACCCGCATTGCGGTCGCTCGCGTCCAGATCGGCGCTGCCCCTTCGGGTCCGGGTCGACGTTCCCGGGCGGTTGGCTGCGCCGGTCGAGGTCGGTGCTTACTATGTCGTCTCGGAGTCGCTCACCAACGCGGTCAAACTTGCGAGGGCGACGCACGCTGAGGTCTCGGCGGTGCTGGACAACGAGGTGCTGTGTGTCCACGTTGCCGATGACGGCATCGGTGGCGCCGTCTGCCGAGGAGGGTCTGGTCTGCTCGGTCTGCAGGACAGGGTCGAAGCCCTCGGCGGCCGGTTGCTGGTCGACAGCCCACTTGGCGGAGGAACGCGGATCCACTGCGAGATTCCGGCAGGAAAGCATGGCGCGGGCCGCGCTGAGCTCAGCGACTTTCCAGGTAGATGATCACCGCCTGCACCCGCCGGTGCTGATCGCCGATGTCCGGTAAGTCCAGCTTGGCCAGCACGTTTCGGACGTGTTTCTCAACGGTGGCCTCGGCGAGGTAGAGGCGCCGGGCGATACCGGCATTCGACAGCCCTTCCGCCATCAGCACGAGTACCTCACGTTCGCGGCGGCTCAACCGCTCCAAGGGATCACTTTGACGGGGCGTGTTCACCAACTCCTGCACGAAGACCGGGTCCAGCACGGATTCGCCGCCGGCGACCCGGTCGACCGCCTGGAGAAAGCCGGCCACTTCCGTGACGCGGCTCTTCAGCAGATAGCCGATCGGTTTACCCTCGCGGAGAAGCTCTTTAGCGTGATGGACATCGACGTGTGCCGACAGCACCAGGATCGCGGTTCCCGGCATCTCCTGTTGGACGACCCGCGCCACGTCGATGCCGTCGGTGCGGTGATGGGGCGGCATACGGATGTCGAGCAATGCGAGATCAGGCTTCGTCTGCCGCACCAGGGCGAGCGCTTCGTCGGCGTCACCCGCTTGGCCCACCACCTCCAGCCCCGATCGAGCGAGCAGGCTGCACAGGCCCTCTCGCAGCAAGACCTCGTCTTCGGCCACGACCACCCGAATCCCGGACACCGATCCCTCCTGGCACGCCCCGCGGTGGTGGCGTCGTTACGGAACAACGGCTTTCGTCTACGGGCCGATTCCCGGTTTCACCGAATCCCGGTCAACCGTTTGAGGCAGTACTTCGCCACGGCCAGGGACGTCGCCAGGCCCACGAGAACTCCGAGGATGAGTACGTCAACCATGCGATCGATGCGGTGACAGTCCAGTTCCGTCGAACCGGAGGTTCCGGCGATAGGCCGTACTCCAGGTGAGCCCCATGAGATGCACTTCGATCACCGCGGCGATTTCGGGAGTATGTCGCTTCTGTCGGCGTGATGTCATTTTCATGCACTGGACCCTGCCGAATCGGGACGCCGTTGTCGGTGCCGCTAACCCCCAATTCCGGCGCGACGGCGTCCGGGCACCGGCGCTACCGGCTAGCCTCCGGGACCCCCTGCCAACCGGTAGTCGGCCTACCGGGCAGTGCCCAGTGGAGATGGTGGACAGCATCGACGACAGATCGTCGTCCGTCCAGGAAAGTCATGCTGCGAAGCGACCTGAAACGAACCGGTTCAACCAAGGCGAGGAGAACCCCGTGAAGATCTCCGGAAACACCATCTTCATCCCCGGCTCCACCAGCGGCATCGGATTGGCGCTGGCACTAGCCCTGCACGCCAGGGGCAACACCGTCGTGATCGGTGGACGGCGCAGAGAGGAACTGGACAGGATCGCCACCGAGCACCCCGAGTTGGGTGCGGTCACCATAGACACCACCGACCCCGACAGCATCCGGCGCGCCGCCGCCCAGGTACAAGCGGAGTATCCCGACCTCAACGTCCTCATCGCCATGGCCGGCATCATGCGGATGGAGGACTGGCACCATCCGGACACGTTCCTCGACACCGCGACGACCACGGTCGAGACCAACCTGCTCGGACCGATTCGGCTGATCGCCGCGTTCATCGAGCACCTGCAGAAGCAGCCGGACTCGACCATCGTCACCGTGTCCTCGGGGCTGGCGTTCGCGCCTCTGCAGGTCACTCCCACATACAACGCGTCCAAGGCGGCAATCCACATGCTCGGCGAATCGATTCGGTTGCAGCTGGCGGACACGAGCGTCAAGGTCCTCGAACTGGTTCCACCTTCGGTGCGGACCGGGCTGATGCCTGGCCAGGAGACGAACGATGCCGCGATGCCGCTCGATGAGTTCGTCGCCGAGGTGATGGCGCTCATCGAAGCTGAGCCCGAGACCCACGAGATCCTCGTCGACCGCGTGAAATTCCTTCGCTACGGCGAGGCGCGCGGGGACTACGACGACGTCGTCGCACGGCTCAATGCTGCCGATCCGCACGGAAAGTGAGTACGTCGATGAGACAGGTCGTTCTGATCAGCGGTGCCTCCAGTGGCTTCGGGTGGCTCGCCGGCGACGCGGTCATCGCACGGTGAGCGCGCACCCCTTCCTCACCCGGCTCACCGAAGGCACCGGAGGTGAGGTGCTGGACGTGCTCGGCCCCACAGTCGAATTCCTCAATCTGTCGCAGGGACAGTACAAACAGTTCTGCCTGATGCGCGGCGTGGTCCCGCCCGGCGTGACCGTGCCCCTGCACAGTCACGACGACGTCGAGGCGTTCTACATCGTGTCCGGTGCGCAGGAGGTCCTGGTGCCGGGTGCGCACGGGCTGGAGTGGCGAACCGCGCACGCCGGCGACTTCGTCCATGTCGCCGGCGGAGCGCTGCACGCCCACCGGAACATCGGCGACGAGGATGCCGTCGACCTGATCATCACCACGCCGCGATTGGGCGCCTTCTTCCGCGAGATCGGTGTGCCCGTCGGTGACGTCGGAAGGTACACGCCGGCGCAGCGTTTGAGCCGGTTCGTCGAGACCGCACTGCGTTACGGCATGCGGCTCGGCACGGCGGAGGAGAACGCGGCCGTCGGCATCGAGCTTCCGACACCCTGATCGAGGCCGTGAGAACTCGAAGGTCCGCGTGGGAACTGTTGCAACGCCTGTCGGCAGGCGTCACTGCGTAGCGCGCTCCCGGAAGGCGATCGTCAACTGCACACGCGACCTCACCTCCAGCTTGCGGAACACCGAGCGCAGATGCGCGTTCACCGTATTCGGTGAAACCCCCAATTCCATTGCGGCGGAACGATTCGTGTGACCCGAGCTGATCAGCTCGACCACCCGGTGCTCGGTGTCGGTCAACGACGACCACCCGGTGCTCGGTCGGGGACCCGCGGGGCGGGCGCCTCGGACGCCGTGTTCGCGCAGGATCTTCGCCACCGCGCGAGAGCCGGACACCGCGCCGACCCGCTGGTAGATGTCAGCCGCCTCGGTCAGCGCTGTCACACCGTCGCCGTCCTGGTTCAGCTGCGTGGCTCCGAGGTCTCTGAGCGCGTCGGCGATCAGGAGCGGTCGCGGAGAACCGCGCAGTACGCGCACGGCCTCGGCGAGCATGTCGATGTCAGCGTCCAGCAGACCACGGATGTGCAGCGCGGTTCCCTCGACACTCGCGACACCCGGATTGCGTTGTGCGGCAGTCTCGGCCATTCGTGCCGTGCCGGCGCAGAACGAACGATCCCCGGCGTTGAGCCCGATGGCGGCCAGGGTCCGCATCCACGGTGGGGACCACATCCACGCCGCGCGCGCGTTCTCGGGATCGTCGAGCAGCGGGGCCAGGATAGCCACGCTCGCGGTGAAGTCACCGGCACCGGCTTTCAGCCAACCGCGCAACAGACTCGAACAGCGGTGCAGCCCGTCGTCCGTCGACTCGGCGTGGCCGAGTTCGAGCAACTGAGTGGCGGCCGGCCGATCTCCCCGGTACATCGCGACCGCGGTCAGCACCAGGCGGGCGCTGAGCCGGTACCGGGAGTTTCCCGTCTCCTCCGCGAGCCGCAGCAGCGTTCGGGCGCCGGCGTCGGCGGCATCGAACCGGGCGAGGTTGTGGTCCTGCCACATCTGCGCATACAGCACCGACGGCAACCGACTGTCCGCACCGTCCTGCGCCTCACGGATCTTGGCCAGCATCGCCTCGGCCTCGTCGTAGCGGTCCAGGTGCTGCAGCGTGCGGATCTCCTCCGCCTGATACGCCGTGTCCGACAGCCGGCGCAGGTCGGCGAAGCGATCGAGCGCCAGCCGATGCCGTCCCTCATTGCGCGCCACCTCGATGAGGGCCACAAGGGCCATCCGCTGGGCGTGTTGATCGGCCAGTCGCCGCCCCTCGGCGAGCGCGCTTTTCGCCAAACCCTCTGCGGCCGAGGTCGATTGGACGCGAGAGGCGCCCAGCGCCCGGACCGCTGACAGCCGGGCCCGAACTTCCGCTGAGGCGTCCCGGCGCGCCAGCGCGGCACTCGCGCGACGTTCCAGCTCACTGCTCTCGCCCGCGCACCACAGTGCCAGACAGGCCTGCAACTCGAGGCGGGCGACGGTCTCCGGCTCGACGGCGACGGCGAGTAGCCGGTCCGCCACCGCGAGCGCTTCGGTCTCGCGCTGGACTTTGACGAGCGTCTCGACGGTCCGCTCACCGGCCAGCAGCCACAGCGGGTGGCCCACCGAGGTCAGTGCGAAGGCCTGCTCCGCCAGCTCGACCGCCTGCCCGGGAATCGATGCGCTCTCCCGCGCCGCCTTCTCCAGCGCGAGGATGGCCTCTTCGTCGTCTTTCACCGCGCTGGCGCGGAAATGCCTTGCCGCACAGAGGATCGAGCCATCCTTGCCGACGATGTGGCGGGCGCAGGCGCGGTGCAGCGCCCGCCGGTCGTCCGGGGCGATGGCCGCATACACCGCCTCGCGGACGAGGTCGTGAGCGAAACCCACTTCGGCGCCGTCACTGGTGAGCAGGCCGTTGGCGGCCGACTCATCGATCCGCGCCGCGGCGTCGGCTTCGGAGATTCCCAGCAGCTGGGTGGCGTCCTCGATGTCCAGGGGACGTCCCCAAACGGCGACCAGCCGGACCAGCGCGGCCGCCTCGGCCGTGAAATCGGCCAGCCGGCTGCGCACTCCGACGGCCAGTTCGGCAGCCAGCCCGCCGGCTTCGTCGGCGTGTCCGCGGCGGCGCGCGAGACCGTCGAGCACCTGCACCGCCCAGAACGGGTTGCCGCCCACCCGCGCGAGGAGCGCGCGTGTCTGCGCCGACGGGGCTGCGCCCAACCGGTCGGCTGCCAGGGCTTCGATGTCGGCGCCGGGTAGCGGGCCGAGCGAGACGCCGACGATGGCGGTGTCGTCGTCGATGTCGGCGATCACCTCGGCGAGTGGATCGCCGGGCATCTTCCTGCTGGTCACCGCCCACACCACGGGAGATCGGGCCAGCCGGGCGGGCAGCACACGAAGCGCGAACCGCGTCAACCGGTCCGCCCAGTGCATGTCGTCGATCGCGATCAGCACCGGCGCGTCTGCCGCCAGATCCTCCACGAGCGCACTGATCCGGTCGACCAGCCACAGCGGCTTGTCGTAGAGCGAGGCCAGGCCGGCGAAGGCTTCGCCGCTCAGCAGCGGCCGGGGACCGGATCGCAGGGCGACGAGAAGCGGTGCCCCAGGGGCGATCTGGTCGCCGTGCTCGGCCTTGCCGGCACCCACGAGGAAGCCGGCGCGAGACGCCTGTTCGACGAGGTCGCGCAGAACGGCCGACTTGCCGATTCCGGGTTCACCACTGATCGCGACCACGGCGCCCTGGCCGGTGCGGGCGGAGCGACGGAGCGCATCCAGAGCGCGCGACATCGCGTCGCTGCGCCCCCTGAGCACGGTCCGCGTCATCTTCTGTCCGTTCCATGTCGAGTTCGCAAGGAAGAACGGTGGTCGGCCGGAAATCTATCCCGCGCTGCGGGGCACGTCGGCGTCTCGCGCGAACAGGCTAGGCCGCCACGGCGGACCTCCGCCCACGCCGTGTCGACATCGTCAATTCGCGCGATGGGCACCCGTGGCCGGGGGGTGATTCACTTCCGAGGCGAGTGACATTACTCGCAAGTAAGTTCGCGCCGTGCCGGCGCTCACACCAGCCAAGGGGTTTCCATGCACGTTGCTGTTCGTCCGCCGCTCGCCGCCACCGCGCTCATCGGGGTCGGGTTGTTGGCCGCTCCGGCCGTTGCTCCGATGCCGGCCGTCCAGCTGCCGGCCGTCGCCCGGACCGCCCAGACCGCAGCCGTGGACCTGCTCGCTTCGAGCTCGGTGTTCGCACTGTACGAACAGGTCTTCACCGCAGCGGTCGCCAATGCGGAGAAGCTCGGCGAGGATTCGGCACTGGAAGACTTCGTGCGTCAGTTCGTGACCAATCAGGTCAGCACGCTGACCACCCTGGCCGAAGGCCTGGGCGCCACCGGCGGCAGCATCGCCGATGCGCTGACGACCCAGGTGCCGACGCTGGCGGCGGCCGCCGTCGAACACCTTGCGGCCGGCCAGGTGTCGGATGCGGTGAACAGCCTGCTGCAGATCCCCCTCGTCGTCGCCCTTCCCGCTACCGACCTGCTCCCGGCGCTGCAGACCGTCCTGACCCGGCCACTGCAGAGCCTGGTCAACGTCGTCAACGCGTTCACCGCCGACCCACTCGGCGCGCAGCTGCTGCTCAGCGGTTTCATCGCCCCGCTGATCAGTACGCCGGCCGCGGCCGCGGTCGCGTTCCAGAACGTCCTCGACGCCGCGGCCACGCTGGATCCCGTCGCCGTGGCGACCGCGCTCGGCGCCGCACCGGCGGTGATCGCCGACGGGTTCCTCAACGGTGGTTACGGACCGGACCTCGGCGCACTGGTCTCCCCGGGGCTGACCGTCAAGGCCGGCGGCCTGCTCAGCACCAGCGACCTCGTCTTCAACCCCGACGGCACCTTCTACGTCAACACCGGCGGGCCCATCGCCGCGTTGCAGCAGGTGTTCGCCAAGCTCGCTACTGCGATCACGCCGCCGATGACCGTGCGGGTGGCGAAAAGCGAGGTCGCGTCCGTTCCCGATACGGCCGCCGCGACCGTCATCGTCGCCACCCCGACCGCACCCGAGACCTCGGCAACGACCGCGCAGCCGGAACCGCAGACGGACACCGCTGTGGCGGACGCACCGTCGGTGACGCCGGCCGACCCGCGCGACGACGAGGCGTCGGGGGATCTGACCGACGACACCGAATCTGGCACGAAGACCGACGATTCGACGTCCGAAGCCGACGGCACCACCACCGGCGACGACGTCACGAACGTCGAGCACGAGATCGCCACCGGCAACACCAACGACGACACGGACGCGGAAGGGCCCGCGGCGAAGCCATCGAAAGAGACCGAGAAGGGTTCGGACAAGGGCTCGGACACCACCGCGTCGACGGCGAAGGACGACGCGCCGGCGTAGGCGCGTCCTACTTCAACTTCTGGTCAAGCACCCGCAGGCATCGCGAGATCGGGTCACCCGGCAGCGGCGTGTTGTGGGAGGCCGCGATCAGCACGCCGACGATCGCCCCGGCCAGCACCCGACGCTCGAGTTCTCCGGTCGGCTGGTCGGGGCGCTTGGTGAGCGCCTCGGTGATTTGGTCGATCAACCGGACGTACTCGGTGTAGAGCAGGCCGCGCGCCTCGGGCACCTCGTACATCAGCCGCTGGCCGGTGATCGCCTCCTCTCGCTGATCGTCGGTCAACGCACCGAACGTCGTCTCGACCGCGTGCCGGTAGGCGTCGATGACCGACAACTCGGCGGGCGCCTCGACGAAAGCAGAGACGATCGGGGCAATATGGTCATCCGACAACAGAACTGCTTCTTTGGTGGGGAAATACCGGGAAAAGGTGCGTGGCGAGATCTCGGCGGCAGCGGAGATCTGTTCGACGGTCGTGTTCTGGTAGCCCTGCTCTTTGATGAGCCGGAACGCCTCGCGCCGGATCGTCGCGCGGGTCTTGAGTTTCTTCCGTTCCCGCAAACCCGCAGGTTCGCCCGACATCGACATCGCACGATTGTCTCAGAAAGTGCTCCGCTGTCTCACGTTCGGTACACGAGCCCGCTGAGGCGCCACCCGAGCGCCGCCCGCACGGCCGCGATGCGCCCGACACCGCCGATTGCCGTGTTGCGCAACGGCCGTAACCCGCGCGGCAGCGTGGCCAGCCGAGTCAGCCGGTCGGTCATCGCCACGACGTCGCGCGCGACCGGCCGACGAGTGCACGCGTAGTCGTCGAGCAGTTCGTCCGGCGCCCCGGCGGTCACGGCCGCCAACGCCTCCGCCAACACGACCGCGTCCTGAATGCCCAGGTTCATCCCCTGACCGCCGGCGGGGCTGTGCACATGGGCGGCATCTCCGGCCAGCACCAGCCGTCCCGACCGGTAGGTCTCGGCGATGCGGTGCTGAATCCGGAACCGTGAACCCCAGATCACCTCGCGCACCACGATCCGTCCGGCACCGGGTCCGCGGCTGTCGAGGATCTGCTGCACGAGCGCCGCCGAGGGCTGCTCGGGGGCCTCGACGACCGGTGCGACGATCCGGTGCACCCCTCCGGGCAGCGGGGCGACCACGGTGAGACCGGCGCCGGCCCAGAACAGGATCACCTCGCCGTCGGGCACGTCACCGGTCAGTCGCACGTCGGCCAGGAGAAACGAGTCGTCGTACGCGCCGCCGTCGAAGCGGATCCCCGCCTGCCGACGCACTGTGCTGTGCACGCCGTCGGCACCGACGACATAGCGCGACCGGACGGTGTCCCCGTCGTCGAAAGTTGTCGTCACGCCGCCACGGTTCTGCGTCACGTCGGTGACCACCTTGGGGCGCACCACCGTGCCGCCCAACTCCTCCAGCCGCGTGAGCAGCGCCGCCTCGGTCGACGACTGCGGGAGCATGAGGCTGTACGGATAGTCCGTCGGCAGCCCGGCGAAGTCGACGGTGATCAACGTGCGCGCCCGGTCGCGGATCGTGAAGCGCGGCGCCCGCACCCCCTCGGCCACCAATCGCCGTGCCACATCGAGGGGTTCGAGCACCTCGAGGCTGCGGGCGTTGACGACCGCCGCGCGCGAGGTGTTGGCTCCCGCCGGCTGACGATCCACGACGGTCGCGGCGACCCCCTCGTCGGCCAGGGCGCAGGCCAGCGTCAACCCGGTGGGGCCGGCGCCCACGACGAGGACATCGGTGTCGTCCATGACGGCTCCTTCGACGATGTTGTGCCAACGCTTGTTGGCATACCCCATCGTGCGCCGACACCACCCCGAAGTCAACAGTTGTTGGCCTACACTTGTTGGCATGCGGCGATCCTCCGAACACACCAAGACGCTGATCCTCTCGGCGGCGCGCGAGCGGTTCGGGAAGGCCGGCTACGACCGGGCGACCATCCGCGCCATCGCCGGCGACGCCGGTATCGACCCGTCGATGGTGATGCGGTACTTCGGGAGCAAGGAAGAACTCTTCGCCGCCGCAGCCCGTTTCGACCTCGAGCTACCCGACCTGTCCGCGGTCGCCGACGATGACGTCGGGCGACGACTGGTGGCGCACTTCGTCGAACGGTGGGAACGCGACGAGGCGCTCGTGGTGTTGCTGCGCGCGGCCGCGACCAACGCCGTCGCCGGGCGGAAGATGGCCGACATCTTCACCACCCAACTCCTGCCGGCGGTCGTCGCCATCGGCGCGGACGATCCGTCGCGGCGCGCGGGTCTGATCGCCACCCAGATGCTGGGTCTGGCCCTGTGCCGCTACATCCTGGCGTTGCCACCGGTCGCCGACATGTCCTGCGAGGAGATCGAGTACTGGCTGGGGCCCACCGTCCAGCGCTACCTGACCGATCCGCAGTAGCAGCCGTCAGGGACGCAGGCTGCGCACCAGCGTCCAATGATTGCCCTCGCCGTCGCGGCGGTAGGACAGTTCGTCGAGCACCCGGTGCGCGATGGCCAGACCGCGTCCGCGGTCGGACAGCTCCTCGGGCATGCGGACCTCCGCCAGGTCTACCGGCGAGGGATGGCCGTCGTCGAGGAACGTGGTGCGCACCCTGTCCGCGTCGAGTTCGACCTCCATCCGCAGGCGCACCGGTTCACCGTCGCCCGAATGCTCGACGATGTTCGCTGCGATCTCGCCGGCGGCCAGATCCATGTGGATACGCACCATCTCGTCGACGTCGTGCGCCGCCCACAACGTGTCGAGCGTCCGCTGGACCGCGTCGAGGGTATCCGGGCCCGTCGTGGTCTCGAGTACTACAGCCGATTCATGAGTCGCCATCGAAGGCACCGTCGGCCGAATCGTAGCTCCGCAGAACACGATTGAGGTTCGTCAACTCCAGGACAGTGATCACCTGCCGGGACGGCGCGGCGATCCGGAGATCACCCCCGGCCTGGCGCGCCACCTTCAGCCCCGAGATCAGCGCGCCGAGGCCCGACGAGTCGATGAACTCGGTGCCGCTGAGGTCCACCACCAGCCGGGTGCTGCCCCCGTCGACGAGTTCGTGCAACTGCTTGCGCAGCGCCGGCGCCGCCACCATGTTCAACCGACCGTCCGGCCGGATCACCGACACACCCGAATCGGTGGTACGAGTTGGGTATTGGCTCATCACTCTCCTTCGTCCTCGTGTCCGCGGTACCGCACCGCCTGGAACACCACGCTCAGAATCATCAGGTCGAACAGGACCCAGAACAGGTTCACCCCGACGCCGAGCACCGAGATCGCGCCGAAGTACAGCTGCACGATGCCGATGACCGACGCCACCACCAGCATCCCGATGGCGACCAGCTGCCACTTGACCAGGTGCCACGGGATCGCGGTGGCCTCCTGTCGGGTCTTTGGGGTGACGGCGAAGCCCAGCGGGCGACCGAACACCACGTTGAGAAACGCGGTGTAGCAGGCCCGGATCCACACCGGGAACAGCGCGAGGCTGTACTGCTGACCCCGCCAGGTCGGGGTGCCGTGGCTGATGATCAGGAACATCAGCTGGTTGAGCACCAGGAACGGGATGAGCCGACCGAAGAAGTCCCAGCTGTACGCGGTGACCGGCATGATGCCGAAGATCAGGTAGATCGCGGGGGCGGCGATGTAGGCCAGGGCGGCGAATCCGGCCAGATAGCTGTACATCGTCGCCCAATACATCAGCTTCTGACCGAGTTTGAGCCCCTTCTGCACGAACGGGTTCTCACGAAGCATCACCTGAACGGTGCCCTGCGCCCACCGCAGCCGCTGGGTGAGCATGGTCCGTACATCGTCGGGGGCCAGGCCACGGGCGAGGACCTCGTGGTGGTAGGCCGACCGCCACCCCATCGCGTGCAGTCGCATACAGGTGGCCATGTCCTCGGTGACCGAGATCGTGGCCATCGGCAGCATCGGCTGCGCCTCGTCGTCGCGGCCGACGTCGACCGCGCGGATCATCGCGCTGACCGACTCGATCGCGCCCAGCGGCGACCACTCCCGTCCGGCCAGCGACTCGAGCGCTTCGTCGTCGAACACCACTGCGGTCGCGGTGTTCTCGGGGTGTTCGCTCAGCGCGGCGATGACCTCGAGGTCGGCGCGCATGGCGGTCACGTCGGCCTCGACCACCGTGCGCGCCGCCGCGTCCACGCGCTGCTGGAACTCGAAGGTGATGTCGGCCAGCGGCCGTTTCTCCCGCAGCTGGCGGCGGGCGTCACGCACCGCGCGCAACACCGAATCGAGCGCATCCTGCACCTCGGGCTGGTCGCCGCCGGCCTGTCGACGCGCCGATTTGATCATCTTGCGCGCGGCGTACAGCGTCCGGTTGACCCCGTCCTCGACCGCGCGGACGTAGCCGCGAATCCCCAGCTGCATCAGCGCTTCCCGGCGCAACACGGCGTTCGATCCGCAGAAGTAGGCGGCGTTCCACCCGTCCTTACCCTGTTGGATGGGCCCGTAGAACAGCGGTGCCTGGCTGCCCAGCGGGTCACTGAACGGCACGTTGTGGAAGTACTGCGGCGTCTGCACCAGCGCCATGTACGGATCGCGGAAGTACCCGAGCGTCTTGTCGAGGATGTCGGGTTCGGGGACCTGATCGGCGTCGAGCACGAGGATGAACTCGCCGTCGGTCTCGAACAGCGCGTTGTTCAGGTTGCCCGCCTTGGCATGCCGTGGTTTGTCCGCGGTCCAGTGCGAGGAGCGGGTGATGTATCCGATGCCGCGGTCGGCCGCCGCCTGGGCCAGTTCGTGCCGGTCCCCATCGTCGAGGATCCACGTCGAGTGCGGGAAGCGGATCCGCTGAGCCGCCTCGGCAGTCTCCAGCACCATCTCGATCGGTTCGTTGTAGGTGGTGATGAACACGTCGACGGTCGCATCGTCGGGCGGCGGTGGAGGCGCGTTGCGCCGCAACATCTTCCACATCGTCAGCCCGAACAGCAGGGAGTCGATGACGCTGTAGGTCTCGGCGATGACGAGGGGCACCGCGATCCACCACGCCGCCCAGTTGATCGACCCGAACCAGCGCCACACGATGTAGTTGATGCCCAGCAGGGCGGTGCAGAGGATCAGCAACCGCAACCAGGGTGAGGGGTACCTCCCGACCGGGGTGTCGGGCAGCTGATGTCTCATGCGGTCGGCTCTCGGCGCACCGCCACGACCGTCACGTCGTCCAGGGGAGACAACTCGGCCACCAGCGCGCGGGCCCTGGCGCACAGGTCGGCGGGTTCTGCGTGACGCGCCACGTACCGCAGGACCGGGAGCACATCGGAACCGTCGCCGAGCAGGTCGAGCACCCCGTCGGACGCGGCCACCAGCGTGTCGCCCTCGGCGAGCGTCACCTCGCCGGATTCCCACGTCACACCGTCCAGCACGCCGAGCGGCAGACCCGCCGTGTCGAGTCCGTCCACCCGGCCGTCGGCGCGCACCACGACGGCGAATCCGTGTCCGGCATCGACATAGCGCACGGTGCCGGATGCGGTGTCGAGTTCGCAGTGGAAGAGGGTCACGAACGTGTCGGTGCTCCCGAGGTCCTCGGCCAACTGTGCGGCGACGGAGTTCACGACCTGCTCGGGTGGCATCCGGCACTCCATCCGCTCGCCGGCGCGGGAGGCGCCGCGCAGGGCGGAGCGCACGCTGGCGGCGAGGATCGCGGCGCCCAATCCCTTGCCCATCACGTCGGCCACGGTGAACACCACCCCGTTCTCGACGCGGTAGTGGTCGTAGAAGTCGCCACCGACCGCGTAGGCCGGCAGGCACATCGCGCACACCGAATAGCCGGGGAGGTCGCCGAGGGTGCCGGGCAGGAGATGTCGCTGGACCTCGGCGGCGCGCTCGATGTCGTCGGTCTGTTCGAGTTCGCGCTGCGCCCACGAGGCCAGCTCGACGAACGTCGTGTATTCCGAATCGCTCAGCGACCGCGGTTCGGTGTCGTAGATGCAGAACGTTCCGACGGGGTGACCACCGGGCCCGTACAGCGGGTAGCCCGCATAGAACCGGATGCCACCCGGCTCGCCGACGCCCGGCACCATCGCGAATTCCGGTCGGGCAGCCGCGTCTTCGATGACCAGCGCCGGGTTGTCGGGCTCTTCGTAGGTGTGGGCGATGGTCGCCTGGCAGATCGTCTTGCTCCGGGGCAGGTTCACGCCGATGTCGAGGCCGTCGACCTGTTTGAACCACTGCCGGTCCCGGTCGACGAGAGCGACCGCGGCCATGGGAATGCCGAAGACATAACGGGCCATCCGGGTGATCCGTGCGAATCGTTCCTCGGGTGGGGTGTCCAGTACGTGCAGTTGGTTCAGCGAGCGGACCCGCTCGTCTTCCACGTCCGGCGGCAGTGCGTACGGGGAGATCGTCGTGTCGGCGGTCACGGCGCGACCTCCTGCAGCGCCGCCGCCATCGCCGCGGTCGCCGCGGGGGTGCTGGTGATCCGCCAGTCCGTTTCCTTGTCGTGCTCGAACCAGATGGCCGTGTCGATGTCAGGCTGGGCCGCTACCCAGCGCACGAACGCGGCGATCCAGTCGGCCTTGGCGCCGCCCGCCTCGGCGCAGCCGACCTCAGCGATCATGATCGGTCGATCGGTGAGTGCGCGCACCTCGGTCGCGGCGGGTTCGAAGATGTCGACGGGGGGCGTCCATCGGCTCCATCCCTGTGTAGTTCCCCAGTTGTAGCCGTCTATACCGACGACATCGACGTAGTCGTCGCCGGGGTACCAGTCGCGCAGCGGGATGTCGGGGTGGGCGGCGGCGTCGAGAGACCACACCCACCCCACCTCCGTCGCCCCCGCACGCCGGAAGAGATCCTGCGCGTGACGCCACGCGGCGACGTACTGCTCCGGTGTCGTGCCGTGCGCGGGCGACCACGGATACCAGTCGCCGTTGAACTCGTGGGCGAATCGAAGCTGGACCGGAGTCGCGGTGAGGGCGAATGCCTCAGCCCAGGCGCTCAGGTGGTCGTCGTGTCGGCCCGCCGCGATACCGGCGAGCGTGACGGCGTCGGCTCCGGTGGCGTCGGTGCGCCAGAGCCACGGCTCCCAGGTGATCACCGCGGCCGCTCCCATGGCGGCCACCTTCGCCACACCGTCCACCGGCGCGGGTCCGGTGAAGTCCTCGTACCAGAGCACTGCGGCGGGCTGCGCGCCCACAGCGGCGGCGCAGGCGGCGACCTCGTCGAGACCGAATGCTCCGCCGGGCGTGCTCAGGCCAAGCCGGAACTTCCCGTCCATACCCACCCCGCTGACTCGCCCAACCCCGCGTCAACCTTAAGCAAAGCTGTGAAGCGCCGTCGACGAATGGTGGCGATCGGGTGCGCCGGCGGGCGACCTCAGCGGTTGGGTAGCGCCGATTGCCGGGTGGCCAGAAAGAACTCGTGCATGGTGTCAGCGACCTCGTCGGCGGCTTCGACGTGGGGGTAGTGCCCGAGCCCCGGCAGCACCTTCAGCACGCTGCCCGGTCGGGCGGCCTGCACCGAGTAGGCGTGCGCGACGGGGATGATCGGATCACGGTCGCCCCAGATCACCAGGCTCGGCACGTCCAGGTGCACGCCGAGGCGGCTCAGCGCGCTGACCGCCTGACCGCGGTAATCGACCACCGATCGCAGCGTGCGCAGGAACGCGGCCCGGGTAGGCGGATCGGACAGCGAACTGTAGGACTGCCATGTCTGTTCGGCCTGCGGTGAGCCCAGCCCCACCGCGCTCAACCACGGACGCATCCGGTTGCCGAGGGCGACCACCGCCTTGGGGGCGATGACAGGCAGCAGGAACTCGGCTCCCGGTGCCGCGAGCAGTCGCAGCACCCACCCCACGTCGGGACCGAGGCCGCCGCTGCTGATCAGGATCAACCGCCGGCAGTACTCCGGGTGTTGATAGAGGAACTGCATCGCGACCCCGCCGCCGAGCGATTGCCCGACGACCGTGGCCCGGCTGACTCCCAACTCGTCGAGCAGGTCGCGAAGACCGGCGGCGAAGGCACCGAGCGAGTAGTCGGTGCGCGGTTTGGCGGATCGGCCGTGCCCGAGCAGATCGGGTGCGATCACCCGGTAGTTCTCGGACAGCCGGGGCAGGACGGCGTTCCAGGTGTCGGAACTGCCGGCCATTCCGTGAATGAGCAGGATGACCTCGCCGCTGCCGGAATCCCGGTACGCGACGCGCTCACCGTGCAGTTCGACGTATTTCACATCAGTCATCGAACGACTCTCCCGTGGTCGGTCATTCGATGACGTGTTCACCGCTTGTGCGAGGCGGAAACCCGGCGCTGGCGGTGACTGTCATCACCGTCGGGCAGTGCGAGTCGATGGATGGTGCGCAGCGTCTGGAGGTACTGGCTCTGCAGGGATCCCGTGGTGTAGGGCAGATCGAACTTCTCGCACAACGCCCGCACGCGCAGAGCGACCTGGGGAAGACGGTTGCTCGGTAGGTCGGGGAACAGGTGATGTTCGACCTGATAGCACAGGTGTCCGCTGGCGAAGGCCATCAGCGGCCCGGCGTCGAAGTTCGCGGTGCCGAGCATCTGGCGCAGATACCATTCGGCCTTGTTCTCCTCCTCGACGACCTCGGCGGCGAACTTCTCCGCACCGTCCGGGAAGTGGCCGCAGAAGATCACCACGTAGGCCCACAGATTGCGCAGGACGTTGGCGGTGAAGTTCGCGCCCAGCGTCCTGCGCCACCGTGACCGGCTCAGCGCCGGGAACACCCCGTAGTCCTTGCCCATCTGGCGGCCGATCTTCCTCAGGACCGCGCGTGACTGTGCCTTCTTCTCCTCGGCGGATTGCACACGGTTCTGGGCCGCGTGCACGCCGTGCAGGGCGATGCCCCATTCGAAGCCGACCGCCAAGAGGAGATTGCGCAGCGGCTGCATCCGGTGACGCGGTTCCCAGGGCTGATCGCTCGTCATTCGCATCACACCGAAGCCCAAGTCGTGATCCATGTCGATGACGTTCGTGAACACGTGGTGCTCGTAGTTGTGCGAATACCGCCACTGCGACGACAACCCGGCCATATCCCACTCCCAGGTGTTCGAGTGGATTTCGGGATCGTTCATCCAATCCCACTGGCCGTGCCCGACGTTGTGGCCGATCTCCATGTTCTCTACGCTCTTTGCGAAGGCCAGCGCCGCGGTCCCGGTGATCCAGCCTGCCTTGGAGCGGCTGCCGCCGATGAGCAACCGCGCACCCACTTCGAGAATTCGTTGGAACGCGATGGTGCGGCGGATATAGGCGGCGTCGCGGGCGCCGAGGGATTCTTCGATATCGGCACGGATCGCGTCGAGTTCGGCGCCGAGCATTTCGATATCGGTCTTGTTCAGATGCGCATACTGCGCGACGTCAGTGATGGCCATGATGTCCTTGACTCGCCCGGCGGCGGCTTGCGAAAAGCGCGCCGACGATGACGGTTGATAGATGTATCCGGGGGTGGTGCGGAAGCCTGTTCCGTGCGAACGACGCGACCACAGGGGTCGGCCTTCGATCCGGCACGGCGGAACTCAGATCGCGGGGTACCCCGAACTGACGAGGGAAAACACTGCCGTGCGCGCGACCAACCGCTGCCGGGCCAGGTCACAGTGCCGGGATTCGACAGCCCGACTTCGCAACGCTCTGTGCCCGTGCACATCTGACTCGTGCCGCCCGGCCACCGGTCAGTTGTTGGGCACCTGAATGGGAATCGGAATAGGGACGAACGGCACGGTCACGTAGGTCGTGGTCAGCGGTGGCTGGGTCGTCGTGGGTTGCGTCGTGGTCGGCTGGGTGGTGGTCGGCTGGGTGGTGGTCGGCGG
Source organism: Mycolicibacterium litorale (assembly GCF_010731695.1). Classification (NCBI taxonomy): domain Bacteria; kingdom Bacillati; phylum Actinomycetota; class Actinomycetes; order Mycobacteriales; family Mycobacteriaceae; genus Mycobacterium; species Mycolicibacterium litorale. Next base: position 3,917,001 of record NZ_AP022586.1, read on the forward strand.
CGTCGTCGTCGTCGGCGGAGTGGTCGTCGTGGTCGTGGTGGTGGTCGTCGTGGTCGTTGTTGTCGTCGTGGTCGTCGTGGTCGTCGTGGTGGTCGGCGGCGTCGTCGTGGTGGTCACCGGCCGTGTGGTCTCGGGCGGCGGGGGCGGCGCCGGTGCGACGGTCGACGGCGGTGGCGGCGCGGGGGGCGCCGTGGTGACCGTGACGACCGGTGGCGGCGGCTCGGTGCTCGGCGGAGGCAGCGGTGCGCCGGCCGGCAAACGGGTGGTCTCGAACTGAGTGACGGGCGTGCTGTCGGTCGACGTTCCGGTCAACGCGTAGGCCACGCCGCCGACGGCGATCGCGGCCACCACTGCCGCCGCGGCGAAGGCCAGCTGCGGGAGATGCCAACCGCGCCGCTCCTCCATCGGCTCGTCGGCCGGCAGGTACTGCACCTCGGGCCGGGCGCCGGTGGCCTCGGACGGATACGGGCCGTACGGGTGGTAGGCGTCGTCGCCGGCATAGGGCACCGGTTCGGCCGACGACGTGTCGTCCTGCGACCAAGCGAGCGCGCCGAAGGTCGCCGAGCCTGGGGCATCGTCGATCATCGCGGTGACCGGCGCCGCGGCAGCCATCCCCGTCGGCGCCTCCGCCGCGGCGCTGTAGGCGGCGAACAGTGCGGCCCCGACCGCGGCGTCCAGCGCCGGCTGCCGGGTGGTGACGACGGGGACCCGGGTGTGCGCGGAGAGTTGCTGGGTGATCAGCGGGATGCTCGCGCCCCCGCCGATCGTCACGACCGCCGACACGCCGGCCCAGCCCACACGGGTCCGCTCCAGTGCGGCGTCCAGTGCCGCCAGCACTCCGGCCAGCGGCCGCTGCAGCAGCTCCTCGAGTTCGACGCGGGTGATCCGCACCGTGGACCGGTAACCGGGGAGTTCGGCCATGACATCGGCGGCGGTGGCGGCGGACAGCCGTTCCTTGGCGTCGCGGCACTGCCCTCGCAGCCGGGTCAGCGACGCGACCGCCGCGGTCCCGGCCGGATCGGCGTCATCGGCCTGGGCGATGCCGGCCAGCACGTGGGTGAGCAGCGCCTGATCGATCAGGTCGCCGGAGAATTCGGTGAATCGCGTCGTCTCGTCGATGGGCGGGAAACCGGCCGCGGCGTCGGCGAGCGTGATGCTGGTCCCGCTGCCCCCGAAGTCGAGCACGGCGACCACGCCGTCGTCGGGCAGTCCCGGGTTGGCGCGCAGGGCGGTCAGCGAGGCCACCGCATCGGAGACCAGACGAGCGGGCACGCCGTTGCGGGTGAACACCGGATTCGTGCGCAGGGCGTTGCGCAGCGTCCACACCGTCGAGGTGCTCCAGTGCGCGGGCACCGCGATCGCGATGTCGCCTATGGGACCTCCGCCCGTGGCCTCGGTCATCGCGTCGAGTGCCTCCACGAGCAGCGCCTCGGCGCGGTAGGACGTGCCGTCCGCGGCGACCAGGGGCACCGGGTCGCCCACTCGCTCGACGAAGCCGCTCAGCGTCACGCCCGACGGCTCGTCGGGCAGCCCGACCTGCGGCGTGCGATCACTGAACAGGCTCAGCGTCGAACGCCGTGTCACAGGTTCGTCGCCGACGCGGGCCGCAACCAGGTTGGTCGTCCCGATCGACAGTCCCAACGGGTCGCTCATCGGGTGACCACCCTAACCGCATCGAGCGGCCGCGCCCGTCAAGCCCTCGTTTCGGCGGGTTTCCCGGGGGTAAATCCCTCCCATGACGTCACTGTGGCTGGCCGACCGCCCCGCGCAGGCCCTCCCACCCAATCCCCTCGACGAGTCGAACCGCACCGCGGATGTGGTGGTGGTCGGGGCCGGCATCACCGGTCTGATCACCGCCGTCCTGTTGGCGCGTGCCGGCCGCGACGTGATGGTGCTCGAGGCGTACCGCCCGGGGGCCGGCGCGACGGGGAACACCACCGCGAAGATCAGCCTGCTGCAGGGATCGAAGATGTCGAAGATCGTCGGCAGACACGGTAAGGGGGTCGCGCAGAGGTACGTCGAGGGCAACCTCGAAGGCCAGGAGTGGCTGATCCAGCACTGCGAGGCGCACGGCATCTCGGTGCAGCGCGAGGACGCCTTCACGTATGCGCAGTCCGCACGCGGCGTCCCGTCCGCGCGCGCGGAGCTCAAGGCCTGCCAGGCCGCCGGGCTGCCCGCCGAATGGGTCGACGACGCCGACGTGCCGTTTCCGTTTCACGGTGCGGTCCGGTTGGCGCATCAGGCGCAGTTCGATCCGATGCCGTTGCTGGACAGCCTCATCGTCGAACTCGACGAGCGTGGTGGCCGGTTGGTGCAGGGTGTACGGGTGCAGCGCGCCTCCGGGGCGGACGACGGGCTGACGCTCCACGTGCGTACGGCCGAGGGCCACGAATTCGACGTGAGCACCAAGCAGTGCGTGTTGGCAACGGGCATACCGATTCTCGACCGCGGTGGATTCTTCGCCCGGGTCAAACCCAGCCGGTCCTACTGCATGGCTTACCAGGTGCCCGGCGACATCACCCGGGGCATGTACCTCTCGACCGACTCGCCGACGCGTTCGGTGCGCTACGCCCCCACCCCCGACGGCGACCGGCTCATCGTCGGCGGCGCCGGGCATCCCGTCGGACGCAAGAAGAGTCCGTCGAAGTCGCTGCAGGAACTCGACGAGTGGGCCAAAGAGCACTACCCGGGTGCGGTGCGCACCCACTACTGGTCGGCGCAGGACTACACCCCGGCCGACCAACTCCCCTACGTCGGCCCCATCCTGCCAGGACACGAGTCGATCTTCGTCGCAACAGGTTTCGACAAATGGGGGATGACCAACGGCACCGCCGCGGCGCTTGCCCTGGCCAGCCGGATCCTGGGCGGACGGATGGACTGGGCCCAGGCGTTCGCCAGCTGGAGCCCGCACGAGCTGTCGGGGATCCCGACCGCGGTGTACTACAACCTCGAGGTCGGCTTCGACCTGGCCAAGGGCTGGGTCACCCCGATCACCCGGATCGCCAACCGCACACCGCGTTCAGGCGGTGTGGTCAGCGGTCCGCCGTGGGCGCTGGAGGCGCGCTGCGTGGTGGACGGTGTGGAGCATCGGGTGTCTCCGGTGTGCACGCACCTGGGCGGGATCGTCAACTGGAACGACTCCGACCAGGCGTGGGAATGCCCGTTGCACGGTTCGCGCTTCGCCCCGGACGGCACGCTGCTGGAGGGTCCGGCGACGCGCGATCTCAGTGCTGCTGACTGACTTTCTCGACGTCGTCCGGGAAGAATCGCCGCATCGTCGCTGAACCCAGCGCTCCGACGACGATCAGCGCGATGGCAGGCACGTCAGGGAGCGCGTCCGAAACCCAGCCCACGATTCCGGTGACCACGATGAACGGTGGCAGCCAGTCGAATGCCCGCGCCCATGTCGCACCGTGCTCGCCCGTCGCGCGGTCGGGGTAGAACTCGGTGAACGACACGGCGAAGATGATCGCCCCGATCGGCAGGATCCACGCCGTCCAGAAGTTGTCGTTGTCGCGCAGCACCGCATCGGCGTACGCGCCGAGCAGCGCTGAGAACAGGAACGCTCCGGCCCAGACCGCGGAGATCACATAGTTGATCCGCAGGAAAATCGGTGTGTCCCAATACTCCTGCGGCGTGGTGTCTTTGGCATAGGCGAGAGTGAACGGCCGACGGATGGCGAGGGTGATGACCGCGAACAAGGCCAGCGCGATGTTGCTGACTTCACCGGCCCACAACTGCAGCCACTCGATGGTCGAGTCGGAGGCCACCAGTCCCAGCGCGGCCAATACGCCGAAGTAGCCCACGGTGAACGCCTCGAGCAGGTGCACGGGGACGCCCCGGCGCTTGCCGACCCAGAGGGTCAGCAGCGACAGGCCCAGAGCCGCCGACGCCGCTTCCTCGAAGCGGCCAGGACCGTTGACGACCGCCATGAGGATCCATGGCGCGAGGCCTGCCAACGGCGATCTGACGTAACCGTCGATCAATTTCATGATCGGACTCTATGCCGCCCGCGCCGGTTGTGTTGCAATGTCGCCATGGGTGACATCGACGAGATCAAACGCGTCAAATACCGGTATCTGCGCGCGCTCGACACCAAGAACTGGGCGGAATTCGCCGAGACGCTGACCGAGGACGTCGTCGGTGACTACGGCGAGTCACTCGGCGAGGACCACCGGTTCACCGACCGCGACGCGCTGGTCTCGTTCATGCGCACCTCGCTCGGGCCGGAGGTCATCACTGAACACCGCGTCGACCACCCCGAGATCGAGCTGGATGGCGACGAGGCGACGGGCACCTGGTACCTGCAGGACCGGGTGATCGCGCCGGACTTCAACTTCATGCTGATCGGCGCGGCGTTCTACCGCGACCGGTACCGCCGTACGCCGGACGGGTGGAAGATCTCAGCGACCGGCTACGACCGCACCTACGACGCGAGCATGTCGTTGGACAACCTGAACTTCAAACTCAAACGCGGCCGCGCGCTGAATCTCTGACAGTCACTTCGCGATCGCGATCAGCGCACCCGGTCGCAGCCACCGCATGATCCCGACGAGCGTGCCGTCGTCGATGGCCACGCATCCGGCGGTCGGGCCGCCGTCGGTGGAGTGCACGAAGAACGCGCCGCCGTTGCCCGGGACGCGGGCCTTGTTCACCCCCATCACCACCGCGTGCCGGTACTGCGGAATGTCGAGGTTCTCGGTGCCGGCGCTCAGTGACGTGTTGAAGCGGCACTGCTCCTTCTTGCACACCTGCATGGTGTTGTAGGTGGGGCTCGTCATATCGCCGTCCCACCAGTGGTCGGGCCCTACCTGCACGTAGGGCAGACCGCCGCCCGGGTTGGGTTCGGTACCGAAGGCGAAGTCGAGGGTGAACACCCCCATCGGAGTCTTCATCTCCCCGTCGTGGGTCTGCGGCGCCATCCCCTTCGCGCCGATGAACGCGGGGATGCCGACGCCGATCGGCTGCCACCCCGCCCCGGCGCGCTGATAGACGTCCATCTTCGCCGACGAACCGCCAACGCCGACAACGGAGATCACCTGGGTGGCGCCTCCGACGGAGGATGCGAACCACGGGGCGGCGGCGCGTGCTGACGGCGCGCCGGCCGCGATGACCAGCGCGGCCGTGCACAGCAGGGTCGACAGTCGACGCATCCCACCCATCCTCGGCGGCACGCCTCTCGGTCACGTCAACGTTCGGACACGATCGGGTCGCGACCCACCGTGCGGTGCAACCACTGCGACCACGCCTGCTCGTGAGCCGAAGCATTCTCGGCGGCGTCCTCGCCGTAGAGGTAGAGACACACCATCGTCCGCGCCGCGTCACCCATCGCGTACGCACCGATCACCGCGATTCCGGGGCCCGGCCGGTCGACCTTCAGCATCACGTCGCGACCTTCGCGGGTCTGGTGGATCAGCTCCACCACGCCGGCCAACGGTGGTGCGCCGTCGCGGGATTCGCATCGCTGCCCGACGTCGGTGCCTGCGAGAGCCAGTCCCGAGGCGAGACGGGACCATCCGTCGTCCACACCGGCCGGGCATTCGGCCATGGTTCGCACGGTCGCGGCCGGTTGTCCCGCGAACTCGCGCAGATAGACCCGCAGCACTTCGAAGAAGATGCGCCAGCCGCCCTCGAAACCCTCGAGTTCGTCATTCCAGTCGTCTGAGTCGGTGAACAGGCTGTGCACCATCCGCACCACGCACCGGTCGCCGCTGCGACTGGTGATCGTGATCTCGGTGGCCAACGGTCCCGGTGACCCGGTGCTGCTCCAGTCCCGCTCCTCATAGGTGAGTCGGCGCGGCGGATCCCACCCGGTCACGACGCCTTGCTGTGCGAGGCCGCCGCCGAAATCGAAGTGCAGTTCCCCGCCTTCTCGTTCCTCGACGGCGGTGGGAGTGAACCAGCCGGTCATACCGGGTCCGGTGGCCATCGCGTGCCACACCTGCTCCGGTGTGCCAGGGACGAGGTACTCCATCTCGACCCAGCGTCGGCCGTCGTCTGCGTGTATCGGCATCAGTGGCCCTCTCTCGTAACGGTTTTCGGCAGCGGGTACGCGGCCAGCAGCAGCCGGTGCGAGCGGCCGTCGGGGGCGGTGTCGTCGTGGTAGCGCGCCGCCAGCGCCGTGACGGCATTCGATAGTTCGCGCGTGAAGTCGGCGCGGTCGGCTGCGCTGCGGAATCGGATGACGGTGTCGATCGACAGTGTCGCCAACCGCCGGTCCTTGGCGCGCGCCTCCCGCCACAGGTCGCCGACCTCCCGCACCGCGCGCGCGGCCATCGCGATCAGATAGCTGGCGGAGAGCCGGTCATGGGCGCGTCCGGGATCGGCGCCCGCCGCGCCGAGCGCACCGGGTGACACCACATACGACGCGGACGTCGCGACGAGGAGGCGTTCGGTGAGCCCGCCCCACTTTCGTTCCCCTGCGGCCGTCACGAGGCGGTGCTGTTCGAGCGCCCGCAGGTGGTAGTTGACTTTCTGCCGGGTGATGCCGACGCGAGCCGCCAACGCAGCCGCCGAGGCCGGTTCCGCCAGTTCCGAGAGCAGGCGACTGCGCACCGGATCGAGCGCCACCATCGCGACGGCGGGGTCGGAGATCACTTCCACGTCGAGCACACCGTCATGCTCACCCTTGACAATAATTTTTGTCAATGGGTTGGCAGTTAAGTTGGCGGTATGGACCTGCGCATCCGACGCCGCGGTAGTGGCCTCCGACAGATCGGCAAGGGCCTCGGCAGCCTGGACCGCGAGGTGTTCGAAGCCGTCGCGAACTCACCGAGCCCACTCCTCGACGCCACGATGCCGCGGCTGACGAGGGCCGCCGACCATTCGAAACTGTGGTTCGCCCTCGCCGCGGTGCTCATGGCCGTCGGCGGACCGCGCACGCGGCGCGGCGCCACCCGCGGGGTGCTGACGCTCGCCGTGACGAGCCTGGTCGCCAACCAGGGCGCCAAGCGCATCTGGAAGCGGGCGCGCCCCAGTTACGTACTCGTGCCGCTGGCGCGGCGCGGCAAGCGCTTCCCGACGTCCAACTCCCTGCCGTCGGGCCACTCCGCCAGCGCCGCCGCGTTCGCGGTTGGCGTCGGATTGGAAAGTCCCCCAGTCGGTTTGGCCATGTCGCTGCTCGCCGGGCTGGTCGGGCTGTCCCGGGTGGCGACCGGCGCGCACTATCCCGGGGACGTCTTCGCCGGTTTCGGGCTCGGTGCGGGCATGGCGGTGATCGGCGCCCGGGTGGTGCCGCCGACGACCCCGACGAAGCTGCCGACGGCCGCACCGCTGCGGGTTCCCACACCGCCGCGGCCCGACGGCGCCGGCGTGGTGCTGGTGATCAACCCGGCATCCGGCGGCGGCAACGGCGCCCGCGTGGTCGAAGACGTGCGCGAAGCGCTGCCCCGCGCCGAGATCGTCGAACTCGGCGAGGGCGACGACCTCGAACGGGTGCTGCGCGAGGCTGCCGGCCGCGCCGAGGTGCTCGCCGTCGGCGGGGGCGACGGCACGGTGGCGTCGGCCGCGGGGATCGCCAAGGAGTCCGGAGTGCCGCTCGCGGTGTTCCCCGGCGGAACGTTCAACCACTTCGCCAAGGACATCGGCTGCGACTCGGTGGCCAAGACCGTCGAGGCGATCAGGACCGGCTCGGTGGCCTGCGTCGACCTGGTGTGCCTCAACCAGGAGCACATGGTCATCAACACCGCGAGCATCGGCGCCTACCCGCAGTTCGTGCAGACCAGGGAGAAGCTGGAGCACAAGATCGGCAAACCGCTGGCCGGGCTGTACGCCATGTTCCACACGCTGCGCCGGGCAGAACCGGTGCGCATCCAGTACGACAACGAGACACTGCAGACGTCGCTGTTCTTCCTGGGCAACTCGACCTATCTGCCGTCGGGTTTCGCGCCCGCCCAGCGGCACCGCATGGACGACGGGCTGCTCGACGTCCGGATCCTGGAGACCGGACGGCGGTTCAGCCGGGTGCGCATCCTCACCGCGCTGATGCTCGGCCGGTTGACGCGCAGCCCCCTCTACCACGAGATGCGCGTGCCCGAGTTCACGTTCACCGCCGTCGACGGGCCGACGGTACTGGCGTGCGACGGGGAGATCGGCCAGGAGGTCCAGACGGCGAGTTTCAGCGCGCAGTACCGAGTGCTGCCGGTGTTCCGGCCACTCGACTGACGCGCGGCGGGTACAGCAGCAGACACCCGACGAAGTAGGCGTAACCCAGCGCCCAGCCCGCCACCACGTCGGATGGGTGGTGGACGTTGAGCACGACGCGGCCCGCGCCGATCGTCAGGATGACCACCACTCCCACCGCGATCGCCCAGCCGCGCGCCGCGGGGCGCACCATCGGCAGCAGCACGACGAGATACGCAGGCACACAGACCATCAGGCCCATGGCGTGACCGGACGGAAACGACGACGACAGTGCGTCCACCAGGGCGGTGCTCGGCCGTGGCCGGTCGGCGAACGCCTTCGCGAGCACCAGCACCAGCCCGCACAACTCGACGGTCAGCACCAGGAACACCGCGGTACGCACATGGCGCCTGACAAGTGCGACGACGATGACGACGACGCCGACGAGCCGCAACACCGTCGGCCCCAGCACCGTGCAGTAGACGTCCCAGGCCCGCACCCAGCCGGGGTGGGCGGCGCCGAAGCGGTAGCAGGCCTCCAGTGCGGCGCTGTCCATGGCCGTCACCCAGCTCCAGCGTTGCGTGTAGCCGATCCACATGAGCGCGAACACCGCCGCGGCGAGCACCGCCGAACCGATGAGCCACTTGCGGTTGGGCATCACGCCTGTCTACCAGTCGGCGTCACGACAGCAGGGTCAGCGCCGCCGGCCAATGCGGTCGAGACCACCCGCCCGCGCGGACACCTCCCGCGCCGAGGATGTCCGAGCCCGGCCAGTGGTGGGTTTGTGCGGCCGCGAGCGCTTTGCCGAGATACGGCGTCCACTTGGCCCACAGCAGTCCGGCCACGAGTACCACGAGGGTGAACCCGACGCCGATGCACACGGTGCGACGGGACACGACCTCGCCGTCGGGGTGGGTGACCATGGCGGAACGCTAACCGACGCCCCGATCGTGATCTTGGCGCGACGATTACCCTCACTTCCCATGGCGCTACTGCTTCGCAAGCTCTTCCGCATCGGCAAGCTGCCCGAAGAGCTGCGCGTCGGGCTGGAGGCCGAGGGCATCGTGCACCTGGCGGAGTTCGTCCCGGTCACCCGCCGATTCACCGGCTCGATCCCCGGCAAACGGGCGACCGGCAGCGTGTCGAGCTACACCGGCGCCCTGGTGTTGACCCATCGACGGGTGCTCGCCACGCTGTCGACGGTGCCGAAGCTGGCGGGGCGCACGATCGATCAGCCCTTCGACGCACCGGCCGCGGGTCCCGTCACCGCCGAACTCTCCGCGACCGGGCTGCGCATCGAGGTCGACGTCTCCGCCGTCGACCCCCGGTGCAAAGGCGAACTGTCCCTGCACTACAAGACCGACATCCCCGAGGGCATCCTGCTCGGCCTGCCCACCCGGCAGTTCGCCTACAGCGTTCCGCCCGAGTGGGTGTTCCGCGCCGTCGGTGTGATGTACCGCCCCTGAGGTCGAGCGGCGGGCCGGCGTCAGTTCGCGAGGTCGAACGCCACGATCACCTTCGTGGGGGTGATGCGAACGACCAGTTCGCCCGGCACCCCGTTGCGGCGGCCGAACTCCTCGGCTCGGTCGGCGCCCATGTATCGGCCGCCGATGCGGGTCGCGGTGTCGAGGAGTTCGGCCGGATCCTCACCGGCCGAGGCGATGCCCTGCACCTGGACGAACGAGTAGGGCGGCTGCTGATCGTCGACGCAGACGACCACCCTGGGATCGCGCCGCAGCGCACGCCCCTTCGCGGTGTCGCGGCCGGTGTTGAACACCAGCTGTCCTCCGTCGACGATGAACCAAACCGGCGCGACGAGCGGCCTCCCGTCCGAAGCGACGTACCCGAGCTTGCCGGTTCGGGTGCCCTCGGACAGGAATGTGACCACCTCGTCGGAGAACTCGTCCATTCGACGAGCCTAGAACCGCGGCGGGCGAACGTCGGCCGAACGGCGCGAAGTTCGCCACCACAGATAAGTTGCATCTCATGAGCCGAACACTTGCCGAACGCGCTGTGAACCGCTTCTGTGGAACAGCGTGACCGGACAAGAACGCGCGACATCTCCGCAGCGCGCCAACGTGCTGATCGTCCACTGGCACGATCTCGGCCGCTACCTCGGCGCCTACGGACACGCCGACGTGCAGAGCCCCCGCCTCGATCGGTTCGCCGCCGAGAGCATCCTGTTCACCCGGGCCCACGCCACCGCACCGCTGTGCTCACCGTCGCGCGGGTCGCTGTTCACGGGCCGCTACCCGCAGGGCAACGGTCTGGTCGGGCTGGCGCACCACGGCTGGGAGTACCGCAGCGGTGTCCGCACGCTACCGCACGTGCTGTCCGAGAACGGGTGGCACACAGCGCTTTTCGGTATGCAGCACGAAACGTCGTATCCCGGGAAGCTGGGCTTCGCCGAATACGACGTCTCCAACTCCTACTGTGAGTACGTCGTCGAGCGCGCCACCGAATGGCTGCACCACGCTCAGCAACGACCGTTCCTGCTGACCGCCGGTTTCTTCGAGACCCACCGCCCCTACCCGCGCGAACGCTACGAACCCGCCGACGCGGACACCGTCACGCTGCCCGACTACCTGCCCGACGACGACGAGGTGCGTCAGGACCTCGCAGAGTTCTACGGGTCCATCACGGTCGCCGACGCCGCGGTCGGCCAGCTGCTGGACACGCTGGAGGCCACCGGTCTGGACCGCAGCACCTGGGTGGTCTTCATGACCGACCACGGCCCGGCGCTGCCGCGGGCGAAGTCCACGCTCTACGACGCGGGGACGGGCATCGCGATGATCATCCGGCCACCGCGCGACGCGGGCATCCCTGCCGGCGTCTACGAGGACCTGTTCAGCGGCGTCGATCTGCTGCCCACGCTGCTCGACGTACTCGGCGTCGACGTCCCCCCCGAGGTCGACGGGCTTTCGCATGCCGACAATTTGCTGGGCGGCTCGGATAAAACGCGGGAAATCCGCACTGCGGTCTACACGACGAAGACCTATCACGATTCCTTCGACCCGATCAGGGCCATTCGCACGAAGGAATACAGTTACATCGAGAATTACGCCAACCGACCGCTGCTGGATCTGCCGTGGGACATCGCCGAAAGCGCCCCGGGCCGCATTGTCGGACCCCGCGCGAGCACGCCACGACCGGAGCGGGAACTGTACGACCTGCGCGCCGACCCGACCGAACAGCACAACCTGCTGACGTCGGAGAACAAGATCAACGCCGAGACGATCGCGGGTGATCTCGCGCTCCTGCTCGACGATTGGCGCGTCAAGACCAATGACGTCATCCCGTCTGATTTCGCCGGCACGCGGATATCCGATCGCTATACCGAGACCTATCTGCGAATTCACGGGCGGGAAGTCACCAGTCGCTCGGCCATCGCGGCCGAGCGGGGAATCGAAGACGAGCGCCGCCCGGCGCAATGAATAAACTCACCGTGAACGTAAACGCCCCGTAGGCAGCGGAATTGCGTTGCGGTTAGGCTCATCCGCATGCCTTCCCAGCCCACGGCATATCTGGTCCTCGCCTCGCAGCGCAGCGGCAGCACGCTGCTGGTGGAGTCACTGCGCGCCACCGGCGTCGCCGGTGAACCACAGGAGTTCTTCCAGTACCTGCCCAAGACCAGCCAGGCGCCCCAGCCGCGGGAGTGGTTCGCCGACGTGGACGACGAGTCGATCCTTCGCCTGCTCGACCCTCTCGACGCGGGGACGCCCGATCTCGCGCCCGCGACGATCTGGCGGGACTACATCCGCACGGTCGGCCGCACCCCCAACGGCATCTGGGGCGGCAAGCTGATGTGGAACCAGACGCCGCTGCTGCTCGACCGGGCCAAGGACCTGCCCGACCGCACCGGCGACGGCCTGCTCGCCGCCATCCGCGACGTGATCGGCAGCGATCCGGTGCTGGTGCACGTGTACCGGCCCGACGTCATCTCCCAGGCGGTGTCGTTCTGGCGCGCGGTACAGACCCGGGTGTGGCGCGGCCGGCCCGACCCGGTGCGCGACGCACGGGCGGAGTACCACGCCGGGGCGATCGCCCATGTCGTGAGAATGCTGCGCGCCCAGGAGGAAGGCTGGCGCCGATGGTTCGCCGAGGAGAACGTCGAACCGATGGAGGTGCCGTATCCGGTGTTGTGGCGCAACCTCACCCAGGTGGTCGGCGACGTCCTCGAGGAGCTCGGCCAGGACCGCCGGCTGGCGCCCGCGCCGGTGCTCGAGCGCCAGGCCGACCAGCGCTCCGACGAGTGGGTGGATCGGTACCGTGCCGACGCGGAGAAGGAGGGGCTGCCGACATGACGACCGCCGACCTCGACGCCCTGCGCGTCGACGAACTGCGGCTGCTGGAAGCCGAAGCCGTGCACATCATCCGCGAGGTGGTCGCCGAACTCGAGCGTCCCGTCCTGCTGTTCAGCGCCGGAAAGGACTCGATCGTCCTACTCCGGTTGGCGGAGAAGGCGTTTCGTCCCGCACCGCTGCCGTTCCCGGTCATGCACGTCGACACCGGGCACAACTTCGACGAGGTGATCGAGTTCCGAGACCGCCGCGTCACCGGACACGGCCACAAACTGATCGTCGCCTCGGTGCAGGAGTCCATCGACAACGGACGCGTGGCCGATCCGGGGCCTGGAGCCTCACGCAACCGTCAGCAGACCCGCACGCTGCTCGACGCGCTCGAGGCCGGCGGTTTCGACGCGGCGTTCGGCGGCGCCCGCCGCGACGAGGAACGCGCGCGGGCCAAGGAGCGCATCCTGAGTTTCCGCGACGAGTTCGGGCAGTGGGATCCGCGCGCCCAGCGGCCCGAACCGTGGTCGTTGTACAACGGGCGCATCAAGAAAGGCGAACAGGTCCGGGTGTTCCCGCTGAGCAACTGGACCGAACTCGACGTGTGGCGCTACATCCAGCTCGAAGACCTCGAGCTGCCTTCGATCTACTTCGCCCACCAGCGTGAGGTTTTCGAGCGCGACGGCATCCTGTTGGCGGTGTCGGAGTACGTGCGGCCGCAGGACGGGGAGACCGCCGCCGTCGAGTGGGTGCGCTACCGCACCGTCGGTGACCTCACCATCACCGGCGCGGTCCGGTCGCAGGCCACCGACATCGAGCGCGTCATCACCGAGATCTCGGCGGCGACGGTGTCCGAGCGCGGGGAGACTCGCGCCGACGACCGCACGTCGGTCGCCGCCATGGAGGACCGCAAACGCGAGGGGTACTTCTGATGGGGCGAGCGGAGCGCAGCGGAGCGACGGGGGGGAAATGATGGCACCGCAGAACACCACCCGCCAGCTGCTGCGGATCACCACCGCCGGTTCGGTCGACGACGGCAAGAGCACGCTGATCGGCCGGCTCCTGCACGACACCGACAGCCTGCCGCTCGACCACCTCGAAGCCGTCACCGACGACGAGGGCATCGCCGACCTGGCCGCGCTGTCCGACGGTCTGCGGGCCGAACGCGAGCAGGGCATCACCATCGACGTCGCCTATCGGTTCTTCTCCACCGCGAACCGCAGCTACATTCTTGCCGACACCCCCGGCCACGAGCGCTACACCCGCAACATGTTCACCGGGGCGTCGAACGCCCATGTGGCGGTGCTGCTGGTCGACGCCAGGGCCGGGGTGCTGCGCCAGACCAACCGGCACGCCCGTATCGCGAAGCTGTTGGGCATCAAGCACTTCGTCGCGACGGTGAACAAGATCGACCTGGTCGACTTCGACGGCGACCGGTTCGCCCAGGTACACGGCGAACTGCGCCAGATGGCGGCCCGCCTCGGCGGACTGGACCTCACGGTCATCCCGATCGCGGCCAAGCACGGCGACAACGTCGTACACCGCTCCGCGCAGACCCCCTGGTACGACGGTCCGACGCTGCTGGAATACCTCGAAGGCGTGGAACTGGTTGCACCACAACCGGAACCGGCCAAGCTGCGGCTGCCGGTCCAGTGGGTGTCGCGGCCGACCGCCGACCAGCGCCGCCGCTATACGGGCCGCCTGTCGGCCGGCACTTTGAGCGTCGGCGACACCGTGGTCAGCCTGCCTGCGGGCACGCGCTCGACGGTCACGGTGGTCGACACCCTCGACGACGCCCGGCCCACCGCCGTGGCCCCGCTGTCGGTGTCGATCGAGCTGGCCGACGACATCGACGTGGGCCGCGGCGACGTCTTCGTCAGCGGCGCCGACGATGCCACGCTGCCTGTACTGGCCCGCGAACTCGACGCGACGGTCTGCTGGTTCTCCGACACCCCGCTGCGCGCCGGCGACCGGCTGGCGCTGAAGCAGGGCACCCGCACCGTGCGCGCCACGGTACAGGCCCTGCACAGCCGGCTCGATCCCGAGACACTCGACGAGTTCGACAACCCGGTCGAGCTGGTGCTCAACGACATCGGCTCGGTCACGCTGCGCACCAGTTCGGTGGTGGTGGCCGATGCCTACGCCGACAACCGGGACAGCGGTGCCTTCATCCTGATCGACGAGTCGAGCAATGACACCGTCGGCGCCGGCACCATCCTCGAACCGCGCGAAGTCACCCCCGGGGCACAGACCCGCAACGACATCCGTTGGCATCCATCGTCTCTGGACCGCACCCACCGTTGGACGTCGACCGGGCAGCGCGGTGCCACCATCTGGTTCACCGGGCTACCCGCGTCCGGTAAGTCGACGATCGCCGTCGCGGTCGAACGCGCGCTGGTGGAATCAGGCCAGGTGGCCTACCTCCTCGACGGCGACAACATCCGGCACGGACTGTCCGACGACCTCGGCTTCTCCGCCGGGGACCGGGCCGAGAACATCCGCCGCGTCGGCCATCTCACCCGGTTGTTCGCCGATGCGGGCGTCGTCGCGCTGGCCTCGCTGGTGTCGCCGCTGAAGTCCGACCGGGAGATCGCCCGCACCCTCAACGACGCGGCGAAGCTGCCGTTCCTCGAGGTGTACGTGGCCACCCCCGTCGAGGAGTGCGAAAAGCGCGATCCGAAGGGGCTTTACGCGCGGGCCCGCGCCGGTGAGCTCAAGGGGCTGACGGGGGTGGACGCGCCCTACGAGCCGCCTGAGGATCCGGACCTGGTCCTCGACACGACCGGTGCGGACATCGCCGATCTCGTCGCGCAGGTGATCGACCTGCTCAACAGCAGGCGTTAGCCGGTCCGGGCGACCACGAACACCCGGCGGAACGGGAAGAACGTCCGCCCGTCCGGCCGCGCCGGATACGCCTCGTCGAGCAGCGGGATCAGCTCGGCACGGAAGTCGTCCCACTGTGCGTCGGTCAGCCGGCTCCGCACCGGCCGCAGCGCCGTACCGGTGATCCAGTCGAGGACGGGATGGTCACCGGTCAGTTCGTGGACATAGGTGGTCTCCCAGGCGTCGACGGTGCATCCGGCGTCGGTGAGCAACCCGGCGTAGCCCGCCGGTGTCTCGACGACGTTGTCCGCCGCGAACGGGATGCCATGCAGCAGCGCCGCCCACGGTTCCTCGTTCGCCAATCGCCGCACCGATTCGTGCGACGGGGCGTCGAAGTTCCCGGGCACCTGCATCGCCACCCACGAGCCGGGTGCGAGCGCCGCGGCCCAGCGGGTCAGCAGCTGCGGATGCTCGGACACCCAGTGCAGGGTGGCGTTGCTCAGCACGACGTCGGTATCGGGCTGCGGCGTCCAGTCCCGCACGTCGCCGAGTTCGGCGTCCACTCCCCGTTCGCGGGCCGCCGCGACCATCTCCGGGGAGTTGTCCCACGCCTCGATGACCGCCGACGGCCACCGCCGACTCAGGGTGGTGGTGAGATTGCCGGGGCCGCAACCGAGATCGACGACGCGGCGTGGCGCGTCGGCGCCGATGCGCGCCACGAGGTCGACGAACGGCCTACCGCGATGGTCGGCGAAGGACAGGTAGACCTCGGGATTCCACATGCGCCCAGTCTGGCACCGCCGACTGTGTATTTCTGGCGCCGAGTGTGCCGCGAAGGTGCGATCCGGGCGGCTTTCTCGCCCTGAGGACACACTCGATCTGGGGTTTGCGGGCTACCATCGGCTTCGATGACGTCACCCGCCGATCCGGTCGATCCGCCCGTCCCGATCCTCGACGTGCCCGGCGGCGACGCCGGAAAGGGCGGGCTGCCACGGCGGGCCGACCTCACCGCGCGCCAGCGCCTGATCGTCGACGCCTCGGCCACCGCTGACGTCGCGTTGCGCACCGCAGTCGCCTCGATGGTCGCTGCGGCGATGCTGCCGTCAGTGCTTGCCGCCGCGCTGCGCCCCGCCACCACCCGCGCCGACGCCGAGCACCTGCGGTTCTACGGCGAACTCGCCGCCGCCCAGGATCCGCAGGTGTCGTTCCCGGCCCCGACCGAGCCGCCCCGCATCTTCTCCCGGCCGGCGAATCCGGTCGCCGAGTGGACCGCGCACGGCCGCGTCCACAACATCCGCTTCCGCAGCAGTTTCGAGGCGGTCAACCCGGCCCTGCGCGAGCGCGGCCGTGGTTTCACGCGAAACAACGTCGTGCACGCCCAGCACTGGCGCCACGACGACGGGCCGCATCCGACGCTGTGCGTCATCCACGGGTTCATGGGTTCGGCGTACCTGTTCAACGGCCAGTTCCTGTCGCTGCCGTGGTTCTACCGATCCGGCTACGACGTCCTGCTCTACACCCTGCCGTTCCACGGCCGGCGCGCCGAGAAGCACTCCCCCTACAGCGGATACGGCTACTTCGCCAACGGGTTCGCCGGCTTCGCCGAGGCGATGGCCCAGGCCGTCCACGATTTCCGGTCCCTCGTGGACTATCTCGAGTTCACCGGTGTCGACCGGGTCGCGGTCACCGGGATCTCCCTCGGCGGGTTCACCTCCGCGCTGCTGGCTTCGGTGGACGACCGGATCCAGGCGGTCATCCCGAACGTGCCGGTGGTGACCCCGGACCGCACGGTCGACGAATGGTTTCCCGCCAACAAGCTGGTGGCCCTCAACCGCCGGATCGCCCGCATCGACCCGGAGCTCGAGGCAGCGGCGTCGCGCTACCCGTCACCGCTGAACTATCCGCCGCTGGTGCCGCGGGACCGCCGGTTGATCATCACCGGACTCGGTGACCGGCTGGCGCCGCCCGAGCAGGCCGAACTGCTCTGGGAGCACTGGGATCGGTGCGCATTCCACTGGTTCCCGGGCAACCACCTGCTGCACGTCAGCCAGCCGGACTACCTGCGCCGCATGACGCGCTTCCTGCGCGACTTCATGTTCAGCTGACGGCGGCCGGGGCGCCGTGCGCGACCGGCCAGCGCAGCCCGTGCAGGACCTCCTCGGTGACCGGTACGGGATGCCCTTCGAGCCGCTCGACCGACAGCGGATGCAGCGTCTCGACCGCAGGCCGGTGCCTACCGCGCTGGGGTGTCAGGCCGGCCAGCGGCGCCCGGGCTTTCGGCTTGTCCTCGGTGAGCAGCGTGCAGCCCACGATCACCTCGAGATGCTTTGACGTGCCCACGATGTCGAGGGCCGTCCACGTCTCGGCCGACGGCTGCGCGGCCACGGCGGCGAGGGTGTCGGCCAGCTGCCCGTCGACGCTCACCCGGTAAGCCGCGACATGACCCTCGTCGCTGCGCAGACCGCGCCACGTCTCGCGCGCCGACGGCGGGGCGGGCGACGGCGCCTCGTCGACCGGGGTGACCGTCCAACCGACCTCGCGCAGGTGGTCGGTGAGCCTGCGGGCGGCGATCTCGGTGGTCTCACGCAGCGGCAGGTGGGCCGAGCGAGCCTGAAGCGCCGCCAGATTGTCTTTCGCGCCGACGGTCAGCGCGATCCACGTCGTCCGCTCGCCCGCGACATCCCTGCTGACGACGCGGACCTTGTGCGCCCGCACCCCGTAGCGGTCCACGTATCCGGCGAGCAGCGCAAGCGGCAGATCACCCGAGGGTGCGCTGTCGACGCGCAGTGCCACCGTGGCGTACTGCGCGGGCGCGTGGCGGCTGTGGCCGCCGCGTCGGTTACGCAGCAGTATCGCGATGCGGCGCCGCACGATGTCGGTCACGAAAAGCCCACGCCACCATGCGAAGAGCACGACGACGACGGCGATGGACACGCCGAGCACCCATCGCTCGGCGGTGGTCGGCCACGGGTAGGCCAGCGCCGCTGGGATGACGAACAGCAGCGCGAGGGTGATCCGGGCCGTCATGAGGCCTCGTCCTTTCGTCGTCGGGCCGCCACAACGGCAGCGAGCACCGTGACGGCCAGCGCCGCGGTGCCGATCAGGGCGACCGTGCGGGGTGTGTGGTCGGGTGCCGGTGGAACCGGCGGCGCAGCTATGGGTTTCGCGTTCACCGTCACCACCGGCTCGGCGGGGATCTCCCAGGTGAGCGCGGCGACCGGGTCGACGCTGCCCGCACCCACCACGTTGGAGGGTGACCGCGCGCCGCCATGCGCGGTCGTGGTGAGGCGCTGCACCACCTCCTCGGCGGTCAGTTCCGGGAATCGGCTGCGCACCAGCGCGGCCACCCCGGAGACGTAGGCGGCCGCGTAACTGGTTCCGCTGACCGGGAACAGCTCGTTGCGGTCGTTGGGCAGTCCGTTCGCGAGCCCGCCGTCGGGGCCGTTGCTCACCGACGTGATGTCCTCACCCGGTGCGGCGATGCCGACCCACGGACCGGACATCGTGAAGTCCGAGGGTTGTCCCGTCGTGGTCAACGACCCGACGGACAGCACGTAGGGCTGCCACCAGGACGGGATCGACACAGACGTGACACCGGCCCAGTTGCGGGGATCGTCCGGCCGGCTGAGGTCGGCGGGCGGATTGGCTTGACAGGCCGTTCCGGTACTCGTGCCGGCGCGGTTGTTGCCCGCCGCGGCCACGATCACGGCGTCCTTCTCGCGGGCCGCATAGCGCAGCGCCGCACCGAGTTCGGTCTGGTCGACGCTCTTGGTGGCGGGCAGGCAGCTCACCACCGAGATGTTGATGACGCGCGCGCCCAGATCGGCGGCCCGCACCACCGCCCGCGCGAGGCTCGCGACGTCGGCTGCGGCGCGCGACACCACCGGGTCCTCCCCCGGGTTCACCGGCGCGAAGCGGGGCGAGTTCTGGCGGATCGAGACGATGCGCGCGGCGGGCGCGACCCCGGAGAAGCCGTCGTCACCCGGCTGACCGGCGATCAGGCCGGCGACCAGCGTGCCGTGTCCGTCGCAATCGGTGAGCCCGTCGGTCGAGCCGAGGTAGTCCCCACCCGGGTCGACGTTGGGCAGGCGCGGGCCCGGTGTGACGCCGGTGTCGATGACGGCGACCGTCTGGCCTTCCCCCCTGCTGTGCCGCCAGGCCCCGGACAGGTTGAGCGCCAACTGGCTCGGGCTGGCCGCGCGGGGGTCACTACCCGGCAGCACACCGCCGACGACGCAGTCACCGCGCTGCGCCATCGGCTGCACCGGCCCGGCGCTGCCCGACGGCGGAGGTGCCCCGGGGTCCACCTCCGGCGGGCTCACCGCCACCGCGGACGGCGCGCCGAGCAACACGACCGCAGCGGTGACGGCCAGCAGGGCGAGAGGCCGGATCACCTGTTGAGCACCCAGCTGAACAGTCCGACCAGATAGGCCATCACCGGGATCAGCGAGGCGTCCACCCCGGCCGCGGCGAAGCCCACCAGTCGGCGCATCGGCAGCGAGTACGTCTCGGGCGAGGCGATCGACGGGTTCAGCGCCACCACGACCAGGACCGCCACCAGCGCCACCGCGGCCGCGAGCGCCCACCAGGCGGCGTCGTACCGGTCGGTCGCGGCGAAGAGCACGAGCAGCGCGACGGCGAGCAGGAACGGGTGGGCCAGCAGCCAGGCCTTGCACGGCGCCGAATCCCACACCCGGGCGCGCAGCACGGCCCCCACCGCGGCGGCCGCCACGACGTACCACTCCCAGCGGGACCCGTCCTGCTGGCCGACGAGGACCAGGGACCCCGTCACGCTGAGCAGCACACCCGCGGCGAGGAATCCGGTCTGGTGCGACTGGCTCATCCGCACGCGGCGCGGTAGATCCTCGAGCACGCGCAGCGGCTGCGCCGACGGCGTCGGGTCACCGGGGGCGGGGATCACCGGCAGCGGGAACCGGGCCCACATCGCGGACAGCTGCGCGGCCTGCACGGTCACCAGCAGCCCGATGAGGATGAGCAGGCAGCCCAGCACGGTCTCCGACAGCGTCCACACCGTCGCCGTAGCGGCGGCCACCAACACCCCGAAACCCGTTGCGGCCGTGGTGGTGAACAACGCGACGGCGCGGTCACCGGTGGTCAGGCTGATGACCGACCACGCGGTGACACCCGCCGCGGCCAGCAGTATCTGCGCGGCGCCGAAGTCACCGGGCACCGCGAGCGCGAACGCGGCGGCCACCGGGGGCAGCGCGGCGATCGCCAGCGCGCTGCCCAGCGCCGGTGAGGCGGCACGGGTGAGCAGCGATCCGAGCACCGCCACGATCGCCGCGGCGCACACCACGATGAGCCCGAGCGCGTCCTCGGTCACGATCCGGTGCGCCACACTCAGACCCGTCGCGACCAGGATCAGACCAATCGCCGCGATGGCCGCCGCCCGCTTGATGTGCCAGGGGCCCCAGCGCTTGTCCTGCGCGGCGGAGAAGATCACCGCGGCGTCCGCGATGTCCTCGACGATGCGCGGTGCCGCCGGTCCGGCGGGGACGGGTTGCAGCGCGAGCAGGTCGCCGTCGACCACACCGACGGTGTCCAACGTCGCGTCCAGGCTGAACGGCGCTCCCCCGATCGGGGCCAGACTCAGCCTCGCCGGTCGGGACGCCGAATCGTCCCCGTCCTGGCCGTCGTCGTGCGGGCGCGCCATGCGCTGCACCGCAGGCAGGATCTCGCGCAGCGGCAGGTCGGCCGGCAGCGCCATCTCGGTCAGGCGGCCGCCGTCGTCGCCACCGGCGAGCACGGCCACCCGCACGATCGGCATCACAGTGTTGTCGGACATTGTCGTGTTCTCGGTTCTCTCGTGTCTCGGGTATCGAAGTCTCGGATGAGGTGCAGGTCGGGGAACCAGGCACCGCTGGGTAGGGATCCGGTCAGCCGCTCGACGGCCGCGGCGATGGCGAACGGGGTGCCGGGCGCGAACGTCGACACCCACTCACCGTCGAACGCCCGGGTCGGGCTCACCAGGACCCGGCCCTCGGTGGTGTCGACGATGCTGGCCCCCACCTGGGTGCTCACCCGGTGGCCGTCGCGGTGTTCGCCCGCCACGATCTCGACATAGGTCCGCGAGGTGTCGAACGCCGCCTCGACAACCGGTCGCGCCGACGGCGGGATGCCGAGGAAGTCCAGCACCTCGGCCAGCGGCGCACCCTGTCGGATCCGCTCGTCCGCGCGGGCGCCGACGTCGGTCGGCAGCGTGAACTCCGGGAACCGGGCCGGCGGCCGCTGCGACAGCCCGGCGCAGAGCACCGGCACCAGGGCGTGGGGGTGGTCGATGTCCATGCGGGTGAACGTGACCAGCGCACCGCTGCGCAGCGCGACGACCGTCCGCCCCGCACGGCGCGCCACCACACCGCGCAGGAGCGCACCCCGTCCGGAGACGAACCGCACATCGAGCCACTGCTCGGCGCGGCACACCACCCGGATCCAGTCGGCCACCCCGGGATCGATCGCCCCGTCCTCAGCCGACAGCACACCGAGCGCTTCGAGCTCCGCGACCGTCTCCGCGGCGAACGGCGCCCGATCCGCCTCGTGGCGGTACGGCGGGGTGATCGCCAGCACCCATGGCAGCGATCCCGCGCCGATGGTGTCGGCGACGAACCACGCCTGGGCGGCGGTCAGTTCAACGGCGTTCGGGCCCACTGCAAACCGATACAAACCCAGCCCGGCGTGAGGCGCTCAGCCCCACTTGGCGCCCTCGGCCTGATCCCGGGCGCTCATCGACATGGTGTTGGCCTCGTGGGTGCTCGCCATCGCGCGGTAGGCACGGACGAGTTCCTCGAGGCTGGCGTTCCACTGTGCCTGCCACGCCTGGTAGGTGGTACCGGTGTCGCCCTGCCAGGCGCCGGCCAGCGCGGCCTGCTCGGCGGCGATGTCGGCGCCGACGGCGTGCATGGCACCCGCGTAGCTCGACATCTCGCCCGCGTGCGCCAGCATCGCCGGGTAGTTGTACATGATCTGGGACATGGAGATCTCCTGAGTCTTGTGCGGCTTGGCTTTTGGCGGAGTACGTCAGATGGCGGTGTAGGTGCTGGCGGCCGACGCGTCCTCGGCCACGTAGGTTCCGGCGGCGTCGCCGAGGTTGGCCTGGGCGATGTCGAGCAGGGCGTTGACCTTCGCCGAGACCTCGATGAAGCGGGCGTGGGCGGCCTGGAAGGCGGCCGACGACTCGCCCATGTGGAAGGCCTGGGCGGACGTCGCGGCCTGTTCGGCCTGCGCCATCGTGCTACGCATCAGCGCGGCCTTCGTGCCGAAGGCGGCCTCGGAGGCGACGATCTGGGGGATGTGGGCGTCGAGCATGCTCATGGTTGTTCCTTTCGTCGTGCGGAAAGATGTGGGGCTACAGCGTTTTCGATCAGGTGCGCGATCCCCCTTCCGGCTCCTCGCCGGTCGGCCCCGGCTCGCCGTCAGGGTTCCAGCCGCCGGGCAGCATGGGGCTGACCGGTCCGGACCCGAACGCATCCGGGGACAGGGTCGTCAAGCCGGTCGCCCGGGCATCGGCCGTGGGTGCGGTGCCGGTGAACCCCATCGGGCCGGCACCGCGCGTGGACGCCGCCACCCGCGGCTCGTCGACCGGCGGCTCGTCGGGATCGTCTTCGTAATCCATGTACGCGTCGGCGTATCCGCGGCCCTTCACCTCGGCGACCTTGCGGCGCCTGCGTTTCCGGCGGGCTGCGGCCGACGCCGCCGCCGCTGCGGCCGCGGCGGCCGGGATGTCGCCGGCGGGCGCCTTGGCGCTGGCGGAGTCGCGCAGGGTCGGCGTGAACCCCTCACCGGGATCCGCGCCGCGCACCGCGTAGGGCACCAGCGGTGCGGCCGCCGACGCGGCGGGGGCGGGAGCAGCCGGTGCGGCCGCGGTGCTGCCTGCCGGGGCCGGGGCGGGCGCCGCGGGCGCGCCCGCGGGAATCCCGGCGACCGGGAACACCTGCGGTTCCGGCCGCGAAGAAGCCGGTGCGGGCGCCGTTTCCGGCTGGGGCGCGGGCGGTTCCACGAGTTCGGGTTTGAGGGCGTCGATGATCAGCACCAGCCCGGCGATGCCCAGCGGGATGAGGGCCGCGAGCAGGAACGGAGAGGCGAAGATCATCGCCCAGGTCGGCCACCCGACCAGGTTGGTGAAGACCTGATACGCCACCGCCGTCAGCAGCGGACCCCACGTCACCAGCGCCGCAGACGGATTGGTCATGAAGTCGTTGATCAGGGTCTGCAGGTTGCCGAGCGGATCACGCAGGAAGTCGATGATCTCCTGCCCGCCGGGCACGTTCTGCAGGTACATCTCCAGCAACTGATTGATGCTGTCGGAGATGTTGAGCGACGAACCGGATTCGGCCGCCTGGGCCTGCGCGCCGACCTGCTGCATGGTCGCCATCGTCTGACCCGCCTCGCCGACTCCGGGCGCCAGCAGGAAGGGTGCGGGCGCCGTCGTCGGAGTGGCGGCCACCGCGGCACCGGCGACGGCCTGATAGGTGCTCATGGTGGTGGCGGCCTGGATCCACATCCGCACGTAGTCGGCTTCGGTGATCGCGATCGGAATGGTGTTGATACCGAGGAAGTTCGTGGCGAGCAGGACCGCGTGGGTGGCGTGGTTGGCGGCCAACTCCCCCAGTGTCGGCATCGTGGCCAGCGCGGTGCTGTAGGCGACCGCGGCAGTTTCGTGCTGCGCTGCGGTTGCCGCGCTGTTCACGCTGGCCTGCGCCAGCCACGCCAGGTACGGGGTGTGCGCCGCGACGTACTGCTCGGCGCTCGGGCCTTCCCATGCGCCGGCCTGTACTGAGCCGAGTACACCGGTCAGTTCCGCTGCGGCTGAGGCGTATTCGGCGCTCAGCGACTGCCAGGCCCCCGCCGCGGCCAGCAGCGATCCGGGTCCTGGGCCGCTGGAGAGCAGTGCCGAGTGGACCTCGGGTGGCAGGGCCATCCAGATGGGGGCGGTCATGACGGGGCGAGCGAAGCGACGCGGGAAGACATGTCAGCCGCGGGCGATCATGTACGAGGACGCGTTGAGCGCGTCGCCGCTGGCGTAGCTCGCGCCGGACTGGCCGACGCCGACGCCGGACCGGCCGAGTTCCTGGACGCCCTGGGCCGCCACCGCCTCGTGCCGGCCGCCGTTGGCGCTCAGCCCGGCCGCGGTCTGCAGCGAGACGGGATCGGCGGCGGGCGGGAGCACCGCACCGATCAGCGGTGCGGCGGCCGCGTGGGCGGAGGCCAGCCGGGCGGTCAGTGCCTCGACGGCGGCGCTCGCCGCGGTGAGTCCCTCTGGGACGACGCGAAGGGTCATCAGCGGTAGTCCTTTCCGTGGGTGCGGGTCGAGGCGGTCGCCTCGATCAGCGGATTGACGAGCTGGACGAACGTGGGGGTGTCGCTGTCGCCGAGCAGCAGCGCCCGGCCCGCGGGCAGCCGGCTGAACCGGTGGCCGCGCAGTTTGCCGCTGTCCTGCGGGTTACCGGACAGCATCAGCGTGGTCGCCTGCAGGTCGTTGAGCCTGCGCAGCAGCGGTGCGGTCATCACCGCGTGGGCCGAGCCGGTCGCCCTGGCGGTGACGATCACCCGCAGCCCGAGATCGCCTGCCTGGGAGAGCAGCCCGATCAGCGGTGTCCACGGACGCTGTCCGACGTAGGGCCCGCTGACGGCGGGTCCGTCCGGGATCTGGTCGACGTCGTCGATGATCAGGTAGTGCGTGTGCCCCTGATATGACCAACCACTGAGCTGCGCGGGAGTCAGACCTGCCGGGGGCCGGCGCTTCTCGATCAGCGCCGAGAGCCCGAGCATCGCCGGGGTGATGCGGTCGATGTTCGCGGTGTACTCGTTGTCGGCGAACAGCGGTTCGTCGACCAGTTGCAGACGGCGGTCGACGACGGTGAACGCGACCTCGTCGGCGGTCGAGTGCTCCCGGACGGTGCGGATGATGTGGCGCAACAGCGTCGTCTTGCCGGACCGGTTGTCGCCGAACACCATCAGCAGCGGGTTCTCCGCGAAGTCCAGCACGACCGGAGCGAGGTCCTCTTCCCGCTGACCGATGACGACCCGCTCGGGTCCCGGGTAGAGCGTCCCCAGCGCGTTCGGCGCCAGCTTCTGCGGCAGCAACCGCACCGGCGGCGCCGACTGCTCGGGGAACCGGGCGTTGATGGCGGGGATGAGGTCGAGTGCCGGGGTGGCGAACAGGAAGTGCTCGGCGGCCATGGTCAACCCGCGACCTGGCTGGTCGGCGGGCACGCTGTCGGCGGGGCGGCGCAGGGCGCCGACGATCCGCACATTGCTGTCGTGGCTGTCGTGCAGTTTGAGTTCGAGTCGCAGCCCGAGCCCGTCGCGCATGTTCAGCGGCACCTCGAGCCAGTTCGGGGTGGTGATGACGACGTGGATGCCGTACGCGAGGCCGTTGTTGACGAGCTCGGTCACCTTGCCCAGCAGCGGGTTACGCGTGTTGAAGGTGTCGGTGTTGTCGCGGCTGAACGCGTACAGGTTGTCGATGACGAGGAACACCTCGCCGTAGCCGTCGGGGAACGACTCAGCGCGGGCGCCGTTGGCCTGCCGCGCCCGCAGCAGCTGCTCGAGCTCACCGAAGGTGCGCCGGATACGTTCGGGCTCCAGCGGGGTGGCCACGCTGCCGACGTGTGCCAGCTCGGCCAGCGGGGCGAGCTTGCCGCCGCCGTAGTCGAGGCAGTAGAACGTGACGTCGCGCGGTGAGTGCAGCGCCGCCGCGGACAGCATGAACGTCTGCAGCGCCGTGGATTTGCCCGACTTCGGCCCACCGTGGATGACCATGTTCGCGGCCGATGACGTGGCGTCGAAGATCAGTGGATCACGCCGCATCTCGAACGGCTTGTCGATCTCGCCGAGCGGCCAGCGCCACTGCCGTGCCGGCACGGCCGACCGCTGCAGCACCTCGATGAGCTCGATCGGTTCGTCCAGCGGGGGCAGCCACAGCTGCGGCGCCTTGGGTCCGTACTGCGCCAGCTGCTGGCCGATGGTGGCGATCAGCTTGCGCGGCGGGGCCGCCTCGATCTCGGGTTCGGCCGAGGGGATGACCGTGTCCGGTTCGGGTTCCACGCGCGAGGCGGTGAACAGCTGCGGCTGGGGCAGCGCCCGCACCACGATCGACTTCTCGGCCCGCGGGGGTTCGTAGATGCCGTCGACGTAGGTGCTGCGGAACTTGATCGGCACGGCGCCCGGGGCGGGCACCAGGAAGCCCTCGCCCTTGTGTTCGCGTCCGGACTCGATGTGGTAGGCGTCCTCCACTCCGATGATCTGGCGAGAGATGCTGGGGCTGGCGACCTTCAGACCGATGCGATAGGAGGTGTTCTTGTCGATGTCCTTGATCTTGCCGACGTCGAGCGTCTGCGAGGCGAACAGGATGTGGATCCGGAACGAGCGACCCTTGCGGGCCACGTAGTCGAACAGGTCGGCGTATTCGGGATGGTCGGCGAGCATCAGCGTGAATTCGTCGGCGACCACGAACAGCGTGGGCATCGGCGGCAGATCAGCGGCCGCGCCGGCGGCCGAATTGCGAGCGGCCTCGTACTCCGTGACCGACCCGAAGGCGCTGCCCTGCACACGGCGGCCCGTCTCCTTGAGCAGCTGCTCGCGCCGTGCGACCTCACCGCGCAGGGTGTCGGCGAACCGGTCGGCCAGCGAACGCTTCTCAGCCATGTTCGAGATGACCGCGATGACCTGCGGGAAATCCCGGAAGATGTCGGCGCCGGCCTCACCCTTGAAGTCGGCATAGATGACGTTCAGCCGCTCGGCGGAATGAGTCGTCAACAGCGACAACAGGATCGACATCAGGGTCTGCGACTTGCCCGAGCCGGTCATACCGATCATCAGGCCGTGCGGGCCCATCCCGCCCTCCGCCTCGTCCTTGAGGTCGAAGTACAGCGGTTCGCCCGTGGCCGTGACGCCGATGGGCACACGCAGTTCCTCGTCGCGGCGCCGCGGCGCCCACAGGGCAGCCACGTCGAGCGCCGAGGCGTCCGGGATGCCCAGCAGCGTGGTGAACGTCGATCCGCCGGTCGTGGTGGAACGGGCGTGGCTCGGATTGGAGTCCCAGCGGGACAGCCGGCGCGCGATGTGTCGGGCGTCGGCGACGTCCAGTGCGTCCGCGGCGTCGACGTAGGGCTGCCAGCCCCCGGTCTGCCAGCGTTCGATCCGGCCGTCGGCGATCCGCAGGATCGGCCGTTCGGGGTTCGAATACTGTTCGCGGTGCGGTTCGGTGGCGACACGGTGCACGACCGTCACGCCGACCAGGCCGGGCCTGCGCACCAGATCCTCGACGTCGGCCTCGGGATCGTCGACGATCACCAGCAGGTGGCGGAAGACCCGGTCGGAGTCGCCGGGGAAGGCGGGTCGGTCGGCCAGCGCGGGCGCCAGCGACGCGCGCAACTCCGCCATGTCGGCGGCCAGGTAGCGGGCCGGTCCGACGCCGTCGGCTTCGCCCGGGATATCGGTGTGCGGCAACCACTTCAGCCACGACCAATAGTCGCCGTCGACGTCGGGCGCGGCCAGCGCCACCCCGAGGACACTCGGATCGTGCCAGGTGACCGCCTGGGTGATCCATGCGCGCAGCGCGCCGCGCACGTCGTCGGGCTCACCGCAGACCGTGATCCGCGAGACCTTCGTGATGTCGATGCCCGCCGGGGCGTCGCGCACGGTGCGCTGTACGTCGAGCAGCCCGCGCAGCGTGGTGTGCGAGACCGGCTCGAGGTCGATCTCGTCGGCGGTGTCCTTCACCCGCAGCGTGGTGTCGAGCGGGGTGTCGTGCAGGCCCGCGCGCAGCACCAGGAAGTCCGCGTCGCGGGGATCACGTTCCCACTGCCTGCGCGTTCCGGGGATGGTGGCCAGCACGTCGGGTGCCGGGTGCGACCACTCCAGTGCCGCACGCTGCTCGGCCGCGTGCGCACGCACGTTGTCGCGCACCACCGACAGGTACCGCAGATAGTCGGCGCGTTCGGCGTCGACCTCCTCGGTGCGCATCTTGTTGTCGGTGCCGCGGTAGAGCGCGGTGGCCGCCAGCAGCAACACGAACGGGAAGAACAGCGTCGTCGGGGAGATCAGCCGCATCCCCGTCGCGACCAGCGCCACGATCATCCCCACGATCAGCAGCACGATCAGGTACGGCAGTACCCGGCGCAGCAGTGACGGCGGCACCAGCCGTGGGAGCTCCGGCGGCGGTTCGATGGTGATGGTGCCCTTGCGGGTCGCCGGCGGGGGCAGCCGGCGGTGTGCCTCGAAGATCAGCCGGCTCATCGGTTCTCCAGACGCGCGGGATTCGGATCGGGGGTCAGGGCGTCGTGGGCGAGCAGGGCGTCATCCCGCGACAGCGTCGGGCCGGCGGCGAACTGCGCGAGGACCGACCACGGCACCGGGACGGGTGGTGCGGACAGTCCGAGCGCGGCAATGGTCTGGTCGTTCTCGCCCGGTTCGATGCCGTAGCGCACGCCGGTGTCGCTCACCCAGAACAGCGATCCGGCCATCGGCGAACCCGGTTCCTGACCGACCGTCTGGACGAAGTAGCCGCTGCCCGGTGTGAGCGCCACCCGGTCGGCGGTCACCCCGTTACCGGCGCCGACGAGGTCGAGGGTGCGGATCCCGTCCGGCATCGGCAGCGCGGCCCCCGACAGCAGGCTCAGTGAACTCTGCTCGGCGTCAACGGATTTCGCCCAGTGGGCGCAGGTGACGGGGTCTGCCGCCGCGTCCACGACGGTGACCGGGACGTCCGGGTAGGCGTCGGTGTCGAGGAGTCGGGACTCCGGCAGTCGGGACACCTCGTCGGCACCGAGGCGCGGCGGTTGATTCAGACCGTAGGAGTTGGTGTTACGCAGGATCGCGGCCAGCACCTGCGAGACGGGCTGCAGTCCGTCGGGCAGCACAGCGTAGTAGCGGATCGTGTTGTCGGCCTCGAAGGCGGCGACGACCGCGCCGACCGGCGCCGCGACCGGCAGCGGGAACCGCGGCGGCGCACCGGCATCCGGGATCGCCGGAGCGGCGAGCGGGGGCGCTTCGGGGATGGCGTTGAACAAGCCGGGCGCGATGGGCCGGGGCGCCGCGGGGGTGCCGCCAAAGCCGAGTGCGTCGGTGATCGCGCGGTTGGCCAGGTCGACCGGGCTGCGCCTGCCGTCCCACAGCAGCCATGCGCCCGCGTCGTTCGAGACGAGCACGGCCTGGTCGTCGGCGAGCGGTGCGGCCCGCTCACCGTCCGAGTCCACCGGCCCGGCCAGGACGGTCACACCCGCGTTCGCACCGGAAGAGCCGTCGCACACCGTCCACTCGGCGTCCCGGGATACGTTCTGCACCATGCGTTCCGGGGCGCCGGGGATGCCGACGAGGTTACCGCGGGGGAACTGGTCGATCTCGCTGGTCTTGACCGTGGTCGGGTTGTCCGCCCGCCCGGCGATCAGCCGCGCCGAGGTGAGGTTGAGTACGGGGTGGAGTTGTTCGCCGATGCGGACGTAGAGCGCCGCAGTCGACCGGTCGGCCAGCACTGCGTCGGTGCCCGCCGAGCCGCCCGGGCGGATCAGGGAGAACACGAAGCACCCGGCCAGGCCCGTGATGAGGATCAGCGCGCCGGTCAGCACCGCGCGGCTCTGCGTGCGCAGCGGGTCGACCAGCATTCGGGTGTCGTGCAGTGCCACGCCGGAGGCGATGCGCCGCATCATGAACCGCCAGCCCGACACCTGATGCCGGGTGACGAATCCGCGCCGGTACGTGACGCGCTCGGGGTTGTCGTTGGCCGGCGTGCGCGAGCTGAACGAGCGCCGGTCCTCGGGGCCGGTCATGCCGACACCGTCAAGCCGAGACCGCGCAGCAACGGTTCGGCCGACTTGCGCACATCGTCGACGGTGATGGTCATCAGTTCCTCGTCGGTGAAGTCGTCGGCGGACGAGTGATCCAGCCGGTATTCGCGCTCTTCCTCGGACCGCTCGACGAGGTTGCGGACGAATCGGCCGTTACCGGCGATGTCCAGGCTGCGCCGGTCGACGCCGTTGGCGTCCGGGCTCGACGACTCGGCCAGCTGGGCGAACAGCTTCTCCATGTCGTCGTGGGCGGCGGGTTCGAAGACGCTGTCACGCTTCTCGGCCATCCGCACCGCCATCTCGACGAGTTCACCCGGCGAGTACGACGGGAAGTCGATGCTGCGGGTGAACCGCGACCGCAGTCCCTCGTTGGCGTCGAGGAACATGTCGAGGTCCTTGCGGTACCCGGCGATGATGACGACCAGTCGGTCGCGGTCGTTCTCCATCCGGGCCAGCAGCGTGTCGATGGCGACGAGCCCGAAGTCGTTCTTGGCGCCGGTGGACACCAGCGCGTAGGCCTCGTCGAGGAACAGCACGCCGTCCAGCGCGGCGTCGATGATCGCGTTGGTCTTGGCCTCGGTCTCGCCGATGTGCTGGCCGATCAGGTCGGCGCGGTGCACCTCGCGCACGGTCTCCTTGCGCAGCAGTCCGAGTCCGCAGTAGATCTTCGCGACGACGCGGGCGATGGTCGTCTTGCCGGTGCCGGGCGGGCCGGCGAACACCAGGTGGTTGGTGCGCTGCGCGACGGCCAGGCCACGCTCTTGGCGGCGGATCGCCATCGCCACCGAACTCTTCAGTCGCGCGACCTGATACTTGACCTCTTCGAGTCCGATGAACTCGGCCAGCTCCGCTTCGGCCTCGACGAGCAGATGAGCCTTGCGGTCCTTGGCGCCGGGGTCGACGAAATCGGCTTCGGTGGGTTCGGTCTCGGGATCCCATGGGTTGGCCCGCGCCTCGATACGGGCCGCGGTGGTGGTCACCAGCCCGAACGTCGGGTCGGTCAGCGCCGTCTCGATCTCCGCGTTCTCCGGGTTGGCCGCGTAGAGCTCCTGCAGCACCTCGGCGGCGTCCTCCTCCTCCCCCTGGGCGCGCAGCGTGAGGCCTTTGGCCAGTCCACCGTCGACCGCGGCCACCGCGTTGGGTCCGTCCGGCTCCGCGAGGTAGGACATCGCGGGGGCGAACATGCCGAGCCGCGCCAGCGCGATGCCGAGCGTGATGCGCGCGGCGTGGGCGTACATCGCGTCGAGGGACGCATCGTTGACGACGGGGGTGAGCAGGCGGACGACGTCCGACCAGCGCTGTGTGCGGTGGTGGATGGCGACCCGCAGCCAGCGGGCCTGCGGCCACCCCGGCCGCCGCTCGATCAATTCGCCCACCAGCGCGTCGGCGTCGGCGTAGGCGCCGTTGTCGCAGAGCGCGGCCGCGTAGGCCAGGCCGAAGTCGTCGGGGTCGGTCGCGCGGAACTGGAGGTAGAGCCCGCTGTCGTAGTGGAAGCCCAGCGCACCGGGTGCCAACTCCACGTGGCGCTGCAGCGCACCCGCGCTGGCGCGGGTCGACCAGATCGCCTCGATGACCCGGGCGCCGGCGTCGCCGGCGGCGGCCAGGCCGGTCCACGCGTCGCACTGATCGTGCGCGATATGGGTCAGCGCGGCGAATCCGGTGCGGGCGGCGGGGAGGTCGGCCGGGCGCTGCCGGTCGTTGACCGTCAGACCCAGCGCACGGCAGCAGGTGGCAAACCGGCTGACCACGTCACGGTCGACCCGGGCAGACGCGGTTCTCGGCGCCGCGAGCGTGTCAGTAGGCGTTTCCATTGGTCGTTACGCGCGGGAGCACGAGGCCCCCGCTTTCTCCCCTTAAGTATGGCTAGGCTAACTTTCGGTGAAGTTAGCATTGCACAACCTAAGTGTCGAGATGCACGGTGTCACACGACCCGGTGACCCCGCTCACCCCTTGGTCGCGGTGATCAACCGGATCGCGCTGATCATCGCGCCGACCTCGGGATCCTCGGCGGGCATCGGTCGCCCTACATCGGCCAGATAATCGGCGAGAGACGTCGGCTCGGCCGCCCACCCGCGCTCGGAGAACCACTGTTCGGCGGGGGCGTGCCGCTCGTTGTAGACGAGGGTGAAGAAGGTGCCGTCGTCGCCGGCCGCCCGCTCCTCGGCGCGCTTGGCCTCGAACACCTCGGTGGGCATCGGCACCGACTCCTCGACGGCGGCCCAGCTATTCGGGGCAGACAACGCGTCGATGCCGGCGAACAAGGCCTGCTGCGCGACGGCGGGCAGATACATCAGCAACCCCTCGGCCAGCCACGCCGACGGCAGGCCCGGATCGAAACCGCTCGCGGTCAGCGCGCCCTGCCAGTCGTCACGGAGATCGACCGCGATCGCGCGGCGCTGCGCTCGCGGTTCGTCACCGTGGTCGGCGAGCACCCGGCGCTTGAAGTCCAGCACCTGCGGCTGGTCGAGTTCATAGACGACGGTGCCGTCCGGCCACGGCAGACGGTAGGCACGTGAGTCGAGGCCCGCCGCCAGCAGCACGATCTGACGCACCCCCGCCGCGGCCGCCGCGGCGAAATAGGCGTCGAAGTAGCGGGTCCGCGCGCCCTGGAAGTTGACGAACTGCACACCGAACGCGGTGTGCAGGATGTGGTCGGGCTTCGAATCGAGACCAGCGCCGTCGAACAGGTCGGCCCATTCGCCGACGACGGCGCGGCAGAAGACCTCCGCGTACGGGTCGACGGCGAGGGGTTCGGGTTTACGCGCCTCCAGCGCCCGCGACGCCGCGACGAAGAGCGCGGTGGAGCCGACGCTGGTGGTGATGTCCCAGGAATCGTTGTCGTGACGCACAGAGCCGTTATACGCGGCGTATCCGACGTCAGATCAGCGGCCGGCCCGTGCGGATGCGTCGGTCGAGGTCCTTGAGCAGCACGTTGAACGGGAACTGCCGGACGAACCGCGGCAGTATGTGATTGACGGTGCGGAGCACGCCGATCAGCCGGTCGAAGCGGCGCTGCCGCTCGGCATCCCACGGCAGCCGCATCTCGTCGCGGAAGCGCTGCGGCAGGAAGCCGGTGGTGATCAGCAGGGCGAGTTCTTCGTTCTTGCGCTGCAGCGGGCCGGGCAGTCGCAACCCGCGCAGCCGCGACGCCGCGATCGGATAGAGGTACTCGCGCACGGTGTCGTCGATGTGCACCTTGTCGAGCGATTCCTGCCAGTACTTGTCGAACGCCGCGCGGTCGGCGGGCCACATCTCCGGCGGCACCTGCAGTGTGGTGCCCATCGTCATGCTCTCGCGGTAGTGCTCCTCGGCGGCCTGCTCGTCCATCTCCCCGACGAACAGGCGGTAGATGTCGACCGCGCCCTTGTACAGACACGCCGCCACCCACAGCTGCAGGTCCTTGTCGAACGCGTGGTACTTCACCGGGCTCTCGTCGGTCGAGTACACCTGCGCGTGCGCCTTGTTCACCGCCCGCCGGAAGGCCGCCTTCTGGGCGTCGCTCCCCCGAGTGGCGACGGCCAGATAGGTGAACGTGGTGCGCGCGCGTTTGATCGGGTGCAGGTCGACGCGACCGCTCTCGACGCGGCTCTCCAGCACGCCGTAACCGACGCCGGGCCGGGCCAATTGCATGATCACGTTCGCGGGGCCGGCCAGCAGCGCGACACCCATCAGACCGTCCTCCATGCTGGCGGCGCGGCGGGCCAGAACGGGCGGCGGGGTGAGCGCCTCCGGATGCGCCGGTGCGCTGACCGGACGCTCGACGTGCGGAAGCGGTTCGCTGACCGTCATTGGCCACCCCTAAAAGTGAGAACGAATGTTTCCTGATTTTCCCCTGCAGGATCGACGGGTGTCAAGATGGGGGGATGGGACAGGTCCGCCCCTACCGCGGCGTCGAGGCTCCGGAGCGCCTCGCGCAGCGCAGGCGGCGCTTCCTCGAGGCGGGCCTGGGCCTGCTCGGATCGGCAGAACACGATCTCGCCGACCTCACCGTGCGCGCCATCTGCCGGCGAGCCGGAGTCGCCGTCCGGTACTTCTACGAGTGCTTCACCGACAAGGACGATTTCGTCGCAGCGGTGTTCGACTGGGTGATCAACGGCATCGCCACCACGACACAGGCCGCCGCGGCCGCCGCGCCGCCGCGCGCGCAGAGCCGTGCGGTGATGACCGACATCGTCCGGACCATCTCCGAAGACCCCCGGATCGGCCGCCTGCTGTTCAGCGCGCAGCTGTCCAACGCCGTCGTGGTGCGCAAACGCGCGGAATCCGGCGCCCTGTTCGCGATGCTGTCCGGCCGGCATGCCAGCGCGGCGCTACGGCAGTCCGAGAACGACCGCATCAAGGCCGCCGCCCACTTCGTCGTCGGCGGGGTGGGGCAGACCATCAGCGCCTGGCTGGCAGCGGACGTGGTCCTCGCCCCCGAGCAGCTCGTCGACCAGCTCACCGCCATGATCGACCAACTGGCCGATCCCCGCCTCTACTGAATCACAATGGCGCACAGCAACTTTGCGGCATCACGCCACGGCGGGGAACACCCGACTCTACGATCGGTCGACCAGCGCCCCGAGCGGAGGATCCTGTGACCAGAACCATGGCACAAACCCCCGGTGTCACACGGGAATTCGTCGGCCTGAATTCTCCGAGCGCGCTGCGGGCCGGGTCCGGCGGCCATCCGTGCCAGGGCATCTACCACCGCGGAATGGGCCGCAGACCCAGGGTCGCGATCATCGCCGCGCACTATCAGATCGACTTCTCGGAGCACTATCTCGCCGACTACATGGCCACTCGCGGCATCGGCTTCCTGGGCTGGAACACCCGGTTCCGTGGCTTCGAGAGCAGCTTTCTGCTCGACCACGCACTGGTGGACATCGGCGTGGGAGTGCGCTGGTTGCGCGAGGTGCAGAACATCGAAACCGTGATACTCCTGGGCAATTCCGGCGGTGGCTCACTGATGGCCGCCTACCAGGCACAGGCGTGCGACAAACACGTGACGCCGCTGGAGGGGATGCGCCCCGCGGCCGGGCTGGGTGACCTCCTGCCTGCGGACGGATACGTCGCCAGCGCCGCCCACCCCGGCCGCCCCGACGTACTGACCGCGTGGATGGACGCATCGGTCCTCGACGAAACCGACCCCGTCGCCGGCGATCCCGAACTCGACCCGTTCGACCAACGCAACGGTCCGCCCTACTCCCCCGAGTTCGTCGAGCGTTACCGCGCAGCGCAGTTCGCGCGCAACGAGGCCATCACCGACTGGGTCCAGACGGAGTGGACCCGCGTGCGGGCCGCCGGGTTCTCCGATCGGCCGTTCACCGTGCTGCGCACGTGGGCCGACCTGCGCATGGTCGACCCCACCCTGGATCCGTCGAACCGCCCGCCGAACACCTGCTACCTCGGCACGCCCGCCAACGCCAACCGGTCGGCGTACGGGGTGGCCACGGCCACCACGCTGCGCAACTGGCTCGGCATGTGGAGCCTGCGTCACGCCCAGACCCGCGCGGAACCCCATCTGGCGCGCATCGCGTGCCCCGCGCTCGTGATCACCGCCGACCAGGACACCGGAGTGTTCCCCTCGGACGCCCGCCGCATCCACGATGCGCTGGCCACCGACGACAAGACCAGCGCGTCGGTCGACACCGACCACTACTTCACCACCCCGGGCGCCCGCAGTGAACAGGCCGACCTGATCGCGAAGTGGATCGCCAAACGGTGGCGGTGAGCACACCCGGGGCCGAGAGGTAATCTGGCTCCCAACCAAGCGGTTAATAGGGAAGGCAACGAAGCTATGCCCATTGCGATCAACGAAGAGCACAACGACCTCGCCGATTCCGTACGGTCCCTGGTGGCGCGCGTCGCGCCGTCCGAAGTGCTCCACGAAGCGCTCGAGAACCCGATCCCCAACCCGCCCCCGTTCTGGCGCGCCGCAGCCGAGCAGGGTCTTCAGGGTGTCCATTTGCCGGAATCCGCCGGCGGACAAGGGTTCGGCATCCTCGAACTGGCCATCGTGCTGGCCGAATTCGGCTACGGCGCGGTGCCGGGACCATTTGTGCCGTCGGCGATCGCCAGCGCGCTGATCGCCGCCAACGACCCCGACGCCAAGGTGCTCGGCGACCTCGCCTCCGGCGATGTCATCGCCGCCTACGCGATCGACTCCAGCCTGACCGCCACCCGCCACGGCGACGGTCTGGTGGTCCGCGGCGAGGTGCGCGCCGTCCCCGCCGCCGCGCAGGCCTCCGTGCTGGTGCTGCCGGTCGCCGGCCTCGACGACGAGAGCAGCGGCGACGAGTGGGTGGTCTTCGACGCCGAGCAACTGGAGATCGAACCGGTGGCGAGCGTCGACCCGCTGCGTCCCGTCGCGCACGTGCGCGCCAACGCCGTGGAGATCAGTGACGACCGGGTGTTGCGCACCCTCACCCGTCCGCTGGCGCGGGCGCTGATCGTCACACTGCTGTCCGCCGAGGCCATCGGTGTCGCGCGCTGGGCGACCGATACGGCGGCCGCCTACGCCAAGATCCGCGAACAGTTCGGCCGGCCGATCGGCCAGTTCCAGGCCATCAAGCACAAGTGTGCCGACATGATCGCCCAGACCGAGCGGGCCACCGCCGCGGTGTGGGACGCCGCCCGCGCACTCGACGGGCTGCGGGAGAACCCCTCCGAAGACCCGCATGTCGAGTTCGCCGCCGCCGTCGCCGCCACACTGGCGCCCACCGCCGCGCAGCACTGCGTGCAGGAGTGCATCCAGGTGCACGGCGGCATCGGGTTCACCTGGGAACACGACACCAACGTCTACTACCGGCGCGCGCTGGTGCTCGCCGCCGCGTTCGGCCGCAGATCCGAGTACCCGCAGCACGTGGTCGACACCGCGACCACCACCGGAATGCGTCCCATCAACCTCGACCTGGACCCCGACACCGAGAAGCTGCGCGACGAGATCCGCGCCGAGGTCGCCGCGCTCAAGGCCCTGCCCCGCGAGGAGCGCACCGTCGCCATCGCCGAGGGCGGCTGGGTGCAGCCCCACCTGCCCACCCCGTGGGGACGCGCGGCGAGCCCCGTCGAGCAGATCATCATCGCCCAGGAGTTCGCGACCGGCCGGGTCAAGCGACCCCAGATGGGCATCGCCGCCTGGCTCATCCCGTCGATCGTGGCGTTCGGCACCGACGAACAGAAGCAGCGGTTCCTGCCGCCCACCTTCCGCGGCGAGATGATCTGGTGCCAGCTGTTCTCCGAGCCGGGCGCCGGCTCGGACCTGGCCAGCCTGACCACCAAGGCCACCAAGGTCGACGGCGGCTGGCGCATCACCGGCCAGAAGATCTGGACCACCGGCGCGCAGTACTCCCAGTGGGGTGCGCTGCTGGCCCGCACGGACCCCAGCGCACCCAAACACAACGGCATCACGTACTTCCTGCTCGACATGAACAGCGAAGGCGTCGAGGTCAAACCGCTGCGCGAGCTGACCGGCAACGCAATGTTCAACACCGTCTTCATCGACGACGTGTTCGTCCCCGACGACCTGGTGCTCGGTGAGGTCAACCGTGGCTGGGAGGTCAGCCGCAACACGCTCACCAACGAGCGGGTGTCCATCGGCAGCAGCGAGCCGCCGTTCCTGGCCACTCTCGACGGCTTCGTCGAGTTCATCCGCGACGGCCACTTCGACCAGATCGGGCAGAACAAGGCGGGCCAGCTGATCGCCGAGGGGCACGCCGCCAAGCTGCTGAACCTGCGCTCGACGCTGCTGACGCTGGCCGGGGGCGACGCGATGCCGTCGGCGGCGATCTCCAAGCTGCTGTCGATGAAGACCGGTCAGGGCTATGCGGAGTTCGCGGTGTCGTCCTTCGGCACCGACGCGGTGATCGCCGCACCAGACTCGCTGGAGTTCACATGGGTGGAGTACCTGCTGGGCAGCCGCGCCACGACGATCTATGGCGGCACGTCGGAAGTGCAGCTGAACATCATCGCCGAGCGGCTGCTCGGACTCCCGCGCGATCCGTAATACGCCCCGGTGTTTGGCGGCGCGACCTGCAGGGAACAAGGGGCGATCAGCGTCCGTTGAGTGCTGTGCAATTCGCCGCGACAACCAGAGGCAGCCATCATGACCGTTGACTACGACGCGCCCCGCCGTAAGCAAGAAGACGTGGAAACCGACTCGCTCGACGAACTGCCGGTGCCGCGCAACGACGCCCGCACGGCGGTCCTCGACCTCGAGGACGCCGACCCGATGGACGCCATCGACCTGCCCGGCGCCGACCTGTCCGGTGAAGAACTCACCGTGCGGGTCATCCCGAAGCAGGCCGACGAGTTCACCTGCAGCAGTTGCTTCCTGGTGTTCCACCGCAGCCGGTTGGCCCGCAACGCGGGCGACGCGCTGATCTGCGCCGACTGCGCCTGACCCCGGAGCGCCCGCCCGCCCCGGCGGGCGGGCGGGCGGCTTACGATCACCGCGTGACGAGTGGGCACGGCACGGTGCGCAAGGTCATGTGGCGCACTGTGCCGATCCTGATGGCGCTCTACTTCGTCAACTATCTGGATCGCACGAACCTCGGCATCGCCAAGGCCGACATCAGCGAGCACCTGCAGCTGTCGGCAACCATGTTCGGCTTCGCCTCGGGCATCTTCTTCATCGGCTACGTCCTCGTGGAAGTGCCGTCGAACCTCGCACTGCACCGGTTCGGGGCCCGCCGGTGGCTGGCCCGCATCGCGGTGTCCTGGGGAATCGTGGTCGTCGCCATCGGCTTCGCCCCGAACGCCGCTACGCTGCTGGTGTTGCGGTTCCTGCTCGGCGTCGCCGAGGCCGGGCTGTTCCCCGGTGTCATCTTCTATCTCAGCCGCTGGTTCCCCGGCGCCTACCGGGCGCGGGTGGTCGCGATGTTCATGCTGGCCAGCCCGATCGCCGCAGCGGTGGGAACACCGGTCGGCGCGTGGCTCATCGACGTCGGCGACGGACTGTTCGGGTTGGCCGGCTGGCAGTTCCTGATGATCTGTTCGGGCCTGCCCGCGATCGTGCTCGGCGTCGTGTGCTGGTTCTCCCTGACCGACCGGCCTGCCGACGCCACCTGGTTGCCCGATGACGAGAAGCGCTGGCTGACCGATGTTCTGGCCGCAGAGGAGCGTGAGGTCGGCGACCGCTTCGACGTCCCGCTGCGCCGCGCGCTGACCAGTCCGCGGGTGTGGGCCCTGGCGGTGGTGTACTTCGGTGTCGCCTACGGCCTCTATGCGCTGGCGTTCTTCCTGCCGTCCATCATCGCCGGGTTCCGGGAGAGTTTCGGCCTCACGCTGTCGATCGAGCAGGTCGGGCTGATTACCGCGATTCCCTACGCATTCGCCGCGGTGGCGATGTTCCTGTGGTCGCGGCACGCGGACCGCACCGGCGGACACGCCGGGCACGTCGCCGCGCCCATGCTGCTCGGCGGGCTGGCGATTCCGGTGGCGCTGTACTTGGACAGCCCGGTGCTGGTGATGATTCCGGTGACCCTGGCCGCCATGGGGGTGTTCAGTGCGATCCCGAGTTTCTGGGCACTGCCGTCGCGGTTCCTCACCGGAGCCGCGGCCGCCGGGGCGATCGGGCTGATCAACTCCGTCGGCAATCTCGGCGGATTTGCCGCCCCGTACCTCACCGGCGCGCTCGACGATCTGCTCGGCTCGCCGAGGGCGGGCATGTGGGCGGTCGGCGTGATGATGGTGCTCTCCGCGGCGGTGGTCCTGGCACTGCGCGCCGCGCCCGACCGTGTCGCGAAACCGGTCGGCGGCTAGGCGTTCGGCCGCTGCCCCGTCGTGGAATCCCGGCCGACTTCGAACTCCTCGCGGTAACGGGCGGCCGCTTCGGCCAGCGCTCGGTCGCCGAGCGCGGCGATCGGGCGGATGTCGGTGACGAGCGGTTCGTGGTCGGGTCCGTGTCCGACCACCCGCCCGGTCAGCACCCACGGGAACCGGCCCGGCTCATGCAGTTGCGCGTACTGCCGGATGCGCCGGGCGATCCAGTCCTGCACGGGCCGCGGCCACCACGGCTCCGGCGCGATCGCGCTCACCGACAGCCCCGGCATCAACACGTCGGCTTCGTAGTCGCAACTCGCGGTCTCGTCGCTGTCGGTCTCGGGGCCGTGTGAGTACCGCAGATAGACATCGGGTTGCCGCGTCACGAGGTCGGCGAGCTCGTCGAGCGATTCGATCACCGGGAGCGGGTCCGGCGCAGGCCGCACCCTCATCGAGCATCACACTCGAGATGATCGAGAAACCTTGACTCCATGGGTAATTGCCCTCCGGACATCCTTCGAGGGAGGCGACTTACCCGGGGTGGCGGCGTTCAAACTCGGTCGTTTACCGCCACCGGCGACGGGTAGTACGTCCGGCACCCAACCAAAGATCTCGGTAGGAGGAGCCATGGCTACTGGAGAAACCGGCTTCGACGATGTGACGTTCGATCTGATCTCGGTTCAATACCACTCGCTGAAGGCCGGACACGACTACGGGCAGTACGTGCGCGATGCGCGTAACGCCGGAATGGACGACATCGCGTCGTTCTTCGAGCAGGTGATGTCCGAGGATTCGGAGCGGGCTCGCCGCTGCCACGAATTCCTCGGCCGGCTGCAGGGATCAGCCGCCGCGGGCCCTGCGACGAGCTGAGTCAGCCCGTCGATGCCCGCAATTCGGCCAGCGCGGCGCTGACCGCGTCGAGCGTCGCATCGTCCGGCAGGTCCACGCGTGCCAGCCACGGGATGTCGGGGGTGTCCCGTTCGCGCCCGCCGAGTATTCCGCCCACGATGGCGGCGACGGTGTCGGTGTCACCGCCGAGCGACACCGCATGACGCAGGGCGTCGGCGAGGGTGAGCCTGCGGTCGAGGGCGTGGCGGACCACGCCCACCACCGCCGCGGCGGTGTCGAGGGCGTGCAGCGTGACACCGTTGCGGTGCGGCCACCATCCACCTTCGTCCGCGCGCCGTACCGGCGTCAGGTCGACCCTGAATTGCCGTTCGGCCCAGTCTATTTCGGGGCCGACCACGTCGGCGGGCGAGACGCCGTCGAGCGCCGCCGAGGCCATGGCCGCGGCGATACACGCGGCGGCGACGGCCGAGTCCGCCCCGTGGGTGGTGCGGGACAAACCGGTGGTGACCCCGCGGCGTAGATCGTCGTCGGCGATCGCCCAGCCGATCGGCAGCGCGCGCATCGCCGCGCCGTTGGTGTCACCGCTATGGGCGCGCACCGCCCCCTCGGATCGGAAACGGTCGACCGCCGCCTTGGTGCTGGGTCCGATCCCCCGGATTCCCGGCGCCGCGGCGGCGAGACGCGACAGGAAGTCGGCCTCGTCCACCACCGCGCCGCGGTCGCGCAGGTACTCGGCCACCAGCAGGGTGAGCGCGGTGTCGTCGGACGTGGCGCCGGGCGGCCAGTCCCCGCGGCGGGGCAGTTCGTCGATGCCCTGGCGGGGCACCTGCTCGGCGCGGCAGCCCTCCCACGGCACCCCCGCCGCGTCCCCCGCGGCGTATGCCAGCAGACCGGCCCGGATCCGGGACCGCATCGGTGTCGTGTCCACGGGACTCCTTTCGCCGGCCCACGCGACCGTTTCCCACGAGTGTGCCCCGGGAAACCGCTCGGCATGACCGAGGACGTCGAGAAGCGCTGGCGGGATCCGCAGACCTTCCGCGCTGCCGTCACCTACGTCGTCGCGGTCGTCGCCGTCGCCGCGGTGTGCTTCGCGTTCTACGTGATCCCCGGCGACCGGTCGTTGATGGCCGCGGTCCTCGTCCCCGTCGTGCTGTTCGCCGGCGGCGTCGGCGCCTTCATCCAGACCTACCGCGTCTGGAAAGCCCGCGGCACCTGGCCCATCTGGCACGGCGCGGGATGGTTCCTGTTCGCGCTGTTCCTGCTGTGCCTGTCAGTGCCGGGAACGGCGATGACCGGGTGAGGCGCTCCGGCTGCTTCCCGATCGGGCGGGCGTCCTTGTTGCTAGGTTCCATGAGACCGCGTTTCCCGTGATCGGAGGTGGCCCCACGAGACTGCGGAGCCCCGACATCACACTGCGCCAGCTGCGGTACTTCGCGGTACTGGGCGCGGAACTGAACTACCACCGCGCCGCCGAGCGGCTGTTCATCACCCAGCCCGCGCTGTCCACCGCGATCAAACAGCTCGAACACCTCGTCGGTGTCGCACTGTTCACCCGCAGCACCCGCGAGGTCACGCTGACCGACGTGGGCGCCTCGTGGCTGCCCCGAGTGCAGGAAGCGCTGGCCGGGGTGGACGGCGCCATCGGTGACCTCTCGGCGCTGACCGGGCGCACCGGCAACCGCATCCGGCTCGGGTATTTCCTGGGCACCGGCGCCGATCTGCTCTACCGGCTGGTGCGCCACTTCGAGGCCGCGCACCCGGAGATCACGATCGAGGCCACCGAGTTCGACTTCTCCGACCCGACCGCCGGGCTGGCCGACGGCACCACGGAGATCGCGCTGACCCGGCCGCCGCTCGACCTGCCCGAGCACCGCATCTTCGTCCTCGACACCGAGGACTGGGTGGCGTGCCTGCCGCGCGACCACCGCTACGCCGGCCGCGACGAGGTCGAGATCACCGATCTGCTCGACGATCCGATCGTCTGCGCTCCGGCCAGCGCCGGAGGCTGGCGCGACTACTGGATGGCGATGGAACTGCGCGACCGCCCGCCCACGGTGGCCGCCGTCGCGGCCACGTACGAAGCTGAGACGACGGCGATCGCACGCGGCCTCGGGATCAGCTTCACCACCGAGGCCATCGCCCGGCTCTACGACCGGCCGGGCATCGTCTACGTGCCGATCCGCGGTCACGCCCCCAGCTACATCGCGCTGGCATGGCACCCGGCGAGCCTTTCTCCGCAGGGCCGCACGCTGATCCGGCATGTGGAGGCCCAATGGAACTTCCCCGAGGGCCATGGCGAAGAACGCCCCGCCGACCTGCGTTGATAACTACGAGTTATCGATAAGATCAGAAACCGGAACTTCCGCTGTGAGACACCGCACGTTTCCATTTCCTCTATGACCGATGCCGCCGCACCACCGACCCCGGCGAAGGCGCCCCCCGGAGTCGCCGACGCCGAGGACGCCAAACTCGCCGAACTGGGCTACACCCAGAAGCTCGACCGATCCGTCGGCAAGCTCGCGTCGTTCGCGATCGGGTTCGCCACCATCAGCGCCACCACCGCGGTCTTCACCGGGTTCGGCGCCGGGTACTTCACGGCGGGCGCACCGTTCGTCTGGACACTGCTGCTGGCCGGCGCCGTCTTCGCGCTGTGGGCGTTCATCGCCGCCGACCTGACCGCCAAGCTGCCGCTCGCCGGATACTCCTACCAGTGGATCAGCCGGATCAACGGCCCCGACCTGGCCTGGTTCACCGGGTTCATCGCCCTGATGGGCTGGGTCTGCGGGATGACCGGCGTCGGTTTCATCCTGTCCGGCTACCTCGGCGGGCTCTTCGGCTGGAGCATGAGCCAGAGCGCACAGATCCTCGTCGCGATCGGTGTCGTGTTCCTGTGCGTCCTGATCAACATCTACGGCGTCCGGTTCGCCACCATGGTGAACAACATCGGGGTCAGCCTCGAACTCGTGATCACCGTTGGCGCGACGGCGCTGATCGCGGTGATCGCGTTCTCCGCGCCGGAGAACCATCAGCCGATCTCGGTGCTGTTCACCGGCGGGGAGTCGGGCGA
This sequence comes from Mycolicibacterium litorale, assembly GCF_010731695.1. Classification (NCBI taxonomy): domain Bacteria; kingdom Bacillati; phylum Actinomycetota; class Actinomycetes; order Mycobacteriales; family Mycobacteriaceae; genus Mycobacterium; species Mycolicibacterium litorale. The sequence continues at coordinate 3,960,695 of NZ_AP022586.1, forward strand.
CAAGGACTCCTACCTGCTGGCGTGGCTGGCGGCCGCGCTCGGGCCGTTCTTCGGTCTGATCGGCGTCGAATCAGGCGCCGATGTCGCCGAGGAGACCAAGGACGCCAGGCGCGTGGTGCCGAAGACCATGTTCTACGCGCTGGCCACCTCGATCGTCATCGAGTTGCTGATGTACATCGTCTACGTGCTGGCGATCCGCGATGTCGCCGCGGTCGAGGCGAACTCCGCCGCGCCGATCGAGGAGATCATCACCCAGCAGGCCGGCCCCGTCGTCACCAAGGTCGTCGTCGCCGTCGCGCTCACCAACATCCTGGCCTGCCTGCTGGCCAACATCCTGGTGGCCACCCGCCTCACCTACTCGATGGCCCGCGACAACATGCTTCCGCTGTCGCACCTGTGGCGGCATGTGTCCCCGACGCGGAAGACCCCCACCTTCGCGGTGCTCGGGCTGGGCGGCCTGTCGACGCTGCTGCTGCTGTCGGCGCTGGTGAACGAGAAGGCGTTCAACTACATCATCGGCATCGCGTCGCTGCTCTTCTTCTTCGTCTACATCCTGCAGACCGTCGGCCTCATCGTCGGGCACCGCAGGGGCACCATCCCGCAGCCGGAGCCCGGCACGTTCGACCTCGGCCGGTTCCGCCTTCCGCTCTACGTCACCGCGCTGGTGGTGTTCCTCGGCGTCGCTGTGGCCCTGCTGTTCCTGCCGCAGTTCACCACCAACAAGTGGGTTTTCCTCGGCATCGTCGTGATCGCGGCGATCTGGTGGGCCACCGGGCTCAAAGCACGACTGAGCCGGGGCGAGGCGGGCGCCGGCTACGCCAGGACCAACAACCTCTGAACCACCCCCGCCTGAGTCTGCGTTCACGGCGTCGGTCACTCGCACTTGCGCGCCGTGAGCGCAGGGTCAACGCAACCCTCATAGAAGGAATCAGCATGACTGCAACAGATCTCGGCACCAGCAACCTCGTCGCGGTCGAACCCGGCGCCATCCGGGAGGCCACCCCGCCCGGATCGGTGATCCAGTACAGCGACTACGAACTCGACACCTCCAGCCCGTTCGCCGGCGGCGTCGCCTGGATCGAGGGTGAGTACCTGCCGGCCGAGGAGGCGAAGATCTCGATCTTCGACACCGGCTTCGGTCACTCAGACCTGACCTACACCGTCGCACATGTCTGGCACGGCAACATCTTCCGGCTCGGTGATCACCTCGACCGGTTGCTCGACGGGGCCCGCAAGCTCCGGCTCGACCCGGGGATGAGCAAGGACGAGCTCGCCGACATCACCAAACGCTGTGTCGCGATGTCACAGCTGCGCGAATCCTTCGTCAACCTGACGGTCACTCGCGGATACGGAAAGCGCAAGGGCGAGAAGGACTTGTCCAAGCTGACCCATCAGGTGTACATCTACGCGATCCCGTACCTGTGGGCGTTCCCGCCGAACGAGCAGATCTTCGGCACCACCGCGATCGTGCCGCGCCACGTCCGGCGCGCGGGACGCAACACCGTCGACCCGACGATCAAGAATTACCAGTGGGGCGATCTGACCGCCGCCAGCTTCGAGGCCAAGGACCGCGGCGCGCGCACCGCGATCCTGCTCGACTCGGACAACTGCGTCGCCGAGGGCCCGGGCTTCAACGTCTGCATCGTCAAGGACGGGAAGCTGGCCTCACCGTCGCGAAATGCGTTGCCGGGCATCACTCGCAAGACGGTCTTCGAGCTCGCTGACGCGATGGGCATCGAGGCGACGCTGCGCGATGTCACCAGCCACGAGCTCTACGACGCCGACGAGATCATGGCCGTCACCACCGCCGGTGGCGTCACGCCGATCAACACACTCGACGGCGAACCGATCGGCGACGGCGGGCCCGGCCCCGTCACCGTGGCCATCCGGGACCGGTTCTGGGCGTTGATGGACGAACCAGGCCCGCTCATCGAGGCCATTGAGTACTGACGGGCTAGGGCAGAATCGAGTCGACGTATCCGCCGTCGGCTCGAACTGCCGCACCGGTGGTGGCCGACGCCAGCGGCGAGGACAGATAGGTCACCATGTTGGCGATCTCCTCCGGTTCGATGAGCCGCTGCAACAACGACTGCGGCCGGTGCAGCCGCATGAACTCACGCTGGGCCTCTTCCCACGGCAATGAGCGGTCCACCAGCTGGTACACGAAATCCTCGACGCCTGCGGTATGGGTCGGTCCGGCGATCACCGCGTTCACCGTCACTCCGCTGCCCGCGGCGTCCTTGGCGAAGCCGCGCGACAGCGCCAGCAACGCCGTCTTCGACACCCCGTAGTGAATCATCTCCTGCGGGATGACGATCGCGGAGTCGCTGGCGATCTGGATGATCCGGCCCCAGCCCCGATCGGCCATGTGCGGCAGGTAGTGCCGAATGAGACGCGCCGCCGCGAGCACGTTGACGTCGAAGTACGTGCGCCACTGCTCGTCGGTGATCTCCCGCGCCGCGACGGCACCGAAGATCCCGAGGTTGTTGACGAGGATGTCGACATCCGGCAGCAGGCGAAGCAGCTCTGCCACCCCGCCCTCGGTGGTCACGTCGGCCGCGACGCCGATGACGTCGCCGGTCAGTTGGGCGACGGCGTCGTCGACACGCTCCCGGCTGCGTCCGTTGACCGCGACGCGCGCGCCCGCAGCGGCCAAACCCTTTGCGATCGCCAATCCGATGCCCTGCGTCGAGCCGGTGACGAGTGCGGTCTTCCCATTCAGGTCGATATTCACGAAGGGTTACGACGGATACGGCCGGGCGGCTATTCCGCCTTCGCTTCGCCGCCGCCCGAGCCGTCCACGTCCATGTCGCGCAGTTCGCGCTTGAGGATCTTGCCGGTCGGGTTGCGCGGCAGCTCGTCGAGGAAGACGACCTCCCGCGGCACCTTGTACCGCGCCAGGTGTTCCTTGACGTAGCGCTTGATGCCCTCCTCGTCGACCGATGCGCCGTCGGCCTTGACGACGAAGGCCCGCAGCCGGTGGCCCCACTCCTTGTCCTCGACGCCGAGTGCGGTGGCCTCGACGACCTCGGGATGGCCGCTGATGAGGTCCTCGACCTCGGCGGGGAACACGTTCTCACCGCCGGACACGATCATCTCGTCGTCGCGCCCGGACACGTAGAGCAGACCGTGCTCGTCGAAGTATCCGACGTCCCCGGAGGACATCAGCCCGTCGATGATCTGTTTGTGGCCGCCGCCGGTGTAGCCCTCGAACGGGAATGTGGTGCCGACGAAGATCCGGCCCACCTCGCCGCGCGGCACTTCCTTGCCGTTGTCGTCGAACAGCTTGACGCGCACCCCCTTGACCACCGGGCCGACGGTGGCCGGGTTCTTCTGCAGATCCTCCGGGCGGGCGATGGTGGCGAAGGCGATCTCGGTCGAACCGTAGAGGTTGTAGATGACCGGGCCGATGTCCTTCATCGCCCTGGTCGCCAGCTCGGCGCCCAACTGCGAACCGGAGACGAACACGATTCGCAGCGACGACAGGTCGGGTTTGGTGTCCATCTTCTCGATGTGGTCGAGGATCCGCGACAGCATCACCGGCACCACGATGATGGCGGTCGCCTTGTGCTTTTCGACGTCGGCGAGCACGGTGGCCGGTTTGAACCGGCGCCGCAACACCAGCGTGGACCCGAGCATCATGCCGATGGTCGCGTGCAGGTAGCCGAGCGCGTGGAACATCGGCGCGGGCAGCAGCGTGACCTCACCGGATTTGAACGGTACGTGGGAGAGGACACCGCCGATCGGCGCCAGCGACAGCGGCGGTTTGCGGTTGGCGCCCTTCGGGGTGCCGGTGGTGCCGCTGGTGAGGATGATGACCGACGAGTGCTTGGTCACCTTCGGCGCGGGCGACTTGTTGCCGCTCGCAACGATTTCCGCCAACGTGTCGGCGGAGCTCTCCGAGGGCTCGTCGTTGTCGGGGTTGGTGCCCAGCGCCCGCAGGTACCCGTACTCGGGCTGCGCCTGCGAGACCGCCTTGGAGTACTCGTCGTCGTGGATGATCAGCTTGGCGCCCTCACGTTCGGACACCTCCTTGATCTGCGGGCCGGAGAACTCACTGTTGAGCAGGATGATCCGGGCGCCGGTGCGGGCCGCGCCGTAGACGGCCACCAGGAACCAGCGGTGGTTGCGCGCCAGGATCGCCACGCCGTCGCCACCCTTGATCCCCTTGGCCAGCAGCGCGTTCGCCACGGCGTGGGCGGCCTCGTCGAGCTGGGCGTAGGTCATCTCGCCCTCGTCGTCGATGACCGCGTTGCGGTCCGGGGTACGACGGGCGTTGAGCGCGGGGATCATCCCGAACTCACCCCACCGGCGCATGTCGGCGACGAAGGCGGCCATGTTCTGCGGCGGTTCCAGCTGCAGCGCACCGGCTTCGAACATCTTGCGGGCATAGTGCAATTCGGCGGAGCCGCGGTCGAGATACAACTTGGCCTTCTCAGCCACCTGCGACGACAGTTCAGTGAGCTTCGGCATGGCACCACAATATGTGACCCATGTCGCAACCGAGACGGGTATGTACCAGTCCCTACCATGGCAGACATGGTCGGCGGATCCCGAGCGCAGAGCCTGTCCCTGGACATCGCCGGTCGCCCGCTGACCGTCACCCACCCGGACAAGGTCGTCTTCGACGCGCACGAGGGCCGGCCCCCGATCACCAAACTCGACCTCATCGAGTACTACCTCGCGGTCGCCGACGGCGCGCTGCGCGGGGTGGCGGACCGGCCGATGATCCTCAAACGCTTCGTCAAGGGCATCACCGAAGAAGCCGTCTTCCAGAAACGCGCGCCGGAGAAGCGGCCGGACTACGTCGACGTCGCGGAGCTGAAGTACGCCTCCGGCACCTCGGCGAAGGAAGCGGTGATCCGGGACGCGGCCGGTCTCGCGTGGGCGGTGAACGTCGGCTGTGTCGACCTCAACCCGCACCCGACGCGCGCGGACGATCTGGCCCACCCCGATGAACTGCGGGTCGACCTGGATCCGATGCCGGGGGTGACCTGGCAGCAGATCGTCGACGTGGCGATGGTCGCGCGCGAGGTGCTCGAGGACCACGGGCTGAGCGCGTGGCCGAAGACCTCCGGCTCCCGGGGTTTCCACATCTATGCCCGCATCGAACCGCGCTGGCCGTTCAAGTTCGTGCGATTGGCCGCCCAGACCATCGCGCGTGAGGTCGAACGCCGTGCACCGGAGCTGGCGACCAGCCGCTGGTGGAAGGAAGAGCGCGAGGGCGTGTTCGTGGACTTCAACCAGAACGCCTTCGACCGCACCGTCGCGTCGGCGTATTCGGTGCGCGCGACCCCGGACGCCCGGGTGTCCACACCGCTGCGCTGGGACGAGGTCCCCGGCTGCCGGCCGGAGGCGTTCACCGTCGCCACCGTGCCCGCGCGCTACGCCGAGATGGGCGATCCGTGGGAGTCGATGGACGACCATGCCGGCCGGTTGGACGCATTGCTCGACCTCGCCGACCGGCTCGGCCCCGCCGAGAAGGCGCCGCGCGGCGCGAAGCGCTCCGGCGGCACGGGGCGCCGCCAGTCGGTGATGCCACTGATCGAGATCGCCCGCACCAAGACCAAGGACGAGGCGCTGGCCGCGCTCGACACCTGGCGGGAGCGCCATCCGGAGGCCGCCGTGCTGCTCGAGCCGCCCGACGTCCTGGTCGACGGGATGCGCGGGCCGAGTTCGATCTGGTACCGAATCCGAATCAACCTCCAGCACGTCCCCGAGGGACGCCGCCCCGCCCAGGAACCGCTGCTTGCCGACTACAACCCGTGGGAGAACTACCGGGGGCCCCAAGGGCGCCACGAACCGGATACCGACGAGTAACAAATACATCACGAGTCCCGGGAATGCATGTTCTTACCAAAGGTTTAGCGGTAGCACCCCAGCGGCCTTAAATTCGCCGCATAACTTCGGTGTCACGTTGAGGTGGCGAAACAAGAAACGCCATTCCAGCGAAACGCCGACGGGAGGCCGCTCATGACATTCACGAGCACGTCCACTGCTACAGCTGGTGCCTTTCACTACGGCAATCCATCGTTCGACTGCGAGGGGGTCCGGATGCGGGCCCGCTGCCGTCAACTCGCGACGGTCGTCTCGGTCACGGGCGACATCGACGCCGGCAACCTGTCGTGCGTCGCTGACTACGCGACACGGTTCGTGCTCGCGGAGAAGCCGTTCATCCTCGACCTCACGGCAGTGAATTCGTTTGATGCGGAGGCACTTTCACTGTTCTACGACATCGACGGCCGGTGCGCCGACGCCGGGGTCGAATGGTCGGTGATCGGTAGCCAACCCGTCCTCCAGGTGCTGCGCGCCTCCGGGACGATCGACGACATGCCGGTCACCGCATCGGTTCCGGAAGCCCTGCATCACTTCAGCGAAGGCATCCTGGCCCGGCGCCGCCTGCTCCCCCTCCTGACCAAGACAGCCTGATACGGAAAGGCGACACCATGCTCATCGACGTTCGTTGGCTCTCATACCTCCTCAAGCGCCGCCGGCATTCGCTGCACGCGAATCCCGCCGCCTGAAACCCTGCCCCGCATGCGCCGCCACGGTCACCGTGGCGGCGCATCGGTGTTTTTCTGGGGGGATGTGTCAGGACGGCAGCAGGCGCTGCACCAGTCCGCGGGAGACCTCTTCGGGTCGGTACTGCTCGGCGGCGTATGCGCCGATCGCGGTGAGCGCGCCGGTCAGCGCGGGGACCGCCCACTGCAGCATCGCCAGCTGTTTCTGTGCGGCCTCGACCTCGGGCGGGGTCGCGGCGGCCGGAGTCGTACCGTCGGCGACGGGGACGTCCCGGTGCGCGGAGACCTTCTGCCCGAGCATGCGGCTGTAGGCGGTCACGCCGAGCGCGGCGACCGTCAACACTGTCTTCGTCGCCGCCATGGACGGCACCCCCTGCTGGACCTTCATCCGGCCGAGGTCGTGTTTGAGCAGACCTGCAGCGCCGACCAGGTGCACGCCGATCGCCGCGGCGTTGACCGGAGTCCAGCGGTCCCAGCCGGCGTTCGCGACGGCGCCGGCCCGCGACGGGTCGCCGCCCGCGGCAGCGGCCGGATTCAGCGCGACGGCGTTGGCCAGCGTGCCGCCGAACCAGGCGGCGAGACCGAGATCGTGCATTTGATGAAAGATGGTGGCGCGGGCCATGAGAACTCCTCGGGGATGTGATGCGGATCTCGCGTCATACCCGGGAGCCGGGGGCGTAAACGGCGTCCCCCTTCAACCACCGCCACTGGCCGGGCCACCACTCGCCCGCGTCCGGCAGGCTGTCGCCGACGGCCGCGACGACACCCGGCCACCATTCCGGGTGGTAGTCGTCGCCGGAGAGCCATCCGCCCCGGGTCACCTTCGGCGCCCAGGCCGCGATGTCGGCGCGCACGCTGTCGTAGTCGTGCCGGGCGTCGATGTGCACCCAGGCCAGTGATTCGTCGTCGAACATCCGGGCCGCCGACAGGGAGTCGGTGACCAGCAGCGCGACGGTGTCGGCAAAGCCGCAGGCGATGACGTTGCGGTGCAGCAGACCCGCGAAGGTGCCGCCGCCGAACTCCACCGCCGCTCCGTGGGCGTTGACCTGACGGTTGCCCTCCGGGCCGCTGCCCCGGCAGGTGTCCACCCCCACGACGTCGATCCGGCGGCCGGACTGCTGGACCACCTCGGCCAGCGAGCACAGGCTCCGGCCGAGATAACTGCCCACCTCGACGAACCGCGCGCCGTCGCCGAAGTGCGCGACCGCTTCCTCTTGGGCCTGGCGCCAGCCGAACCATCCGGGGATGTCCTCCCACCGGTGGACGGGGGTGTCGAAGCTCTTCTCGTCGCTCATGGTCACACCGGCCACTGCTCGCGGCGGTAGGCCGCGTCGAAGAACATCCACTCGTAGCGTGACGTGGTGAGGAAGTGAGCGCCGGCGGCGGCGTCCTGATCAATCGTCAGCGTCGGGCCGGTGCGGTCGGTGAGCTCCAGGACCTGCGCGACGGTGGCGGCGAACTCCTCACCCCCGTAGCTGTCGATCCATTTCTGGTAGCGGGCGTCGGAGGAGCCGCGGGCCAGCAGGTCCCGGCCCATCCGGGCGTAGATCCAGTAGCACGGCAGGATCGCGGCGAGGCCGTCGGCGAAACTGCCGCTGTAGACCGTGGCGAGCAGATAGCTGGTGTAGGCGCGGGTGGTGGGGGCCACCGGCACGCCGGCCAGGTGCGCTGGGTCGAGCCCCAGTTCGGGCAGCAGGGTGTCGTGCAACGACAATTCGACCGCGTGTACGTCGGCGGCGTGGCGGGCGAACATCGCCGTATCGGCCAGCGTCGGCGCCTTGGCTCCCACGACCGCAAGGGCGCGGGCGTAGTCCCGCAGATAGTGCACGTCCTGGGCGACGTAGTGGGCGAAGACCTCGGGGTCGAGCGATCCGTCGGTGAGCCCCGTGGTGAACGGGTGTGCCATTATCGCCGAGTAGACCGGTTCGGCCTCTTTCCACAGCCGCTGCGACCAGCGTTGCATGTTCATCGCCGCCAACGTATCAGCGGCAGGCACTCCGGTCATCGTGGCGGAACTGGTTGCCGCCAGCACGTTTCGCGGCGTACATCGCGTGGTCGGCGGCGCCGATGAGCATGTGCACGACCGTCTGCCCATCGTCGTCGAACGGCAGCGGCGGGCAGACCGCCGCGACCCCGACGCTGGCCGTGACCCGGAACGGGACGTCGGCGACGGCGGCACACATGCGTCCGGCCCACTCGTCGACCTGTCCGGCCTCGAGCAGGTCGGCGAGCACGAACTCCTCGCCGCCCAGCCGGCCCACCACCGCGGTCTTGCCGACCTCGGTGCGCAACGCGCGGGCGACGGCGACGAGCGCCTGATCACCGACCGCGTGACCGTGGCTGTCATTGAGCTGTTTGAACTCGTCGAGGTCGACGACCGCGACCGCCAGGTGTACGTGCTGATCGCGGTGGGCGGTCAACAGCTGCTCGATCTGCTGGTACACCGCGCGGCGATTGAGCAGACCGGTCAGCGGATCGCGCGCCGCCCGCAACAGGTCAACCCCCAGCGCATGCACGAGTGCCTGCACCGCGAACGGCACCGCGACGTTGAGCACCAGCACCAGCAGGAGCAACCCGACCGCCAGTGCGGTGTCGTCGGCCTCGACGGCGAGCCGGGTCGTCTGCAGCACACCGACGTACAGTGCGACGCCGAAGTTGTAGAGCATGTAGCCGGGAGTGTGGAACAGCGCGATGTAGCCGCCGGTGGTGGCGAACACCGTGCAGCCCATCAGCCCGACCATCGGATCGTCCTGCACGTAGCAGGCCAGCGCGATGAACAGGTTGGCAGCCAGGATGTAGCCGACGGACTGCCTGCAGGTGGGCCAGCGACCCGCCCACATCGCGGCGGCGAACAACCCGCCGAACACCGCGAACCAGCTCACCGCTTCGGCCAACGCGCCGCGGGGTCCACGCGAGCTCAGCGTCAGGACGGCGGGTACGAGCGCCAGCGCAGCCGTGCTGAACGCCAGGTTCCAGCGCGCCACCCCCAGCATCCCGCGTGCCTGCAGGTAGCCGGTGATCCAGTCGAAATGGTCCGGCTGCCGCCACCACCGTTGAAGCCACTGCACCCGCGATCCCCCTTCACACCACTGGCCCCGCAAATACGCGGAACACACTGGCGGTGCTCGCCGCAGCCTAACGCAGCGCCCGGCACCCGACCGGACGAGAGGGTTGGCAGGCCACTGCCGCGGGTAACGCCTCCTCGTGGGTGCGGGCAGTGACCGGGTCGATCGTGCGTTCGAGGTACTGGTCGTGGGTGGCGGCAACGCGGGGGTGAGCGCGGCGGCACGCCTGATCCGCAGGGGGGTCGACGATGTCGGGCTGATCGAACCGCAGCACGTCCACACCTACCGGCCGTTGCTGTCCTACGTTGGTGGCGGGCAGGCGTCGATGGGGGACGCCGAGCGCACGCAGCGATCGGTGATCCCCCGCGGATGCACCTGGGTGCAGGACTCGGCGGTGATGATCGACGCGCCCGGCCGCACGGTGTGGTGCGCCTCGGGGCGCCGCTACCGCTACCGCGACCTGGTCCTCGGCACCGGACTGGTCCCCGACAACGACGCGCTGGCCGGCATCCACACGGCGCTCGACGATCCGTCGGTGGCCAGCAACTACGTGTACCGCGCCGAGCAGACCTGGCAGCTGGTGCAGGACATGCCCCGCGGCGGACATGCGGTGTTCACCGTGCCCCGTCCGCCGGTGAGCTGCACTGCGACGACGATCAAGCCGGTGTTCCTCGCCGCCGCGCACTGGAAGCGCACCGGACGCCTTCCCGGCGTCGACATCACGCTCGTCGTCGACCGGCCGGACCTCGTGCCCTCCCCGGCGATCCACGCCCGACTGCTCGACCGGCTGCGGGCGCTCGGCGTGCGCGTGCTGTTCGGGACCGCGGTCACCGAATTGAGCCCGGCGGGGCGCAGCGTCACGGTCACCGGCGGCGACGGCACGGTCGAGCAGCTGACGTACGACATGCTCCACCTCGTGCCACCGTTCCGCGGGGCCCGGTGGCTGGAGAGTTCGGGGCTGACGGGCACGCGCCCACACGGTCTGATCGACATCGATTCCCGCACCCTGCGGCACCGCGCTCACCCCGAGGTGTGGGCCGCGGGTGACGCCGCGGCCGTCGAGACCGATCCGTCGGGCGGTGCGCTGCGACGCCAGATTTCTATCCTCGTCGACAACCTGCTCGCCGCACGCAGCGGCGGGCGGCTGCAGGACTACGACGGGTACACGGTCGCGCCCGTCACCACCGATGCGCACCGCCTCATCCCGGGCGAGTACGACCGTTCCGGTGCGGTGGCGTCGTCGCTGCCGTCGTTCCTCGACCCGCTGCGCTCGCGCCTCTCGGCGTGGGCCTTCGACCGCTACGTGCTGCCGCGTGTCTACTGGAACCTCATCCTCGAGGGGCGGATCTGACGTTGCGCCGGGCCAGTCCGCCCGCCGCGGACCGGACCGCACCGGTGACCCTGGCGACCAGCGGGCTGTCGAGTTTCCAGCACTGCCAGTAGAGCGGCACGTCGAGGTGGACGTCGGCGATGCGGACGAAGGACCCGTCGGCCAGGTCCGGCGCGGCGAGGTGCTCCGGGTACATGCCCCAGCCCAGCCCCGCGCGCACGGCCGCGCCGAAGCCCTCCGCGGTGGGCACGTAGTGCACCGGCCGGGTGACCGCCCGTCGGAATGCCTTGCGGATGAGCGAGTCCTGCAGGGCGTCGTCACGATTCCACGCCAGCGACGGCGCATGCGCCGCGGCCGCGGCGGTGAATCCCTCGGGCAGATGGCGCTCGACGTAGGCCGGGCTCGCGACGGGGAGATAGCGCATCAGCCCGAGCGCCTGCACGCGGCACCCGGGCACCGGGCTGCGCTCGGTGGTGACCGCACCCATCACCACCCCTTCGCGCAGCAACCGCGCGGAGTGGTCCTGATCCTCGATCCGCAGGTCGAACAGCACGTCGGAGACCTCCCCGAGCACGGCGGTGAACCAGGTCGACATGGAGTCGGCGTTGACCGCGACGGCCACCCGCGGCAGCTGTGTGGTCCCCGGGCCGCCCAGCTCCCCGAGCGCCTCGGCCTCCAACAGCGCGGTCTGCGCCGCCAGCCGGAGCAGCGGAACACCCGATGCCGTTGCGCGACAGGGTTTCTCACGGACCACCAGCACTTGGCCGACCCGCTGTTCGAGCGCTTTGATGCGCTGGCTCACCGCGGAGGGTGTGACGTGCAGGCGGTCGGCGGCGGCGTCGAAACTGCCGAACTCGATCACGGCGGCGAGGGCGGCGAGCTGGTCGGCACCGAGGCGAGTCTCGTCCCGTGTTCGCGGGTGCGCTGTGGTCACCGACCCAATGTAGGAATTCTCCGAGCCGGACGTGGTAACTCGCCGTCTGCGGCGGTTCACCTTAGGGTTCGTCCCATGAATCGCCTCGATCGCTTCTTCGAGATCTCCGCGCGCGGGTCCAGCCTGGGCGCGGAGGTCCGCGGCGGCCTGGTCACGTTCATCGCGATGGCCTACATCATCGTGCTGAACCCGATCATCCTGTCGAGCGCCGAGGACGTCGAGGGCAACACGCTGCAGTTCGCCCAGGTCTCGGCCACCACCGCGCTCGCGGCGGGCGTGATGACGATCCTGTTCGGCCTCATCGCCCGGCTGCCGTTCTCGTTCGCCGCCGGGCTGGGGATCAACTCGTTCCTGGCGACCACCGTGGTCGGCGAGGTGTCGTGGCCCGAGGCCATGGGCCTGGTGGTCATCAACGGTCTGATCATCGTGCTGCTGGCGGTGACCGGTCTGCGCCGACTGGTGTTCGACGCGGTGCCGATGCAGCTGAAGCTCGCCATCACCGCCGGCATCGGGTTGTTCATCCTGTTCATCGGTCTGGTCGATGCGGGCTTCGTCAGTTCCACCGGGCGGGCGTCGCCGCCGGTCGGGCTGGGATCCGGCGGGCTCGGCTCGATCAGCACCGTCCCGACGCTGATCTTCGTGATCACGCTGCTGATCACCGGTGTGCTGGTCGCGCGGCGGGTGCGGGGCGGCATCCTGATCGGGCTGGTGGCCGGCACGGTCGTCGCCGTCGTCGTCGAGGCGATCTGGGACCTGGGCTCGGCCCAGGACAAACCGGGCGGCTGGGGACTGTCGGTGCCGCAGCTGTCCGGTTCGCCGTTCGCGCTGCCGGATCTGTCGCTGGTCGGCGAGTTCAGCCTGATCGACAGCTTCGAACGGATCGGCATCCTCGCGGCGGTCATGCTGGTCTTCACGCTGGTGTTCGCGAACTTCTTCGACGCGATGGGCACGTTCACAGGGCTGTCGCGGGAGGCGGGTCTCGCCGACGCGCAGGGCACGTTCCCACGGTTGCGCTCGGCGCTGATCGTCGAAGGGGCGGGCGCCGCGGTCGGTGGTGCGACGTCGGCGTCGTCGAACACGGTCTTCATCGAGTCCGGCGCCGGTATCGAGGAGGGTGCGCGCACCGGACTGGCGAACCTGATCACCGGCGCCCTGTTCCTCGCGGCGATGTTCGTCTCCCCGCTGGCATCGATCGTGCCGACCGAGGTGGCCGCGGCCGCGCTGGTGATCGTCGGCGCGATGATGGTGTCGCAACTGCGGCACATCGAACTGTCGGAGTTCTCAGTGGTGTTGCCGGTGGTCCTCACCGTGGCCGCCATGCCCTTCACGTACTCCATCGCCAACGGCATCGGCGTCGGGTTCGTCTCGTGGGTGGTCGTCCGCTCCGGCGCCGGCAAGGCCCGCGAGATCAGCCCGCTGCTGTGGGTCGTGGCCGCCGGCTTCCTCGTCTACTTCGCCCGCAGCTGGATCGAGAACCTCCTGGGGGTGTGACCGGTCGCCCGAGCCGGCCTCGAACGTCACCGCCACGTGTTGAAAACCCTTGACGCGCTCCGCTTTCGCCTTCCGGGTGTAGGTACGGCGGTCCGCCGGGGTCAGCGTCACCGCGTCGGTGAACGGCGTGAGCAGCGCCCGGGGATACAGCCGGTCGACCCGCACGACGTTGAGCTCCGCACACAACACCAAGGTGACCGAGACCAGGTAGAGGAACGCCAGCAGACCGAGAACCAGCGCGAACACGGTGTTGGTGGCGCTCGCCGAGCTGATCGTCCGCGCGACGTAACCCGCGCCGAACCACTGCAGGAACTGCCAGACCACCGCGGCGGCGAGGGCGCCGGGCAGCACGTCCCGGTAGGTCAGCTCGCGGCTCGTCGTCATCCGGAACGCCACCAGACAGATCCCTGTGTTGATCGCGATGGTGGCCAGCAGGATGGCGGTCGTGCCGAGTGCGCCGAAGTCGTCGACGGCGCGGCCGATGGCCGACAGCACCGTCGCCGCGATCGCCGCCGTGCCCAGCACGAGCAGCAGCAGCAGGCTGCGGATGCGCGACCGGAAAGGATCCGGCCGCTTGTTGCGCGGCACCGCCCACACCGAGTCCATCGCATTCTGGATGGCCTGCCCGACTCCCGACCCGCCGTACAGCGCGCCGAGGATGCCGACGACGACGGCGGCCACCCCGCCGCTGAGTTTCTCGGGCTGCGCCAACTGCTCGCCGATGAGCGGGAACTGGCTGACGGTCGACTCCACGACCTGCTGCTGGAGTTCAGGACGGCCGACGAGCACCACGCCCAGCGCGGTGGTCAGCAGGAGTAGCAGCGGGAACATCGAGACGAACGCGTAGTAGGTGATCAGCGCGGCGAGGTAGCCGCCCTGGTCGTCGACGTATTTGTAGACGACCGCGATGATGTAGCCGATGACGCGGCTACGCTGTTGCAGCCTGTCGAGCCATCCGATCACCGCAGCACACCTTCCCCGCGCCCACTAGTGCGCCCGGCATACCCCCTGCGACCGGCAAAAACACCACCGGTTCCCGCGGCGGCGGCTAACCCGGGCCCGGCTCCCCGTCCCGGCCGGCCGATTCGACGGTGGCCAGCTGGTCGATACCGCTGATCCGCAGCACCGGGATCAGGTACGGGTTGGCCAGCAGCCGCAGGCCGGGCATCTGGTCGGCGTGCACGGTCAAGGCGCCGATCGCGGCGCTGTCCAGGTACTCGACCGCGCTGAGATCCACCGTGACCGGTCCCCCGGCGCCGTCGACGACGGTGGACAGGGCCCGACTGAAGGTGTCGACGTTGCTCAGATCGATCTCACCGGCGGCGACCAGCAGCGGGGTGCCGTCCTCGTGCCGATCGGCGCTGACGGTGAGCGGTGTGGCCATCAGATGATCCTCGCGTTGAGGTGGACGGCGGTGCCGTCGTCACCGGGCCGGATCGTGACATCATCCATGAGGCCCTCCATCAGCGCCACACCCCGGCCGCGCCGGGTGTCGGCCTTGGTCCGTGGCGGTTTCCACGAACCGGTGTCGAGCACCGAGACGTACAGCCGGTCGACCATGGCCGTCGCCCGCAGCGTGACGAACCCGTCGGGCCGGTCCCGGTGGCCGTGCTCGATCGCGTTCGCCACCGCTTCACCCGCCGCGATGAGCACGTTCATGGCCTGATCCGGTCCCACCCCGGCCTGGGCGAGCCAACGACGAAGTGCGCCACGGGAACTCGAGAGGAACTCATTGCGCGCCGGGAAGACCATGTCCAGCGGCGCGGGTTGACGGTAGAGCAGCAGCGCCACGTCGTCCTGGTAGCCGCCCTCGGGTGCCAGCCGCGACATCAACTCGTCGGCGACATGGTCGAGGGCGGCGGCGCGGCCTTCGGCGACGAGGTCGGCGGCGCGGCCGATCCCGGTGTCCAGCGAGGCGCGGCGGCGCTCCACCAGCCCGTCGGTGTAGAGCAGCAGCGTGGCGCGCGCGGACAGGGTCACCCGGCCTTCGGGCCGTTGCTCGTCGGGCCGCAGCGCCAGCGCGAAACCGCGTGCCTCGTCGAGGGTTCGGACGGTGCCGTCGGCGTCGACGAGGATCGGCGGCGGATGGCCCGCGCTGGAGTAGACGAGTTCACCGGTGTCGGGGTTGAGCACCGCGCACCACACGGTGGTGCAGCGCGCCCCCGGCAGCCTGGCGGCGAACCGGTCCAGACCCCCGAGCGCCGCGCCGGGGCTCGGGTGGTCGAGCAGCAGCGCCCGGCACGCGCTGCGCAGCTGACCCATGACGGTGGCCGCGTCCAGGTCGTGGCCGACGCAGTCGCCGACGATCAGCGCGATGCAGCCGCCGTCGAGGTCCACGACGTCGTACCAGTCGCCGCCGACCTGGAGGGGCCGGGTGGCCGGCTGGTAGCGGACGGTGAAACCGCGGGGCAGCCGGGCCGGTCCCAGGATCGCGTGCTGCAGGGTCAGCGCGGTCTCCCGCTGCTGGTCGAGCTGGTGGACACGGGACAGACCCTGCCCGAGGCGGCTGGCGAGCACCGTGAGCAGCGTGTGGTCCTCGGGTGTGAAGGGACGCTGCTCGAGTAGTTCGATCCACAGCACGAGCACGCCGCGGGGGTGCTGCATGGTGATTCCCGCGGTGCCGTACTCCGAGGTGTCGGTGGTCAGCAGGTCGGCGTCGCGCAGCGCGGTGATCGCACTGCGATGGCGCGCGGGGAGTTCCCGCCACCGCGCGGGTTCACCGGCGCAGATGACGTCCGGCACCGCGTCGCTGTCCGGCGCGTGCGGGGCCGGGAAGGTGACCGCGAGCACCCGGCGGGCCTGCCACAGCCGGAGCAGTTCGCCGACGGCGGCGTGCAGTGCCCCGTCGAGCGTGTCGGCGTCGACGAGTTGTGCGTTGAGCGCCGCGAGCGCGGACTCGCGCTGCACGGTGTAATGCTCGGCGGTGACGTCGCGGAAGGTGCCGACCGTGACCCGACGGCCGGTGTCGGGATCCTCGGCCGGGTTGAAGCTCGCGCTGACCCACACCCGGTGCCCGTCGCGGTGCACGACCGGGAATGTGTGGTCCCCGTGGATCTGCTCGAGCACTCCCGAGAACGCCCGGCTGGTCAGCCGGTAGCCGTCCGGATCGGTGTCGGGGTCCGGCCACCACGGCTGAACGGGTTGGTACGGCAGCCCTTCCGGACCGTAGCCGAGGATCTCGGTGAACGCGGTGTTGATCTCGACGATGGCACCGTCCTCGTCGCAGACGAAGAACGCCTCCTGCAGTGAGTCGATCAGCGCGGTGCGCCAGCGGTTGTGGTGGTTGCGCAACCGCGCCAGGGCCACATTGGCGCGTACCCGGGCCAGGAATTCCGCTGCCGCAAAGGGTTTCACGAGGTAGTCGTCGGCGCCGGCCTGCAGGCCTTCGATCGACGCCTCCTGACCCGCCCGCGCGGACAGCAGTAGCACCGGCAGTGCGGCCGTGCGGGGTTCGGTCCGCAGCGCCGCCACCAGGCCCAGACCGTCGAGCCGCGGCATCATCACGTCGCTGACCACCAGGTCGGGGATGTCGGCGCGGACGGATTCCAGCGCCTCGTGCCCGTCGGTCACCGCGGTGACCTCGTATCCGGCGCCGTGGAGCAGGCCCGTGAGGTAGGACCGCATGTCGGCGTTGTCGTCGGCGATCAGCACACGCGCCCCGGCGTCGGCGGACCCGGAGACGGCGCCGGTGACGCCGGCGTCGACACCTGCGTTGGGCTCGGTGGGCAACCAGCGCAGCGCCTCCTGCACATACGGGTCCGCGATGTCGGAGACGGCCGAGACCCGTCGCGGTGGCGCGACGTCGTCGGGCGGCAGATGCGTTGCACCGTAGGGCATCCCGATGGTGAAGGTGGTGCCGCGACCCTCCTCGCTCTGCGCGGTGATCGTGCCGCCGTGCAGGCCGACGAGTTCCTTGACGAGCGCCAACCCGATTCCACTGCCCTCGGTGGACCGCGCGTCGGTGGTCTGGATCCGGTGGAACCGCTCGAACAGCCGGGGCAGGTCGGCCTCGGCGATCCCGACCCCGGTGTCGGCGACGGTGACCACCGCCTCGCCGCCCTCGTGGGCGACCCGGACCGTGACGGCGCCTTCGAGGGTGAACTTCAGCGCGTTGGACAGGAGGTTGAGAACGACCTTCTCCCACATGTCCCGGTCCACGTACACCGGTTCGGCCAGCGGCGGACAGTCGACGGTGAACTCGAGACCCGCCCGCTCGACGGCGGAGCGGAACACGCTGGCCAGCTCGGCGGTGACGGCGGCGAGGTCGACGGGTTCGAAGCGCGCCTGCATCCGGCCCGCCTGGATCCGCGAGAAGTCGAGCAGCGTGTTGACCAGTTTCGCGAGCCGTAACCCGTTGCGGTGCACCAGTTCCAGTTCGTGATGCGCCTGCTCGTCGAGGCCCGGGGTGCGGTTACGCAGTTCGGCCAGCGGGCCGAGGATCAACGTCAGCGGCGTGCGGAACTCGTGGCTGATGTTGGAGAAGAACGTCGTCTTGGCCAGATCGAGTTCGGCCAGTTCCTCGGCCCGCCGCTGCTGCGCCCGGTAGCTGCGGGCGCTGCCGATCCCGGCGGCGAGGTGCCCGGCGACGAGTTCGACGAACCCGCGGTAGCCCGCGTCGAGCCGCCGGTGAGAGTTCAGGCCGGCGACGAGGAAGCCGACCGGATCGGCGCCCTGCTGCAGCAGCGGCACCACGAGCGCCTGCGCGGGCGGGTCGGGCCACACGCCGCGCGGCAGGCGCAGCGACTCGCCGTCGACGTCGAGCAGCACCGATTCACCCTGAGCGGGCAGTTCGACGGGCCACACCGAGAGTCCTTGTGCGGACAGCGTTTCCGGAGCCGCCGGCGGTCCAGGCGCGATCCCGCTGGCCGCGGCGAGCCGCGCATCGCCGCTGTCGTCGAACAGATAGGTGAGGGTGAACGGCAGGTCGTAGAGGTTTCCGCTGAGCTGTTCAGCGGCGAAGGCCAGCATCTGCTCCTCGGTGCGCACGACGCTCGGATCCGATCCGAGGTCGCGCAGGGTCGCCATCCGGCGCTCGGCGATGACCCGCTCGGTGTCCTCGCTGACCACGCACAGCATGCCGACGACGCGGCCGCCGTCGTCACGCAGCGGGCTGTAGGAGAAGGTGTGGTAGGTCTCCTCGGAGTATCCGGACCGTTCGAGGAACAACAGCAGCGCCACATCCCAGGTGGCGTGGCCGGTCGCGAGCACCGATTCGATCCGCGGGCCGATGTCGGGCCAGATCTCCGCCCACACCTCGCTGGCCGGGCGGCCCAACGCCCAGGGGTACTTGCGTCCCAGCGTGTCCCGGCGGTAGGCGGCGTTGCAGAAGAACGTCAGCTCTGGACCCCACGCCATCCACATCGGGAAACGCGACGACAACAGGATGCTGACCGCGGTGCGCAGGCTCTGCGGCCAGGTGGCGGGCGGACCGAGCGCGGTCGCCGCCCAGTCGACCTCGGCGAGATGCGCGCCCACCTCCGGGTCGGCGGCGAAAAGCGCGCGCGCCGAAGAGGTCAACGAAGCCTCCCCAGCTCCCTCAACACCCAACCGACATCCCTCTTTCCGTCGCGGACCGAACGCACGAAAGCATCCGACGCCCGCCGGGTTCGCCGATCGGCGCCCGGTACGAGCGTCACCTCATGGTCGAACGCCACGGTCGCGGCGTCGTATGTCCCACTGGAAATCCGTGGATGCAGGCTGCCCACAGACGGCCGAAGTGAAACCACCAGTCGAGGCCGCTCAGCGGGTCAGGGCGTCGGGGGCGGCGCGCCGCTGGGAGTCCAGGATCAGCATCGCCACGTGCAGTGACGTCATGGACTCCGCGTCGTCGAGGTCGACGCCGAGCGTCCGGCCGATCGCCGCCAGCCGCTTGTAGAGCGCGGGGCGGCTGATGTGCAGTCGCTGCGCCAGCGCCGCCTTGTTGCCCGCGACCTGCAGGTACTGGCGCAGCACCTCGAGATTGGACAGCGCGCGGTTGTCGTCGTCGACCAGCAGTGCCCGCAGTTCGGTCTCCGCGAACTGCTGCACCCGGGGATCGTCACGCAACAGCGCGATCAGCCCGCGCAGGCGCACGTCGGAGGCGCGGTAGACCGCCTGGGACTTGCCGTGCATCGCGATGGCGACCTCGCCGACGTGGGCGGCTTCGCCGAGCCCGTGGATCGCCTCGACGATCTCGGTGGCGGGGTCGCCGACCGCGCACACCGACCGGGTGCTGCCGTCGAAGCGGCGCAGGTCGGCGTGGATGCGCTCGCCGAGCGCGCTGAGCGCCCGGTCCCAGCCGCCGCGCGCGGGGTTGAGCGCCAGCAAAGCGCCGATCTCCCCGTCGCGGCGGATCGAACACAGCGCGGTGTGGCCGGCGGCGTTGACGGTGTGCGCGACGGCGTCCAGCAACGCCACGTTGCGTTGTTGTGCGACAACGGGATCCAGCACGGCGGCGCCGCGGTCGACGCGTACGACCACCGGTAGGTACCGGGTGGTCTTGCGCAACCCGAGGGCGTGCGCCCGTGCCGCGGCCTCCCGTTCGTCGGTGATGCGGCCCTGCAGCACGTCGTCGATGAGCCCGCTCTGGGCCTGCTGGTGCAGTCCGCTGCGGTTGCGCTCGATCATCCGGTGCAGGGCGAGCGCCGCGGCCGCACGCTCGAGGACCATCGTCGCGCGGGACCGGTCCGCGGGCACCGCGGGCACGATCAGCCTGCCCCATTCCTCGCCGCGGGGACCGACGGAGGTGACCGCCCAGTCCTCGCCGCCGGCGGTCATCCGTGAGCGCCGCTCCCAGTCCTGCAGCAGCGTGGCGGCCGCGTCCCCGCCCGGTGCGACGGCCAGCGCCTGGTGGGCGAGGTCCTCGAGCACGACCGGCTCGTCGAGGATCCGCGCCGCGGCGTCGACGATGCCGGCCGCCGACGCGCGTTTCATGCTCAGCTCGGTGAACGTCTCGTGCACGCGGCGGTCGAACGCCACCTCGTCGTACTGCGCGGCGACGATGCGCCGGTGCACCGCCTCGGTCACGTCGACGAACTTGATCTGCCGGTGCAGTGCGACCAGGGCCAGCCCCAGGCGGGCGGCGTCCTCGGCGACCCTCGCGGGCACCTCCGCCATCGTCGTGCCCAGTTCGACGACGACGCCGACGGCCCCCGCGTCGGCCAGACCCTGCAGGTAGCGGTGCGGGTGGCTGTTCAGTCCGCCGCCGGTGGTCAGCACCAGTTCGCCGCCCTGCAGCAGCGCGGACAGATCTGCGACGTCGCCGACGTGCACCCAGCGGATGGGGTCGTCCCAGCGGCACGCGCTGAGCACCTGCGGGGCGCCGCGTGCGACGACCGGCAGCCCGATCACGTCCGCCACGGTCATCGCCATTTACACAATGTAGCGCTGCGCCAGAAATCGGTGACACTATGCGCCATTCCATGGCGGCGGCGAAGCCGCACACTTCTGGGTATGGCGAACGCAGTGCAGCACTGGTGCAACAACGACATCTTCGCGGGCGGCTCGCAGGCCACCGCGCCCGTGACGAATCCGGCGACCGGTGAGGTGACCGGTCAGGTCGCACTGGCCAGCGTCGAGGACGCGCGTACGGTCATCGAGGCCGCCGCGGCGGCGTTCCCGGCATGGCGTGACACCTCGCTGGCCAAGCGCACCGCGATCCTGTTCACCTTCCGCGAACTGCTCAACGCCCGCAAGCACGAACTCGCCGCGATCATCACCGCCGAACACGGCAAGGTGCTCTCCGACGCCCTGGGTGAGGTGTCCCGCGGCCAGGAGGTCGTCGAATTCGCCTGCGGCATCCCGCATCTGCTCAAGGGCGGCTTCACCGAGAACGCCTCGACGAACGTCGACGTCTACTCCATCCGCCAGCCGCTGGGCGTCGTCGGCATCATCAGCCCGTTCAACTTCCCCGCCATGGTGCCGATGTGGTTCTTCCCCATCGCGATCGCCACCGGCAACACCGTGGTCCTCAAGCCCAGCGAGAAGGACCCCTCGGCCTCACTGTGGCTTGCCCGGCTGTGGGCCGAGGCCGGTCTGCCGCCCGGGGTGTTCAACGTCCTGCAGGGCGACAAGACCGCGGTCGACGAACTGCTGACCAACAAGAGCGTCAAGTCGGTGTCGTTCGTCGGGTCCACCCCGATCGCCCAGTACGTGTACGCCACCGGCACCTCGGCCGGCAAGCGCGTCCAGGCCCTCGGCGGGGCGAAGAACCACGCGGTGATCCTGCCCGACGCCGACCTGGACCTGGCCGCCGACGCCATGGTCAACGCCGGTTTCGGCTCCGCCGGTGAACGTTGCATGGCCATCTCCGCGGCGGTGGCCGTCGGTCCGATCGCCGACGACCTGGTCGCCAAGATCGCCGAACGCGCCGCCACCCTCAAGACCGGTGACGGCACCAAGGACTCCGACATGGGCCCGCTGGTCACCAAGGCCCACCGCGACAAGGTGGCCTCCTACATCGACGCCGGCGAAGCCGACGGCGCCAAGATCGTCGTCGACGGCCGCCAGGTGAAGGCCGACGGCGGGCAGGACGGATTCTGGCTCGGCCCCACCCTGATCGACAACGTCACCCCCGAGATGAGCGTCTACACCGACGAGATCTTCGGTCCCGTCCTGTCGGTGGTAAGGGTGGAATCCTACGAAGACGCAGTGGCGCTCATCAACGCCAACCCGTACGGCAACGGCACCGCGATCTTCACCAACGACGGCGGCGCCGCCCGGCGCTTCCAGAACGAGGTCGAGGTCGGCATGGTCGGCATCAACGTGCCCATCCCGGTCCCCATGGCCTACTACAGCTTCGGCGGCTGGAAGAACTCACTGTTCGGCGACAGCCACGCCCACGGCACCGAAGGCGTCAACTTCTTCACCCGCGGCAAGGCCATCACCCAGCGCTGGCTCGACCCCAGCCACGGTGGCATCAACCTCGGCTTCCCGCAGAATCAGTAGTCACCAGCCGCCGAGAGTACGGTTGTTGCACGCATCGCCCGAGTAGCGGCGGCAACAACCGGACGCTCGGCGCTAGAGGAGAAACATGACTGTCACCAACGAAGCAACCCTGCCGAACGGCCTGTCGATCGACGACGCCCGCGCCGAGGCTGCCCGCGCCTACGAACTCGACCGCGCGCACGTCTTCCACTCGTGGTCGGCGCAGGCCGAGATCACGCCGATGACGATCACCGCCGCGCAGGGCAGCTACATCTGGGACGGCGAGGGCCGGCGGCTGCTGGACTTCTCCTGCCAGCTGGTCAACACCAACATCGGCCACCAGCACCCTCGGGTCGTCGCCGCGATCCAGGCGCAGGCCGCCAAGCTCTGCACCGTCGCGCCGCAGCACGCCAACGACGCCCGGTCCGAGGCCGCCCGCCTCATCGCCGAGCGCACGCCCGGTGAGCTGAACAAGGTGTTCTTCACCAACGGCGGCGCCGACGCCGTCGAGCACGCGGTGCGGATGGCCCGGCTGCACACCGGCAAGTACAAGGTGCTGAGCCGGTACCGCTCCTACCACGGCGGCACCGAGACCGCGATCAACCTGACCGGCGACCCCCGCCGGTGGCCGAACGACCACGGCAATGCCGGCGTCGTGCACTTCTTCGGGCCGTTCCTGTACCGCTCGCAGTTCCATGCCACCACCGAGGCCGAGGAGTCGGCCCGCGCGCTGGCCCACCTCGAGGACATCGTGCGGATGGAAGGTCCGTCGACGATCGCCGCGATCCTGCTGGAGTCGATCCCCGGCACCGCGGGCATCATGGTGCCGCCGCCCGGCTACCTCGCCGGTGTCCGCGACATCTGCGACCGCTACGGCATCATCATGATCGCCGACGAGGTCATGGCCGGCTTCGGGCGCAGCGGCAAATGGTTCTCCATCGACCATTTCAACGTGGTCCCGGACCTGCTGACCTTCGCCAAGGGCGTCAACTCCGGTTACGTGCCGCTCGGCGGCGTCGCGATCGGCCCGGCCATCGCCGAGACCTTCGCGCACCGCCCGTACCCCGGCGGCCTGACCTACTCCGGCCACCCGCTCGCCACGGCGGCGGCGGTGGCCACGATCAATGCGATGACCGACGAGGACATCGTCGGCAATGCCGCGCGCATCGGCGCCGAGGTGCTCGGGCCCGGCCTGGCCGAACTCGCCGAACGCCATCCCAGCGTCGGCGAGGTCCGCGGCACCGGGGTGTTCTGGGCCATCGAACTGGTCGCCGATCAGCAGACCCGGGAACCGCTGGCACCGTACGGCGCGAGCAGCGCGGCGATGAACGCCGTCGTCGCGTCGTGCAAGGAGAACGGTCTACTGCCGTTCGCGAACTTCAACCGGATCCACGCCGTGCCGCCGTGCACGGTCACCGCCGACGAAGCCCGCGAAGGTCTCGAGATCCTCGACCAGGCACTCGCCGTCGCCGACTCCCACCTGTGAACCGCCCCTGACTACTCCCCGCAGGCGCACCCCGACGACTCCGCGTCCGTAGGGTTGGTGGCGACAGGCGTTCGGCACGTGCGCGGGCGGCGCGCCGTTTCGACATGGCGGCCGCGTGGAACTACCTCCCGAGGTCGGACCACTGGGAACAGTTCGTGAAGGGGATGCATGTCTGAGGCGAGACAGTCGGATTTCGACGACGAGGCCGAGTCGGGCACCGACGAGCAGGCCGGGTCGGGCACCGACGATCAGACGAACGAGCCCAGCGAGATCACCTTCGACGAATACCTGCATCCCGCGCGGCCGCGCTCGCTGAGGTTCCGTCCCCGGGTGAAGGCGCCGTTCACCCGGCGGTCGGTGGCGCAGGACGGTCCGGCGCGCGCCGACAACCCGGCCTATGTGTCGTGGCTGTTGTCGCAGTCGATGCTGGCTGATGCCAACCAGATCAGCCAGCAGTTCTCCGGACAGGGTTCGATGTGGCAGAACCCCTACGCCACGCCGAGCCCGCGCGGTGCGGTGGAGACCGCGTCGGTGTGGTTCACCGCCTATCCGCTGTCGCTGATCACCCGCCCCAACGAGTCGTTCCTGCAGGCGCTCGCCAACGACGACATGTGGAAAGCGTTCGCGGACATCGGGATCGAGGCGATCCACACCGGCCCGGTGAAACGCGCGGGCGGCATCGCCGGGTGGCAGACCACGCCCAGCGTCGACGGGCACTTCGACCGCATCAGCACCGAGATCGACCCGGCGTTCGGTACCGAGGACGAGTTCCGCAAGATGTGCGGGACGGCGAACTGGTACGGCGGCACCATCATCGACGACATCGTGCCGGGTCACACCGGCAAGGGCGCCGACTTCCGGCTCGCGGAGATGAAATACGCGGACTACCCGGGCATCTACCACATGGTGGAGATCGACCCGCGGGACTGGGAGCACCTGCCCGACGTGCCCGTCGGCGTGGACTCGGTCAACATCGATCCGGCCACCGAGGAGTGGCTGGACAAGGCCGGGTACATCATCGGCCGGCTGCAGCGGGTGATCTTCTACGCCGAAGGCATCAAGGAGACCAACTGGAGTGTCACCCGGCCGGTGCTCGGCGTCGACGGTGTGGAGCGCCGCTGGGTCTACCTGCACTACTTCAAGGACGGCCAGCCGTCGATCAACTGGCTGGACCCATCGTTCGCCGGAATGCGCCTGGTGATCGGTGACGCCCTACACTCGCTGGCCGACCTGGGCACCGGCGGACTCCGCTTGGACGCCAACGGCTTTCTCGGCGCGGAGAAGACGGCGGCCGAGGACAGCACCGCGTGGTCGGAGGGCCACCCGTTGTCCGAGGCGGCCAACCACCTGATCGCCAGCATGGTGCGCAAGGTGGGCGGTTTCACCTTCCAGGAGCTCAACCTCACCATCGACGACATCCGTGAGATCGGTGAGGCGGGCGCCGACCTGTCCTACGACTTCATCAACCGGCCCGCCTATCACCACGCGCTGGCCACCGCCGACACCGAGTTCCTGCGGCTCACGCTGCGCACCACTCTGGAACTCGGCGTCGACCCGGCCTCGCTGATCCACGCGCTGCAGAACCACGACGAGCTGACCTACGAGCTCGTGCACTGGTCGACCGGCCACCGTGACGACATCTACACCTACAAGGGCGAGGAGATCACCGGCGAGGCGCTCGGCGAGACGATCCGCCGGGACCTCACCGAACACCTCACAGGCGAGAACGCGCCCTACAACCGGGTGTTCACCACCAACGGAATCGCCTGCACCACCGCGACGGTCATCGCCGCCACTCTCGGCATCACCGACCTCGACGAGATCGAACCCAACTCCTCGCGCATCGACCAGATCCGCCGGGTGCACCTGCTGCTGGCGATGTTCAACGCGCTGCAACCCGGGGTCTTCGCGCTGTCGGGGTGGGATCTGTGCGGCATGCTGACCCTGCCCGCCGAACAGATCGCCGAGCTTCTGCGTGAGGGTGACACCCGGTGGATCCACCGGGCCGCCCACGATCTGATGGGCGTGAATCCCGATGCCACACAGTCGTTGGCGGGTATGCCGCGCGGGCGCAGCCTCTACGGGCCCCTTCCCGATCAGCTCGGCGACGAGACCAGCTTCGCCCGCCAGCTGCAGGCCATCCTGCGGGTGCGGTCCCACTACGGCATCGCGACGAGCCGCCAGATCGACATCCCCGATGTATCGCACCGCGGCATGCTCGTGATGGTGCACGAACTGGCCGAAGAGGCCCGCTTCCAGTTGACGGTGCTGAACTTCGCCAACGAGGAGGTCGCCGGCACCGTGCGCTCCGAGACCCTGCCGCCCGGCGCATCGGTGTCGGACATGTTCACCGGCAACGTCTTCGCCACGGTCGACGATCTGCACAGCTTCACCGTCGAGATGCCCCCGCACCACGGGATGGCCCTGCTGGTCGAGGTCACCCCGGACGAGGACGCCCAATAGCCGCCGCTTTTAAGCGGTGAGTGTAAACGGCCCGAATCTCCGGCCGCGCTGACAGACTGACGGCGGATTGCCCTGCGGCACAGACGGAGATGACACATGCCCGAACACGAAAAGCGTGAATACGACTTCGAGAAGATGAAGAAGGACGCCGAACCCTTCATCAAGTTCGAGAAGGACGTCAAGAACCGGATCGCCTACATCACCTTCGACCGGCCGGACGCGCAGAACTCCACGACGATGGGCATGCGTCAGAACTACGCCGACCTGATCCACAAGTGCAACGTCGACGACGACGTCAAGGTCGTGGTCATCCGGGGTGAGGGCGAGGACTTCGGCAGCGGCGGCGACCTCCCCGAACAGCGCGACATGCTGGAGAACCCCGGCATGCCGCTGCTGCACGAACTGGCCATCAACGACGAGAACGTCACGTATCCCCCCGGCGACTCCTACCGCTACCTGTCCACGGTGACCGACTTCTACGCGAAGGCCCGGGCCGGTAACCGCCCGCTGCAGGAGCTGCGCAAGGTCAGCATCATCGAGGCCAAGGGGTACTGCTACGGGTGGCACTTCTACCAGGCCGGCGACGCCGACCTGGTGGTGTCGTCCGAGGACGCCCTGTTCGGGCATCCCGCCTTCCGCTACGTCGGCTGGGGGCCGCGGCTGTGGTGGTGGGCCGAGACGATGGGCCTGCGCAAATTCTCCGAGATGTTGTTCACGGGAAGGCCGTTCACCGCCAAGGAGATGTACGAGTGCGGCTTCCTCAACAGCGTCGTCCCCCGCGAGAAGCTCGAAGAGGAGACGCTCAAGTACGCGATGGCGTGCTCGCGGTCGCGTCCCACCGACACCGTCGCCGTCCAGAAGACGTTCCTCGAGCTGTACAAGCAGCACAAGGGTGAGTACTTCGGCAGCCTGCTGACCGGCATGGTGGAGGGCATGCTCCCGCTGATCGCCAACGATCGGGACAACGATGTCGACCTCACCGAAGGCACGTTCGAGAAGGGGCTCAACAACGTCGTCAAGGACAACGACATGAACTTCCCGCCCGAGTGGCGGCTCAGTCGTTCGGGACGGAACAAGCCCTGACGTGACGACCGACACGCAGACATGGTGACGGGTGACTGGGTCGTCGGCGACCACCTCGGCCTGCCCGTACCCGCCACCGCCGCCGCCCTGCGTGACGGCGGAGAAGCGTTTCTCACCAAGGCGTTCCGCGCATTCGGCGCCCTGGGCGAGGACAACGAGGTGGCACGGGTCGGCCGGTGCGAGGAGCTCACCGGCGGCAGCACCGGACGCAAGCTGCTGCTCGACGTCGAGTACGCCCACCCGCAGCCCGGTCTGCGGACGGATCTGTTCGTCAAATTCTCCCGCGACTTCGACGACCCGGTCCGTGACCGCGGCCGGACCCAGATGGCTTCGGAGGTGGTGTTCGCCGTGCTGGCGCGCACGCCCGGCTTCCCGATCGCGGTGCCGCACCCGCGGTTCGCCGACTATCACGCCGGCACCGGGACGGGAATCCTGATCACCGACCGGATCACATTCGGACACAACGGTATCGAGCGCCAGTACCACAAATGCCTGGACACGGAGATGCCGCGTCCCGAGGAGCACTACCGTGCGCTGGTGACGGCGGTGGCCAGGCTGGCGGGCACCCACCGGTCGGGGCGGCTGCCCGACGACCTTTCCTCAGCCTTTCCGGTCGACCTGCGCGCCTCCACGGTCGGCGAGTCGGTGCCACTGTCGCCGGAAAAGCTGCACCACAGGCTGTCACGACTCAGTGAGTTCGGTGCGGCGCATCCGGGACTGCTGCCGCCCAATGTGCGGTCGCCGGAGTTCCTGGCGCGCCTGCGGGACGAGGCGGCCGAGGTGCTGTGCCGCGAGGAGGCGATCTGGCGCTCGCTGCGCGAGGCCGAGGACCACATCGCGCTGTGCCACTGGAACGCCAACGTCGACAACGCGTGGTTCTGGCGGGACGGCGACGACGTCCTGCAGTGCGGCCTGATGGACTGGGGCTGCGTCAGCCAGATGAACGTGGCGATGGCGCTCTGGGGTGCCTTGTGCGGCGCCGAAACCGTTCTGTGGGACAACCACTTCGACGATCTGATCGCGCTGTTCTGCAGCGAGGTGACCGCAGCGGGCGGCCCGCGCCCCGACGGGGATGTGCTGGTTCGGCACGTCCTGCTCTACATGGCGCTGATGGGCATCACCTGGTTGCTCGACGTCCCGGCACGGATTCACCGCCGCCTGTCGGACGCCGATGCGCACGCCACGCGATCGGACCCCCGCATCCGCGACGACGAAGGGCTGCGCGCCCCGCTGCAGATGCTGACCAACGTGCTGAATCTCTGGCAGACGCGGGGTTTGCGCGAGCCTCTCGCGGCGCTGGGTTAACCGCCGTTGGCGGGTTCGACGACGTCGATGCGCATCACGTGCCGCAGCGTGCCCACGAACACCGGCGGGTACGCGCCGACGCCGGCCTCGGTGAGCCACTTCGCCGCCGTCTCCGGCCGTTCCAGCCAGCGCCGGGCGCTGTCGGCGTCGTCGACGTCCTGCAGGAACATCACCTCGTTGGGGTCGTCCAACGCGCGAAAGATCCACACGTTCTGAATCCCGTTGCGGCGGAACAGTTCATGTGTGCGATGCACTTGATCGAGCAGCACCCCGATGTCCTGCACAACGGTGACCCCGGCGATCACCACCGCGGGCGCCTTGGCCGTCCAGCGGTCGAAGTGACAGCGCTCGACGAGCTCGCCGGCGAAGATCGCGGGCAGATCCTCCACACCCACCGCGTCGAACCACTCGAAGAAGACCTGTGAGCGCAACAGTTCTGCGACCGGTTCGGCCGTGTGCAGTGCCATCGTGACCAGTACCCGGTCAGGTTCGCTGACCGAGGTGTGCACGAAGACGTGATGGGCACCGAGTGCGGCGAGTTCGTCGCGGCGCCGTTCGAGCAGCGGCCACACCCGCGCCGGGTCGGCGACCCGGTAGTCCGAGGTCAGGATCAGTGAGCCGGCCACATCGGCGGTCGCCGCGGATTCGCCCGACGCGGTCATCAGCCCGTCGCGTTCGGCTTCATCGGCGGGCAGACCCCTGCCGCGTCGGCGGTCAGCTCGTAATGCCACAGCTCGTTGGCGTACACCTGACACAGCCCGAACCGCGGACCGTTGCGCGACATCCAGGCGGCGGCATCAGGTCCGCCCACGTCGACCGCGCGGCCGACCACGTGCATCGAGGTCTGCGGGGACGCGACGAACTGGCGGGCGACCTCCACGCTGCCGTACGTGCGGACCCCGTCCTCGAACAGCCGCTGCTGGAAGCCGACGGAGCGCCATCCGGAGTTGATCTCGACCGTGACGCCGTCGGCCGCCGCGCTGCGGGTGGCCTCCTGGACGGCGGCGAGCAGCGCCGGATCCAGCCGGCCGACCGTCGGGTTCTCGACGTCGAACGCCGTCAGCTCGGCCCCTTCGGGCAGATACCCGCCGAACGTGTCGGTGGCGGTCGCGCCGACGCCGAACGGTTCCGCCGACGGCTCCGTCGCGGTGGCGGACGGTCCGACGAGGGAGTCATCCGTGCCCGGGTCCGCCTGCGACGGTGCGGCGCCGACCAGGAGCGCGACGGCACCGCCGGCCACCACCGCGGTCAGCCGGCACACCGTCGTTCGCACGCTCACCCTGCCACCATGCCAGCCCGTCGCCGCGGTCGCACTACGATCTCCTGCATGCCGCCGGGACCACAGCCGTACGGTGCCGTGCGCTCGCGAGCCACCGCGCTTGCCGTCGTCGCCCTCCTGATCGCCACCGCAGCGCTGATCCTGTCGGGGTGGACGTGGTGGCAGGCCCGCTCCGAGCCCACCTACGACGCCGCGACGCAGGCGGCCGCGAAGGACTCCGCCTGCCAGGCCTACGACCAGGTGCGCACGGGCGTCGCCACCAACACCCACCTGGCGTCGCCCGGCGGGGACGACGACGTGACGGGGGTGCTGGCGGTGGCCGCCAACGCGCGGGTGTCACTGATGGGCGGTGGCCAGTACCTGCTCGCCAGCGTGCAACCGGCGACACCGGCCGACATCGCCGAGGCGGTGCGCCAGTTCGGGATGAAGCTGATGCAGTTCGGCGCCGCGGCGACCGCGGGCGCACCGGACGACGATCCCGGTCAGCAGGCGCTCAAGCGCGATCTGGACGCCCTGAACTCCACCCTCGACGGGCTGTGCTGAGCCGATCAGCGGTGGGTGGTGCGGAAGCGCTGCCGGTAGGTACCCGGTGTGATGCCGAGTTCGCGGTGAAACAACCGCCGCAGTGAGGTGCTCGACCCCACCCCTGTGTGTTCGGCGATGTGGTCGAGTGAGTGCGGCCCGCTGGTCAACAGGTTGCAGGCGGCCTCGAGACGGACGCGGTCGACGAAACGCTGTGGTGTGTAACCGGTCTCGTCGCGGAAGAGCCTGCTGAGGTGGCGTGCGCTCACTCCGGCGGCCGCGGCGAGCTTGTCGAGTGAGTGGTCGGCGCCGGGGTCGGCGGTGACGGTGTTCATCGCGGTGCGGACGACGGTGTTGGTGGTCGGGATGGCCTCGGTTCGCACACTGAATTGGGACTGATCCCCCGGCCGCGCCATGAACACCACGAGTTCGCGCGCGACTTCCCTGGCCAGGGCCGGGCCGTGGTCGCGTTCGATGAGCGACAGGGTGAGGTCGATGCCCGCGGTGACGCCGGCCGTGGTGGTGTACGGACCGTCGGTGACGAAGATGGCCGCCGGGTCGACCGTGACGTCGGGGAAGCGGGCCGCGAGGTGCCTGGCGAGCCGCCAGTGGGTGGCGGCTCTGCGTCCGTCGAGCAGTCCGGTCGCCGCGAGCGGGAAGGCGCCGGCACAGATGGCCACCGTCCTGGTGCTGCGTTCGGCCAGCGCGCGCACCGTCTCGACGAGGACACGGTCGGAGATGCCGGCCTGCCATTCGGGAGTTCCGGGGACGAGCAGCGTGTCGATCGGTGCGCTCACGTCGTCGGCGGCGGCCTCGACGCCGAGGCGGGCGCCTGAACTCGCGGTGACGTCCCGGCCGCTGATCGACGCGTGCGTGATTCGGTAGTGGGCACCGGCGGTGTTGGCCGCGGCGAACGCGTCGACGGGGCCCGTGGCGTCGAGCATCTGGATGCCGTCGTAGAGAAGGACCACCACGTGGTGGGCGGGAGCGGTCACCCTCTCAGTCATAGCGGTCTCCGTGTCCGGATGTGAACGGTTTTGGGCCGGTTGTGTGCGGCGCCGGTGTGGGGGCCGGCCGATAGTCGGAGGTGACGATCGGGGTGGCCATCTCCGATCGAGGACACACGGAAAGGACGAACCGATGGCAGACGAGATCGCCGGCGTGAAGATCCCCGACAGCCGACTGGCCCGGGACGCCACGGAGTTGATTCGCGACACCACCAACGAGTTGATCTTTCACCACTCGCGCCGGGTGTACCTCTTCGGCAGTCTGCAGGCCAGAGCGCTGGATCTGCGTCCCGACGACGAATTGCTCTACGTCGCAGCGCTGTTCCACGACACCGGACTGGTGCCGCCCTACCGGGGCACCAGCCAGCGCTTCGAGATGGACAGCGCCGACGCCGCGCGCGAGTTCCTGGCGTCCCACGACGTCACAGGCGAGCCCGCGGACGTGGTGTGGACGGCGATCGCGCTGCACACCACACCCGAAGTGCCCTATCGACTGAATCCGGTGATCGCGGCGACCACCGCGGGGGTGGAGACCGATGTGCTGGGTCTGCGCCTCGACGTCATCGGCCCCGAAGCGCGGGCGGCCGTCACCGAGGCGCATCCGCGGCCGGACTTCAAGAACCGCATCCTGCAGGCGTTCACCGAGGGCTTCCAGGACCGCCCGGCGACGACGTTCGGCACCGTGAACGCCGACGTGCTCGAACACTTCGTTCCCGGTTTCCGGCGGATCGACTTCGTCGACGTGATCAAGAACTCGGAGTGGCCGGAGTAAGTCGTCGCGCGGACCGGTCAGACGTACCGGTTCCGGCCGGCCAACGCGCCCATGAACATCTGGACGAGATAGACGATCAGCACCATGGTCCACGGCACCGTCCAGCCGTCGGTCAGATCGTGCAGGAGCCCGAACAGGAACGGGCCGAGCCCGGCGAGTAGGTAGCCGAACCCCTGCACCATGCCGGACAGCTGGGCGGTGTCCTCGGTGGTGCGGGCCCGCAGTGCGATCACGGTGAGCGCCAGCGAGAACACGCTGAGGCCCAGCCCCACGAGCACGGTCCACAGCAGCGGGGCGGCGCCGGGGTCGACGAGCAGGCCGATCACACCGGCGACACCGATGACCCCCAGACCGACGATCCAGCCGCTCTGGCTGGACGAGCGGGCCGCCAGCGGTGAGACGAAGATGCTGATCGGCACCGCGATCAGCGACATCAGCCCGACGAGCAGGCCTGCCGTCGACTTGCTGACGCCGCTGTCGATGAACACTTCGGGCAGCCAGCCCATCATCACGTAGGCCAGCAGCGACTGACAGCCGAAGAACAGCGTGACCGTCCACGCCAGCCGGTTGCGCAGCAGCGACCGCCCCTTGACGCGGGTGGTCGACGGTTTCGATCCCGGGATCCCGCGGGAGGCGATCAGCCAGACGGCCAGCGCGACCGCGGCAACGGCCGCCCACGACGCCAGCGCGCTGCGCCAACCGTCGAAAGCGCCTTCCAGACCGGGGGTCACGGCCGAACCCAGTGCGCCGCCGCCCTGCAGCGCAGCGGTGTAGACGCCGGTCATCAAGCCGACGCGGGCCGGAAACGACCCCTTGATCACGACGGGGATCAGCACGTTGGTCAGGGCGATACCGGCCGTGGCGATCAGCGTTCCGCCGAGCACCACGTACGGCCCGTCGAGGACACGGACGAGCAGTCCGGCGATCAGGATGGTCAGCGCCACGCTGATGGCCCGGCTCAGGCCGATTCGCCGCGACAGCCACGGCGCCGCCAATCCGGCTGCGGCGAAACACAATCCGGGCAGCGTGGTCAGCACACCGGCCCACGTCGCGGTCGCGCCCATGGAATCGCGCATCTCGCCCAGCAGCGGTCCGACGCTGGTGATCGCGGGACGCAGGTTCAGGGCGGTCAGGATGACGGCGATCGTCAGCAACACGCCGCCGGCGGCCCGCACGCCGAGAGCGTGCTCGTCGACGATGCCCACCTCACCCGATGTGGTGTTGACGCGCGTGTTGCCGTTCACCGAGGTATCGTCCCATACATCCCATGATTGGACGAATGGAGTTTCTGTGCCGCTCGCCACGACACGTCGCGCCGGCCTGGTCGACCAGGTGATCGCTCAACTGCGCGAGTCCGTGTCCTCTGGCGAATGGCCGGTGGGCACGCGGATACCGACGGAGCCCGCGCTGGTCGCGGCGCTGGGCGTCGGGCGCAACACGGTCCGCGAGGCGGTGCGTGCGCTCGCCCACGGCGGGATCCTCGAGGTCCGTCAGGGCGACGGCACCTACGTCCGCGCCACCAGCGAGGTGTCCGGGGCGTTGCGCAGGCTGTGCGGTTCCGAACTGCGCGAGGTGCTCGAGGTCCGGCGCTGTCTCGAAGTGGAGGGCGCCCGGTTGGCGGCCGCCGCGAGGACCGACGAGGACCTCGCCGAGATGCGTGCGCTGCTCGCCCGTCGCGACGCACTCGACGACCACGACGAGTTCGTGCTGGCGGACGCGGAGTTGCACTTCACCGTGGTGCGGGCGTCGCACAACGCGGTACTGACCGAGTTGTACCGCGGGCTCACCGAGGTGGTCACCGCGAGCGTGGCGACCACCAGCGAGACCCGGATGTCGCCACGGATCCAGCACCGCGGGCTCGTCGACGCGATCGCCGCCGGGGACGTCGAGCGCGCGGCGCGGGAAGCGGGCGGCTTCCTCGACGAGCTGCTCGGGGAGCTGCCGGACCGCGGTTCGAGTGTCACGCCAACGTCTGTGGCGCCGTAGCGGACAGGCGCTGCGCGGCGAACGTCGCCGCCTGCGACGTCATGCCGGACTGCACATACAGGCTGTGGGCGGCGCGGTCGTCACCGACGGAGCAGATCGGATCGCCGACAGTGCAGAGGTCGATGGTCTTGGCGCCGTAGAGCGGACTGACGGCCGTCAGCGGCAGCCCGATCCGGTCGGAGGGATTGCCGAACACCGCTACGGCGGCGACATGGTCGGCGATCTGGGGCGGCATCACATTGGTGAACCCGAGTGCGGGACCCGGGGCCGCCGTGATGGCGTCGATCACCGCGGCGCCCTGCGAGTAGCCGCCGAGCACGATCGCGGTGCCCGGGCATGCGGCGACCGTGCCCTGCACGTGCGCGCTGGCGTCGTTCGCACCATCCGCTGCCGCCAGGAAGTCGTAGGACGCCGGATAGTTCACGGCGTACGTGCTCACCGACTTGCCACCCATGTCGTTCTCCAACTTGTCGACGAAACTCTCACCGACGACGCCGATTCCGGCGGGCTCACCGGTGCCGCGGGCGAACACCACCTCGACGTCGGGACAGGGCGCCGCCGCGGCAGTCGGTGCCGCGACCAACCCGGCCACCGCCAGTGCCGCACCAGCGATCGATGCGCAACGGCCACGTCGTCCGTGGGGATGTGGAACGGGCATGGGCGCGTCTCCTGTCGGCTCGGGTTGCTGTGAACCGATTCCACCCGATAGGACGGCCGCGGCCAATGGGGGCCAGCAGCAAAGTCGCACCTCACGCCAGCCGGTATCGCCACCGACGCGGCGGTCTGCAGATCGGCGACCACCACCCTCAGGCGATCGACCGCTGCACTGAACTCCCCAGCCATGATTCGAACACTAGTTCGAAGGTCCGACAAGTAGCACCCTGCGATGACTTTCGGCGCGACACTTGGTCAGTACCAGAGAACGAGTCGCACGACCGACGGGGAGACCGCGATGACCACTGGAACGCCCGACCGCCCGCTGCACGATGCCGCCCCGGCGCTACCGCCCGAAGTCGACGAACAGACCTGGCGCGCAGCGCTCGAGGATCTGCGCCGCCGCGAGAAGGCGGCGACCCGTGAACTCGACGCGATCGCTGCACAGCGCCGGCGCCTGCCCATGGTGCGGATGCCGGACTACACCCTCATCGGGGCGCAGGGACCGGTCCGGTTGGCGGACGTGTTCGAGGGCCGCAGGCAGCTCATCGTCTACAACCACATGTGGACCGATGGCCAGGAATGGCAGTGCGGCGGATGCACCGGCTTCACGTCGCAGTTCACCCGGCTCGAATTCCTCGACAACTACGACGCCCGGTTCGTCATCGTGACGAACGGTCCCATCGAGGAAGCGCTGGCGTACCGCGAGAAGGTCGGCAACAAGATGGACTGGTACTCGTCGTCAGAGAGTTCATTCGGCGCCGACGTCGACGCCCCGCCCGGCGGCGGCTTCGGCGTCAACGTCTTCATGCGCGACGGTGACACCGTGTTCCGCACGTGGCACACCAACGGCCGCGGTACCGAACAACTCAGCCACAGCTTCGCGCTGATCGACCTCCTGCCGTGGGGCCGCCAGGAGGAATGGCAGGACTCCCCGGACGGGTGGCCGAAGCGGCCCACCTATTCGGGCTGGCTGGATTCACCGGACATCGCGCGCATGTACGGGGAGCGCTGAGCGCTTGGCCTCGTAACCCGCGGTCAGCCAGTAGACCGTGCGGTCCAGGGTCGGGAGGATCTCGGTGATAACGATCTCGCCGGTGGAGAACCGGCCGAGCAGCCCGTAGACGACGCTGGCGACGACGGCGTTGAGGTCGGCGATGAAGTCGTCGTCGACGCCTGCGAGCAGCTCCAGACCGGCGGGAACCACGACGTCGAGGCCCCGCTGCAGCAGTTTCTGCCCGCTCGCCGGCGATGACCGGGCGCGGAAGTACGCCGTCAACATGCCCGGATGCTGTTCCCACGGTTCGAAGATCGTGCGGAACAGGTCCATCAGTGCTTCGTAGAGCGACGTGCCCGCATCCCGGGCGTGTGGGGTGACCCCGGAGTAGCGGTGGTCCTCCATCCACGCCTCCAGCGCGGCGAGGATCAGCTCGTCGCGAGTGGCATAGCGCTTGTAGATCGTGCTCAGCGAGACACGGGCGCGCCGCGCGACCTCCCGCAATTGAACCGCGTCGTAGCCGTCGGCGCCGAGGATCTCCACCACGACATCGAGCAACCGATCTTCACTTCGGTTCCCGGTTCCGTCCATCCGCTCAACTCCCTTGCCACGCGTGAGTAACTAGGTTACCGTGCGGAACCAGTAACGCAGTTACTAACTCTCCCACCGCAACGAAGCGAGGATCGATGGGCACTCTGGACGGCAAGGTCGCGTTCATCACGGGCGTCGCCCGCGGGCAGGGCCGCAGCCACGCGATCCGCCTGGCGGCCGACGGCGCAGACATCATCGGCGTCGACATCTGCACGGACATCGCGTCCAACGGGTATCCGATGGCCCGCCGCGACGAGCTCGACGAGACCGTCGCTCTGGTCGAGGCTCAGGGCGGAAAAATGCTCGGTTCGATCGCCGACGTCCGGGACTTCCACGCGCTGAAGGCAGCGCTGGACGCAGGGGTCGAACACTTCGGCCGTCTCGACATCGTCTGCGCCAACGCCGGTATCGCGCCGATGGCCTTTCGCGAATTGACCATCGAGGAAGACCTCGAGATGTGGACCGATGTGGTCGACGTCAACCTGGTCGGCTCGTTCCACACCGCCAAGGCGGCCATCCCCCATCTGATCGCCGGTCAGCGGGGAGGGGCGATCGTCTTCACCAGCTCGACCGCCGGCTTACGCGGTTTCGGCGGTCTGCAGGGTGGCGGCCTCGGATATTCGGCCTCCAAACACGGCATCGTGGGACTGATGCGCACCCTGGCGAACGCGCTTGCACCACAGAGCATCCGGGTGAACACCGTGCACCCGACGGCCGTCAACACGATGATGGCGGTCAACCCCGCGATGACCGCCTTCCTCGAGAACTATCCCGACGGCGGACCGCACCTGCAGAATCCGATGCCGGTGCAGCTGCTGGAGCCGGAGGAGATCAGTAGCGCGATCGCCTACCTGGTCTCCGACGCGGCCCGATTCGTCACCGGGGTGACCTTCCCCGTCGACGCCGGCTTCTGCAACAAGCTGTGAGCGACCGCAGCGGACGCGCCGCGGGTAAACGCGTACTGATCACGGGAGCCGCCCGCGGAATGGGTCGCAGCCATGCGGTGCGGTTGGCCGAAGAAGGCGCCGACCTCATCGTCATCGACATCTGCCGGTCGATCCCGGAACTCGAATACCCCCTTGCCACAACGGCAGAACTCGACGAGACCGTACGGCTGGCCGAAGAGCAGGGCGCCCGGGTGGTCAGCCACGTCGTCGACGTCCGCGATGCGGCGGCGTTGTCGGCGGCGGTCGACGACGGAGTGGCACAGCTGGGCGGGCTGGACGCCTCGGTCGCCAACGCCGGGGTACTCACCGTCGGGACGTGGGACACCACCACGTCCGAGCAGTGGCGCGCCGTCGTCGACGTCAATCTGATCGGCACATGGAACACGTGCGCAGCCGCGCTGCCCCACCTGATGAAGCGGGGCGGCAGCCTGATCAACATCAGCTCGGCGGCCGGTGTGAAGGGCACCCCGCTGCACACCCCGTACACGGCGTCCAAGCACGGGGTCGTGGGGTTGAGCCGCGCTCTGGCCAATGAACTTGCCGCAGCCGACATCCGGGTCAACACCGTGCACCCCACTGGCGTGGAGACCGGGATGCGCCCGGAGTCGCTGCACGCGCTGCTCGGCGAGGCCCGGCCCGACCTGGTGCCGATCTTCCTCAACGCGATGCCCATCGTGATGGCCGAAGCGATCGACATCAGCAATGCGGTGCTGTTCCTGGTCTCCGACGAATCCCGGTACGTCACGGGTCTCGAGTTCAAGGTGGATGCCGGTGTCTCGCTGCGGTGAACCGGACGTCGACTCCTACGAGCGGGTTCGACGTGCGTATGCGGAGGTGATGACCACGCCCGCTCCGGAGCCGCATTCGCCCGCCATGGCGCGGCTCGCCGACTTCGTCTTCGCCGAGGTGTGGCAGCGTCCCGGGCTGAGCCGCAGAGAACGGCGCTTCGTCACACTGGCCTGCGTCGCGGCCGCCGATGCGGAGGCACCGCTGCGCGACCACGTCTATGCCGCGCTCAACAGCGGGGACGTGACGATCACCGAGATGCGCGAGGCGGTATTGCATTTCGCCGTATACGCCGGGTGGCCGAAGGCCGCGCGGTTCAACATGATCGTCGACGAGCTGTGGGACCGCATCCACCGTGACCGTGGCCAGCAGGTCCCGCCGCCGGAACGGATGCCATCCCTCGACACTCCCGTCGACCCGGAGGAACGGCTGACCGTCGGCGAACAGGCCTTCAAGGACATCAACTGCCTGCCGTTCGCACCGACCCGCGACAACCCGTACTCGGGTGCGGGCATCCTGAACTTCGTCTTCGGAGAGATGTGGCTACGGCCCGGCCTCGGCAGGAAGGAACGCAGGCTGATCACCGTCACCTGCGTGGCGTTCCAGGACGCTCCCTATCCGATCCTGAGCCACGTGTATGCCGCGCTCAAGAGCCGTGACCTGTCGTTTGACGAGATGGACGAACTGGCACTGCATTTCGCGGCGCACTACGGCTGGCCCAAGGCCGCCCACCTTGATCAGATGATCAGCGAGCAGAAGCAGCGGGTCACCGAGGAGTGGGCCGCCGAAGACCGCTGAGCGCTCGTCGTCACGAGGCTGTGAACTCGATGTGCAGCTTCGTCAGCCCGCGGAGCAGGAAGGTGGGCTCGTAGCTGTAGGTCCGGCGCTCCCTCGGACCGTGCACCGTCTCGTCGATCGTGATGTCGCGCAGACGATTCAGCAGACGGTGCACGGTGACCTTGCCTTCGACCCTCGCGAGCGGTGCGCCCGCGCAGGTGTGGATCCCGCGCCCGAAGGCCAGGTGCTCGCGCACGTTCTTGCGGTCCGGCCGGAACTCGTGGGGATCGTCGAACTTGCGGGGATCGCGGTTGGCGGCCCCCAGGCACAGCATCACGACGGTGCCGGCCGGCAGCGGCACATCCCCCAGCGTCGTGGTCTTGCGGACCAACCGGAAGTCGACCTTCGTCGGCGCGTGCATGCGTAGCGATTCCTCGATGAACGCCGGGATCCGGCCGGGGTCCTCGCGGAGGATGTCCTGGTACTCCGGTCGGTCCCCGAGGGTCTGGACGGCTGCGCTGAGCAGTTTGGTCACCGTCTCCTGCCCCGCGGCGAACAGGAACGTCGCGGGTTTGACGACCTCCATCAGGTCCGGGATAGAGCCGTCGGGATAGGTCGCGGTCGCCATTCCGGAGAGCACGTCCTCACGGGGTTGGCGGCGTCGCTCGGCCAGGTATCCGGCGAACTTGTCGTCCAGATACTGCAGCGGGTCGAGGCCCACCGGTTCGCCGTCGAGCGCCCCGACGCGGCTGCCGTCCGAGCGCTCTGCCCCGAGCGCGGCGAGGAACTCGGGGCGGTCGCGTTCGGGGACCCCGAGCAGATCGATGATGGCCGACGTCGCAAAAGGTTTCGCGTACTCCGACAGGAACTCACACCTGCCGTTGCCGATGAACTGGTCGATCTGGCGGTCGACCAGCTGCCACATGAAGTCCTCGTTCTCCTTGAGGCGACGCGGCGTGAGGAGTCTGCTGAGCAGCGACCGGGCCCGCTCGTGGGCGGGCGGGTCCATGACGACCATGTGTTCGTGGATCGGGAACAGGTGGCGGTGCGCCTCGATCTGTGCGGTGATGTCGTCACCGCGGGGCTCGAACGGAAGCGGCGGGAACGGCCCTCCGATCGCGTTGACCGCGGAGAAGTGGTCGTGATCCCGGAAGGCCGCCATGACCTCCTGGTAACCCGTCACCGCCACCACACCGTGGTGTGGCTCCCTGGTGACGGGGCCCTGCTCGCGCAGCCGGTCCCAGTACTCGTACGGGTTCTGGCTGACGTCGGGGTCGGAGAAGTAGTCGACTGAGGCGAGATCGGTCACGACGATCAGTTCCTTTGACACGGCCGTATCCTGATCGATCGATCAGGTTGATAGAATGCGCCATGCCTATCACGGTGCCCGACGGGCGGTCAAGGATTCTCCGAGCGACGGTTCGCTGAATGACAGCGCCCCGGAAAGCCCGGATGGACACCGGAGCCCGACATCGCCTCATCGAGGCGACCGCCAAGATCATGCGCGACGAGGGCTACGCCGCGGCGACGTCGCGCCGCGTGGCGGCCGAGGCAGGCGTCAAACAGGCACTCGTCTACTACTACTTCCCCACCATGGACGACCTGTTCGTCGAGGTGCTGCGGGCGGGTGCGGAGGTCTCGCTGGAACGCATGCGCGAAGCCCTTACCGACGAGGACCCGCTACAGACGCTGTGGCGGATGAACAGCGATCAACGACTCACCGGCCTGAACGCCGAGTTCATGGCACTCGCCAACCACCGCAAGGCCATCCGCACCGAACTCAAGTCCTACGCCGAACGGGTCCGCGACATCGAGACCGCGGCGGTCACGGTGGCCCTGCGCGCCCGGGGCGTCGACCTGGAGAAGTACCCGCCCACCGCGGTGTCGATGCTCATCGCGCAGACCGCCCGCAGCCTGTGCAACGAGAGCGCGGTCGGCGTCACGCTCGGACACGACGAGCTCCGCCGGTTCATGGAACACCAGCTGAGCCTGCTCGACTCCGCACCCCAGGAGGGTTGACAACCCACGGCTGCGATGCCACGCTCCTGATCGACCGATCAGTTTTGATCGGAAGGCGAAATCAGAGAGGTGGCGACATGGGTGGTCGGGTCGACGGCAAGGTCGCGTTCATCACGGGTGCCGCGCGCGGACAGGGCCGCAGTCACGCCGTGCGGCTGGCTGAGGAGGGCGCCGACATCATCGCCGTCGACGTGTGCGGGCCGATCAGCAGCAACACCGACATCCCGCCGGCCACGCCCGACGACCTCGCTCAGACAGCCGATCTGGTCAAGGGGCTCAACCGCCGCATCGTGACCGCGGAAGTCGACGTGCGGGACTTCGACGCGCTCGACGCCGTGGTCCGCAGCGGGGTCGAGCAGCTGGGCCGACTCGACATCGTCGTCGCGAACGCCGGCATCGGCAACGGCGGTCAGACGCTCGACAAGACCAGCGAGGACGACTGGACCGACATGATCGACGTCAACCTGTCCGGGGTCTGGAAAACGGTCAAAGCCGCTGTCCCGCACCTGCTCTCGGGCGGTCACGGCGGGTCGATCATCCTCACCAGCTCGGTGGGCGGGCTCAAACCGTACCCGCACACCGGTCACTACATCGCCGCCAAACACGGAGTCATCGGGCTGATGCGGACTTTCGCGGTGGAGCTCGGGCAGCACTCCATCAGGGTCAACGCGGTGTGCCCCACCAACGTCAACACGCCGCTGTTCATGAACGAGGGCACGAAGAAGCTCTTCCGGCCGGATCTGGAGAACCCCGGCGTCGACGACCTCGCGGTGGCGGCGAAGTTCATGCACGTGCTCCCCGTCGGCTGGGTCGAACCGATCGACATCAGCAACGCCGTCCTGTTCCTGGCCTCCGACGAGTCCCGCTACATCACGGGACTTCCCGTTACGGTGGACGCGGGCAGCATGCTCAAGTAGCGCAGGGAGGCTCTGGGTGAAACTCGTCTTCAACCTGCCGCACATGCTGCGGCTCAAGGCGATGATGCAACCCTGGGAGGAGTCGGTCACCGGCGCCGACCAGACCCGGATGGCCAAGTGCGCCGACGCGTGGGGCTACGACATGATCGCGGTCCCCGAGCATTTCGTGATCCCCAGTGAGCACGTCGAACTGTCCGGGCCGCACTACCTGCAGTCCACCGTCGCCCAGGCCTACCTCGCCGGTGCGACCGAACGCATTCGCCTGAACTCCTGCATCACCGTGCTACCGCTCCAGCATCCCATCGTGCTTGCGAAGGCACTCGCGACCGCGGACTGGATGAGCAGCGGAAGGATGATGGTGACGTTCGGGGTCGGTTGGCTCGAAAGGGAATTCGAGCTGCTCGGCGTCCCGTTCCACAAGCGTGGCCGCATCGCCGATGAGTACCTCGCGGCGATCGTCGAACTGTGGACCAGCGACTCCCCCAGCTTCGAGGGTGAGTTCGTGTCGTTCCACGACGTCGCGTTCGAGCCGAAACCGGTGCAGAAACCGCACCTGCCGATCTGGATCGGCGGCGACGCAGATGCCGCGCTGCGGCGGGCGGCGAAGTACGCGTCCGGTTGGTGGTCGTTCCTCACCCCGCCCGACAGGATCGCCGAACGGGTCGCGTTCATCACATCCCAGCCCGGCTACGACGGCAGGCCGTTCGACGTCGTCCACGGCCTGGGGACCGCCCGGGTCGGTGAGGGCCATGTCGCACGCGACGACCCGAACGGCCGACCGGGTATGGCTGCGGCGGAAATCGTCGACCGGCTGTGCTGGCTCAGTGAGCAGGGCGTCACGGTCAGTGCCGTGCCGCTGCCGCCGGTCAGCGGTGTGGACGAGTACCTCGACTACGCCCAGTGGGTAGTGGAGGAGATCAGACCGCAGGTGCCGTGATCAGTCGGCCTGCGCTCGGGTGACCATCACCGGGATCGGGCTGTGGTGCAGCAGGTTCATGCTCGTCGACCCGAGCACCAGACCGGCCAGCGCATTTCGGCCTCGGCTGCCGACCACCACGAGTTGCGCGTCGGCGGCGTGGCTCAACAGCGCCCGGCCCGGTGACATCGTCTCCACCGCGCATTCCACCTTCACCTCGGGGTAGCGCTGACGCCATTCGTCCACGAGTCCGGTCAACGCGGACCACTCGGCCGTCTCCAGTGCGTCCCAGTCGATCAGGAAGGGGATGGTGACGTCACCCGCCGGTGCCCGGGTGGTCCAGGACCGCACGGCGACGAGTCCGACGTTCAGCGCTTTCGCGAAGTCGAACGCCGTGGCCAGGACGCCGGCGCCGGCGCCGGTGCCGTCGACGCCCACGACGATCGGCTTGTCCGACACCGCGACCTTGTCACCGCGAAACGCCACGACGGGGCACACCGCGTGGGTGGCCACCCGCAGCGTCGTCGAGCCGAGCAGGACCGCGGCCGCGCCGGTGACGTCCTTACCGCCGAGCACGATCAGCCGGGCCGCACCGCTGGCATCGATCAGGGCCTCGTCGACGGGTGTCTCGCTGGCCTCTGTGGTCACGGCGAGCTCGGGCCGGTCCTTTCGGACGGCGTCACTCGCGGCCCTCAGGAAAATCAGCGCGGAGTCGCGCTGGTAGGTCATGATCGCCGCCTGGATGGCTGCGGCGGTCTCGGTGAGGTTGCGCCCGATGCTCGGCATCGCGTGCACGATGTGGAGCGACGAACCGCAGGCGGCGGCCACCGCGCCCGCCCAGCGGGCGGCCTGCAGCGCACTGTCGCTGCCGTCGATGCCGACGACCACGGTGTTCTCCGGCATGTCTGGTCCTCTCGTCGTCCCGATCCTACGGTCCGCCGGGCATCGGGACGTCGGCCTGCCATCGCGCCCGGCGCTGCGCGTCGGTCTGGTCCCACCACGGCGGCGTGCCGCGTTCACCCAGCGCCACCTTCGCCGCGTGGACGCCCGCCCGCGCCGCCGGTTCATTTTCGGTGCCCATCGCGCGCCGCACCTCCCTGCGCCACGCCATGAGGATTCGGGTCAGCTCCGCCCGGCGTTCTGCGGGTATCGACGGGTCGGTGGCGCGCCATTTCCGTCCGTTGATCACGACGTGGTGGCCGTCATCGGTGATCGGCGGTTCCGCCATCTCGCGAGTGTAGGTCTGACGGTGGCGCCCCGCGGTGATGTCGGCCGGGCCGGTGTGCCAAAGTCGGTGCCACAACACATCACATGGGGAGGGCTCGGGCATGGGCACCTATGCGGTAACGGGTTCGGCATCGGGAATGGGACGCGAAACGGTCGACCGGTTGCGGGCGGACGGTCACCGGGTCATCGGCGTCGATCTGAAAGAGGCCGACGTGGTCGCCGACCTGTCGACCCACGACGGACGCGCACGGGCGGTCGCGCAGGTGATCAGTGCAGCGGACGGTCACCTCGACGGCGCCGTGCTCGCCGCGGGTATCGGGCCCGGCAACGGCGCGGGACGGGCGCGGCTGATCGCCGAGGTGAACTATCGTGGCGTCGTCGAACTGCTCGAGGGTTGGCGACCCGCGCTGGCGGCTGCCGGCAATGCGAAAGTCGTTGTCATCTCCAGTAATTCCACCACCACGACGCCGATGGTGCCCGAGCGCGCGGTGAAGGCGCTGCTCGCCGGCGACGTCGACAAGGCGGTTCGCGCGGTGCGGCTGTTCGGACCGGTGGCGCCGGCGCTCATCTACGCGGCGTCGAAGATCGCCGTCAGCCGCTGGGTACGGCGCCATGCGGTCCGGCCGGAGTGGGCGCGCGCCGGTATCCGGTTGAACGCGTTGGCACCCGGGGCCATCATGACGCCGCTGCTCGAGGAGCAGTTGGCGTCGCCGCGGCAGGCCAAGGCGGTCCAGCGGTTCCCCGTCCCGGTGGGCGGTTTCGGGGACGCCGGTCAACTCGCCGACTGGATCCGGTTCATGCTGTCCGACGCGGCCGACTTCCTCTGCGGCAGTATCGTCTTCGTGGATGGAGGCACCGACGCCCACTTCCGTCCGGACGACTGGCCCGAGCCGGTTCCCGCCCGCCGGCTCGTGGGGTACCTCAGGC
This sequence comes from Mycolicibacterium litorale, assembly GCF_010731695.1. Classification (NCBI taxonomy): domain Bacteria; kingdom Bacillati; phylum Actinomycetota; class Actinomycetes; order Mycobacteriales; family Mycobacteriaceae; genus Mycobacterium; species Mycolicibacterium litorale. The sequence continues at coordinate 4,005,601 of NZ_AP022586.1, forward strand.
GGTTCCGCAACTAGGCGCACGCGTCTGCTCGGGCGTCGCGCAGATCGAGGACACGGATCCGCAGCAAGCAACCCCCACAACATCAGCATCGCCACGACGAACAGCAGGTCGCTCATCGGTCCGCCGGTCCGGTGTGTCTGACGTCCGCCTCACCGGCGGCCATGTCGTTGTACACATGCCACCACGACGCCTCGAAGGCCACGGGCGTGAGTCCCCCTCCCTGCGCGCGATGTCGGCGGCTGCGACCCGGTGAGCGAGCTCCTGCAGCCGACGTGCTTCCCGATACGTCACGGAATTCGGTGGCGCGGCAGCCGCGCCCGAATCGATTCCCGTAAACAAACGCCTCGGGGGCGTCAACAAACCGTCAAGAACCGGTTTCCGCCCGCAAACCGGGTCTAGCTTCGGCTCTCGTCCGATATCGAGTGGAACGGGAGTCATGGTGTCCGTAGTGGTCTACCTGGTGCTGACGGTCGCGATCTTCGCGCTGTTCGGCCTGGTGCAGAAGTTGGTGGAGCGGCTGTGAGCGCCGCCAACGGCATCGGATTGGGGCTGGCGATCCTGATCGCGCTCTTCATGGCCGCGGCGCTGCTGTTCCCGGAGAGGTTCTAGTGACATCGACCGTCGCGGGGATCGTCTTCCTCGCCTCACTGATCGTCGTGATCGCCGGCCTGCACGTGCCGCTCGGCGACTACATGTACCGGGTCTACAGCTCCGACAAGCACTTGCGGGCCGAACGGGTGGTCTACCGCCTGATCGGCGCGAACCCCGGAGCCGAGCAGACGTGGGGTGGCTACGCCCGCGCCGTGCTGGCGTTCTCCGCGGTCAGCGTGACGTTCCTGTTCGTGTTCCAGCTCGTGCAGGGCAAGCTGCCGCTGCACCTTGACGAGCCGGGCACCGAGATGACACCGGCGCTGGCGTGGAACACCGCGGTCAGCTTCGTGACCAACACCAACTGGCAGGCCTACTCGGGTGAGTCCACCCAGGGGCACCTGGTGCAGATGGCCGGCTTGGCCGTGCAGAACTTCGTCTCCGCCGCGGTCGGGATGGCCGTCGCCATGGCGTTCGTGCGTGGCCTGGCTCGGCGCAGCACGGGCGAACTCGGCAACTTCTGGGTGGACCTGGTGCGCGGCACTCTTCGTGTGCTGCTGCCGATTTCGGTCATCGGCGCGATCGTGCTGGTCGCCGCGGGGGTGATCCAGAACTTCGGCCCGCACGACGAGGTGGTCAACACCCTCGCCGGGGCGCAGCAGACCGTGCCCGGCGGCCCGGTGGCCAGCCAGGAGGTCATCAAGGAACTCGGCACGAACGGGGGCGGGTTCTTCAACGTCAACTCGGCGCATCCGTTCGAGAACCCCAACACTTTCACCAACTGGTTCGAGATCTTCCTGATCCTGCTCATTCCGTTCGCGCTGCCGCGCACGTTCGGCCGGATGGTCGGCAGCCGCAAGCAGGGGCTGGCGATCACCGCGGTGATGGCCGTGATCGCCGTCGCCAGCGTCAGCCTGACGATGCTGTTCCAGCTGCAGGCGCACGGCACCGTCCCGACCGCGGTCGGTGGGGCGATGGAGGGTGTCGAACAGCGGTTCGGCGTGGCGAACTCCGCGGTCTTCGCGGCCGCCACCACCCTGACGTCCACCGGTGCGGTCGATTCGTTCCACGACTCCTACACCAGCCTCGGCGGCATGATGACGATGTTCAACATGCAGCTCGGCGAGGTCGCGCCCGGCGGAGTCGGATCGGGCCTCTACGGGATGCTGGTCCTGGCGATCATCACCGTGTTCGTCGCGGGCCTGATGGTAGGACGCACCCCGGAATACCTCGGCAAGAAGATCACCCCGCGTGAGATCAAGCTCGCCGCAACGTATTTCCTGATTACACCGCTGATCGTGCTGACCGGCACCGCGGTCACCATGGCGATGCCGGGTCAGCGTGCCGGCATGCTGAACACAGGCCCGCACGGCCTGTCGGAGGTGCTCTACGCGTTCACCTCCGCCGCCAACAACAACGGTTCGGCGTTCGCCGGCATCACGGTCAACACCGAGTGGTACAACACCGCACTGGGACTGGCGATGCTCTTCGGCCGCTTCCTACCGGTCATCCTCGTGCTGGCCTTGGCGGGATCCCTGGCCAGGCAGGCCAAGACACCGGAGTCGGTGGGCACCCTCCCGACGCATCGGCCGCAGTTCGTCGGCATGGTCTCCGGCGTCACCCTCATCCTGGTCGCACTCACCTTCCTGCCCATGCTGGCACTGGGCCCGCTTGCCGAAGGAATCCACTGATGTCTGTTCCCACCATCGAATCCGTGTCGTCGCCGGCACCAGAGCACTCGGGACAACCCAAGCGCGTCCAGGGCGGATTGCTCGACCCGACGGTGCTGTTGCACTCGCTGCCGGACGCGCTGCGCAAACTCGACCCCCGCACGCTGTGGCACAACCCCGTCATGCTGATCGTCGAGATCGGCGCGGTATGGGCGACACTGTGCACCGTCGCGAATCCCAGCTGGTTCGGCTGGCTGATCGTGGCCTGGTTGTGGCTGACGGTGGTCTTCGCCAACCTCGCCGAAGCAGTCGCCGAAGGCCGGGGCAAGGCGCAGGCCGAAACCCTGCGCAGGACGAAGGCATCGACCACCGCGCGCCGTCTCACCGGCTGGTCGCCGACCTCACCCGGGCGTGAAGAAGAGGTCGCCGCACCCCTGCTCCGCCAGGGCGACATCGTCGTGGTGGAGGCCGGCCAGGTCATCCCCGGCGACGGCGACGTCGTGGAAGGCATTGCCTCCGTGGACGAATCCGCCATCACCGGTGAATCCGCACCGGTGATCCGCGAGTCGGGTGGGGACCGGTCCGCCGTCACCGGCGGCACCACGGTGCTGTCGGACCGCATCGTCGTGCGGATCACCCAGAAGCCGGGTGACAGCTTCATCGACCGGATGATCTCCCTGGTCGAGGGCGCCAACCGGCAGAAGACCCCGAACGAGATCGCGCTGAACATCCTGCTGTCGGCGCTGACGATCATCTTCGTGTTCGCGGTCGCGACGCTGCAGCCGTTGGCGATCTTCTCCAAGGCCAACAATCCGGGCGTGCCGGACACACTGGCGCTCGACGGCAACGGCGTCACCGGCATCGTCATGGTGGCCTTGTTGGTCTGCCTGATCCCGACCACCATCGGCGCGCTGCTGTCGGCGATCGGCATCGCCGGTATGGATCGCCTGGTGCAGCGCAACGTGCTCGCCATGTCCGGCCGCGCGGTGGAGGCCGCCGGCGACGTCAACACGCTGCTCCTCGACAAGACCGGCACCATCACCCTCGGCAACCGGCAGGCCGCAGCGTTCCTTCCGCTTCGCAACGTGACGGACGGACAGCTCGCCGACGCGGCGCAGCTGTCGAGCCTGGCCGACGAGACGCCCGAGGGCCGCTCGATCGTGGTGTTCGCCAAACAGCAGTACGGGCTGCGGGCCCGCACCCCGGGTGAACTCACCCACGCCAACTGGATCGAATTCAGCGCCACCACAAGGATGTCCGGTGTCGACCTGGACGGGCTGCAGCTGCGTAAGGGTGCCGCCGCATCGGTGGCCGAGTGGATCCGCGCGGCGGGCGGCACCGCTCCCGCCCAGCTCGGCGAGCTCGTCGACAGCGTGTCCGCAGCAGGCGGCACCCCGCTGGTGGTCGGTCAGATCCGGGACGGGAAGGCGGCGGTGCTCGGCGTCATCCACCTCAAGGACGTCGTCAAACAGGGTATGCGCGAACGCTTCGACGAGATGCGCCGGATGGGGATCCGCACGGTGATGATCACCGGTGACAACCCGTTGACCGCCAGAGCCATCGCCGACGAGGCCGGCGTCGACGACTTCCTCGCCGAGGCCACGCCCGAAGACAAGATGGCGCTGATCAAGAAGGAGCAGGCCGGCGGAAAGCTCGTCGCCATGACCGGTGACGGCACCAACGACGCACCCGCGCTGGCCCAGGCCGACGTCGGCGTCGCGATGAACAGCGGTACCTCGGCGGCCAAAGAGGCAGGCAACATGGTGGACCTCGACTCCGACCCGACCAAGCTCATCGAGATCGTCGAGATCGGCAAGCAGCTGCTCATCACCCGAGGGGCGTTGACGACGTTCTCGATCGCCAACGACATCGCCAAGTACTTCGCCATCATCCCGGCGTTGTTCGTCGGCCTGTTCCCCGGACTGGATCTGCTCAACATCATGCGGTTGCACAGCCCGCAGTCCGCGATCCTGGCCGCCGTCATCTTCAACGCGGTCGTCATCGTGGCGCTGATCCCGCTGGCATTACGCGGTGTTCGGTACACGCCGAGCAGCGCGTCAAAGCTGTTGACCCGCAACCTGTCCGTCTACGGCCTCGGCGGAATCATCGCACCGTTCATCGGGATCAAGCTCATCGATCTCGTCGTCCAACTCTTCCCAGGAATGTGACCATGTCGTTCTCCACGATCGTCCGTCAACACACCGCGGCGCTGCGGGCGCTGCTCGTGCTCACCGTGCTGCTGGGCCTGGCCTACCCCGCGCTCATCTGGCTGGTCGCTCAACTGCCGGGCCTGCGTGACAACGCCAACGGCTCGATCATCGAAGTCGACGGAAAAGCCGTGGGGAGCAGCCTGATCGGCCAGCTCTACACCGACGCCGACGGAAATCCGCTGCCACAGTACTTCCAGGGCCGGCCGTCGGCCGCAGGCGACGGCTACGATCCGATGGCCACCAGCGCCGGCAATCTCGGGCCCGAGGACATCATCGACACCCCCGACCGGACGAGTCTGCTCACCCAGGTGTGTGAACGCAGCAAGGCCATCGGCGAGCTCGACGGCGTCGATGGCGCGCGCCCGTTCTGCACCGGCGGCGGGGTCGGGGCCGTGCTGTCGGTCATCGGACCGCGTGGCGCTGACGGCAACGTCACCAACCCGACCACGGTCGTCAGCGTCAACGAGCCGTGTGAGATCACGGACCGCCCGTTCCTCGACGACTACGAGGGCGTGCGTGTCCAATGCGCTGCCGCGGGAGAGGATTACCGCCTCGGGCAGATCGTGCCGATCCGCGGCAGCGCCTCCGCCCGCCCGGAGGTGCCCGCCGACGCGGTCACCGCGAGCGGTAGCGGTCTGGACCCGCACATCTCGCCGGCCTACGCCGACCTGCAGGTCGACCGGGTCGCGGCGGCACGGGGCATCAGCCCTGAGCAGGTCCGGACCCTCGTTGCCGCCCACACCCAGGGACGCACACTCGGCTTCCTCGGCGAACCGCGGGTCAACGTCCTCGAACTGAACGTGGCGCTCGACGGCCTCGAGTGACTGGGCCAACTGCGTCGCAAGCTCGAGGACGACCCCGCCCACCCCGTCCATCTGTTGACCGAGGCGGTGATGGGCTACCGATTCCGTCCGTGAACAGACCCGCGGGGTGGCACGCCGCCCTCGGTGAGGTCGGTGCCGCGCGTCTCGCTGACCCGCCAGATCGCCACAAGGCTCACCACACCGCAGCCCGCGGCCAGCGCCACCAACGGTGTCCGCGAGATCCCGTCCGCCATCAGGCTGCTGGCGATCAGCGGGGTGAAGCCGGCGCCGAGCAGGGCGGCGAACTGGTAGCCCATCGAGGCGCCGGTGTAGCGCACCCGCGTGCCGAACATCTCCGAGAACAGCGCGCCCAGCGGGGCGTACATCAGCGACTGCAGCACCTGCGCGATCACCATCGCCGCGGTGAGCAGCGGTACCGAGCCGACATCGATCAGCGCGTAGAACGGCCATGCGTAGCAGACGATGCCGATCGCGCCTGCGACGATCACCGCCCGTCGCCCGACCCGGTCCGACAGCGCTGAGAACAGCGGAATGGTGACCAGCGCCGTCGTCGACGTGAAGATCAGCGCGGTCATCACGTCGGTGCGGTGGTATCCGATCCCGGTGGCGTAGCTGATCATGTAGGTGCTGATCAGCGCCGTGAGCGCGAAAGGGCCGATCCCGACCGCGCAGGCGAGGACCAGGTTTCCCGGGCTTCGCAGCACCTCGACGAGCGGAGGGCCTTCCGGGCGGGCGCCGGCCCGTTTCGCCTCTTCGAACACGGGACTCTCCGTGATGGACAGCCGCACATAGATCCCCAGCGCGAGCAGCAGCAGGCTGACCAGGAACGGCACCCGCCAACCCCAGGACATGAATGTTTCGTCCGGCATGAGGGTGATCGCGGTGACGACGGCCACCGACAGCAGTGAGCCGATCGGCGAACCCATCTGCATCACGCCGTTCCACGCGCCGCGGCGGTGCGGTTCGGCATATTCGGTGACCATGAGCGTCGCCCCGCCCCATTCGCCGCCGATCGCCACACCCTGGATCACGCGCAACGACACCAACATGATCGGGGCCGCGACACCTACCGCGGCGAACGTCGGCAGCACCCCGACGAGGAAGCTCGCCACCCCCATCAGGGTCATGGTCAGCACCAGCATCGACTTGCGGCCGATGCGATCACCGAAGTGTCCGAACAGGATTCCGCCGACCGGGCGGGCGACGTACCCCGCGGCGAGCGTGCCGAAGGCCGCGATCGTGGCCACAGCGGGGTCGGAATCGGGGAAGAAGATGGTTCCGAAGACGAGCGCGCTCATCGTTCCGTACACGAGGAAGTCGTAGTACTCGATGGCCGTGCCGAGCAGGCTCGAGATGGCGACCCGGCGCAGCAGCGCCGGATCCGACCTCGACGTGTCGTCCATGCGTTGGCCCTTCGTTTGGTCGCGGGTCACCCCAATCCTGGCGTCCGCCGCTTCACCGACGGGGTGGAATCCCATTCATCGAGAAAGTGCTGTGTGCGGTTGTCGAACGGCTCTAACCTGCAAGCGATGGACAGCGCGGTGGCCAACGTGAGCCGTCGGGAACGGGTCGTCGCGGCTGCCCTGCACCTGGCGGCGGACGGCTACGACGCGGTGCACATCCGGACCGTGGCCGATCTGGCCGGCGTGGCGCCGAGCACCGTGTACCAGTATTTCGCCTCGAAGGACGACCTGCTGGTGGCGTCGCTGCACCGGTGGCTGTCGTTGTGTCAGGCGGACGCTCGGGCGCAGCTGCATCGGATCGGGGCGCCGTATGACCGGCTGGTGCACCTCTCCGATCTCCTGACCCGGCGGTTGTGGGCGCAACCGCTACTCGCGGACGCCGTCACGCGCGCCTACCTGTGCGCGGACAGTGTCGCGGCCACGAACGCGGGTCTGGTGCGCGCCCTGCTGAGTCACATGCTGGCGTCGGCGATGGGGCGCGAACAGCCGACGACTCGGCAGCGGCAGATCGGTGACCTCGTCGCCGACATCTGGGCATCGGCCATGTTGGCGGTGGTCCAAAACCGCGCCACAGCAGACGATTCCCGTATGCGGTTGCAGAAGACCATCGAGGTGATCGCCCGACACGATGCCGAAGCCGGCCTCGCGACAGCCCACAGTGCGGCAGTCTGAGCGCCGCGAAAACCCCCGAAGCGAACTGAGGAGCCCTACATGACCGACAAGATGGAACTGCAGGAACTGCCGACGCCGTCGGGGACGATGCGCTACTACGACACCGGTGAGGGACCGACGGTGCTGTTCCTGCACGGGTCGGGCCCCGGCGTCACCGGATGGCGGAACTTCCGCGGCATCCTTCCCGCGTTCAGTGCTCATTTCCGTTGCCTCGTCCTGGAATTCCCGGGGTTCGGGGTGAGCGACGACGCGGGTGGACATCCGATGATCGACGCGCAGGCCGCGGTGGCGCCGTTCCTCGACGGCCTCGGGGTCGATCGCGTGGACATCGTCGGCAACTCCATGGGTGGTGGTGTCGGCATCAACTTCGCCATCCACCACCCGGGCCGGCTTCGGCGATTGGTGACCATCGGCGGCATCGGTACGAACGTGTTCAGCCCGGGGCCCAGCGAGGGCATCCGGCTGTTGCAGGAGTTCACCGAGGATCCGACGCGGCAGCGGTTGGTCGACTGGCTGCGGTCGATGGTCTACGACCAGGAGTTGGTGACGGAGCAGCTGATCGAGGAGCGCTGGGAACTGGCGACCGATCCGGAAACGCTGGCCGCCGCTCGCCGCATGTACGGCAAGGCGGCGTTCGCTCAGATGATGGCGTTCATGCGCTCGTCGGACGCCCCGCTGCCGTGGGCGCAGATGCACAAGGTCGCCGCCCCGACGTTGCTCACCTGGGGGCGCGACGACCGGGTCAGCCCGTTGGACATGGCATTGATCCCGATGCGCACGATCCCCAACGCGGAACTGCACGTGTTCCCGAACTGCGGGCACTGGGCCATGATCGAGGCCAAGGCGGCATTCGAGGCCGCGGTGCTGTCGTTCCTGTTGCGAGAGTGAGTGTTACCGCGCGGTGTCACGGAGCCTTGAGGAGCGCGAAGCCCTTGTAGCCGGCCTCGGCGACTTCGGCGCAGATGTCGAGGTAGACCCCGAAGCCGCCGATGAAGAGCATGAACACGCGCGGCTTACCGGGCACGTTGGCGCCCATGTACCAAGAGTTCGCCTGTGTGAACAACGTCGCCTCGGCCCGTCGCGAGAGTTCGGCACCCCAGTCGTCCACCGCCTGCGGGGTGGCTTCGATAGCCGCGTAGTCGTGGCTGTCCAGATAGTCGATGCAGTCCGATATCCAGTTCACGTGGGCCTCTGCGTGCAGCACCATGTTGGCCAGCACCGCCGGTGCGCCGGGTCCGGAGACGATGAACATGTTGGGGAAGCCGTCCACGCCCAGCCCCAGGTAGGTCCTCGGTCCGTCCCGCCAGTCGTCGGCCAGTTTCTCACCGTTACGTCCGGTGATGTCCATCTTGGCCAGTGCCCCGGTCATCGCATCGAAACCCGTTGCCAGCACGATGACGTCGACGTCGTAATGCGCAGCGGAAGTGTTGATCCCGGCCGAGTCGACGGATTCGATGGGGGTCTTGCGGACGCTGACCAACTCGACGTTGGGCCGGTTGAAGGTCTGGAAGTAGTTGGTGTCGGTGCAGATTCGCTTGGTGCCGATCGGGTGGTCGTTCGGGATGAGCAGATCGGCCACCTCGGGGTCGTCGATGACGGCGCGGATCTTCTCCTCGTAGAACTTGCGGGCCTCTTCGTTGGCCTGCGGGTCGATCATCTGGTCACGGAAGGTCTTCGAGAACAGCACACCACCGAGCTCCCAGCGCCTCTCGAAGGCCGCCTTGCGCTCCTCGGGGGAGACCTCCATTGTCAGCTTCGGGTGCGCGATGTGCGGTGAACCACCGCCGCTGCGCCACGACAGTCGCCGCCGCTCGTCGTAGTTGGCCTTGACCGTGGCGACATCCTCTGCGGTGAGGGGCCGGTTGCCCGCCGGCACACTATAATTCGGCGTCCGCTGGAACACGTAGAGCCGCGCGGCCTGTTCGGCGATGATCGGGATCGACTGGATGCTAGACGACCCGGTGCCAATGACGGCGACCCGCTTGCCGGTGAAGTCGACGTCCTCGTGCGGCCAGTCCGCGGTGTGGTAGACGTCGCCCGCAAACGTGTCGAGCCCGGGAAACTGCGGGGTGAGCGCCGCCGAGAGCGGCCCGGCCGCCATGATGCAGAACCGGGCGGACAGCACCGTGCCGGTATCGGTGGTCACCGTCCAACGCAGCGCGTCCTCGTCGAGAACCGCAGAGGTGACGTTGGTGTTGAACGTGATACCGGACCTCAGGTCGAGCTTGTCGGCCACCCAATTGATGTAACGAAGGATCTCCGCCTGCGTGGCGTACTTCTCGCTCCAGGTCCACTCCTGCTGCAGCTCATCGGAAAACGAGTAGCAGTAGTCGACGCTCTCGACGTCACAGCGGGCGCCCGGGTAGCGGTTGTAATACCACGTGCCGCCGACGTCGGGAGCAGACTCGAACACCCGGACGGTCAGCCCCTGCGAGCGCAGCTTGTGCAGTGCGTAGAGCCCCGCGAAGCCGGCGCCGACGACCACCGCGTCGACCTGGTTGGGCAACTGATCAGCCGAGGTGTCCACGACGATCAAAGCTAGGCCCGGCCTGCCGGTGCGCGGAGGGGTCCGTCCCGGTCAACGGACGTCGCATTCCGGATGCGCACGGTGGGCCCCCATGATCGCCGACGTGGATTCCGTGCGACTCACCGTGACCGACGTCATCGAGGAGAGCCACGACGCGCGCTCACTGGTGTTCGCGGTGGCCGACGGCGCCGGTTTCGACTACCGGCCCGGTCAATTCCTGACGTTGCGGGTGCCCGGCGGGCAGGGCGGCGCGGTGGCCCGCTGCTATTCCCTGGCCAGCTCCCCGCACACCGACGAAGCGCCCAAGGTGACGATCAAACGGGTCGACGGTGGGTACGGGTCGAATTGGTTGTGCGACAACGTGACTGTCGGTCAGATGATCGAATCGCTGCCGCCGTCGGGGATGTTCACCCCCGAGAACCTCGACCGCGACCTCGTGTTGTGGGCCGGGGGAAGCGGCATCACCCCGGTGATGTCCATCCTGAAGTCGGCGCTGGCGGTCGGCCACGGACAGATCACGCTCGTCTACGCCAACCGCGACGAGCGGTCGGTGATCTTCGCCGCCGAACTGCGCGATCTGGCCGCCAAGCACCCGGGCCGGCTGACGGTGGTGCACTGGCTCGAATCGGTCCAGGGACTACCCCGCCAGGACCACCTCGCGGCGCTGGCCCGGCGGTTCGCAGGCGGGGAGGCCTACCTCTGCGGCCCGGCGCCGTTCATGGCGGCCGTTCAGGCGGCGCTGGCCGACGCGGGCGTGCCCCGCGACGCCGTGCACACGGAGGTCTTCCAATCGCTCACCGGTGACCCGTTCGCCGAGGTCGCGCCGGTCGAGACCGGAGCCGACGACGACGCCGAACTGGAAGTGGAGTTGGACGGCAGCCGGCACCACCTCCGGTGGCCCCGCCGCGCCACGCTCGTCGACGTGATGCTCACCGCGGGCCTCGACGTGCCGTACTCGTGCCGCGAGGGGCAGTGCGGATCCTGCGCGGCCACCCTGGTCAGCGGACAGGTCGACATGCCCGACACCGAAATACTCGAGCCCGAGGACATCGAGGCAGGCACGATCCTCGGCTGCCAGGCGCGTCCGGCGTCCGACGAGGTCCGCATCGAATTCTGACCGGCACTTCCATTGAACGGGATTCGACCACGAGCGGCGCACGATACCGGTAGACCATCGATGACAGCCTCACGAGAAAAGGACGCCTCATGACCGAGCGGGTAATCGACCGGGTGATGGAACTGGCCGACCAGTTCCGCGAGCAGGCCGTCGAGGCCGAGAAGATCGGCAAGCTCTCGGACACCACCGTCAAGAGCATGAAGGCGGTCGGCAACATCCGCCTGTTGCAGCCCGCCGAGTACAACGGCTACGAGGTGCATCCGCGGGAGTTCGCCGAGACCGTGATGGCCACCGCGGCGCTGGATCCGGCGGCGGGGTGGGTCAACGGCGTGGTGGGCGTGCACCCGTACCAGCTGGCGTACGCCGATCCGCGGGTGGCCGCGGAGATCTGGGCCGACGACGTCGACACCTGGATCGCGTCGCCGTACGCTCCGCAGGGCGTGGCCAAACCCGTCGACGGCGGCTACCTGTTCAACGGGCGGTGGCAGTTCAGCTCCGGCACCGACGCCTGCGACTGGATCATCCTGGGCGCGATGGTCGGCGACGCCGACGGCAGGCCGGTGATGCCGCCGCAGATCCTGCACATGATCCTGCCCCGCAGCGACTACGAGATCGTCCACGATTCGTGGGACGTCGTCGGATTGCGCGGCACCGGGTCGAAGGACGTCATCGTCCGTGATGCGTTCGTCCCGGCCTACCGCACCATGGACGGCCTGAAGGTGATGGACGGCTCCGCGCAGCTCGAGGCGGGGATGACCAAGACGCTGTACAAGATGCCGTGGTCGACGATGTTCCCGCTCGGGATCAGCTCCGCGACCATCGGGATCTGTGAGGGGGCACTGGCCGCACACCTGGACTATCAACGCGAACGGGTCAACGCCAGTGGCGTCGCCGTCAAGGACGATCCGTACGTGATGTACGCGATCGGTGAGGCCGCCGCCGACATTCAGGCGTCGCGCCAGGCGCTGCTGGCCAACGTCGACCGCGTCTACGACATGGTCGACGCCGGTGTGGAGGTGACCTTCGCCGACCGCGCCGCAGTACGCCGCGACCAGATCAAGGCGGTGTGGCGGGCCGTGGCCGCCGTCGACCAGATCTTCGCCCGGTCAGGTGGCAACGCCCTGCGTATGGACAAACCGCTGCAACGGTATTGGCGTGACGCGCACGCCGGCGTCGCCCATGCGATCCACACACCCGGCACCATCTACCACGCGTCCGCATTGAGCTCGCTGGGGGTCGATCCTCAGGGTGCGCTGCGGGCGATGATCTGAGGGAGAACAGATGACAACGTTGAAGAGCCTGGGCTACGTCACCGTCCAGACCGCCGACATCGACCGGTGGCGCCACTTCGCCTTCAAGGTCCTGGGCTTCGCCGAGGGCAGCGGCCCCGACGACACGTGCCTGTATCTGCGGATGGACGAACGGGCGGCCCGCATCATCGTCAAGCCCGGTGACGCCGATCGGATCGTCACCGTGGGCTGGGAGGTCCGCGACCACGCCGCGCTCGAACAACTCAAGCGTGACCTGGACGCGGCAGGCGTCCCGTTCAAAGAACTGTCGCTGGAGGAGGCCGACGCCCGCCGGGTCGAGGAGGTCATCGCGTTCGAAGATCCCGCGGGCACCGCACTCGAGGTGTTCCACGGTGCGGTGCTCGACCACAGCCCCGTCGTGACGCCGTTCGGGGCCCGCTTCGTCACTGGCGCACAGGGGCTGGGCCATGTGGTGCTGCCAGCACTGGATGTCAACGGGGTGTTCGAGTTCTACACCGAAGTCTTGGGTTTTCGGTCGCGCGGCGCGTTCCGGGTGCCGGTGCCGCCGGAGTTCGGGCCCGTGCGGGTGCGGTTCCTCGGCATCAACGAGCGCCACCACAGCCTGGCGATCTGTCCGGCGCAGACCGTGCGCGACCCAGGCCTGGTGCACATGATGGTCGAGGTGGACAGCCTCGACACAGTGGGGCAGGCGCTGGACCGCATCGCCGCCGACGGCTATCAGTTGTCGTCGACACTGGGCCGGCACACCAACGACAAGATGGTGTCGTTCTACGTCCGGGCGCCCGGCGACTGGGACATCGAGTTCGGCACCGAGGGCATGCGGGTCGACGAAACCTATTACACAGCAGAGGAAATCACCGCCGACAGCTACTGGGGCCACCAGTGGGTGGGCGACCTCCCCGCCGCGATGAGACCATGACGGCCGGCGACGTCCGCCCAGTCCCCGCTTCGTCGATCACCTCCTGGGACCACGAGGCCGACGTGGTGATCGCGGGATACGGCATCGCCGGTGCGGCCGCGGCGGTCGAGGCCGCACATGCCGGCGCCGACGTGCTGGTGCTCGAACGCACCGGATCGTGGGGCGGGGCCGCGAGCATGGCCGGCGGGTTCATCTACCTCGGCGGCGGTACGGCGCTGCAGAAGGCGTGTGGATTCGACGATTCCGTCGACAACATGGCCACATTCCTCAACGTGGCCATGGGCCCCGGCGCCGACACCAACCGCATCGCCGACTATTGCGAGGGCAGCGTCGCTCACTTCGACTGGCTCGTCGAATGCGGCGTGCCGTTCAAGGCCGAATTCTTCGGTGAGCCGGGCTGGGAGCCGATGGGCGACCAGGGGCTGATGTACAGCGGCGGCGAGAATTCGTATCCGTTCAACACGATCGCCACGCCGGCGCCGCGCGGTCACGTGCCGCAGATGTCGGACAAGAAGCAGGGCGAGTCCAGCGCCGGCTACATGCTGATGAAGCCGCTCGTCGAAAGGGCAACGGCCGCCGGGGCGCGGGCGCTCTACGACGTTCGGGTGCAGCGCCTCGTAGTGGAATCCGACGGACGGGTCGTGGGTATCTGCGCGCGGCAGTACGGCGCCGACGTCGCGATCCGCGCGCGCCGCGGAGTGGTACTGGCCACCGGCAGCTTCGCCTACAACGACGCGATGGTGGCGCAGTACGCCCCGCGGATAGCCGGCCGTCCCGCGGCCTCGATCGAACAACACGACGGCCAGGCCATCCGGATGGCCCAGGCACTCGGAGCCGATCTGGCGCACATGGACGCCACCGAGGTCGCGATCTTCATCGATCCGCAGCAGTTGGTGCGCGGTGTCCTGGTCAACGAGCGCGGCCAGCGCTTCGTCGCCGAGGACACCTACCCGGGCCGGGTGGGCCAGCTGACGCTGTATCACCAGAACAACACCGCATACCTGATCATCGACGGCGACGCGCAGGACGAGGCGATGGCCTCACTGTCGCCCCAGCTGATGCTGCGGCCGCCGACGTGGGTGTGCGAGACCGTTGCCGAACTGGAAGCCGAGATCGGATTGGCGCCCGGGTCCCTGCAGGCCACCATCGCCGCCTATAACGAGGGGGCGGCGCGCGGTGAGGATCCGCTGCTGCACAAGAAGCCGCAGTGGTTGCGTCCGGTCGGTTCCCCGGTCGGAGCGATCGATCTGCGGGAGAGCACCGGCGGATTCACGCTCGGCGGTCTGCAGACCTCGCTCGACGGGGCGGTGCTGCACGTCAGCGGAGAGCCGATCCCCGGCCTGTTCGCGGCCGGGCGTTCGACGGCCGGGCTGGCGGCCTGGGGTTACGCCAGCGGCGTCTCCCTCGGCGACGGCAGCTTCTACGGCCGCAGGGCAGGTCGGTCAGCCGCCAAGGCCTGACACGCCTGCGATTTGTGCACGATTTCGCGCGGTGGGCGCGCGTTTTCGTGCACAAATCGCCCGCTTACTCGAAGGTGATCACGACCTTGTCGGCCGCGCCGGGCGTGGCGACGCACTGCAATGCCTCCGCGAGCTCGTCGAAAGCAAACGTGTGACTGATGATCACGTTGTACTTCTCCCAGTTCTCGACGATGTCCTTGGTGACCTCGAAGATCTCGGTCGGATATCCCATCGATCCGACGATCGTCAGTTCATTGCTCATGACGTTCATGAAGTCGATGCTGATGGGCTCCTTGTGGACGGCGACGACGCCGAGCTTGGCGCCGCGTTTGGCAGCGCCGAAGGCCGCGTCGATCACGGCCGGCACCCCGGCCGCATCCAGGAAGATGTCGGTGCCTGCCCTGTCAGGCCACATCGAATCACCGGGCCCGTGGAGTTCGATCAACCGCGCGGTCAGGTCCTCGTCGTGAGAGTTGATGACGGCGTCCGCACCGACCTTCAGCGCCTTGTCCAGCCGCTCCGGCAGGATGTCGGCCACGATCACATGCCGGACGCCAAGGGATTTCAGAGCGATGGTGATGCCGAGGCCGATCGGCCCCGCACCGAAGACCACCACTTGGTCACTCTGCCGGGGCGCCACCTGGTTCACCGCGTGACGTGCGACCGCCATGGGTTCGTTGAGCGCCGCGACCTCGTACGGGATGTGGTCGGGCACGACCTCGAGGCTCACACCGCGCACGGCATCCTTGATGAGCAGGTAGTCGGCCAGCGCGCCGGTGGACCCGCCGTTGCCGATGATGTCGTCGGCCAACGCCATCGGATTGACCACGACCCGGTCACCGACGGCGACACCGCTCACCTCGCCACCGACGTCGACGACCTCACCGGCCGGCTCGTGACCGATCGGCATATGCCCTTGCCGCGGCGGTAGACCGCCGATGGAGATGTACAGGCTGTCGGATCCGCAGATGCCGCAAGCCCGAATACGCACCAGGACGTCTCGAGCCCCGACGGTGGGCGTCGGCACCTCGAGGACCTCGGTCTTCTCGGGAGCGGTGATGATGGCTGCTCTCACTGGGAGTTCCCTTCTCGTCGATGTTGTCGAGCTCAGAACACGCTGTAGCCGCCGTCGACGATCAGCGCAGATCCGGTGCTGTAGGACGCATTGCCGCTGCACATGTACAGGATCGGACTCGCGATCTCGTCCGGTTCGGCGAACCGGCGGAGAAGGATGTGGTCCTCCTGGTCCTTCTTGATATCGGGGACGAGGTCCATCGGTGCGGTCATCCGGGTGGCCACGACTCCGGGGACGACGGCGTTGACCCGGATACCGTCCGCGGCCCATCGCGCCGCGAGGTTCCGAGTCAACGCCAGTACGCCTGCCTTCCCGGACCCGTACCCGGGCACCACCGGTACGGCGCGTATCGCAGCCATCGACCCGAGCATCACGACGCTCGCGCCGCCAATGGCTTTCGACGCCTTGAGCGCACCGTGCAGGCGTTCGGTCAACCGGAAGGGCGCCAGCAGGTTGAGTTCCACCGATGCGGCGAATCCGTCCGCGGTCGCTTCGTCGAGGCCGCCAGGGAAGTTGGCCCCGGCGTTGTTGATGAGGATGTCCAACTCGGTGAACGAATCAGCCAATGTCACAACGCTGCCCGGGTCAGTGAGCGCCAACTGGCGATAGTCCATCCCTGACAAGTCGGCGTCGTAGTCTTCGGGTGCCGCCTTGGTCCCGGTGATCGTGACATGTGCACCGCTGTCGCGCAGCAGCGATGCCGTCGCGTGTCCGATGCCGCTCGTGCCGCCGGTGATCAGTGCGGTCGCGCCGGTGAAGTCGAACAGAACCCGGTTGATCATGACAGTCCCTTGATCTCTTTGCGCAGCCAGGCCGCTTCCCAGAAATTCGTGC
The DNA here is from genome assembly GCF_010731695.1 of Mycolicibacterium litorale. Lineage (NCBI taxonomy): Bacteria > Bacillati > Actinomycetota > Actinomycetes > Mycobacteriales > Mycobacteriaceae > Mycobacterium > Mycolicibacterium litorale. The sequence continues at coordinate 4,022,231 of NZ_AP022586.1, forward strand.
TGCCCTGCAGCAGTGCCTCGTGCGCCGCGATCAATACCTGCCGGGCAGCGTTGTCTCCGGGATGGACCCGGTACACGATCTCGGCCAGCCGAATCGCCCGCACGGTGTCGCCGGCTGCCAGCAGGGTCCGAGCCCGTTCGAGAACCGGTGCCACACCGGCCAGTTCGAGTAGGTCGGCATCGGCGCGGTCCGGGCTGTCGGCATAGAGTTCGGTCGTGGAACGATGATGGAACCAGCCCGCGTAGGTCTCCCAGATCGCCCGGATGTTCCACCGCACCATGCCGTAGCCTTCTCCGACTTGGAGTTCGGGCGGCAGCACGACTTCGCGCATCAGGGTGTGAACGTCCTTGCCGGCGTTCATCCCTTCGACGGTTTTGTCGTGGATGTAGGTGACGGCGTCGCGTAGCCGAGTCAGCTCCCATTCGATCCGGTCTTTCCCGACGATCGGGCCGAAATGGCCGGTGAGCAACGTCTCCGCGCCCAGCGCGCGGACCCGGTCGATCGATTCCGCCACCGTCAGCGCGTCCCGGTAGCGGTCACCGCGCATGGTGACCAGATTGGGGATGTGTCCGAAGAGCGCTCCGAACACGTTGCCGCACAGACAGACACCCTCGTCAGGTAGCCACACCACCAGGCTGTCGGTGGTCTCACCGCCCGGTGTCGCGTACAGCTCCAATCGGCGGCCACCCAGTTCGAGGGTGAGCTCTTCTTCGAAAACGATCGTCGGCTCCGGCACGCTCTGGGGCGGCGGGGGACCGAATCGTTGCGCGGTGCGCGTGATCGTGTCCATCACTTTGTCGACCCACGCGAAGGAGGAGTTCTGCGCGCGGAAAGCCGCCAGCACATCGTTGTCCCGCCGCCACGTCTCCCAGTTCGCTTGGGCCACGATGTCGCTGTCGGGATCGGCCACCGAGTCGATGCCGCCGACGTGGTCGACGTGTCCCTGCGTGAGGATGACGTAGCGGATCGGTGCGGTGTCGATGGCGTCGTAGTTCGCCCGATGCACCGGACCCTCGAAGCCCATCCCCGTGTTCAGCACGATCCGGCCCTCGCCGGTGGTCAGCAGGTACGAGTTGGACAGCCCTGGGGAGAGCCAAATTCCAGGGCTGACCTCCTCGGCCGGCGCGCCCGCGCCGAGGATGTCGTCGCCGCCAGGACGGCTCAGATAGACGGGTTCGTAGTCGGTCATGCTTCCTCGCGAATGTCGAAGCGGTCGAAGTAGAAGCCGAAGCGCGAACGAATCTCGTCCGGAGACCGTCCGAAGTGGCCTTTCAGCTCGTACTGCAGCCGGCCGTGCTTACCCCGTGGGTTGTCATCGAGGTAAGCGCGGAACGCCGTCTGCGCCTCCGCGGAGAACTCCGTCCCGTTGGCGGCGTACAGCCTCTCCAGGATCGACAGTTCGTTCCCGTTGAGTTGGTGGAAGGAGATGTCCAGGCTGCGCTCGGCCGCGACCAACTCCCGGTCGCGCACACACGCCTGCAGCAGCCGTTCGATCCGGTCCACCCAATAGTCCACCAGGCCGTATGGGTCGATTTCAGTGCGACGGATGCGATCCCCGTACGCCAGCATGGTGACGGCAGATTGGATGACGGCGACCGGATCGCGGTGGGTGAACGCCACGGTCGCGTCGGGGAAGGTGCGAATCAGTGGCCCCAGTTGTTCACAGTGTTGGGGCGATTTGAGCACCCACTGCCGCGGTCCGCGCAGGAAGGTCAGCGCCTTGAGGATCGTGCGCAGGTATCCGTAGTGCTCGTCCTGGTTCAACCCGAGATAGAAGTCCCGCCACTGCGGAACCCGGCCGTGCCATTCCAGCACGTAGCTCGCGAAGTCGAGATCGAGGAGCTCGACCTCCTCCTCGATGGCCTGGGGGAATCTGTCGTGCATCGCCTGCACCAGCGGGGTCATCATCATCGCCGACTGGTGTTCCGCGACGCTTCGGGTGAACCTGGGGTCGACGCCGTTGACGTCGGCTCCCTCGCCGCGCAGCGGGAAAGGCTCCTGGCTCTCCCAGTACGGCAGGGCGCGCCGGCGTGCATCCGAGGCGATGAGATTCACGAGATGGGTGGTCCCCGAGCGCGGAAGGCCGACGACGATGATGGGCCGTTCGATCTCGATGTCGTGGATCTCGGGATAACGGCGCAGCAGATCGGTCAACAGCAGCCGTTGCGACAGCAGCCGGACGATCCGATTCTGCAGGATGAGTCGGTTGAGGTTCGTGTTGCCGCTGTCGGCATCGGCGGCTCGTGCGTAGGCGTCGAGCCGTGGCCTGAAGTCAGCCGCCCCGAAATCGTCCAGCCCTGTGTACTCGATCGCCCTGCCGATGAGTACCTCCGGAGTCAGGTCCACAGCCAGAGACTCCGTGTGCTCCAGGATCTCTCGCTGCGTCGCAGTGAGAACCGGGCACGTCAGATCCTCGATGACCAGGGCACTGTCGGGCATTCGGGCTCCTCCCGCTCACCGTGAGGCGGTGACGAATATTCGTTGTAGTGTCTGATATGTGAACGCTTCCAAGCTAGGACCGCCTCGCGAAACCGGTCAAGACCCGTCGCCTCCAACTCGCCGCGTCGTCGCCGTCGTCGAACTGCTCGCACAGGCGTCCACGTCACCGCTGACGCTCGCCGAAATATGCCGTGAGCTGCGGATCAGTCGATCCACCGGATACGCCATCCTGAGCACGCTGTGTTCGGCCGACTGGGCTGTCCGCGACCCGCTCAGTGGGAGGTACACCCTGGGCGCCGGCCTGCCGAGCACGCCGGTCAACACGCCGGTGTCGCGAGTACTGCGTGAACCCCTGCGTCGACTCTGTTCAGCGGTCGGGATGGCCGCCTGTGTCTCCGAGGTCCAGGGCGGCTTCATCGCCGTCATCGAATCGGCGGCGCCCAACTCCGGGCGAGCCCAAGTGCAGGCCGGGCAACGGCTGCCCTTCATCGCACCGTTCGGACGTGAGTTCGTCGCGTGGGCGCCGACCGCAACGCGCCGGGAGTGGCTGGACGCGGCAGGTCCGGTCAACGACGCCTATCGCGCACGTATGCCCGAGGTACTCAAGGAGATACAGCGACGCGGATATGGCATCGAGCGGCTCAGCGGGCCCCTCGTCAAGGTGTACACCGCGCTGCTGGCGCTGGAAGACGGCAACGAGCCGGACCCGGTGGCAGCACGACTGGCCGGCGCCGTTGCCGATCTGACGATCGTCGATGTGCTGCCCGACGAGATGGCGCAGATCGAGCAGTGTCGGATCGCGACCATCTCCGCGCCGATCTTCGACGGTCAGGGCAACGTGGTGATGTCGGTGTCTGCGCAGCCCTACCGGCAGCTCACACAGCAACACGTTCGCCGTATCGGCGATCAGGTGATCGAGTTCGGCGAGCATGTCAAATCGCTGATTGCACAACAGCTTCTGCCTGCCGACGCCAACCCTGTCACCCCGGCGTCCCGATGAGCGGACATCTTCGGCTACCCCGATGGTCGGCGACCCTACTGTCCGGTGCGTAGCCCACCGGCGCCACCCATCGACTCGTGTGGGCACCAACGGAGGTCCCACGCATGTCTGAGACACGACTTCTCTACAACCCGTTCACGCCGGAGTTCCAGAACGAACTGTGGGATGTCTACCGCACCATGCGCGACGACCACCCTGTATACCAGGACCCGAACGGCGAGTTCTACGCGCTGACCCGGTTCGCCGATGTCTGGGCCGCCGCGGCCGATCACGAGACGTTCTCCAGCCGTGTGGCGGAGGCGAACGATCTACTGCCCCAGCTCATTTTCATCGATCCGCCGCGGCACGGCGCGCTGCGCAAGCTGGTATCCCGGGCCTTCACCGCGCGCCGGGTGACCGCCATGGAGGACACGATCAGGAAGTGCGTCGAAGCGCTACTCGACGACATCGCGACCAAGGGTGTCTGCGAATTCCAGCACGACTATGCGGCGGTCATTCCCAGCGTCGCGGTGGGCGGGATGATCGGCCTCGACGAGCAGTACCTCGCCCCCATGCGCACCTGGACCGAGGCGTTCATCGGCCTGAACACCGACAGGGCCCTCGAAGCCGCCATGAACATCTATGCGATGTTCGCGGAATTGCTCGCGGAACGCCGTCGCAGCCCGCGAGACGATCTGATGACCGCACTACTCAACGCCGAGATCGACGGTGAACGGCTCCGCGACGAAGAACTGCTCGGCTTCTGCCTGCTGCTGGTGTTGGGCGGCAACGACACGACAGCCAGCTTGATCGGCTCCGGCCTCGTCCTCCTCCTGCGCCACCCTGAGCAGCTCGACCTGGTGCGCCGCGACCCGTCACTGTGGCCATCGGCGATCGAGGAGACGAACCGGATGGATGCGCCCACCCAGGCGCTGCCTCGGACCGCCACCCGCGACGTCGAGCTCCACGGCGTCACGATCCCGGCCGGCTCTCGGGTGATGCTGGTGTGGGGCGCGGCCAACCACGACGAACGCGAGTTCCCTGATCCGGAGCGATTCGATGTCAGGCGAGGCGCGAAGCGTCACGCCTCGTTCGGCCACGGCGCACACTTCTGCATGGGCTCCGGGTTGGCGCGACTGGAGGCCCGCCTCGCCTTCGCGGAGTGGTTCACACGATTTCCCGAATGCGCGCTGGCAGACGAGCCCACACGCGTCACGTCCAGCTGGGCCCGCGTCTTCGAGTCCATTCCGCTGCGGCTGGGATGACGCCGTCGCCGAGCGCGTGCTCGGAATCTCCTCCGGCCAACTGTGTGACAGCGCGCACATCTATGTGATACAAACAGGCATATTCCTAATAGGAATACTTCTGTTTCTGCCGCAAGGAGGCGTCATGACCACAGCCCCGGTCAGCCCGGAATCCACCACCCCCAGCGCGGTCATCGACCGGGTGTCGCTGGTCCTCGACGCATTCGACGGGCCGGGCAGGCTGACGCTCGCCCAGATCGTCCGGCGCACCGGGCTGCCCCGGTCGTCGGCGCACCGCATGCTCGAGCGTCTGGTTCAACTGCGCTGGCTGCGCCGCAACGGCCGCGACTACGAGCTCGGCATGCGGCTGGTGGAACTCGGGTCTCTGGCCGTGCACCAGGATCGGCTGCACCGCGCGGCGACACCGCTGCTGCACGATCTGCACCGCGCCACGGGGTTGGTGGTGCACCTCGCCGTCCTCGATGGCGCCGACGTGGTGTACCTCGAGAAGATCGGCGACCGGATGGTGGCCGCAATGCCGAGCCGGGTCGGCGGCCGCCAGCCCGCGCACTGCACCGCGATCGGCAAGGCGCTGCTCGCCTACAACTCCGATGCGTGCGATGACGTCGATCTGACCAACCGCCGCACCAAGTACTCCATCGGCAGCGCTGCACAACTGGCCACCGAACTGGCCAAGACGCGCGCCCACGGTGTCGCGTTCGACCGCGAGGAAGCGCTGCCCGGCTTCGGCTGTGTCGCCGCGCCGATCGGCGCGCCCGGTGAGGCCGTCGCCGCGCTGTCGGTGTGCGGTCCGCTGAGCCGCGTGGCGTTCGACCAGCGCCTCGCCGCCCCGGTCCGGATGACCGCAATGGGTGTGTGGCGCAACGTCGAAGGCGGACCGCAGCGGGTGGCGCCGACCCTGCAGCAGGTGCGTCCGCTGCGCGGCGGCCCTACCCCGCGCCCGGCCCACGAGTCGGCTGCCCTGCAGCTCGCATGAGCGGGGAGCTCGATCCGCAGATCGCCCAGATGATCGAGGCGCTCGACAGCGGCTTCCCTCCGGTACACACCATGACCGGCGCGCAGGCGCGGGCCACGATCCGCTCGCGGTTCGTGGCGCCCGCCGCACCGGAGGAGGTCGCCGGAGTCGAGGACCGGTTGGTCGGTGGACCCGACGGCGCCATCCCGGTCCGGATCTACCATCCGGTCGGCGCCGCCGCGGGCTCCCTGCCCGTGCTCGTCTACGCCCATGGTGGCGGGTTCGTGTTCTGCGATCTGGACAGCCATGACGGGCTGTGCCGGAACATCGCCAATCGCACCGCAGCCGTTGTTGTTTCGGTCGACTACCGACTGGCTCCCGAGTATCCGTGGCCGGCCGCGGCCGAGGATGTCTACGCGGTCACGCGGTGGGTGTCCGACAACTGCGCCGCTATCGGCGCCGACGCCGGCCGCATCGCAGTGGGCGGCGACAGTGCGGGGGGCAACCTCGCGGCGGTGACCGCGCTGATGGCCCGTGACCGCGGTGGACCTGCGCTGGTCGCCCAGCTGCTCGTGTACCCGATGATCACCCCAGACTTCACCACCGAGTCGTACCGGCTCTACGGCGCGGGGTACTACAACCCGGCCGAAGCCCTACGGTGGTACTGGGATCAGTACGCGCCCAAGGACTCCGACCGCACCGATCCCTACGTATCGCCGCTGCACGCCGATCTGCACGGCCTACCACCGGCCGTCGTGGTGATCGCCGGTCATGATCCGCTTCGCGACGAAGGTCTGCGATTCGGTGAGGCGCTGGTCGAGGCGGGCGTGCCGACAGTGGTGCGCCGGTTCGACGGGGGCATCCACGGGTTCATGACGATGCCGAGTCTGCAGATCGCTCAGGCGGCTCGTGCCCAGCTGTGTCGTGACGCTTCGGCTCTCCTGACGGGGGTGCCGGCCGGTGGCTGAGGTCTTCGTGATCGACGAGGTGGTGACGCGCCCCGGACGCACGCGCGAGTTCGTCGACGCCTACCTGACCGGATACGCACCAGGCGCCCGTGAGCGCGGAATGACGCTGCAGCAGGTGCTGGTGAGTCCACCGATCTGGTTCGAGGATCAACCCAACACCGTCACAGTGACGTGGTCGCTGCCCAGCGCCAGGGCGTGGTGGGAGATGACGTGGCAGGGACGGCCGGACCCCTCGGTCGGTGAATGGTGGGCCGGGATCGACGAACTCGTCACCGAACGCAGCCGGAGCGTTGCCGCCGAGGCCGACGATGTGGACGGGCTCTGCGATGTATAGCGTCATCCGCTTGGTCGACGTGGTCGACGAAGACCGGGACGCGTTGGCCGCCGAGTTACGCCGCGGTGCGAAACCTTTCGACGCCGACCACGTGATCGTCGAACCGACATTGCCGGGGGTGCGCAACGGCGGCGACATCCTGGTGCATCTGCGGTTCGACGACCTGACGGCCCGATCCGATGCCGTCGCGAAGCTCGACGAGCTGTTGCGGCGGCCGGCGGTCCGCCATTACAACGGCGCGACCTACAGTGGCGAACCGACTCCAGGCGCGGACGGGACCGGCACGGTCTATCGCGCGCTGCTGCTGCGGGTGCGTCCGGGAACCACTGAGGAGACCGTCCGCAGCTTCGAGGACGATCTACGGCTCCTCCCCCGCTACGTGCGAAGCATCCACTCCTGGCAGCTGAGCCGGGTGGAGGACGCCGTCGGCACATCTCCGTGGACGCACGTGTTCGAGCAGGAGTTCACCGACGTCGACGGGTTGATGGGCCCGTACCTCATGCATCCGATCCACTGGGCGTACGTCGACCGATGGTTCGACCCGGAGTGCCCCGACATGATCGTGCAGGATCGGGTGTGCCACAGCTTCTGCCGAAACGCCTGAAGATTGCGCTCAGGGCTGTCGTTTCGGCCGAGACAGCAGCCATGAGCGCAACCTCTCTACCCGACGGCTACAGTCCCGCCGGCAGGATATTCGGATTTGCGGTCGCCGGCGGCTCCAATGGAGGCAGTAGCTCGCCACCGTCGAGACTGTGCACCGGCAGCCCCTGCGACCACGGGTAGTGCAGGCTGAACGCCACGAGCCCGGTACGTTCGGCCGCGGGCAGATGGCACATCGCCAGCACGGTCTCCGCGAGATACTCGACGGGTTCGGTCGGGAACGTGTCCGGAATCAACTGCGAAGCACCGGGAGTGCGCACGGCCGTCGACGGGCCCACGCAGTTCACCGCGATGTTGTCGTCGAGCACCTCGGCCGCCAAACCCTGGGTGAACCGGTGCAGCGCCGCCTTCACCGATGCGTAGATCACGTCGCCTGAGGACTTGTTGTATTCGCGAAACGGCCGCACCGGCGCCAGCCCCGTCACCGATCCGATGTTGACGATCCACCCCGCACCCTGCGTCCGCATGTGCGGGATCGCGCACTGCGACAGCACGAACGGTGTCCGCAGATAGTGTTCGACCGTGCGGTCGAAGGTGTCCATGCCCATGTGCTCGATCACCGAGTAGTCGGCGTACCCGGCGTTGTTGACCAGGATGTCGAGGCGGCCCGTGCGCTCGAGCACCTCGTCGACGAGGCGCAGCCGCTGTTGCTGATCCTCGAGATCGGCGGCCACGCCGTAGGCGGTTCCGCCTGCCGCCTCGATCATCTCGACGGTCTCGCCGATGGTGCCCGGCAGCGCCGCCGCCGCACCGGCGCGGACCGATGGCGAAGGCGTGTACGAGCGCGCGGTCACCACCACCGAAGCCCCCTCCGCGGCCAGACGCTGGGCGATCGCCCGGCCGATCCCGCGGCTGCTTCCGGTGACCAGCGCCGTCTTACCGCGAAGCAGCATCGGATCCGGCCTTGCCGAGTAGGAAGTGCTCCTCGATGGGCGCCCGGTGCTGCTGCCACACGTCGACCAGGCGATACGGGGTGGCGACCACCACCCGCCCCGACCCGGAGCGGTAGTACGTATGGGCGTTGGGGGTGTGACACCACACGGTCCGCGACATCGCCTCATCGATGTCGGCGACGTAGTCGTCGTAGGCCTCCTGCGTCACCTCGATGGTCGTCGCGCCTCGTAACGCCATGAGCTGCAGGCATTCCACGATGTAGTGCGCCAGCACCTCCATCGAGAAGTTCGCGCCCGCGCCGTGGCCGGGACTGTAGTTGGGCGCCGAGGTGATGAACAGGTTCGGGAATCCCGGCACCGTGCCGCCGCGGTAAGCGCGGGGGCTGTCGCCCCACTCCTCGCGCAGCGTCCGGCCGCCGCGGCCCCGAATGTCCATGGTGGACAGGAAATCGAGGTGGTAGCCGGTGGCGTAGACGATGACGTCGAGGTCGATCTGTCTGCCGTCCTGGGTGACGATGCCCATGGCGTTGACCTCGGCGGGTTCACTGGCCTCGACGTCGACGTGATCGCGGGTCAGCGCGGCGTAGTAGCCGCCCGGGTCACGGATGATCCGCTTGCCGTACGGCGCGAAGTCCGGCGTGACCTTCTTCGCCAACTCCGTTCCCTCACCGAACATCTGGTTGATGTACTCGGTGCACATCTGCAGCAGGACGTCGTTGGCCGGCGAGATCGACAAGTGCGTCTCGGACCACTCCGGATCACGCAGGATCACGGGATAGTTGTTGTCGGCCGTGGCCCAGTAGGACTTCACCCGGTGCCAGTTCGCGTAGTACGGCAGGCGGCGACCGAGGTAGCGACGGTACTCGGGCACGTCGTCGGAGAGCCGTTTGCGCGGCGCCACCCAGTGGGGCTGGCGCTGGAAGACGGTCAGATGCGCGACCTGGTCGACACAGGCGTCGACGATCTGCACCGCGGTGCAGCCGGCGCCGATGATCGCCACCCGCTTGCCGGTCAGGTCCAGCGACGGGTCCCACTGCGCCGAATGCACGCTGACGCCCGCGAACGTCTCGCGGCCGGGGACCTCCGGCCACCGCGGGCGGTTGAGGTATCCGGCGGCGGTGATCACCACGCGCGAGCGGCTGACGCTGCGGTTGCCGTCGTGGTCCACGGCGTGGATCTGCCACTCCTGGCGGTCCTCGTCCCACCACAGCGCCTCGACCTCGGTGTTGAACCGGGTGTGCTCCCGCAGCCGGTACTTGTCGGCCAGCGACACCAGGTATGCCTGGTACTCCGCGCCCTGCGGATAGTAGTTCGTCCAGTCGGGATTCACCTCGCGCGACAGCGAGTAGTACGCCGACGGGGTGTCCACGCCGATGCCGGGGTACTTGGTGGTCAGCCAGGTGCCGCCGACCTCGTCGTTGCGGTCGAAGATCTCGAACGACACACCCGCGTCGGTGGCGGCAAGCGCGGCGACGATACCCGCGATACCCGCTCCGATGATCGCCACGGTGGTCTCCGCCGGTATCGGCACGTCACGCGGCAGAGTCGGTTGCGAGAGCTGAAAACCGCCCTGTTCCAGCAGCAGTGGGACGAACTCGTCGTCGACGTCCGACCCCAGCGCCGCCGGCAGCAGCCGAGCGAACAATTCGGAGTCGTCGGCGGCAAGTCCGCCCGACCGTGGCGTGTCGAGGGCCTCGACGATACGGCTCACCAGGGTCGCCATGGTGTTCGGATCGGTGACCCCGGCCCGTTCCGGAGGGTCGGGCACATGCGAGATCGCCGGGGCGAACTCGTCGACCACCGAGGCGTCGCCGGTCAGCTGGGCCAGCACCGCCACCAGCACGCCCGGGTCCGCCTGCACCAGGTGGTTCCTCAGCTCCGCATCATCCGTCACGCCCCGAGTATCTGGTCGTCGCCGCAGACCGGGCACCGTCCTGCCTACTGAGCGGGACAGCGATCCGTGCCGGGCTACCGGCCGTGTTTACGTTGCTTCATGGATGCTGCCACGGACCTGCTCATCGCGCAGGCACGCAGTCACACGCTCGGTGACATCCCCCGCCGGTCGGCGCGTCGACAACCCGACAAGACAGCGATCGTCGACGGTGACGTGGTCCTGACATTCGCCGAATTCGAGCACCTGGTCGACCGAGCTGCGGCAGCGCTGCGAGACAACGGTTTCGGACCGGGCGACCGCGTCGCTCTGCTGTCCCACAACTGCTGGCAGTACGCCGTCCTCGCCTTCGCGACCGCGCGCGCCGCGGTGGTGCTGGTGCCGATCAACTTCATGCTCACCGCCGAGGAGATCTCCTTCCTGCTGGCGCACAGCAAGGTTCGTGGGTTCCTCGTCGAGGCGGATCTGACGCCGACGGCGGAAGAAGCGATGCGGCTGGGTGGCGCGGTCGGGACGAAGGTTGCGTTGACGACCGGCGGGCCGCCGCCGACGGGTTGGGACGACTTCGCCCACTGGCTGACCACCGAATCTCCCGCACCCCGACCACAGATCGACGATGACCAGCTGCTGCGGCTGATGTACACCAGCGGCACGGAATCCCGGCCGAAGGCGGTGATGCACACCAGCCGCAGCCTGATGTGGCAGTACGTCAGCACCATCGTGGCCGGCTCGATGTCCGGTGACGACGTCGAGATCCACTCGCTGCCGCTCTACCACTGCGCACAGCTGGACAACTTCCTCGCCACCGACATCTATCTGGGCGCGACCAGCATCATCCTGCCCCGCCCCGACCCCGAGCTGGTCCTGCGCACCATCGAGCGCTACGGCGTCACGAATTACTTTGCCCCGCCCACGGTCTGGATCAGCCTGTTGCGCTGTCCGATCTTCGATCAGGTCGATCTGTCCAGCCTGCGCAAGGGGTACTACGGCGCGTCGGCGATGCCGAATGAGATCCTCGGCGAGATCCGCGAACGCCTGCCCAACCTGCGGTTGTGGAACTTCTACGGCCAGACCGAGATGGCCCCTCTGGCGTCGGCGCTGGGACCCGACGAGCAGGACGCCCACGCGGGGTCCGCCGGACGCCCGGTGGTCAACGTGGAGACCACCATCCTCGACGAGGATGATCAACCCGTCGCTGCGGGCGTTGTGGGTGAGATCGCCCACCGCAGCCCGCACCTCATGCTCGGCTACCTCGACGACGCGGCCAAGACCGCGGAGGCATTCCGCGGCGGGTGGTTCCACTCCGGTGACCTCGGCTTCTACGACGAGCACGGACTGCTGCACGTCGTGGACCGCAAGAAGGACATGATCAAGACCGGTGGGGAGAACGTCGCGAGCCGGGAGGTCGAGGAGACGCTGTACCGGCACGGCGGTGTACAGGAGGCTGCCGTCTTCGGGCTGGCCGACCCGGTGTGGGTGGAGACGGTGGTGGCCGCGGTGGTGTTGCGCGACGGCGCCAGCGTCACCGAAGACGACATCATCGCGCACTGCCGGCGGCACCTCGCCGGCTACAAGACGCCCAAACAGGTCTTCTTCGTCGACTCCCTGCCGAAGAATCCCAGCGGCAAGCTACTCAAACGCGATCTGCGTCAACGATTCAGCGCCGCACACAGCCACTGAGAGGACACCTTCCGTGTTCGAAGGACGGATCGCGCGGTTCGACGCGCCCGGACAACCATTCGTGATCGACACCGTCGGCCTGGCCGACGTGGGCCCCGGAGAAATCCTCGTCAAGGTGACCAGGACCAACATCTGCGGATCCGATCTGCACGCCTGGCACGGCACCTTCGCCACCCGCGGGCTCGGCGGGCAGTTGCCCACGGTCTTGGGCCACGAAATGGTCGGCGCCGTCGCCGCACTCGGTGACGGCGTCACCGCTGACTCCAACGGCGCACCGCTGACCGAGGGGACCCGCGTGGTGTTCCCCTACTTCTACTCGTGCCACCGTTGCCGCAACTGTCTGTTGGGCCGGCGAGGCGCCTGCCTGAACCTGAAGATGGCCATGCTCGGGCGGGCCGACGAACCGCCGTACTTCGTCGGCGGGTACGGCGACTACTACCTGTTGCCGGCAGGCGCGGTGCTGTACACGGTGCCCGACGCGGTCTCCGACGAGATCGCGTCCGGCGCCAACTGCGCACTGTCGCAGGTGATGTACGGGCTCGAGCGGGTGGATCAGCAACTCGGTGAGGTCGTCGTGGTTCAGGGCGCCGGCGCGCTCGGCCTGTACGCGGTCGCCGTGGCGAAGGCGCGCGGCGCCGCCAAGGTCATCGCGATCGACGGGGTGCCCGAACGTCTGGAGTTGGCGACGGCGTTCGGCGCCGACGCGGTCGTCGACATCACCGAGGCCGCGACGGTCAAGGACCGCGCGAAAATCGTGCGCGCGTTGACCGACGGCCACGGCGCCGACGTCGTCGTCGAGGTGGTCGGTCACCCGTCGGCCATCGACGAGGGCCTCAAACTGCTCGGTCAGTTCGGCCGCTACGTGGAGATCGGCAACATCAACCTCGGCAAGACCTTCGAATTCGACCCGTCCCGCTTCGTCTTCGGCAACAAGACGATGGTCGGCGTCTCGCTCTACGACCCGGCCGTGCTGTCACGCGCGCTGACCTTCCTCGAGCAGCACCAGGACCACCTGCCGCTGGACCGGCTCGCCGCAGCGCACTACCCGCTCGACCACATCAACGAGGCGTTCGCCGCCGCCGACGGCAAGCGCGATGTCCGCGCCAGCATCATCCCCTGAGCGCGCCGCTCACCGAAGAAGGAACCCATGCACGAGTACACCCGCAAGACCCTGTTCATCGACGGCACGTGGGTGACCCCTGCCGGTAGCGGGGCGATCGAGGTGATCGATCCGGCAACCGAACAGGTGATCGGATCCGTCCCCAACGGCACGGCGGCGGACGTCGACGCGGCGGTCGCCGCGGCACGCCGCGCATTCGACCCGCTGATCACCGTCGCCGAACGGCGCGACCGCCTGGACCGGGTGATCGCCGCGATGGAGAAGCGCCTGCCGGACATCGCGGAGACCATCAGCTGCGAGATGGGCGCTCCGGTGCGCATCGCGCAGGGCGTGCAGACCAAGGTCCCACTGGCGGTGGCCCGGGGCATCGCCGATGTGCTCGCCACCTTCGAATTCGAAGAACGCGTGGGTAATTCGCTGGTCGTCCGCGAACCCTACGGGGTCGTCGGGGCGATCACCCCGTGGAATTACCCGCTGTACCAAGTGGTCGCCAAGGTGATACCCGCGATCGCGGCGGGCTGCACGGTCGTGCTGAAGCCGAGCAACGAGGCGCCGCTGTCGGTGTTCGAATTCATCGAGGCCCTCGATGAGGCCGGCCTGCCGCCCGGGGTGGTCAACCTGGTCTCAGGAAGCGGTCGGGTGGTGGGCGAGCGGATCGCCGAGCACCCCGATGTCGATGTCGTCTCGTTCACCGGGTCCACCGCCGTCGGACAGCGGGTCGCCGAACTCGCCGCGAAGTCGGTGAAGAAGGTGGCCCTCGAGCTGGGCGGCAAGTCCGCCAACGTCATCCTCGACGGCGCTGACCTGGCGACCGCGGTGAAGGTCGGCGTCGGCAACGCATTCCTCAACGGCGGCCAGACCTGCATGGCGTGGACACGGATGCTGGTGCCACAGAGCCGCTACGCCGAGGCACTCGAGTTGGTCGAGACGGCTGCCGCGAAGTACACCGTGGGTGACCCGCAAGACCCGGCCACCCGGATCGGACCGTCGGCGTCCGCGTCGCAGTTCGCCACCGTGCGCGGATTCATCGAGCGAGCCCAACGTGACGGGGCACGGCTGATCACCGGTGGCGCGAAGAAGATCCGCGACGTCGGCTACTACCTCGCGCCGACCGTCTTCGCCGATGTCGACCCCGTTTCCGAGCTCGGCCAGGAGGAGGTGTTCGGTCCTGTGCTCGCGGTGATTCCGTTCCGTGATGAAGAGGACGCCCTGCGGATCGCGAACGGCACTCCGTACGGCCTGGCGGGGGCGGTATGGGCGGAGAACCTCGACCACGCGATCGCCTTCGCGCGCCGGGTCCAGACCGGGCAGCTCGACCTCAACGGCGGACCGTACAACCCGGTCGCACCGTTCGGCGGTTACAAGAAATCCGGTGTGGGACGCGAACTCGGCCGCGCCGGCTTCGAGGAGTTCCTGCAGACCAAATCCCTGCAGCTGCCGGCATGACGTGTTCCGCTGACCGGACGCCACCGGTGTCTTACCGCTCACGCACCAGTTGACTGATCGGTATGAGCAACGAGATCGCGCTGTCTGAACTGCAGGATTTCATCGGCAGCTTCTGGTACCACTACGACGAGGCCCACTACGACGATATGGCTGCGGCCTACTCCGATGAGATCCGCTACGTCAGCCGCAGCGACAACGGTGCGAGCCCGTTCGAAGAACTGATGTCACCCGAACTGGTGGGGCGCGACAACGTCATGGAGTGGTTGTCCGACCACCGCAAGGAGAGCCCGTACCCGTTGCGCCACCACGCCACCAACGTGCACCGCACCGGAACCGACGGCGAGGTGACACGGGCGCGCTTCTACATCTTCGTGAACCAGATCGCGAACTACGTGCCGTTCGCGGTGTCGAGCGGGGTGGCCAATGTGGCCGTGCGGCGCGGCGCGAACGGGCTGGAGTTCACCGAGATGGAGGTCATCCTCGACACCACCAATTCGGTTCTGCTGTCCGAGTACTCGGCCGATACCGCTGCCTCAGGCGCCTGAGGTCGTGGACGCCAGGGAGACGTTCTCCGGCGGTGTCGCGGTCATCACGGGGGCCGGCGCCGGTATCGGCGCCGGCCTCGCCCGCCAGGCGGCACGGCTGGGGATGACGGTGGTGCTCGCCGACATCGACGCCGGTGCCGTCGCCACCCTGCGTGACGAACTGGTCAGTCAGGGGGCCAACGCGGTCGATATGGTGTGCGACGTCCGCGATTTCGCCGCCGTTGAGGAGGCGGCGCAGCGCACGTACCGTGAGGTCGGGCCGGTACGCCTGCTCGTCAACAACGCCGGGGTCGAACAGTTCGGCTACCTGTGGGACACCCCGGTCGAGAATTGGCAGCGGGTCGTCGACATCAACGTCAGCGGTGTCTTCCATGGTGTCCGGGCGTTCATGCCGAGCATGATCGAGGCGCGAACCCCGGCCTGGGTGTGGAATCTGAGCTCGATCGGCGGCGTCGCGGTCGTCCCACTGCAGGCGCCGTACATCATGAGCAAGCATGCGGTGCTCGCCCTGACCGAATGTCTGGCCCTGGAAGTGCAGCTGGCCGGCCACGATCACATCCATGTGCAGGCGGTGCTGCCCGGTGCGGTCACCTCGAACATCTTCGAGTCGGCCGGCGGCGTCACCGAGGGGGACGTCGACGCGGCGGAGGATCAACGCCTCGCGATGCTCGACATCAAGGCCGCCGCGATGGATCCCTTGGCCGCCGCAGAGGTGGTCTTCGATCAGGCTGCCGATGGCCGGTTCTATCTGCTGACCCAGCCGGAGTACGTCGGCAACGCGATGGCCGAACGCGCTGATGTGCTCAGCACACAGCGAGCACCGTTGCTGCGCACCAAGCCCCGCTTCGACCCGGCGCGGCACTGATCGTCGATGGCCGTCCCCCGGTTGGACCCGGACGCCGCCGCGCGCGTCGCCTCGTTCGGCGCGATCCCTCCGATGCGTGAGCGCGGCCTCGCGGCAGTGCGGCGCGCCGTCGAAGCGACGCCACACCCCGACGACATGCCGGTGATGGCCGGCATCGAGGATCGCGACATTCCCGGACCCGCACAACCGATTCCGGTGCGGATCTATCGCCCGAGCAGTGACGATCGAGCCCCGGCGCTGGTCTACTTCCACGGCGGCGGCATGGTCATGGGGTCCAACCACGCCTTCGAACCGCTCGCCAGGGCGCTGGCGGCTCTCAGCGGTGCGACGGTGGTGTCAGTCGAGTACCGACTCGCCCCCGAGGCGCCGGCCCCCGCACAGTTCGACGACGCCTACGCCGCGACCGCCTGGGTGGCGGACAACGCCCAGTCGCTGGGAGTCGACGCGTCCCGGCTCGCGGTCGTCGGTGACAGTGCGGGCGGCTCACTGGCCGCGGCCGTCGCACTCGCGGCGCGCGACCGTGGTGGACCGCCGATCATCTGTCAGGTGCTGCTGTACCCGGGACTGGACCGCGATATGGCGTGCGAGTCGATCCAGCGGCTGGCCGATGCGCCGATGCTGACCCGCGCCGACATCGACTACATGCACGAGCTGGCCGACCAAGGCGTCACCATCCCGCCGGATCAGTATCGATTCCCCGCCCTGGCAACAGATCTGGCTCGTCTCCCGCCGGCGATCGTCGTGACGGCCGAATGCGATCCGATCCGCGACTGGGGTGAGCGTTACGCCGCACGGCTGCGCGATGCCGGCGTGCAGACCACCCAGACCCGTTACCCTGGTGCCTATCACGGATTCCTGATGCGGTCCGACGCGACGGCCCGCGGCCGGCTGGCCGTCGCAGAGGTCGGCGCCTTGTTGCGAGCGAAATTCGCTCATCCGCTCGAGTCTTGAGAACCGCGGTCATTCCCTCCCGATCACCGGACAGATGCGGTCGACGAAACCGCTGACGGCCGCAGAATTTCAGGCAAGCCGGGCGCTCTACGCGCCGATGATTGAAGGAGATTCTCGATGCTTACTGATGAGCGGCGGTTGGAACTGTCCGATGTTCTCCGCCCGGCCTCACCGCCGCAGGAGATCGACAACATCTACACCGACGACCAGCGAGAGCGGCTGTTCGACGTCGTTCGGACACAGGGTCCGTGGAAACTGATCATCGCTCAGCACTTCGCATCGGCAGACGAATTGATGGCCACCATGAGTGGCGCCTTCCCCGAGGGATTCGAGCCGTCGCTCGACCTGTTCCTGACCCCGACCTTCCGCGGATACCTCGCGAACTACGGCGCGGTGCTCTACCCCGAACTGCATGACTGCTTCTACAACGAGAAGTTCCTGAACTACGCCAAGGGCTACTGGAACGCCCAGTACGCGAAGCCGGAGATGATGTTGTTCAACATCAACGGGCCGTGCGCCAACCGCGACCCGGGTCACCTCGACTCGCCCAGCTTCCGCGGCGTGCGTCACGAGAACGCCCCGACCTGGCTGTCCAGCGTGATGGGCAAATCCGGCCTGTTCCAGGACTATCTGATCAAGATGGCGCAGGTCATCACCTGGTTCTCACTCGACGAGGGCAGCGGCTTCACCTACTGGCCGGACGGTCCGCTCAAGGCCCCGAAGCGCGTGCTGCCCCCGGTGTACAACCGCGGCGTGGTGGTACAGAACGAGATGCTGGTGCACCGCGGTGAGGCGAACGGTCCTCTGGATCAGCAGGTCCCGGCCGGCCTGGCGTTCGACACCGTGTTCAGCGGCGACCAGACGGATCGCGACTACTGGGTGCTCAAGAACGGCGACGACGTCATCGCCCGCCACCACACGAACGAGCTGCGGTTCCTGGTGCACTGGTCGGCCGAGGTGTTCGCCGATTACGACGAGCTCAAGAAGAACATGGATCACTCCGATGATCTGACCATCGAGCAGGCCATCGACACACTCGTCAAGGACGTCAACGCGCAGGGCATCAAACTCACAATGCCCGACAACCCGTTGCACGACCCTGAGTTCATCCGCACCCTGAACGCGGCGTACGACCTCGGTGGTCCGGCGGAATACCCGGCGGAAGCACCGCTGTCGGCGTTCCAGATGGCCTGAGCCGACCGTGCGTATTGCCGGCAAGGTCTTCGTCGTGACCGGTGGAGGCAACGGGATGGGCCGGCAGGTCGTGCTCGGCCTGGCCCGCCGCGGGGCGCGGGTGGCCGCCGTCGACCTCGACGAACAGGGGCTCGCCGACACCCAGCGCCTCGCCGATGGCCCCGGGGGGACCCTGTCGACGCACACGGTGAACGTCACCGACCGCACCGCCGTTGCGGTCCTCCATGATCAGGTCATCAGCGTTCACGGTCAGGTCGACGGCGTCGTGAACATCGCAGGCATCATCCACCGGTTCGCCCCCTTCACCGATCTGGCGGGCGATGAGCTCGACCGCATCATCGACGTCAACTTCTGGGGGACGGTCAACATGTGCCGGGCCTTCCTGCCCAGCCTACTGCAGCGGCCGGAGGCCAACCTGACCAACATGTCGAGCCTGTCGGCGTTGATTCCGTTCGCCGGTCAGACCTTCTACGGAGCCAGCAAAGGCGCGGTGAAGCAGTTCAGTGAGGGACTCTATGCCGAACTGTGCGACACCAACGTCCGGGTCGTGACGGTGTTCC
Source organism: Mycolicibacterium litorale (assembly GCF_010731695.1). NCBI lineage: Bacteria > Bacillati > Actinomycetota > Actinomycetes > Mycobacteriales > Mycobacteriaceae > Mycobacterium > Mycolicibacterium litorale. The sequence goes on from NZ_AP022586.1 coordinate 4,040,976, forward strand.
CGGGCAACATCAGCACGAACCTGACCGGGAACTCCGGCGTCGAGATGCTCGACGCCGGCGGGCGCAAGGTCCGCTCCACGACCCCGGAAGTGGCCGGGGAGAAGATCGTCAACGGCATCGCGCGCGACAGCTTCCGCGTGGTGGTGGGCACCGACGCGCGCCTTCTCGACACACTGACCCGCTTCTCGGCGAAACGCACCACGAGATTGGTTGCCAAACAGATGAAGTCAGTCCTGTGACGCGCACAGAGTACGACGTCATCGTGGTCGGCTTCGGCGCCGCGGGGGCGGCCGCCGCGATCGAGGCGGCAGATCGGGGCGCGCGGGTGCTGGTGCTCGACCGCGGTTACGGCGGCGGCGCCACCGCGCTGTCCGGTGGCATCATCTACGCTGGCGGCGGCACCCAGGAGCAGCTCGACGGCGGATACACCGATACGCTCGACAGCCTCCGCGCCTACCTCAAGCAAGAAGTCGGGGACGCCGTCACCGACGAGACGCTCGACCGGTTCTGCGCGCAGAGCCCGGAACTCATCACCTGGCTCAAGGAGCAAGGCGTCGAGTTCCGGGGTGGGCCGGTGTCGTCGTACAAGACGTCCTATCCGACCGACGAGCACTACCTCTACTACTCGGGCAACGAGAAGGCCCACCCATACAAGCTCGCCGCGCAGCCCGCACCGCGCGGCCACCGAGTCCTCGCACCCGGGATGAGTTCGGGGAAGGTTCTTTTCGAGCGGATGAGTGCGTCGGCCCGGGCCAAGGGCGTGGAGGTCGTACCCCTTGCGCGCGTGCACGGTCTCCTCACCCACGACGGCCGGGTCACCGGCGTGCGGTATCGCGCGATGGCGCTGGACCATCCGAACGCCCGACGGCATGCGCTGCTGACGAAGGCCACCGCGAAGCTGGGTACGTGGATGCCTGCGCTCGTCGAGGGGCCGGTCGCCAAGGCCGAGCGGCTCTGGGCCGACGCGGCAAAAGAGGGTGAGGCGCATGCGCCGGCGGTCATCCTGGCCGCGGGCGGGTTCATCCACAACCGGGAATGGGTGCAGGTCCACGCGCCGAAGTTCACGAAGATCTCACCGCTCGGCACCGCAGGCGACGACGGCACCGGCATCGCGCTGGGCCTCGACGCGGGTGGGATGACCGACAAAATGGGCAATGTGACGGCGTGGCGGTTCCTGGCGCCCCCCAGCGCATTGCTCGAAGGCCTCACCGTCGGCGCCGACGGACGCCGCATCGCGAACGAGGATCTCTATGGTGCGACGCACGGCAACGTGATGATGCGCGAGTTCGGTGGCGCGGGCTGGGCGATCTACGACGCGCAAACCTGGCGGAAGGTCAAGAAGCAGATCCGCACACAGACCCAGGTCTTCCAGCGGCTGCAGTTGATCTACCTGTTCACCGTGGGGCACAGGAAGAGCCGCTCGATCGACGGCCTGGCGCGTAAGAACGGAATCGACCCGGCCGGCCTGCGGCATACCGTCGATGCATACCGGCAGGGCCTCGCCGACGGTACCGGCGACCCCGCCTGCAAGGATCCAGACCTCTGCGCCCCGATGGCGACGGGACCGTTCTACTCGATCAACATCTCAGCCGCGTCGTCGATGTTCTATCCGATTCCCGGTTTGACGCTCGGCGGCCTGGTCGTCGACGATCGCACCGGGGAGGTCGTGCACCGCGACGGCGGGACCGTGCCCGGCCTGTATGCAGCGGGCCGCAACGCGGTGGGGATCTGCTCGAACAGCTACGTCAGCGGGCTCTCGCTGTCCGACTGCATTTTCAGCGGACGTCGCGCCGGGGCCGATGCGGCGACTAAGGTGTGCCGGAGCTAGGCGGCGTGGCCCATGGCGGCCAGTGCGATGCCGATCCTCACCTCGAGGTCGCTGAGGTTGACGACAGTCATACCTGGCAGCGGTGGTGCGGTAGAGCGGTATTGCGCGCCGGTAGGTGTGGTGAACGTCGCGCGGTGAGAACCGTGCTCGTCGGTGGAGGTGCTGACCCGCCAGCCGGGGGCTTCCTTGGCGTAGTTGGAGGCCTCGCATTCGCCCAGGCCGTTGGCCGCGCTGGTCGGTCCGCCGTCGCGGTGTGGCCGGGCGTGGTCGCGATGCCGAATCGGCGCATTGCAGTAAGGCGTGCGGCAGGTGCCGTCGCGCAAATTGATGAACGTGGCCAACCCCTTCGGGAACAACCGTTTTCGGGACTCCAGCGCGACAAGCCGCGCAGGTGGTGAAATCGTCGAGCATCTTGAAGTCGGCGCTGAAGTCGGCGCGCATGGTGGCATCGGAGCGGTTTGCGCGTTGAGGTGGCGGGAGAACTGCGGCGGCTGAACCGTAAAGACGCGTCCGAACTCTCCGATCAATTAAACCCTTCCGGAACCCTTCGTACGGAAGCGGCGAACCCTTCGGAAAATGAAACCCTTCCGGGGCCGATGCTGCGCGCCACGCTCGGCGGCCGGTACACCGAGGACCGCGCACCGGTGTCTTCTTCACGCAACGTGGGGATCCTGATCGACGCGACCAGTGACCGGATCATGGCGGAGATCGTCGAATGAACTGGATACGCAGCCGATCTCATCGCAGACCGCCTCAAAACCTAACGGCCGGACGGAAGCCGGAAACTGGCGAAAGTGATGCTCGACGACCAGCTGAGCGCCCCGGTAGCCGGATCACTCGCGAACAGCACCTGGCAGAACACGAAGCCACCGGAATGTGACCGCCGGGCCGCCTATCTGGCCATCATCGAACCGAACTTCGCGCGCCTCGAGATAAGCCCTGTCGACACCGTGCAGGTGTGGGCGCAACCGCAGCGCAGCCGGGTGCACGGCGCAGAGATCGCCGCCACGCACCGCATGCTGGACCTCGCCCGCGGTATCAAGGACCGAGAGGAGATCCGCGACGCCGCCGAGCAGCTCCAGGCCGCGAACGCCGCCGCCGGCAACTGCAACGAGTGCTGCGGATGGTGTAAAGATGGCCGATCGCAAGCCAGCACCGACGTCCAACTCAGCGGCATGGACGTACTGCTTAAACTCACCCGGCTGCACGACCTTACGAGATAGCACCTCGACCAGACGAAACTCCGCCACCGCTACTCCATGCCCTGCACCCGCTGCGGTGCAAACCTGGACGCGACGACGGCTCGAACATCATCACCTGCGACAACAAGGCATGCGGCGCGTCCTGGACCGAACGCGAGTACCAGTTCCTCACCAGTCTGTATGTCGATGACGAGAAGTCAATCAAGATCCTCAAGTATCCACTCGCCGAGGAATACTCACGTCTCGACAAGATCGCCAACCTAATCGAGATGCTGAGCGGCGATGCCACTGTCGACCACACCGGTGCCGGCCGCATCATCCTCGAGCACCTCACGGACATCCTCGGCGGCGAACACCCGCACATCTCACCCGAAGACCGCCAAACCGCCACCGACCGGGCCGCCACCCAGAAACGTCAGCTCGCCGAAGACAACTGGACATGGAAACGCGAACGGCCCTACGAGCGGCCGAAGCCGAAGGCGAAACCCGCGGCGCATGCGGGCGGCGTCAGACGGCAGCCAGCTCACGCAGCCTCGTCGTCGACACCATCCCGCGCCGAGCGGAAAGGCCTGCCCGGCGCCCGGGTGCAACCTCGTGCACGCGGGAGAATGCCCATGAGGTTTGACCTCCGCATCGGCGACAACGGCCGACCCGCATGCAAGTACGGGCAAATCGCTCGAACGGTGGTGTCCAGGGATCACCTCTGCGAGATACGCGGTGTTGGCCCGCTCATCGTTTTCAACGCCGACCACGACCGTGAAACGCGGAACCTCGGTCACTTCGCAGTCAAGTACTGGGTCACCGACGGCAACATCGCCCACATCAAGGCTGACAACGGAGAGTGGTTGTGGCGGCTTGAGCCCGCGCACTGGTGGAACGACCCACCGCCGCAGGAACTCTGGAGCGTCGAGGTTCTTCTCGGAAGGTGGCCAGACTTATGGGAATCAGCCGCGTACTCGATGGCGGACCAAACCCTGGCCGTGGCCGGGTGATTCACGTGAGGACAAACCGAAACGCGTCGCCCTCTCCTACCGGGGCCTCGTCCAGCGCATCAGTCAGGGCCAATGCGACGACCCGACCGGCGACCTTCACCGCCTCGACACCCACCCACTGGCAAGAGCTCGACATCCACTGGCACCTACCCAGACCCGACCTACTCGTCGACGCCGAAGACGAATGGATGTCCGCGCGCGACCTCGCCCACGCAATCGACCGCACCCGCAAGGACATCTACAACTGGGCCCGCATCGGCCACATCGAACAACGCTGCGGTCCAGACGGCGCACCTGAATATCGCGTCGGATCTGTAATCGACTACCAGCGGCGCCTGGCTAAGCGGAACCGCCGCGCGCAACCGAGCAGCTGACCGGTCCTTGCGCATGCATGTTTGCCACATCTACGCCACACCCCGTCGTATCCTGGCAAGTCTTATGCCACCAAGGAGTCACCGGCCGATCACCGAAGCGACCGCTAAGGAGCTCTACGCTCATGCGATCAGCTGCGGGCACCCACAGTGCAACGAGCCGCTCTACCGGGACGAAGGCAGCGGCGTCCGCGCCCTCAACTCCCGTATTGCCCATATCTGCGCCCGCTCTGAAGGCGGCCCCCGCTGGAACCCGGACATGCCGGAAGCGGAGAACCGAAGTGCTTCCAACCTCGTGGTCCTCTGTATCAGCCACGCGGACCTCGTCGACCAGAAACAACTGGTAGCCCAGTACCCCGTTGAACTGCTGCTTCAGTGGAAACAGGCGCAACTCGACGAGTACACCAGGGTCGTTGAGACGGGCCGCGTAGCCGGATGGGCATTGACCGACGACGAAGCTGCTGAGGTGGTCGAAAAGTCGGAACGCTCGACCACGATCAACCTGACCGCAGAGACCATCATCGTCGGGGGGATGGGCGGGCATCTCGGGGGAGCCGGAGGCGGCGGCGGTGTCATCGGCTCAGACGCGGCGACAGGCGGCACTGGGGGCGACGTCACGATCAACCTTGAAGGACAGCCAGGACAGTTTCCCGGCGCAGGAGGTGGTGGCGGCGGCGCTTTGGACTATCAAGGTCCCTGGCTACCGCACACAGGTGACGGCACCGCCGGCCGCGCACACATAGCTGGATACGACGGCGGCGACGGCGGCGACACAGTCATAAGCATTGGTGACCGCGAGATCCTGCGAGCCCCAGGTGGACGAGGCGCGCGTGCGGGATCGGGCGAGCGCAAGCAGACCGATCGCCTGCATGTGTCTGCCCTACTGCCAGCGAACGCCGTCTTCGTAGACAACGCGCTGGCCCACATCCTCTACGGCGGCTGGCGACACGTCGACGTGATCTTCACGCCCGCGCGTATCGAGATGCCAATGCTCGTCGTCGTCGAGGCAGGAGGCGTGGATGCAGGCGAATACACCATCACGATCGACTTGCACAGCCCCGACGGCGAACTCCGACTGACCGCCAGCCTCGCCCTCGTGATCGACGAGCCCGGCGATCTTGTCAGAGTCCCCTTCCAGCACACCTGGGACTTCCAAGCCGATCAACTAGGGGTTTGGCGAATCTCGGTCAGGTCTGAGACCAGCACCCTCGCGGTGTATGACCTCATGATCAAGCAACCAGACGCGCCTGTAGCCAGCTCCTCCGTGAAAGGCGTTGCTACGTAGTACGCTATGCCCTAAGCACCGCTATGCCCTGATGCGGTATGAGACTCGCGAAAGGTCGCGGATTTGCCGGACTGGGTCACCGTAGGCATATCAGTGGTTACGAGCGGTGGTTTCGCTACCGGTCTCTTCGCGCTTCTCAATGGTGGATTGCAGCGGCGACTCACCGCCCGGGTGGAAGACTCAAAGAACGCCACAGCCGAAAAGCTGAAGCAGGTGGACGCGTCGATAGCTGAGGCCGATCGCAAGTCTGCGCTTGCGCTCCGGCGCGATGACTCACGCATGACGACACTTCTTCAGATCAATCGATTGGCGGCCGACGCGATCGCGCTTGCGCACAACGCGACCCTTCCACCGCTGCCCGACGGCACCCCGATCTATCCCCAGCGACCGTACGCCAACGCAGGCAGGCCGGCAGAGGAAGTTGAACGCGAGACCGCGCGTTTACTATCTGACGCTTACTTCTTCGATCCCGAGCTCGGGCGCGCCACCACGCGTCTCCACGAGTGCCGGGAGAATCTGCTGTATGAGGCCCATGAAATTCGCACGCCCGTGGAGGAGTTCGACGAAGACGATCCTCTGGTCGTGAAGCTGCGCGATGCCGGACATGCAGTCCGCGAACATGTTCAGACCATGTTGACGAAGTGGGAGTACTGACCTAACTACCGAGATCCGGGCGTCGCCCGTGAATCGCACCCCACGCCGGGAGGTGAGCAATGGCAGCGGGAGTGGACACCAGACACGGCGTCGGCGCATCCGCCAGCCTCAACGCCTACTGGACAGTCGGCCAGGGCCGCGCCAAGTGGGCGACTAGCCCGAAACCCTGGACGACGCTGTACAACCTGCTTCGCAAATACATGAGCGACGCCAAGGCAAAAGGTTGGCCACGTCGGACTACGTGAGGGTGTTCGGTCATGACCCGGGAGCTGACCGCTGATGGCAGCACCGGACGATCCGATCGGCACCGTGCGGGCCGCGCCGGTGTCCTCGCGCTGCGCGCACCCGCATCTAGCTTCCGACCCGATCTCGACGACGACGATGGTGTCGACCTCAGCTGGTTCATCGTCGACATCGGCGGAGCGGAAGACCCCGTCGCCCTGGACATCGAGGACATCGAAGACCTGCTCGCTTTGTGGCCCATCGTCTACCAACCCTGTTGGCGCCACGGAGACCCGGTTCACTGTCGGGCACCAGGCTGAGGGTGGTCCGCGCTACTGGTGCACGGGCGTCATTTACGACACGACGAAGGCCATGCACCGAGCAGCTCTCCGCCACCGCCCAACGTCGGACGCCGACTCTATCGACGAGAGCGGCGGATGCTTCCAAGCCGCGGGCAGGGGACATCCCACGTACCTCGGCATTATGCGCCTCACTCGCGAGTACCTCGCGCCGGCTGCGGTCGTGCACGAATCCGTCCACGCAGCCCTGGTCTACGCGAAGAAGGCTAAGGATGTGAACGTCCTGCACCTCGACGCGTGGAGCGACGGGCAGCGCCTCATCGACAACGAGGAGGCGCTCGCCTACGCCGTGCACGGCATCTCCAGTGCCCTGCTCGAAGAGCTTGGCCTGACGGTCAGCGCCTGATGCCCCGCGCCCCGCGGCGTTGCCCAGGTGACAGCGGCAACTGCACGACACTGATCCGTAACACGCGCTACCGCCCTGAGCACACAGTCGCGTGGCAAGGTGAGCGCACAGCGTCGAGTCGCGTCACCTCGCATCGATCGTGGAAAGAGCGAGTCAGGCCGGAGGTGCTGCAGGCCGCCGGGTATCAGTGCCAGATCCATACCCCGGCATTTGCACCGGCTACGCCACGGTGGTCGACAAGGTGGAACCGGCGGCGCGCCGCCCGGATCTCGCCCGCTATCCGTCGAACTGGCAGGCCGCGTGCGATGCTTGCAACGAGCACAAGGCCCTGACTGCTGATCGCGGCCGCCGACCGCGCCGCTGAGGGCATTTTCGCAGGTCAGAGCGACATTCCGGTGACCCCCTGGCCTCCACCCCTCCCCGGGGCAAGACGGGGACGCCGCGCACCTGATCGGGGGTGGCGGTAGAGGCGGCGCAGCGTCGCCTTCGACCGCTTGTCCGACACCGCGGCGCGGACCAGGTGGCGCCCGACCGACGCGGGAATCGGTCCGTATCCGGCGATGTCGGCGGGCGCCTCGTCACCGCCGAACAGCGACTCGTCAGTGATCCCCAGGTTCACCGCCACCGGAACGGGAACGGCCGTTGGCCGCCCGGTCACCCGCTCGACCAGCGTGTCGACCATGACCTGACCCCGCGAGCGGATCGAAGGTGGTGTCCGCGGCCCGGGTGAGCGCGGCATAGATCGCCACGCCCTGGGCCACCGGCAGCAACGCCGACACATAGGTCATCGTGTCCGGGGCCGGGCGGCAGGTCACCGTGCGTTCGGCGGCGGCTTTGGCGGCCCGGTCGACCACCGCCTGCGGGTTGAGCCGGTAGGCGATCTTCTTGGCCGCCGCCTCGATGCGCCTGTCGCCCATGCCTTCCAGTCCCGGCACGTCCGCACACAGTTCGGTGTCCAGCACGCGGCGGTGCTCGACCGACAGGCACGCCGACTCGCGCACGATCAACGTCGCCCGCCATTCCGAGAGCGCCCCACACTCCAGCGCGGCCAGCGTGTGCGGCATCTCGTGCACCAGCGCCCGGGCGAATCCCAGATGGTGGTTGCCCTTGTTCGGGCAGTCCCGGCGCGCCAGCGCCACCTCCGAAGCCAAGCCCTTGCCGCGCCTGGCCGCCGGCAACCCAGCGGCCGCCTCCGCCGCCCGGCGCTTCTCGTCCAACAACGCAGTGGCCCGCGCCTGCGCAGCCGCCGCGGCCGACTTCGCGCGTTCCAACGCCGCGATCCGCTCAATCAGCGCCGCTTCGTGGCAGCGTCGTCGATCTCCATATCGAACATGAACCCGACGCTAGGTGCGACCACCGACGCGGCACCGCGGGCCACGCCGAGGCATCCACAGCGCCACATTCATCCACAGGCGCTGGGTACAGGACTTGACGATGTCAGCGCACCACCACGTCGCTCGGCGTCCGGGGCGCGCCCAACATGTCGCGGTGGGACCCCGGTTGCCTGCCGCCCTCGTCGGTGATCCCATACCGCACCGCCATTTCCGCCCCGATCACGGTGTGTCCGCTCAGTGCCTCGCGTGCGGGGTCGCGGTAGAGCGCGTCGATCACCCGCCCGGTGAATTCGGGCGTCTCGGCGTGCTCGGCCATCGCGGTCAGGCCTTCCGGGTTGCCGTCGAACGCGCTGCGCATCTTCTCGGTCAGCAGGATGCCCATCCAGATCGAGACCGTGTGCACCGGGGTGTCGCGGAAGTCGACCGCCATATCGGCGGCCATCTTGTCGACGCCGGCCTTCTGCGCACCGTAGGCCGGCCCGTGCATGTAGCAGACCGACCCCGGCGAGGACGTGAAGACGATGAGCCCCCGCGGGCCGCGCAGCAGCAGCGGTGCGGCGTGCCACGAGGCCACATACGCCGAACGCAGCCCCACGTCGAGGACATCGCCGAGCTCGAGAGGCTTGTCCCAGAACGGCTCTGGACGCGTCAGCGCGTCGTGCACCGCGGCGGCGTTGTTGACCAGCAGGTCCAACCGGCCGGTCTCCCCCTCGACTCGGGCGAACAGTGCCGCGACTGCAGCGTCGTCCCGGTGGTCGAGCGGCACCGCAACCGAACCTTCGCCGAGGCCGTCGACGGTGCGGCCGGTGAGGTACACCCGCCAGCCGGCGCTGATCAGCGCGCGTGCGATCCCCCGGCCGGCCCCGCGGCTCGCACCGGTCACCACCGCCACCGGAGCATCGATCTGTTCGGTCACGAGGAGAGACTACGGCGCTGCGTCCACCGTTTCGTCGACGATGGACAACCGGCCCTCCCGGACCGCGTCGACGATCGACTCGGACAGCTCGGAGCAGGACAGGAACACCGTCTTGCGGCCGTGTCCGGCGAGCGCCTCGCTGTCGCGCCGCTGCGGGCAGCGCTGTGCGGCATCGCCACTCCACTGCACGCTGGTCTGCTGCCAGCTGCTCTTGCGCGCCAGCACCTCCGCGCCGCAGGCCCGGCAGGCCACCGGCACCATGGGCGCATCGTCGAGCCGGTTATCGGGCCGAACGCTCATCCCGCACTCGTGGCCGATGCCCGCGCGGCGACGTTGGCGTCGACGATCTTCATCCACTCCTCCCGCGGACGGGTGGTGTCGATCTCGTACTCGAAGCGGTCGACCATGTCGGGGGTGACGTCGGCGACGTCGACATAGAACTGCTCATACCAGCGCCGCAGCTGGTAGACCGGACCGTCCTCCTCACACAGAAGCGGATTGTCGATGCGCGCCTTGTTCTTCCAGATTTCGACGTCCTGTTCGAAACCGATCTTGACGAAGTCGCCCAGCGAGACCGCGGTCTGCACCGCAAGGTCATCGGGCAGCGACTCTGATTTCTTGACGATGATGCCGTATTGCAGGACAAAGGAATTCGCATCGATCGGATAGTGGCAATTGATCAAGACGGTGTGGTGATCGGCCTCTTCGTAGTGGTACGTCAGGTCGTCGATCATGAACGACGGTCCGTGGTAGGAGGCCACCGAGGTGGTCCCGAGCATCCGCGGACCCTCCGGGGGCTGCAGATCGGCGCGACCCGCGCTGTTCATGTACTGGGTCGCGACGTGCCCTTCGAAGATGTTCTTGAAGTGCGTGGGCAGCGATCCGTGGATGTAGAAGAAGTGCGCCATGTCGACGACGTTGTCGATCACCTCACGGCAGTTGGTGTCGACGACCGTGGTGTACCAGTGCCAATCGGTCCACTCGTCGCTGGTGGCGCCCTCGATACGCGGGATCGTCACGCCCTCGGGCGGCGGTTTGCGCTCTGGGTCGTTCCAGACGAACAGCATGCCGTCCTGTTCGAGGGTGGGCCATGTCGCGGTGCGCGCCAAGCGCGGCGCACGCTTGCTGTACGGAACCTGTTTGCAACGGCCGTCGCCGCCCCAGCGCCAATCGTGGAACGGGCAGGCGATCTCGTTACCCTTGACCTCGCCCTGGCTCAGGTCACCGCCCATGTGCCGGCAGTAGCCGTCGAGCACGTTGATCTTGCCGTCGCCGCTGCGGAACACGACGAGTTTCTGGCCGAAGGCGTTGACCGTATGGGGTTTGCCGTCGCCGAAATCGCGTGTCAACCCCAGGCAGTGCCAGCCGCGGGCGAACCGCGCCGGTGCCGCGTCGGCTTCGATCTGCCGAACTTCGTCGATGTCGGACGTCATGTGACTGTTGTACCGCCGGACCCCGGCGCGGGACAGCACACGTTCCGCTCATCAGGAATAGTCGAGCGGCTCCCCTGCGACACCGGCAGACAGCAGGCTGTGCGCCTCCGGGTTGCCGTCGAGCAGACGCGTCGTCCGCGCCGCGATCCGCCAGGTCCCCGCCACTCGCCGCAGCCAGAAATGGTTGGCGGCCGCACGCCACACCACGTACTCGGCCGGCGTCTCACGCGAGGTCCGCAGCACCACGGATTCGCACAGCGCGACGGCCTCGTCCCCGTCGACAGTGACGACCGACGGGCCGAGGAAGTGACAGCAGCCGGCGGCGACAAGGGCCTGGTGGCCGTCGGATTCGACCATCGCGCGGATGTCGTCGCGCGTGTTCATGCGCCAACCCTCGACGTCGTAGCTGCCGTCTTCCGTCCACAACTGCGCGGCACCAACGGCATTCGCTGCATCCACGCAGGGGCCGTAGCTCGCGATGAGTCGCTGGATGTCGCGCTCGTCTTCGAGCCGCTGCACCCTCGCCTCCAGCGTCGCGATCCGGTCTTCGGTCACGGCAGCGCTCCGACGAGCCGCTGGATCGCCATGTGCGAGTCGAGGACGATCTTCGCCCGGTCCGGTCCGCTGTTCTGCGCCGCCCGTTCGGCGTTGCCGCCGGCGACGTGGACTGGCCCGTCACCGAGACGGTCCAGACCCTCCTGGGCGACCTCGGCGGGGTCGTTGACGATGAAGCCCGGGGTGTCGAACTTCAGGCCGACGCGCTCCATCGCCGGTGTGCGGGTGACGCCGAGGACCAGTTCGAGGACGTCGACGCCCTGGTCACGGAGTTCCAGCCAGAGGCTCTCGGCGAACATCCGGCTGAAGGCCTTCACCCCGGAGTACACCGCATGCCTGACCGCGCCCATGTAGCCCGACAGTGAGCCGACGAGGATGATGCCACCGCGCGACCGCGCGACCATCCGCCTGCCGAAATGCTGGGTCAGCTCGAGCATTCGGGTCATGTTCAGGTCGATGATCTTGCGCCACTCGTCCAGATCGGCATCGAGGAACGGGTCATTGCAGGTGCTGGCGCCGGCGTTGTAGATCAGCAGACCCACGTCGATGTCGGTGGTCGCCTCGACGATACGCGCGGTGGCGTCGGCGTCGAGCAGATCGAGGGACAGCGCGCGCACCTGGACGCCGAGTGCACGGCACGACTCAGCGGTCTCGTTGAGCGGCCCGGGTTTGCGGGCCAGCAGAACAAGGTTGAAGCCGTCGGTGGCGAGCGATCTGGCGAATTCCGCTCCGACGCCTTCCGATCCACCGGCGATGACGGCCCACGGTCCGTACTTGTCGAGATCAGTCATGTCACCGATCCAACACCGTGCCACTTGCGGGGCGGTCAGGTGTTCCGCTGACCGGACGGATCGATGCTGCCGTGGTGGGTGACGCCCTAGCGTCACGCCGGTGACGACTGCGCGTACAGCGACGATTCCCGCCGGACTGACCGTTCAAGACACCACCGTCGACCTGCTGGTGGTGGGCTCCGGTACCGGGATGAGTGCGGCGCTGGCTGCGCACGCCCGTGGCCTGTCGGTGCTGATCGTGGAGAAGTCCGAGTATGTCGGAGGCTCGACGGCGCGGTCCGGGGGCGCCTTGTGGCTGCCCGCCAGCCAGGTGATCGCCGGCGACGGCGGTGGTGACACCTTGCAGCGGGCCGCGACCTACCTCGGCGCCGTGGTGGACGGCACGGCGCCGACCGCCCGCTCGACGGCGTACCTCGAACACATCGATGCCACCGTCGACCTGTTGCGCCGCACCACGCCGATGCGGCTGTTCTGGGCGCGGGAGTACTCCGACTACCACCCGGAGCGCCCGGGCGGGACGGCGACCGGCCGCACCTGCGAGTGCCGACCGCTGGACACCGCGGTGCTGGGCGAGTATCTGGCGAAGCTGCGCCCGGGCGTGATGGAAGTCAAGATCCCCATGCCCACGACGGGCGCCGATTACCGGTGGCTCAACCTGATGTCACGGGTGCCACGCAAGGGCATCCCGTTGGTGGCGAAGAGGCTCGCGCAGGGTGTCGGTGGCCTGCTGCTGGGCCGTCGGTACGCGGCGGGCGGGCAGGCGTTGGCGGCCGGCCTGTTCGCCGGTGTGCTGCGCGCCGGCATCCCGATCTGGACCGAGACCTCACTGCAGAGGCTGGTGACCGACGACGGTGGACGGGTCACCGGGGCGGTGGTCGACCACCTGGGCCGGGAGATCACGGTGACCGCGAGCCGCGGCATCGTGCTCGCCGCCGGTGGCTTCGACCACCACATGGACATGCGCTGGAAGTTCCAGTCCGAGAAGCTGGGTGAGCACGCGAGCCTCGGGGCGGAGACCAACACCGGAGACGCCATCCGGATCGCCCAAGACCTCGGCGCCGCAATCGATCTCATGGACCAGTCCTGGTGGTTCCCGGCGGTGGCCGCACTCCCGGACGGCGATCCCAAGGTGATGCTGGCCGAGCGGTCGCTGCCCGGATCGATCATCGTCGACCAGACGGGCAGCCGGTTCGTCAACGAGTCGTGCGACTACATGTCCTTCGGTCAGCGGGTGCTGGAGCGCGAGCGCGCCGGCAACCCTGTCGAATCGATGTGGATCGTGTTCGACCAGCAGTACCGCAACAGCTATGTCTTCGCCGCGGAGCTGTTCCCGCGGATGCCGATTCCGAAGGCCTGGTACGACGCGGGCATCGCGCACCGCTCGGACAGCCTCGAGGACCTCGGCCGGCGAATGGGTGTGCCCCATCCGCAGTTCGCGGCCACCGTCGACCGGTTCAACGAGATGGCCCGTGCGGGGCAGGACTCCGACTTCGAGCGGGGCCGCAGCGCTTACGACCGCTACTACGGCGACCTCACCGTCACTCCGAACCCGAACCTGCGGGCACTCGACCGTGGACCGTTCTACGCCGTCAGAATGGTGCTCAGCGACCTCGGCACATGCGGTGGCCTGCGCGCCGACGAGCGCGCCCGGGTGCTGCGGGAGGACGGCACTGCGGTCGACGGCCTCTACGCGATCGGCAATACCGCCGCCAACGCCTTCGGGGCGACGTACCCCGGCGCCGGGGCGACGATCGCCCAGGGTCTTGTGTACGGCTACATCGCCGCACAGGATGCAGCAGGGGCGGGACCACACGTCTAGACAGGAGTCGCCGAGATGACGCGCTACATCGATCGCCGGGTGCTGGTCACCGGGGCCGGCTCGGGCATCGGACAGGCATGCGTACTGCGCATCCTCGACGAGGGCGGACGCGTGGCCGCCACCGACATCAGCGAGGCCGGCCTGAAGGACACCGTGAGTCTGGCGGCCGCGGCCGGCGACCGGCTGGCGACGCTGACCATGGATGTCGGCGACGAGGAATCAGTCAAGGCGGGCGTCGGCGAGGCGATCGGCATGCTCGGCGGACTGGACACGCTCGTCAACGCGGCCGGGATCCTGCGGTCGGCGCGCCTGGAACACACCACGCTGGCCGACTTCGAGCACGTGCTGCGCGTCAACCTCATCGGCACCTTCCTCGTCACGCGGGAGTCCATTCCCGCGCTACGCACCGGAAACGGCCCGGCGGTGGTGAACTTCAGCTCCACCTCGGCGCAATTCGCCCACCCTTACATGTCGGCCTACGCCGCCTCCAAGGGCGGGATCCTGTCGATGACCCACACGCAGGCACTGGAGTTCGCCAAAGACGGCATCCGCTTCAATTGCGTTCAGCCGGGCTCGATCTCGTCGGGAATGACGGACGGCACCGGGCAGGCTCGACAGAGCGTGGGCCCCGGTCTACCTGACGACGCCGACTACTCGCTGTTCGGCAGGCTGCAGCCGATGCTGGCGATCGACGGAGGCGCGATGTTCGCGGACCCGTCCGCCGTCGCGTCGGTGGTGGCGATGCTCGGGTCCGCCGACGCATTCTTCGTCACCGGCACCGAGGTGCGCGTCGACGGCGGCACTCACATGTGACTCCAGAGCGCGCCGGTGATGACGTTCAGGGCCTCGAGCTGATCGCAGTAGTGGCCGGCGGAGGTCGCCGCCAGTGTGCACGTGACCGCCGTCGCCCCCATCTCGTCGAGTTCGCGGAGCCTGCGCGCGGCTTCCTCCGGATGCGCCGTCGGGTCGAGGGGCCCGACCGGCAGGACGATGTCGAAGCCCGGCGGGACATCCACCGCCGACAGCATCTCGGCGAGCGCCTCACCCCGCAACCCGAAAGGCATCCAGCCGTCGGCCAGTTCGACGGCCCGACGCAGCGAGCGCCGGGTCCGCCCACCCACCCAGATCGGCACGCGCGGTTGCACTGCGCACGGCTCGACGACCACGGAGTCGTAGCGGTAGAACTCGCCGTCGTAGGCCGGTCGATTCGTCGACAGGGAGGTGCGTAGCGCGCGCAGCGCATCGTCGGCGCGGCGGCCCCGGTCGTCGAACTCGGCCCCGAGGAGTTCGAACTCGGCCGCCAGGGACCCCACGCCTACCCCGAGGGTCAGCCGGCCGCCGCTGACCCGGTCCAGGGTGCCGTACCGTTTCGCGATCTCCAACGGGTGGTGGTAGCCGAGCACGATCACGGAGGTCGCCAGCCGGATCCGCGAGGTGCTCGCCGCGAGGAATCCGAACGTGGCGAGGGGATCCCAGTACACGGCACCACGGGCCGCGGCGTCGGCGGCAGGGACGGCCACATGCTCGGAACAGGTCAGATAGTCGAAGCCGAGGGCATCGGCCGTCTGTGCGATCGACCTCAGTTCGTCGATCCCCGCCTCGCGCTCCCACTCCGCAGCCACCCCGGGCACCTGGACGACCACTGGCGTGGACACACCGATTCGCATGCTGAGCTTTCTACAGGCGAACCAGGCGGAAGGGGTAGGTGAAGGTCCCGCCGGGGGCGCCGTCGCACCCGGTGGCGAAGGATGACGACAGGGTCCCCGAGCGGGTGACGTCGTCCCAGGTGTACACGTCGCGGGTCGGGATGACCGGCCCGTAATAGACGTTGCCGCAGCGTAATCCGTCGGGCACGTCCACGGTCATGGAGTAGCGCCCGTCGGCGAGGTGCGCGTCTGCCCGGAATGGGAACGCCTTCGCGACGGGCTGGGCGATCGCCTGCACCCGCAGACACTCGCCGGGGCACCGCGACACCGCCCACAGCCAGGTGTGGAAGTCATACCTGCCCTGGACCTGCATCTCGAAATTGCCGTACGGCGTCTCGGCCTGCGCCGCAGGTGGCGACAGCACCGCGGTCAACGCCAACACGATGCCCAGCAGCGCGCTCCTCACGCGTTCACCACCGGTCCGTAACGCTGGTCCGGATCCAGTACGCAGTGCGTCTTGGCGAACACCGTCACCATGCACTTGTTGTTGTGGTTGCACAGGCTGCGTTTCGAGGGTTGCTCGCGAATCTGGTTGACCAGATCCGGTTCTCGCAGCAACGCGCGTCCCATGGCCACGAAACCGAAGCCTTCGCGCATCGCTTCCTGCATGTGGTCGCGGGTGGTGATGCCGCCGAGCAGGATCAGCGGTGTGTGTTCGACGACCGGGACGAACTGACGCGCCGAGTCGAGCATGTACATGTCGCGGTAGGGGAAGGTCCCGAGCACCCGCTTGCCGACCATCCGAACGCCGAGGTTCATCGGCGGCGGCATGACGGCGGCGAATTCGTCGACCGGGGTGTCTCCGCGGAACAGGTACATCGGTTTGAACACCGACGAGCCCTGGGTGAGTTCGATCGCGTCGAGGTGGCGGTCGGTGTCGAGGAGCTGGACCACGCGCAGCGATTCGCTCAGCGCGATCCCGCCCCGCTTACCGTCCTCCATGCTGAGTTTCGCGATGACGGCGATGCGGCGTCCGACGACCTCACGGACCCGTTGGGCGATCTGCCGGGCGAACCGGGCCCGGTTGTCGATGCTGCCGCCGTACTCATCTTTGCGCCGGTTCATCAGCGGACTCAGGAACGAACTCGGCAGGTAGAGATGGCCGAGGTGCAGTTCGACCGCGTCGAACCCGGCGTCGGCGGCCACTTGTGCGGCAGCGCCGAATTGGTCGACGACAGTGCGGATCTCGTCGCGGGTGATCGGGCGGCAGTAGTCGAAGGACTGGGGATTGACGAACCGGCTGGGCGCCTTCGGGGTGACCTTGTTGACCTTGCGGGTGGCGACGACGCCGCCGTGACCGAGTTGCGCGGAGACCGCCGCTCCGGCCTCGTGGACGGTGTCGGCGAGTTTGCGCAGCCCCGGCACCGCACGCGGGCTCATCAGGATCTGGCCGGGTGCGCTGGCGGCGTCGTCGGCCACGGTGCAGTACGCGACGGTGGTCATGCCGACTCCGCCGTCGGCGAAGCGTTTGTGGAAGTCGATCAGATCGTCGGTGACCAGGCCGTCCGGGGACCGTCCCTCCGATGTGGCGGCCTTGATGATGCGGTTGCGCAGATGGACGGGACCGAGCATCGCCGGCTGCAGCGGGTCGACACCCGACATCGTCACTTCACGGCCCATGCGTCGGTTCTAACAGCGGGGCGCGGGCAAGGCGGGTCGTCCGTCCGCTCACCGGAACAGCGCACTACTCGGCTTCTTCGGCCCGGACCCTGCGCTCGATCTCGTACCAGTAGTCCTTGGCCAGCGACGGCTGGCCGTCCTCGCTGCCTGCGGAGGATTCGGCGAAGGACTCCGCGGCGGCGTCGAGGTCCTTGATCACGCTCAGGGCCAGCTCGCGTTCCGCGGCGTAGTAGCGTTCCGCCCACTGCAGCGCCACGCGGCCGTAGGCCCAGGCCGGTTCGGCCTCGGCCCACCGGGCCTCGGTGGCGGCTTCCCGCTGCATGCGGTCGGCGTAGGCGACGTGTTCCTGCATGATCTCCTTGAGCCGACGCGGGTTCGTCAGATGCCCGAAGGTCACCCGCAGGAGCGGGTTGTGCTTGAGCTGCGGTGGATCCACCGGCCCCTCGTCGGCCCAATCGCTCAGTGCGTCCAGACCCGCCTTGGTGATCTTGTAGAGCCGTTTGCTGCGTGCGCCACCGTCGGTTTCGACCCTCGACGTCACCAAGCCGATGTTCTCGAGTTTCTTGAGTTCGGTGTAGATCTGGCTGTATGCGGGGCTGCCGTAGAAGAAGCGCAGGCTCCATTCGGTCCACTTCTTCATGTCGTACCCGGTCAGTTCGTCCTGGTACGACAGCACGCCGAGCAGGGCCCAACCGGTTGCGGTCACGTTCGGGCCGTCGGCGGATTTCATCCCCTCAGGGTATCAACGGGCCGTGACCAGCGGCTTCGCGTGAACCACTGATCGGGACCGATGCTTGCCCGCCGGGCCACCGCCGGGGCAAGGTGAGCCCATGTCTGCATTCGACGAAGAGGTCGATGTTGTCGTCGTCGGCTCCGGCGGCGGCGTCGCGGGCGCCTACACCGCGGCCCGCGAAGGCCTGTCCGTGGCGCTCGTGGAGGCGACCGACCGCTTCGGCGGGACGACCGCGTACTCCGGCGGCGGCGGCATGTGGTTCCCGTGCCACCCGGTGGGCCGTCGAGCCGGGCTCGACGACACCCCGGAGGATGCGCTCGCCTACTTCCATCGTGTCGTCGGCGATCGGACGCCCTACGATCTGCAGCGGACCTACGTCCTGGGCGGTGCCCGACTCGTCGAATACCTCGAAGAGGACGACTGCTTCCGGTTCGCCGAACTGCCCTGGCCCGACTACTACGGCGCCGTCGAACATGCCCGCGCCGACGGCCGCCGCCACATCGTGCCGGTGCCGCTGCCGGCCGCCGACCTCGGACCGGTGGCCGCGCAGATCCGCGGGCCGCTCGACACCGAGCGGCTCGGACATCCGGCCCCCGATCTGCTGACCGGTGGACGCGCGCTGATCGGCAGGTTCCTCGCCGCACTCGCCCGGTTCCCGCACGCGCGGGCGTATCTGGGCGCACCTCTGGTCGACCTCATCGACGTCGACCGCGCGGTCGTCGGTGCGGTGGTCAACCGCGACGGCCGGGATGTCAGGATCCGCGCGCGCCGAGGCGTCCTGCTCGCTGCCGGTGGATTCGAGCAGAATCCCGAGATGCGCCAGAAGTGGGGTGTCCCCGGCAGATCCGAGGACAGCATGGGGTGCCCCGGCAACACCGGTATCCCCCACCGGGCGGCGATCCGGCTCGGCGCCGACACCGACCTGATGGACCAGGCGTGGTGGTCACCCGGCCTGGTCCATCCCGACGGCCGTTCGGCGTTCGCCCTCTGGTTCACCGGCGGCATCTTCGTCAACCAGCGCGGGGAGCGCTTCGTCAACGAGTCCGCGCCGTACGACCGGCTCGGTCGCGCCGTCTTGAGCGAGATCGACTCGGGGGCGATGACGCTGCCGTTCTGGATGATCTACGACGACCGCGAGGGGACCGTGCCCCCGGTCAAGGCCACCAACGTCTCGATGGTCGACACCGCGCGGTACGAGGACGCGGGACTGTGGCACACCGCGGAGACGCTCGACGCCCTCGCGCATCTGATCGGTGTGCCGTCGGAGGCGTTGGCCGCCACGGTCACCCGCTACAACGCGATGGTCGCCGACGGACACGACACCGACTTCGGCCGGGGCGACGAACCGTACGATCGGGCGTTCTCCGCGGGCAAGCTCCCCATGGTGCCGATCGACCGGCCCCCGTTCCACGCCGCCGCTTTCGGGGTGTCCGACCTGGGCACCAAGGGCGGACTGCGCACCGACACGAGCGCCCGCGTCCTGGACACCGCAGGCCGGCCCATCGCCGGTCTCTACGCCGCGGGCAACACCATGGCCGCCGTGAGCGGCACGACCTACCCCGGTGGCGGCAACCCGATCGGCGCGTCCCTGCTGTTCAGCCATCTCGCCGCGCTGGACATGGCCGGGGCGGGGCCGCGGTGAGCGATCCGCACGAACCGCTCACCGAATCCGTGCGGTCGTTGATCGACGCCGTCATCCGCACCGAAGTGGACTCTGACCAGATCGCCGCCGCGCACACCCATGTCACCGCGGCGCTGGAGATACTCGGCGCACAGTTGATGCCGGGTTCGTTCGGCGTTCGTGTGACGCCCGACGGATCCAGCGAACCGTGCGGCAACGTGCTGATCGGGCAGCGGAACGCGATCGCTCCACCGCTGACCGTCGACCGCGACGCCGACGGATTGGTCAGCACCGAGGTCGACCTCGGTGCTGCGTACGAAGGACCCGTCGGACACGTCCACGGCGGGGTGTGCTCGCTGATCCTCGATCACCTGCTCGGGGCCACCGCGCACCGGCCGGACGGGCCCGCGTTCACCGGCACCCTGCAGTTGCGATACGTCCGGCCGACGCCCCTTGGCCGGCTGCGCGCAGAAGCGTGGGTGGAGCATGAGGACGGACGCAAGACCTATGCGCGCGGGCGCATCCTGTGCGCGGGCCAGACCACCGTGGAGGCCCAGGGCGTGTTCATCCGACCGAAAGCGCACCGACCAGCCGGCTAGATCGGGTCGAACGCCGAGATGAGCCAGTGCCCATCGACTTTCGCCAGGCTGACCATGACGCTGCTTGCGCTCTGCGAGGCGTCCGGACGGTCCCGGCTCGTCGTCGTCTGGTTCACGAAGACCAGCACTTTCGCGGTGTCGGGGTGGATCTCGGCTTCCGCTGCCCGAACGACCGACGCCTCGGTGGCCACCGCTCGGTCCTTCGCCGCTGGGAGCAGGATCTCGTCGCTGAACTTGCCGTAGTAGTTCAGGAATTCGCCTGTCAGATGGGCTTTCGCCGACGCGAGATCGGCGTCGACGGTGTCGGGTTTGTAGGTGAGCAGCGCGACGGTGCCCTCCGACGCGGCCCGCACCGCCGACGAGGCTGCGGTGGCGTCGGTCTGCACATCGGTCCGGTACTGAGTCACATAGAGGATGACGGCCGATCCGACCGACGCCGCGGCGACCAGGACGGGCACGATCAGGCGCCAACGGGCCGACCGGATCCTGCTGCCAACGCTCACGGCACGAACTCCATCTTCGACATCTTGAGTTGTCCTGCGTCCCTGACGATGTCGACGCTAAGCCGCCATGATCGGGGTTGTCTGTCGGCGCCTGCGGCGTTGGTGACCGTCGACGTCGCGGTGACGAGGACCGTCGCCGAATCGTTCGTCATGGATTCCACGGCGGCGGCCTTGACCTTCACGTCCGTGACGACCTTGCCGTCCTGTGCGAGTCTGACGAAATCCTCGGAGGCAACCTTGAACTCTTCATGGAACTGGCCCGTCGAGTTGTCGAGGATCTGCTTCACGCTCTCCTCGGCCTTCGCGGCATCGATCGACATGAGCGTGAACGCAATCTGCCGCGCCGCGGCCGCGAACTCGACCGACTGCTGGTGTTGGCCGGCCGCTTCACGATGGTGCCACGCCATGTAACCGCTCGCTGCCAGTGACGCGGCGGTGACGAGCACGGCGAGACTCGCGACGACGGCGCTCCACCCGGGACGGCGAAACCTGCGTCGTGCGGGCGTCGAGGCGTCGGCGCGCATCCGCTCCGCGCGGGTATGCGCTGCTTGCGCGAGTGCCTGCGCCGCTTCGACTTCGGCGTCTTCGGCGTCCGCTTCTTCGGCGAGTGCGCGGTCTTCGATGGTGTCACTCACGGGTCACCAACTCCTCAGTGAACAGAGGGCGCCCTTGGGGCCCGAATGGGTGGAGACGACCACGCCGTCGACGGCGAGTTCACAGCGGAAGTTCGGCCGGTCGGAGCCGACGCCGCTGGTGGCGGTGACCATCGCCCAGCGGTCCGGTTCCACGAGGGTGGCCTCGAAGACCCACGGACGGCCCGGCTCGAGGACGACCTCCGCCTTCGGGCTGAACCGATAGGGGTTGTGGCTGTAGTCGGCCCACGTCAGCGGATCGACTGCGCGGTAGTAGATGTCGGCCTTGGTCGGTTGGTCGGCGGTGACGGTGTAGCGGACGTGATGAGGCACAGGCCCCTGCGCGGCGGTCTGCGGTGCCGTGCCGAGGAGCACGGCCGCGACCGCGGCCCATGTCAGCGCCGTGCGACTCACGCGTTGTCTCCACGCACCCAGAGGCTCTCACCGCTGGCGGCCACGCAACTGAGGAACAACCCGTCAGGTGCCTGTGCCACCGAATTCTCGAAGCCCGTGCAGTTGGTGTTCTCCACCCGGATGCCCTCCATGGGCGGTGAGCGGAAATACCGCGGCGCGTATCGGCGTGGTGAACCACAGAACACCAGCCGCCCCCAGTTCGTGGTGCCGAACACGTAGTGGCTGGTGTCGGCGCACGAAGCGCCGAGTGTCACGTTGCCGGCAATACCCGGAACGCAGCTGGGGTCCTCACATCCCAGCGGGTCCGCACCGGCCGGTGCGGCGGCCAGAACCGCCGCGGCGAGCACCATGGGGACGGCTGGGACGGTCGTGCGCACCGGCCCACTGTGACATTCGTGACGGCGACTGTGCGCCGATCGTCCCGCTCAGCGGCCGATGCGGCGCCGAGGTCGCCCTGGCCGCTGTTAGCGTCACGCATCGACGAGTGCTGAGGAGAGAGCCTTGCGGGTGTTGGGCATGGTCACCACGGTCGGCGCGCTGGCAGCTGCCGCGAGCCTCACACATCCACCGACCGCCTCCGCGAACCCGGAATGGGGTCTCAACGGCACCTATTCCGCCACGTCGAACGGCGAGTGGGCCAAGAAGAACGAGGTCTT
The DNA here is from genome assembly GCF_010731695.1 of Mycolicibacterium litorale. Classification (NCBI taxonomy): domain Bacteria; kingdom Bacillati; phylum Actinomycetota; class Actinomycetes; order Mycobacteriales; family Mycobacteriaceae; genus Mycobacterium; species Mycolicibacterium litorale. The sequence goes on from NZ_AP022586.1 coordinate 4,063,567, forward strand.
CCGCGACGAAGTGACCGTCCGGGCCACCTGGACGATCGACACCGTGTGCAGCTACCCCACCGACTGCACCGGCACGGTGCGCAGTGACCAGGGCTGGGAAGCACCGATCTACAAGAAGGGCGGCATCTGGTACGTCAAGCACGTCGTGCCGCGCTGGGAGCCCTGCCCGGACGGTACGGCGGCCGACGGACTACAGGTGTTCCGGTTCGTACCCGTGGTACCCGACGGCAGCATGACCGACCCGGCCTCCACGACGCTGGTCGGTGAAGACCAGACGACCGGCCCCAGCGGTGCCTGCGGTATCAGCAGGCCGCTGTTCATCACCATGCCGTTCAAACTGGTCAAGCTGAGCTGACTCACGCCCCCGTCGGCAGCATGTCCTGCCACGTCTTACTCTGCCCTGCAACGGAATTCGATGCGAGCGCAGGCTGGGTGAACACCTTGCCGTCGGGGGTGGCGTACTTCCCGGTCTCCGGATCGTAGGTGGCGATGGCCACCGACGGCCCATTGGTACCAGCCGGGGCGAACGCGCTCGGCGCGACGGTCGGACCGCCGGGCGGCGGCGCCGCGGGACCCGGTGCCGGGGCTGGCGCCGGTGCGGGACCCGGGGGCGGACTCGGTGGCGGCATCGGGGTGCCGCCGACCGGACCGTAGATCTGCTCGTCGCGGTCGACCCGATCGTCCGGCGGGATGCCCTGTGCCACCAAGGACGGGTCGAACGGGTAGGGCCCCAGCGCATGCTGGCGCATGGCCAGCGGCTCGAACGGCTTGTCGCTGGCGCACTGTTCGACGGTGGCCGCCCGCTTGCCCGGCTGGGCCATGCACGGATAATTGCGGGCGCCGCGCACGCCGATCGGAGAGTCCTGCGGCAGTTTGCAGTACAGCCCGTCAGGCGTGTCGATATCGCTCTCGTCGTCCGGGGAACGCCACGACGACGGCGGCAGGAAGCCGACGGTGCAGGCGGGCGGATCATTGATGTTCAGCGTGAAGTCACCCAGCGACATGCCGGTCGGGTTGTTGCGTGACACGCCCACGGTCTGGGTCGCGGCCACGTACGGCGGAAGCAACACGAGCAACTGTTCGATCGAGGCGTGATAGGTCACCGCGACCTGGCCGACGGTGGTGAGGTTGGCCAACAGCACCGGCACCGTGGGCTTCACTGCATTGAACAGCCGCGACGCCTCGTCGGCGGCTCCCGCGCCGGTGCCGAGCAGCGTCCGCACCTGGGGGTCGTTGTCCACGAGCTGACCGGTGACACCGGCCATGCCGCGTGCCCAGGTGCGCAGCTGATCGGCGGTCTGCGCCTGGCCCTCGAGCAGCGGCCCGCTGTCGTCGATGAGCGAACGCATCTCTGCGGTCACGCCTTTCGCATCCCCGACGACGGTCGACGAGGAGTCGAGCATCGACCCGAGATCGTAGCCGGAGCCGTTGAGCGCCTTGGCCGACTCGTCGAGCAGTCCACTGATCTTGTCCTTCGGAACGCTGTCGATCATCGCGCTCACCTGGTCGAGCATCGGCCCGACCGCCTGCGGGATCGACGTGTTCTCCACGCCGATGACCGAACCGTCACGCAGATACGGGCCGGATTCGGTGCGGGGCTGCAGATCGACGTACTGCTCCCCGACCGCCGACACACTGCGCACCGCGGCGTGCAGGTCCGCGGGGATGTCCGATCCCGTGGTCAGCGACAGGGTGGCTTCGGCGCCGTTGCGGGTGGCGCGGACCTGCGTCACCTTGCCGACCTCGACACCGCGGTAGGTGACATTCGAGAACTGGTACAGCCCACCAGTTCCCGGCAGTTCGACGGTCACCGTCATCCGGCCGATCCCGAGCAGGGTGGGGGCCTGCAGATATCCGAAGACCATCACGCCCATCGCCACCACAGCGGTGACGGTGAAGATGATCAACTGGGTGCGGACGAAACGCGTGAGCATCAGTTACCCCCTGTGTCCGCGGAGGGATCTGCCTCCGCCGAGGACGGGTCCACGGTGTCGATACCGTCGGCCGTCTCCGTCAGCTCTGGAATCGGCGCCACCGCTGGCGGAGGCGTGACCGGGGCGTTGAGCGGATCCAGCGTGTAGTTGAGGTACCACGGGTCTCCGGGCGCGGGAACCATCGGCGTGCCTTCCTCCCCCCAGCGGGTGCCGAGGAACAGGCCGCGCTTGAGCCGCGGGATCGTGAAGTCGAAGATGATGAACTGGTTCATGTAGTCGCCGCGGATGGCCCGGTCGATGAAGCCCTGGGTGTAGGGGAACGTCGGGGCGTACGCGAGCGCCGTACCGAGGTTCGGCCCCACGTCGGCGAGCGCCTTGAGCGTCGGCTCGAGGTTCGTCAGGTTGCGCACCAGGTCGGCCTGGGTGTCCTCGATCATGCCGGTGGCCGTGTCGCTGAAGATCCGCAGCTTGTCCAGCGCGGTCGTGAGCCTGGGCCGTTCGGCGATCAGCACGTCGAGCGCCGGTGGAATGCGTTGCAGTGCCGACGTGATGACCTCGCGCTGTCCGGCGAGCGTGCCGGCCAGCCGATTGAGCGCCGCGATCGAGGCGTTGATGTCATCGCGCTGCCGGTCGAGCATGCCGATGAAATCGTTGAGTCGCACCAGCAGATCACGCAACTGGCCCTCGCGGCCGTTGAGGGTCGCGTTGAACTCCCGGATGATGTCACCGGCCTGGCCCAATCCACCGCCGTTGACGACCACGGACAGCGACGACAGCGTCTGCTCCGTCGACGGATACGTCGAGGATCTGTCCAGCCCGACGGTGCTCCCGGGCTGCAGGCGACCACTCGGCAGCGCGCCCACCGGCGGATCCAACGCCAGGTGCATCGATCCGAGCAGGCTGGTCTGGCCCACGGTGGCGACCGCGTTGGCGGGGACGACGACGTCGGGCTGCACCGTGACCTCCACGTCGGCGTGCCAACCCCGCAACGTCATCTTCCCGACGGTGCCGACCACCACGTCGCTGACCAGCACCGGCGAATTCGATTCCAGGGTACCAACATTGGCCAGCTGGACGTGATACGTCGTCGCCCCGGATCCGGTTCCGACGGTGCCCGGCAGCGGGATCGAGTTCAGACCGTCGAAGGTGCACCCGGAGGCGACGACCGTCACGCAGGCGGCGACCGCGGCCACGCGGCGGGTCGAACGACGGCCGATCATGCGGGTGGGCCTTGCTGCGGAGGGGCCGGCGGCACCTCGGCGGGCAGCAGCATCTGGGGCAAGGTGGCCGGCGGTGACGCTGGCGGCGCCGGCACCCCCGCGGGAACGGGTGCACCGGGGAACAACGCCGGTGTCGGGTTCGCCGGAAGCCCGTTGGGTGCGTATGCGCCCGGCGGGCCGGGCGGCGTTCCCCAGCCCGCCGGGGGTGGGACGTCGCCGGCTCCGGTGAAGGCGGACACGGCGGGCGGTACCTCGGGCGGTGTCGGGCTGCCCCCGGCGCCACCGGGCGCCAGGGCCGGGTCCGAGTAGACCAGGTTCTCGGGGCTGGGCGACTTCTTGAGGTACGCGTTGATCGGCATGGGCAGGTAGTTGAAGTTCAGCAGGCTCAGCGCGGGACCGAGGTACTCCGAACAGATCCTGGCCGTTTCGGGCGCCGTCGCATTGCGGACCGCGCCGATCGCCGAACAGATGAGCTGGACCGGGTTCGCGAAGTTGCCCATCGCGAATCCACCGAGCATCGTGCCGGTATCGGGGTGATAGATGTTGTACCCGTTGCCGATTGCGTTAGGCGCGACGTGGAGCACGTTCTCGAGCGTGACGCGATTGTCGGCGACGTTCTGGGTCACGTTGGCCAGACGCTGGATCTGCTCGGCGGTCTGATCGCGGATGCCCGCGATGAACCGCTGCACTTCCCCGACCGCCTCGGAGAGGTGCGTCAGTGCCGAGTCCATCTCCGCTCGGCTGCCGTCGACCACGCTGCTGACGGTGGCGAGACGGTCCTGGAACTGGACGATCTGCACGTTGCTGTCCCGCAGCCCTGTCACGAAGACCTGCAGGTTCTTGATGACGTCGACGATGTTGCCGCTGCCGTCGGCGAGGATGCGCCCGACTCCCGAGAGTTGGGCGATCGTCTCCCGCAGCTTCTCGCCGTTGCCGTCCATCGCATTGGCCGCGCTGTCGATGAACCGGCTGACCGAGGTGTCGGACACTCCGCTGGTCGGGCCGAGTTCGGTTGCCAACCTGGTCAACTGTTCCTTGACCTCATCCCACTCGACGGGTACCGCGGTGCGTTCCACGCCGATGACGGCGTCGTCCGGCAGCACCGGACCGCTCGACTCGTAGGCCGGGGTGAGCTGAACGTAGCGGGCGGCGATCAGGTTGGGCGCCACGATGATGGCCTTGGCGTCGGCCGGGATGGGCACGTCACGGTCGACGGCGAGGGTGAACCTGGCCTGTTCGCCCACGGGTTCGATGGCTTCGATCTTGCCGACCCGAACGCCGACGACACGCACCTCGTCACCGGGATAGATCGATGTGGCGGAGGTGAAGTAGGCGGTGATGATCCGCGGCGCGAAGAACGCCTGCCGCACGAGGACCGCGATGCCGGCGACCAGCAACGCCACCAGCGCTACGGTGAGGACCTTGGTGAACTTGGTGCGGCCGATCATCGCGAACCACCCGGGATGCCGTTGTAGGGGAACGGGAATTCGGCGCGCGGACCGGCATTGTCCGGCGGTTGGCCGGCGTTGACGCCGCGCCGGTACCCGAGCGCGTAGTCGAGGAACGGCTGCAGCGCACCACCGGGCAGCAGGTTGCCGATGAACGCGTTGTAATAGAACCCGTTGTTGACCGCTTCGCCCTGTGTCACCTGATATTTGGCGAGTCCGTTGAGGGCTTTGGCGATGTTGTCACGGTTGCGTTCCAGCATCTCCGATACGGAGTTGAGCTTCTCCAGCGTGGGCGCCAGTTCCTGTTCGTTGTCCCGCACCAAACCGGTGAGCTGCTGCGACATCGCGGAGGTGTTCGCGAGCAGGTTGACGATCGCGTATCGGCGCTGTTCGAGGACCGCGAGTAGATCGTTGGCGGACAACAGCAGCGTGTTCACCTGCTGGCTGCGTTCGGACAGGATTCCGGTGACGTCGGCGGCGCCGGCAAGCAGGTCGCCGAGTGTCTCGTCGCGGTCGTTGAGGGACCGGGAGAGCTCGGTCAACCCGTCGAAGGTCGGGCCCAGCTGGGGGGCCAGCCGGTCGATCGTCTCGGACAGGGTGTCGAGTGACTGGTTCAACGTGGCCGTGTCGGTGTCGGCGGTGTTGGCCGTGAAATCGCTGACCGCCTCGGTCAGCGAGTAGGGCGAGGAGGTCCGCGACAGCGGAATGGTCCCCATCGATTTCAGAGGTTGAGCGCCCTTCGGTTCCAGGGTCAGCATCCGCTCGCCCAGCAGCGTGCCGGTGCGGATGTGCGCGGTCGAATCCGCACCGAGGCGCACCTTGCCGTCGAGGGAGAAGGTGACCAGCGCCTTGCCGTTGTCCAGTACGACATCGGAGACAGTCCCGGCCGTGACGCCGGAGACCTTGACGTCGTTGCCGGCGGCCAGTCCGCCCGCCTCGGCGAACACCGCACGGTACTTCACCGACGTCGCCATCGCCCACAGCTGCTGGGGCTGCAGGCCGACGACGATGACGAGCACGATGAGCACCAGGCCGATGAAACCGGTACGAATGAGCTGTTTTCCACGGTATTTCAGCATCAGGGCTCCGCACACCTTCCGGTGTCTTGCTTGATCCACGGGAAGTACGCGGTGCGTCCCTGCAGATCGGTGACTCGGACGGACAACCCACAGAGGTACTGGTTGAGCCAGCTGCCGTAGGCGCCGAGGCGCACCAGCTTGCGGTAGTTGGCCGGCGCCTTCTGCAGGGAGATGTCGAGCAGCTCCTTGTCCTTCTCGAGAAGCGGCGCGATGCGGTTGAGCTGGTCGACCGACCCCGCCAACGGCGGCCGGGCCTCGGTCATCAGATCGGCCAACGATGCGGTGCCGTTGTCGAGGGACTCGATGGCCGCGCCGATCGGGTCGCGCTCCTGCGCGAGGCCGGTGACGAGCTCTTCGAGGCGCGCGACGGCGCCGGAGAACTTGTCGCCGTCCCGCGACATCGTCTCCACCACGGTGTTGAGGCTGTCGATCATCTGCCGGACCGTCGCGCCGTTGGCGGCGATCGAGTTGGCGAACGACGAGGTTTTGGCGAACAGGGACTCGATGTCACCGCTCTGGCCCTGCAGGATCTGGATCAGCGAGTGGGTCAGCGCGTTGACGTCGTCGGGGTTGAGTCCGCGGATCACCGGTTTCAGACCACCCAGCAGCAGATCGAGGTCGAGTGCGGGTTCGGTGCGGTCCTTGGGGATTCGTGATCCCGCGGGTTGGATCTGCGTCGGTCCGGGTCCGTCGATCAGTTCGAGGTAGCGGTCGCCGACGAGGTTCAGATAGCGCACCGCCACCTTTGTCCCGGTGGTCAGTACGACGTCGCTGCCCGCGTCGAAGTCCACCACGACCGTGTTGTCCGGTTGCAGTGAGACGCCGTTCACGGTGCCGACCCGGAGTCCCGCGATCCGCACGGAGTCACCGGATTTCACGCTCGACGCGTCGGTGAACACCGCGGAGTACTCGCGGGCCGACCCGGCCCGGTACTGGCCGAAGATCGCGAACAGCGCTGCGGTGAGAAAAATCATCACCACGGCGAACACACCGAACTTGACCACCGTGGGGCCGAGCCGCCTCATCCTGGCTGGCCGATCTGCGCGGTGTTGCGGGGCGGTCCGTCGAGGGGGCCGAACAGCATCTGTTTGAGGCCTTCGGAGTTGAGCAGGATGCCCTGGTTGCCGTACTGCGCCGGGTTGGCGTCGATGTCCGAGACGACGTACGGAGCGCGGGTCTCGTAGCCCACGTCGGGTAGGCCCACGCACTGCGGACCGCCGCGCGCCGCCACCTTCGGCAGGTTCTGCGGGTACCGGTAGCGCTCGGTGCCCAGGACGAACGAATCCAGCAGCAGCACACCCGGAACCGGCGGTGGCGGAGCCATCGCCAGCGGCAGCATGCCGGCCAGACCGCAGTTCAGCGCGGTGTGGTACTGGTTGGTCAGATCCAAGGTCGGCACCAGCAGGCGCATGACGTCGGCGAAGGCGCCGCGGTTGGTCGCCACGACGTCGTTGCCGACATCGGCGAGCCCGATGGCGCTGACCAGCAGGGCGTCGAGGTCGCTCTGGCGCTCCACCAGGGTGTCACTGATGCGCGACGCGTTGTCGGCGGTGGCGAGCAGATCGGGCGCGGCGTCGGCGTAGGCGTTGAGAACCTGTGGGGCGACGGCGATGTCGCGGCTGAGGTTGTCCATGCTGGGGTCGAGGTCGGCGAGCAGGGTGTCGAGGTCGGCCAATGTCTGGCCGAACTTCTCGCCGCGGCCGGCCAGGCCCTGAGACAGCGCGCCCAGCGTTTCGTTGAGCTTGGCCGGTTCGATCTTCGCCAGGACGGCCACGAGTTGTTCGAAGATGGTGTTGATCTCGACGGTCACGTGTCCGGCGTCGAGCACCTGCCCGGCGCGCAGCGGGTCGGACGAGGGCTCGGCCGGGGGCACCAATTCGACTGCCTTGGAGCCGAAGACCGTGGTCGACCCGATGTTGACCAGGACATTGGACGGGATGATTGCGAGTTGGGACGGATCCATCGCGAGCTGGATGGCCGCCCGGCCGTCGGGCAGCGCCTCTATGGCGGCGACCTTGCCGACCTGGGCGCCGTGCAGTTTGACCTTGGCATCGGGGTTCATCACCAGCCCGACGCGGTCGGACACGACCGTCACCGTCGCACTCCTGGTGAACGACCCGTTGAACAACCCCACCGCCACCGCGACGGTCGCGGCGATGCACACCACGGTGAGCGTGCCGGCCACATTGCGCGCGGAAATCGACTTCATCACCACAGCACGCCTATCCCGACAGGTTGAAGTTGCCGTTGGAGCCGTACACGGACAGCGAGACCAGTAGCGTGACCGCAACGACGACGACCAGCGAGGTGCGGACCGCGTTGCCGACGGCCACCCCGACACCGGCCGGGCCGCCGGTCGCGAAGTAGCCGAAGTAGGTGTGGATGAACAACACCGTGAGCGCCATGAGGATCGCCTGCAGGAACGACCACAGCAGGTCGATGGGGTTGAGGAACGTGTTGAAGTAGTGGTCGTAGAGTCCGCCGGACTGGCCGAACAACACCACCGTGGTGAACTGGGAGGCCAGGAAGGACAGGATCACCGCGACCGAGTACAGCGGTGTGATCGCGATCATCCCGGCGATGATGCGGGTGCTCACCAGGTACTCGATGGGGCGGATGCCCATCGTCTCCAGTGCGTCGACCTCTTCGTTGATGCGCATGGCGCCGAGTTGAGCGGTCACGCCGGCGCCGAAGGTGGCGGCCAGGCCGATCCCGGCGACCACCGGTGCGGAGATCCGGACATTGATGAAGGCGGCGAGGAAGCCGGTGAGCGCCTCGATGCCGATGTTGCCCAGCGAGCTGTACCCCTGAACGGCCAGGGTGCCGCCCGCGGCGAGGGTGAGGAACCCGACGATGACGACCGTGCCGCCGATCATCGCCAAAGTTCCTGCGCCCATGCTGATCTCGGCGATCAGCCGGATGATCTCCTTGCGGTAGTGCATCGCCGCATGCGGTATCCCGGCCAGAGCGCGGCCGTAGAACAGGATGTGGTCACCGAGGCGACCCACCAGCGAGGCCGGCTTCCTGAACTGGCTGACGACGCGGGGGTAGGCCGCTCCCAGCGTAGTGAGTGCACCCATCCCCTAGCCCGCCGTCATCCGGATGCCGATGGCGGTGACGACCACGTTGATCACGAACAGCGCCATGAACGCGTACACCACCGTCTCGTTGACGGCATTGCCCACGGCCTTGGCGCCGCCGCCGCTGATCGTCAGGCCGCGGTAGCAGGCCACCAGTCCGGCGATCAGACCGAACAGCGCGGCTTTGACACAGGAGATGATGACCTCACCGATCCCGGTGAGCAGGGTGATGCCCGCGGCGAACGCACCGGGGTTGACGTCCTGCACGAACACCGAGAAGGCATAGCCGCCGACGATGCCGATGATGACGACCAGGCTGTTGAGCAGCAGTGCCACCAGACCAGATGCCAGCATGCGAGGAGTCACAAGGCGCTGAACAGGATTGATGCCCAGCACCTCCATGGCCTCGATCTCCTCGCGGATGGTGCGCGAGCCGAGATCGGCGCACATCGCGGTCGCCCCGGCACCGGCGACGATCAGCACGGTCACCAGCGGGCCGACCTGGGTGACCGCACCGAAGGCCGCACCGGCGCCCGACAGGTCGGCGGCGCCCAATTCACGAAGGAGGATGTTGAGGGTGAAGCTCACCAGCACCGTGAACGGGATCGCGACCAGGAGCGTCGGCGCCAGGGAGACCCGCGCGACGAACCACGACTGCTCGAGAAACTCCCTGGCTTGAAACGGGCGCCGGAACGCGAACCGCACCGCGTCGATGGTCATGCCGAACAGACCGCCGACCGCCTCCAGCGGACGATCCAGATCTGAGCGGTTCACCAGTACTCCTCCTCGTTCCCGCCGAGCGCAGTCGCGGGACTGTGACTTGACGGGCAACAGTGGCATCCGGGTGAGCAGGGGCACACGTCCCGTCCCGCCCATCGGGATGACGCACGCGCCGGGACAGCGCCGCGGAGCAGACGCGTAGGCGGCAGCCAGGCGACGTATGATGAAATTAGAAATTCTTATTGCGGTAAAGGATCTTTAGCTGTACTGATGCCAGCACTATTCGTACCGTCGAACTCGTGTCCTCTCCCGTCGCCTTCGGCTTCCTGTCGTCGCTCACGCTGATCGCCGCGATCGGCGCGCAGAACGCCTTCGTGCTCCGCCAGGGCATCCGGCGTGAACATGTCGCGGCGGTCGTCGCGCTGTGCACGGTCTCCGACATGGTGTTGATCGTCGCGGGCATCGCCGGCTTCGGCGCCCTCGTCACCACGCACCCCGCCGCGATGAACATCGCGCGATTCGGCGGCGCTGCGTTCCTGATCGGCTACGGCGTGCTCGCCGGCCGGCGCGCCCTGCGACCGTCCGCGCTCACCCCGTCCGAGGAGGGCCCCGCCCGCCTCGTCGGCGTCCTCGTCACATGTGCGGCGATGACCTGGCTCAACCCGCACGTCTACCTCGACACCGTCGTTCTGCTCGGCGCGCTGGCCAACGAGCACAGCGACGAACGCTGGCTCTTCGGCGTCGGAGCGGTCACCGCGAGCGCCGTGTGGTTTGTCAGCCTCGGATTCGGCGCGCGGCGCCTCGCCGGGCTGTTCTCCTCGGCGGTGACGTGGCGGGTGCTCGACGCGCTGATCGCTGTCACGATGATCGCCCTCGGTGTCACCGTGGCGCTCGGCTGAGCGGCCGCCGTCGTCCGGACGCCGCTTTCCGGCGTGAGATTGTGACGAATACTGCCCATCAGCGAATTCGCGGCGTACCGTGGAAGGCGGCCTGGGGCTCTCCTGAGCGGTCGTTCTCCCTAGCGCCGCGGAGGGGGAGTTCCAGGCCATTCAAGGCGCTTTCGCGCCAGCGCATGTGTCTCGTCAGTCACATCAGCCACATCTGCCGCGGCAGGAACATCGGTGCGCGGCAAATTCTGACAGTCCCGCCGATTCCGTGGGCCCAGGTTTGCGAACGACATCGACGGGTGACTATGTCTTATGCGCACCCCGAAAGCCGTATTCATCACCGGCGCCGCCGCCGGCATCGGTCGCAAGACCGCCATCGCCTTCGCCCGCAAGGGGTTCACCGTCGGAGCGTTCGACATCGACGACGTGGGGCTCAAGACGCTCACCGAAGAACTCGACCGGGTACAGAGCACCCTGATCACCGGTCACCTCGACGTCACCGACAGCGACGAGATGAGCCAACGCCTCGAGGAGTTCACCCAGGCCACCGGCGGCCGCCTCGACGTGATGATCAACAACGCCGGCATCCTGCGCGCCGGGCGGTTCGAAGAACTCGACCTCGCCGGCCACTTCAAGGAGATCGATATCAACACCAAAGGCGTGGTGACCGGCCTCTACGCCGCCTTCCCCTATCTGCGCACCACCCCCGGCTCGGTCGTCGTCAACCTGGCCTCGGCCAGCGCCATCTACGGTCAGGCCGAACTCGCCAACTACAGCGCCACGAAATTCTTCGTCCGCGGCATCACCGAAGCCCTCGACCTGGAATGGAGCCGGTACGGAATCCGGGTGATCGCGATGTGGCCGCTGTACGTCCAGACAGCCATGACCGACAACATCAAGACAGGCACCACGGAATCGCTCGGCATCCGGCTGACCGCACAGGACATCGCCGACGCCATCGTCGCCGCTGTCGAACCGTCCGCGCTGCGCCGCGCGCTGCACCAGGTGCACTTCCCCGTCGGCGTGCAATCCAAGGTGCTGGCCTCCGGTGCCCGCTTCTCCCCCGCGTGGCTGACCAGGCTGGTCAACAAGAAACTCGCCCACTCCTGACGTTGGCCTCACGATGAGCGCAACCGGTGCCCGCCGACGCGCGCGCCGGTACCTTGCGCATCCATGAACGAGGATTGGCTGGCCGTGATCGTCGGCCTCACGCTGCTCGCGCTCGTACTCGTCGGCGCCATCCCGGGCAGCGTGATCCCGTGATGGAGCAGACCACCGAGGCGCCCGCCGGCGACCGTCGCTCGGCCGGCATCGGTTACGCGGTCGCCGGGGTGCTGGTGGTGCTCGCGCTCGGCGCGGCCACCCGCCTACTCGAAGCGCAGGTTCCCCGGTGGGCGAACGGCACATCGTTCGAAGGCGTCGCCAAGTCGATCGAATTCCCGGTCTACGCCATCGCTTTGGGCCTGCTCGGCAATGTCGTGCTGAGCCGGCTCGTGTTACGCGACGCTCTCGCGGGGGGATTCCGCACCGAGTTCTTCATCAAGACCGGCCTGGTCCTGCTCGGCGCGTCGATCAACCTCAAGGTCCTCGTCACCGCTGCGGGGCCGGCGATCGTCCAGGCGCTGCTGCTGATCTCCATCGTCTTCGGATTCACGTGGTGGCTCGGCGGTCGCCTCCGACTCGAGGACAAACTTCGCGCACTGCTCGCCTCGGCGGTCTCGATCTGCGGGGTCAGCGCGGCCATCGCCGCCGCAGGCGCGGTCCAGGCCAAACGCGAACAACTCGCCTACGCCGCCTCGCTGGTCATCGCGTTCGCGCTGCCGTCGATCTTCCTGCTGCCCTGGCTGTCCCGGGTGTTCGGACTCCCCGACGCCGTGGCAGGCGCGTGGATCGGCGGCAACATCGACACCACCGCGGCCGTCGCCGCCTCCGGCGCCATCGCCGGTGAAGACGCGCTGCAGATCGCCACCATCGTCAAGACCACTCAGAACGCGCTCATCGGCATCGTCGCGATCGCCCTGACCGCGTACTTCGCGCTCAAGGTGGAACGACGAAGCGCACACGACGCGCGGCCGACGGTCGGCCAGTTCTGGGAGCGTTTCCCGAAGTTCGTGCTGGGCTTCATCGCCGCATCGATCATCGGCACCCTGTTCTTGCAGTGGGGCGGCGACAAGTCGGCGATCACCACCGTCAACGACCTGCGCACCTGGTTCCTGATCTTCGCGTTCGTCGCGATCGGACTCGAGTTCTCGCTGCGCGGCCTGCGGGAGGCGGGCTGGCGTCCGGTCGCGGTGTTCGCCTCGGCCACCGTGGTCAACATCGTGGTCGCGCTCGGGCTCGCACTCGTGTTGTTCAGCGGCTTCGAGGCGGGTTAGCGGTTACGCTCGCCGCGTGTCTTCTGCCTGGTCGCGGCGTGACTTCCTGGCCGTGGCCGCCACGCTCACCGGCTCGGCGGTGCTCGCGGCCTGTTCAGGCGACGAACCCGGCACCGTCGCAAGGGACGGCTCGGTCACCGTCACCCACGCGTTCGGCGACACCCGCATCCCGGGGCCCCCGGCCCGCGTAGTGAGCGCCGGACTCACCGAACAGGACGATCTGCTGGCCGTCGGTGTGGTGCCGATCGCGGTCACCGACTGGTTCGGCGGAGAGCCGTTCGGCGTCTGGCCGTGGGCGCGAAGTCAATTGGGGCAGGCCCAGCCGACCGTGCTCAGCCTCGCCGACGGGATCCAGGTCGAGGCGATCCGCGGGCTGAATCCGGATCTGATCGTCGCGACGAACGCCGGCCTCGACGCCGACACCTACGCCACGCTGTCGAAGATCGCGCCGACGGTGGCGCAGAACGGACCCGCCTTCTTCGCGCCGTGGAAGGACCAGGCCACGCTCATCGGCCAGGCCGTGTTCAAGGCCGACGACATGCAGACGGCCATCGCGCGCGTCGACGAGCGGTTCACCAACGCCGCGTCGGCCAACCCGCAATTCGCCGGCAAGAAGGCGCTGCTGCTGCGCGGACCGCTCTTCCGCGACAGCGTGCAGGCCGTGCCGCCCGGTTGGCGTACCGACTTCCTCACCCAGATGGGGTTCACCGTCGCCGACCCCGGCGGGCCGCTCATCCCCCGCGACCGGATGTCCTCGGTGCTCGACGCCGCCGATGTGCTGATCTGGACCACCGAGAGCGAGCAGGAACAGGGCGCGCTGTTGGCCGATCCGGCCATCGCGGGCCTGAAGGCCGTCGCCGGAGGTCGCACCATCTTCACAGACAAGGAACTCGCCGGCGCCATCGCTTTCGCCTCCCCGCTGTCCTATCCGCTGGTCGCCGACCGGCTGCCCCCGCTGCTGGCCCAGATCCTGGCCTGAGGTGACCGGGTGGTGACCGCGCCTGCCAGAATGGCGCGGTGACCGAGACAGTCCACCGGGGGTCCGCGGCGGTGGGTTCCGCCTTCTACCCGACGTTGGTGGCCGTGTTCACCGGGCTGGTGCTGATCTCCAACGTCGCCGCCACCAAGGGCGTGGCCTTCGGGCCGCTGCTCACCGACGGCGGCTTCCTCGTCTTCCCGCTGACCTACGTCATCGGCGACGTGCTGAGCGAGGTGTACGGCTTCCGCGCCGCGCGCCGCGCGGTGTTCATCGGCTTCGCCATGCAGGCGCTCGCCGTGGTCGTGCTGTGGACGACCGTGCGGCTGCCCGGCGCACCCGACTACGCCAACCAGGAGGCGCTGGCCACAACGGTGTCCGCGATCACCGGGCTGGCCGTTGCCGGGCTGTCGGGCTTCCTCGTCGGCCAGCTCGTCAACGCCTGGGTGGTCGTCCGGATCAAACAGCGCACCAAGGAACAGCATCTGTGGGCCCGGCTGCTCGGATCGACCGTCGTCGGGCAGTTCGCCGACACCCTGGTCTTCTGCGCGATCGCCGCACCGATCATCGGCTTCGGCAACATGGGTTCGTTCGCCGTCTACGCGGCGATCGGCTGGATCTACAAGACCGTCGTCGAAGCGGCGCTTCTGCCGGTCACCTACCGCGTGATCGCGGTCATCAAACGCCGGGAACCGACCTACGAACCCGCGATCTGAGCCTTCCCTAAAACACCTCTGGCAAGGCTCCTCAAGGAGCAGCCGCCGACGTTACCCGGCGGTAGCTTTGGGTATGACCGCAGCACCGGATGTGATGGACCCGATGGTTCTGGGCACAGTCCTCGATTACGGCGATCACGCACTGCTCCTCCAGTTCGACAGCACCGCCGAGGTATTGGCGTGGTCGGCCACCGTCCGCGACGCCGCGCTGCCCGGCGTCGTCGACATCGTGCCCGGCGCCCGCACCGTCCTGGTCAAACTCGACAGCCCGCGCTACCAGGCGCCCACCCGGCAACGGCTGGCCGCCCTGCGGCTGGACCGGGACGCCCTCGAGGACTCCGCCAGCCCGGATGACCGCACCGCCGACGTCGTCATCGACGTGGTCTACGACGGGGCCGACCTCGCCGACGTCGCCCGGCTCACCGGCCTGGACCCCGACCAGTTGGTCGCCGCCCACACCGGGACGCTGTGGCGGGTCGGCTTCGGCGGCTTCGCACCGGGATTCGCCTACCTCGTCGGCGGCGACGAACGCCTGCAGGTTCCGCGCCGTGACGAGCCGCGCACCAAGGTGCCCGCCGGCGCCGTCGGACTGGCCGGCGAGTTCAGCGGGGTGTACCCGCGGGAATCGCCCGGTGGCTGGCAGCTGATCGGACACACCGACGCCGTGCTGTGGGATGTCGACCGCGACGACCCCGCGCTGCTCACCCCGGGCGCGTGGGTCGAGTTCCGCGCCGTCGGATGAACCGGACGAGGAGACGACGATGACGACTCTGGAGATCCTGAACACCGGACCGCTCGCGCTGGTCGAAGACCTCGGCCGGCCCGGCCTGGCACACCTGGGCGTGACCCGTTCGGGTGCCGCCGACCGCCGCGCGCACACCCTGGCCAACCGCCTGGTGGCCAACCCCGGCGACCGAGCCACTGTCGAGGTGATGTTCGGCGGCCTCACCGCCCGCGTGCGCGGCGGTGACATCGCCGTCGCGGTCACCGGCGCCGACGCCGATCCCGCCGTGAATGGAAAACCGTTCGGCACCAACAGCATCCGCTACGCCCACGACGGTGACGTGATCTCGCTGGGTGTGCCGCGCTCCGGCCTGCGCAGCTACCTCGCGGTGCGCGGTGGCTTCGACGTCGCCCCGGTGCTCGGCTCACGCAGCTACGACGTGATGTCGGCGATCGGTCCGCAGCCGCTCAAACCCGGCGACGTCCTGCCTGTCGGGGAGCACACCGAGGACTTCCCCGAACTCGATCAGGCGCCGGTGGCCGCGATCGACGACGACGTCGTCGAATTGCATGTGGTGCCCGGCCCGCGGGACGACTGGTTCGTCGACCCCGATGTCCTGGTGCGCACCAACTGGCAGGTGACCACCCGCAGCGACCGGGTCGGCATGCGGCTGGTCGGTATGCCGCTGGAGTACCGGTGGCCGGACCGGCAGCTGCCCAGTGAAGGGGCGACCCGCGGATCGATCCAGGTGCCGCCCAACGGGTTTCCGGTCATCCTCGGTCCGGACCATCCGGTGACCGGCGGATACCCGGTGATCGGCGTCGTGACCGACGACGACATCGACAAGGCGTCGCAGGCGCGGCCCGGCCAGACGGTCCGGCTGCACTGGTCGCGGCCACGTAAACACGCCGGGTGAACCGCGCCGCAAGGCGGCCGACACTGGTAGAACGGCAGGTGTGCAGCCCGGAGACCTGTCCGTACCCCTGCGGGTGCGGGACGTCCACACCGCGCGGCTGGTCCACACCGCCGATCTCGACAACGAGACCCGCGAAGGCGCCCGCCGCATGGTGGCCGCCGCCTTCGACGGCGACTTCACCGACGACGACTGGGAGCACGCGCTCGGCGGGATGCACGCGCTGATCTGCAGCCACGGCGTGCTGATCGCCCACGCCGCGGTGGTGCAGCGCCGGCTGCTGTACGGCGACACCGTGCTGCGCTGCGGATACATCGAGGCCGTCGCCGTGCGCGAGGACTGCCGCAGACAGGGCCTCGGCACCGCCGTCATGGACGCGTGCGAACAGGTGGTGCGCGGCGCTTACCAACTCGGCGCACTCGCGACCTCCGACGTGGCCCGGCCGATGTACCTGGCCCGGGGCTGGATTCCGTGGCAGGGCCCGACCTCGGTGTTGGCCCCCGGTGGGCGCGTCCGCACCCCGGAGGACGACGGGTCGGTGTTCGTCTTCCCCGTCGGCTCGGCTCTCGGGTACACCGACCTCGACACCTCCGCCGAGCTGACCTGCGACTGGCGCCGCGGCGACGTCTGGTGACCTCACACCGCATCGCCGGCGGTGGTGAGCGGAATTTCACGGCGGGGTCATCGCGTGCAGCGTCGGGGTAATGAACACTTCCTACCGTTGCCGCCATGTCGCACCGCATCACCGACTGGGATCCCGAGGACACGGTCGCATGGGAAGCCGGTAACAAAAACGTCGCCCGCCGCAACCTGATCTGGTCGGTGGCCGCCGAGCACATCGGCTTCTCCGTGTGGTCCATCTGGTCGGTCATGGTGCTGTTCATGCCGGAGGCCGTCTACGGGTTCACGGCCGGAGACAAGTTCCTGCTCGGCGCGACCGCCACCCTGGTCGGCGCGTGCCTGCGGATCCCCTACACCCTGGCCACCGCCACGTTCGGCGGGCGGAACTGGACGGTGTTCTCGGCGTTCGTGCTGCTGATCCCGACACTGGGCACGATGGTGCTGCTGGCCAATCCCGGTTTGCCGCTGTGGCCGTATCTGGTCTGCGCCGCGCTGGCCGGCTTCGGCGGCGGCAACTTCGCCTCGTCGATGACCAACATCAACGCCTTCTATCCGCAGCGGCTCAAGGGATGGGCGCTGGGCGTCAACGCGGGTGGCGGCAACATCGGGGTGCCGATGATCCAGTTGGTCGGCCTGCTCGTCATCGCCACCGCCGGAAACCGGGCACCGTACTGGGTGTGCGCGGTCTACCTGGTGGCCCTGGCCGTCGCGGGGATCGGCGCGGCGCTGTACATGGACAACCTCGAACAACACAAGATCGACTTCTCGGCGATGAAAGACATTCTGCGCGTTCGTGACACGTGGGTGATCTCGCTGCTCTACATCGGCACCTTCGGATCATTCATCGGCTTCGCGTTCGCGTTCGGCCAGGTGCTGCAGATCAATTTCGCCGCTCGCGGTCAGAGCGCCGCCGACGCGTCGCTGCACGCCGCGCAGATCGCCTTCGTCGGCCCGCTGCTCGGCTCGCTGGCACGGGTGTACGGCGGCAAGCTCGCCGACCGGATCGGCGGCGGCCGCGTCACGCTGGCGGTGTTCGCCGGCATGATCCTCGCGGCCGGGGTGCTGGTCACCGTCAGCACGCTCGACGACGGCAATCCCGGTGCGGCCACCGCCGCCACGATGATCGGTTACGTCGTCGGGTTCATCGCCCTGTTCCTGCTGTCCGGCATCGGCAACGGCTCGGTGTACAAGATGATCCCGTCGATCTTCGAGGCGCGCAGCCGGTCGCTCGACGCCGACGAGGTGCACCGCGCCGCCTGGTCGCGCGCCATGTCCGGAGCGTTGATCGGCTTCGCCGGGGCCGTCGGTGCACTCGGCGGCGTGGGTATCAACCTCGCGCTGCGGCAGTCCTACCTGTCGAGCGGTTCGGCGACCGCCGCGTTCTGGATCTTCGCCGCGTTCTACGTGCTGGCGTCCGCGGTCACCTGGATCATGTACGTGCGGCGTCCGGGTGGGGGCGCCGTCGAGCGCGCCGCACACCCCGACCTGGCCCGGGCGTGACCACCGGATCCGTGGGCAGGGCTGACAACGGCGTCGCCCTGCCCACACCGATTGCGATGGGCCGATTGCGGCAATGCCATGGCAATGGCCGGGAAACAGATACGAAACACGACCTGCATACACAGAACACATGAGTGAGCCCGACTGGCTGCCGCTCACCGGATTCCGGGTGGCAGTGACCTCCGCCCGTCGCGCCGACGAGCTGAGCGCCCTGCTGCGCCGCCGCGGTGCCACCGTCACCAGCGCCGCCGCGATCGCGATGGTGCCTCTGCCCGACGACGACGAGCTGCGGACCAACACCCGCGCGCTGATCGACAGTCCGCCCGACATCGTCGTCGCCACCACCGGCATCGGCTTCCGCGGCTGGATCGCCGCCGCCGACGGCTGGGGCGTCGCCGCCGAACTGACCGCGGCACTGGAGCGGGCCCGGATCGTCTCCCGCGGCCCCAAGGCCACCGGCGCACTGCGGGCCGCCGGGCTGCCCGAGGAGTGGTCACCCGACTCGGAGTCCTCCCGGGAGGTGCTGCGCTACCTGGTCGACGGCGGCATCGCGGGGAAGCGCATCGCCGTCCAACTGCACGGCGCCACCGACGACTGGGACCCGTTCCCCGAATTCCTCGACGAGATGCGCGCCGCGGGCGCCGACGTCGTCCCGATCCGCGTGTACCGGTGGCGGCCCGCGCCCCGCAACGGCGAGTTCGACCAACTGGTGGCCGGCATCGCCGAGGAGAAGTTCGACGCCGTCAGCTTCACCTCGGCGCCCGCGGTGGCGTCGGTGCTGATGCGCGCGACCGAGATGGGCGTCATCGACCAGGTCCTGACCGCGATGCGGACCAACGTGCACGCGATGTGCGTCGGCCCGGTCACCGCGCGCCCGCTGGCGCGGCTCGGCGTGCCCACCTCGGCGCCCGAACGCATGCGACTGGGCGCGCTGGCCCGCCACATCACCGACGAACTGCCGCTGCTGCAGGCGCGCACCGTACGGGTGGCCGGCCACCTGCTGGAGATCCGTGGCACCTGTGTGCTGGTCGACGGCGTCGTGAAATCGCTGTCTCCGGCCGGTATGGCCACCATCCGCGCCCTCGCGCACCGGCCGGGTGCGGTGGTGTCGCGCACCGACCTGCTCGGCGCGCTACCCGGCAGCGGGACCGACACCCACGCAGTGGAGACCGCGGTGCTGCGGCTGCGGACCGCGTTGGGAGACAAGCAGATCGTGTCGACCGTCGTGAAACGCGGATACCGGCTCACTGTCGACGACGACCTCGCGGAGGCGCTGTGAACCGAATCCTCGTCGCCCATGGCACCCGCAAGGCCAGCGGCGTCGCGCTGATCGGTGACATCGCCGAACGCGTCTCCGTGGCGCTGGCCGCGCCGGTCGACATCGCCTTCGTCGACGTACTGGGGCCCACCCCGGCCGACGTGCTCCGCACGATGCCCGATCGCCCGGCCGTCCTGGTGCCCGCATTCCTGTCGCGCGGCTACCACGTGCGCGCCGACATTCCCGAGCACGTGGCGGCCAGCGGCCATCCCGACGTCACGGTCGCACCGGCGCTGGGCCCCGACCCGCAGCTGGTGCGGGTGCTGGCCGACCGACTCGTCGAATCAGGTTGGTGCCCAGACGATTCAGTGATCCTCGCCGCTGCGGGCACCTCCGATCCTGGCGCGCTGCGTGATCTGCACACCACCGCCACGTCACTGTCGGCGGTCACCGGTGCGCGCGTCGACCTCGCGTTCGCCGCCACCGGGCTACCGCGGATCGGTGATGCGGTCGCCTCGGTGCGCCGGCGCGGCGCCCGGCGCGTGGTGGTGGCGTCCTATCTACTGTCGGAAGGACTCTTCCAGGACCGGCTGCGAGCCAGCGGCGCCGACATCGTCACCGACCCGCTCGGCACCCACCCCGGGCTGGTGCGGTTGATCACCAGCCGATTCCGTCGGGCCCGGGTTCCGGTCGCCGCCTGATCGCGTTGTCCAGGACGCCGGTCCTCGTCAACTTTCATGTCGCCGACCCCACCCCGCCCCCTGGGGCGACGGCGAAACAACGCGGGTTGGGTGGCCGCCGGCGGGGTATCTGACCGGCATGAATCTCCATCGCATCCTCGCCAGCGTCGAAGAGGTGACGTCGCTGGACGCAGCTGCCGACACCAGCGCCCGCATCGCCAGTCAAGTCGTGGACGGCGCCGGGCTGGGCCGGATCCTGCGCGGCTCGTGGCTCGGCCACCCCGTCCACCCGCTGTTGATCACCCTGCCGATCGGCACGTGGATGACGTCGGTGGTCTTCGACGTCGTGTTCAAGGACGTCGCGACGGCGCGCCGTCTCATCGGGGTGGGACTGGCGGCGACACCGCCGACCGTGCTGGCCGGGTGGGCGGACTACGTGCTGCTCAACAAGCGTCAGCAGCGGGTCGGCCTGGTGCACGCGGTGTCCAACGCCGTCGGGGTGACGATGTTCGGGCTGGCCTACCGGGCGTACCGGCGGGAACGGGTGCGCGCCGCACGCGTCTACAGCCTGCTCGGCCTGGCGTCGATCAGCGTGGGCGGCGCCCTGGGCGGCCACCTGTCCTACGCGCAGGGCGCCGGGATGTTCCGCTGGCAGCCGGTACGCGCGGTCACCCACCGCAACCCGGTGGAGTACCGCCGCGCGGCCTGAGCCCTACGCCGCGATCTCGACGAAACCGTCGGCGGTCCGCCGAGTCCGGTACACCGGCAGCGCCACCGACGGATCGTCGAGGCACGTGCCGTCGTCGAAGGCGAAGGCCTGCTTCTTGATCGGGGACTGCACGGTGGCCCGTCCGCCGCGGTCCCCGGTGATGCCGCGCGACATCACCGCGGCGCCGGAGAACGGGTCGATGTTGCCGACCGCGTGCAGGCTGCCGTCATCGAGACGGAACAGCGCGGCCTGCGAGCCGTCGGGCAGCAGCACCCCGACCCCGCGGCACGGGATCAGGAACTCGTAGCGGCAGGCCACCGTCCACGTCGCCGGTGGCGCTGCGGTGAGGTCGGTGCGGTCGTCGAGAAGTGTCACTGGGTCTCCTGAAGCGGTCGGACGGTGGGCATCCCGATCGGCACCGGCACTTTGCGGCCGGCGTTCTCGGTGAAGGTGATGGTCGGGTCGGACACGTCGGGCGCGTTGACGAACGACACGAAGCGCGACAGCTTGTCGGGATCCTCGAGCACGCCCTTCCACTCGCACGCATAACCGTCGACATGGCGGGCCATCGCCGCCTCGAATTCGCCTGCCAGACCGAGGGAGTCGTCGCAGACGACCTCACGCACGTGGTCGAGGCCGACCTGCTCCACCCACGGCGCTGTGCGCTGCAGCCGGTCGGCGGTGCGGATGTAGAACATCAGGAACCGGTCGATGTAGCGGATCAGTGTGTCGTCGTCGAGGTCGCCGGCCAGTAGTTGCGCGTGTGCGGGGGTCATCCCGCCGTTGCCACCGACGTAGAGGTTCCAGCCGTGTTCGGTGGCGATGACGCCGACGTCCTTCCCGCGCGCCTCTGCGCATTCGCGGGCACAGCCGGACACCCCCATCTTGATCTTGTGCGGGGCGCGCAGACCGCGGTATCGCAGTTCGAGGTTGATGGCCATCTGCACCGAATCCTGCTGACCGTAGCGGCACCAGTCGCTGCCGACGCAGCTCTTGACCGTGCGCAGCGACTTGCCGTACGCCTGACCTGATTCCATGCCACCCTCGACGAGCCTGCGCCAGATCTCGGGCAGCTGGTCGACGGTGGCGCCGAACATGTCGATGCGCTGACCACCGGTGATCTTGGTGTACAGGCCGAAGTCCTTCGCGATCTCCCCGATCAGGATGAGGTGCTCGGGTTTGATGTCGCCGCCGGGCACCCGGGGAACGACCGAGTAGCTGCCGTTGCGCTGGATGTTGGCCAGGAAGTGGTCGTTGCTGTCCTGCAGCGCGGCCTGCTCACCGTCGAGGATGTGGTCCGAACTCGTCGACGCGAGGATCGACGCCACGGTGGGTTTGCAGATGTCGCAACCCTTTCCGGTGCCGAACTTCTCGAGCAGACCCGAGAACGTCCGGATCTCCGTCGCCGAGATGATCTCGAACAGTTCGGCCCGCGACTGGGCGAAGTGCTCGCACAACGCTTTCGACTGCTCGACGCCCTCGGCTTCGAGGAGCTGCTTGAGCAGCGGTACGCACGACCCGCACGACGTGCCGGCCTTGGTACACGCCTTGAGGCCCGCGACATCACAGCAGCCACCGGCGATCGCACCGGTGAGATCACCCTTGGTGACGTTGTTGCACGAGCAGATCTGTGCGGCGGCCGGCAGTGCGCCGACGCCGAGTGCGCTGTCGGCTCCGCCCGCACCGGCCGGCGCGATGAGCGCCATCGGGTCGCCCGGCAGCTGCTCACCGACCATGGGCCGCAGAACGCCGTACGCCGAGGCGTCACCGACCAGTACGCCGCCCAGCAGCGTCTTGGCGTCATCGGAGAGCACGAGTTTGGCGTAGGTCTGATTGACCGCGTCGTTGACCACCACCTCGAGGCAGTCCGGGGTGCGGCCCATCGCGTCGCCGAAGCTGGCCACGTCGACACCGAGCAGTTTCAGCTTCGTCGACAGGTCCGCCGCACCGAACTCGGCGGCGCCGCCGAGCAACCGGTCCGCGACCACCTCCGCGCTGGTGTACCCCGGGCCGACCAGTCCGTAGCAGCGGCCGTCGATGGCGGCCACCTCACCGATCGCGTAGACGCGCGGATCCCCTGTGGTGCAGGACGAATCCGTGAGGACACCACCGCGTTCGGCGATGTCCAGACCGGCCGCGCGGCCCAGTTCGTCGCGCGGGCGCACGCCCGCGGCGAAGATCACCAGCCCCGCCTCGATGGCCGATCCGTCGCTCAGCCGGACGGTGACCGAATCGCGGTCGGTCGCCTCGATCGCGTCGGTGCCGACACCGACGTGCACATCGATCCCGAGGTCGGTGACCATCCGGCCCAGCAGGTGTCCCCCGGCCTCGTCGAGCTGCTGGTTCATCAGCCAGGGCGACCGCTCGACGATGTGCGGCGCCAACCCGAACTGGCGCAGCGCATTCGCGGCCTCCAGGCCGAGCAGGCCGCCGCCGATCACCACACCCACCGGGGTGTGACCGGCGGCCACGCTGCGCTGCGCGTCTGCGCGGATCGCGTCCAGGTCGTCGAGGGTGCGGTAAACGTGGCAGGCGGGCAGTTCATGGCCCGGCACCGGCGGCACGAACGCGTACGAACCGGTGGCCAGCACCAGTGCGTCGTAGCCGACCGTCGTCCCGTCCTCGGTCCGCACGGTGCGCGCGTCGCGGTCGATGGAGGTGACCCGTTGGTTGAGTCGCAGGTCGACGAGGTCGTCGCCGCGGTAGTCGTTTCCGGCCAGCGCGAGCAGCGTTCGGTTCCAGTGCTCGGTGTAACCGGTCAGGCCGACCCGGTCGTAGGCGGCCTCCGATTCCTCGGCGAGCACGGTGATCTGCCAGGCGCCCGCCTCGTCGCGCGCGCGCAGCGCTTCGACGAAGCGGTGCCCGACCATGCCGTGACCGACGACCACGACGTTCTTCGTTGAGGGCATGGCGCAAGGCTAGGAAGCCGATATTGCCGCGATGTCGCCTTGTGTGAAGCCCCCATCACGGTGTGCTCACCTTGCGCCGCGGGCGGTTGTGAGACCCCGCGTTCCGTTCGCCGTGGGCGAACGCCGCCCCGGGAACATGAGCGAGGTCGACTCAAGTTTTACAGGACAGAAGGCCGGCTCGGGACCGGTCTCGACGATCGTTCGAATGAGGAGGAGAGCATGAGCAACGTGGCCTTGCGGGTGCGACCCGCGTGGGATCTGGATCGCTGGGTCCGCGACTTCTTCGGGCCGGCGGCCGCCGACGACTGGTTCGGCGGAGCGGCCGGACCGGGCTTCAACCCCGCCGCAGAGATCGCCAAGGACGGCGACGACGCGGTCGTCCGGGTCGAACTGCCCGGTGTGGACGTCGACAAGGACGTCACCGTGGAGGTCGACAACGGCCAGCTGGTGATCCACGGTGAGCGGCGTGACGAACGCAGCGAGGACAAGGACGGCCGGACGCTGCGCGAGATGCGGTACGGATCGTTCCGGCGTTCGTTCCGGCTCCCGCAGCACATCACCGGCGACGCCGTCTCGGCGTCCTACGACGCCGGCGTGCTGACGGTCCGGGTGGCCGGCGCCTACGCCGGTGCCGCGCCGCAGCGCATCGCGATCGAGAACAAGTAACACCCCCGGCGCACCTCGAGGCGCCGAGAACGACGTCAGGGTCGTGAATCATCGTGATTCACGACCCTGACTGCTGTCTGGAGGACGAAAAAGCTCAGCGCCAGCGCTCGAGCAGTTCGGTGGCCCGCGTGGCCAGTGCCGCCTGCAGGAACGGACCGAAGCTGATGCGCGCCACGCCGAGCGGGCCGAACGACGCCGGGTCGTCCTGGTCCGGCAGGCCGATCGCGTTGACCGGCAGGGGCAGCTCGGCGGTCAGGCGCCGCTGGGTGTCCGCATCGTGGCGGCCGACCGGGTAGAGCACGTCAGCCCCCGCCGCGGCCGCCTCCTTCAGCCGCGCGACCGCCCGGTCCACCCGGTCGGCGTCGTCGCCGTCCTTGCGCAGGAACAGGTCGGTGCGGGCGTTGACCACGACGTGCACGCCTGCGGAGTCGGCGGCGGCCCGCAGCCCTCCGACGAGTTCCGCGTGCTCACCGGACGATCGGAGCCGGCCGCCCTCGCTGTGGACGGTGTCCTCGATGTTCAGGCCGACCGCGCCCACGCTCAGCAGTCCCTCGACGAGCCGCGCGGGCGCTTCGGCGTAGCCCGATTCGATGTCGACCGAGACCGGCACGTCGACGGCCTCGGTGATCTGCGCGACGCGCGTGAGCAGTTCATCGAAGGTCATGCCCTCGTTGTCGGCGCGCCCGACCGAATCGGCGACGGGATGGCTGCCGACGGTCAGCGCCGAGAATCCCGCGCCGACGGCGAGCCGGGCGGACCAGGCGTCCCACACGGTGGGCAGGACCACGGGATTTCCGGGTTGGTGCAAGGCGAGCAGCGCGGTGGCCCGTTGCTGCAGATCTGGGTTCGACACGTGTCCATCCTGCCGCCCCAGACGTGATCTGTCTCACTTCCAAGACAGTGATGTGGCTAGCATCGGATGCGTAATGTGATTCACGACACCCTTCAGCCCAAGGAGGTCACTTGTCCACCACCACCGGATTCGCCGAACTGCACGAACTCATCGGCGGGTTGCGACGCTGCGTCACGGCGTTGGCGTCTCAGTACGGCGACTCCCCGGCGATGCGCCGCATCGTCAACGACGCCGAACGCATCCTCAACGACATCGACCGTCTCGACATCGATGCCGAGGAACTCGAACTCGGCCGCGGCTTGAGCAGGCATCACCACGTCGGCGAGAAGATCCCGATCCCCGACACCCAGTACGACACCGATTTCTGGCGGGGCGTGGACGACGAGGGCCTCGGCGGCACCCGCTGACCGGAACGGGCGGCTCGCCGCCCGCCCCACCATGGCGTGGACGCGCCCACCCGGGTCGCCGCATGCCGTCACCGATTCTCGAAAGGCAACCGTGAGCGCACCGACCGCAGACCGCGAGGGCACCGGCGTCTTCTCCGGGCGACGCGCCCAGATCCCGCAACGGACCCTGCGCACCGACCGCTGGTGGGTGCCGACGGTACTGACCAACCTCGGCCTCGCGGCGTTCGTCATCTACGCGACCGTCCGGGCGTTCTGGGGCAGCGCCTACTGGGTCGCCGACTACCACTACCTGACGCCGTTCTACTCGCCGTGCGTCAGCAAGGGCTGCATTCCCGAGGCCAGCCACTTCGGCCAGTACCTGCCCGACGTGTGGTGGCTGCCGTACGCGGCGTTCTCGCTGCCGTTCCTGCTGCTGTTCCGGCTCACCTGCTACTACTACCGCAAGGCCTACTACCGGTCGGTGTGGCAGTCACCGCCGGGTTGCGCTGTGGCCGAACCACATTCGACGTACACCGGTGAGACCAAGTTGCCGCTGGTCATGCAGAACCTGCACCGCTACTTCTTCTACATCGCCGTGATCATCTCGCTGATCAACACCTACGACGCGATCCTGGCGTTCCGCTCCCCCACCGGATTCGGGTTCGGGCTCGGCAATGTGATCCTCGTCGTCAACGTCGTGCTGCTGTGGACCTACACGGTGTCCTGCCACTCCTGCCGCCACGTCACCGGCGGCCGGCTCAAGCACTTCTCGAAACACCCGGTGCGTTACTGGATGTGGACGCAGGTCAGCAAGCTCAACACCCGGCACATGCTGTTCGCGTGGATCACTCTCGGCACGCTGGTGCTGACCGACTTCTACGTCATGCTGGTGGCCAGCGGCACCATCTCCGACCTGAGATTCATTGGCTGAGTTTTGATTCCACACCAGCACGAAACGACGAGTGAGGTTTGATGGCGGCGACCGACCCCCGACCCAACGACTCCAGCGGTATCGAGCGACACCAGTACGACGTGGTGGTCATCGGTGCCGGCGGCGCGGGTCTGCGCGCTGTGATCGAGGCCAGGGAGCGCGGCCTGCGGGTCGCCGTGGTGTGCAAATCGCTGTTCGGCAAGGCGCATACGGTGATGGCCGAAGGCGGCTGCGCGGCATCGATGGGCAACACCAACCCCAAGGACAGCTGGCAGGTCCACTTCGGTGACACCATGCGCGGCGGCAAGTTCCTCAACAACTGGCGGATGGCCGAGCTGCACGCCAAAGAGGCACCGGACCGGGTCTGGGAGCTGGAGACCTACGGCGCACTGTTCGACCGCACCAAGGACGGCCGGATCAGCCAGCGCAACTTCGGCGGCCACACCTATCCCCGGCTGGCCCACGTCGGTGACCGCACCGGCCTGGAGATCATCCGCACCATGCAGCAGAAGATCGTGTCGCTGCAGCAGGAGGACAAGGCAGAACTCGGCGACTACGACGCCCGGATCCGGGTGTTCGCCGAGTGCACCGTCACCGACCTGATCTTGGACGAGACCAGCGGCGAGAAAAGGGTGGCCGGGGCGTTCGGCTACTGGCGCGAGAGCGGTCGGTTCATCCTGTTCGAGGCGCCCGCCGTCGTGCTGGCCACCGGTGGCATCGGCAAGTCCTACAAGGTCACGTCGAACTCCTGGGAGTACACCGGCGACGGCCATGCCCTGGCCCTGCGGGCCGGCGCGACGCTGATCAACATGGAGTTCATCCAGTTCCACCCCACCGGGATGGTGTGGCCGCCCAGCGTGAAAGGCATCCTCGTCACCGAGGGCGTGCGCGGCGACGGCGGTGTGCTGAAGAACTCCGACGGTAAGCGCTTCATGTTCGACTACATCCCGGACGTGTTCAAGGGGCAGTACGCCGAGTCCGAGGACGAGGCCGACCAGTGGCTCAAGGACAACGACTCCGCCCGCCGCACACCGGACCTGCTGCCCCGCGACGAAGTGGCGCGCGCCATCAACACCGAGGTGAAAGAAGGGCGCGGCACCCCGCACGGCGGCGTCTACCTCGACATCGCCTCACGCATGAGCTCCGAGGAGATCAAGCGCCGGCTGCCGTCGATGTACCACCAGTTCATGGAGCTCGCCGAGGTCGACATCACCACCGATGAGATGGAGGTCGGGCCCACCTGCCACTACGTGATGGGCGGCATCGAGGTCGACCCGGACACGGGCGCCGCCAAGACCGCAGGCCTGTTCGCCGCGGGCGAGTGTGCGGGTGGCATGCACGGCTCGAACCGGCTGGGCGGCAACTCGCTGAGCGACCTGCTGGTGTTCGGCCGCCGCGCCGGGCTGGGCGCCTCCGACTACGTGCGGGCGCTGAGTGATCGGCCGACGGTGTCGGAGGAGGCGATCGAGGCGGCGTGCCGGCTCGCCCTGGCGCCGTTCGACGGGCCGAGCGAGGGTGAGCCGGAGAACCCCTACACCGTGCAGCTCGACCTGCAGGACACCATGAACGAGCTGGTCGGCATCATCCGCAAGGCCGACGAGATCACCGAAGCCCAGACCAAACTCGACGAACTGCGGGAGCGGTTCAAACGCCTCAAGGTGGAAGGGAACCGGCACTTCAACCCGGGCTGGCACCTGGCGATCGACCTGCGCAACATGCTGCTGGTCAGCGAGTGCGTGGCCAAGGCGGCGCTGGAGCGCACCGAGAGTCGCGGCGGTCACACCCGCGACGACTACCCGGCGATGGAAGCGAAGTGGCGCAAGACGCTGCTGGTGTGCCGGGCCGTCAACGATGGGGCCGGCGACTCCGTGGTCCCGAGCGTCACGGTCACCCAGGAGGACCAGGTGCCGATGCGTGACGACCTGCTCGAGTTGCTCGACATCGAAGAGCTCGAGAAGTACTTCACCGACGACGAACTCGCCAACCACCCGGCAAGGAGGAGCTCATGAGCTACCAGGCGAAGTTGCGGGTGTGGCGCGGTGACGAAGAGGGCGGCGCCCTGCAGGACTACACCGTCGAGGTCAACGAGGGCGAGGTGGTGCTCGACATCATCCACCGCCTGCAGCAGACCCAGACCGGTGACCTGGCGGTGCGGTGGAACTGCAAGGCGGGCAAGTGCGGATCCTGCTCGGCGGAGATCAACGGCCGCCCGCGCCTGCTGTGTATGACCCGGATGTCGACCTTCGGCGAGGAGGAGACCGTCACCGTCACACCGCTGCGCACGTTCCCGGTCATCCGGGATCTGGTGACCGACGTGTCGTTCAACTACGAGAAGGCCAGGGAGATCCCGGCATTCACGCCGCCGAAGGACCTCCAGCCCGGCGAGTACCGGATGGCGCAGGAGGATGTGAACCGGTCACAGGAGTTCCGCAAGTGCATCGAGTGCTTCCTGTGCCAGAACGTCTGCCACGTCGTGCGTGACCACGAGGAGAACAAGAAGGCGTTCGCCGGTCCGCGCTACCTGATGCGGATGGCCGAACTGGACATGCATCCGCTCGACGTGCACGAGCGCCGCGCCGAGGATGCCCAGGAGGTTCACGGGCTCGGCTACTGCAACATCACCAAGTGCTGCACCGAGGTCTGCCCCGAACACATCAAGATCACTGACAATGCGCTGATCCCGATGAAGGAGCGCGCGGCGGACCGCAAGTACGACCCGGTGGTGTGGCTCGGTAACAAGCTCTTCCGGAGGCGATGAGCCGGGTAACCTCGGTCACAGCGGCCAATCAACGACGAAAGGCAGCCTGATGACCCTCAGTCACACGCACAGCCTCAACGACATCCGCACGGCGATTCGGCAACTGTCCATGCGCGCCGACCTGGCCCGCAAGGAGGGCAGACCCGCCGACGCCGCCGAGATCGAGCGGCGTATCCAGAACTACCGCGACGAGCTCGCGGCGCGACCGTAGTCTCGGTGGGTCAGCTGCCGAGGCGGCGGAACGTGCTGCGGTGGAACACGATCGGCGCGATGTCGGGGTGGACCGTGATGTCCTCGACCCGCAGGATCACGATCGTGTGATCCCCGGCCTCGACCAGGTCGTGGATCGAACTGTCCAGCCACACGCTGGTGCCGTTGATGAACACGGCGCCGGCCTCGGTCGAGGTGGTCTCCAGCCCGGCGAACCGGTCACCGGCCTTGGCCGCCAAGGTGCGCGCGGCCGCGTCGTGTGACTCCCCCAGCACGCTGATGCCCAGCCGGGGCAGATCCTTGAGTTTCGGCCACGTCGTCGACGTGTTCTGCACACAGAACGACACCAGCGGCGGATCGAGCGACACCGGTACGAACGTGCTCGCGGCGAGGCCGACGCGCGTGCCGTCGGTCTCGGCGGCGATCGCGATGACGCCCGTCGGGAAGTGGCCGAACGCCTCGCGCAGCGTGGCCGGGTTCAGTTCTGTGCGACTCATAGCGTGGTCCATCTTCACACGCGACACCCGGGGACACCATGGTCGCGCTCCCGATGAGCGGAAAGCCGGTCTCCGCCAGGTAGCCTGACGCGCGTCATGTGGATACCGCTGCTGCTGATGGCTGTCGCTGCCAGCCTCGAGCCGGTTCGGGTCGGCATGACGGTGCTGATGATCAGCCGGCCACATCCTGCGCGGCAACTGCTCGCATTCCTCGCCGGCGGCTGCGCGATGGCGACTGCGGCGGGGCTGGTCGCGCTGTTCCTGCTGCGGCCCGCGCTCGGTTCCGCCGAGTTCACGCTGCCCATGGTGCAGATCGCGGTCGGCGCCGTGGTGTTGGTCAACGCCGCGCTGGTGGTCACCGGTGTGTGGGGGCGCGGCCGCGACGCCGCGCACCTCGCGGAGACCAGGTTCGGACCGCTCGCCGCTCGCACGCGGCGGGTGTTCACCGGGCCGTCGCTGTGGACGGCTGGGGTCGCGGGTCTCGGCGTCGCGCTGCCGTCGGTCGACTACCTCGCCGCGCTGGCGCTCATCGTCGCCTCCGGCGCCGCGATCGGGATCCAGCTCGGCGCCCTGCTGCTGTTCAACGTGATCGCGTTCGCGCTCGTGGAGATACCGCTGCTGTGTTACCTGGTGGCGCCGGATCGCACCCGTGCGGCGCTCGCGGCACTGTACGAGTGGCTGCGCGCGCAGGGCCGCCGAGGCGTCGGGGTCCTGCTGGCCGTGATCGGCTGCGCGCTGCTCGGGGTCGGGTTCGCGGGCCTCTAACCGCCGGGCGCGGGCTGGTTGTTGAGCACGTACTGCAGTCCGGACAGCAACTGGGACACCGGATCGGCTGCACCGCCGAAGGCGGCCTGAGTGGCCGGCGCGGTGACCTCCGCGGGGTCGTAGCCGTTGACCGGGTCCACCGTGATGGGCGCGGTCAGCGGGTCGTCGTTACGGGAGTAGCCGGCGTCCACATAGGGCAGCAGCACCTCGTCGAGCTTGACCAGCGTCTCCTTGGGCACCCCGAGGTATTTGAAGGGCAGCACCAGCGGCAGGTGCTCCTCGGGAATCATGAACGTCGTCGTCTTCGCGCCGCGCGAGTTGACGGTCGTCCGGATGTTGCGGGGCGGCACCATGCTGGGCTTGGTGAACGCGACCGCGGTGTGACCGGTCGCCAGACCCACGATCGCGTTCGCGACGGAGATCCAATTGTCCGGGCGGTCCGGCCAGTCGGCGATGCTGTCGTAGGCGGAGACGAACTGGTAGGTGTCGTACTGGCTCTCCACCGGCGGCGGGATCCGGTAGTCCAGCGAGGGCACCACGCTGCCGACGGGGAACATCTGCGTCAGGAAGCTCTCGCCGAAGGCGTGCCGTGCGACCGGGTCGCCGTAGGTGGCGAAGCTCAGCTGATCGGGCGGCGGGGCCGCCGGGTCGTAGGCCAGCTTCGCCTGGACGTCGTTGAGCACCATCGCGCCTTCGGACAGCCCGATCGCCGTGCCCCGCCCACCCTCGCGGACGGCGTTGATGACGTTCGGTGTGCCGACGTCGACCGACTCACCGACGCTGGGCCCGTCGATACCCAGACCGGGGAACGAATCGTCCAAGCGGCCGATCCCGGGGAACAGTCGTTCCAGGGTGTGGCCCTGCACCTGTCCGGCGGGATAGTCGACGATCTGCCGATCCAGACCGGGGAACCAGTCCGCGCCGGTGCGCATGATGTATTCGTCGTACGGGATGCCGAGCACGTGGGCGCCGCCCAGCGCGTACGCCCGGCCCGGGGTGCCCAGCGGCGGCGGGCCGTCGGCCGGGGCGGGCGGCGGCGGCACCGGAGTGTCGTCGGCCGTCGCGATCCCGAACCCGAAACAGCCTGCGGCGCCGACGGTTGCCATCGCGGTGCCGAACGCGAGAAGTCGCTTCATACCTTCGTCACCCACTCCTCGCCATATTCGGCCGCACCGTTGCCGAACCTTACCCCGATGATTCACGCGTCCAGCCGAACGAACTGGTCCTGCCGGTACTGCTCGACACATGCGGCGCGGCGGATCTTTCCACTCGTCGTCGTGGGGATCGACCCCGCGGGCACCAGCACGAGGTCCTCGACGCTGAGGCCGTGCGCATTGGACACCGCGGCGGTGACGTCGGTTCGCACAGCACTCAGCCAGCGCACCGCGTCGTCGCCGAGGGCGGGCGGTTTCTTGAGTTCGATGACGGTGACGAGCTTCTCAGTGCTGTTCACCGCGACCGAGATCGCCGCGACCCGCCCGCGGGTGACCTCCTGGACCGTCGCCTCGATGTCCTCGGGATAGTGATTGCGGCCCCGGATGATGAGCAGGTCCTTGATGCGGCCGACGATGAACAGGTCGCCGTCGTGGACGAAGCCGAGGTCGCCGGTCCGCAGCCAAGGGCCCGCTGGGGTACCCGGCGACGGGTCGACAAGCGTTGCGCCGAAGCAGTTCTGCTGCTCCGGCGGTCTGCGCCAATAGCCCTCGGCGACGTTCTCGCCGTGCACCCAGATCTCGCCGACCACGTCCTGCGCGCTTTCCCGGTTCGTATCGACGTCGACGACTCGCACCACGGGTGACTGCGGCATCGTGTACTGCACGAGGGCCGAGCCCGCTCGGGCCGCGCACCGCTCAGCGCGGCCCGCCGACAATGCGTCGACATCGAAACGAGGAGACTCCGACGCTTCACTCCAGGTTCCGGCCGCGACGAAGACGGTCGCCTCGGCCAGACCGTACGACGGACGCAGCATGCGGTCTTGGAAGCCGAAATGAGCGAACCGATCGGCGAACCGCGCCAACGTCGCCGGCTCCACTCGTTCGGCGCCGTTGATGATGCCGTGCACCCCACCGAGGTCGAGCCCGTCCAGATCGTCGTCGGTGGTCTTGCGGGCGGCCAGGTCGAAAGCGAAGTTCGGCGCCGCCGAGAATGCACGAGGATTCTGGGCCAGCGCCCGTATCCATCTGGCCGGCTTTTCCAAGAAGGCGGTTGGACTCGTGAGGACAGCGGGATAGCCGCTCAGGATCGGTGCGCAGACGCCCAGAACCAGACCCATGTCGTGGTAGAAGGGCAACCACGACACGAACGTTGCATCGGTGGACATACCCGCGAAGAAGGTCCGCATGAGCTGCTCGAAGTTCACCGTGAGGTTGCGGTGCGAGATCGTGACCCCGGCCGGCTGCCGGGTCGATCCCGAGCTGTACTGCAGGTAGGCAACTTTCGGCAGCTCGGCCGGCTCGAGGCTCGTCGCGCCCTCGGCATCGAGATCCACCGCGTCGACCTCGACAGCCGTCGGCGCGGTGTCCAGACCCGACCGGGCGATGACGTCTGCGACATCGGCCGCGACCGCTGACGTCGTGAGGACCACCGAGGGCTCGGTATCGACCAGGACCGCGCCCACCCGGTCATGACCGGAACCAGGATGGGGCAGCGGCAGCGGTACGGCGACCAGTCCCGCCTGCATGGCCGCCAGGAACGCCAGGATGTACTCGAGGCCCTGCGGGGCCAGGATCACCGCCCGGTCGCCGACCGATCCGTGGCGCCGGATCTCGCGCGCCACGTTGACCGTTCGCCGGGCCAGTTGTGACCAGGTGAGGCTCTCGACGATGCCCGCGGGGTCGCGGGTGTAGTCGGTGAACGTGAACGCGACGTCGTCCGGACGCAGGCTGGCGCGTCCGTGCAGCATCGACAGGATGGAGGACTGGGGTGGCGTCATCCCTGCTCCTGACCGCTTCGATTCGTGATCTCAGACGTCTGACCGACCCCGACCGGTGTCCGCGGCTGCGGGCGCCGCGGCCCCACCCGCGACGGCCACCAGTTCGCCCGCCCGACCAGTGCGGCGATGGCGGGCACCGTGATGGTGCGAACCACGAAGGTGTCCAGCAGGATTCCCACCCCGATCACGAAGCCGCCCTGGACCACCAGCCCGATACTCGAGAACAGCAGCCCGGCCATCGACGCGGCGAAGATCAGACCCGCTGCCGTGATCACGCCGCCCGTCGATCCCAGGGTGCGGATGACGCCGTACCGCACACTGTGCGGGGATTCGTCCCGCAACCGCGAGACGAACAGCATGTTGTAGTCGGCTCCCACCGCGACCAACACGACGAACGCCAGCGGCGGCACACTCCAGTGCAGTTCCTGTCCGAGGATCACCTGGAAGGTCAACACGCCCAGACCGATCGCCGCGAAGTACGAGACCACCACCGAACCCACGAGGTAGAGGGGTGCGATGACCGCGCGCAGCAACACCATCAGGGTCAACAGCACGACGAGCAGGGTGGCGGCGATGATGAACCGGATGTCCTGCTGGTAGTAGTCGCGCGTGTCCCGAAGGGCGACAGGGAAACCGCCCATCGAGATGGTGGCGTCGGCGAGCGTGGTGTTCGGTTGGGCACCGCGCGCGATGTCGGTGATCTCGTCGACCTGATCCATCGCCTCGGGGCTGAACGGGTTGAGCTTGGTCTGCACGAGGTACCGCACCGAGCGGCCGTCCGGCGAGATGTAGGCCGCGGCAGCCTTCTGGAAGTCGGGCAGGTTCAGCACCTCGGCGGGGATGTTGAATCCCGCCTGTGCCGGGTCGGAGGCGTTGTCCCGCATCGTCAGCAGGAACGTCGACGCCTCGTTGAGGCCCGCGGCGATC
Organism: Mycolicibacterium litorale; assembly: GCF_010731695.1. Taxonomy (NCBI): domain Bacteria; kingdom Bacillati; phylum Actinomycetota; class Actinomycetes; order Mycobacteriales; family Mycobacteriaceae; genus Mycobacterium; species Mycolicibacterium litorale. Next base: position 4,098,241 of record NZ_AP022586.1, read on the forward strand.
ACCTTGACCTGCTCGACCAGTTCGTCCACGCCGCCTGCGACCTCCCGGCTTCCGCTCGCCAGGCGGTTGGCGCCCTGCTGCAGCTGGGTCAGCCCCGCCTGCGGGCCGCCGGGGCGGTCCAGTCCCATGGCGTTGACCGCTTTGGCGACGTTGGCCATGGCGGCGTTGAGTTTCTTGACCGCCGTGTTGAGGGTCTGCCTGTCCTCGACACCCTGGAGCTCCTGGGCGAGTCCGTTGATCTCGTCGAGGCTGCCGTCCTGGCGCGCGGCGACGAGCCGTTCGAACTGCATGCGGGTGTCTCGGCAGGAGGGATTCGCATCGCAGACCGCGTTGCCCTGCAGCGCGGTCAGGACGGGTCCGATCCAGGCGAACAGGTCCTTGACCGCACGGAAGTTCACGCCCATGGCGTTGCCGAGCGCGTTGACGCTGGCGACCAGTTTGGCCGCGATCTCGACGTCGCGCACCAGCGCGTCGCCGCCGTATTCGGCCCTCACCGAGGAGAAGGTGTTGACGAGGTCCTGGATGCTGGGGGCGATCGTGTTGATCTGGCCGCGCACGTCGGCGAGGCTGTCGGCCAACGTGGTGGCCCCGTCCGTCAAGCGGTTCAGGTCGCCGGTGCGCTGACCGATCTGGGTGGAACCGTCCGCCAGCCGGTCACCGACGATGCCCGCCTGGAACGTGGCCCTGAACTCCTGCGGCACCTCGCCGAGGGGTCGGGTGATGCCGCTGACCAGACCCACGTCCGGGCGTTGCGCGACGCGCGACGCCAGCTGTTCGAGGTCCGCGAGCGCACGGGGCGTGCGCAGGTCGCGCGGCGACTGGATGAGGATGTACTCGGGGATGGACTGGCTGATCGGGAAGTGGCGTTCCAGCGCGGCGTAGCCGATCGAACTCGACGCCGAGGCCGGGACGACCTTGCGGTCGTCGTAGTTGTATCGGGCGACGACGCCGAGCCCGGCCAGTAACGCCAGGACGAGCAGACTGCTCACCAGATGCGCGACCGGCCGGCGGACGATGCGGATGCCGGAGCGTCGCCAGAAGCGGGCGGTCAGTTCGCGCCGTGGCTTCACCCAGCCACGCGGCCCGGCGAGTACGAGAACCGCCGGCAGCAGTGTCACTCCGGCGAGGAAGGCGACACCGATCCCGATCGCCGAGGACACGCCGACGGTCTTGAACACGCCCATCTTGGCGAAGCTCAGCAGGAGGAAGGTGAACCCCACCGTCATGGCGGATGCGGTGATCACTTTCCCGATCGAGATCATGGCCGCCTTGACGGCCTGATCGTCGTCGTGACCGGACCGCAGATAGTCGTGGTAGCGGCTGATGAGGAAGACCGCGTAATCCGTTCCGGCGCCGGCCATGATCGCGCTCAAGAAGATGATCGACTGGTTCGAGACACCCGAGCCGGTCAGGTGCGAGTAGCCGGCGGCCGCCGCCTGCGCGATCACCAGCGACGACCCGATCGTCATCAACGGCAGCAGCATCGTCACCACGCTGCGGTACACCACCAGCAGCACGGCCAGGACCAGGACCGCGATCGCGATCTCGATGGGCAGCCGATCCTGTTCGCCGGCCACCGTGAGGTCCGCGACGGTGGCCGCAGGACCGGTCAGGTACACCGTCAACCCGCCATCGGCCCGGCTGTCGGGAACGGTCCGTTCGACGAGCTCGGCCACCCGGTTGAAGGAGTCGAAGGCCCGCGGTGTGCCCAACTCGCCCTCGAGGCTGACCGGCAGCACCCAGGTCGTCTTGTCCTCGCTCGTCAGGAACGACCGCAGTTGTGGCGTGCTGACGAAGTCCTGCACCGACACGACGTCGGTGACGCCGTCACGAAGCGCGTCCACGAGCTTGCGGTAGGCGGCCTCGTCAGCCGGTGTCAGCCCGTTCTCGTTGATCAACGCCACCAGCAGCAGGTCGTCGTTGCCCGACTCCTGGAAGGCCTCCGCCATCTTCTCGGCGGTGACACTCGACGGTGCGTCGGCGGGCAGGACGACCAGCGGATGCCGTTGGGACATCTCGCCGAGGGACGGGAAGGTCAGCGGCAGCGCGATGGCCATGGCGACCCAGACGCCGATGACCGCCCACGGCCATCGCACCACGAAATCGGCTAGCCGCCGCATGTCGCCCCCACGGTGCGCATCGCGGACGAGCTCGAGCCTGCAGAATGCCTCACGCTATGCGACGCGCCCCCAGTGGCCGCTGTCGGCGACCATCACGGACGCCGACTTCATCGCCTCGAGGTAGCGGGCGACGGACTTCCTGGCGACTGCGTTGTCGGGATGCATGATCGCCATCGCCGTGCCCTCGCCGTATCGGAAGATGTAGATGGTGAGCTGATAGGAGAAGCGGCCATCCGGATAGATCCCGATGTTGTTCGCGAGTCCCATATCCGCGGCGGCGAGCACCGCGTTCAGCGGCGCGGCTCCGCCGTGGAAGAAATTCGACACGGGGAAGTTGGGCTGCGGCCAGTTCAGCGACGGCGCCAACTCCAGGACCCGGTAATAGGGCACTTTGGCCATGTTCAGATTCGAGTCGAACGACGACTGTGCCGCCCAGGCCGCATCGGCGAATGACGCTGCGCCGATCGGCACGGTGATCGGGATCAGGCCGGTGAACCAGCCCTGGGTCATGAAATTGTCGGTGGCGCTGCGCGAATCCCGCGGGGTGAGCCCGTAATAGGTGAGCGCACCGGTCAGTTCGTGCTCGACCTGCGCGAGGCAGGCGAACAGACCGCCGACGAAGCGTGCGCCTGCGGCCGTGCACGCCGATTCGAAGCGTTCGGTCTGCGCCGGGTCCATCAGGATCTCGGAAGTCATGTCACTGCTGGTCGACTCGCGCGGATTGCCCAGCGGCAGCGGGAATTCAGGGAAACCGCCATTGTTGTTCTCCGCGAATTCAACCCATGCTCGCACTTCGGGCGAGTCCGCGGTCAACTCGGATGTGCGTTCCCGCTCCCGGATGCAGAAGTCGTCGAAACTGCCGGCGTCGGGAAGCGTGAGACCCGCACCGCCACCGCTGAACGCCGCGTACATCCCGTTGGCTTCCAACATCGTCGTACCGATCAATGTCGCGTCCCCGTGGACGTGGTCCATCGCGGCGAAGAAGGTGAAGTAATCCTCGTTCTGGATGACGCCGAACGTGAAGCAGGCCCACTCCAGGGGAGTCGGTATCGCCACCACGTGCGCCTGGATCTCGTCGATCGTCATGTCGCCGTGGTCGATCGGCACGAATTCGATGTCAGCCGGATCTTCGATCGCGTGCCGGATGAAATCGCCCTCGTCGGTGCGTTCGAACCAGCTGCGGAAGGTGTCGTGTCGGCGCAGATAGGAGTTCACGGCGTGGTCCATGGCCGAAACATCGCATCTGCCAGGCACTTCACAACTGGCGATGATCTGCCGTGAGAAGTTCAGACCGGCGGCTTCGCGTTCGCTGTAGTTGCGCAGATGCTGGCCCTGCATATAGCTGACCGGCACCGAACTCACCGGCGCCTGCCGTGCCTTCTCGACCGCCTCGGCCGTCGGGTGCCAGGAGGTGACGGAGCCGGGCTTGAGCGCCCATTCACCAAGTGGGCCGACCGTGATCTTGCCGATGCGCAAACGTCGTCCTTCCGCCTCGCCGCAGTTTTCGATCAGGCAGCCGTTGCCGGATCAACATACCCTCGTCCCGACGCAGTCGCCGAGCGTGACCGAGCCGCGTGCAGCAGAATCCCGTATGCCGCACGAGCACAATGCCATAGTGTGCGTCGAGGAATTGTATTTTCGGGCGCAACTAGTGTCCCGCGGGGTCATCTGACCGACAACGCAGGAGGACGACAACGGCTATGGGATCCGCCGCACATCCGGACGAGCCGGCCACTCGCTTCGCCATCGTCGGATACGCGGCGCGGTTCCCGGGCGCCCGGGACGCCGATGCGTACTGGGACCTGCTGCGCGAGGGCCGCGACGCGATCTCCGAGGTGCCCGAGAACCGCTGGAACGTCGACGAATTCTTCGACCCGGAACCCGGGACGCCCGGCAAGGTCGTGACCCGTCGCGCGGGCTTCGTCGACGATCCGACGGGATTCGACGCGCCGTTCTTCGGCATGTCGACCCGCGAAGTCAGGATGATGGACCCGCAGCATCGACTCCTGCTCGAGACGGCGTGGCACGCGGTGGAGCATTCGGGCACCGCGCCTACGGATTTGGCGAACACCAACACCGGTGTGTTCGTCGGTCTGGCCACCCACGACTACCTGGGAATGGCATCCGACGAGCTGACGTACTCCGAGATCGAGGCCTACATGGCCATCGGCACCTCGAATGCCGCAGCGGCAGGCCGAATCAGCTACCGGCTGGGGTTGCAGGGACCGGCCGTTGCCGTGGACACAGCGTGCAGTTCGTCACTTGTGGCAATTCATCAGGCGTGTCAGGCGCTGGCCCTCGGCGAGTGCGAAATCGCGCTCGCCGGCGGCGCGAACGCCCTGCTCACCCCGGCCACCATGATCACGTTCTCGAATGCACGGATGCTGGCGCCCGACGGCCGGTGCAAGACCTTCGACGCGGCGGCGGACGGCTACGTGCGCGGCGAGGGCTGCGGCGTCATCGTCATCAAACGCCTCGAGGACGCGGTGCGCGACGGCGACCGCATCCGCGCGGTGATCCGCGGCAGCGCCGTCAACCAGGACGGCGCTTCGGGTGGGTTGACGGTGCCCAACGGCGTGGCTCAGCAACGGGTCATCGCCGAAGCGCTGCACCGCGCCGGCCTCGAACCCGCCGACGTCGGATACCTGGAGGCGCACGGGACCGGGACGTCACTGGGCGACCCGATCGAGGCACAGGCCGCCGGTGCGGTGCTCGGCGCCGGACGCGAACCCGGCCGACCGCTGCTGATCGGATCGGCCAAGACGAACATCGGGCACCTCGAGGCGGCGGCGGGCATCGCGGGGGTCATCAAGGTGATCCTGTCGCTGGAGCACCAGACCCTGCCCAAGCACCTCAACTTCGAGAACCCCTCGCCGCACATCCCGTGGGACCGGCTTGCCGTGGAGGTCGTCACCGAGACCATCCCCTGGGAGCGCAACGGCCGGCCCCGCATCGCGGGGGTCAGTTCGTTCGGTTTCGCCGGGACGAACGCGCACGTCCTGCTCGAAGAGGCTCCCCAGGCACCCGATCAAGCGACTGCCACAACTGATCTGACCGAACACCCCGGCCCTCGGCGGTTCAGCGTCCTCCCGCTCTCGGCACGCACGCCGGCCGCGCTGGCCCAGGTCGCCGATCGGTACCGCACCTGGTTACGCGCGCACCCGGAGGCCGGCCTTGCCGACCTGTGCTTCACCGCCGGGTCGGCCCGGGCGCACCTGGAGCACCGGGCCGCATTGGTGGTCGACTCGCTGGAAGCGGCCGACGACCTGCTCGGCGCGCTCGCCGACGACCGCCCGGCGCCGGGTCTGGTGCGCGGCGAGTCCCACGACAGGCCGAAGACGGCGTGGCTGTTCACCGGTCAGGGCAGCCAGTACCCCGGGATGGCGCGGGAGCTGTTCCACACCGAGCCGGTGTTCGCCGAGACCCTGAACCGCTGCGCGGATGCCGTCGCCGACGTGCTCGAAAAGCCGCTGCTCGACGCGATCTTCGAGGTGGACGGCTCGGACGGCGAGGACACGCTACGGCTGACCTCCTACGCCCAGCCCGCCCTGTTCGCGGTCGAGCTGGGCCTGGCCCGCCTCTGGCAGTCGTGGGGGTTCGAACCCGACGTGGTACTCGGCCACAGCGTCGGCCAGTACGCGGCGGCGTGCGTCGCGGGCGTGTTCAGCCTCGAGGACGGCGCGCGGCTGATGGCCGAACGTGGCCGTCTCTTCGGCAGCCTGCCCGCCGGTGGCCGAATGGTCGCGGTGTTCACCGCCGCCGAGCGCGTCGAGAGCCTGACCGACCAGTACCCGACGCTGTCGGTCGCCGCCTACAACGGCGCCAACACCGTCCTGTCCGGCCCCGCCGACGATCTGGCGGCAGCGATCGCCGGCCTCTCGGCCGGCGGCGTTCGCTGCGACTGGCTCGACACCAGCCACGCCTTCCATTCCGCGCTGCTCGACCCGATCCTCGACGATTTCGAGTCGTACGCAGACCAGTTCGAATTCGGCCCGCCACAGCGGATCCTGATCGACAACCGCACCGGCGCCGCCCTGGGCAGGAACGTGAAGCTCGACGGTCCCTACTGGCGCAGGCACGCGCGCCAACCGGTGGAGTTCGCCAAGAGCGTGCGTACGCTCGCCGAGCTGAACTGCAAGGTGCTGTTGGAGATCGGGCCGCGACCGGTGCTCACCGCTGCCGCCCTGGCGGCGTGGCCCGACCCCGCCACCGCGCCGCGGGCGATCGCGTCGATGCGCCGCAACACCGCCGACCACCGGCAGATCACCGAAGCCCTCGCCGACGCCTACGTGCTGGGCAATCTGCCCGACTTCGCCGCTCTGCGACGGCCGGATGCGCGCAAGCTCGACTTGCCCACCTATCCGTTCGAGCACCGGCAGTACTGGTTCTCCGACAACCGGGACGGCGATGCGGACGCCGGCCGCAGCGATCGCGACGCACCGAGGGCTTCGGCCGCACGCACCGAGGCGGTCCGCCTCCTCGAAGACGGCCGGATCGAGGAACTCGCCACGCTTCTCGGCGGGACCAGCGGCGATCAGCAGACGCTCGATGTGCTGACGAGACTTGCGGCGCAACACAACCAGCAGCGCACGACGCAGTCCATTGCCGACGACCGCTACGAGATCCACTGGGAAGCGCTCGCCGCGGCATCGTCCGGCGCCGAAAGCGCATCGACATGGATCATCGTCGGCGACGACACCGATTCCGCCCGGTCGCTGATCGACCTGCTGACCGCCCGCGGCCACCGGCACCGCATCGTCGGTCTGCCGGCCTCGGACGCCGACGAGGCGCACCTCGCGGACACGTTGCGCGCAGCCGCAGCCGACGACAGCCTGCGCATCCTGCACATCGCGGCACTGGGCCCGGCATCCACCCCCACCATGCGGTCGCTGTTGCGGATGCAGCACCGGATCCTGGGCGGCACACAGCGTGTCCTGCGCGCCGCGGCCGCCGCCGAGCTGAGGGCGCCCCTCTGGGTGGTCACCCGTGGCGCACAGCGCGTCGTGGACTCCGACACCGTGGCGCCGGATCAGAGCTGCCTGTGGGGATTCGGGCGCGCCGCGGCACTGGAGTTCCCGCATCTGTGGGGTGGCCTCGCCGACCTCGCCGACGGCACCACCGACGAATGGTCCCGACTCGTCAACCGGATCAGCGCGCCACGCGACTCCGACGTCAGGGAAGACCAGATCGCGCTGCGCGAACACGCCGTCTACGTCCCCCGGCTGGTCCGGCGCGCCGGGCAGCCGAGCGGCACACCGCTGCACCTGCGCACGGACGCAACGTATCTCGTGACCGGCGGGCTCGGGGCGATCGGGCTGGAGGTCGCCGGATACCTGGCCGGGCACGGCGCCGCCCACCTGGTACTGACCAGCCGGCGGGCGCCCGGCGAGACCGCGCAGCAGCGCATCGATGCGCTGAGCGCCCAGCACGGCTGCGACATCCGGGTGCTCACCGCCGATGTCGCCGATGCGCACGACGTCGCGCGCCTGTTGGCCACCGTGGACGCCGAGCTGCCGCCACTGGCCGGCATCGTGCATGCCGCGGGCGAGATGGGCACCACCGCGCTGGGCAGTCTGGGCCAGGACGAAGTGGACCGCGTCTTCGCCGGAAAGGTCTGGGGTGCGTGGCATCTGAGCGAGGCCGCGGTCGACCTGCGGCTCGACTTCTTCGTCAACACCTCGTCGATCGCCTCGGTGTGGGGCGGATTCGGTCAGACCGCCTACGGCGCGGCGAACGCGTTCCTCGACGGGCTGGCCTGGCGGCTGCGCGAGCAGGGCATCCGCGGGACCAGCGTCAACTTCGGTCCCTGGTCGGCCGGGATGGCCGACGCGGACGCCCGGGCACGGCTGGATCAGCGCGGAATCCGGACGCTGACACCTGCCGATGCGCTGGCGGGTCTGGCCGATGTCGTGGCGGCCGCCGACGCGCCGGGTGCGGCGCAGGGAGTCGTGGCGCGCATCGACTGGGCCCGTTTCCTGCCCCTGTATCAGCAGGCGGGCAGGCGGGCATTCCTGGCGGAACTCGAGCGTGAAGTGCCCGCCGCCCTCACGGCCGCTGCGCCGGCGGCGACACCGTCCGGAAAGACCCAGCTGGTGGAGCGACTCACCGATGCTCCGGTGCAGCAACGCAAGCGGCTGCTCACCGACTACCTGCGCGACGCGGTCGCCGAGGTGACCCGCGTCGACACGGCGGAGATCCGGGAGGATGCCGGGTTCTTCGACCTCGGCATGGACTCTCTGATGGCCGTCGAACTGCGCCGCCGCATCGAACAGGGAGTCGGCGCCGAGATACCGATCACGCTGGTGATGGACCATCCGCGGTTGTCCGACGTGGCCGACTACCTGCTCGGCGAGGTGCTGGGGCTCAGCGAGCCGGCTCCCGAGCCGGCGGCGCGACCCGCGGCGGCGACTGCTCGCACCGACGAACCCATCGCCGTCGTCGCCGTGTCGTGCCGGTTCCCCGGCGCACCCGACCCCGAGGCGTTCTGGGACGTGTTGTCGAACGGTGTCGACGCCATCCGCGAAGTTCCGGACGACCGGTTCGACATCGACGAGTTCTACGATCCGGACCCCGACAGCCCCGGCAAGACGTACACCCGATGGGGCGGATTCCTCGACGGCATAGACGGATTCGACCCTGAGTTCTTCGGGATCTCGCCGCGCGAGGCGGTGTGGATCGAACCGCAGCAGCGGCTGATGCTCGAAACGGTCTGGGAAGGGCTCGAACGCGCCGGGTACTCGCCGGGAGAACTGCGTGGCAGCCGCACCGGGGTGTTCGTGGGCGTGGCCGCCAACGAGTACGCACACCTGCTGTCGGCGGAGTCGATCGACAAGATCGAACCCCACTTCATCACCGGCAATGCGCTCAACGCGATCTCCGGCCGGGTGGCCTTCGCGCTCGGGTTCGAGGGGCCTGCCGTGGCGATCGACACCGCGTGCAGTTCGGCGCTGGTGGCCGTCCACCAGGCCTGCCAGGCCCTGCATTCCGGTGACTGCGACATGGCGTTGGCGGGCGGGGTGAACGTCCTGCTCAGCCCGGTGACCGTCGTCGCCGCGTCCCGGGCGAGGATGCTCTCGCCGGTCGGGCGGTGCAAGACCTTCGACGCCTCCGCCGACGGATACGTGCGCAGCGAGGGCTGTGGCGTGCTGGTCCTCAAGCGGCTCAGCGACGCCGTCCGCGACGGCGATCGGGTCTGTGCGGTCATCCCGAGCAGCGCGGTCAACCAGGACGGCGCGTCGAGCGGCTTGACGGTGCCCAACGGCGGTGCGCAGCAACGGCTCATCGGATCGGTGCTCGCCCGCGCCGGGCTGACGGGCGGCGACGTCGACTACCTCGAGGCCCACGGCACCGGCACTCCGCTGGGTGATCCGATCGAGGTGCAGGCGGCCGCGGCCGTCTACGGCGCGGCACGTGACGCGGACCGGCCGTTGCTGATGGGATCGGTCAAGACGAACATCGGTCACCTCGAATCAGCCTCTGGCGCAGCCGGTTTGATCAAGGTGGTGTTGTCGCTGCAGCACGGAGTGCTGCCGCAGAGCCTGCACTTCGACAATCCCTCACCGCACATTCCGTGGGACTCGCTCCCGGTACGGGTCGTGGACAAGGCGACTCCGTGGCAGCCCAACGGCAGACCGCGGCGCGCCGGTGTGAGTTCCTTCGGGTTCACCGGCACGAACGCACACGTGCTGGTCGAGGAGGCTCCGGCGGACCTCGAGGCGTCCACCGACGAGGCGTCCGAATCGCAGCCGATCGGCGTACTCGCGCTGTCCGCACGGTCACCGGAAGCGCTGGTGACGTTGGCGCAACGTTATGAATCCTGGTTGAGCGCCCACCCCGATGCCGACATCGCCGACGTGTGCCTCACCGCCGGTGCCGGCCGATCGCACTTCGAGCACCGCGCCGCGATGGTCGTCGATTCGGTCGAGGCCGCGCGCCACGGTCTGGCCGACCTCGCCGAGAACCGCACGCGGCCGGGTGTCGTGCGCGGCGAACACACCAACCATCCGATGACGGCCTGGTTGTTCACCGGGCAGGGCAGCCAGTACCCGGGGATGGCACGGGAGTTGTTCACCGCCGAACCGGTTTTCGCCGAGACCGTCACGCGGTGCGCCGATGCGGTCGCCGACATGCTGCCGCGCCCGTTGCTCGAGGTGCTGTTCGCCACCGATCGCGAGACCGGCGAGCTGTTGCGGCACACGTCGTATGCCCAGCCGGCACTGTTCGCCGTCGAGATGGGCCTGGCCCGGTTGTGGCGGTCGCGGGGTGTCGAACCCGACGTGGTGCTCGGCCACAGTGTGGGCCAGTACGCGGCGGCGTGTGTGGCCGGGGTGTTCAGCCTCGAGGACGGCGCACGGCTGATGGCCGAACGCGGCCGGATGTTCGGCAGCCTGCCCGAGGGCGGCCGGATGGTCGCGGTGTTCACCGACGCCAAGCACGTCGAGGAGGTGGCCGGCGATTTCCCGCGGGTTTCGGTCGCCGCCTACAACGGCCCGAACACGGCACTGTCCGGTCCGGGCGAGGACCTCGAGCAGATCGTCTCCAGGTTCGCCGACGAAGGGCTCCGCTGCACCTGGCTCGACACCAGCCACGCCTTCCACTCCGAACTGCTGGAACCGGTGCTCGACGAGTTCGAGTCCTACGCAGCGCGTTTCGATTTCGCGGCCCCCACGCTGCCGTTGGTCTGCAACCGCACCGGCGCCGTGCTCACCGCCCAAACCCCGCTCGACGCCGCGTACTGGCGGCGCCATTCCCGCCAGCCGGTGCAGTTCGCCGAGAGCATCCGCACCGTGGCCGCGCTCGGCTGCTCGGTGCTGATGGAGATCGGCCCGCAACCGGTGCTGACCGGCGCAGCGGTGCAGGTGTGGCCGGAACATCTGGCCCCGCCCCGGGCAGTCGCGTCACTGCGCAAAGGCGTCGCCGACCGGCGGCAGATCGCCGACGCGCTGGCCGCGACCTATGTCGGCGGGCATCGGCCCGATTTCGCCGCTCTGCATCCCCGCCCACGGCGCCGGCTCGAACTGCCGACGTATCCGTTCCAGCGTCGCCGCTTCTGGCCCAAGACCTCCTCGATCACCGTGGACGGCCCCGCGGCGTCGGGCATCCTCGGCAGCGCCAAGGATCTGGCCTCGGGTGACTGCGTCTACACCAGCCGGCTGTCGGTGAAATCGCAGCCGTGGCTGGCTGACCACGTCATCTACGGCACGGTCGTCGTGCCCGGCGCGACGTACGCCGCGATGGCGCTGGCCGCGGTCGGAACCCCCGCACACGTCAAGGACGTCTTCTTCTACGAGCCGATCATCCTGCCCGAGAGGAGCTCCCGCGAAGTTCAGCTGACGCTGCACCCGGGGCAGGACGGCGCCGAATGGACCTTCCAGGTGCACAGCCGCCCGTACGGGGTGCGGGACGCCGAATGGTCGCTGAACGCCGACGGCACCGTCCTGTCCGGCGCCGGTGACCTCACCGACACCGCCGACGACCCGGTCGACGAGGCGGTCGAACGGTGCAGCCGCCTGCGTCCGCAGGAACTGTTCGAGACGTTCGCCGACATGGAACTGGCGTGGGGGCCGTCCTGGTCGGGTTCCCTCAAGTCGCTCTGGCTGGGCGAGGGTGAGGCGATCGGCGACATCCTGGTCGGCGACGAACTCGCCGACCAACTGGGGACCGAGCCGATGCATCCGGTGCTGATGGACCTGTGCACCGGCGTCGCGTTCCCGGCGTTCCCGGCCCTGCTCGCCGCCGAGCAGGGCGTGGAGGATCTGTTCCTGCCGTTGCGGTACGGACAGGTGACGCTGACCGAGAAGATGCCCCGGCGGTTCTACTGCCGCGCGAGGTGGCATCGCAACGAACTCGACAACGAGACACAGGTCTTCGACCTCGATTTCGTCAGCCGGGATGGCCGGCCGCTCGGCGGTATCCGCGAGTTCACGGTCAAACGCGCACCGCGCGAGGCGCTGCTGCGCGGTCTCGGTGGCGACGCCACCCGACTGCTGTACACCGTCGGCTGGCATGAGGTGCCCGCATCGCAGACCGGCCTCGACAGCTCCGCACCCAACGGCACCTGGTTGATCGCCGGATTCGGCGAATTGGCCGCGACGGTTCCGGGCTGTGTCCCGTTCGACCGGAACACCGATCCGGAACTCCTGGGCCGGCTGCTCTCGGACGCCCATGAGCGCGGTCTGCCGTTCGACGGGGTCGTGTGGCGTTGCGCCGCAACGGGCGACGACGTCGCCACGCGGATCGAGTCGGAAGTCGCCCACCTGCTGAGCGCCGTGCACACCGTGCAGCGCGGCGAGGTCAAGCTGCCGGGCGGTCTGTGGATCGTCACCGAGCGGGCGGTGGCCACCGAATCCGGCGAGCCGGTCGACCCGGTGCAGGCCGCCGTCTGGGGTTTCGGCCGCACCACGATCAACGAAGAGCCGGCGCTGCGCTGCCGGCTGGTGGACTGCGACGGGTCGACGAAGGCCGTACAGGTGCTTGCCGATCTGCTGGCCACGCCGGTCGACGAGCCGGAACTCGCACTGCGGCAGGGAAAGCTGCTCGCGTCGAGGCTGTTGCCCTGGGCGCGCAGCGGTCATCTCACGGTCCCCCGCGGCGGCGACTACGTCCTCGCCCCCACCGAGCGCGGCGCGATCGACAACCTGCGACTGACGGAGGCGGAGGTGCCCTCGCCCGCCGAGGGGTACGTCCAGGTGCGGGTCGAGGCCGCGGGTCTGAACTTCCGGGATGTGCTCAACGTCCTCGGCCTCTACCCGGGCGACCCCGGTCCCATCGGCGGTGACTTCGCCGGCGTCGTCACGCAACTGGGCGGCGGTGTCACCGACCTCGAGGTCGGCCAGCGCGTCTACGGGTTCATGCAGGGCGCTTTCGCCAGCCGGTTCAACGTGCCGGCCCAGTTGCTGGCCCCGATCCCGGACGGCGTGAGCGCGGTGGAGGCCGCCACCATCCCGGCCGCGGCGTTGACGGCGCGCCTGGCCTTCGACTGGGCGCAGCTCGAACCCGGAGACAAAGTGCTCATTCACGCCGCCAGCGGCGGGGTGGGCCTGGCCGCGATCCAGATGGCGCAGCAACACGGCGCCACCGTCTTCGCGACCGCCAGCACCTTCAAACGCGCGACCCTGCGCGAGATGGGTGTGGAGTATGTCTACGACTCGCGCACAACGGATTTCGCCGACCAGATTCTGGCAGACACCGACGGTGCCGGGGTCGACGTGGTGCTCAACAGCCTGACCAACGAGGGGTTCATCGAAGCGACCGTGCGGGCCACCGCCCGGAACGGTCGGTTCGCCGAGATCGCCAAGCGCGACATCTGGACGACCGAACAGATGACCGCGGCCCGGCCCGACATCGCCTACGAGATCGTTGCGCTGGACACGGTGACCCTGCTGGAACCCGAACGCATCCGTGGACTACTCGGCGAGGTGTCGGACGGGCTGGGCAAGGGTGAGTGGGCGCCACTGCCGGCCGAGATCTATCCGTTGACCGAGGCCAGGGCCGCATTCCGGCGCATGCAGCAGGCGCGGCACATCGGCAAGATCGTGTTGCAGATACCCAACCCGCTGCAGCCGCGTCCGGATCGCAGCTACCTGATCACCGGTGGACTCGGTGCGATCGGCCTGCACACGGCGTCCTACCTCGCCCAACTCGGTGCCGGTGACCTCGTGTTGACCAGCCGCCGCGAACCCGACGCGAACCAACGGCAGGCCATCGCCGAGATCACCGAGCGCTACAAGTGCCGTATCCACGTCTACCCCGCCGATGTCGGCGAGGAGGCTCAGGTCGCGGATCTGCTGGAGCGCATCCGCGCCGAACTGCCGCCACTGGCGGGGGTGGCGCACCTGGCCGGCGTCCTCGACGATGCGCTGCTGTCCCAGCAGAGCTTGGAACGGTTCCAGACGACGTTGGCGCCCAAGGCTTTCGGGGCCTGCCATCTGGACCATCTCACCCGGGACGACGATCTGGACTTCTTCATCGTGTCGTCCTCGGTGTCCAGCGTGCTGGGTTCACCCGGCCAGGCCAACTACGCGACGGCCAACGCGCTGCTCGACGGACTGGTGGCACACAGGAGGGCGCAGGGCCTGCCGGCCACGGGCGTGAACTTCGGGCCCTGGGCCGCGGGCGGGATGGCGTCCTCGGAGGCCGCGACCGCCAACATCAGCGCGCAGGGCCTGGCGCCGTTGGATCCCAAGGCCGCGCTGAGCGCACTGGCAGAGGTCGTCGCGAGCGGCACCGCGCAGGCCACCGTCGTGAAGGCCAACTGGCAGCGCGCCGCGAAGCTGCTGGGTGCCTCCCGTCCGCCGATCCTCGACCTCGTGCTGCCCAGTGCCGCCGGCGAGGCGGCCGGCGACAGTGAGCTGCTCCGGCAACTCCAGGAGATCCCCGTCGCCCAGCGTGCCGGTTTCGTCACCGAATTCCTCCAGCGGGAGGTGCAGAACTTCCTTCGGCTCGCGCAGCCGCCCGCCGCGACAAGTCGCTTCCTCGACCTCGGAACCGATTCGCTGATGGCGATCGAACTCCGTAACCGGTTGCACAGTCAGTTCGGCGGCGCGTTCACGATCAACGCGACCGCGGTGTTCGACTACCCGACCATCGGTGGGCTGGCCGAGTACCTGGTGGGCCAGCTGCCCGATGCGGAACCGGTGCCGGCTGAGGCCGCCCAACCGGCCCAGCAGGCCGCACCGGCGGCGGCTCACTGACCACGCGCGGGCGTGTGCTGACGGTCGTGCGGGCCGGCCGGGAGGCGTTCGCGGTCCGGCGTGATGGATTTCACATCACGTCGAAACCGCCGGTCAGACACGTGTCAACTGGTGATTCGGGTGCGTCGACCAACCAGGTGGTTACCCGACCGGGAGGAATTGCTCGCGGGGTGTTTGAGTTGAAGTTACTGATGGGTATAGTCGGCCACAGTTACTGGTGGGTAACTTGCACCGCAGTACCCAACCGCAGGTGGCATTTCTCATCGAGGAGGCAACGTGAGCCACTACAAGAGCAACGTCCGTGACCAGGTCTTCAACCTGTTCGAGGTCCTCGGCGTCGACAAGGCGCTCGGACAGGGCGAGTACAGCGATCTGGACGCCGACACGGCCCGCGAGATGCTCGGCGAGATGGCTCGCCTGGCGGAGGGACCGATCGCCGCATCGTTCACCGACGGTGACCGCAATCCGCCGGTCTTCGACCCCAAGACCCACTCGGTGACGCTGCCCGAGTCCTTCAAGAAATCGGTGCGCGCCACCATCGAAGGCGGCTGGGACAAGGTCGGCCTCGACGAGGAACTCGGCGGCGTGCCCGCACCGAAGGTTCTGCTGTGGGCGCTCAACGAGCACATCCTCGGCGCCAACCCCGCCGTGTGGATGTACGCCGGCGGCGCCGCCTTCGGCCAGATCTTCGCGCACAACGCCACCGAAGAGCAGAAGAAGTGGGCGGTCTTCGCCGCCGAGCGCGGCTGGGGCGCCACCATGGTGCTGACCGAGCCGGACGCCGGCTCCGACGTGGGCGCAGGCCGCACCAAGGCCGTCAAGCAGGACGACGGCTCCTGGCACATCGACGGGGTGAAGCGCTTCATCACCTCCGCCGACTCCGACGATCTGTTCGAGAACATCTTCCACCTGGTGCTGGCCCGCCCCGAGGGCGCAGGCCCCGGCACCAAGGGTCTGTCGCTGTTCTTCGTGCCGAAGTACCTCTTCGACTTCGAGACCGGTGAACTCGGTGAGCGCAACGGCGTGTTCGTCACCAACGTCGAGCACAAAATGGGTCTGAAGGTCTCGGCCACCTGTGAGCTGACCTTCGGCCAGCACGGCGTACCCGCCAAGGGCTGGCTCGTCGGCGAGGTGCACAACGGCATCGCGCAGATGTTCGACGTCATCGAGCAGGCCCGGATGATGGTGGGCACCAAGGCGATTGCGACCCTGTCGACCGGTTACCTCAATGCGCTCGAGTACGCCAAGGAGCGCATCCAGGGCGCCGACATGACCCAGATGACGGACAAGACCGCGCCGCGCGTGTCGATCATGCACCACCCGGACGTCCGCCGGTCGCTGATGACCCAGAAGGCCTACGCCGAGGGTCTGCGCGCGCTGTACCTGTTCACCGCCACCTACCAGGACGTCGCGGTCGCACAGGCAGTGCACGGCGTCGACGGCGACCTCGCACTCAAGGTCAACGACCTGATGCTGCCGATCGTCAAGGGCGTCGGCTCCGAGCAGGCCTACGCCAAGCTGACCGAATCGCTGCAGACCTTCGGTGGTTCCGGCTTCCTGCAGGACTACCCGATCGAGCAGTACATCCGCGACGCGAAGATCGACTCGCTCTACGAGGGCACCACCGCCATCCAGGCGCAGGACTTCTTCTTCCGCAAGATCGTCCGCGACAAGGGTGTGGCGCTGGCGCACGTGGCCGGGCAGATCGAGGAGTTCGTCAAGTCCGAGACCGGCAACGGCCGGCTGAAGGCCGAGCGTGCCCTGCTGGCGACCGCCCTGACCGACGTGCAGGCGATGGCGGCCTCGCTGACCGGATACCTGATGTCCTCGCAGGAGGATCCGAAGAACGTCTACAAGGTCGGCCTCGGCTCGGTGCGGTTCCTGATGAGCGTCGGCGATCTGGTCATCGGCTGGCTGCTGCAGAAGCAGGCCGCCGTGGCCATCGACGCTCTCGATGCCGGCGCGACCGGCGAGGAGAAGGCCTTCTACGAGGGCAAGCTCGCCGTGGCGTCGTTCTTCGCGAAGAACTTCCTGCCGTTGCTCACCAGCACCCGTCAGGTCGTCGAGAACCTCGACAACGAGATCATGGAGCTCGACGAAGCCGCGTTCTGATCCCTTTCACGCTCGAGGCCCCCGCTACGGCGGGGGCCTCTTGCGTGGTGTCACAGCTCCTGTGACCAGTACTCCCCGATCAGATCTTCACCGAAATGATCGTGTGCTTCGCTGCGTTCCAGGGTGAACCCGGCCCGATCGTAGATGCGCCGGGCCGCGGTGAGAACGTCGTTCGTCCACAACATGATTCGCCGGTAACCGGCCCGCCGGGCGAACCGGAGGCACTCGTCGACCAGACGTGAACCGACTCCCGCCCCGCGCGCCCACGGTTCGACCAGAAGCAGCCGCAGCTGCGCGGTGCCGCCTTCGGCGGCCGGCGTGCAGAACACGGATCCGGCCCGGCGCCCGTCGATCTCGGCGATCCACGCCGCGCTGCGCGGGTCGCGGGCGTCGGCGAAGTCGGCCACGATCCTGGCCACCACCGCCTCGAAGTCGGCACCCCAGCCGTACTCCGCGCAGTAGCGTTCGCCGTGCCGCTCGACCACCCACCCGAGGTCCCCGGGTTCGGGGGCGCGCAAGACGAGACCCGTTCCGCCAGTGCGATGTCCGAGCTTCTCCTGGATCACCGACATCGCTGCGGTGAGCTGCTCGCGGTCGGCAGGCGACAGCTCGGCGAGCAGATCGCCGATCGCCGCGACCTGCTTGGCGTCCAGTTCGGCGAAGGCCGCGCGCCCCTCCTCGGTGAGCCGCACCAGCTGACGCCGGCGATCGGTGGTGGAGACCTCCCGCTCGATCAGTGCGCGGGCCTCGAACGCCGACAGCAGCCGGCTCAAGTGCCCCGGGTCGAGGCCGAGCCGCACACGAAGGTCCGCCACCGCGATGTCGCTGGTGTGGGCGATCTCGTAGAGCACCCGCGCCTCGGTCAGCGTGAAGCGCGAGCCAACCAGATCGGGTTGGAGCACCCCGATCACTTTCGTGTAGAAGCGGTTGAACTCACGGACCTGCGACACCACCTCGGCCATAGTTGACAGTGTCAACCAACTCGTTGCTTCGGTCAACCTTTTTCACCGGCCGCCTTGCACTCAGGCGTTCAGGTAGGCCACGACGGCCAGGACGCGGCGGTGGTGGGCCTGCGACGGCGGCAGTTCGAGTTTCGCGAAGATCGCCGACACGTGTTTCTCCACGGCGCGTTCGGTGATCGAAAGGCGCTGCGCCAGCGCACTGTTCGAGTGCCCCTCCGCCATCATGGCCAGCACCTCCCGCTCGCGCGGCGTC
Source organism: Mycolicibacterium litorale (assembly GCF_010731695.1). NCBI lineage: Bacteria > Bacillati > Actinomycetota > Actinomycetes > Mycobacteriales > Mycobacteriaceae > Mycobacterium > Mycolicibacterium litorale. The sequence goes on from NZ_AP022586.1 coordinate 4,116,380, forward strand.
AGCCGATCCAAGGCGACGGAGACACTCCGGTTGCCAATCAACTGGCGCACCACCTCGGGATCGAGCGCGGTACCCCCGGCTGCCACCCGCCGGACCGCCGCGTCGAACTCGGCGATGTCGGTCACCCGGTCTTTGAGGAGATAACCCACTCCCTCGGGATGTCCGGCGAGCAGTTCGGTCGCATACCGGGTCTCCACCCATTGCGAGAACACGAGCACCCCGACCTTGGGATGCGAGCGACGCAGCGCGACGGCGGCGACCAGGCCCTCGTCAGTGTGGGTCGGCGGCATCCGGATGTCGACCACGGCGACGTCCGGGGCGTGTTCGCGCACCGCGTCGAGCAACTCATCGGCCGAGCCGACCCTGGCCACCACCTCATGGCCCCGCTCGAGCAGCAGCTGGGCCAGTCCGTCGCGCAGGATCGCGCTGTCCTCCGCGATGACCAGCCGCGTCACTGTCCGGCTCCCGGCGGCACCGTCACGGTGACGGTCGTCGGGCCGCCGGCCGGACTGTCGATGTCGAGCCGACCGTCCAGCATCGCGAGCCGGTCGCGCAGACCGGTCAGGCCGGAGCCGTTGGCGACGTCGACACCACCGGACCCGTCGTCGGTGACGACGATCCGCAACTCGTCCGGATCGCTGTGGATGCGCACGGCGGCGTGCCCGGCACCCGAATGCCTCGACACGTTGGCCAGCAGCTCGGCGACGCAGAAGTAGGCCATGGTCTCCACCCCGATCGACGGCCGAACCCCCAGGTCGACGGAGACCTCGACGGGCACCGGATGGCGGGCGGCCAGCGTCTGCACCGCCGGGCCCAGGCCGAGATCCAGTGCGGGCGGCCGGATTCCGCGAACCAGATCCCGCAGCTCGGTGAGGGTGTCCCTGGTGTTGGCCAGCGCGTCGGACACCAGGTGGCGGGCGCCGCTGACATCCGATGACGCGAGATGCTCTTCGGCACGGGCCAGCGCCATCGCCACGGTGAGCAGCCGCGCCTGCGTACCGTCGTGCAGATCGCGCTCGACGCGACGCAGCGTGGCCGCCGACTCGTCGACGACGCCGTCCCGGGCCCGCTCCAGCTGCCCAACCCGGCGTTGCTGCTCGGTCGGCCCGAGCAGCGTTCCCGCCAGCCACAGGTGCGCCCTGCTCAGTCCCAGCATCAGCCAGCCCAGCAGGTAGAGCCCCAGCATTCCGCCGACGGCGAGCAGCAGGTACAGCGCGAGCGAGTCCACGGGCTCGCCGAACGAGACGACGGGCTCGCCGACTGCCAACCACACGACGGGTGAGGCCACCAGCGTCGTGCACGCCACCAGGCCGACGATCACGGCGTAACCGACCGGCGTCATGACGACCGCGCACAGCGCCAGGAAGCCCAGGCTCCGCCACCCGACCGCGTCGGTCAGTGCGGCCGCGACGGCATGCAGCCTGCCGCCCGGCGGCCGCCTGAACGACGCGGGCCCCTCGATCGTCACGCCGGTCAACCTGGCCAGCCACCGGTACAGCTCGTTCCACGCACGGCCGCTCAGCACGACCACGGCGAGCAACGGAATCCCGATCACCGTGAGGATCAGCAGACCGGACGCCAGACCCGTGACGAAGAGGTACACCACGCCGACGACGGCGAGGATGCTGACCGACACGAAGTACAGGTAGGTCCGCCAAGCGGGCGCCCGCAGCGGGACGAGGACGGTTCGGGTCAGGTCCGGTGAGACCGAGGGCGCGGTCGTGGTCGTGGTCGTGGTCACGGGAACCATCGTGCGCGCACCGCGGGCCGGGTTCCATCGTGGTGCCCGGCCGATTCGAGGTGCGGCTGTCCACACCCCTGAGGGTCAGGCGCCGATGCTCCGCAGCAGCGCGCGCGTACGGGCACGGCCCTCCGCTGAGGCATCGAAGACCGCCCCGACGAACTCGTCGACCCCGGCCGCGCGCACATCGTCCAGCCGCTGCCTCACGGTGTCCTCGTCCCCGATGATCGCGGCGTCCTCCGGTCCCGCGAATCCCTCGCGGTCGAGCATCGCCCGGTACGACGGCAGCTGCCCGTAGATCGCGAACTGCCGAGCGGCTTGAGCCCGCAGGCCGTCGACGTCGTCGGTGACGCTGACCGGTAGCGCGGCGACCACCCGGACGTCGCCGTCGGCGCGCCCCGCGTCCGCGGCGGCCTGGCGGATCGTGGGTCCGACGTGCTCGGCGAGCGTCGTGACCCCCGTCATCCACGTCAGCGTCCCCGCCGTGCGGCGACCGGCCAGCCGCAGCAGTTGCGGACCCAGCGCGGCGAGGTACACCGGCGGCGTCGGCGCCCGGAACTGGAGTGCGCCGCGCGTGGTCACGATCTCGCCGGTCGCATCGGCGGCCTGGCCGTCGAGCAGCGGCTGCAGTCCGTCCAGGTACTCCCGCATGCGGCGCACCGGACGGTCCCAGGAGACACCCCACATGCCTTCGGTCACCATGCGGTGACTCAGGCCGAGGCCGAGAAGGAATCGGCCGTCACCGATGAGGGTCAGGGTCAGCGCTCGCTGCGCCAGCAGCATCGGATGCTGGTTGTGGATCGGCAGGACCCCGGTGCCCACCTCGATGGTGTCGACCTCGCGCAGCGCGACGGCCAGCACGGTGAGGAGATCGGGTTCATAGGGCAGCTGGCTCAGCCAGACCCGGCCGAAGCCCTCGTCGCGGTACTCGGCGAGCTGGCGAACAGTGGCGTCGACGGCGGACAGATCGCCGCCGCCGCTGAGGGATCCGAGAATGCTGATCTGCATGCTGCCCACGCTACGTGGCATGAGGGCGGGTTCGGGAGGACAGTGGGGGCGTCTTCACTGTGTCTCGCGCCGCCGGTTGTTCACCCCTGCACCGGCTATTTGGATCGTCACTCCCGAACCCGTCGTGCGTCCGATCGTACGCCTCGGATTCCCCTCAAACCAGAGGTGCAAGCGGTCGATCGCAGAAAGATGGCCCCGTGTTGCCGTCGGGTCGGGGGGTCAGACGGCAACACGGAGCTATCAGGTGTATCGGCGGGTGCGACGGGGGCGTTACACGTCCCCGGAGAAAAGTTTCAGCAAATTTCTCAGGCCTCGAGAATCGCGGCCACGCCCTGGCCACCGGCGGCGCAGATCGAGATCAGGCCGCGGACCGGCTGGCCGGTCTGCTTCCGCTTCTCCGCCAGCTGCTTGGCCAGCTGCGCCACGATCCGGCCGCCGGTCGCGGCGAACGGGTGCCCAGCCGCCAGCGACGAGCCGTTGACGTTGAGCTTGGAACGGTCGATCGAGCCCAGCGCCGCGTCGAGCCCCAGCCGCTCCTTGCAGTACTCCTCGGACTCCCATGCCTGCAGATGTGCCAGCACCACCGACGCGAACGCCTCGTGGATCTCGTAGAAGTCGAAGTCCTGCAGGGTGAGCCCGTTGCGGGCGAGCAGGCGCGGCACCGCGTAGGTGGGCGCCATCAGCAGGCCGTCGCGCCCGTTGACGTAGTCGACCGCGGCAGTCTCCCCGTCGACGTAGTACGCCAGCGGTTCGACGCCGTGCTGCTGCGCCCACTCCTCGGAGGCCAGCAGCGCGACCGAGGCGCCATCGGTCAGCGGGGTGGAGTTGCCCGCGGTCATCGTGGCGTCGCCGTGCCGGACGCCGAACACCGGCTTGAGCTTGGCCAGCTTCTCGGCCGACGAATCCGCGCGCAGGTTGTTGTCCCGGTAGACCCCGAGGAACGGCGTGACCAGGTCGTCGAAGAATCCGCGGTCGTACGCGGCGGCCATGTTGCGGTGGCTGGCGGCGGCCAGTTCGTCCTGCTCGACGCGCTTGATGCCCATCTCCTTGGCGGTGATGGCGGCGTGCTCGCCCATCGACATGCCGGTGCGCGGTTCGCTGTTGACGGGGATCTCGATGCCGACCGCGGCGGGCAGCTTGCCGACGAGCTTGAGCCGGTCGACGTTGGACTTGGCGCGCCGCAGCCCCAGCAGCGTCTTGCGCAGCTCGTCGCCGAAGGCGATCGGGGCGTCGGAGGTGGTGTCCACGCCGCCGGCCGCCGCCGACTCGTAGCGGCCGGCCGCGATGCCGTCGGCCGCCGCGATGGTGGCCTGCAGACCGGTGCCGCACGCCTGCTGGATGTCGAAGGCGGGGGTGTACGACGACAGCGCGCTGCCGAGCACGCACTCGCGCATCAGGTTGAAGTCGCGGCTGTGTTTGAGCACCGCGCCGCCGATGACCGCGCCGAGCTTCTCGCCCTGCAGGTTGAAGCGCTCGACCAGCCCACCCAGGGCCGCGGTGAACATGTCCTGGTTGGACGCGTTCGCGTATGCGCCATCCGAGCGGGCGAAGGGAATCCGATTGCCGCCCACGACGGCGACCCGTCGCATCGTTCTGCCGTCAGCCACGTTTGCCTCCACTGTCGTTCCGGCTATGTAACACCCGATATTACCCACCGTTCTTACTCAGGAGTAAGTTCGGAGGGGATCCTCCACTCCGCGGACGAAAGGCAGCAGAAGTGGCCTCCGACATCTATACCCAAATTGTTCACTCGGGCCCCGGTTCCTTCCTCGCCAAACAGCTGGGCGTCCCGCAGCCGGAAACCCTGCGCCGTTACCGGCCGGGTGAGCCGCCGCTGCCCGGCGCCCTGCTGATCGCCGGTGAGGGTCGCATCGTCGAACCCTTGCGCGCCGCCTTGGCCGAGGACTACGACGTCGTCGCCAACAACATCGGCGGCCGGTGGGCCGACACCTTCGGCGGGCTGGTCTACGACGCCACCGGCATCACCGAACCGGAGGGCCTCAAGGGGCTGTACGAGTTCTTCACCCCACTGCTGCGCAACCTCACCCCGAACGCGCGGCTGGTCGTCATCGGCACCGATCCCGACGAGGCGTCGAGCCCCCACGAGCAGATCGTTCAGCGCGCGCTGGAAGGCTTCACCCGCTCGCTGGCCAAGGAACTGCGTCGGGGGGCGACCGCATCGCTGGTGTACGTGTCGCCGCAGGCCAAGACCGCCGCCACCGGCCTAGAGTCGACGATGCGGTTCATCCTGTCCGGCAAGTCCGCCTACGTCGACGGCCAGGTGTACCGGGTCGGCCCGGACGACGCCGCGCCACCCGCCGACTGGGACAAGCCGCTGGCCGGCAAGGTCGCGGTCGTGACGGGCGCGGCGCGCGGCATCGGCGCGACGATCGCCGAGGTGTTCGCCCGTGACGGCGCGGCCGTCGTCGCCGTCGACATGAAAGCTCCAGAGGGGGCGACGGATGAATTGGCCAAGGTCGCCGAGAAGGTCGGCGGTACCGCCCTGACCCTCGACGTGACCGCTCCCGACGCCGTCGACAAGATCGCCGCGCACGTCCGCGAACATCACGGCGGCAAGCTCGACATCCTCGTCAACAACGCCGGCATCACCCGCGACAAGCTGCTGGCCAACATGGACGAGGGCCGCTGGGACTCGGTGATCGCGGTCAACCTGCTCGCCCCGCTGCGGCTGACCGAGGGGCTGGTGGACAACGGCGTCCTCGGCGAGGGCGGCCGGGTGGTCGGCCTGTCCTCGATGGCCGGGATCGCCGGCAACCGCGGGCAGACGAACTACGCCACCACCAAGGCCGGGATGATTGGGCTCACCGATGCGCTGGCCGACAAACTGCGCGAAAAGGGCATCACGATCAACGCCGTCGCTCCGGGGTTCATCGAGACCAAGATGACCGAGGCCATCCCGTTCGCCACCCGCGAGGTGGGCCGCCGGCTCAACTCGCTCTACCAGGGCGGTCAGCCCGTCGACGTCGCCGAGACCATCGCCTACTTCGCCAGCCCGGCGTCGAATGCGGTGACGGGCAACACCATTCGGGTGTGCGGCCAAGCCATGCTGGGGGCCTGACATGAGTGGACAACCCAGCGGGACCAGGAATCTGCTGCGCGCGGCGGCCGGTGCGCTGCCGTTCGTCCCCCGCGGCGAGTCGCTGCCCGATCGCACGCTGACCGTCGACGAGTTGACGATCGATCCCGTCAACGTCGCCGAGTACGCCGCTGTGACCGGTCTGCAGTTCGGGGACACCGTGCCGTTGACCTACCCGTTCGCGCTCACCTTCCCGACGGTGATGGCGCTGGTGACCGGATTCGACTTCCCGTTCGCGGCAATGGGTTCGGTGCACATCGAGAACCACATCACCCAGCACCGGCCCATCTCGGTCAGCGACACCGTCTCCGTCGCGGTGCACGCCGAGAACCTGCGCGAGCACCGGCGCGGTCTGCTGGTCGACGTGGTCACCGACGTCAAGGTGGGCAACGAGCTGGCGTGGCACCAGGTGACGACGTTCCTGCACCAGCAGCGCACCAGCCTGTCCGATCAGCCGAAGCCGCCCCCGCAGAAGCAACCGAAACTCGGCCCGCCCAACGCGTTGCTCAGCGTCACCGCCGGCCAGATCCGGCACTACGCGTCGGTCAGTGGAGACCACAACCCCATCCACACCAACCCCGTCGCCGCCAAACTGTTCGGCTTCCCGACCGTGATCGCCCACGGCATGTTCTCGGCGGCGGCGGTGCTGGCCAACATCGAGGGTCAGTTGCCCGGGGCGGTGCAGTATTCGGTGCGGTTCGCCAAACCCGTCGTGCTGCCGGCCAAGGCGGGGCTCTACGTCGACCGCAGCGCCGACGGCGGCTGGAACCTCACACTGCGCAACCTCAAGAAGGGTGAGCCGCATCTGACGGGCACGGTCCGCGCACTGTAGACGCGAGCACAGTCGGTCGCCGAGACTGCGGTGAGATCACCGATTCTCGAGATTTCGTGATCTCCCAGCAGTCTCGGCGTCGGCGGAATCAGCCCCGAAACCCCGGCGATCGGCTCTACCATTCAGCCATGATCCGGGCGTGCCTGGCTCTATCGGTGGCCGCGACCACAGCTCTGGCAGGTGTCGTCGGCGCCACCGACGCGCACGCCCAACCCTCCCCACCATGCACGTTCACCCTCTCGAACCCCGTCGTGGTGCCGGACGCCGGTGCCCCCGCCGTCGCCGCCACATTGCAACCGGTCGAGTGCGGGTGGTCCGCCGAACCGGACTACACCGTGGCCTGCTTACAGATCACCGGCAACCCGGCCACCACATGCGTGCAGTCGCGTGGCCGGGACGGCGCACGGGTCGTCTATTCGCCCTACGTCCCCGGTACCAGCTACACCGCGACGGGCAGGGGATGCGGGAGGTGGGTCGGGCAGCCGCCGGCACCACTCTGTCAGCATCTCGGTCCGTACACCGCGATGCTCTGACGGCAAACACCGAGACGGCACGCACTGAGTTTCGTACAGTGCTGCCGTGAGCACCTCGAAGGTTCCGCCGGTGCGGGTGGCCCGCGCCGTCGAAGGACTGCGGTACGGCCTCGATCGGCTGCGTCAGAGAAGTGCGCCGCCGTCGGCGGTCATGCTGGAGAAGATCCTCGGCGCATGGGTCGCCCAGGGCATCACGGTGGCGGCCGACCTGAAGGTGGCCGACGCACTCGCCGACGGACCGCTGCCGATCGGCGAACTGGCGCAGCGGGTCGGCGCGAATCCTGACGCCCTGGCACGGCTGATGCGGGCGTTGATCGGAGAGGGCGTCTTCACCCAGCGTCGCGACGGCCGATACGCGTTGAACGCACTGGGTGAGACCTTGCGCACCGACGCGCCGATGTCGGTGGCCGGGATGGCGCGGATGGTCGGACACCCCGCCCACCGCGAACACTGGAGCGCGTTGCTCGACGCGGTCCGCACGGGCGAGGCGACCGTCCCGAAGCTGCGGGGCATGCCGGGGTTCGAGTACCTCGCCCAGAACGCCGAACTGGGCGAGATCTTCAACGACGCCATGACGAACCTGTCCGAGACCGCGGTGGTCCCGCTGACCGCGGCCTACGACTTCAGCCCGTTCGCCAAGATCCTCGACGTCGGCGGCGGCCACGGCCGGTTCCTGGCGGCGATCCTGGCCGCCACCCCGTCGGCGCGCGGCGTGCTCTACGACCTGCCGCAGGTCGTCGAGGGCGCTCCCGAACTGCTCGGCAGGCACGGTGTCGCCGACCGGGTCGAGATCGTCGGCGGATCCTTCTTCGACAGCGTGCCGGCCGGCGCGAACGCCTACGTCGCCAAGAACGTGATCCACGATTGGCCCGACGATCAGGCGCTGACCATCCTGCGTAACATCCGCGCCGCCGCCGACACCGGCGCCGTCCTGCTGCTGGCCGAGTTCGTCATCCCGGAACACCCCCGTGCGTTCATCGGCAACTGGACGGATCTGGAGATGCTGATGGCCACCGCCGCCCGCGAGCGCACCGAGGCGGAATATCGGAAACTGTTCGAACAGGCCGGATTCCAATTGACCAGGGTGGTGCCGACGGTCGCCCCGATCAGCCTGATCGAGGGCAGGGCGGTCTAGTTCGACGCGACGGCGGCGTCGGCGTCCTTGACCGCGCCCGCGTCGCTGCGCTCCTGCCCGCCGGTGTCCGACGGCGTGCCCTTCAGGCCGCGCCAGAACAGGTTGATCATCAGCTCGGCGGCCTCGTCGACATCGGCGTCGCCGGTGCTGACGCGGGTGGCGATCGCCTCACCCGCACCGACGAGCGCGACGGCCATCATCTCGAAGTCGGTGTCCGGTTCGGGATGACGAGTGCCCTCCTGCAGCAGCCGGCTGACCAGTTCGATGATGCGTTCACGGCCCTCGCGCACGGTGTGGGCGAAGGCCTGGGAACTGGTCGCCTGCGTGTACAGCACCATCCAGGAGGCCCGGTTGGTGTCGATGTAGGTGAGGAACGACAGCACCGCGTTACGCAGCAGGTCCCGCGCGCCCTGGGTGAAGTCGATCTTGCTGCGTACCTCGTCGACGAAGCGGCTGAGCTCACGGTCCAGGCAGGCGCCGAACAGCTCCTCCTTGGAGCCGTAATAGAGGTACAGCATCGGTTTGGAGATCTGCGCCTCCGCGGCGATGGCGTCCATCGACGTCTCGTGATAGCCGTTCACCGAGAACATCTGCACGGCCGCGTCGAGCATCTGCTGCTCGCGCACCGCGCGGGGCAAACGCTTGGTTCCACCGGCCATCGCTCCAGGGTAAGCAATCAGCGACCACGAGGCGGACTCAGGACGCCTTGCGCGCGACGGTCCACTGCAGCAAGGTCGAGGTCGAGGAGGTCGCTCTATGCCGGTTGATGAACACCTCGACGTGTTCGCCGGTGTGCGCGCCGAGGTGCCCGACGGCCTCGCCCGACACCTGCGTGACGCCGACCTCGTCGACCACCACGTGCACGGCGCGTTCACCGGACCCGTCGACCGGGCCGGGTTCGAGGCCGCCCTCAACGAGGGGTCGACCGATCCGGTGCCGGAGTTCATGACGCAGTTCGACTCACCGATCGGACTGGCGATCCGCCGGTGGTGTGCCCCGGTGCTGGGCCTCGAGCCGCTCGCGAGCGGCGACGAATACTGGTCGCGGCGAGCGCAATTCGGACCCGACGAGCTCTCCGGGCGCTTCCTGCGCGCCGCCGGGGTGGCGCGCTGGGTGGTCGACACGGGCTTCAAGGGCGACCAGATCAGCACGCCGGAACAGATGACCGCGTCCAGCGGCGTCGCGGCGTCATCGATTCTGCGGCTGGAACGGCTGACCGAGGACCTGCTCGAGGCCGGCGCCGCAGCACCGGACTATCCGCAGGCGTTCCGGGCGGCTCTCGACCGCGCCGTGGCCGATCCGGACACTGTCGGGGTGAAGACCATCGCGGCGTACCGCACCGGCTTCGACGTCGACTGGTCACGTCCGGACGAGGCGGCCGTGGTCGAGTCCGCGGGACGGCTCGCCGCGCGGGGCGGAGAGCTACGGGTCGACGATCCGGTGCTGATCGCATTCGCGGTGCACGAGGCGGCCGACCGGGGGCTGCCCATCCAGGTGCACGTGGGCTTCGGTGACCGCGACCTCGACCTGCACCGCACGGATCCGCTACTGCTGTTACCACTGCTGCGCACGATGAGGCCCGTCCCCGTCATGCTGCTGCATTGCTATCCGTTCCACCGCCACGCCGGCTACCTCGCCCAGGCGTTCGACCACGTGCACTTCGACGTGGGGCTCGCGATCAACCACCTGGGCGTGCGGTCGACGTCGCTGGTCGCCGAGGCGCTGGACACCGCGCCGTTCGCCAAACAGCTGTACTCGTCCGATGCGTTCGGACCGCCCGAGCTGCACCTGCTCGGCTCGGTGCTGTGGCGGCGCGCGATGGGCCTGGTGCTCGGGGACTGGATCCGCACCGGCAACTGCACCGAAGCCGATGCCATCCGGATCGTGGACATGATCGGCGTGCACAACGCCGAACGGGTGTACGGGTTCAGCCGCCGCAGCGCGGATTCGGGCCTTTGACCGCCGCCATTCGCAGCACCGACTGATCGACGCGCGCCATCGTCAGCTCGCCGCCGGCCAACGCCTGTTCGAGCCGGTCGAGCACCGCGGGCACCTCGGCCGTCGTCACCCACAGCGCGGTGTCGGCGCCGGCCTGCAGTGCGCGCAGCGCCGCGTCGGCCACCCCGTACCGGTCGGTGATCGCCCGCATGCTGGAGATGTCGTCGGTGAACACCGGGCCGTTGAAGCCAGGGCCGCCGTAGCCACCGGATCGCAACAGTTGGTAGGCGGCCGGGCTCAGGCTGGCCGGATCGCTGCCGGTCAGCCCGGGCACCTGCATGTGGCCGACCATCACGCCGACCGGGGCCTGCGTCGTCAGTGTGCGGTACGGCACGAGGTCGGAGTTCTGGAGCTCGGACAGCGGTGGGGTTACGACGCCCTCGGTGTGCGAGTCGCCGGAGGCGTTGCCGTGGCCCGGGAAGTGTTTGAGAACCGGCAGCACACCGGCGTCGCGCAGGCCGCGGGCGTACGCGCCGGCGAACTCGGTGACCGTCGCCGGGTCGTCTCCGAAGGATCGGTCACCGATGGCGGCACTGGCACCCGTGAGGTCGACGACCGGCGCGAAGTCGATCGTGACCCCGAGTCCGCGCATCGCCCGGCCGCGCTCCAACGCGATGCCGTAGACCTGCTCGGGCGTCGAGCTCTGCGCGAGAGCGCGGGCCGAGGGCTGGCTGCCGATGAGCCCGGCCAGCCGCGACACCCGGCCGCCCTCCTCGTCGACGCTGACCGCCAGCGGAAGCGGTCCCGCCGAACCGGCGATCTCGGCCAGCGGAGCTCCCATCATGGACAGATCCGTCCAGCTGCCGATCATGATGCCGCCGATGTGGTGGTTGTCGACGACCGCGCGGGCGTCGGCGGCGTCGGACACCCCGACCATCAGCAGCTGGGCGAGTTTGTCGCGGGTCGACAGCTCGGAGAGCACCGCCGCGCCCTGACCGCACGCGGGGGCGCCGGGCGCCAGCGGCACCGGCGCCTTCAGCGGGACGTTCGGGGCGGCCGTGGCCGCAATACCGACCTCGGCGGACGTCGGTGCGGCCGCCGGTTCCTGCGCGGGCGACGAGCACGCCACCAGCAATCCAGACGTCGCGACCAGTGTGCACAGTCCTCGGGTCCAAGCCATGGGCCCTGACACTAACCGCTTCGGCAGCGGGGGTCGATGTCCTAGGGTCGGGGAAGACACGAGGAGGTGTGATGACCGCCGAAGCCGACGACTCGGCCGCGGAGGTCATGGTGATCGCCTTCGACGGCACCGACAACGCCCGGCGGGCCGTGCACTACGCCGGCCGATTCCTGTCCAGCAACCGCGCGGTCGTGCTCACGGTGTGGACTCCGGCATACCGCGGACCCGAACCTGTGCCGCTGGATCTCGACGGACCGCCGGACCCGCTGCCGGACCTCGACGACGAGGACATGGCGTACGCCGACGCCCTGCGCATCAACGCCGAAGGCATCACCCTCGCCCGGTCCGCGGGCCTGGCCGCAGAACCGCTGTGCGCGGCCTCGACGAGCACCGTGTGGAACACGATCATCGAGACGGCCGACGCGCTGGACGCCGACCTGATCGTCACCGGCACCCGCGGCACCACCGGGCTGCGCTCGCTGCTGCAGTCCAGCGTGGCCGACCGGGTGCTGCGGCACGGGCACCGTCCGGTGCTCATCGTGCCGCCGGGCCGCTGAGCGGCCGCATGCTAGTTTTGGCGCCATGGATCGGTTCATCGTCCCCGCCGCGGCCAGCATCGTCGTGGGCCTGCTGCTCGGGGCGGCGGCCGTGTTCGGGGTGACGCTGATGGTGCAGGAGGACAGCAAGCCTCCGCTCCAAGCGGGCGATCCGGCGTCATCGGTACTCAACAGGGTCGAGTACGGCGACCGCACTTAGTTCCCGGTTCGCCCCCGCACCGTCCGTAGCCGCTGACGCAGCACAGCCGCTCTCCCGGCGGTGGATGTGGGTGGCCGCCGTCGTGGCCCTCGTCCTGGCATTCGCCCAGTCGCCCGGACAGATCTCGCCCGACACCAAACTCGACCTCACCGCGAATCCCCTGCGGTTCCTCGCCCGCGCGGCCAACCTGTGGAACAGCGACCTGCCGTTCGGCCAGGCCCAGAACCAGGCCTACGGCTATCTCTTCCCGCACGGCACCTTCTTCCTCGCCGGTGACCTCCTCGGCCTGCCCGGCTGGGTGACCCAGCGGCTGTGGTGGGCGCTGCTGCTGACCGTCGGCTTCTGGGGTGTGGTGCGGGTCGCCGAGGCGCTCGGCCTCGGCAGCCCGGCGTCCCGGGTCATCGGCGCGGTCGCTTATGCGCTGTCGCCACGGGTGCTCACCACGTTGGGCGCCCTGTCGTCGGAGACGCTGCCGATGATGCTGGCGCCGTGGGTCCTGCTGCCGGTCATCCTGGCATTGGGCGGGACCGGAGGGATGGGAGTACTGAGGCGCGGGCCGGGTTCGACACGGCTGCTGGCCGCCCGGTCCGCGGGGGCGATCGCGCTGATGGGCGCCGTGAACGCGGTGGCGACCCTGACCGGCTGTCTGGCCGCGGTGCTCTGGTGGGCGTGCCATCGGCCCAACCGGCTGTGGCTGCGGTTCACCGCATGGTGGTTCGGGTGTGCGGCGCTCGCCGTGCTGTGGTGGGTGATCCCGCTGCTGCTGCTCGGCCGGATCAGCCCGCCGTTCCTCGACTTCATCGAATCGTCCGGTGTCACCACGCAGTGGATGTCGCTGACCGAGATGCTGCGCGGTACCGGCAGCTGGACACCGTTCGTCGCCCCGACCGCGACGGCCGGTTCGACGCTGGTCACCGGCAGCCTCGCGGTGCTGGCGACGTCGCTGATCGCCGCGGCCGGGCTGGCCGGTCTGGCGCTGCGCTCGATGCCGGCCCGCGGCCGGCTGATCACCATGCTGCTGGTCGGGGTGGCGCTGCTCGCGGCGGGTTACTCCGGCGGGCTGGGCTCCCCGGTCGCCGCCGCCGTGCAGGCGTTCCTCGACGGGGACGGCACGCCGCTGCGCAACCTGCAGAAGCTCGACCCGGTGGTGCGGTTGCCGCTCGCGCTCGGGGTGATCCACCTGCTGGCCCGCATCCCGCTGCCGGGCAGCGCACCGCGCCCGGTGTGGCTGCAGGCGTTCGCCCATCCCGAGCGGGACCGCCGGGTGGCCGTGGCCATCGTCGTCCTCGCCGCGGTCGCCGCCGGGACGTCGCTGGCGTGGACGGGCCGGCTGACCCCGCCCGGGGCGTTCACCGCGATCCCCGGCTACTGGCACGAGACCGCCCGGTGGCTGGACGCCAACAACACCGGCGATCCCACCGCGGGACGGGTACTGGTCGCGCCCGGCGCGCCGTTCGCCACCCAGGTGTGGGGCAGCAGCCACGACGAACCGCTGCAGGTGCTCGGCGACAGCCCGTGGGGGGTGCGCGATTCGATCCCGCTGACCCCGCCGGAGACGATCCGCGCCCTCGACTCGGTGCAACGCCTGTTCGCCTCCGGCCGGCCCTCCGCGGGGCTCGCCGACACCCTTGCCCGGCAGGGCATCTCGTACGTGGTGGTGCGCAACGACCTGGATCCCGAATCGTCGCGCTCGGCGCGGCCGGTGCTGGTGCACCGCGCGATCGACGGCTCCCCCGGCCTGACCAGGGTGGCGCAGTTCGGCGACCCGGTCGGCGCGGGCACCCTCGAGGGGTTCGTCTCCGACAGCGGGCTGCGGCCACGCTATCCGGCGGTGGAGATCTACCGCGTCGAGGCGCAGCGCAACCCGTCGGCGCCGTATCTGGTGGACGCCGACGCGATGGCCCGGGTCGACGGCGCCCCCGAGGCGTTGCTGCGGCTCGACGAACGCCGCCGCCTGCTCGACCGGCCGCCGCTGGGCCCCATGCTGCTCACCGCCGACGCCGAACGCGCCGGCCTGGCCGCGCCGCTGGTCACCGTCACCGACACCCCGGCGGCGCGGGAGACCGACTACGGCCGCGTCGACGACCACTCCTCGGCGATCCGCACCCCCGACGATCCGCGGCACACCTTCAACCGGGTCCCCGATTACCCGTCGAGAGGCGCCGACCTCGTGTACGGCCGGTGGACGGGCGGACGGCTGTCGGTGTCGAGTTCGGCCGCCGATTCGACCGCGCTGCCCAACGTCGCACCGGCCACCGGCCCGACCGCCGCCATCGACGCCGACACGTCGACCAGCTGGGTGTCCAACGCCCTGCAGTCCGCCCTCGGGCAGTGGCTGCAGGTCGACTTCGACAAACCGGTCACCAACGCCACCATCACCGTCACGCCGAGCGCCACCGCGGTCGGCGCGCAGATCCGGCGGATGGAGGTGGCGACCGTCAACGGCACCAGCACCCTGCGGTTCGAAGAGGCGGGCAAACCGCTGACCGTCGCCCTGCCCTACGGCGAGACCCCGTGGGTGCGGATCACCGCGACCGGTACCGACGACGGGTCGGCGGGTGTGCAGTTCGGCATCACCGACCTGTCGGTCACCCAGTACGACGCCAACGGGTTCGCCACGCCGATCCAGTTACGGCACACCGTGGCGGTGCCCGGACCGCCCGCGGGGTCGGCCGTGGCGCAGTGGGATCTCGGCTCGGAACTGCTGGGCCGGCCGGGCTGCGTCGACAGTCCTGACGGCGTGAAATGCGCTGCGGCGATGGCACTCTCACCCGAAGAGCCGGTCAACCTGAGCCGGACCCTGACGGTGCCCGAGCCGACGCAGGTGCAGCCGACGGTGTGGGTGCGCGCACGGCAGGGGCCGCGACTGGCCGAGCTGATCCGCCAGCCCGGCACCACCCTGGTCGCCGGTGACGCCGACGCCCTCGACGTCCTCGGCTCGGCCTTCGCCGCCGGGGACGGCGATCCGCGCACGGCGTGGACGGCGCCGCAGCGCGTCGTCCAGCACCGGACCCCGCCGACCCTGACGCTGACGTTGCCCGCCCCGACCGAGGTCGCCGCGCTGCGCATCACGCCGAGCGCGACGGAACCGCCCGCCCATCCGACGATGGTGGCCGTCGACCTCGGCAACGGCCCGCAGGCGCGTCGCCTCTCCGGAGACAGCGGGACGGAGACCATCGCCCTCGCGCCGCACCGCACCGACACCGTCGAGGTGTCGCTGCTGAACTGGAACGACATCATCGACCGCACGTCGCTGGGCTTCGATCAGCTCAAACCGCCCGGCCTGGCGGAGGTCACCGCGCTGGACCGGGGTGGCAATCCGATCGGGGCGGCCGACGGGTCCCGCAACCGCGCCCGCGCCGTGCACCTGCCGTGCGGACAGGGCCCGATCATCGGTGTCGCCGGACAGTTCGTGCCCACGTCGGTGACCACCACCGTCGGCGCGCTGCTCGACGGCGAACCGGTGCCGGCGCGGCCCTGCCGTACCGAACCGATCGCACTGCCCGCCGGTGAGCAGGAACTCCTGATCAGCCCGGGCGCCACCTTCGTCGTCGACGGCGTCCAGCTGGCCACCCCGAAGGCCCGCGACATCGCTCCCGCATCGGCCACCCCGGCCGACACCGGTGTCTGGGACGCCGACCGGCGCGAGGTGACAGTGACCGGGGCACAGCGCGACCGCGTGCTGGTGGTGCCCGAGAGCGTCAACCCCGGCTGGCGGGCTCGCGGGCCGGGCGGCGACGAGCTGACCCCGATCGTGGTCAACGGCTGGCAGCAGGGCTGGGTGGTGCCCGCTGACACCGACGGCACCGTCACACTGTCCTTCCGGTCGAACACGCTCTACCGCGCCGGGCTGATCGTCGGTCTGGCATTGCTGCCGGTCCTCGCCCTGCTCGCGCTGCTGCCCGCACGCCGCCGCCGAGACGACCAGCCCGCCCGCCCGTGGCAGCCGCCGGTCGCGCTGGCCGCGGCCGGGGCGCTCACGGTCGGGTCGGTGATCTCCGGGGTCGCCGGGGTGCTCGTGGTCGGCGGTGCGCTCGGGATCGGGTACCTGTTGCGTCGCCGCGAACGGCTCCGCGACCGGCTGGTCCTCGTGGGGAGCGCCGGTGGCCTGACGCTGGCGGGAATGGTGCTGTCCCAGCACCCGTGGCGTTCGGTGGACGGCTACGTCGGGCACTCGGCCGGTGTGCAGCTGCTGGCGCTGGTGTCGGTGGCGGTGCTGGCCGCCTCCGCGGTGCCGCTCAGCGGACGGACCGCACCGCGATGAAGTGACGCAGCGTCGATTCGCCGTGCACGAACCTCTCGATCTCCCGCTCGAGGGCGAGGTCCAGTCCGGTCTGCCGGACGAGGTGCTGGCGCAGGTGTTCGTCCCAGCTCCGGACGAGGAAGAGCTCGACGAACGTGTCGGCGGACTCGCCGCTGCGGAACAGTCCCCACTGCATCGCCCCGGTGCGCTGCCGCGACCGGCGAACCCGCGCCATCACCTCGAGGAATCCCGCCTCGTCCTCGGGCGCCACCAGGTAGGACTGCAGCACGACGACCGGCCCGTCGTGCGGATCGGGTTCGAACACCAGCGCCGGCTCACCCCAGTGCGCCGACGGCGTCACGTCGAGGTTGCCGGTGGCGGGGTGCAGTGGCCACCACAGCACCGACACGGCGCACGCGGCCAGCAGTGCGGCGCTGATCAGAAGCGCCGTCACCCCGCTGGTCGCGCCGGCGACCAGACCCCACACCAGCGAGCCGATCGCCTGCCCGCCCATGAACGCCAGCTGGTAGACCGACAGTCCCCGCGCCCGCACCCACGCCGGGAGGCTCAGCTGCATCGAGGCGTTCAGCGTCGACAGCGTCAGCAACCACGACAGCCCACCCAGTACCAGCGCGACGAGCACGACGGCCATGATGTGCACGGTCGCGAGGACCACGGTCGCGACGGCGAAACCGACGGCCGCGGCGGCCAGCAGCTGGTTGTTCCCGAAGGCGGCCTGCAACCGCGACAACGCCACCGCGCCCAGTACCGCGCCCACACCCAGCGCGCCGAGCAGCACCCCGTATCCCGACGACGACAGGCTCAGCTGATTCGCGGCGATGACCGCGAGCAGACCCCACAGCGCGCTGGCAGGCGCGATGAACAGCACGGTCCGCAGCAGGATCCGCCGCACCACCGGTGAGCTGCGGATGAAGCGGCCGCCCGCGCTCAGCGCGGACAGCGGGCGTTCGACGGGCATCAGCGCTTCGGTGGTGGGCCGCCGCCACGCCAGCAGGACGATCACGATGCCGACGAACGAGATCGCGTTGAGCGCGAACACCGTGGTCGGCCCGGACACGCTGACCAGCACGCCGGCCACCGCGGGCCCGATCGCCCTCGCGCCGTTCATGCTCATGCTGGTCAGCGCGGCCGCTGCCGGAATCTGTTCGCGCGGAACGAGTTCCGGCTGGATCGCCTGCCACGCCGGGGCCGTCAGCGCCTGGCCGCACCCGATCAGGAAGAGCAGGAGCAGCAGCACCGTCGGGGTGGCCAGCCCGAACCCGCTGAGTGTCGCCAGCGCCGCCACCCCTGAGGCCATCGCGCCCTGGGTGGCGATCAGCAGTCTGCGCCGGTCGACCAGGTCGGCCAGCACGCCCGAGGGCAGGGCCAGCAGCATGACGGGCAGGGTCGTCGCTGTCTGCACCAACGGAACCAGGACCGCGGCCCCGGGATCGCCGACCAGCATCCACTGCGCGCCCACGGTCTGCATCCAGGTGCCGAGGTTCGACACGAACTGCGCGATCCACAGCGCCCGGTACACCGGGGATGCGAGCGGCGCCCACGAGGACACCACGGGTCGGGTGCGGGGTGTAGCCATACGGGTCCCTCCTCGGGGTCGGTACCGGGTACCCACTGCGGCGGCCGGTAAGAACCGGCGTGCCGCCGATCCCGCCAAACGCCGACACCCCCGGATCGGCCGCCCTAGCATCGGGCTTGTGCCACAGTTGAATACCGCAGCTGGAGCGATCGACACCGCGGACCTCGGCGTCACGCTCATGCATGAGCACGTGTTCATCATGACCACCGAGATCCTGCTCAACTATCCCGGTGCGTGGGGTGACGAGGCCGAGCGGGAGGCCGACGCGATCCGCCGGCTCGACGAGCTGAAGGCCCGCGGGGTCGACACGATCGTCGACCTCACCGTGGTGGGGCTCGGCCGCTACATCCCGCGGATCGCCCGCATCGCCGCGGCCACCGACCTCAACATCGTCGTCGCGACGGGGCTCTACACCTACAACGACGTGCCGTTCTTCTTCCACTTCACCGGCCCGGGCACCCCGTTCGGCGGCGACGAGTACATGACCGACATGTTCGTCGGCGACATCGAGCACGGCATCGCCGACACCGGCGTGAAAGCCGCGATCCTCAAATGTGCCACCGACGAACCCGGCCTCACCCCGGGTGTGGAGCGGGTGCTGCGGGCCGTCGCCCAGGCCCATCGGCAGACCGGCGTACCGATCTCGACCCACACCCACGCCGCCACCCGCCGCGGGCTCGAACAGCAGCGCGTCTTCGCCGAGGAGGGTGTCGACCTGTCCCGGGTGGTGATCGGCCACTCCGGGGACACCACCGACCTCGGCTACCTCGAGGAGCTCATGGCGGCGGGCTCCTACCTCGGGATGGACCGCTTCGGCATCGACGCGTATCTGCCGTTCGAGGACCGGGTGGCCACGGTGGCGGCGCTCTGCGAACGCGGGCACGCCGACCGGATGGTGCTGTCCCACGACACCGCCTGTTTCTTCGACGCGCTGCCGGAGGAGACGGTGACGCAGACCATGCCGAACTGGCATTATCTGCACATTCACAACGACGTGCTGCCCGCGTTGCGCGCCCGCGGCGTCACCGAGGAGCAGATCACCACCATGCTGGTCGAAAATCCGCGGCGCATCTTCGAGCACTCGGGCGGGTACTGACGTGGTCGACGGCGTACCTCCGATCGGAACCCAGTTCTCGCACCTGGCCGCGCGGGATCCCGACGCACCGGCGGTCACCTGCGCCGGTCGCACCGTCACCCGCGGCGAACTCGACGCGGCGACGAACCGGCTGGCTCGCGCGTTCGCCGAACTCGGTGTGCGACAGGGTGATTACGTGACGGTGCTGCTCCCGAACTCGATCGGGTGGGTGCAGGCGGTACTCGCGGCGTGGAAGCTGGGTGCGGTGCCGCAACCGTTGTCCGCCCGGCTACCCGACGCCGAACTGGCCGGGCTGCTGGCGCTGCGCCCACCCGCGCTGCTCGTCGGCCGCGACGACCCCAACGGCATATCACCCAGTGTTTCAGTCGATTTCGTGCCCGATCCCACCCTGTCGGCCGAACCGCTACCGGAGGCCGTGTCGCCGGTGTGGAAGTCGATGGCGTCGGGCGGCAGCACCGGCCGGCCGAAGCTCATCGAGGCCGGCGGCGACAGCCGGGTGCCACCGGCGATCGGCGTGCCGCTGGGCGCCGAGCCCGGTGACGTCAACCTGATCTCGGTGCCGATGAGTCACAACACCGGGTTCACCACGTTCGCGATCGGGCTGCTGATGGGACACCACCTGGTGGTCATGCCCCGGTTCGACCCGCACGAGTTCCTGCGCCTGGTCACCCAGCACCGGGTCACGTTTCTGACCACGGTGCCCACGATCATGCAGCGGCTGCTGCCGGTGTACCGGTCCGATCCGCAGGCCTACGACCTGACGTCGATCCGGCGGTTCTGGCATGTCGGCGCACCGTGCCCGCCGGCGGTGAAGGAGGCGTGGATCCATCTGCTGGGTCCGCAGGTGCTGTGGGAACTGTACGGCGGCACCGAGTTACAGGCGCTGACGTTCATCTCCGGCGAGCAGTGGCTGGCGCATCGCGGTTCGGTCGGCGTCGTGGTGGCCGGGGAGATGACGGTGCTCGACGACGACGGCAACCGCTGCCCGCCCGGCGTGGTCGGCGAGATCTACATGCGCCGTTCGCCGGGCGCCGCCCCCACCTACCGCTACATCGGCAGCACCGCCAAGAGCCGCGACGGCTGGGACTCGCTGGGCGACCTCGGCTACTTCGACGAGGACGGCTTCCTCTACCTCAACGACCGGCGCGTCGACATGTTCACCGTCGGCGGGCGCAACGTGTACCCGGCCGAGATCGAGTCGGCGCTCTCCGCGCATCCCGACGTGCTGTCGTGCCTCGTCGTCGGTGTCCCCGACGGCGACCTCGGCCAGGTGCCCTATGCGCTCGTCCAGCCGGCGCCCGGGTCGGCGCTCGACGAAGCGGCGGTGACGGAGTTCGTCGCCGGACAACTCGCGGGCTACAAGGTGCCGCGCACCGTCGAGTTCACCGACCAGCCGCTGCGCGACGACGCCGGCAAGGCGCGCCGGTCGGCCGTGCGCGCCGAGGTCATCGCGAGATCGGCTCCGCAACGTCGCTGACCGCACTGTCGAGCGGCGGCGCGCGGTGCGCGGGGGTGGCGCGGCGGAACTCCCACCGCCGCAGCGCCTCGCGGCACGGGCTTTCGACCAGCGCGTAGCTCACCGCCGCGAGCGCGAAGCCGAACGCCAGCGTCAACGCCAGCACCAGCGGCATGTGGCCGTTGAACGCGAATTCGCCGACCATCGGGAACACCATCGCCAGCGCCGCGAGGTGCCAGACGAACAAGCCGTAGGACCACCGGCCGAGCGTCACCATCACGCGGCTGCCCAGGATGCGGTGCGCGGTGTCCGGCCGGTCGAGCACGAGCGGCGCCAGCAGCGCCCCGGCGAGCACCGCACCCATCGCGGTCTTGAGTGTGACCTGGCCGACGGTGCCCGGCTGAAGTCCCTCGCGGCCGGCCAGCGGCGACGCGGCGATCGTGAACGCGGCGACCGCGATCAGCCCCATCAGCATCCGGCGCCGCGCCAGGCGGTGCGCCCACCCGACCGGCATCACGGTCAGCTCCGCCAGCACCATGCCGGCGGCGAACCACGAGAAGAACGCGGGCGGCCAGTTCCACAGGTTGTGCCCGGAGTCCGGGTCGAACGGGATGTACACCCACAGCAGGCTCGCCGCCGCCACGGCGAGGAGGACCGGGATGCGCGCCGCGACGGGCAGCCGCCGCGCGAGCAGCGCCAGCACGGGCAGCACCAGATAGAAGGTGACCTCCACCGACAGGCTCCACATCTGGGTCAGCCCGGCGGTCAGGGTGAGTGGCACGTAGATCTGCGTCAGGGTGAGGTTGGCCAGCCACACCGTCAGGTCCGGTTTCGTGTCCGGGAACACCGCCAGGATGATCACGACCGCGACCAGATAGCCCGGCATGATGCGCACGATGCGCGACCGCAGGTAGTGCGCGGTCGGCGGGGCGGCGCGCAGACCGCGCGCCGCGGCGGCGTGACCGCGCCACAGCAGGAACCCCGACAGCGCGAAGAACACCGCGACCGCGAGGTCGAAGCGGCCGAAGAACCGCCCGTCGGCACCGCCGGTGTGCCCGGTCTGGAAGGCCACGTGGGTGACGACGACGCCGATGGCCGCGCAGGCCCGCAGCCCCTCGACGGCGGGCAGGAAGGATCGCGTGCCGCCGATCTCCTGGGTGCTCGTCACGGCGACCAGTGTGCCAGCGTGGCAGGTCGAGCAGGCCGGGGCACATGGTCTCGTAGTAAGTTCCGGCCTTAATGTCTGCTGTTAGGGTCGAACGGGTTTTGCCGGCCCGAGCCGAAGGAGGCACGGTTTGAACCGCGCAGTGGCGCTGCGGATCGCGGCGTGCGGACTCATGGGGCTTGGTGCTGCCCTGTTGATCGCCGCGCTGTTGCTGTCCACCTATACCAAGGGCAAGATCGCCAAGATCCCGCTCGACATCGACACGACGCTCGTCAGCGACGGGACCGGTACGGCGTTCGATCCGGCGTCGCTGCTGGGTGAACGCTTCGTCGTCGACCGCGACGTGCCGATGGTGTTCCAGCAGCAGATCACGGTGGAGTCGCCGTCGAACGCCGACGTGGTCACCCTGCAGGCCGGCAGTACGCTGCGCCGCACGGACAAGCAGCAGGACAACGGTCTGATGCTGGCGATGGTCGACACCGTGACGATGGACCGCAGCAGCGCCATGGCGGTCTCGAGCGAGAGCAATCCCGGTGGCGCGGTGCAGAAGCCGCGGGCCATCGAGGACGATCAGCCGCCGACCAACATCGCGCTGCCGCACGAGGGGTTGACCTACCGCTTCCCGTTCGACACGGAGAAGAAGACCTACCCGTTGTTCGACCCGATCGCGCAGAAGGCGTACGACGCCAACTACGACGGCGAGGAAGACGTCAACGGGTTGACCACGTTCAAGTTCACCCAGAACGTCGGCTACGACAATGAGGGCAAGCTGGTCGAACCGGTCAAGTACGCCTCGCTCTACGAGGACGACGCCGACAGCCAGGTCACCGCGCGCGCCGCACTGTGGGGTGTCGAGGGCGATCCGGAAGAGCCGATCACGATGAGCCGGTTCTACGCCGCCGAGCGCACGCTGTGGGTGGACCCGGTCTCGGGCACCATCGTCAAATCCGACGAGCACGCCTACCACTACTACGCACGGGATGCGCTGCGGCCCGAGGTGACGTTCGCGGACTACACGGTCACGACGAACGAGGAGTCGGTCGAGTCCCAGGTCGCCAGCGCGCGCAGTGAGCGCGACCGGGTGGCGCTGTGGGGCCGCATCCTGCCGATCACGTTCACCGCGGTCGGGTTGGTGCTGCTCGTCGGCGGCGCCCTGCTCGGTTCGTTCAGTCTCCGGGCGGAGTCGGCACTGATCGACCCCGGCCTCGACGAGGCCGCCCACGGGTTCTTCCAGCGCGACGATGCCGGTGAACCGGTGCCGGGCGCGGAGGCCAAGACCGAGAAGCTGCCGGCCCAGCGGCCGACCGATCTACCGCCCGACAGACCGGTCTGATCTCCCGCTACCTCCCGCCGGTCTACGCGCTGGCGCTGTCGCTGATCGTGACCGCGCCGCTGCTGCCGCATGGTTACCTGCTGCTGCGCGATGCGGTGTCGACGCCGCGGTCGTATCTGTCCGACGCGGCACTCGGTCTCTCGGAGGCCGCTCCCCGCGCGCTGCCGCAGGACTTCGCGCTGGCCCTCGCCTCGCACGTGGTCGACGGCGGTGTGGTGGTCAAGGCGCTGCTGGTGACCGGGCTCTGGGCGGCCGGCTGGGGCGCGGCGCGCCTGGCCTCGACGGTGGTCCCCGACGCGGGGGTGGCCGGTCAGTGCGTCGCGGTCACCGTCGCGGTGTGGAATCCGTACGTCGCCGAGCGGCTGCTGCAGGGTCATTGGAGCCTGCTGGTCGGATACGGCTGCCTGCCGTGGGTGGCGGCGGCGGTGCTGCGCCTGCGCGACGGCTCGGGCCGGTGGTGGCCGCTTGTGTTCTGGATCGCACTCGCCGGGCTGACCCCGACCGGTCTGCTGCTGGCGGCGGCGGTGGCGCTGGTGAGTGTGTGTGCGCCGGGTATCGGGCGCCGCCTGCCGGTGGTGGCCGTCTCGCTCGCGGCGGCCGCGGTGAGCGCACTGCCGTGGCTGGTGGCCGCCGCGGTGTCGGGGTCGCTGTCGGTGTCGCCGGCCGCGGGTATCCCGGCGTTCGCGGCGCGGGCGGAACCGGGGTTGGGCACGCTGCTGAGCCTGGCCGGCCTCGCCGGCATCTGGAACGCCGATGCGGTGCCGGGTTCGCGCACGACGTCGTTCGCGGTGGTGGCGACGGTGGTGCTGCTCGCGGTCGTGGCGGCCGGGGTCTCGGTGGTGTGGCGAAGGCCCGCCGCGGTACCGCTGCTGGTGCTGGCCGCCGCGGCGGTGGTGCTGCCCGCGGCGATGGCCACCGGTCCCGGGCTCGCGGCCGTCGAGCAGATCGTGCGGGCGCTGCCGGGGCTGGGTGTGCTGCGGGACGGGCAGAAGTGGGTGGCTCTGGCGCTGCCGGGTTATGCGGTCGCCGGTGCCGGGGCGGTGCTCGTCGCGCGGCGGGTACCCGCCGGGGCCGTCGCCGCGGTGTGCTGTGCGGCGCTGATCGCGGTGCTGCCCGATCTGGCGTTCGGAGTCGGCGGCCGGATGCGGGCGGTGCAGTACCCGCCGTCGTGGGCCGAGGCGGCCGCGGTGATCAACGCCGACCCCGGTCCCGTCGCGGTGTTGCCGCCCGACAGCATGCGTCACTTCGCCTGGGCGGGTGACGCACCGGTGCTCGACCCGTTGCCCCGCTGGTTGCGCGCCGACGTGCTGAGCACGGGCGACCTGGTCATCGGCGGGGCGACGGTGCCCGGCGAAGGGGTGCGCGCGCGGGCGGTGCAGGAGTTGCTGATGCGCGGCGCGCCTGCGCCGGAGTTGGCGGCGGCCGGAGTCCGGTGGGTGGTCGTCGAATCCGACGGTGCCGCGATCGATCTCCCGGTGGCGTACCGCGGGGAAGGGTTGACGGTCTATCGGGTGGGCGGTGACGGTACGGCGTCGCCGTACCGGGGGCTGCTGATCGGCGCGCACCTGGCGTGGCTGGCGGTGCTGCTGGGGTCGCTGCTGGCCGGGGCGCTCGGCCTGCGGCGGGCTAGACCACGCCGCTGACGTAGCGTCCTGCCAGCATCGCGTCGAACACCTCGCGCATCCCCGATGCGCTCTGCCGCCACGAGAACTCGACACTGCGCGCCTGGGCCTTGGCGCCGAGTTGCTCACGCAGCACCCGGTCCCCGAGCAGCCGTGCCAACGCGTCGACGAGTTCGTGACGGTCGTCGACCAGCAGGCCCGTCACCCCGTCGACGATCGAATCGGTCAGCCCGCCGGATGAGCGGTATCCGATCGTCGGCACCGCGTGCTGGCCCGCCTCGGTGACCGCGAGCCCCCAGCCTTCCTTGCGGGACGGCAGCACGTGCACCCAGCTGCGCTGCAGCACTTCGTGTTTGGTGCGGTCGTCGACGTGGCCGTGAAAGGTGACCGCATCGGAGATGCCCGCCAGCCGGGCGTGGTCGACGAGCTTCTGCTGCCACCAGCCGCCACCGACCACGTCGAGATGCAGGCCCGGGAGTTGCGGGCGCAGCGCGGCGACGGCGTCGAGCGCGTCCTCGATCTGCTTGTGCGGCACCAACCGCGACAGCACCGCGATGCGCGGGGTCTCCGACCGCGGCTGGGCGAGCGTCGACGCCGGGGCTTCGTCGAGTCCGTTGCGCACGACGGCGATCCGCCCGCCGTCGACTCCCAGGTCGGTCAGATCCCGCGCGGACGGCAGCGACACGGTCAGATACTGCGCCCGCTTGTGCGCCCGCGGTGACACGACCGATTCGACGAACCAGCCGAGCCGGCCCAGCACCGGCCCGGCGACCGGCCACTGCTCACGGTGGCAGTGATGCACCAGCACCGCGACGCGCCGGCCGAAGACCAGCCGGGCCAGGAACGGCACCCCGTTCTGGGTGTCGAGGACGACGTCGGGGCGTACTCCTCGCAACGGTCCGAGGCCGAGGCGGGCCAGCGCCATCACCAGCAGCGCCCACGGATACACCGAGTACCGGCCGCCGCCCCGGCTGACGTGCACGCCGTCGACCACCTCGCGGCGCGCGGCGCCGGGATAGGAGGCGGTGCGCAGCGTGACCCGGACCCCCGAGGCCGCCAGCTGCTCACCGATGCGCTGTAGGTACATCTCACTGCCGCCGCCCTGCGGGTGCCCGGTATCCCGCCAGCACAGAAGCAGGACGGAGCGAAGCGGGCGTGCGGACATCGGGAGCCAGCCTAACCGGGGCCGGGGAACCACCGGTCACCCTGCGACGAACCGGCCGTAGGGTCGTCGAGTGGCTGCCACCGACCTGTTCGCCCGACGGGCGACGCTGACGCGGTCGATCCGGTTGCTCAGCGAGTTCCGCTACGAGCAGTCCGATCCGGCCCGCTTCTACGGGGCGCTCGCCGACGACACCGCGGCGATGGTCGCCGACCTGTGGCAGGGGGCGACGGGACTCTCCCCGAACGGGCGCACGGTGCTCGACGTCGGCGGCGGCCCGGGGTACTTCGCCGCCGCGTTCGCCCGGCACGGCATGGACTACCTCGGCGTCGAACCGGACCCGCGGGAGATGCATGCCGGGCCCGCCGTCACCGACCACACCGGTCGCTACGTCCGCGCCTCCGGAACCGCGTTGCCATTCGCAGATGGCAGCGTCGACGTCTGCCTGTCCTCCAACGTGGCCGAACACGTGCCGCACCCGTGGCGGCTCGGCGCCGAGATGCTGCGCGTCACGCGCCCCGGCGGTCTCGCGGTGCTGTCCTACACCGTCTGGTTGGGCCCGTTCGGCGGGCACGAGATGGGGCTGACGCATTACCTGGGCGGGGCCAGGGCCGCCGAGCGCTACACCCGCAAGCACGGTCACCGACCCAAGAACGACTACGGTTCGTCGCTCTTCGCGGTGTCTACGCACGACGGGCTCGAGTGGGCGAAGAGCACCGGCGCGCTGATCGCCGCATTCCCCCGCTACCACCCGCGATGGGCGTGGTGGACGACGCGGCTGCCCGGCGTGCGGGAGGTCGCGGTGAGCAACCTCGTCCTGGTCCTCCAACGCTGAACTGCAACAGGTTCTCGTTTCGCGCGAATCTAGGTAGTGTGACGCTCATGACACAGACCGTGCAGACCGCTCACAAGACGACGTGGGACAAGCTCTTCATCGGCGGCCAGTGGGTACAACCGTCCACCGACGAGGTCATCGAGGTGTTCTCCCCGGCGACCGGCCAGAAAGTCGGCCAGGTGCCGTTGGCGGCGGCCGCCGACGTCGACGCCGCGTGCGCCGCGGCGCGCAAGGCCTTCGACGAGGGACCGTGGCCGCGGATGTCGCCGGACGAACGCGCGGCGATCCTCGGCGCCGCCGTCAAACTCATGGAGGAGCGCGGTGACGAGCTGAAGGCGCTGCTCGCCGCGGAGACCGGTCAGCCCCAAATGATCGTCGACATGATGCAGTACGGCGCGGCGATGTCGGCGTTCACGTACTACGCGGGCGCGGCCGACAAGTTCCACTGGACCGAGATCCGCGACGGCATCTACGGCCAGACGCTCGTCACCCGCGAGCCGATCGGCGTCGTCGGCGCGATCACCGCGTGGAACGTGCCGTTCTTCCTGGCCGCCAACAAGCTCGGCCCGGCCCTGCTGGCCGGCTGCACCGTGGTGCTCAAGCCGGCCGCCGAGACGCCGCTGTCGGTGTTCGCGATGGCACAGATGTTCGCTGAGGCGGGCCTGCCCGAAGGCGTGCTGTCGGTGGTGCCCGGCGGCCCCGAGACGGGCCGCGCACTGACCGCCAGCGACGCGATCGACAAGTTCACCTTCACCGGGAGCTCCGCGGTCGGCAAGGAGATCGGCAAGCTGGCGGCCGAGAAGCTCAAGCCGTGCACGCTCGAGCTGGGCGGCAAGTCCGCGGCGATCGTGCTCGAGGACGCCGACCTGGATTCGACGTTGCCGATGCTGGCCTTCTCCGGGGTGATGAACTCGGGCCAGGCGTGTGTCGCGCAGACCCGCATCCTCGCGCCGCGCTCCCGCTACGACGAGGTCGTCGAGAAGCTCGCCAACTTCGTCTCCGCGATGCCCGTCGGCCTGCCCGACGATCCGAACGCCGCGATCGGTCCGCTGATCAGCGAGAAGCAGCGCGAGCGGGTGGAGGGCTACATCAAGAAGGGCATCGACGAGGGCGCCCGCGTGGTCGCCGGCGGCGGCCGCCCCGAGGGGCTGGACGGCGGCTGGTTCGTCCAGCCGACGGTGTTCGCCGACGTCGACAACTCGATGACCATCGCCCAGGAGGAGATCTTCGGGCCGGTGTTGGCGGTGATCCCCTACGACACCGAGGACGACGCCGTTCGCATCGCCAACGACTCGGTCTACGGGCTGGCGGGCAGCGTGTGGACGACGGACAACCGCAAGGCGCTCGAGGTGGCGAGCAAGATCCGCACGGGCACCTACGCGGTCAACATGTACGCCTTCGATCCGGGTGCGCCGTTCGGCGGCTACAAGAACTCCGGGATCGGCCGGGAGAACGGCCCGGAGGGCATCGAGCAGTACTGCCAGGCCAAGAGCACGCTGTTGCCGTTCGGCTACACGCCGGAGTAGCCGGTACACGAAAAAGGCTCCCACCTGCGGGTGGGAGCCTTTTTCGTCACTCCGGGAAGTTGGTGTGACGCTCGCCCCGGGGCCGCCGGGGCGGGCGCCGGAGATCATTATGCACGTGCCCATATTCCCGCGCCAATCCCCTCCCAAACATCAATCTGTTGTGTCAGTTTCAGCCATGTTCTATGGTCTATGTCATAGAGAAAGAGGCGTGACATGTGGGTGGTCGAGGTCAACATCGCCGGCTTCCGGTTCGTCCATCGTCACCCGCGCCGTCGGCGCCTTCAGTTCTCCCCGCGCGGCCTCGCATGGCGAGCGACGCCGCAGCGCCCGCCTCATGTCGCCTGACGAACACCGATGACCAACATCCGCACCAAGCGCGGTTCGACGCGCACCAACATGCTGATCGGCGCCGCGGAGGTGCTGCGTGAGCGCGGCGCGGCCGGCGTCACGATCGACGAAGTGCTCCAGCGCAGCGGGGCGCCGCGCGGCAGCGTGTACTACCACTTCCCGGAGGGGCGCAACCAGATCGTCTTCGAGGCCCTGCAGTTCGCCGGGGAGTCCATCACCTCGCTGATCGACGAGGCGGCCGCGAAGGGCGGTCTGCACCTGGTGAACCGGTTCGTCGAGTTCTGGGACCGGGTGCTGGCCGACAGCGACTTCACCGCGGGCTGTCCCGTGGTGGCCGCGGCGATCGGTTCCGCCGAGGACGGACCGCAACTGACGTCGGTGGCCGGGGCGATCTTCGGGCACTGGCGCGATGCGCTGACCCGCGCGTTCGCGGTCGACGGCTGCGAGGAGAGCGAGGCGGCCTCGCTGGCCATCACCTGCATCGCCGCGCTCGAGGGCGCCGTCGTGCTGTGCCGGGCGACCCGCAACCTCGACCCGTTGCGCCAGGTGCACATCCAACTGGAATTCCTGCTCAAATCGCGCGAGTTCATCCGCCGCAACGGCATCCCCACCGGGAACTGACCGTCATCACGCGGCTCGCCAACGCGCACATAGGAATTCGCCGTTCACGGCCGACTCGACCAGCCGCCACTCCGAGCGGATCGGCAGCACCCGCGAGCCGGCGCCGAGCGTGCACGGCGCATAGCTGACGATCAATTCGTCGACGAGACCCGCGGCCACGAATTGCGCGGCCACCTCCCCGCCACCGACCACCCACACGTCCTTGCCGGCTGCTGCGGACACGAGCTTGGGATGCAGTTCGGTGACGTCGCCCTCGAAGGTCTGCACCGGATGCCCGTCGGCGACGATGGACGGGCGGTGCGTCATCACCCACGTCGGTTGCGAGTACATCCACTCGCCCGGTTGGTTTTTCACGATCCACTCATAGGTGGCCGACCCCATCACGAGCGCACCGACACCGGCGGCGAAGGCGTCGTAGTGGAACGGTCCCTCCGGGTCGATGTCCCGGGTGATCAGCCAGTCCAGGCTGTCGTTCTCGTCGACGATGTAGCCGTCCACACTCGACGCGGTGTAGTACACGGTCGCCATCTCACTGTCTCCTCATCCAGTCCAACGGATCACCTTGCTCGGTCGGGACGCCCAACCCGGCGAGCATCGAGCGCACCAGCCCCCGACGGTGCGCCGAGTAGGTCAGCACGTGCGCCACGATCCCGTACAGCTGGAACGACTCCGGCGGGTCGCACAGCGCGTCGATCACGGTGTCGCCCATCCGGCCCGCAGCTGCGCACTCCGAAACCATTGCGGCCCAGCGAGCTCCGATGTCCGCGTGCCGCTCGGCGAGCCGGCCCGCCGTCATGGTCGTGTCACGGTCGGGGAAGTCGCGGCCTTCGATGGTGGCCAGCCAGACCTCCTTGGTCCACACCAGCGCGCCCAGCACCGCACCGACGCTGGATTCCGGCCCGTCCCAGTGGAGCACCACCTGACCGGGCGCCACGTCCTGCCACCATTGTTCGTCGCTGAGCAGACCGGCCCGCTCGATGAGGTAGGACGTATCGGCGATGTCGTGAGCCACCATCAGCCGACTCGGATCGGGGTCCTTGTCCGTGCCGTCACCGTCCAACCACAGCGACTGCGGCGGGTGGAAGTGCAGGCCGTTGGGTGCGGGCACCCGGAACGCCACATCCCCGGCGCGCGACGGCGGTACGCCGAACGTGCGGCGGAACGCGCGGGAGAACACCTCGGGTGAGGACCACCCCTCGTCGGCGGCGACGGCGGCGACGGTCTCGCCGCGACGCAGTCGCCACGCCGCGCGTTCCAGGATGATCCGGCGGCGCAGCGCCGCGGGCGACTCCCCGGTGAGCCGGCGCACCTCGCGCGAGAAGTGGAATTCGGAGGCGAAGCTGCTGCGCGCCATGTCGCCGACCTCCGCGTTGGCGGCGTCGACCACGGCGTCGAGCAGTTCCCGAAGCCGATCCCGCCGCGCCGGTGTACTCACGGAACCGAGTATGGCCGACCACCGACTCAGAGGGACATGACAATTCCTGCGGCGTTCGGCTCCTGCGAACGCTCAGGTGTCGAGCACTTCGTGCACCCGCTTCTCCACGTCGGCGCGGTCACCGAGATCGGTCAGATCGATGCCGAACCGCTCGGCCAGCGTGTCGAGAACCTGCCCGGCGGTGTCGAAGCGGATCCGCTCACTGCCGTCGGCGCGGTGCACGGTGAGATGGCGGCCGCGCATGTTCCACCGGGCGTCGTCGGTCACCAGCGCGGCGGTGAGGCCGCCGACGAACGGTGACGCCGGATGCGTCGAGACGTACCAGCTGCCGACCTCGAGGTCGATGAGCGGTTGCGGGTCATCGGTGAACACATACAGCGGCAGCCACGCGCCGCGGATGTGCGCTTCGAGCACCTGGCCGTCGCGGTGTTCGCGGATGCGGTACGGCTCGTGCCGGGTGGCCTGCTCGACGCCGGTGTCGAACCGCAGCGGTGCCGACGGTGTCTGCCCGCCGAAGCCGACGTCGACCAGGAAGCGGCCGGCCACGTCCGGCACCGTCACCGCGAGCAGCTGGTGGGTCTGGGCGGGCAGCGTGTCCTCGTCGCGCATCCACACCACCCGCGCGGCGAGTCGTTCCACGCCGAAGCCGAGTTCCTCCAGCGCGTAGCCCATGAGGCCGTTGTGTTCGTAGCAGTAGCCGCCGCGTCGCCGGTGCACCAGTTTGTCGGCGAGCGCGGCGGCGCTGAGATCGGCGACGGGGATGCCCAGGAGCGGGTCGAGGTTCTCGAACGGGATCGACCGGTTGTGGGCGGCGACGAGCGCGTGCAGCGTGTCGAGGCTGGGGGTGGCTTCGCCTCCGTAACCGATCCTGGCGAAGTACGACGGAATGACGGTCATGCACCCATGGTGTGACCTCAACGGCGGTTGAGGTCAAGACGTGGCGCGGTTTTCACGGTGTCAACCCGCCGGAACGGGTAACCCCCCTCTACGCGTCTCGACGACCGGGACACCGACCCACGAGGGGCACTCATGAGCGCCAGCGACAAGGCGAAGAACAAGCTGCAGCAGCTGCAGGGCAAGATGCGGGCGGCCACGGGCGGCGCGATCGGCGACCCGGACATGGCGGCGCGTGGTCGCGGTGACCAGCGGATCGCGCATCTGAAGGACGCCGGTGAAAAGGTCAAGGACGCGTTCCGTTCGCGCCGGCGGCCGCGCCGGTACTGAGCCGGTCGGTGACGGATGAGACCGGCGCCGCCGGCGCCGTCCGCACCGCCACGGACAACCGGGCAGCCCAGATCGCGGCGCGCACCGGATATCTGATCAACGGCGTTCTGCATCTGCTGATCGCCTACATCATCTTCCGCGTCGCGATCGGCTCCGGCCACGGCGACGCCGACCAGTCCGGCGCGCTGGCCACACTCGCCGAGACGAAGGGCGGATTCCTCGCGCTCTGGGGGGTCGCGGTGGCGCTCGTTCCGCTGACCCTGTGGCGCCTGGCGGAGACCGTTCTCGGACTGCATCCGAGCGAGCACCACGAAGCGCACCGGGATCCCGACGACTTCCTGGTGGTCAACCGCCTCAAGGCACTCGGGCTCGCGGTGGTATATGCCGCGGTGGCGGCGATGGCCGTCCAGTTTGCCTTGGGCAGCAGGCATTCGAGCGCGGAGCGCAGCGTCGGGTTGAGCATCTGGCTGATGCGCAGCCCCGAGGGCAAGGCCCTGCTCGCGGTGATCGGTCTCGGCGTCACCGCGTTGGGCTGTTACTACGCGTTCAAGGGCGCCTCGCGGCGGTTCCGCGACGACTTGACGATCTCCGGCGGTCGGCTGCTGACCGTGCTCGGGGTGTGCGGTCACGTCGCGGAGGGTCTGGTGCTGGCGGGCGCCGGGGTGCTGGTCGTCGTCGCCTCGATCCGCGCCGATCCCTCGAAAGCCACCGGACTCGACGGCGCGGTCAAGGCGCTCGGACAGGCGCCGTTCGGCTCGGTGTTGATCGGGATCGCCGCGGCCGGTTTCGCCGCGTACGGGATGTACAGCTTCGCACTCACCCGCTACGCGCGGATGTGAGTGCTCAGGTCGGCGAAACGCCCTGGGAGACCTGGCCGTTGTGTTCGGCGACCGTCTCCACCCGGTGCGCGCCGGGCGACTCCGGCAGTTCGTGCCGTCCGCCGGCGGATCGCCGGCGCAGCAGCCACACCACCCCGCCGACGGCGGCCACCCCGGTGATCACCAGCGTCGGCCACATCGCGATCTGCGCCAGCCACAGCCGGCGCTGCACCTTCAGAATCCGCTGTTGGGCGTGGCGGAGTCGAGTCACCTTGTCCATGCCGTCACTGTGCCCGCGACCGGCGGAACGAAAACCCGTCAACCGGCGTCGATGATCGTCGTGGTCACGCTGACGAGCTGCGGGGTGGGTGGTGCGGAGGCGAACCCGAACGCCACCGGCGGCCACAGCGGCCGAAGCGCACCCAGGTCGGCGTCGCGGTAGCGGCCCGCCGCCGAGGTGAGCCGCCGCGAGCGGCGCACCCCGTAGTACTCGCGACGGCCGCCGCCCGCCGTTCCCGCGGTGCGCACACCCCGCACGAGCCGGGACGCGACGGGATCGATGGTCCGCAGCCACCACGGCGCGGTGGCGAGCCGGCCGGGCACCAGGCGCAGCAGCCGGTCCAGCGGCGCGGGCCCGCCGATGCCGACATCGAGGTCGAGGGCTGCGCTGCGCACCGTGAGCCGGTCCGTGCCGAGTGTCGCGGCCACCGGCCCGACCTCCACACTGTCGAAGTGGTAGGTCGTGGCGACGAAGTCGGCGACCGCGTCGGTCGGGGCCAGCAGCACCCGCCGTTCGTCGGGTTGCTGCACCATCACGTCGGTGAAGGCGCCGAACGGTGAGCGGTGCCAGCTGCCGACAACGATCCGTACCCCGGCGGAGGTGCCCAATCCGGCGATGTGGCCGGTGAACACGTGTCGCTGCGGCAGGTCAGTCGTCGACGTCGGCACCGTTGTCGCCGTCGGCACCGTCGCTGTGGGCCGCACCGCCGCTGGTGGCGTCGGCTCCCGCACCGGCCTTTTCGCTGTTGTCGTCGCCGCCCTCGTCCTGGCCTGCCGACCTCCCGGTGGTGCGGGTCGTGGTCTCGTCCTCGTCGGAATTGTTGTCCGACAGGGAAGCCCGCGTGTTCAGCGTGCCGGTGTCGGCGTCGTCGTCATCGGTGTCGGCAGCGCGGCCCGTGCTGATCCCCGGGGTGCCTGCGTAGCGGATGCCGACGTTGAACGCGCCGACGGTGTAGTCACCGGTGTTGAAGAACCCCACGTTGCCGACGCCGGTGTTGCCGACCCCGACGTTGAACGCGCCGGTGTTGAAGAATCCGACGTTGTAGGAGCCGCTGTTGCCCGCGCCGAAATTGCGCTCGCCGCCGGTGTTGTCGAAGCCGACGTTGAAGTCACCGGTGTTGTCGCCGCCGATGTTGAAGTCACCGGTGTTGTCGTAGCCGATGTTGAAGTCCCCGACGTTGCCGGTGCCGATGTTGAAATCACCGTCGTTCGCACCGCCGATGTTGAAGTTGCCGGTGTTGTTGGCTCCGGCGTTGAACAGACCCTCGTTGCCGTAGCCCAGGTTCGGAGTGCCGGTCAGCAGGCTGAGCTGGATTCCCGGCCTGCCCGGTTCGGGGTCGAGGCCGCCGACGTCGGGAACCGCGATCTGCGCGGCGACGTCCGGTTCCGGCACGGGCGCCACGAACGCCGCACCGACCGACGCCCGCCCGGGTTCCGGGACCGCTGCCGGTTCGTCGAGCCGCGGCACCGTCGTGGTGGCGGCCATCGGAGCGACGGTGGCATCGGCCCGCTCGACGACGGGCGTGTTGGAACCCCCGACGATGAGCCCCGCGCTCGCGAGGGACACACCGGCGATGAGGTAGGAACGGGCGGAAACTCTCATGGTCACTCCTGGAGAAGGTGCGGGACACGCGGTTGGTGAGCGTCTGGTTCACCGGCCGCCGTTTGCACAAACTCGAGGAGTGCTGACGAGAGTCTTACGTCGCCATCACGGCTTGCCGCGCGCGGGCGTCTGGTAGGCCACGCCGTGGCGCAGCGGTGTATTCGCCTGGGCCGCGGTGGATTCCTGCACTTGTGAGCCACCCGCCGTACCGCTCACACCCGGCGCATTCGACTGGTCCCCGCCCGAGGGCTCGGCCCCCTGGTGCAGTTCCTTGAGCCGGGCGTGCAGCACCTCGAGCACCGGGATGCGGTTGCCGTGCTCGGTTTCGTGATCGAACAGGGTCTGCAGCTGCGTCTCGTCGAGCGACCGGATGCGGTGGCGCAGGTCAGGCAGCGCCAGCTGGTCGTAGTCGATCAGCGGAAGTTCGTCTCGGTTACTCATATGCCAGGGGTGCCCGCCGAGGCCGTGCGGTAACCGCACTCCCGGCCGCGCACTTGGGAATGCACCGCAGCCCTGGGTACCATCGAAAACTAGAACACGTTGCAATTCGACCCCAGGGGGAGCCGTGCCGTCGTCGGACATCGCGAAATGGGACCCGGACTTCACCGAACGGGTGATGAGCGTGCTACGCCCGCTGCTCAAGACCTACCACCGCGCCGAGATGCGTGGTCTGGAGTCGTTCCCCCGGGCGGGCGGCGCGCTGGTGGTGTCGAACCACTCCGGCGGGCTGTTCGCGATGGACGTACCCGTGTTCGCCGCGGGCTTCTACGAGCAGTTCGGCTACGACCGCCCGGTCTACACGCTGTCGCACGATCTGCTGATGACGGGGCTGACCGCGGAGTTCTTCACCAAGACCGGCTTCATCCGCGCCAACCACGAGAACGCCGACGAGGCGCTGCGCTCCGGCGGGGTGGTGATCGTGTTCCCCGGCGGCGACTACGACGTGTACCGGCCGACGCTGGCCGAGAGCAAGATCGACTTCGGCGGCCGCACCGGTTATGTCCGCGCCGCGCTGAACGCCGGCGTGCCGCTGGTGCCGACCGTCTCGATCGGCGGCCAGGAGAGCCAGTTCTACCTCAGCCGCGGTGAGTGGCTGGCCAAGGCCATTCGGCTGGACAAGCTGCTGCGGGCCAAGATCCTGCCGATCTCGTTCGGCTTCCCGTTCGGGTTGTCGGCGGTACTCCCGGTCAACCTGCCGCTGCCCACCAAGATCGTCACCCGGGTCCTCGAACCGATCGACATCGTCGCGGAGTTCGGTGAGGATCCCGACGTCGATGAGGTCGACGCCCACGTCCGCCACGTGATGCAGCGCGCGCTCGACGAACTGGCCGCCGAGCGCCGCTTCCCGGTGCTGGGCTGAGCCGCGCGATGGGGTTGACCGACCGGATCGGTGGTGCGCTGGGCCTGTTCGACGCGATGCGCCGAGCCCGGCTGATCGCCCCGATGCGGCCCGACAAGTACGTGCGCATCGCCGCGGCGATGCGCCGCGAGAACATGGGCATCACGTCCGGCTTCGCCAGCGCCGCTCAGCGGTGCCCGGACCTCCCGGGTCTGGTCGACGAGCTCGGCACGCTGACGTGGCGGCAGATCGACCAGCGCAGCGACGCCCTGGCCGCCGCACTGCAGGCGCTACCCGGCGGGCAGCCCGAGGTCATCGGCATCATGGCGCGCAATCACCGCGGCTTCGTGGAATCGCTGATCGCGGCGAACCGGATCGGCGCCGACGTGCTGCTCCTCAACACGTCGTTCGCCGGACCCGCGCTGGCCGAGGTGGTCGAACGCGAAGGCGTGCAGGCGGTGATCTACGACGAGGAGTTCGCCGCCACGGTGGACCGGGCCGCGGAGGGCACCGGTATCGCGCGGATCGTCGCCTGGGCCGATCAGCCACGGGACGGGCTGACCGTCGAGTCGATGATCGCCACGCACACGGGCCGTCACCCCGAACGTGCGCGCAGCACGTCGAGGGTCATCCTGCTCACCTCCGGCACCACCGGATCACCGAAGGGCGCCAAACACTCCGGCGGTGGACCCGAGATCCTCGGCGCGATCCTGCGCCGGACGCCGTGGCGGGCCGAGGAGCCGGTGGTGATCGTGGCGCCGATGTTCCACGCGTGGGGGTTCTCGCAGCTGGCGTTCGCGGCGTCACTGGCGTGTCCGATCGTGACGCGGCGCAGATTCGACCCGGAGGCGACGCTGGCCCTGGTCGACGAGCATCGCGCGACGGGGCTGATCGTGGTGCCGGTGATGTTCGACCGGATCATGGAACTGCCCGACGAGGTGCGGGCCCGCTACAGCGGCCGGACGCTGCGCTTCGCCGCCGCCTCCGGCTCGCGGATGCGCCCCGACGTCGTCACCGCGTTCATGGACCAGTTCGGCGACGTCATCTACAACAACTACAACGCCACCGAGGCCGGCATGATCGCCACCGCGACACCCGCCGACCTGCGCGTCGCACCCGACACGGCCGGTAAACCCGCGGAGGGCACCGAGATCCGCATCCTCGACCCCGAGTTCCGCGAGCTGCCCGCCGGCGAGACCGGCAGCATCTTCGTGCGCAACTCCACGCAGTTCGACGGGTACACCTCCGGGTCGACGAAGGACTTCCACGACGGCTTCATGTCCTCCGGTGACGTCGGCTACCTCGACGAGGCGGGACGGCTGTTCGTCGTCGGCCGCGACGACGAGATGATCGTCTCCGGCGGCGAGAACGTCTACCCGATCGAGGTCGAGAAGACCCTGACCACGCACTCCGAGGTGGCCGAGGCCTCGGTCATCGGGGTGGACGACGAGCAGTATGGGCAGCGGCTGGCGGCATTCGTGGTTTTGACACCGGGTGCATCGGTTACCCCCGAGGAACTGAAACAGTACGTCCGAGAGAATTTGGCGAACTACAAAGTGCCCAGAGACATCACGGTGCTCGACGAGTTGCCGCGCAACAGCACCGGCAAGATCCTGCGACGAGACCTGCAGACCCGTGCCGCCGATGCCCAAGCCTAGGCCGCTGCTCGGTACGAGCCTGGAACTGCTCAACGCCGCGAACGGTGTGCAGCCGCTGGGCCGCAAGGGCTACGTCACGCTGCCCACGTTCGCGTTCGGGTGGCCCACCACCGAACTCGCGCCGCTGTACCTCACCGGGTCGGTGCTCGACACGGTCCGCCGCGCCCTGCGGGGACACTTCACCAGCCGGTCGGGTCGGGTCGCGTTGGCGCTCAAGGCCGTCACCTGGGCCCTGCTGGTGCTGATCCAACGGCGAAACGTCAAGTCCGAACCGTACTTCGAGGCGGGGCTTCGTGAGGCGCTCGGTGAGGACTACGCGAAGATCGCCGCCGAATCGCAGCCCGCCCGTCGCCACGGAGGGGTGTTCAAGACGGGCTGGTCGCGGCGGCGCTACGTCGAGAAGAAGGGCACCGTGCGCTACGGGCCACACCGGGCGAACACCGCCGACATCTGGCGCCGCAGCGACCTGCCGCGCGACGGGCGCGCACCGGTGCTGCTGCAGGTGCCCGGCGGGGCGTGGGCGATCGGAATGCGCCGCCCGCAGGCCTATCCGCTCCTGAGCCACATGACCGAACGCGGCTGGATCTGCGTGTCGATGGGATACCGGATCAGCCCGCGGCACACCTGGCCCGCGCACATCATCGACGTCAAACGCGCCCTGGCCTGGATCCGCGAGAACATCGCCGACTACGGCGGCGACCC
The DNA here is from genome assembly GCF_010731695.1 of Mycolicibacterium litorale. Taxonomy (NCBI): domain Bacteria; kingdom Bacillati; phylum Actinomycetota; class Actinomycetes; order Mycobacteriales; family Mycobacteriaceae; genus Mycobacterium; species Mycolicibacterium litorale. Next base: position 4,154,662 of record NZ_AP022586.1, read on the forward strand.
GGACTTCGTGGCGATCACCGGCGGTTCGGCGGGCGGTCACCTCACCGCACTCGCCGCGCTGACGCCGAACGACCCGCAGTGGCAACCGGGATTCGCCGACGCCGACACGTCCGTGCGCGCCGCCGTGCCCGTCTACGGCCGCTACGACTGGTTCTCCGCCAAGGGCGAAGGCCGGCCGCAGTTCATCGCGTTCCTTCAGAAGTTCGTGGTCAAGAAGCCGTACCTCGGCAACCGCCGCGACTACCTCGAGGCCTCACCGATCACGCGGTTACGACCTGACGCGCCACCGTTTTTCGTGTTGCACGGCCAGGACGACTCGATCATCCCCGTTCCGGAGGGCCGGGAGTTCGTCGAGGAACTGCGCAAGGTGTCGACGAGCCCGGTGGCGTACTCGGAGATCCCGCACGCCCAGCACGCGTTCGACTTCTACGGGTCGCCGCGCGGGCACTACACCGCCGAGGCGATCGAACGCTTCCTGTCGTGGGTGCACGCGCAGCGGGACTGACCCGCTACTGCGCCATCGCCGTCTCGACCACCGTCAGCTGCTCGGAAAGACCAGCCGCCGAACGGATCTCGACGAACGCCTCGACCATCGCGTCGGTCAGCTCGTGCGGGTCCTCGACGGTCGCGCCGTCGGAGAGGACTGAGATGTTGAGCTGGTCGACGTAGCTCCACACGGTGATGTTGAGGCCGCTGCCCGTGGTGAGCGGGCCGACCGAATAGATCTCGGTGACCAGGGCGCCGCCGACCCGTCCGCGTTCGCGCGGGCCCGGCACGTTCGAGATCGGCAGGTTGAGCACCTTGTTCTGGCCGTCCTTGTTGGCCAGCCACCGGAACAGCGCCTCGGCCGGGGCGGGCGGGAAGTACGACGACCACCGGCTGACCAGTTCGGGTCCGATGAGGTGATGGCCCTCCTTGGCCGTTGCGGCAGCCTTGTGGCACTCCTGGACTCGCTGCAGCGGATCTTCGATCTGCACCGGGATGCACACCAGCACACCGGTGAAGTAGTTGCCGGAGATGCGTTCGGGGCTGAAGTCGAAACTCACCGGGACCGACGCCAGGAGTGGATGGTCGGCGTGACCGTCATAGCGCAGCAACAACTTCCGCAGAGCGCCGGCCGAGATGGCGAGCACCAGATCGTTGAGCGTCACGCCGAGGTGTTTGGCGGTCTCTTTGATGTCCGCGAGAGCCATTGTGGCGGTGGCGAATTTGCGGACGCCGTCGACCTTGTGGTTCATGAACGACGGCGGCGGGGTGAACGGGCGGGTCAGCTCCGGGGAGAGCTTGCGGCTGCTGCGTCGAACCCGTTGCAACCCTTGGGCGGTATAGCGCCAGTTGGCCGGCAGTTTGCCGATCTGGCGTAGGTGGTCGCGGAACGCGGTGCGGACGAGCTCACCGCGGCTCGGGGCCGGATCGGTGGCGTAGGAGTCGCGGTCGTGCTGCGGGCCGGTCTGCAGATCCATGCCGCGGGCCATCAGGTTGGCCGAGGCGATGCCGTCGGCCAGGGCATGGTGGATCTTGCCGAGCACCGCGATCCGCCCGTCCGCCAGCCCCTCGATGAAGTACATCTCCCACAGCGGCTTGCTGCGGTCCAGCGGGGTGCTGGCGATGCGGCCGACCGCCTCGTCGAGCTGGCGGCGGCCGCCGGGGCTGTCCACCCGATACGGCCGGACGTGGTATTCGAGGTCGACCTCGCAATTCTCCCGCCACATCGGATGGTGGAACTTGAACGGGATGTCGACGAGCTCATAGCGGAACGGATCGAGTTTGTAGAGCCGGCTGTGGATGACCTGCCGGAACTCCTCGATGCCGAACGAGCGGCCGCCCAGATCGTCGAGCTGGATCACCGCCAGCTTGAGCGTGTGCATGTGCACCGTGGGTGTTTCGCTGTACAGCAGAAACGCATCCCACCCGCTGAGCCGTTTCACGTCGCGCCTCCTCCTGCCCGGAGGCGTCTATATAACCTCTCGTGCACCGACCAGGGTTCGATTTCGATGAATCTGGTTCAGGAACAGGCCGATGGCGGTTGCCATGGACCCTGTGCGGGCGCCGTCGATCATGTCGAAACCATGTCCGGCACCGGGCAATTCCATGTAGCTGACCGCCGATCTCGATTTCGAGCGCAACTTCTCGACGAACGTGCGGGCCTGCCACACCGGGATCACGCTGTCACCGGTGCCGTGGATGACCAGGAACGGCGGCGCCTCGGAGTGCACCTGCGCCATCGGCGACGCCTTGCGGAACAGTTCGGGATGGCGGGACATCTTGCGCTTCACCACGACCCGCTCCAGGAAGTCGACGAAACGGGCCCGCTCGGCGGTCGAGCGGTCCTCCCAGTCATACCGGCCGTAGATGCCGACCACGGCGTCCACCGAGGTATCCGACCCCTCCGGCAGCTCGCACTGCATCTCCGGGTCATTGATGGTCAGCCCGGCCAGCGCGGCGAGGTGGCCGCCGGCCGAAGTGCCCGCGATCGCAACGAAATTGCGGTCGCCACCGAACTTGTCCACGTTCGCGCGCGCCCACGCGATCGCGGTCTTCACGTCGTGCAGGTGGGCCGGCCAGGGATGGTGCGGCGCCACCCGGTAGTCGATCGACAGACAGACCCAGCCCATCTCGGCCAGGTGCGACATCAACGCGTAACCCTGCAGCATGCGGCTGCCGTGCACCCACGCCCCGCCGGGGACGAACAGCAGCACCGGGGCCGGTTCGGTCGGCAGCTTCTTCGGACGCCACACGTCGAGCAGCTGTGAGGGCAACGGTCCGTACCGCACGGAGGACTTGTGCACGTTGCGGCGGTGCTCGAACGTCTTCCACAGCGGCGGCACCTTCTCGGGCGCGGGCCATTCGATCGCGAGATCGGCTGCGGGCACCACACCACGCAGCGCCGCGTCCGACACCGCGTGTGTCATGTCCCGCTCACGCTGGCGAACCTCGGCATTGCCGGGGTCGAACCACGATTTGGCGGATGCGGACAGTAGTTCAGGGATCTGGCGGTAGCCCCACACCCCCATCGCGGCGAGTGCGCCGAGGGGTTCGAGGTGCTTGCCGACCACCGGCAGCGATGCCGAGGCCACACTCATCGCGAGCATATGGTCAGCAGGCTTGGCGTTGAGCAACCACCTTGCGCGAGACCACATTGTCGGACCGGGATACCGGGTGTCCGGTCGTACCGTCATGGCGCGACTGTACCCCCGCAGCGAACTGTCAAACGACAAGATCGTCAACTTGTCTACCCACTGTTTGCGCAACGATTTTGTAATGTCGCTCACACCGGCCCTGACCGGCCCTTATAGGTCGGGGCCCGGCCGGACGAACCCAAAACCCGCAAAGGATGTCACGTGCGCGGAACCGCCCTGGCGATCACCGACGACCACACCGCCCTCGCCGATTCCGTTTTGGGCCGGCTCGAACGGTCGGGTTCCCGGGCCGCTGCCCGTGCCACCCTGAGCGACGGGCCGGCCCATCCTCCAGAGCTGTGGCGCGCAGCCGCTGACCTGGGCTTACCCGGTCTGGCGGTGGCCGAACAGTTCGGCGGCGCGGGGTTCGGTCTCTCCGAGCTGGCGATCGTGCTGGAGGCGCAGGGCCGCGAGCTGACCCCCGGCCCCTTCCTGCCCACTGTGGCGGCCGCCGTGGTGCTCGACCGGTGCGCCGGCGACGAGCTGCGCGCCGAACTGCTGCCCGGGCTCTCGAGCGGTACCACTGTCGCCGCACTGGGGCTGACCGGCACGTGCACCGCCGGTGCCGACGGATCGATGACCGGCGAATGGCCCGCGGTCCCGGGTGCGCCGGATGCCGACCTGCTGGTGCTGGTCGCGGGTGACGACGTGGTGGTGCTCGACACGCACGGCGAGGGCGTCAGCGTCCGGACGCTTGACGGGATCGACACCACCCGCAGTGTCGGCGCGGTCACCGTGCGCGATGTGCGCATATCGCCCGCCCGAACGCTTTTCGGGGCGGCAGGGCCGGCGCGGACCGTGCTGCGCGTCCTCGGCTCCGCCGAGGCGGTGGGCGTCGGGTGGGCGTGCCTGGACATGGCCCTCGAGTACGCCAAGGTCCGCGAACAGTTCGGCCGCACCATCGGCACCTTCCAGGCGGTCAAACACCACGCCGCGAACATGCTCGTCGACATCGAGCAGACCACGGCGGCCGTGTGGGACGCCGCGCGCGCTGACGACCTCGGCAGCGCACGGTTCGCCGCCGCCGTCGCCGCATCACATGCCATCCGGGCATCGGTTTTCCTCGCGCAGAACAACATTCAGCTACACGGCGGGATCGGATACACGTGGGAGCACGACGCCCACCTGTACCTGCGACGGGCGCGCTCATTGGCCGCGATCCTCGGCGACGGGGCGGATCCGCTGGTCGACATCGTCGCCGCCCAGCGCACCGGGCAGGCGCACGGCGCCACATTCGCGCTGCCCGCCGAAGCCGAGGAGTACCGCGCGGCCGCCCGCGACGCGGCCGCCGAATGGCGCGCCCTGCCCGCCGAACGCCGTCGCGACTTCCTCGTCGACTCCGGCTATCTGGTGCCGCACTGGCCGAAACCGTGGGGACGGGCCGCCGGCACCCTCGAACAACTCGTCATCGAGGAGGAGTTCCGCGACGTCGACATCCCCGACATGGGGATCACCGGATGGGTGACGCTCACGATCGCCCAGGCCGGCACCGACGAACAGCGCGCACGCTGGGTCGAACCGGTGCTGCGCGGAGAGACGATGTGGTGCCAGCTGTTCTCCGAACCGGGCGCCGGATCCGACGCCGCGGCGGTGCGGACGGCAGCCAAGCGGGTCGAGGGCGGGTGGCGGGTCACCGGCCAGAAGGTGTGGACGAGCCTGGCGCACATGTGTCAGTGGGGACTGGCGACCGTGCGCACCGATCCTGACGCGCCCAAACACGCGGGCGTGACGATGATGGCCATCGACATGTCCGCGGACGGCGTGACGGTGAACCCACTGCGCGGCATCACCGGCGACGCGCACTTCAACGAGGTGTTCTTCGACGACGTGTTCGTGCCCGACGCCGACGTGGTCGGTGAGATCAACCGCGGCTGGCTGGTGGCCCGCGCGACGCTGGGCAACGAGCGGATCTCGATCGGCGGCGGATCCGGCGCGCCGACCGGGTTCTCCGCCGACGACCTGGTGACACTGCTCGACAGCGCGCCGGCCGACGTCGCCGCCGCAAACGTGCGCCGCGTGGGTGCGGTGATCGCGGAGGCGCATACGCTGCGGCTGCTCAACCTGCGCCGCGCCAGCCGCGCCATCGCCGGTGCCGAACCCGGACCCGAGGGCAACGTCACCAAACTCCTGGTGGCCGAGCAGTCGCAACGGCTGACCGAGCTGGGGATGGACCTCGCGGGCACCGCCGCCGTGGTGGGCCACACCCCGGAGCTGACCCGCACCTATCTCGGCAACCGGGCGATGACGATCGCGGGCGGCACGTCGGAGATCACCCGCAACACGATCGCCGAGCGCATCCTCGGGCTGCCGCGCGACCCGCTGCTGCGGTGATTCGTGGTGCGTCGACCACCGCCGAGACTGCGGTGAGATCACGAAATTCGTCGAAACGGTGATCTCACCGCAGTCTCGGCGTGTGGCGGTGCGGTAATACTGGTCGGATGGTGACGCCCGACTTCCACCCCGACCTCCGCAAGGTCGCCCGCTACATCCCGCGACAGGTGGTCACCCCGGTGACACTGCCGGTCCTGCGGATGGTGACGCGGCTGCAGGGCAAGCGCACGCCGCAGGACGTCGAGGAGCTCACGCTCGGCTCGGGCGTGCGCGTGCGGCTGTTCCGGCCGACCGGTGTGCCGGTACCCGCACCCGCGCTGCTGTGGATCCACGGCGGCGGCTACATCATCGGCACCGCGGCGCAGGACGACGAACTGTGCCGCCGGTTCAGCCGTGAACTCGGAATCGCCGTCGTCTCAGTCGATTACCGGCTGGCGCCCGAACACCCCTACCCGACACCCGTGGAGGACTGCTATGCCGCGCTGACGTGGTTGGCGCGGCTGCCGTCGGTGGATCCGCAACGCGTGGCGATCGGCGGCGCCAGCGCCGGCGGTGGGCTGGCGGCGTCGCTTGCTCTGATGACCCGCGACCGCGGTGAAATCGAGCCGGTGGCACAGCTTCTCGTGTATCCGATGATCGACGACCGCACCGTCGATCGTCACGGTCTGGACAACCCCGGCCACCGGCTGTGGAATCAGGCCTCCAACCGGTTCGGCTGGTCGGCCTATCTCGCCGACGCCGACCGCGACGTCGCGGTCCCGGCCCGCCGCGAGGATCTCGCCGGGCTGCCGCCCGCGTGGATCGGGGTCGGCACCCTGGACCTGTTCCACGACGAGGATCTGGTGTACGCCGAGCGGCTGCGTGCCGCCGGCGTGCCATGCCAGGTCGAGGTGGTCCAGGGCGCCTTCCACGGATTCGACGGGATCCTGCCGAAGGCCGACGTGTCGCGGGCGTTCTTCCGAAGCCAGTGCGACACCCTCCGGCAGGCCTTCACCGAACGTCAGTCGCGGATTTCGGCTTCGTCGTAGACGATCCGGCCGATCAGGTCGTAACGGCGCGCGTCGCGGTACTTGAAGTACGTGGCGAGCGCCGCGCCGATCACGAAGATTCCCACCACGATCCACGGCGTGAGCTTGAACAGCAGTGTGCCCGAAGCGGTACCGGCCGCCGACTCCTTGTGCTCCCACAGCAGGTACACGACGTAGAGCATGCCGATCCCGCCGAGCAGCGGTGCCAGGAACGTCTTGAACCAGTGGGCGCTGGACGGGTGTTCCTTGTGGAAGTGGAAGTAGGCGATGACGGCGAACGCGCACAGCGACTGCACGATCAGGATCGCCATGGTGCCCAGGATCGCCAGCAGCGTGTACAGGTGCACGTACGGATCCATACCCGCGGCGAAGAACGCCAGGATCAGCACCAGTGCGATACCGCTCTGCACGAACGAGGCGATGTAGGGCGAACCGTGCTTGTGGTGGGTGGCGCCCAGCGTCTTCTGCAGACCGCTCGACAGGCCCTCACGCCCCAGTGCGTACAGGTAACGCGACGCGCAGTTGTGGAACGCCATACCGCAGGCGAACGAACCGGTCACCAAGAGGATGTTGAACAGCGTGATCGCCCACTCGCCGTAGGTGCTGCGCACCGGTCCGAAGAAGATCTCCGACGAGGTGTTGGCATCCTGGGCGAGTTCGAGCGACTTCGACGGCCCGGTGCCCGCGATCGCCATCCACGACACGAAGACGTAGAAGAGGCCGACGCCGAGCACGGCGATCATGGTGGCGCGGGGGATGATCCGCTTCGGATCCTTGGACTCCTCGCCGTACATCGCCGTCGACTCGAAACCGACCCACGACCAGAACGCGAAGAACAGGCCGAGTCCGGCGCTGGCGCCGGCAATCGCGGCGGGAGTGAACGCGCCGATCGGGTTCAGCGTATCGGCCACCGCGAAGCCCTCGGGGCCGCCGCCCTGGAACAGCACGGCGAGCGCACCGAGGGCGAGCATGACGATCTCGGTGACCAGGAAGACGCCGAGCACCTTCGCCGTCAGGTTGACGTCGAAGTAGGTCAGGATCGCGTTGAGCGCCAGCATCAGCAGCGCGGGGATGATCCAGTGAACGTCCACGCCGAACTGTGACGACATGAAGTTCTTGAAGAAGAACGCGAAGATGCCGATCAGCGACGCCTCGAAGACGATGTAGGCCATCGTGATCAGCAGGCCGCTGGCCATGCCGACGATGCGGCCGAGCCCGTGGCTGATGTAGCCGTAGAAGGCGCCGGTGGCAGTGATGTGCTTGGCCATCGTCGCGTAACCGATCGCGAAGAGGCCGAGCACAATGGTTGCGACGAGGTACCCGGCCGGGGCGTGGGAACCGTTTCCGAAGCCCACGGCGATCGGCACGTTGCCGACCATTGCGGTGATCGGCGCCGCGGTCGCTACCGCCATGAAGATCACGCCGAGGGTGCCCACGGCGTTGCGCTTCAGTCGCTGCACGCCCTGAGCTGGGGTTTTCTCTGGTGTAACGGCTTGATCCGCCATATACGGGATGCCTTCCTGCTTGCCAAGGGGAGGCCTGTGTGGCCTGAGCCACATCGGGACCGCTACGTATATTGGCACTACCAATAGGTCCTCGCAACCGCTGGCATGAACCATTGACATAAATGGTTTGAACCTTTTACGGTGGGCCGCGTGTACGACTACGGCACGTTCTCGTTCGAGTCCAAGACTCAGGTGCTGGATCGGGCGAAGGCGTTCTGGAATCCGGACAAGACCCAATTCTGGACCGACGCAGGCGTCGATCTGGTCATCGACCGCAGGGAGGACTATTTCCTGTGGGACATGAGCGGACGCCGGCTCATCGACATGCACCTCAACGGCGGCACCTACAACCTGGGCCACCGCAATCCCGAAGTGATGCAAGCCGTTTCGCAGGGCATGGAGATCTTCGACGTCGGTAACCACCACTTCCCGTCGGTCGCCCGCACCGCGCTGGCGCAGCGACTGGTGGAGACCGCACCCGATTCGATCAGCAAAGTGGCCTTCGGATCCGGCGGCGGCGAGGCCATCGACATCGCGCTCAAGAGCGCCCGCCACGCCACCGGACGCCGCAAGATCGTCTCGATCATCAAGGCGTACCACGGTCACACGGGCCTGGCCGTCGCGACCGGTGACGAGCGTTTCGCGAAGCTGTTCCTCTCCGACCGCCCCGACGAGTTCATCCAGGTGCCCTTCGGCGACGTCGCCGCGATGGAGAAGGCACTGTCGGGCAACGACGTCGCCGCGGTCATCATGGAGACGATCCCCGCGACGTACGGATTCCCGCTGCCCCCACCGGGTTACCTCGAAGCGGTCTTCGCGCTGACCCACAAGTACGGCGCCCTGTACATCGCGGACGAGGTGCAGACCGGGCTGATGCGCACCGGTGAACTGTGGGCCATCACCAAACACGGCATCGAACCCGACATCCTGGTCACCGGCAAGGGGCTGTCCGGCGGCGTCTACCCGATCACCGCGGCGCTGCTGGGTGAGCGCGCCGCGCAGTGGCTCGACCAGGATGGATTCGCCCACATCTCCACCTTCGGCGGCGCCGAACTGGGCTGCGTCGCGGCGATCAAGACCCTCGAGATCACCACCCGGCCCGAGGTGCGGTCGATGGTGCACTACATCGCCGACATCTTCGACGCCGGGCTGCGCCGCATCCAGGCCGACTACCCGGACTGGTTCATCGGCATCCGGCAGAACGGCGTGGTGATCGGGTTGGAGTTCGACCACCCCGAGGGCGCGAAGTTCGTGATGCGCGAACTCTACGAGAACGGGGTGTGGGCGATCTTCTCGACGCTGGATCCCCGTGTGCTGCAGTTCAAACCGGGCCTGCTGCTCGGCCGCGACCTGTGTGAGGACGTGCTGGACCGGCTCGAGGTCGCGGTGGGCCGGGCGATGACCGCAGCCAGGAAGGGACGACCGTGACCAGCTTCGCTGCAGCGGGCCACATGCTCGAGCGCGCCCGGTGGGCGGCACGGGCCTACGCCGACTACGACCAGACCGCCGTCGAGGCCATCGTCACCGCGGTGGCCGACGCCGCGTACGGCGCCGCGGAACGTTTCGCCGCCGAGGCCGTCGCCGAGACCGGGATGGGCGTCGTCGCGGACAAGGTGGTCAAGAACCAGGCCTGCTCCCGCGGCATCGTGGACTACTACCGCGGTCAGGACTTCGTCTCGCCGCGGGTGGACGCCGTCAACAAGATCGTCGAGATCCCGCGGCCCGCGGGTGTGGTGCTCGCGCTGACCCCGACCACGAACCCCGTCTCCACCGTGTACTTCAAGGTGCTGCTGGCACTGATGACCCGCAATGCCGTCGTGGTGGCGCCCCATCCGCGTGCCAAGCAGTGCTCGGCCGACGCGGCGCACCTACTCGCCGAGGCCGCGATCGCGGCAGGCGCGCCCGCCGGCATCGTCCAGGTGGTCGAGGAGCCGTCGATCCCGTTGGTCGAGGCGTTGATGGCCGACGAACGCACCGACGTCATCGTCGCCACCGGCGGCACCGGTGTGGTGCGCGCGGCGTACTCGTCGGGCACTCCGGCGCTCGGCGTCGGACCCGGCAACGTGCCCGTCCTCGTCGACGCCAGCGCCGACGTCAACGCGGCCGCCAAACGCATTGTCGACAGCAAGGCGTTCGACAACTCCGTGCTGTGCACCAACGAATCGGTGCTGATCGCCGAGGAGTCGATCGCCGACGCGCTGCGCGCAGCGCTCACCCGCGCAGGCGCCCACATCCTCGACGCCGACGCCACCGACCGACTGCGCGCGTACATGTTCACCGACGGCCACCTCAACACCGACGTCGTCGGCCGCGACGCCGCGTGGATCGCCGCGCAGGCCGGCATCCGGGTGACCCCCAAGACCCGTGTGCTCGTCGCCCCGTTCGCGCACGTGATCAGCGAGGAGATGCTGGCACACGAGAAGCTCTCACCGGTGATCGGGATGACGACCGTGCCCGACGCGGCCCGCGGCATTCGCGCCGCCCGCGCGGTGGTGCGCATCGGCGGCGCCGGCCACTCGGCGGCCATCCACAGCGAGAACTCCGCTGTCATCACCGAATTCGCAACGCAGGTACCGGTGTTGCGGGTGTCGGTCAACGTCGGCAACAGCACCGGCAGCTCGGGTCTGGAGACGAACCTGGCGCCGTCGATGACCATCGGCACCGGCTTCGTCGGCCGCAGCTCGATCGGCGAGAACCTGCGCCCGGACAATCTCATGAACTGGGCCCGCATCGCCTACAACAGCGCACCGGGCGTCGTCATGCCGAGTTTCGCCGGCATCGACCCGTGGCGGTCGCCGGCGGGCCCGGTGCCCGAATACCCCCGGCCCTCCAACGATCGCGACGCACCGCCGGTGTCCGCGTCCCGCGGCGCCCAGCCGGTCCGCCGCCCGGCCGACCCGAGCATCGAGGCGCTGCGGGCCGAACTGCGGGCGCTGGTCGTCGAAGAGCTCGCACAACTGATCAAGAGGTGAGTCGTGGCTGAACTGCGTTCCTTCATCTTCATCGACCGGCTGCAGCCGCAGACGATGTCGTATCTGGGCACCTGGATCAAGGGTGCGCTGCCGCGGGCTGGCATGGCGGCCCAGATCATCGAGGTGGCCCCCGGTCTGGACATCGAGGGCATCACCGATGTCGCGCTCAAGCATGCCGAGGTCAAGGCCGGAGTCCTGGTGGTCGAGCGGCAGTTCGGCTACCTCGAGTTCCACGGTGAGACCGGTGCGGTGAAGGCCGCCGCCGACGCCGCGCTCGAATCCCTGGGCCAGGACCTCGACTCCGCGGTGCGGCCCACGATCCTGGCCTCGCGCATCATCTCCAGCATCGACCACCAGCACGCATTCCTGATCAACCGCAACAAGATCGGGTCCATGGTGCTCGCCGGCGAATCGCTGTTCGTGCTCGAGGTCGCCCCGGCGTCGTATGCGATCCTGGCGACCAACGAGGCCGAGAAGGCCGCCGACATCAAGGTCGTCGACTTCCGGATGATCGGCGCCACCGGCCGGGTCTACCTGTCCGGCACCGAGGCCGACATCCGCCAGGCCGCCGAGGCCGCTCAGGACGCCCTCGCCCGGAGCACCGCGTGAGCACCCTCGACCGCGCCGAATTGCGCGCCCTGGTGAGGGAAGTCGTCCGCGATGCCGTCAAGGACCTCGCGGTGAAGAACGGCGGCGCATCGAAGGCGCCGGCTCCCCCGGCCCCGGCCCCGGCCCCTGCACCTCCGCCGGTGCAGACGGTGGCCGACCAGTTCGGTGTCACGCCCAGCGGTCCGCTCAACGCCGACCAGAAGCACCGCGCCGAGTCGGTGCGACTGACCAGCGATCGCGAACTGGACGCCTTCGTCCGCACCCTGCTCAAACTGTTCGAGAACCCCAAGGCCCGTGCGGATCTCAAGGCGGGCCGGCTGACCTTCCGGCTCGCCGGTGCCACCACCAGCGGACGCGGTGCGTCCCAGCGCATCGACAGCGGCGCCGTCACCGAACGGCACATCGCCGACGTGGCCGCCGCAGGTGCGTCGCTGGTGCTGGGCCCGCGCGCGGTGCTGACGCCGCTGGCGCGGGAGAAAGCCAGGGCACTCGGGGTGACGATCGAGAAGGAGAAGCGCAGATGATTGCCGCGACCGTGACCGGAAACGTGTGGTCCACCCGCCGGATCGACGGCATCCCGGCCGGAGCCTTCCTCGAAGTCGAGGTGGACGGTTCCAGCAGCCGGATGATCGCCTTCGACGTGCTCGGCAGCGGTGTGGGCGAGCGGGTGCTGATCGCCCAGGGATCGGTCGCCGCCAACTGGTTCACCGGAACCCCGCCGCCCGTCGACGCACTCATCATCGGTTCCATCGACGACCCCAGCTCCGCAGAAGCGCGCTGACGGACACCACGAGGATAGACAGAGAGATAGAGGAGAAAAACAATGCCCAGCAACGCAATCGGTCTCATCGAGACCAAGGGCTACGTAGCAGCGCTGGCCGCGGCCGACGCCATGGTCAAGGCGGCCAACGTCACCATCACCGACCGTCAGCAGGTCGGCGACGGCCTCGTCGCGGTCATCGTCACCGGTGAGGTCGGCGCGGTGAAGGCCGCCACCGAGGCGGGCGCCGAGGCGGCATCGCAGGTCGGCGAGCTCGTCAGCGTCCACGTCATCCCGCGGCCGCACAGCGAGCTCGGCGCACACTTCGCCGTCTCCGCTCAGTAATCTCCCTGCCGCACCATCTCGTAAGGAAGTGACGGCCATGCCCGCGACGGCTTCGGAGACGCGCACCGACATTCGCGTCTACCTGCTGGTTGAGGATCTGCAACGGCAGTTCGCCGCCTATCTCGGTACACCGACCCGCGCCAGGGGATACCCGCCCTACGAGGGTGAGCACGCGCTCATCGTCGAGGTGTCCCCGGCGCTGGCCATCGAGCGGGTGATCGACCTGGCGCTGCGTGAGGTCCCCGGCATCCAGCCCGGAATCCTCTACGTCGAGCGTCAGTTCGGCGTCCTGGAGATCCACTCCGGCAACCTGTCCGACGTCCGTCGCGCCGGCGAGGCGATCCTCTCCGGCACCGGCAACAAGGCCAGTGACCAGCTGCGGCCGCGGGTGCTCTACCACGACATCATCGAGGACATCACCGACCAGCACGCGGTGATCCTCAACCGCAACCGACAGGCCTCGATGATCCTGCCCGGCCAGTCCCTGCTGGTGTACGAGATGACGCCGGCCCTGTTCGCGGCGGTCGCCGCCAACGAGGCCGAACGGGCCGCTCCTGGGCTGACCGTGGTCGACGTGCAGATGATCGGCGCGGCGGGCCGCCTCTACATCGGCGGCTCGGTCGCGGACGTCACGACCGCGCGCGACCGCATCACCTCGGTGCTCGCCGCGATCGAAGGGCGCGATCACTGATGGCGGAGGTCATCGCCGACGACATCGACGTGGCCGAACGTGCACTGGCCGACTACGACCTGCCACCGACGTCCACGCTGCGGCTGCTGAACCTGTCGGAGAACGCCACCTATCTGGTCGAGGACGCCGACAGCGGCGCCAAATCGATCCTGCGGGTGCACCGGCAGAACTACCACCGCCCGCACGAGATCGAATCCGAGCTCGACTGGCTCGCCGCGCTGCGCCGGGACAGCGACGTCACGGTGCCGACGGTGCTGCCCGCCCGCGACGGCAGGCGTGTGGTCACCATCGACGCCAACGGAACCCCGCGCCACGTCGTGCATTTCGACATGGTGGCCGGCGCGGAACCCGACGAGGGCACGGTCACACTCGACGATTTCCGCACCCTCGGCCGGATCACCGCGGCCCTGCACGACCATTCCCGGTCATGGACCCGCCCGCAGGGTTTCGACCGGTTCTCGTGGGACTGGGCGAACTGCCTGGGTGAGGACCCCCGCTGGGGCCGCTGGCACGACGCCGAGGGCGTCGGCCCGGAGGAGAGCCACCTGCTCGAACGCGCCCAGGATCTGCTGCAGCGGCGGCTCTCCGAATACGGGACCGGCCCGGACCGGTACGGGCTCATCCACGCCGACCTGCGGTTGGCCAACCTGCTCGTCGATCCGCCCACCATCACCGTCATCGACTTCGACGACTGCGGATTCGGCTGGTTCTTCTACGATTTCGGCACCGCGGTCTCGTTCATGGAGGACGATCCCGCGCTGCCCGAGTGGCAGGCCTCCTGGGTCGCGGGCTACCGCAGCCGCCGTCCGATGACCCAGGCCGACGAGGACATGCTGGCCTCGTTCGTGTTCCTGCGGCGGCTGCTGCTGCTGGCCTGGATGGGCACCCACAGCCACTCCAAGGAATCGAAGTCCAAAGCCATCAGCTACGCCGCGGGCAGCTGCGCGCTGGCCGAACGTTATCTCAGCACCAACGGCCAGCGACTGGCCTGACCCGGCCCCTCCCCTCTACCCCCTAGGAATCGCACAATGTTCACCTCACTGCAGGGCCGTTCCGCGATCGTCACCGGCGGCAGCAAGGGCATCGGCCGAGGAATCGCCGAGACATTCGCCGACGCCGGCGTCGACGTGGTCATCACCGGCCGCAACCAGGCCGACATCGACACCACCGTCGCCGATCTGAGCGGCAAGGCCGGCAAGGTCAGCGGCGTCGCCGCCGACGTGGCCGACCCGGCCGACTGCCGGCGCGTGGTCGACACCACCGTCGAGCGACACGGCGCCCTCGACATCGTGTGCGCCAACGCCGGCATCTTCCCGTCCGGCCGGCTCGAGGAACTCACCCCCGAGGACATCGAGCAGGTGCTGGCCGTGAATTTCAAGGGCACCGTCTACATCGTGCAGGCCGCGCTCGCGGCGTTGACAGCCAGCGGCCACGGCCGCGTCATCGTCACCTCGTCGATCACCGGACCCGTCACCGGATATCCCGGCTGGTCGCACTACGGGGCGAGCAAGTCCGCGCAGCTCGGGTTCATCCGCACGGCGGCAATGGAACTCGCCCCCAAGCGCATCACCATCAACGCGGTGCTGCCGGGCAACATCATCACCGAGGGCCTGGTCGACATGGGCGAGGACTACATGAACCAGATGGCCGCGGCGATCCCCGCAGGCCGGCTGGGCAGCGTGGCCGACATCGGCAACGCCGCGCTGTTCTTCGCCACCGATGAGGCCTCCTACATCACCGGTCAGAGCCTGATCGTCGACGGCGGGCAGATCCTGCCCGAGTCGCATCAGGCGATCGCCGAGTTGTAGCCCGGACGGCCGGCGGGCGGCCGCTAGAATTGGTTCTACCAATTCGTTTCGACATCACCTCGACATTGGGAGGTCAGCCGGTGCCGACGCACAGCGAGGAGTTGCGGCGCCGGATCGTGGCCGACATCAACGCCGGTGTGCCCGGGGCGAAACTGGGCAGCGAACGCGACCTCGCCGACCGGTACGGCACCAGCCGATCGAGCCTGCGACAGGTGCTGGCGGCGCTGGAGGAGGCCGGCCTGGTGCACCGGGTGATCGGGCGGGCGGGCGGCATCTTCATCAGCCACGGCCAGGTCGAACGCAACCTCGCCGACGTGGTCGGCGTGCCGGCGTTCCTGGCCAACCAGGGTTACGTGGCCGGCACCCGGGTGCTGTCCACCAAGATCGCCCCGGTCGACGACGCCACCCAGGCCGCGCTGCGGTTGCAGCCCAGCGACTTCGTCGTCGAGATCCAGCGGCTGCGGCTGGCCGACGGCTCACCGATCTCGTTGGAGCTGGCCCAGTTTCCCGCCGACGCCTTCCCCGGGCTGCTCGAACAGCAGCTCGGCGGTTCGATCTACGAGATCCTGGAGAGCCGCTACGGCCTGGTGCCCGGGCGGGCCGATGAACGCATCGAGGCGGTGACCGCCACCAGCACCGAGGCGTCGCTGCTCGGGGTGAAGCCCAAGTCCGCGCTGCTGCTGATCACGCGGGTCACCTACGACAGTTCCGGGATGCCGTGCGAGTTCTCCCGCGACCTGTTCCGCGGCGACCGCATCTACCTCGCGGTCACCGCGCAGGGCCGAGGAATCGGGAAGGGCCTCGGCGCCCGGGACGCCAACACCGCCTCGGTGACGCTGCAGAGCCAGCTCGCCGTCTAACCCTGTCCGGTGGCCTTCATCAGCTGCTCGGACACCATCGCCAGCACCGGTCGCGGCGCCACCCGATAGCCGAGCGCGAGGAGGCGGTTGTGCAGTCCGGACACCACGGTGGGGAACGGCCGGTCGAGCGCCTTGAGTGCGGTGTCGACCACCTGCGCGGAGGTCTGACGGCCGCGGGTCATGAAGCTCTTGCCGGTGCGGTCGAAGAACTCGGTCTCCGTGGCGCCCGGGCACAGCGTCAGCACCTTGACCCCTGTTCCTCTCGTCTCCTGCCACAGCGCCTCGGTGAATGACAGCACGAACGCTTTGGTGGCCCCGTAGACCGCCATGCTGGGCACCGGCTGGAACCCCGCTGTCGATCCGACGTTGATGACGACACCGCGTTCGGCGGCGATCATCGCCGGCAGCAGACGCCCGGTCAGTTCCACCAGGGTGATGCAGTTCAGCTGGATCTGCGCGGCGTTGGCGGCAGGGTCCTGTTCGGCGAACCGCCCGTGCAGACCGATGCCCGCGTTGTTGATCAGTGCGTCGACGTGGCGGCCGAGGGACTCGACCTGACCGACGACGTCGGCGGCCGCTCCCGGGACCGCGAGATCGGCCGACAGGATGTCGACGGTGATACCGGGGTGGTGTTCGAGCAGGCGGCCGCGTAACTCCTCGAGCCGCTCGGTGCGGCGTGCGACGAGGATCAGCGAGGCCCCGTCGGCGGCCAGGCGGGTGGCGAACTCCTCGCCGATACCGCCACTGGCACCGGTGACGAGTGCGGTGTATCCGGCGAGCTTCATCGTTTCTCCTTCATTGGTCCAACGTAACCACCGACGCGCACCGACCGTCGTATCGTCGGGCACATGACGGCTCTGGATCGCGGAGCCGGGAACAACTGCTCGATGAGGAGCGCCACCGTGACCATCCACGCGGAAACTCAGGCCCCGGCATCTCACGCCCAAACGGCGTTCGACCAGGACGTCGCCGACACCCAGCGCTATTTCGACAGCCCGCGGTTCGAGGGCATCACCCGCCTCTACACGGCCCGGCAGGTCGTCGAGCAGCGCGGCACGATCCCCGTCGATTACACCGTGGCCCGGGAGGCGGCGACGGCCTTCTACCCGCGGCTTCGCGAACTGTTCGCCGAGGGCAAGAGCATCACGACCTTCGGCCCCTACTCCCCCGGCCAGGCCGTCACGATGAAACGCGTCGGCATCGAGGGCATCTACCTCGGCGGGTGGGCGACGTCGGCGAAGGGGTCCACCGACGAGGATCCCGGGCCCGATCTGGCCAGCTATCCGCTCAGCCAGGTGCCCGACGAGGCCGCGGGTCTGGTGCGCGCGCTGCTCACCGCCGACCGCAACCAGAACTACCTGCGGCTGCGGATGAGCCCCGAACAGAGGGCGAGCACGCCGGTCTACGACTTCCGGCCGTTCATCATCGCCGACGCCGACACCGGCCATGGCGGTGATCCGCACGTGCGCAACCTGATTCGCCGGTTCGTCGAGGCCGGTGTGCCCGGCTACCACATCGAGGACCAGCGTCCCGGCACCAAGAAGTGCGGCCATCAGGGCGGCAAGGTGCTGGTGCCGTCGGACGAACAGATCAAACGGCTCAACACCGCCCGCTTCCAGCTCGACATCATGGGGGTGCCCGGCATCATCGTGGCCCGCACCGACGCCGAGGCGGCCAACCTGATCGACAGCCGTGCCGACGAACGCGATCAGCCGTTCCTGCTCGGCGCGACGAATCTGTCGATCCCGTCGTACAAGTCGTGCTTCCTGGCGATGATGCGCAGCTTCTACGACGCGGGTGTCACCGCGCTCAACGGCCATCTGCTGTACTGGCTGCCCGAGGGCGAGTACGCGACCGCCAGGGCCTGGCTGGAGCGCCACGGCATCGCCGACGTGATCGCCAAGGCCGTCGAGCAGTGGCGTTCGGACGGCGACCCGACCAACGACGCGCTCTACGACGACGTCGAGTCGCAGTTCATCGCCGCGTGGGAGGAGGACGCCGGGCTCAAGACGTACGCCGAGGCGGTGGCGGCGCGGCTGGAGTTCGCCGAGGGCGACGGCGAGGCGTACGCGATGGGCGTCGACGAGTGGCAGCAATTCGCCAAGCGGGCGTCGCTGTACACCGCAGGCAAGAAGGCCAGGGAGCTCGGCGTCGACGTGGCCTGGGACTGCGAACTGGCCAAGACGCCCGAGGGCTATTACCAACTGCGCGGCGGTATTCCGTACGCGATCGCCAAACAGCTGGCCGCCGCGCCGTTCGCCGACATCCTGTGGATGGAGACCAAGACGGCCGACCTCGCCGACGCCCGGGAGTTCGCCGAGGCCATCCACGCCGAATTCCCCGACAAGATGCTTGCCTACAACCTGTCGCCGTCGTTCAACTGGGACACCACCGGGATGACCGACGAGGACATGCGGGCGTTCCCCGAGGAGCTCGGCAAGATGGGCTTCGTCTTCAACTTCATCACCTACGGCGGGCACCAGGTCGACGGCGTCGCCTCCGAGGAGTTCGCGACCGCGCTGCGACAGGACGGCATGCTGGCACTGGCGCGCCTGCAGCGAAAGATGCGGCTGGTCGAATCCCCCTATCGCACACCGCAGACGCTGGTCGGCGGGCCGCGAAGCGATGCGGCGCTGCTGGCGTCGTCGGGCCGTACCGCCACCACCAAGGCGATGGGTAAGGGTTCCACCCAGCATCAGCATCTGGTGCAGACCGAGGTGCCCAAGAAGCTGCTGGAGGACTGGCTGGCGCTGTGGAGTGAGCACTATCAGCTCGGGGAGAAGCTGCGGGTGCAGCTGCGGCCGCGGCGCGCCGGCGGGGAGGTGCTGGAGCTCGGTATCTACGGCGAGCGATCCGGCGGTGAGGAGAAACTCGCCGACGTGCTCGTCGACCCGATCAAGGACCGGTACGGCCGCAGCATCCTCACGGTGCGCGACCAGAACACCTACGCCGAGAAGCTGCGCCAGAAGCGGCTGATGACGTTGGTGCACCTGTGGCTGGTGCACCGCTTCAAGGCCGACGCCGTGTATTACGTGACACCGACCGACGACAACGTCTACCAGACCGAGAAGATGAAGTCGCACGGCATCTTCAGCAACGTGCACAAGGATGTCGGTGAGATCATCGTCGCCGACGTCAACCACGAGCGCATCGAGGAACTGCTGGCCTCCGACCGGGAAGCGCTCGGGCGGCTGATCCGCAAGGAGGACTGACGCTAGACGGTTCGGCCGGCGATGATCGTCGTCCGGACGCGGTCGCCGTCGAGGTCGGCCAGCACGTCGCGCGGTGTGCCCTCGACGACGCACAGGTCTGCGGGCTGCCCGAGCGCGACGGTCCGCGGCGCCGTCGGCGCGTCGGCGGAGCCGTGGAACAGCGCGAATGCCGTTGCACTGTCGATCTTCTCGCGGGGTCCGAGTATTGCTCCCGACGGGGTGCGGCGCTGTACGGCCGCCCGCATCACCGCCCACGGGTCGCCGTCGCCGAACGGGGTGTCGGTCGAAAACGCCAGTGGCACACCTGCCCTCAGCAGGCTCGCAACGCGCCACAATTCGTGCTGCGCGTCGGCCGGCACGTCGGCGAGATACTGATCGCCGCGTTCGGCGACGAAGTTCGGCTGCGTCACCACGGTCACGCCGAGGCCGACGAGGTCGCCGACGCAGTCGTCGGGCACCACGGCGGCGTGCTCGATGCGGTCCCCCGGGCGTACACCCGCGACGCGCAGCGCGGCGATCGTGACGACCAGCTGCGCGGCGGTGACGCAGTGCACCGCGACCGGTACACCCCCGGCGTGCGTGTCGGTGATCCAGTCCGTCAGCTCGTCGAGGTCGAGTCCGTCGTCGTGCAGGATCCGCTTACCCGGGGCGAGGACGTGGAGGCGCTGGAGGACCTCGCCTTCGAGATGCGCGTCGAGACCCGGTGTGGCGTCGGTGACCCCGGTCACCCCGTAACGCGCCAGCCGCCTGCTGAGCCGGTCCAGCGGCACGTCCCGGCGTTCGGCCGTCCAGCCCGGATCGGCGCTGTGCAGTGTGCCGTCGGGATGGTCGCTGCGCCCCAGGCGCGCCAGCCCGGCCGAGTTGACCGTCCACACCACGCCGCTGCGGTGCTGTACCCGCACGGGCACCGCGGGGCACAGCGCGTCGAGCGCCGCGCGGTCCAGCGGCCCGGCGACCGCCTCGTGGTAGCCCACGGCTCGGATCCACCCGTCGTCGCCCGGTATCGCGTCGGCCAGTGCGCGCACCAGACCGTCGCGGTCTCCCACGTCGCCGGGTCCGACCCGCACCGAATCAAGGGCCGCCGCCGCGGCGAGCAGGTGGACGTGGTGGTCGTGCAGCCCGGGGATCACCGTCTGGCCCGCGGCGTCGAGGACCGTCTCCCCACGCTCGGGCGCCAGCGTCGCCGCGACGTCGGCGATGCGGTCCCGCAGACGGATGTCGACCCGTGAGCCGTCGAGCAGCGTGGCGCGTTGAATCAACATGGTGCCGAACGGCTTTCGAGCAGACGACGTACCGCGGCATTGTCGGCGCCCAGGCCGGACGCCGGTGCGCGAGGGGCGGGCCGGTGCGGTGTCACATCGACGGTGCCCTCGTCGGGCAGGGCGGCGTAGCTCGCTGCGACGCCCGCCATCGACACCGCGAGCAGCTCACCGCCGCCTCGGCGCAGCGCCTCGAAGACCGCGTGGGCCGCCGTGAGCCCGGTCAGCGGGTCCGCGATCGCGTCGCCCAGGAAATGCGGCGCGTCACCCGTACCGCCGACCAGACCGCCCGCCACCGCGGCGTCGTCCCCGAACGCAACCCATTCGGCGCGCTCACCCGTCGTGCCGTATCCGGTGATGCGCACCCAGACCCGTCCGTCGCGTGCGGGAATCGTGTCCGGCCCCAGACCCCGTCGCGCCAACGCGGCCGGCCGCGATCCCTCGATCACCACATCGGCCGCGGCGAGCAGCGCGCGCAATTCGCCTGGGTTGTCGAAATCCAAAGTGACACAGTGCTTCCCGCTGTTCACCCAGTCGAAGAACTCAGGCGACCCGCCGCGGGTCCCGTCGGGACGTGTCGGGCTCTCGACCTTCACCACGGTCGCCCCGGCACCGGCCAGCATGCGGCCGCACAACGGTCCGGCCCACATCGACGCGAGCTCGACGACCAGCAGGTCCGCCCATGTGCGCGGCGCGGCCGGCGGGCCGAGTGGCGTGCCGTCGGGCTGCGCCGGCGAGGTCTCGGCGAGCACCGCGGCGGGCATCCCCAACAGGCGCGCACGGGCGACGGCGGTGTCCGCATCCCGGTTCGTCAGCCAATCCGCGATGGCCGGCCACGGGTCCGTGCCGACGTCGTCGCCCTCGAGCAGGGCGGGCACGGCCGCGACGTCATCGGGCCGGGACAGCGTGAGCGCGCACCACGCGTCGCGCGCCCGCAGTAGCCGCGACGCCCCGCCTGCCGAGACCTGCCCCGGCTGCGGCAGGCCGAGCAGTGCGGCCCGTCCGGTCAGCAGTTCGGGGATGTCCACGTCGACGGGCAGCGCCGCCGCCAGGCGTCCGGCGTGCGCGAGCACCGCGGCCGGAATCGCGAACACACTCACCGCGCCATTGTCCCGCGAGCAGACACAGACTCGCGTCCGGAGCTGCCCAAGCACGCGATTCTCTGTCTGCTACGCGCGCAGGATGCGCTCGCGGGCCTGGGGCGCACACCGTTGGAACCACGACTCGGCCGCGGCGGGAGTGGTCTGCTCGCGGGGAAACGGCGGCGAGCGAGCTCAGAAGTGGAGCGCGGAGAACTTCCAGTCCAGCACCTGGCGGTCCTGGTCGCCGCCGACGGCGTACACCAGCGACCGCAGGTGGAGCACCCCGCCGCGGCCATCGGGCAGCGGCGTCACGGCCTCGACGTGCAGCCGGCTGTAGAGGGTGTCGCCCTCGTGCACCGGGCCGGTGTGATCGCAGGACTCCCACGCCAGCACCGTCGCCAGATCGGGCAGCAGCCGGGTGGCCTGTGCCAGCGCCAGCCCGATGGTGTGCCCGCCGTACACCAGGCGCCGGCCGCCTCCGACCCGCGAATCATGGTGTGCGGCGGCGATGTTGAGCGTGAGGCGCGCGAGTTCCGGCGCGCTGGTCACCACGTCGGCGGTGCTGTGAAGCACCGCACCCGCGAGCCGGGAATCGAGTGCCGACGACGGCACGCGCGTCCGGTAGGCGTCGGCGTCCCAGTCCGCCGCCGGATCCGGGACCGGGTTGTCCGTGCCGATCGTCGACAGGTCGTCGGCGTGTCCCGTGTCGGCGGCGCCGTCGCGCAGCGGCAGCATCGCGCAGCGGTGAAAGTCCAGCACGAGACGGCCGAGTTGATCGACGGTCGTCATTCGCAGCGCGGCCAGACCGGTCGGTGCGCGTCCCGGTTTGGCCGAGTTCTGTTTCAGCCCCACGACTTCGGTGCGGGTGAACAGGCTGTCGCCCAGGACGGGATAGCGGTGAAACGCCAGGCCGCGGTAGAAGAGGTTGGCCTTCACCCGCTGGGTCACCACCGTCGACTGGCCGATCGCGACGTCGCACACCAGGCCGGGATGCGCCAGCGGCGCCGTCGCGCCCGTCACCGCCGCGGCGAGCTCGGCGTCGAGTGCCAGGCGCAGCCGGTCGCCGAGGATCGACTGGTGCACGGCGGCCGCGCCGGCCGTCAGCGTCATCGACGGCGCGGTGTCGAACGCCTGGCCCACCGCGAGATCGTCGAAGTAAGGTCCGCCGGCGATATGGCCGTACAAAGTCACGGCCCGATGCTGACAGTGCACGATCGGCTGTGTCAATATGGCCGTACATTTGCGAGGAGTTCCATGAGCAGCCAGTTGAGTGCAGAAGAGACCATGCTGGTCGAAACGGTCCGCGCGTTCGTGGACCGCGACGTCAAGCCCTCGGTGCGCGAGGTCGAACACGCCAACGACTATCCGGGGGCGTGGATCGAGCAGATGAAGCGCATCGGCATCTACGGGCTGGCGGTCCCCGAGGAGTACGGCGGCTCGCCGGTGTCGACGCCCTGCTACGTCGAGGTCACCCAGGAGCTCTCCCGCGGCTGGATGAGCCTGGCGGGCGCGATGGGCGGGCACACCGTCGTCGCGAAACTGCTCACACTGTTCGGCACCGAGGACCAGAAGCGGGCGTACCTGCCCGGGATGGCCAGCGGCGAGATCCGGGCGACCATGGCGCTGACGGAGCCGGGAGGCGGCTCTGACCTGCAGAACATGAGCACCACGGCGCTGCCGTCCGACGGTGACGGTCTGGTCGTCAACGGATCGAAGACGTGGATCAGCAACGCGCGCAGGTCGGGTCTGATCGCGCTGCTGTGCAAGACCGACCCGTCCGCGACGCCTCGGCACCGGGGTATCTCGGTGGTGCTCGTCGAACAGGGCACGACGGGGCTGTCCGTGTCGCGGGATCTGCCCAAACTCGGCTACAAGGGCGTGGAGAGCTGCGAGCTCATCTTCGACGACTGCCGGGTGCCGGCGACGGCGATTCTCGGCGGGGAGCCCGGCCGGGGCTTCGCGCAGATGATGAAGGGGCTGGAGACGGGCCGCATCCAGGTGGCCTCGCGGGCGCTGGGGGTGGCGACGGCCGCGCTCGAGGACGCGCTGCGCTACGCCCAGGACCGGGAGAGCTTCGGTCAGCCGATCTGGAAGCACCAGTCGATCGGGAACTACCTGGCCGACATGGCGACCAAGCTGACCGCGGCGCGACAGCTGACCCGGTACGCCGCCGAGCGGTACGACAGCGGGGAGCGCGCCGACATGGAGGCTGGGATGGCCAAACTGTTCGCCTCCGAGGTCGCGATGGAGATCGCGCTCAACGCGGTCCGGATCCACGGCGGATACGGTTACTCCACCGAATTCGACGTCGAGCGCTACTTCCGCGACGCCCCGCTGATGATTGTCGGTGAGGGCACCAACGAGATCCAGCGCAACGTGATCGCCGCCCAGCTGGTCGCCCGGGGCGGGATCTAGGAGCCCGCGATCAAACCCGAGCCGGCCTACCAGCTGCTGCGCGACCGCCTGCGCGGCGAGATCGCGGCCGGCCGCTACCGGGACGGCACGCGGCTGCCGACCGAGACCGAACTCGTTGCGCAGCACGGGTTGTCGCGCCAGACGGTGCGGCGGGCTTTTCAGGACCTCGTAGCCGAAGGGGTGGTGTACCGGGTCCCGGGGCGGGGCACCTACGCGCGGGAGTCCGGGCGGTACCTCCGTCAGCTGGGTTCCATCGAGGACCTGATGAGCCTGTCCCAGGACACCACGATGGAGGTGGTGCGCGGGGTCGGGCGCCGGGTCGACGTGGCGGCGGCCAGCCGGTTGCGGCTCGACGACGACGTCGTCCACACCGTGGTGTTCCGCCGCCTGCACGGTGCATCCGGCCACGGGGTGCCCTTCGTGGCGACGACGGTGCACCTGCCGCCGTCGATCGCCCGCCACGTCGACGGGGACCCCGCGCTGCAGACCGGTGCGGTCAGCACCCACACCGTGATCGGGCTGCTCGAACCGCATCTGGCTGAGCCCATTGCCGAAGCGGCGCAGTCGATCACGGTCGCGCCGGCCGACGATGCGGTCGCCTCGGCGGTGGGCTGTCCGCAGGGACACGCGATGCTGCGCGTCGACCGCCTGTACTCGGACAGTGCGGGCAGGCCCGTCGAGTTGTCGGTCAGCCACTTCCTGCCCGAGCAGTACACCTACCGGGTGACGTTGCGCCGCTCGAGCTGACCGGTGACTGACGTATTCCTTGACAGGAATATGTCAAGGGTCGTACGTTCGGAGGCATGCAGGCGACGGTCTTCGGGGCACTGGCAGAACCGAGCCGCCTCAGGATCGTCGAGCTGCTGCGCGTCGGACCGAAGTCGGTCGGCGAGATCGCCGACGAACTGGGCATCCGCCAGCCGCAGGTGAGCAAACACCTTCGGGTGCTTGGCGATTCCGGCCTCGTCGCCGGGGAATCCCTGGCCCGACGGCGGATCTACCACCTCGAGGCGGAACCCTTCGCCGAAATCGGCCGCTGGGTCGAATCCTTCGAACGCCTCTGGGAGGCCCGGCTCGACTCGCTGGGCGACTATCTCGACTCCATGACCCGCGAAAGGAAGCCCGATGGCCACCGAGAACGCGAGTGACCGCGACGCCGGCATCAGCGCGGTGACCGACAAGATCGCCGAACTGCCCGCGTACCGCGATGTCGCGGCACGGTTGCACGAGGTGATCATGGCGGCCGGTCCCGACCTCAAACCGCGCCTCTGGTACGGGATGCCGGGATACGCGCGATCGAAGAGCAGCCCGGTGCTCTGCTTCTTCCGGGTCGACGCCGACGACTACGTCTCGTTCGGCCTCACCGAGAAGGCCAACCTCGCCCCTGACGAGGGCGCCTCGCACAAGCTCATCGGATCAGCCTGGTTTCTCACCGAACTCGACCAGGCCACCGAGGCACGGATCGCCGAGATCGTCACGCGAGCCGTCGCCTGACTCGCCACAGGAGGAACCGCGATGATTCTGCAATTGTTCACCAAGCCCAAAGAACTCGACCTCGAGCGGACGTACCGCGCTCCCCTCACCACGGTGTGGGACGCGTGGACCCGGCCGGAGGTGCTCCGGCAGTGGTGGGGTCCGGAGAAGACGCTGGTCCCCGAATGCCGAATCGATCTGCGCGTCGGTGGCGAGATCTACATCGTCATGGAGGCCGGCGCGGAGATGGGCAGGTACCAGGGCACGCGCTGGCCGATGGCGGGGACGCTCACCCGCGTGGAAGCGCCGTCCCGGCTGTCCTACGAGGCCCGGTCGTGGACCGAGGGGGAGGAAGCGACCTCGACCATCGTGCACACCAACGACATCACCCTCACCGAAGACCAGGGCATGACGACCGTCAGGCTCCATGTGTCGATCACCCAGATCGGCTCCAAGGCCAAGATGGCCGCGTTCGGGATGAAGTGGGGCTACAAGCAGCAGCTCGCCAAGCTCGGCAAACACCTCGAGGCGCACACCTGATCACCGCCGGGCAGTCGCGGCGATGCTGCCGAGCAGCTTGAGCGCATCTGCGCTCGGGCTGGCCGGTTCGGCGTCATAGACCACCAGCTCCTGGCCGGGCGTAGACCGTACGTCGAACGTCTGCATGGTCAGTTCGAGCACACCGATGTCGGGATGACGGAATGCCTTGCTGGTGAGCGACTTTCCGCGCGCGTCATGGCGCTCCCAGAGCGCGCGGAACTCGGCGCTTCCGGTGAGCAGCTCGGCCAGCACCGCCTGCACGCGCGGATCCGCCGGTGCGGCAGTGTAGTTCAGCCGGAACCCGGCGACCGAGTTCTCGGCGATGTCCTGCCAGTCGACGTAGAAGTCGCGGGCTCGCGGTTCGGTGAACACCAGCAGCATGAGGTTGCGGCCGGCTCCGAAATCGCCGAACAGCGCATCGGCCAGCGGGTTCGCGGCCAGCACGTCGTAGGCCCGGTTGTAGACCAGGGCCGGGTTCTCCGGCCAGGACGCCATCAGCCTCAGCAGCGCCGGATCGACCCGGTCGGGTGTCCGCGGGGACTCCAGCCGCGGCGCCAGGCCCGCCAGCCGGAAGAGATGCCGGTGGCCGTCGTGGTCCAGGCGCAGCGCCGCGGCAAGCGCATCGAGGACCGGCGCCGACGGGGACCGTTCGCGGCCCTGCTCCAGCCGCACGTAGTAGTCCACGCTCAGCCCGGCCAGCCACGCGACCTCTTCGCGGCGTAGACCGGGCACCCGCCGCACACCCGTCGACACCAGTCCCGTGTCTTCGGGCCGCACGTGGGCGCGCCGGCTACGCAGATAGTCGCCGAGTTCGGACATGACTCAACGATAGGTACGCAAGGCGGCAGCAGCCTGGGTGTGGCGCACCCAGTCTCACCGCGTCCTGGTAGTGCCCGCGCCGCCGCACCATGGTGGACGGCATGACTGATTCGAAGATCATCCTCATCACCGGGGCGAGCAGCGGGATCGGCGCCGCTGCCGCCATCCACCTCGCCCGCGCCGGCCATCACGTCGTCGCCGGCGCCCGCCGCGAAGACCGGCTGCGCGAACTCGCCGACAGCGCAACGGGTCTGGAACACGGCAGCCTGTCCGTGCGCCGGCTCGACGTCACCGACCGCGCCGACATGGCCGCCTTCGTCGACGCCGCAGCCGCCGCGCACGGCCGCATCGACGTCATCGTCAACAACGCCGGCGTCATGCCGCTGTCCCGCCTCGACGCGCTGCTAATCGACCAGTGGGACGCGATGATCGACGTCAACGTGCGCGGCCTGCTCAACGGCATCGCCGCGGCGCTGCCGCACTTCCAACGGCTCGGCGGCGGGCACTTCGTCACCGTGGCGTCGATCGGCGCACACGAAGTGGTGCCGACGTCCGCGGTGTACAGCGCCACCAAGTACGCCGCGTGGGCGATCACCGAAGGCCTGCGCCAGGAGTCTGACCCGTCGATCAGGGTCACCACGGTGTCGCCCGGGGTGGTGGAGTCCGAACTCGCCGAATCCATCACCGACACCCACGCCGCGGCGGCAATGCGGGAGTACCGGGCGGCCGCGATCCCGCCGGAGGCGATCGCCCGCGCCATCGCCTACGCGATCGACGAACCCGAGGGTGTGGACGTCAACGAGGTGATCGTGCGGCCCGCTCGCCAGCGCTGATCCGCAACGGCGTTTATGCCACCTACCGATCAATTGCTGCCATCGGAAATCAAAAGCTTGACCGGTTCCGTTCTAACCAGCAGATTGACCAACCGGAGCTCATCCCCCCGAACGCGAGGGGCGCCCATCCCCCCGGGCGCCCCTCGCCCATATCACTCGACGGCGTCGATCAGCCCCCATCTCAGTGCGGTGGGCGGATCGATCGTCCGACCGGACAGCACCAGGAACATCGTGCGCCACCGCCCGATGCGGCGGGTGACGCTGACGGTGCCGCCCGCACCGGGGATCAGGCCCAGGCCGAGCTCGGGCAGGCCGAACACCGCGTCGGGGGTGCTCACCACCCAGCCGCAGTAGGCTGCCATCTCCAGTCCGCTGCCCAGCACCTGACCGTGCACCCGGGCGCGGCAACGCCTGCCGAGGCGGGCGGTCAGCTCGTCGAGCACCAGTGCCGGGCTGTGCCGGGTGCGGGCGAGATGCGCGCTGGCCGGGTCGGCGAAGCTGCCGAATTCGGCGAGATCGCCTCCGCTGCAGAATGATCGGCCGGCGCCGGAGAGTACGACCTCCTCGACCGACGGGTCGAGGCGCGCGACCTCGAGCGCCTCGAGCAGGGCGGCCCTGGCATCGGTGGAGAACGCGTTGTGCCGTTGCGGACGGTTGAACTCGACCGACAGCGTGCCGCCGACGCGGGAGGCGCGTACCGGATCGGGTAGCGCGGGCATCGTTGCCGGGCCCCGTTCGGCGAGCCACCGCGCGAACTCCGGCCCGGCCTGCAGCGTGGAGTACGCCAGCGATTCGGTGATGACGCCGGGCCGGGCGGGGGCGGCCGGGTCGACCGAGCGCAGGACGTCGTCGCACACCGCGGCGGTCTGCGGCCAGCGTTCACACCGTTCGGCCAGCACCTCGAGCGTGCGGGGCACCGAGTCCACCTCGACCGTCCGCCGGTCGTCCGCACCGGCGTGTTCGGTCAGCGTGAACGCCGCACCGTCGTCCGGTGTCTCGACACCGACGACGATCCCGGCGGGCAGCTCGACGAGGCTCACGAGTACTTCTTGACGAGCTCCTGCTTGTAGAGCTTGCCGGTGTCCGTGCGGGGCAGCTGCGGCTCGAACGAGATCGACTTCGGACACTTGTAGTGCGCCAACCGATCCCGCAGCCATCCGAGCAGTTCCTCGGCGAAGGCGTCGGTGGCGTCGGCCGGGTCGACGGTCTGCACCACACCTTTGACGCGCTGGCCCATCTCCTCGTCGGGCACCCCGAACACCGCCGCGTCGAGCACCTTCGGGTGGGTGACCAGCATGTTCTCGGCTTCCTGCGGGTAGATGTTGACCCCGCCGGAGATGATCATGTGGTGGCGGCGGTCGGTCAGGTACAGGTAGCCCTCCTCGTCGAGGTACCCGATGTCACCGACTGTCGCCCAACCCTTTTCGTGGCGAGACGCGGCGGTCTTGTCGGGGTCGTTGAGGTATTCGAAGGAGGCGCCGCCCTCGAAGTAGATCTCGCCGGCCTGATTCGGCGGCAACTCGTTGCCGTCCTCGTCGAGGATGTGCAGCGCACCGGTCATCGGCTTACCCACCGAGCCGGGGTGGGCGAGCCATTCCTCCGCGCTGATGATCGTCGATCCGTGCGCCTCGGAGGACGCGTAGTACTCGTCGATGATCGGGCCCCACCAGTCGATCATCTGTTTCTTGATCTCGACCGGGCACGGCGCGGCGGCGTGGATGACGCGGCGCAGGCTCGACACGTCGTACGAATTACGCACCTGCTCAGGCAGTTTGAGCATGCGGGTGAACATGGCCGGGACGAACTGGCCGTGGGTGACGCCGTAGCGCTGAATCGCCTCGAGCGCACTCTGCGGCTCGAACTTCTCCATCACCACGACGGTGTGCCCGGCGGCCTGGACGTTCATCGACCACACCGACGGCGCCGTGTGGTAGAGCGGGGCGGGGCTCAGGTACACCGAATCCGGCTGCATCCAGACGCTGACGAGCAGCGACATCATGCCCGGCACCTCGGACGGCGGCTGGTGCGGCAGAGCGCGTTTGATGCCCTTGGGCCTGCCGGTGGTGCCCGACGAGTACTGCAGCAGATCGCCTTCGATCTCGTCGGCGATCGGTGTATCCGGTTGGTCGGCGACGCATTCCGGGTAGGTCAGCCAGCCGTCCAGCGTGCCGTCGGCGATCAGCAGCATGCGCGGCAGGCCGTTCGGCAGGTGCTCGCCGAGCTCTTGGCATGTCGCACGCAGCGCCGCAG